>NZ_AP014946.1:697500-1993745 GCF_002355335.1 Variibacter gotjawalensis
AGTTGTCGTCGCGCTCTCGGATATCGGCAAATACGTCTCCGTCGACGTCCAGTCGGCGGACACGCAGGTCGCCGACAACAAAGGCCCGAGCAAGGATGACGACGAAGAGGAAGAAGATAACGGCGGCGGCGTTCGCCTGCAGCAGAGCATTTACGAAACCGCTCTGCGCCAGGGCGTTCCACGCCCACTCATTGATGCGTTCGTTCGCGTCTATTCGACCGACATCAACTTCCAGCGCAAGGTGCAGCCGGGCGATTCGCTCGAACTCGTCTATCCGGGTGAAGACGACAGCGGCGCGACCAACGACAAGACCGAGTTGCTCTACGCATCGCTCACCATCGGCGGCGAAACGCGCCGTTACTACCGCTTCCTCGCGCCCGATGACAACGTCGTCGACTACTTCGACGAAGGCGGCAAAAGCTCCAAGAAATTCCTCGTCCGCAAACCGATCGACGGCGGCGCGATGCGCTCCCCGTATGGTTGGCGGCGTCACCCGATCCTCGGCTACTCGAAAATGCACACCGGCGTTGACTGGGCCGCGCCGCGCGGCACGCAAATCTACGCATCCGGTAACGGCGTGATCGAAAAGGCCGGCTGGGAAGGCGGCTACGGCAAATACATCCGCGTCAAACACGCGAACGGCTACGAGACCGCTTACGGCCACATGTCCGGCTTCGCACGCGGCATCTCGGTCGGAACCCGCGTCCGCCAAGGCCAGCTGATCGGCTATGTCGGCTCGACCGGTCTCTCCACCGGCCCGCATGTCCACTACGAGGTGCTCGTCAACGGCCGCTTCGTCGATCCGGTCCGCATAAAGCTGCCGCGTGGCCGCGCCCTCGAAGGCAACGCAATGGCATCGTTCGAGCGCGAGCGCGCCAAGATCGACGCGATCATCAATCGTTCGCCGACCGAAGCGACCGAGGCACAGCAGACGCGCCGCCGCGAAGCATCGAGCCGCCGGCGCTAAATCGTGCCGTGGCTTCGCTACGCCGCGATCGCATTTCCGGCTCTCTTGCTTCTCACGCTGTGGCGCTCGCCGCTCGCTGAACAGCTCCGTCCCACCATTCGATTCGGGGTGCCGCTAGGCGAGTTCGTTCGCGCTTGGCTGCCTGAAGGCATCGTGCTCGCCGTCGTTGCATTCTTCTCGCACCGCGTTTTCGCGCTCCGAGCCGAACCACCGACACCACCATCCGTTTCGGCCGCCCTCACCTACATCGCGATCTGGCTGTGCGCTTGGGCGCTCGGCGTACTGCTCCCCGGTTGGCTGATGTTCGGCCCGCTCGGCGAAACGTGGCGCCTGGCGAAAGACGTCGCAATCGCCGGCGGCCTCGGCGGCACCTTCGTCGCCGGGGGAATTCTCGTCAGCCACGGTCTGGCCTACGGAGCCGCCGCCTTCGCCGCGATGTGGCTCGGCGCCGGCCTCCTCGCCTGGCGCATGCCGAGGATGATCGCGCTCGCGCGCTACGGCTCGCAATCTGACCGACCGAGCATCGATCCGGCACGCATCATTGGCGTGACGGCTTTGATCGGCGCGAGCTATTGGCTATGGCAATTCCTGCTGAGTTACAGCGCGCCGGGTCTCGCCAACTATTTTGCCGATGCGGCCGGCACGCTGCTGCTTCTCGGCCTCTACGCCGTCATGCTTGAACCACGTCCCCGTCCCGCAACTGCAACTTGAGAGGCCACGATGGTTTTCGTGATCGACCGTGCAACTTGGACCGAGAATACAACCCACTGGCAGGGTGAAATCGAAGGCGCGGCTTACGGCATGCCCTATTCGATCATCTTCTTCGGCAAAGACGCCATCGGCTCAGGTCCTCGCCTCCACACGCATCCGTATCTCGAAACATTCATCGTCCGCACCGGACGCGCGCTATTCACGCTCGGCGACAAGGAGATCGAGGCGACAGCCGGTCAAGTGCTCGTCGCTCCGGCAGGCACTCCGCACAAGTTCAAGAATCTCGGCCCCGGCCTGCTGGAGACCATCGACATCCACGCGAGCGACCGCTTCGAAACAACGTGGCTAGAGCAATCTTAAGCCAGCGATCCGCCTTCGAGCGCGGTGCCGACGCGCATCCGGCTTTGCAGAAGATGATTCGCCATCGCGGCTTTCGCGGCTTCGCTATCGCCGCGTTCGATCGCATCGACGACAGCTTCATGCTCCGCGATCGTCACGCGCACGACGCGCTCCGGCATCTCACGCGCCAGCCGCGCGAACTGGAGATGCACGTTCATCTCCTCGAACGACCGAATCATCACGCGGTTGCGCGATGCGTGGAGCACCGCGCGGTGAAACATGACGTCGGTCTTGAAGATCGCGTAGTTCTCAGCCGGGATGCCGCTCGGCCGGCTGACGCGCGGAGCATCCGTCAGCAACTCGCGCAAACTATCCATCGACGCGTGCATGCGCGCGATCTCGTCGGCCGGGCGATGTATTGCAGCTTCGCCCGCAGCCCACGGCTCCATCAGCGAACGGAAACGCCAAGCTTCCTCGAACCACGCATTGTCGGGCACCGGTGCAATCGAGTAGCCGACATATGAATTGGCAACCGCAAGTTTGACGGCGGCGAGCTTCGCCAATGCCTCGCGCACCGGAGACGAACTGACGCCAAGCTCGCGTGCAAGCGCATCGATGTTCAGCTTAGCGCCAGGGCCGTAATGCTGCTCGATGATGCGCCCGAGCAAAACATCGTAAATCTGATCCGCAAGACCGCGGCGAGAGATGGCCTGATGTCCCCGCGCCTCGTCCGTCAGCGTCATGGCGTTTGTCCGAGCGCTTGCCGAAACAACGCCGCCGGATCGAACGCCGTGGCGAATGCGTGCGTTTCCTCGATGTGGGCACGCAACGCTTGCTCGGCATTGGCCGCCTCGCCGCGCTCGACCGCAACAACAATCGCACCGTGCTCGTTCATCACGCGGCAGTTCCGCGCCGCACCGCTATAAAATAAACGCGCGTAGTGCAGATGCGGCTGCAGGTCGCGATACGCGCGGATGGTGACGCGGTTGCCCGTCCCTTCAACGATGGCGGCGTGAAATTCTTTGTCGGCATCGTGCATCATCCGGAACGCGCCGAACGTGAGCGATTCGCCGGTCACGTCCGCGCGCACCGCCGCACGCATGCGCCGCAACGTCTCGGTCGGCCGCTGTCGGGCGATCAGCCCCACGGCCGATGTCTCGATCAGCAATCGATAACTGAGAAGCTCTTCCATCCACGCGGCATCGGGCGGCGAAGTGACGGTGAAATACTCCCCGCAAGGTGAGAGCGTCACGAGGCCGTCCCGCGCCAGCCGCGCGGCAGCGGCTCGCAGCGGGGGAAGCGAAACCGCGAATTCTTCTGCCAAAGCGCCAAGCCCGAGCCGTTCGCCGGCCTTGTAATGCTGGTCGACGATTTGGCCGGTCAGAGCCTCATGCAAGCGCCCGGCTTGCAGTCGGCTCGAAATATCGAGGCGCATGGCCCATCCCGATCAGAGCCCCACCGTCCCGCTCACGGCGCGCTCGCTATCGTGGATCATGCATGATCGAGGATCGGCGCGCAATCTGAAGTAGAGACGAGCGACGGCGTAGCGCGCGCCCGACAGCGACTAAATCTATGAAAAAACTATAATTTCGCCAGTTAACGGTCTCGGAGACTAATCCGCCAGCAGCCCAAGCTCGCGCTGAACCCGCTTCGTGAGTTTCGCTGCGATCAGCCGGTGGGCTTCGCGCAGATAGTCCTTCAGGGCCGCATCGTCGACGCTCTCGTCGCCGTGACGCTGGATCCACTTCAGTCCGCGCGAGGCGAGATAGGGGGCGGGCTTGCAGCCTTCCTGCTCGGACAAAATCTCGAACGCCAGATCCGAAACCTTGAAGCTGACCCGGAACGGCTCGTCGTCCTCGCGCGCCAAAGCGAAGACTTTGCCGCCGACTTTCCAGACATGTGCGTCGCTCCACTGCACGCTGTGCGTCGCGCGCGGAAGCTTTTTGCAAAAGGCGTTGTACTGCTTGAGGTTCACGCTCCGAGAATAATCCGCGCCGCCGTCTCGGCACAACCGCAAGCAGGAAACGGGTGGGTTTGACGCCGATCGCACGCGCATAGTTCGCGCAGATCGGAGATGACCATGACCGTGCATTTCAAAGCTCTTCCCACCGAGACCGTGCGATCCCTTCAAAATGGCAGCGCCGACGCCTACGGCCTTACGCCTGAGCGGCGAGTCTCGGAAGGCGGCACCATTCCGTGCCGTCATTGCTTAAAGCACGTCGCAACCGGCGAGCCGTATCTGGTGCTCGCCTTCCGTCCATTCCCTGGACTTCAACCGTACGCAGAGACTGGGCCGATCTTTCTTCACGCAGAGCCGTGCGAAGCAAGCAAACCAACTGGCGACGTTCCCGAAATTCTTTCGAGCCCGGATTACATCGTGCGCGGATATGGATCGGACGATCGCATCGTCTACGGCACCGGCGAAGTCACGCCGACGGACAAGATCTCGACACGAGCCGAAGAACTGCTGAAGCGCGACGACGTCGCGTACGTGCACGTCCGTTAGGCGCGCAACAACTGCTACCAGTGCCGGATCGACGCCGCGTAACGCGTTGCTCTGACCAAAAGAAAGGCCCTCCGGGCGGGCAGTGCCGCCGAGTAGGGCCTTTCGCTCTATTCACATGCGATCAGTGCAGTTTGCGCTTCTGCGGCGGATCGAACTGCGTGATCTCGGCGGTCTGCAACGCCTTCCCGTTGAAGGTGAGCACGTTGCCTTCTTCCGAAATCTTGACCTTTTCGCCGTCACGCACGGTGCCGGCGAGGATCATTTCGGCGAGCGGGTCTTGCACTGATTTCTGGATCACGCGCTTGAGCGGGCGCGCGCCATAGGCCGGATCCCAACCTTTCTCGGCAAGCCAAGCGACAGCCTTCTTGTCGAGCGTGAGAACGATCTTGCGATCTTCCAAAAGCTTCGCGAGACGTGCGAGCTGGATATCGACGATCGCGCCCATCTCTTCCCGCTTGAGACGATGGAAGAGAATGATCTCGTCCACGCGGTTCAAGAATTCCGGACGGAACGCTGAACGCACCACGCTCATGACTTCGTTGCGGACCTTGTCGGTGTCCTCACCATCCGGCTGGTTGACGAGGAATTCCGCGCCGAGGTTCGACGTCATGATGATCAGCGTGTTGCGGAAATCGACGGTGCGACCCTGACCGTCGGTCAGACGGCCGTCGTCAAGCACCTGCAACAGAACGTTGAACACGTCCGGATGCGCTTTCTCGATCTCGTCGAACAGCACGACCTGATAGGGCCGCCGCCGCACCGCTTCCGTCAGCGCACCACCCTCGTCGTAGCCGACATAGCCCGGAGGTGCACCGATCAGTCGCGCCACGGAGTGCTTCTCCATGAACTCCGACATATCCATGCGCACCATCGCGGTCTCGTCGTCGAACAGATACGACGCGAGCGCCTTGGTCAGCTCGGTTTTGCCGACGCCGGTCGGGCCTAAGAACATGAACGAGCCGATCGGCCGGTTCGGATCCTGCAAGCCCGCACGGGCACGACGCACCGCGGTCGAAACTGCTTTCACCGCATCGGCCTGGCCGACGACGCGCGTGGCCAGCTCCTGCTCCATGCGCAGCAGCTTCTCCCGCTCTCCTTCCAGCATCGTGTCGACCGGAACGCCGGTCCAGCGCGAGACGACTTGCGCGACATGGTTCTGCGTCACGGCCTCGTCGACCAGATCGCCCTTATCGCCCTTCTCCTCGATCGCTTTGACCTGCTTCTCGAGCTCCGGGATCTTGCCGTAGGCGAGCTCACCGGCACGCTGATATTCGCCGCGGCGTTGCGCTTCCGCGAGTTCGTTGCGCGCTGCATCGAGTTCGCTCTTCAGCTTCTGCGCGTTCGAAAGCTTGTCCTTCTCGGCACGCCAGCGCTGCGTCAGCGTCGCCGACTGCTCTTCGAGACCCGCGAGTTCCTTCTCGAGCCGCTTAAGGCGATCCTTGGAGCCCGCATCGGTCTCCTTCTTGAGCGCCTCTTGCTCGATCTTCAGACGCACGACTTCGCGATCGATCGAGTCGAGCTCTTCCGGCTTCGAGTCGACCTGCATCTTCAGACGCGCCGCTGCTTCATCGACGAGATCGATGGCCTTATCGGGCAGGAACCGGTCCGTGATGTAACGGTTCGACAACGTCGCGGCCGCGACGATCGCAGCGTCCGTGATACGCACGCCGTGGTGGAGTTCGTACTTCTCCTTCAGGCCACGCAGGATCGAAACCGTGTCTTCGACGGTCGGCTCGGAGACGAACACTGGCTGGAAGCGCCGCGCGAGCGCAGCGTCCTTCTCGACGTGCTTTCGATACTCGTCGAGCGTGGTCGCGCCGATACAGTGCAGCTCGCCGCGCGCAAGCGCCGGCTTCAGCAGGTTCGACGCATCCATCGCGCCGTCCGCCTTACCGGCGCCGACCAGCGTATGCATTTCGTCGATGAACAGCACGATGCCGCCTTCGGCCGCAGTCACTTCCTGCAGCACGGCTTTCAGCCGCTCCTCGAACTCGCCGCGATACTTCGCGCCCGCGATCAGCGCGCCCATGTCGAGCGACAGCAGCTTCTTGTCACGCAGCGAATCCGGCACGTCGCCGTTGATCATGCGCAGCGCCAAGCCTTCGACGATGGCGGTCTTGCCGACGCCGGGCTCGCCGATCAGCACGGGATTGTTCTTGGTCCGGCGCGACAGCACCTGGATCGTGCGGCGGATTTCCTCGTCTCGGCCGATGACCGGGTCGAGTTTGCCGTCGCGCGCGGCTTGCGTGATGTCGCGGGCGTATTTCTTCAAGGCGTCGTAAGCCTGCTCGGCCGAGGCCGAGTCGGCCGTCCGGCCTTTGCGGAGAGTTTCGATCGCCGTGTTGAGGTTCTGCGGTGAGACGCCGGCGCGGGCCAGGATCTTGCCGGCCTCGCCTTCCTTTTCCATCGTCAGCGCGAGCAGAAGCCGCTCGACCGTGACGAAGCTGTCGCCCGCCTTCTGCGCGATCTTCTCGGCGTTGTCGAAGACGCGCGCGAGCGCCGGCGCCAGGTAGACCTGGCCGGCACCCGATCCCGAAACACTCGGCATTTTGTCGAGAGCGGCCTCGGTCGCCGCCAATGCTTCGCGCGAGCGTCCGCCCGCGCGGTCGATGAGGCCGGCCGCCAGCCCCTCGGGATCGTCCAGCAGCACCTTGAGCAGGTGCTCGGTGCCGAATTGCTGATGCCCTTCACGCAGCGCAAGAGATTGTGCGGACTGCACAAATCCACGCGAACGTTCGGTGAATTTCTCAAAGTTCATGGCGTTACTCCCTCAGCCTGTCCGCTCGCCCCGAAGGCGCGAAAATCGAACATCGTCAATGGGTTGGATTTCGTCGCGGCGAGCCGCGCCGATGGATTTTGCTCCCGACAGGGAGCCGTGGGCCCTCTAGGAGGCGCCCACGAACGCAATATGGGAACCGCCAAACGGACTCGAAAGAGGTGCAGCCTCAGCCGCTTGAGGAATATTGCAACGCAACGAACGGACACGATTCTTGTCTTCTCAGCCGCCGGAGAGGGCGATATTCCGAGCGCAACCTGGAGCTTCGGATGACCGCGACCATCGCATCCCTGTACCGCTACCCCGTCAAGGGCCTCTCGCCCGAGCCGCTGGAGCGGGCCGAGCTGACGGCAGGTCACTATTTTCCGGGCGACCGGCTGTTCGCGGTCGAGAATGGGCCGTCCGGCTTCGATGCCGCCGCCCCCGAGCATCAGCCGAAGATCAAGTATCTGATGCTGATGCGGAACGAGCGCCTGGCCGGCCTTCGCACGCGCTATCACGACGCGACCCGGGAACTCTCGATCGACAGTGAGGGCCGAGAAGCTGCGCGCGGCGACCTTTCGACGAAGGACGGCCGCCTGACCATCGAGGCCTTCTTCCGGAAATTCATGCCGGACGAACTGCGCGGCCCGCCGAAGGTCCTCACCGCGCCCGACACCTACCGCTTCACCGACTCGCGCCGTGGCTTTGTCTCGATCCTCAACCGCGCCTCGATCGCCGAGGTCGAAGGCGCGGTCGGCGCACCGGTCGACGAACTCCGCTTCCGCGCCAACATCTATCTCGAGGGCTGGCCGGCCTGGAGCGAGTTCATGCTGATCGGCTCGGACCTGACTGTGGGGGGCGTGAAACTCCGCGTCACCAAGCGCATCGAGCGCTGCGCCGCCACCAACGTCGACCCCGTCACGGCCGCCCGCGACATGAATATTCCGCGCACGCTGATGCAGGCCTTCGGCCACACCGACTGCGGCATTTACTGCGAAGTGATCGAGGGCGGCGAGATGAAACTGGGCGACAAGATCGCGATCGTGCCGTAACCCCACGGCATGGAGTTCTCGACGTCCCTCCCCATCGACGCAGCACTGCCCGCGCTGCAGGACGCGCTGCGCGACAAAACGGCCGCCGTCCTCGTCGCTCCGCCGGGTGCCGGCAAGACGACGCGCGTGCCGCTCGCGTTGCTCGATGCGCCATGGGTCGGGAGCGGCAAAATCATCGTCCTCGAACCGCGCCGGATCGCGGCCCGCGCCGCCGCCGAACGAATGGCAAAAACGCTCGGCGAGAAAGTCGGCGACACGGTCGGCCTGCGCGTCCGTTTCTCATCGCAAGTGTCGAAACGCACGCGCATCGAGATCGTCACCGAGGGTGTTTTCACCCGCATGATCCTCGACGATCCGTCGCTCGACGGGGTCGCGGCCGTGCTCTTCGACGAATTTCACGAGCGCTCGCTCGACGCCGATATGGCGCTCGCGCTGACCCTCGACGCACAAAGCGGCCTGCGCGAAGATCTGCGCATCCTCGTGATGTCGGCGACGCTGGACGGTGCGCGCGTCGCGAAACTCCTCGGCGATGGCGCACCGGTCGTCGAAAGCGAGGGCCGCGCATTTCCGGTCGAGACGCGCCATCTCGGCCGCGATCAGCGCGCGCCGATCGAGCGCCAGATGACCGACGCAATTCTGCGCGCACTCGACAACGAGCCGGGCTCGGTTCTCGCATTTCTGCCCGGCGCCGGCGAAATCCGCCGCACCGAAACTTTTCTGCGCGAACGGCTGAGTGACCCATCCATAAGCGTCGTTCCGCTCTACGGCGCGCTCGACCGCGATGTTCAAGACGCTGCGATCCAGCCGCTACCAAAGGGCACGCGGAAAGTCGTGCTCGCAACGTCCATCGCCGAAACCTCAATCACCATCGACGGCGTGCGCATTGTGATCGATTGCGGCCTCGCGCGCGTCCCGCGTTACGAGCCCGATGTCGGCGTCACACGCCTCGAAACCGTGCGCGTGTCGCGTGCCGCGGCCGATCAGCGTCGCGGACGCGCCGGCCGCACCGAGCCAGGCATTTGCTATCGCCTGTGGGATGAACCGCAGACCGCATCGCTGGCGGCCTTCGCCGAGCCCGAAATCCGCAGCGCCGACCTCACATCCTTCGTGCTCGACCTCGCACAATGGGGTGTCACCGAGCCAACGCAACTGAGATTCCTCGATCCGCCACCAGCGCCGGCTCTGAAGGAAGCTCAGAACCTACTGCGCACACTCGGCGCGCTCGATGCCGGCAATCGCATCACGGACGAAGGGCGCGCACTGCAGAAACTGCCGCTCCCGCCGCGCCTCGCGCGTATGATCGTCGATGCGGCGCGCGAAGGCGCCGGCACACGAGCCGCCGACATCGCAGCGATTGTCTCGGAACGCGGTCTCGGCGGCGACAGCGTCGACCTCGTCGCGCGTCTCGACGGCCTGCGCCGCGATCGATCGAAACGCGGCGATGATGCGCGGCGCATGGCGAAGCGCTGGGCCGAAATGGCCGGCGCCTCGCGCGACACTGATCAAGAGACATCAGCCGGCGAAATACTTTCGCTCGCTTATCCGGAACGCATCGCGAAAAATCGCGGCAACACCGGTGCGTTCCTGCTCGCCAACGGGCGCGGAGCGCAACTCGATCCGACCTCTCCGCTCGCGCGCGAAAGCTATCTCACCGTGGCGGAACTGACCGGCAGCGCGGCGCAAAGCCGCATCGTTTTGGCGGCACCGATCACGCTCGCCGAGATCGAAACGCGATTCGGCGATCGCATCGAGAAGCGCAACGAGATCACCTTCGATCCGAATACGAAATCGCTGCGCGGACGTGTTCAACGTCGGCTCGGCGCAATCGCGCTCAGCGACGCGACGCAAAAAGTCACGCCGAATGATGAAACCGTACGCGTCCTGACCGACGGCATCGTCGCGCTCGGACTTTCGCAGCTCCCGTGGAGCGAAGCGCTGACGCAGTGGCGTGACCGCGTGATGTTTCTGCGCACCGCCGAGGGCGACGAATGGCCCGATCTCTCCGACGCCGCACTCGCCGCGTCGGCGCACGAATGGCTCGCGCCTGTGCTCGCCGACAAGACGGCGCTCAGCCAACTCGGTGCCGACGACTTGTCCGAAGCACTACACCAGCGTCTTGATTGGTCGCTGCGCCGAAAACTCGATACCGACGCACCGACGCATTTCGAAGCGCCGACCGAATCGCGCTTCCGGATCGACTACGCGAACCCAGCGGGCCCAAGCGTTGCGGTCCGCGTGCCAGAACTTTACGGCCTCACCCAACATCCGTCCGTCGCGGGTGGCCGCGTCCCGATCGTTCTCGAACTACTGTCGCCGGCGCA
Source organism: Variibacter gotjawalensis (assembly GCF_002355335.1). Classification (GTDB taxonomy): domain Bacteria; phylum Pseudomonadota; class Alphaproteobacteria; order Rhizobiales; family Xanthobacteraceae; genus Variibacter; species Variibacter gotjawalensis. The sequence goes on from NZ_AP014946.1 coordinate 708,155, forward strand.
TCGCCCCGTGCAGGTGACGCGCGATCTGCCCGGATTTTGGCGCGGCTCCTATGCGGCTGTCCGCACCGAGATGCGCGGCCGCTACCCGCGCCACCCCTGGCCCGAGGACCCAACGAGCGCACCGCCAACACGCCGCGCGAAACCGCGCGGTACTTAAACTTGTCGCCATTTGCGTAGTCGTTTGGCAGCGAAACCAACGCGATGCGCTCTAATCCGAGGATCGATTTTACGACTTATTGGCAACCCGCGTGATTTAACGCGCGCTATGCGCAACATGATTGCTTTGATTGTCGTCGCTGTGGTCGCCGCTTTCGGCGCGACCCTCTTTGCGCAACGCATGTCGACAGCGACACGCGCTCCGGCGCCGGTGCAGACGGCACAGCCGGCAGAAGCATCCGGTCCGACCCGGCTCATTTTGCTCGCTGGTCGCGGGGGACACTTCGACGTAGGTGCGACGGTCGGCGACGCGGTGCTCAATTTTGTCGTCGACACCGGGGCGAGTTTCGTCGCGCTGAACTATCAAGATGCGCAGAAAGCCGGCGTTAAAGTCCGCGCCGAGGACTTCAAACATTCAGTCAGCACAGCCAATGGCGTGACCAAGGCTGCCGAGGTCATCCTGCCGTCAGTCAAGATCAAGGGCATCAAGGTCACGAACGTGCGCGCCATGGTGCTGCCCTCCGGCGCCATGAACGGCATGAACCTGCTGGGCAACTCTTTCCTAGCTCGCTTGAAGAGCTACGAAGTGCGATCCGGCCAACTTACGATGGAACAATAGCGAACAATCAGGGCTTTCCGCCCACGCCCGCGTCCGCTATTCCTGCCTTCAGAACGATACAGCCCAGAGGACTTTATGTACCCAAAGCCGCAGCCCTCGCTGAAACCGAACACCTATGCGTATGAAGCCCAGCCGATGGTGAAAGCGACCGGCTTCCGCGAATACGACGCGCGCTGGCTGTTCGAGAAGGAAATCAACCTGATGGGCATGCAGGCCCTCGGGATGGGCCTCGGCACGCTGATCCAGGAAATGGGGCAAAAGCCCGAGATCGTGACGGGTCACGATTTCCGCGGCTATTCGGCCGCGATCAAGAACTCACTCGTCACCGGCCTGATGGCAGCCGGCATGAAGGTGCACGACATCGGCCTCGCCGTGTCGCCGATGTCGTATTTCGCTCAGTTCGAACTCGACGTGCCGTGCGTCGCGATGGTGACGGCTTCCCACAATGATAACGGCTGGACCGGCGTGAAAATGGGCGCCAACCGCCCGCTCACCTTTGGCCCGGAAGAAATCGGCCGCCTGAAGGACATCGTCCTCAACGCCGAATTCAAGCTCAAGCCGAGTGGCGGCTTCGTCTATCACGACAACTTCCCGGATCGTTACATCAAGGATCTCACCAATCGCCCGAAGCTCAAGCGCAAGATCAAGGTCGTTGCGGCTTGCGGTAACGGCACCGCCGGCGCGTTCGCGCCGCAGGTTCTCGAAGCACTCGGCTGCGAAGTGATCCCGATGGACACCGAGCTCGATCACACCTTCCCGAAATACAATCCGAACCCCGAAGACCTCGAAATGCTGCACGCGATGCGCGACGAGGTGTTGCGGCATAAGGCCGACGTCGCGCTCGGCTTCGACGGAGACGGCGATCGCTGCGGCGTTGTCGACGACACCGGCGACGAGATTTTTGCCGACAAGGTGGGCGTCATGCTGGCGCGCGACATGTCGAAGCTGCATCCCGGCGCGACCTTCGTCGTCGACGTGAAATCCACCGGCCTCTTCAACACCGATCCGGAGCTGAAGAAGAACGGCGTCAAGGCCGACTACTGGAAAACCGGCCACTCCTACATGAAGCGCCGCACGCACGAGATCGGCGCGCTCGCCGGCTTCGAGAAGTCCGGCCACTTCTTCTTCAACGCACCGTTCGGCCGCGGCTACGACGACGGTCTCGTTTCGGCCATTGCAGTCCTCGACATGATGGATCGCAACCCGGACAAGAAGCTGTCGGAACTCAAGAACGCTCTGCCGAAAACGTGGTCGTCGCCGACGATGTCGCCGCACTGCGCCGACGAGACCAAATACGGAATCGTCGATCAGGTCGTCGCCCACTTCAAGAACGCGCAGGCGAAGGGCGAGAAAGTCGCCGGCCAGGCGATTCGCGATCTGGTCACCGTCAACGGCGTCCGCGTCACGGTGGAAGACGGCACATGGGGCCTGCTCCGTGCTTCGTCGAACAAGCCGGAACTCGTCGTCGTCGTCGAAAGCCCGGCCGCCGAGCAGCGTATGCACGACATGTTCAAGGCGATCGACAGCGTGCTGCGCACGCATCCGGAAGTCGGCGAATACAACCAGAAGATCTGACGGCGAGCCGGCATTGGTGCGCTCGGGTCTTTCCCTCTCCCGTTTACGGGAGAGGGTGGCGCGAAGCGCCGGGTGAGGGAATTCACACTCAGAACGTGCCGCCTGCCCTCACCCCAACCCTCTCCCGCAAGCGGGAGAGGGAGCGCTAGAGGCGCATACGCTCTTATTGGAGATTTTATTTGGACCTCTCGCGTCTCCACGCCGGACTGCAGGGCAGCGCCGAACTCAAGGTCGCGCCAGAGCACACCGCACCGTCGGTCGGCTCCGGCAAGATCGCGGTCCTGGCAACGCCCGTCATGATCAACGTCATCGAAGCGGCGGCGCTGGACGCCTGCGAATCGTTGCTGCCCGAGGGCCATCAAAGCCTCGGCACGCGGCTCGACGTGACGCATATCGCGGCAACGCCGGTCGGCATGACGGTGACCGCCACCGCACGCATCATCGGCGTCGACGGCCGCAAGCTTTTCTTCCGCGTCGAAGCGCGGGACGACAAGGAACTCATCGGCGAGGGCACGCACGAGCGCGTAATCGTGAACGTCGAGCGTTTCGATAAACGCGTGGCAGAGAAGACGAAACGGTAATCGCCGCGCCTTCCGCTACAGCCGTTCGTGACTTATGTTGAGGTTCCCTCCTCGGAGAACCTCATGCCCTCCGATCTCGAACGCCTCCGCAAGAAATACGCAAACGCAAAACCGGGCGAGACCTTCGATCCGGACTTCCGCAAAGTCGCCGAGAAGATCTTCGATCCGAAAGGCACGCGGCGAGCGCCCTATATGGGCGTACCGACGCTACTCGCCGCGCCGCATCGGCAGATCGACCCGCGCGCTCCCGATTTCTCAGACCTTGATGTTGCGCTGCTTGGCGTGCCGATGGACCTCGGCGTATCGAACCGCCCCGGCTCGCGATTTGGTCCGCGCGCGCTGCGCACGATCGAACGCATAGGGCCTTACAATCATGTCCTCGCATGTGCGCCGCTCTCGGAACTCCGCGTCGCCGACGTCGGTGACGTGCCCTTTCGCGGACGCTACAGCCTCGTCGAGTCGCACGAAGACATCGAAGCGCATGTCCGCCGGATCGTTGACGCCGGCGTAGCCCCGTTGAGCGTCGGTGGCGATCACTCGATTTCATATCCGATCCTGCGCGCGATCGGCGCGAAACAGCCGGTCGGCATGATTCACATCGACGCGCATTGCGACACTGGCGGTCCGTACGACGGCACCAAATTCCATCACGGCGGTCCGTTCCGCCTCGCCGTCCTCGACGGCGTGCTCGATCCAAAACGCACCGTGCAAATCGGAATTCGCGGCGCGGCGGAGTATCTTTGGGAGTTCTCCTACGACAGCGGCATGACGGTGATCCACGCCGAGGAGATCGAGAAGCTCGGCATCGACGCTATCATTCGGAAGGCCCGAAAAATCGTCGGCAATGGACCGACTTATATTTCGTTCGACATCGATAGCCTCGACCCCGCCTTCGCGCCCGGCACCGGCACGCCGGAGATCGGCGGATTGACGACGCGCGAAGCGCTCGCGTTGCTGCATGGGCTGAAGGGTCTCAACATCGTCGGCGGCGATGTCGTCGAGGTTGCCCCGCAATATGATGCAACGAACAACACAGCGCATGCCGGCGCGCAGATGCTGTTCGAAATTCTGAGCCTGATGAGCTTTAGCCCCAGCATCGGAAAGAAGAAGCGTTCGCGCGCGAACTCGTGAGGGCTTGCGCTCGCGATCATCCGGCATACCTCAGCCGCAACCGACACGGCCGAGGAATACGCAATGTCCGATCTTTCCGCTTTCCGCATCACGAAGAAGTGGCCCGCAAAACATCCGGACCGCATTCAGCTTTACTCGCTGCCGACGCCGAACGGCGTGAAAGCGTCGATCATGCTGGAAGAAGTCGGCCTCCCTTACGAGCCGCATCGCGTTGATTTCGAGACCAACGATCAGATGTCGGCGGAATTCATCTCGCTCAACCCGAACAACAAAATTCCTGCGATCATCGATCCGAATGGACCCGATGGAAAACCGCTACCGCTATGGGAATCCGGCGCGATCCTCGTCTATCTCGCCGACAAAACGAAGAAGCTGATCCCGCAGGATGCCGCCGGCCGCTATCACGCGCTGCAGTGGGTGATGTTCCAGATGGGCGGCATCGGGCCGATGTTCGGTCAGCTCGGCTTCTTCAACAAATTCGCGGGCAAGGACTACGAAGACAAGCGCCCGCGCGATCGCTACGTCAACGAATCGAAGCGCCTGCTCGGCGTCCTCGACAAACATCTCGACGGCAAGGCATGGGTGCTCGGCAACGACTATTCGATCGCCGACATCGCCATCTTCCCGTGGATCCGCAATCTCTACGGCTTCTACGAAGCCGGCGATCTCGTCGGCCGCAGCGACTTCAAGAATGTCGATCGCGTGCTCGCGGAATTCGTCAAACGCCCTGCCGTCGAGAAGGGCCTGACGATTCCCGCGAAGGCCTAGTCCTTCGCTTCGCGGAACGTCGCGCGGAATTCGTGCGCCGGATAGACGCCGAGGATACGCAGTTCCTTCGAGAAGAACTGCAACTCCTCGAGCGCGAACTGCAGGCCGCGATCGTCCGGATGCCCTTCGACGTCGGCATAAAACTGCGTGGCGAAGAAATTGCCTTCGACCATGTAGCTTTCCAGCTTCGTCATGTTGATGCCGTTGGTCGCAAAACCGCCCATCGCTTTGTACAGCGCGGCCGGCACGTTACGCACACGGAAGACAAACGTCGTGATCACGAGACCGTTGCCGGACTTTGCCTGCTTTGGCTCCTTCGAGAGAATGACGAAGCGCGTCGTGTTCGACGCTTCGTCCTCGACGTCCTCGGCGAGGATATCGAGATCGTAGATCTTCGCGGCGAGACGTGGCGCCAGCGCGGCGCGCGTCTTATCGCCCGACTGCGAGATGATCCGCGCCGCACCCGCCGTATCGCCCGCGACGGTCGCGCGCAAACCCAGCTTGCGGATCATGTTGCGGCACTGGCCGAGCGCATGGATGTGGCTCTCGGCGGTCTTGATCGTCGCCAGGCTCGCGCCACGCGGCGCCATCAGCTGAAAATGAATCGGCAGAAAATGTTCGCCGATGATGTGCAGATTCGCGTGCGGCAACATGTGGTGGATATCGGCAACGCGGCCCGCGATCGAATTCTCGATCGGGATCATGCCGAGTTCCGCCTCGCCGGAGGAAACGGCGGTCAGCGCGTCCTCGAAGGTCGCGCACGGCAGCGCTTCATACTGAGGAAAGCGCTCTTCGCACGCGATGTGCGAGTTGGCGCCGAGTTCACCCTGGAATGCGATTTTTGGTTTCATGACGGGTGCTGCGTTACGGACAGGCAGCAGCCAAGTCAACGCCCGAGCACTTTGCGCGCAGCTTCCAGGTCTTCCGGCGTGTTCACGTCGAGCGGATCGGACTGCACCACCGCAATATCGATCCGCATCCCGGCTTCCAGCGCGCGGAGCTGTTCCAGGCGCTCCCGCTGCTCGAGCGGTGACGGCGGCAGAGCAACGAATTTCGCCAATGCCGCCCGGCGATACACATAAAGGCCCATATGGAAGTACAGCGGCCCGTCGCCCGACGGTGCCGTTGCCCGCGTAAAGTACAACGATCGCAATCTGTTAGGGCCGATCGGCGTGCCGATCGCCTTGACCACGTTGGGGTCCGTCTTTTCGGCCTCTTTCGTGATCACGGCCGCGATCGTGCCGATATCGACCGCAGGATCGTCCATGAGGTCCAGGGCCGCGCGGATCTCGTGCGGTGCCTGGGTCGGCCGGTCGCCCTGAATATTGACGATCAGCTCGGCTTTTCGCTCCGGATCGACGATATCGGCGGCCTCCGCGATGCGATCCGACCCGCTCGCATGATCCGACCGCGTCAGCACGGCGCGGCCTCCGGCCTTCTCGACCGCCGTCGCGATCGCGCCCGAGTCGGTCGCCACCACAACCTCCCCGATATTCGCCTCTTCTGCACGTCGCAGAACGTGCACAATCATGGGCTCGCCGCCGATGTCCGCGAGCGGTTTTCCCGGCAAACGCGAAGCCGCCATACGGGCCGGAATAAGAACGAGTGCACGCGTGGCGGACATCACGGAACGGCTTTCTAAAGAGGGGTCGCAAATCCCGGAAACAAAGACGCTTTCTGCGTCGCTTATACGGGTTGCCAGAAGTGCCGCAAACCGGCTATCAGCATGGCTGGCCGCGGTGCAATATGCCCGCCTGACGTTTTGATTTTTAGAGAGCCTTTCTGCGATGGACTCCTACGAGCTGAACAAGGTTTTTGGCGCTATCCTTTTCACGTGCCTCTGCGTCCTCTCTCTGAACATCGCAGCCGGCGCGATTTACACGCCGAAGAAGGTCGAAAAGCCGGGTTACGAGATCGTGGTTCCGGAAGCGCCGGCCGCGGGCGGTCCTGCGGCACCGGCCGAGCCCGAAGTTCCGATCGCGCAGCTGCTCGCCAAGGCCGATGTTGCCAAGGGCGAAAACGCCGCGAAAGTCTGTCAGACCTGCCACACCTTCAACAAAGGCGAGCCGAACAAAGTCGGCCCGAATCTCTATGGCGTCGTCGGCGAGAAGAAGGGCGAAGGTCGCGGCTTCAATTTCTCGGCAGCGATGAAGGGTAAGGGCGGCGAATGGACTTTCGAGGATCTCGACAAGTTCCTGCAGAACCCGCGCGGTTTCGTTCCGGGCACCAACATGAGCTACGCCGGCATGGCCCGTGGCGGCCAGCGCGCCGACCTCATCGCCTTCCTGAATTCGAAGTCGGATCACCCGCAGGCGATCCCGCAGGCCGCCGAAAAGAAATAATCCCGCGTTCCGCGTAAAAGTCGCGACAAGTTGAAGCGCTCGGGGCCGCAAGGCCCCGAAAGCTGGCGACACATCGAAAAACCGTCATAATCGGCCGCGACGGTGAGGTCCTCACCCACCAACCGGAGCCTGATGTGAGTTTTACGCCCGCGCTAACGCGCCGATCCGTCCTGGCTGGCACCACCGCCGTCGCGGCCGCCCTGACCCTTCCGCGCTCCGCCAAGGCTCAAGACTCCGTCCCCTGGAAGCACGCGCTTTCGCTGTTCGACAGCGTGAAATATCCGGCCGACTTCAAGCGCTTCGATTACGTCAATCCGAATGCCCCGAAGGGCGGAACTGTCCGCCTGGCCGCAACCGGCACCTTCGACAACTTCAATTTCGTCATCGCGTCCGTCAAAGGGTCGATCGCGGGCAGCATCCTGCAGACCTCCGACACGCTGCTGACCGGCTCGCAAGACGAAGTCTCGACCGAGTATGGCTTGCTCGCCGAAGCCGTCGCGCATCCGCCCGATTTTTCGTGGGCGAAGTTCCGTCTGCGCGCCGAAGCGAAATGGCATGACGGCAAGCCCGTAACGGTCGAGGATGTCATCTTCTCCTTCGACGCGACGAAGAAGCTCGATCCGCAGCTCGGTGCTTATTATCGTCACGTCACCAAAGCCGAGAAGACCGGCGAACGCGAAATCACCTTCACGTTCGATCAAGCAGGCAATCGCGAATTGCCGCTGATCCTCGGCCAGCTCAACGTCATCGCCAAGCACTGGTGGGAAGGCAAGGACGCGCAGGGCCGCCAGCGCGACATCAGCCAAACGACACTGGAGCCGCCGCTCGGTTGCGGTGCGTACCGCATCAAGAGTTTTGAGGCCGGCCGCAGCATCACCTACGAGCGCGTGAAGGATTATTGGGGCAAGGACCTGGCGGTAAATGTCGGCCGTGAGAACTTCGACGAGCTGCGCTACGATTATTTCCGCGACTCCACTGTCGCACTCGAAGCCTTCAAGGGCGACCAGATCGACTATCGCAGCGAGAACAGCGCGAAGGATTGGGCGACCGCCTACGATTTCCCGGCAACGCGCGAAGGCCGCGTTGTCCGCGAAGAGTTTGTCATCCGCAATTCGGGGATGATGCAGGCCTTCGCCTTCAACACGCGCCGCGACAAGTTTCAGGATATCCGCGTCCGCCGCGCTCTTGGTCTCGCCTTCGATTTCGACGAGATCAACAAAACGATGTTCTACGGGCAGTACATCCGTATCGACAGCTACTTCAAAGGCACCGAACTCGCCTGGAACGACGCAACCGACGGCCGCAAATGGGAGCTGCCGACCGGCAAGGAACTCGAGATCCTCGAAACGGTGCGCGACAAAGTCCCGGCGGAGGTCTTCACTGAGCCGTACCGTTCGCCGCAGACTGGTTCCGCCGAAGCGACGCGCAACAATCTTCGCGAAGCAACGCGCCTCTTAAAGGACGCCGGCTACGAAATCCGCGATCGCAAGCTCGTCAACGTGAAGACGAACGAGCCCTTCACGATTGAGATCCTGCTGAACTCGCCGACGTTCGAACGCGTCGCGCTCTTCATGAAGCCGTCACTCGACCGCCTCGGCGTGACGATGTCGGTACGTTCGATCGACGACTCGCAATACGAAAACCGCATGCGTAGCTGGGATTTCGACATCATCGTCGCGAACTGGCCCGAGTCGCTATCGCCCGGCAACGAACAGCTCTACTTCTGGGGCTCGAAAGCCGCCGATCAGGCGGGTTCGCGCAACTACGTTGGCATTAAGAACCCGGCCGTCGATGCGCTGATCGAAAAGATCATCTTCGCCAAGAACCGCGAAGAACTCGTCGCCGCAACGCGCGCGATGGACCGCGTGCTGATGTGGAATTTCTACGTCATCCCGCAATGGACTTACGGCAAGGCGCGCACGGCGCGCTGGGACCGCTTCGCCCATCCCGAGAAGATGCCGGAATACGGCGCCTCCGCCTTCCCGAACATCTGGTGGTGGGACGCCGCGAAAGCCGCCAAGACCGGCGGACGTTCGTGATCGCTGTTATGCGGATCGCACAGCCTAGCTCCACCCTCATCCTGAGGAAAAACTCACGATGCGATCGAGAGGTGTGATGAAATTAGGCCGCCGTGATCTTCTCATCGCCAGCGCCGCGACACTCGCGGCTTCGACACTGCCCGGCCGTCTCGCCGCGCAGGAAGCGACGGAGACCCACGGTCTCTCGATCTTCGGCGATCTGAAATATCCGGCCGACTTCAAACAGCTCGATTTCGTCAATCCGCAAGCGCCGAAGGGCGGCATCTTTTCCGAAATCAAAACGACCATCGCCTACAATCAGAACTTCCTGACCTTCAACACGCTTAACGCCTACATTCTCAACGGCGACGGCGCGCAAGGCATGGAGCTGACCTTCGCAACCCTGATGGCGCGCGCAACCGACGAGCCGGACGCGATTTACGGTCTGGCGGCACGTGCCGTTCGGGTCAGCGCCGACAAATTGGCCTATACATTCCTGCTTCGTCCGGAGGCAAAGTTTCACGACGGAACACAGCTCACCGCGCACGACGTCGTCTTCTCTTTGACAACGCTGAAGGAGAAGGGGCACCCCAATATTCAGCAGATGTTGCGCGACCTCGTCGAAGCTAAGGCCGACGACGATGCGAGCGTAACGCTACGCTTTGCCGAGAAACGCGCTCGCGACGTGCCGCTTTATGCCGCGACGCTGCCGATATTTTCGCGTGCCTACTACGCAACGAAAACTTTCGATTCGACATCGCTCGATATTCCGCTCGGCTCCGGCGCTTATCGCGTGGGTCGCTTCGAGGCAGGACGCTACAACGAATTCGAGCGCGTAAAGAATTGGTGGGGTGCCGATCTGCCGATCATGCGCGGCCAACTGAATTTCGACGTTGTCCGCTACGAATACTATCGCGACCGAGAAGTCGCTTTCGAGGGTTTCACGGGCAAAAGCTACCTCTTCCGCGAAGAGTTTACGTCGCGAATTTGGGCAACCCGTTACGAGTTTCCCGCCATGAAAGATGGCCGCGTCAAACGCGAAGTTCTCGTCGACGAGACGCCGTCCGGAGCGCAAGGCTGGTTCATCAACACGCGACGCGAGAGGTTTCAAGATCGACGCGTTCGCGAAGCGCTGATCAACGCCTTCGACTTCGAATGGACCAACAAGAACTTAATGTACGGCTCGTACAACCGCACGCATTCGGTGTTCCAAAACTCCGACATGATGGCGACCGGGAAGCCGAGCGCCGAAGAGATGGCGCTGCTCGAACCCTTCCGCGGCAAGGTGCCGGACGACGTCTTCGGTGAGCCTTATCTGCCGCCCGTGAGTGACGGCTCGGGTGCTGACCGCGTGTCGCTGCGCAAGGCCACGCAATTGCTCAACGATGCCGGCTGGACGATTCGCGACGGGAAGCGTCGTAACGCCAAGGGCGAACAGCTGACGCTGGAATTCCTCATCGATGAGCCGACGTTCCAGCCGCATCACATGCCGTTCATCAAGAATCTCGGGACGATCGGGATCGACGCGACGTTGCGCGTAGTCGACGCGGTACAATTCCGCCGTCGCCTCGACGACTTCGATTTCGACGCCACGGTGCAGCGCTTCTCCTTCTCGACGACGCCGGGCGACTCGTTGCGGACTTACTTCTCTTCGCAAGCCGCCGCCATCAAGGGTTCACGCAATCTCGCCGGTATGGCGGATCCCGCGATTGACATGCTGATCGAGAAGATCATCGCGGCCGACACGCGCCCCGAGCTCGTTTTTGCGGCTCGCGCACTCGACCGGGTCATCCGCGCCAATCGCTATTGGGTGCCGCACTGGAACAAGGCGAGCCATTGGATCGCTTATTGGGACCTCTATTCGCGTCCCGCCGCGAAGCCGAAATATGCGCGCGGCGTTATGGAAACTTGGTGGTACGATCGCGACAAAGCGGCGAAGACCGACCGCGCCGGCTAACAGGACCAGATAACAAGATATGGCCGCCTACATCATCCGCCGGTTGCTTCTGATGATCCCGACCTTGTTCGGCATCATGGTGGTGACTTTCGGGGTCGTCCAATTCGCACCCGGCGGTCCGGTCGAGCGCGTGATCGCGCGCGTCACTGGCGCCGACACCGGCGCAACATCGCGCATCGGCGGCGGCCAAGGCGGCGACTTCGGCGGCAATCAACCGATGCAACCGGGCGGCGGCGAACTTTCGTCGAAGTATCGCGGTTCGCAGGGGCTCGATCCGGCCTTCATCAAGAGCCTCGAGAAGCAATTCGGCTACGACAAGCCGGCTTTAACGCGCTTCTGGATCATGATCCGCAACTACAACTGCCTGCACTTCATCGAACGCGCAGTCGACAAGTTGCGGGGGATCGCCTCCGATCCGGCGCCGGAGACGTGCCCGGACTTCGGCAAAAGCTTCTTCCGCGACGTCAGCGTTCTGCAGCTGATGAAGGAGAAGCTGCCGGTCTCGATGTCGCTCGGCATCTGGGTGACGCTACTGACGTATCTCATCTCGATCCCGCTCGGCATTCGCAAAGCCGTCTCCGATGGCTCGAAGTTCGACGTCTGGACCTCCGGCGTCATCGTCATCGGTTACGCGATTCCGGGCTTCCTCTTCGCGATCCTGCTGATCATCCTGTTCGCGGGCGGTTCGTTCTTCCAGTGGTTCCCGTTACGCGGGCTCACCTCCGACGGCTTCTGGCAGATGCCGTGGTACAAGCAGATCTTCGACTACTTCCATCACCTCACGCTGCCGCTGATCGCGATGTCGCTCTCCGCCTTCGCGACCATGACGCTGCTGACGAAGAACTCCTTCCTCGACGAAATCCGCAAGCAGTACGTTCTCACGGCACGCGCGAAGGGCTGCACTGAGACGCAAGTGCTCTACGGCCACATCTTCCGCAACGCGATGCTCATCATCATTGCGGGCTTCCCGGGCGCCTTCGTCCACGCCTTCTTCTCCGGCTCGCTGCTGATCGAGAACATCTTCTCGCTCGACGGGCTCGGCCTGCTCGGCTTCGAGAGCGTGCTCAACCGCGATTATCCGGTCGTCTTCGCGACCGTCTACATCTTCTCGATCATCGGCCTCATCGTCGCGCTGATTTCCGACCTCACCTATACGTGGGTCGATCCGCGCATCGATTTCGAGACGAGAGAAGTCTGATGTCGTTGCAGCCCACCGCAAGCGACGTCAAAGACGCGCCTCTCGCGCCGCTGGTCGCGCCGCCGCGCGAAGAGCATGTCGCGCCGCCGGGGCCGGTCGTCACGCCGAAGCGTGGCAGGCTCTCACCGATCAACCGCCGCCGCTGGGAAAGCTTCAAAGCCAATCGCCGCGGCTATTGGTCGTTCTGGATTTTCCTCGTGCTCTTCATCGTCTCGCTCGGCGCGGAGCTGATCGCCAACGATAAGCCGTTCTACGTCCGCTACGACGGCAACTCGTATTTCCCGATCTTCAAAACGTACACGGAGACGACATTCGGCGGCGATTTCGAAACCGGCGCCGACTATCGCGACCCGTTCCTGCAGAAGCTGATCGCCGAGAAGAACGGCTTCATGCTGTGGCCGCCGATCCGTTACTCGTACTCGACGCACAATCTCGATTTGCCGACCCCCGCCCCCTCGCCGCCGACCTGGATGCTCTCCGAAGAGCAATGCAAAGCGGTCGCGGAGAAGAAGGGCGTCAGCGGTTGTTCGGGGCTCGAGAAAAACTGGCTTGGCACTGACGATCAGGGCCGCGACGTCGTCGCGCGCATACTCTACGGCTTCCGCATATCGATCCTATTCGGCCTCACGCTGACGATCGTCTCGTCCATCGTCGGCGTCGCAGCCGGCGCCGTACAGGGCTACTTCGGCGGCTGGGTCGATCTTCTCTTCCAACGCTTCATCGAGATATGGACCTCGATCCCGTATCTCTATCTGCTGCTCATCATCTCGTCGGTGCTGGTGCCCGGCTTCTTCGTGCTGCTCGGCATTCTGCTGCTGTTCTCTTGGGTTTCGCTCGTCGGTCTCGTCCGCGCCGAATTCCTCCGCGGCCGTAACTTCGAATACATCCAAGCGGCGCGCGCGCTCGGCGTCGGCAACAAGACCATCATGTTCCGCCACCTGCTGCCGAACGCGATGGTCGCCACGATGACGATGCTGCCCTTCGTCCTCTCCAGCGCCGTGATGACGCTGACCGCGCTCGACTTCCTCGGCTTCGGCCTGCCGCCCGGCTCGCCCTCGCTCGGCGAAATGCTGGCGCAGGGCAAAGCCAACGTGCATGCGCCGTGGCTCGGCCTCACCGGCTTCGCGACTGTCGCGATCATGCTGTCGCTGTTGATCTTCGTCGGCGAGGCGGTGCGCGACGCCTTCGATCCGCGCAAGACGTTTGGGTGATCGTGATGGCTCCTCTGCTGCAAGTCTCCGATCTCTCCATCGCCTTCCGCGCCGGCGGCCGCGTCACCACGGCGGTCGACCGCGTCTCGTTCGAGGTCAACAAGGGCGAAACCGTCGCGCTGGTCGGCGAATCCGGATCGGGCAAATCCGTCACCGCGCTGTCGGTGATGAAGTTGCTGCCTTACCCGGCCGCAAGCCATCCGAGCGGCACCATCACGTTCAAGGGCAAGGAACTGATCGTCGCGACCGAGCGCGACATGCGCAGCGTGCGCGGCAACGACATCACGATCATCTTCCAAGAGCCGATGACTTCGCTCAATCCGCTGCATACGATCGAGCAGCAGATCGCCGAGATCCTCGAACTGCACAAGGGCGTCACCGGCAAGGCCGCGCGCACACGCATTCTCGAATTACTGAACCAAGTCGGCATCCCTGACCCCGAGAGCCGTCTCGGCAGTTACCCGCATCAGATGTCCGGCGGTCAGCGCCAGCGCGTCATGATCGCGATGGCGCTCGCCAACGAGCCGGATTTGCTGATCGCGGACGAGCCGACCACCGCGCTCGACGTCACCGTGCAGGCGCAAATCCTCAAGCTTCTCGAAGAGATTCAGAAGAAGCTCGGCATGGCGATGCTGTTCATCACGCACGATCTCGGCATCGTGCGCCGCATCGCGGATCGCGTCTGCGTCATGCAGAACGGCAAGATCGTCGAACAGGGCGCGACCGCCGACGTCTTCAAATCACCGCAGCATGGCTACACGAAGCTGCTCCTCGCCGCCGAACCGAAGCCCGATCCCGCGCCCGCCCAGCCGCAAGCGCCGGTCGTGATGGAAGCGAAGGACCTCAAGGTCTGGTTCCCGATCAAACGCGGCGTGCTCCGCCGCACCGTCGGCCACGTCAAGGCGGTCGATGGCGTCACGGTCGCGGTCCACAAGGGCGAGACGCTCGGCGTCGTCGGCGAATCCGGTTCCGGCAAGACGACGCTCGGTCTTGCCATGCTGCGCCTAATTTCGTCGGATGGTCCGATCATTTTCCTCGGCAACCCCCTACAGGGGCTGAAGTTCAAAGAGATGCGGCCGCATCGCCGCGACATGCAAATCGTCTTTCAGGACCCCTACGGCTCGCTTTCGCCGCGCATGTCGGTTGCGGAAATCATCGAGGAAGGCCTCGGCGTCCATCAGCCGCAACTGTCCGCTGACGAGCGTGACGCGCGCGTCGTGCAGGCGCTCAAAGAAGTCGGTCTCAATCCCGATACGCGCTTCCGCTATCCGCATGAATTCTCCGGCGGTCAGCGTCAGCGCATCGCGATCGCGCGCGCGATCGTGCTGGAGCCGACCTTCATCATGCTCGACGAGCCGACCAGCGCGCTCGACATGATCATCCAGTCGCAAATCGTCGATTTGTTGCGCGGACTGCAGAAGAAACGCGACCTTACCTACATGTTCATCTCGCACGACCTGCGCGTTGTTGCGGCGCTGGCGAGCCGCCTCGTCGTCATGCGCCATGGCAAGGTCGTCGAAGAAGGCCCGGCGCAGGATGTCTTCAAAAATCCGCAGAGCGATTACACGCGCGCACTCTTCGCCGCAGCGTTCAATCTCGAAGCGTCGGAGCACGGTGCCGTCGCCGAATAAAACTCGAACCTATCGTTCGTCATGGCCCGCTTCATGCGGGCCATCCACGTCTTAGCAGCATCTCAAGCAAGTAAGTCGTGGATGGCCCGGACAAGCCGGGCCATGACGGCAATTGGTGCTGCGAAGACTACTTCCGCACCGCCGTCACTTCGATCTCGACCAGCCAGCCCGGGTTGATCAATCCGGCAATCTGCATCGCGGATCGCGCCGGCAGATTCGGCTGCGCGGGTGTGCCGAAGAATTGCGTATAGCCCTTCATGAAACCGGCGAAATCCATCTTGCCGCCCATTCTGGGATCGCCGACGAGAAACACCTGCATCTTCACGACATCGCCGAGCGTCAGGCCGATATCCTTCAGCGTCGCCTCGATGATCTTGATGACGCCGACCGTCTGCGTCTCCGTGCTGCCGTAAGCATCGGCGCTGTTCTTGTCGGCTTTGTCGTCGACGAGTGGCGGCACCATGCCGCTGACATAGACGGTGGTGAGACCGCCCGGCACTTCGACGGCACGCGCAATCGGGAATGTCGAGTTCGGAATGGGATGCCGCTTGACGTCTTGCGCAAACGCGCCGGTGGCGACAAGCGACACAAGGGCTGCAATGATTTGCATTCTCATAGATTCCATCCTGACCGTTAGCACTCCGTCATGGCCCTGGTGCCCTTTGGGGCAGCTTCAGGCGGGCCGTTTTTCGCGTCAACGCATGACATCTACCCTCATCCTGAGGAGCGCGGCAAAGCCGCGCGTCTCGAAGGATCGAGGCCGCTACGCATAAATCAGTACGGCCGTCCTCGTCCTTCGAGACGCGGCCAGTCGGCTCCGCCGAACTGGCCGCTCCTCAGGATGAGGACGGATGGATGCCCTGCTCCCTGACTCACTACGGCCGCACGGACTTCACATCGTCCGGCGACACCGCTTCCTTATAACTGTTGCCGAAGTTCGTCCGGATATACGTCACCACCGCGGCGACCTGCTCGTCGTCGAGATAAACGCCGAGCGGTGGCATCGCCTTCTGACCTCTCACGACGAGATAAATCGGATATCCCGCAGCTTCGAGCTTGTCGTTTTTCGCCAGCGCCGGATAAGCCCCGGCACCGACCGCGCCCTCGCCTTTCGGCATATGGCAGCCCTGACAGATCGCGCGGTAGATCGCTTCGCCGTCACGCGGCGCGATCTTCCGCTCGTCGTCGAAACCAGCGGAGTCGGCCGCCAAAGCAACACCGCTGAACATTGCAAACAGAAGCGCGAGTAATTTTTTCATCATGCGCCCTCAGCTCGCGACCGCGCGCTGGTGCAATCGCGTGATCGCATCGAGTTCTGAAAGAATCGCGCCTTCCTGCCAGCCCGGCAGATACGAAATATGTTCACCCGCCATCGCGATGCGCCCGTCGATAGCGGCAGCCGCGTCGTAGTGCTCTTTGCGCAGCGCATCAGTCCAATCGCCGTAACAGCCGAGCGTCCACGGTACGCGATGCCAACCGACAGCAACGCCGTTATCGAACTCCTTCAAATACTGCGGATGAATTTGAGCGCCGTATTCTAGCGCTTTCTTGATGCGTTCGGCCGGCGGCAGCGAGGTGAATTCGTAGGCCCACGCCTCCCACGAATACGCGCCAAGCACGACGCCTTTGCCTTTGCTGAAGTAATCCGTGCTCGGATACGAGATCAGCGTATTCGGCAGATCCGTGTAAGAGATGCCGCCGTAGATGTGATCGTCCTGTTCCCAGAATCGTCGCTTGAACTGCAGCCCCACTTTTACCGACGCCGTGTAAGGCAACGCATCGATTGCGCCCTGCATCTTCGATGAGACACGCGTTTTCACCTGACTCAGAATGCTGAACGGCAACGTGCAGAGGCACCAATCGGCACGAGCCGTGCGCACCGCTCCGGCCTTCTGCGCATCGACGTAGCGCACCGTCACACCCTTCGCGTCCTGATCGATCTCCGTCACTTTCGCGTTGTAGGTGATGAGCTTTCCGACATCGCGCTCGAAGGCCTTGGCGATCATGTCCATGCCGCCCACCGGCTGGAACAGCGACTGTTGAAACTCGTAAAGCGCGCCGGTCGAGAGATGACGCCAGAGCGTTGAGCGCACGAGATCCTGCAGCGCCATCGGCTCGGACGGCTTCGGCGGGGCCACCGCGCCGCCGCCCGGGTCGACCGCGTAACCGCGCCGCTCGCTGGTCTCGCCGCCCGCGACGTAACGATAGTCGTGATCGAGCGCACCCCAACCTTTCAGCGCGGCGAGAAGCTTCTCGCGATCCTCCTGCGTCACGCTTTGATCGAGCGCGCCTTGGCTCGTGCTCTTCGAGAGCAGCTCCGCAACATGTCCGTTGAAGTCCGAATTCACCTCACGCAATCGCTTCGGCTTGCCGCCGAAGGCCTTCGCCGAATGCACATAGGCGTTGTGATTCACCTGCGTGAACGGCTCCATCTTCACGCCGAGCTTTGCTGCGTAATGCAAAACTGCGTGGTGGTGATACGGAATGCGCCACGGCCCCGGATTGAGATAGAGCCCCTGGTCGAAGCGGCATTCCTGTTTGAATCCACCAAGCTCCGTGTAGGTATCGCCGCCGCGCAGCGTCCAGCAGCGCCCGCCCGCCTTCTCGCGATATTCGAGGATCTGAACCTTGTACCCGGCCTTGCGTAGCTCGAGCGCCGCCACCATCCCGGCGAGACCCGCGCCGAGAATGAGAACGGACGACCCTTTCGGCGCGCCGGACAATCTCGGCTCACCGCGAAACGGCGATTCCTGCGCGAAGCCGAGCGTCGTCATCGCGTGGTACATCGCGGCACTGCCGGCCGTGGTGCCGATCATCGCCAGCAGATTGCGGCGGCTGAGACGAGAAGCTCCAGTCATGCGCCCTCCTGCATCTGCGCTGAGGTTAGCGCGTGGAGCTCTCGCCCAGAAGGGGATTTCGCGCGGGGGTGCAACCTCGCGCGGCTTTCGTGTAGAGACGATTTCATGTCTGCACTTCTTGTCGCCGTCACCGGCACCAGCGCCCAAGCTTGGTACGATCGTTTCCGCGAGGCTGCGCCGCAGCGCGACATACGCCAATGGCCGGATGAGATCGGCGACCCGGCCGAGATCGCCTATGTCGCCGCATGGAAAGCGCCGCACGGCCTGCTGAAGGATTTCCCGAATCTCAAGGCGGTGTTCAATCTCGGCGCCGGGGTCGATCAGCTGATGGCGGACCCAAACCTGCCGGATGTCCCGATCGGCCGCGCCGTGCATCCGGATCTGACGATGCGGATGACCGAGTGGGTGACGCTGCACGTCCTGCTGCACCACCGCCGTCAGCCGCTCTATATGACGCAGCAGACCAAGCGCATCTGGAAGGGGCATGACCAGCCGGCCGCCTCCGACGTTTCGGTCGGCGTGATGGGGGTCGGCGAAATCGGCGCCGATGCGGCCGAAGTGCTCGCGCGGCTCGGCTTCCGCGTTGCCGGCTGGAGCCGCACGGCCAAGAAGCTGCCCGGTATCGAAGTTTTTGCCGGCATGGACGCGCTGCCGGCCTTCCTCGCCCGCACCGAAATCCTCGTCGTGCTGCTGCCGGCGACGCCGGAGACGGAAGGCATCCTCAGCCTCGATCTCTTCCGCCAGCTCAAGCGCGACGGCGCGCTCGGCGGGGCTTATGTCGTCAACGCGGGCCGCGGCAAGCTGCAGGTCGATGCCGACATCGTCACGGCGCTCGATCAGAAGATTCTCGCCGGCGTCTCGCTCGACGTCTTCCCGGTCGAGCCGCTGCCGGCCGACAGTCCGCTGTGGGCGCATCCGGGCGCCATCCTCACGCCGCACAACGCCGGTGACCTCTCGCCGCGCGATCTGGCCTCCAACGTGATCGGGGAAATCGGGCGGCTGGAGCAAGGTAAGCCCTTGCAGCATGCGGTTGATCGCAAACGCGGATACTGACCCGAGATGCGGCGACTGACCGGTCACAACCGCCAAAAACAACCCTAAGTTACCGATTTTCTTGAATCTTTGCCGTCCGTCCGTTTCGCGCGGAACTCCTCGGCGTCTCGTATGCTTTGTCTCCATAGGGCGATGGAAAGGAAGCAAGCAGCACATTTCACACGCACTGAGGAGCGATACGATGTCTGGGGACCTGAAGGCCGACAACCCCTTTGCGGACCGGCTGAACGAAGCGATCGATAGGCTGCACAAGGACGTGCAACGCGTCGAAATCTGGGCTGGCGCCCTGACGGGCTACGCACGCCCGCCGGCGCAATACGAAGTCGACGAACGACACAAACTGACGCCGGCCAATGATACCGAAAGCACGGCCAATGCCGGACCAATGACCCGGTCAATGAACCGCTCAGAAGCCGCCGAATAGGCGAGAAATTTGGCTTGCGCCGGCACGGCAATTTCAAGCTGCCGCGGGCCTTAAAATTTTGCTTACGCGACAATATGTTAGGACATCCAAGAGAGCCCTTCTCCGGGCTCTCTTTTCGTGTCAAAAGAAGTACTGATTTCGCGCCCCGCGCGAGACCGATTCGCGAGCCAGAATGTCCGCCCCAGATCCTCTTCCCCAGTCCGATTACGATGCCGATTCCATTAAGGTCCTCAAGGGCTTGGATGCGGTGCGCAAGCGTCCCGGTATGTATATCGGCGATACCGACGACGGGTCGGGCCTACATCACATGGTCTACGAGGTCGTCGATAACGCGATCGACGAGGCACTCGCAGGCCACGCTAGCGAGATCAACGTCACGCTGAACCCGGACGGCTCGGTCACGGTGCGCGACAATGGCCGCGGCATCCCGACCGGCATCCACACGGAAGAAGGCATCTCGGCTGCCGAAGTCATCATGACGCAGCTGCACGCCGGTGGAAAATTCAACAACACGGCGTCGGAAGGCAACGCCTACAAAGTCTCCGGCGGCCTGCACGGTGTCGGCGTTTCGGTCGTCAACGCGCTTTCGGTTTCGCTCAAGCTGCGCATATGGCGCGACGGCAAAGAGCACTTCATGGAATTCCGCCACGGCGACTCGATTGCGCCGCTTGCGATGGTCGGCGATAGCGAAGGCAAACGCGGCACCGAGGTGACGTTCCTGCCGTCGACCGAAACCTTCACGATGACGGAGTTCGATTTCGGCACACTCGAGCATCGTTTGCGCGAACTCGCGTTCCTAAACTCCGGCGTCCGCATCGTGCTGACCGATACGCGTCACGCGGTCGAGAAGCGCGAAGAGCTTCGCTACGACGGCGGCGTCGAAGAGTTCGTCAAGTATCTCGACCGCAACAAGACGGGCCTCATCGGCGCACCGATCGTGCTGCGGCATGAGCGCGACGGCATCGGCGTGGAGGTCGCGCTGTGGTGGAACGACGGCTACCACGAGAACGTGCTTTGCTTCACCAACAACATCCCGCAACGTGATGGCGGCACGCATCTCGCGGGCTTCCGCGGCGCGCTGACGCGGCAGGTCACCGGCTATGCGGAATCCGGCGGCGTGTCGAAAAAAGAAAAAGTCGCGCTCACGGGCGATGACTGCCGCGAAGGTTTGACGGCCGTGCTGTCCGTGAAAGTGCCGGACCCGAAATTCTCATCACAGACGAAGGACAAACTCGTCTCTTCCGAAGTGCGTCCCGTCGTCGAGAACGTCGTCAACGAAACGCTCGCGGCGTGGTTCGAAGAACATCCGGGCGAAGCACGCACTATTGTCGGTAAGGTGGTCGAAGCCGCCGCGGCGCGCGAAGCGGCCCGCAAAGCGCGCGAACTGACGCGGCGTAAGGGTGCGCTTGATATCGCGTCGTTGCCCGGCAAGCTCGCCGATTGCCAGGAACGCGATCCGGCAAAATCCGAAATCTTCATCGTCGAGGGTGACTCGGCCGGCGGATCCGCCAAGCAAGGCCGCAACCGCGCCTTCCAGGCGATCCTCCCGTTGCGCGGCAAAATCCTCAACGTGGAGCGCGCGCGCATCGACAAGATGCTGTCGTCCGAGCAGATCGGCACGCTGATCACGGCGCTCGGCACCGGCATCTCGGAAGAGTTCAACGCCGACAAGGCGCGTTACCACAAAATCATCATCATGACGGACGCCGACGTCGACGGATCGCACATCCGGACGCTGTTGCTGACGTTCTTCTATCGCCAGATGCGCGAATTGATCGATCGCGGCTTCCTCTACATCGCGCAGCCGCCGCTCTACAAAGTTTCGCGCGGCAAATCCGAGCAGTACCTAAAGGACGAGCGCGCGCTCGAGGACTATCTAATCAACAGCGGCCTTGATGAATCCGTGCTGCGTCTCGGCACCGGCGAGGATCGCGCCGGCCCCGATCTCCGCGAGATCGTCGACGAAGCACGCATCATCCGCGTCGTACTCGGCGGTCTGCATACGCGCTATGACCGCGCAGTCGTCGAGCAGGCGACCATCGCGGGCGTTCTCAACCCGGCGATCTATCAGGACCCGGAACGTGCCAACGAAGCCGCCGCTTACATCGCGCGCCGTCTCGACACGATCTCGGACGAGACCGAGCGCGGCTGGGAAGGCAAATTCGATAACGGCTTCCACTTCTCCCGCATGGTGCGCGGCGTTAAGGAAGTTGCGAGCCTCGACGCTGCATTATTCGGCTCGGCCGAGGCACGCAAGCTCGACGAACATTCGGCCTCGTTGCAGGCCGTCTTCGGGCGCGCCGCTATGCTCAAGCGCAAGGGCGAGGAAACCCCGATCTTCGGTCCGATCAGCTTGTTCGAAGCCGTCACCGCGGTCGGCCGCAAGGGCATCTCGCTGCAGCGCTACAAAGGCCTCGGCGAGATGAATGCCGAGCAGCTGTGGGAGACGACGCTCGACACCAACGCGCGCTCGCTGCTGCAGGTGAAGGTCAAAGAGGTCGACGAGGCCGATGACATCTTCACCAAGCTGATGGGCGACGTTGTCGAGCCGCGCCGCGACTTCATCCAGGACAACGCCCTGCTCGCCAGCGTCGACGTTTAGCGATCCACCGTAGCTGCGTCATACCCCATCCCTCCCCCAACGGGGGAGGGTCCGCGCATTGCGCGGGGGTGGGGGCAGCGGCTTCTTCGCTTGAAAAGCATCCCCACCCGGTCGGCTACGCCGACCACCCTCCCCGCATGGGTCCCTACGGGACCCGGGGAGGGATGGAGCTTGCGGCAACACTTTCCCGTTCCCATTCCCCTCGCTATCGTGCCGCCCGCCGGCGCGCCGAAGACGCCGTGGAGACGAGGAAAGCCGTGGAACTCTCGCGTACGATTTTTCAGCACACGATTGGCGATATTCTCCGTCGCACCGCGCGGCGCTACCCGAACAAACTCGGCATTCTGTGCGGCGACGTATCGTGGACTTACGCTGAGTTCGACCGCATTTCGAACCGCCTGGCGCACGGCCTCGCGGCCGAAGGCATTGCGCTCGGCGACCGCGTCGCCGTGTTGTCGCGCAATTCGCACGCCTTCGCGGCGATCCGTTTTGCGCTTGCCCGGCTCGGCGCAGTGCTGGTTCCGATCAACTTCATGCTCAACGCGGATGAGATCGCATTCATCCTGCGCTCATCCGGCGCTAAGGCGTTGGCCGTCGGGCCTGACTTCGTCGACCTCGGTCGTGACGCCGCGAAACGCGATACAGCCGTCGAGAAATTCTTCTGGCTCAACGGCGAAGAGCCTTCTACTCCGCCGACGGATCTCAAAACCTTCGACCAACTCCTCAGCGACAACACGGCACCGCCGGATGTCGAACTCGACAACCGCATGCTGGCGCAGATCGTCTACACGAGTGGCACTGAGTCGCTGCCGAAAGGCGCCATGCTCACGCACGAGGCGATCCTCTGGGAATACGTCTCCTGCGTGATCGAGGAAGAACTTTCGCCGCGCGACTCGATGTTGCACGCGCTGCCGATGTATCACTGCGCGCAGCTCGACACCTTCCTCGGACCCGCGATCTATATCGGCATGTCGAATGTCATCACGGGCCAGCCGAAGCCCGAAGTGATCCTGCCCCTGCTTGCGAAGCACAAGATCACGGCCTTCTTCGCGCCGCCGTCGGTGTGGATCGCGCTGATGCGCTCGCCGCTCTTCGACACCACTGACCTCTCGGCGCTGCGCAAAGGCTACTACGGCGCATCGATCATGCCAGTCGAGGTGATGCGCGAGATGTCGCGCCGCCTGCCGAATGTGCGCCTATGGAATCTCTACGGGCAAACCGAGATCGCGCCGCTCGCGACGATGCTCGGACCGGACGAGCAGCTCTCCAAGCCGGGCTCCGCCGGCAAGCCGGTCATCAACGTCGAGACCCGCGTCGTCGATGACGACATGAGCGATGTCGCGCCCGGCGAGATCGGCGAGATCGTTCATCGCTCGCCGCAGCTCATGGTCGGCTATTTCAACGATCCTGAAAAAACAGCTGCGGCTTTCGCGGGCGGCTGGTTCCACTCCGGTGACCTTGCGACAGTCGATGAGGACGGCAACGTCTCGGTCGTCGACCGCAAGAAGGACATGATCAAGACCGGCGGCGAGAATGTCGCAAGCCGGGAGGTCGAGGAGATGGTCTATACGCTCGACGGCGTCTCGGAAGTCGCGGTCGTCGGCCTCCCAGACCCCTACTGGATCGAGGCGATCACGGCGATCGTCGTCGTCAAGAACGGCGCCAAGCTGTCCGAAGCGCAAGTCATCGAGCACTGCCGTTCTCGCATGGCGCACTTCAAGGTCCCAAAGCGGGTGATCTTCACCGACACATTGCCGAAAAATCCGAGCGGCAAAATCCTCAAACGGGACCTTCGCATTCGCTACGGCGACATGCCGGTCGCCAAAACCGCTTAGTACGCTAACCGACGGAACCAGGAGCCGCGCACCGGCGTTTCCGGATTCTCCCATGCCTCGTGGAAATTTTCGCGAGGCAAATCAATTAAGAAACTTGAGTTCGATGGTGTCGGCGCAGCATTCTCTTCCCCCTTTCCTCGCCACAGGCGGAATTGGTGGCGTGATCGGTCAGACGGACTGGAGCGTGTCTCCATTGGGCGCGCCGGAGAAGTGGCCGGGCGTCCTCGTTCACACCATGAATTGGGTTCTGCGCGCCGAAGCGCAGATCGTCCTCTTCTGGGGACCCGAATACGTCGCGCTTTACAACGACGCTTATGCGCCATCGATCGGAGCGAAACACCCAGCTGCCCTCGGCCGCCCTGCCCGTGAATTTTGGGCTGAACTCTGGGACGATCTCGAGCCGCTGCTACGAGGCGTACGCGAAACCGGCAAGACATACGTCGCCAAGGACCGCCCGTTTTACATCGAGCGCCATGGTTACGGCGAACAGGTCTACTTCGACATCTCCTATTCGGCGATCCCCGAGAGCGAGACCGGCATTGCCGGCATCCTCTGCATCGTCAGCGAAACCACCGAGCGCGTCGAAGCGCAACGCAAGCTCGCCACTGACCGCGAGCGCCTCTCGCAAATGTTCGATCAAGCGCCAAGCTTCATGGCGCTCCTCACCGGTCCCGAACACATCTTCGAATTTGCCAACGCGTCCTACAAAAGTCTGATCGGCGATCGCGAGATCGTCGGCAAACCCGTTCGCGCCGCGCTGCCGGAAATTGAGACGCAGGGCTTGGGAGAACTGCTCGATCGCGTGTTCCAAACCGGCGAGCCGTATGTCGGCAATGAAGTGCCCGTGATGTTGCATGGCGGTGCAGGGTCGGAGCCCCGCGAGCGCATCCTCAATTTTGTGTATCAGCCGATCAAGCGAACGGACGGCACAACCAGCGGCATATTCGTCGAGGGCGTCGATGTGACCGAGCGCGTCGTCGCAACGCGAGCGCGCGAAACGCTGATCCGCGATCTGCAGGCTGCTGAGACCAATCTCAAGGAACTCAACGACACTCTTGAAAGCCGCATCGCCTCGGCAATTGCGGAACGCGAACAAGCCGAAGAAGCCCTGCGGCAGGCGCAGAAGATGGAAACCGTCGGTCAGTTAACCGGCGGCATCGCGCACGACTTCAACAACCTGCTGCAGATCATTACGGGCAACCTCGAAACGCTCGCGCGCAATTTGCCGCAAGACGCGAGCCGCTTGCGGCGCGCCGCCGAAAACGCGATGACGGGGGCTAAGCGCGCGACCACGCTGACGCAGCGTCTTCTTGCATTCTCGCGGCGTCAACCACTGGCGCCTAAGTCGGTCGAGCCGAACAAGCTCATCAGCGAGATGTCCGAACTTCTGCATCGCACGCTCGGCGAAACGGTCGAGATCGAGACCGTGCTCTCGCCGCGCCTTTGGCAGATCGAGGTCGATCCGAACCAGCTTGAGATCGCGATGATCAATCTCGCCGTCAACGCGCGCGACGCGATGCCGGATGGCGGCAAGCTCACGATCGAGACCAGCAACGTACATCTCGATCGCGATTACGCGGCGGCGAATGCCGAAGTCATTCCAGGCCAATACACGTCGATCTGCGTCTCGGACACCGGCTGCGGTATGAACGCCGACACGTTGACGCGCGTCTTCGAACCATTTTTTACCACCAAGGAAGTCGGCAAGGGCACCGGCCTCGGCCTCTCGATGGTCTACGGCTTCATCAAGCAGTCCGGCGGCCACGTGAAGATCTACTCGGAGCCGAACTCCGGCACGACCGTGCGCCTCTATCTGCCGCGTCAAATCGGCAGTGCCTCGACGGAAGAAGTCGAGCGCAAGGAGATTGTCCCAGAAGGAAGCAAAGAAGAGACGATCCTCGTCTGCGAGGACGACGACGACGTCCGCACATACTCGGTCGAAACGCTACGAGAGCTCGGCTATCGCGTGCTGGAGGCACACGATGCACGCGCCGCGTTATCTCTGCTCGAACGGCAAACCGGGGAGGTTCATCTGCTCTTCACCGACGTCGTCCTGCCGGGAGGCATGACAGGGGCGACGCTTGCCAAGAAGGCGCAAGCCTTAAGGCCGAACATGAAGGTGCTTTTCACCACCGGCTACGCCCGAAACGCCATTGTCCACCACGGCAGGCTCGATCCGGGCGTCGAACTCATCACCAAGCCCTTCACGTATTCGGACCTCGCGGCGCGCGTGCGCGACGTCCTCGACCTCGGTTAGTCGCGACTGGCGTTAACCAAGAGTTAACCAAACTCACCCGTCGCTGAGATCGGCGCCTATAGTTCCCGCTACGATCGTAGGCGCTGGCATATCGATTGCGGTTCATCGCCTGAAGACACCGATCGATGTCTCACAATGAGACAGGTGCGGAGAGGCCGATGATGCGGAAAATTCTGAGGTTCTTGTTCCCCTTCCCCACGCCGGCCGCCGGTCGCCTCGAATGGGTCGATTACGCCAAGGGCATCTGCATCATCTTCGTCGTCATGATGCATTCCACGCTGGGCCTTGAAGCCGCGATGGGCCAGCAAGGCTTCATGCATCACGTCGTCGAGTTCGCAAAGCCGTTCCGGATGCCGGACTTCTTTTTAATCTCGGGACTTTTCCTCGCGCGCGTCATCGACCGCGATTGGCGCAGCTACCTCGACAGCAAGGTCGTTCACTTCGCCTACTTCTACGTCCTCTGGGTCACGATTCAGTTTGCCGTGAAGGCCTACGGCATGTCGGCCACCGCAACGCCTGCGGAAATCGCCGGCCAGTATCTTCTCGCTTTCGTGCAGCCGTTCGGCACGCTGTGGTTCATCTATCTGCTGCCGATCTTCTTCGTCGTCACGAAGCTGGCGCGCAGCTACAAAGTCTCGCCGCTGCTGGTTTTCCTTTCGGCCGCGACGCTCGAGATTCTTCCGATCGAGACCGGCTCGGTCGTCATCGACGAATTCGCCTCGCGCTTCGTCTACTTCTACGTCGGCTATGTCGCCGCGACGCAGATCTTCACCTACGCCGAGCACGTTCAGGCGCGCCCGGTCTTGGCACTCGCCGGCCTCGTCGTCTGGGGCTTCGTCAACTACGCGTTCGTCGCAATGGGCTGGTCGGAACTGCCGTTCATCAGCCTCGCCCTCGGCCTCATCGGCGCAACCGCTATCGTAACGGTGTCGGCGCTGCTCGCGCGCATCAAGTTCGTGAACCCGATCCAGTATATTGGCCAGAATTCACTGGTGATCTATCTCGCCTTCTTCCTGCCGATGGCAGCGAGCCGCGCGATCATCATCAAACAGGGCATTATCACGGACCCCGGTTGGGCTTCGGTCCAAGTGACCCTTCAGGGCATCGTCTATCCGCTGATCTTCTTGTGGCTCGCGCGCAAGATACGCGTCACTTTCCTGTTCGAGCGGCCGAAGATGTTCCGCTTGAAGAAGGCGCCGGTTAATGCACCGGCCGCGGAAGCAAAGCCCGCGTAATTCTCAAAGTTAAGGCGTCGAGGGGAACGGCGGCGACATCCGATCAACGGATGCGCCGCCGTAACACTTTGGCGTTCGCTTAGGTGTTCAGATCACCACGAGTAGCGAACGACGCCCTTGCCGGCATACCGCGAGCTGACGTTAGAGAACTCGCCGTCGAACGTCGCGCCGGCCGACCAGCCGTTGTTGAACTTGAGTTCGATCGCCGCCGAGGCAAGTGCCGAGTCGGACGCTTGCGCCGCACCGCCGACCGTGAAGCCTGCACCCGGCAGGGTCACGAACGTCGCTGCAACGGAGCGATTGGGGTTGAAGTCATGCGCCCAGGCGAACCGGGTGCGCAACGTCAGCAAACCATTCTGCACGAGGAACGATTTGTCGGTCCGCAAGCCAAGCTCCGTCCGACTGTCGGTTGCGTTCTGGTTGCCATAGCTGAGCGCGAACGAAGACGCCCCCTGTTCCGCGTAGCCCGACACCGAGAACGTCGTGAACTGAGCCGCCGCATAAGGCGTGATCCCGATGCCGGCGAACGGCGACGCAACGCGATAGCCGCTCTCGATGCGTCCCGAGAATGCATTCGCGTCGAAGTTTGCGCTCAGACGATCGGCACCCGAAATCGCGACCGTGCGATCGGTCGTGATGTCTTGCCAACCGTAGGCAAGCGCCGCCGAAACGTAAGCCTGGCCTTCCTTATGCAGCACATAGGCGCCAGCTTGGAACAAGTCTGACCGACCAGTGCCGCTGTTGGCAACGGAGAAATTGGTGCCGCCGCCCGCCAGCGCGAAGCCCGCGATTGTATTCGGACCGATCAAATAATCGGCGCCGATCGCCGTGCCGTAAATGCTGCCGCTGTTCGAGCTGCTGCCTTGGCCGATGCTGCCATCCGTCGATCGCGAGCCGCCGAAGCCCGCAACCCACACACTCCATTGCGGGTCGATGTTCGGAGAACGCAGCGGCGCCTTGTTGTAGATCTCGGCCGCCTTGCTGGCGCGAGATCCCTCCGCATACGATAACACAGGCGACGATGTTTCGTCGGCGCGTCCCGCGATGGCGCGATCCGTCATGACGCCGATGAACTGCCCCATCGCATCGACGGTCGTCGCGTGCGATCCGGTCGCCACTTCACCCGAAGCTTGCAAAAGATTCTTCGCGACATCGCCGTTAAAGATGGTGTTGAAACCGCCTGCGCTGGAGGCATTTCCAGCATTGAACGCCCGGTCAATGCCCGCACCGACGGCGCGCTGATTGGCGCTAAGGCCGCCGATCTGGCCCAATCCAGACGTCAGCGTGAGCTGAACATCGTGCGCCGAATACGACAGCGCGCCGACGATGCCGACCGGCGTCGCCAGCGAGTTGAACGTGCCGTTCACATTGCCTGCCGACAGAATCGTGTAGGCCTGCTTGAACTTATAGTCGTTCGTCGCCGATGTGACCTTGGCGGATCCATCGAGTTTCGCGCTGCCCGTAACGTTCGTCGCGGACGCCGTCGTGGAGTTCACTTCGACGCCGTATTGCGCGCCCGACTGGAACGTCAGGTTGCCCGCAATCTTCGTCGTGGCCGGAGCACCCGCTGCGCCGGGCGCGAGTGCGCCGCCATCCGCAATCGTTACGTTGCCGGCGATCGAGCCCGCACCCGCGAGCACGCCCGTATTCGCAACCGTGACGTTGGTCCACAGCTTATCGTTAGAATCGAGCGCAATCGTGCCGGTGACATTCCGGAAGTATCCGGCCGCGTCATACAAATTGATACGCGTCCAGTAGCTCAGCGTGGTGCCGTAGAAGGCCGCGATCGCATTCGTCTCGGTGTTGACGATGATTTGGTTGATCGTGCCGGTCGAGAGATCACCGTAGAGTGGACCACCGACACTGCCGGCGAGCGCCTTTGCGGCGGGCGTGCTGCCGCCGTAGAGCGTCGCCAGAAGGATCGACGCATCACCCGTGCTGGCCGGAGCAGATTCGCGCGGAGCATCGTTGAACGAAAGCGTCGGCAACCCGTAGGTCAAGCGCGCTTGGAAGATCGCGCTGTTGGTCGATTCGGTCGTCGTGCCGGGATTGGTGACGGACGGCGCGTTCCGATACGTATCCGCCGAATACTGATTGTACGGATTGGTCGCAGCGCAGTTCGCGACGGTGCCGCAAGAGGTTGCAGCCGCGGCCGTCTTCAATGTTGCCGTCAGCTGCGCCGCAGCAGCCTGGAATTGTGTGTTCAGATTTTGCGGCGCCGCTCCCGTCGCCGCATTGGTCTGCAGATAGGCCGGGTCCGTCGCGTTCAGCAGCTTAGAAAGATCGTACGAAGACAACGCGCGGCTCGCGATGATGTCGAGCGGGTAGTGAACGCCAAGGCCGTTTCGGCTGTATCCGTATTCCGAACCACGCAGCACCATCGATTGATAGAACTGCGGCGCCATCATCCCGATGAGGATTGAATCGACGTAGCCGTAAGTCGTATGGCCGCTCGGGAATGATGGATTGGAATTAAGGCCCGTCAGCGCGCTCGGATCGAAGCCATTGATACGAGCGGGAACGACCTGCACGGGCCGTGAGTTCCCGTAAACGTTTTGATCTGGACCGGTATTCGAAACGCCATAAGCAGTATCGTAGACGCTAGTCGTTTTGTTCGGATAGCCGTTGACAGTTGGCAATGTGACGCCGTTCGGCGCGACTGCCGTTAAGGTTCCGTTGGTCGTCCCGTTCGCGAAGTAGTTCTTGGCAACGCCAAGATCGGTGGAGATGAAGTTGTACGCGTTGGTCAGAAAACTGACGACATTCGGGGCGGTTGCGCCATTCGGCTTAACGGCGTCCAGGAACGCCGGACCCAACTGACCAAGACCACCAATCGGCTGGACGGCGCTGATCGTGCCGGGAATGGTCGTGCCGGAAGTCGTCGTGGCGTTCTGAATCGCCTGCGCCCGCATGGGGCCTGCGAGATTTGCGCCTGGGCCATACGAAGCGGACGTCCCATTGATCAGGGTGATCGCCGTCGAAGGGCCCCCGAAGATCGTCTTGTCGCTGATGGCGACGGCCGCGACGCCCGGATGAGCTCCCGCGAAATTGTTCACCGCAACGGCGTTGTTCAGGTTAGCGGCGAGGGTCGATTGGCCGACGGCGGCCGCGTTGAGATTGAGGAACGGCGACAGCAGATTGAGAACGTTGACGTCCGCAATTGTCGTGTTCTGGGCAAGCGCCGGAGTGCCGGACAACAGCAACGCAATAAGAGAGACGCCTGATAACGCATGACTTGTTCGCATAAATCGCCTGTAGAAAAATTGTTTAATTAATGGGCGGACCAAAACACTCGACGCGTGACACGCGGATGGATTTCGTATGACACAGCGATGACACGGGTCTCCTGCGCTCGGTGCGCGCCATTTCGGCCACAGTGGTCGCGCGCGGCCGCAACGAGGCCGATGATGCGCTCTCCGCCGAATCTGTCCGCCTGCGTAACGTCTTGAAAAAAGCCGCAGAATGCTTAGCTATTGCGAGCATCCTCGCGCCGACAAATAAGCGTCACGAAGGGGTTGCCTTTCGGTTTCGCGCCTTCTACAAGCGCGCATCCTTCAAGCAATGTTGGATTTGGCGCGGGGTGGAGCAGCCCGGTAGCTCGTCAGGCTCATAACCTGAAGGTCACAGGTTCAAATCCTGTCCCCGCAACCAACACAAAAAAGCCCGGCCTCTGGCCGGGTTTTTTTGTGTTCGTAGATGACGCTCGGATTTTGAGCCTTGCAGGGGCCTGAAGAGGCGTAGCCGACGCTGCGGGACAGAAACTACAAATCCTATCAGTGCTGAGCGCGCGACCGCCATTCGCCTACCCGCAGTGCACTTTGCCGCGCCATCCTGCCTCACTGCGGCACAGCCTCGCGCGCAGTGACGAGGAGCTTGAGCCGGATCACAAAACGGTGTTTCTTTTTGCCGCTCGAGGCGAAGGAAAAAGCTTTTACGAGCACCTCTTTCCTGGAAAAGAACAGGTGGGTTTCGTCGCTATGCGTACGAACACCTCGGCCGCTTACGCGTGGACGATTGCGAAGGGAGCTGGCGTTGGCTGGCTCCCGACCTACGCGAGGGCTTGCGGGGCGCGTGTCGTCCCGCTCGATCTCGACATGCGTTTGAAGCTCGGCATCTGGCTCGTTCATCACCCGAGTGCAAGCCGTGTCGCGCGCGTCCGCCACACCATCGAGTGGATTGCCGATCGCTGCGGTCCGAAACGATATCCTTGGCTTCGCGGTGAGTTCATTCATCCGAACGATTTTGACGACCGCTATACTGGCCCGCCTCTCCTGAATCTTTTCGAAGGGTTCGTTGGTTTTGGTACGGAGTCCAATGAACCTCGCGAATGGGGAGCAAGAGTATGAGTAACGAAGCGCGGCAACCGAATGCGACCGACGTGAATGTCGGGCATCGCGTCCGAATGCGGCGGCTCGAACTGAGCATGTCGCAAGGCAAGCTCGCAGAAATTCTCGGCCTGACCTTCCAGCAAATTCAGAAATACGAGAAGGGCGCCAACCGCATTTCGTCCTCGCGCCTCGACGAGATCGCGAAAGCGCTCTCGGTGCCGGTGGCCTTCTTCTTTCCGGAAAGCGCGCATTCGTCGGCCGAGGCCATGCAGGTGCAGGAGCTGCTCTCGACTGCGAATTCGTTGCGCCTGCAGCGCGCTTTCGCGGCGATCCAGGATCCCGACGTCAAGCGATCGCTTCTGATCCTTGCCGAGACTCTGGCGAGCCAGGCGAATCCGAGCTTGGAGCCCAGCTGATCAATCGACGGCCGACAGCGGCCGCGACACATCTTCCAACGACCGCCGCTCAGCCGCGATCGTCCATCGCCACGCGATCGCGGCTGCGGTCAGCATCAGGGTCGCGCCGAACAGGTAGCCGCCGAACACGGTCATGCGCGAGCCGGTCTCGATCAACGCACCGAAGACCAGCGGCCCCGCAACGCCGCCGATGCCGGTGCCGATCGCATAGAAGATCGCAATCGCGAGCGCGCGCAGTTCGAGCGGAAACGTCTCGCTCACCGTGAGGTAAGCGGAGCTCGCGGCAGCCGAGGCGAAGAAGAAGATCACCGTCCAGGCGATCGTCTGCGTCTGCGCCGTCAGCATGCCTTGCGAGAACATCCACCCAACAATCGCAAGCAGAATTCCGGACGTCGCATACGTGAACGCGATCATGATGCGGCGGCCGAGCGTATCGAACAGGCGGCCGAGGATCAGTGGGCCAAGGAAATTGCCGAGCGCGAACGGCAGAATGTACCAGCCGATATTCTGCGACGGCACCTTGTAAAAGTCGGTCAGCACCAGCGCGTATGTGAAGAAGATCGCGTTGTAGAAAAACGCTTGCGCGGTCATCAACGACAAACCGACCAGCGCGCGCACGCGCAGCGGCCCCGTCATCGCGGCGAAGATTTCGTCGAACGGTGTCGAATGCCGCGCGCGGATTTTGATGCGCGGCGCAGGCGTGTCCGGCACGACATGACCCTGCGCGCGAAACTTATCCTCGATGTCGCGAACGATCGCTTCCGCTTCCGCAACGCGCCCGTGCGTCATCAACCAGCGCGGACTTTCCGGTAGCCAAAGCCGCATCAGGAAAATCACCAAAGCCAGCATCGCGCCGATCAGAAATGCCGCGCGCCAACCGTACTCGGGATCGATGTGCACGGGATCGAGCAGGTAGATCGCGCCGAATGCACCGATAGCCGCGCCGATCCAGAAGCTGCCGTTGATCGCGAGATCGGTCCACCCCCGCACGCGCGCCGGGATGAGCTCCTGAATCGTCGAATTGATCGCCGCATACTCGCCGCCGATGCCGGCGCCCGTGAAAAACCGGCAGAGCGCGAACGTCCAGAGATTCCAGGTGAACGCTGTGGCGGCTGTCGCAACGAGATAAACCGCAAGCGTGATGAAGAAGAGTTTCTTGCGCCCGAGCCGGTCCGTCAGCCAGCCGAAGTAAAGCGCACCGATCACGGCGCCGGAGAGATACGCCGCGCCCGCGATACCGACATCGGTGTTGGAAAATTGCAGAACTTTGCTCTGCTTCAGCGCACCCGCGACAGTGCCGGCGAGCGTGACTTCAAGTCCATCGAGGATCCATGTGATCCCAAGCGCGACGACGACGAGCGTATGAAAGCGCCCCCACGGCAAGCGATCGAGCCGCGCCGGAATATCCGTTTCGACGATTTCGGACGTGGGGGCCACGCGTTTCTCCCTGAAGAGAGAAACGCCGTTGCGTCCTTAAAGTTGCGCTTAAGCCGCGTCCTTGCCCTCGACGGCAGGCATCCGGCCGATCTGCTCGATGTCGAACGGCGTCGTCTGATAGAGTTCGTTGATCCAGTTGCCGAACAGCAGATGGGCATGGCTGCGCCAGCGGTTTTCCGGCGGGCGCGTCGGGTCGTCCTTCGGAAAATAGTTCGCCGGCAGTGCGATCTCCTTGCCGCCCGCGACATCGCGGAAATATTCGTCGGCCAGCGACGTCGTGTCGTATTCGATGTGATTGAACATTTGCAGCGACCGATGCTTCGGATCGTCGAGCAGGCACAAACCGGCTTCGTCCGACTCCATCAGAACCTTCAGCCCGCTGCCGGACGGAATGTCCGTGCGGCGCACTTCGGTCCAGCGCGACACCGGGATCGAGAAGTCGTCCGAGAAGCCGCGCAGATAATGCGAGGCCGGCGCGAGATTTCGATGGCGATAGACGCCGAACGCTTTGCCCGGGAGCAGATACTTCGGCATGCCGTGGAAATGATGCACGGCCGCCTGCGCGCCCCAGCAGATATTGAAGCTCGAATGCACGTTCGTCTGCGTCCAGTCGAACACTTGGCACAGCTCGTCCCAATACGTGACGTCTTCGAACGGTATCGTCTCGACAGGCGCACCCGTCACGATGAAGCCGTCGAACTTCTCCGAGCGCAGATCCTGGAAGTCGCGATAGAACGAGATGATGTGATCGCTCGGCGTATTGCGCGCGACGTGATGCGTCATCTTCACGAGCGTCAGCTCGACCTGCAGCGGCGTCGAGCCGAGAAGCCGCGCAATCTGCGTCTCGGTCTTGATCTTGTTCGGCATGAGATTGAGCAGGCCGATCCGCATCGGGCGGATATCCTGCCGCACCGCATGCGCCTCGCTCATCACCATCACGCCCTCGGACGCGAGGGTCTGGCGGGCAGGAAGATCGTCCGGAATCTTGATCGGCATCGGCTCACGCAACATGTCTAGGCGCTTGCGATGCGGGCAACAAAAAACCCGGCAACGTCAGCGCCGGGTTTGAACTTAACCCCGGCCTGTTTAGCGAGTTGTTTAACGTGGCTGCAAGCCGGCCGGCTCAAATGACCACGAAGTGACATATTACGTAGAGCCGACCGGCCAAATCGTCAAGCAGAACCAGCCGCCATCGTCCGCACCGACGGTAATTTAGAACCGTTTGATTTTGCCGGCCGCTGCCCCTAATCAGGGGCGCAGCATCGAGTATGTCATGACCAAAAAGCCGCCCGCCCTCAGTGACCTGCGCCGCGAGATCGATCGGATCGACGAGGCCATGCACCGCCTGTTGATGGAGCGCGGCGACATCATCGACACCTTGATCAAGGTCAAGAACACGCAAGAGAGCGGCTCGGCGTTCCGGCCGGCCCGTGAGGCCGACATGATGCGCCGCCTCGTCGAGCGCCATAAAGGCATTCTCCCGCTCGACACCGCCGAGAGCATTTGGCGGACCATCATTTCGACCTTCACCTTCGTACAGGCGCCCTTCTCGGTGCATGCCGACATGACGCCGGGCGACGCCGCAATGCGCGATTCCGCCCGCTTCCACTTCGGTTTCACGGCGCCATTGGTGACGCATATCGGCGCGGCGGGCGCCGTCGCGGCCGTCAACGCGTCGAAAGGCGATATCGGCCTCGTCCCGGCTACCAGCGCGTCCGGTGCGTGGTGGCAGATGCTTGAGGCCGCCGACGCGCCGAAGATCATCGCGCGCCTCCCCTTCGTCGAACGCGCCGACCATCCGGCCGGCCTGCCGGTCTTCGCGATCTCGCATCCGGCCGAGGACGCGATCGTGCGGGACGTGACGGTCTGGAGCGTCCGCGTCTCCGGCTGGACGGCAGCCACCGGCGGTGCGCTCGGCCCGCTCGCCGAGGTTGTAGCCGTGCCGGACAAGACACTTGATGGCGCCGCCCTGCTCGTTTCGGTCGCGGGCGATTTCGAGCACGTCGCTTCGGCGCTCAAGAAAGCCGGCGTCACGGTGCGCTCGCACACTCTCGTCGGCAGCCACGCGACCCGCTATACGGTCGATGCCCGCGCTTGAGAGCGCCGGGTTCTCAGGAGTCGAAAATGTCTACCGCATCGCGTCCCGAACCGCGTCCCGGCGTGCTCAAGATCAACGCCTACGTGCCCGGCAAGTCGAGCGCCCCCGGCGTCGACAAGATTTTCAAGCTGTCGTCGAATGAGACGCCGCTCGGCGCGAGCCCGCATGCCATCGAAGCTTACCGCGCTCTCGCGAGCGATCTGCAGGATTACCCGGACGGGTCGTCGACGAAGCTGCGCGAGGCCATCGGCAAGGCTTACGGTCTCGACCCATCGCGCATCATTTGCGGCGCGGGTTCGGACGAACTTCTGAACCTCATTGCGCACGGCTATATCGGACCG
Source organism: Variibacter gotjawalensis (assembly GCF_002355335.1). Classification (GTDB taxonomy): domain Bacteria; phylum Pseudomonadota; class Alphaproteobacteria; order Rhizobiales; family Xanthobacteraceae; genus Variibacter; species Variibacter gotjawalensis. Next base: position 744,226 of record NZ_AP014946.1, read on the forward strand.
GGCGACGAGGCGATCCACACAACGCACGGCTTCCTAGTCTACCCGATCGTCACGCTCGGCAGCGGCGGCACGCCCGTCGTTGCGGCAGAGAAGAATTTCACAGCCGACGTCGACGCGATCCTCAAATGCGTCACGCCGAAGACGCGCGTCGTCTTCCTCGCCAACCCCAACAACCCGACCGGCACTTACGTGTCGTTCGACGAGGTGAAGCGTCTGCACGCAGCGCTGCCGAAAAACGTGCTGCTCGTGCTCGACGCGGCTTACGCCGAATATGTTCGCCGCAACGATTACGAATCCGGCATCGAGCTCGTCGCGACGAGCGAGAATGTCGTGATGTGCCGCACCTTCTCGAAGATTTACGGCCTCGCGGCTTTGCGTCTCGGCTGGATGTACGGTCCGGCGCACATCGTCGACGCGCTCAACCGCATCCGCGGCCCGTTCAACGTCGGCGCACCGGCCATCGCGGCCGGCGCCGCGGCGATCGCTGACACGGCGCACGTTCAGAAATCGATCGAACACAACGAGAAGTGGCTCGCGTATCTCACCGACGAACTGACGAAGCTGGGACTCAAGGTCACGCCGAGCGTCGGCAACTTCGTGCTGATCCACTTCTCGGAGCAAGCCGGCAAGACCGCGAAGGACGCCGACGCGTATCTGACCAAGCAGGGCATCATCACGCGCCAGGTTGCTGCTTATCATTTGCCGAACGCGCTGCGCTGCTCGGTCGGCACCGAGGAAGCGAACCGTTTGGTCGTCAAACATCTCGGCGCATTTCTCGCCGGCAAAGCGAACGCCGCGTGACCATACAGAAGCCCATCTACAACCGGCTTGCGCTAATCGGCACCGGACTGATCGGCGGCTCGATCGCGCGAGCGGCGCGCGCGAGCGGCGCCGTGAAGTCGATCGTTGCGACAGCGCGCTCGCCGGAGACGCGCCGCCGCGTTGCGGAACTCGGCTTCGCGGATCAAGTCGTCGAGACCAACATCGCCGCCGTTGAAGGCGCTGATCTCGTTATCGTCTCAATCCCGGTTGGCGCATGTGGACCGGTCGCGGCCGAGATCGGGCCGTATCTCGCGCAAGGCGCGACTGTGTCGGACGTCGGCTCCGTTAAAAAGTCCGTGCTCGACGATATGGCGCCGCACCTGCCGCCGCACGTGCATTTCGTTCCGGCGCACCCGGTCGCCGGCACAGAAAATTCAGGGCCGGACGCTGGCTTCGCTGAACTCTTCGTCAATCGTTGGTGCATTCTCACGCCGCCCGAAGACGCCGACGCGAAAGCCGTCGAGAGGCTGGCCGATTTCTGGACCGCACTCGGCGCTAACGTCGAGACCATGACGGCAAGTCATCACGATTTGGTACTCGCGATCACCAGCCATCTGCCGCATCTCATTGCCTACACGATCGTCGGCACAGCCAATGAACTCGGCGAAGTCACCGAGTCCGAAGTGCTGAAATTCTCCGCCGGCGGCTTCCGCGATTTCACTCGCATAGCGGCATCCGACCCGACCATGTGGCGCGACATCTTCCTCACCAACAAGAATGCGGTGCTGGAGATGCTCGGCGAGTTCCAGGAGGATCTCTCGCAGCTGACGCGCGCGATCCGCCGCGGCGACGGCGAAGCGCTGTTCGATCACTTTACGCGCACGCGCGCGATCCGCCGCGGCATTCTGCAGATCGGTCAGGATTCGGCGGCACCCGATTTCGGCCGCGCACACGGACCGCTGCCCACGGCACCGATCCCAGCGCCGTATTCTTCAGACGCGGATTGATCGATGGACAAATTCTCCGACGAGAAGCTTTCGATCGCGGTCGCGGATCTTCTGAAGACACTCGACCTCGAACAGCTCGAGGTGAACCTCTTCCGCGGCCACTCGCCGCAAACGGGCTGGCAGCGCGTCTATGGCGGGCTCGTCATCAGCCAGGCGCTTGTCGCCGCGATGCGCACGGTCGAAGGACGTAATCCGCATTCGATGCACGCCTACTTCCTGCTCGGCGGTGATCCGAAAGTGCCGATCATCTATGACGTCGAGCGCATTCGCGACGGCGGCAGCTTCACGACCCGGCAGGTTAAGGCGATCCAGCACGGCCGCCCGATCTTCTCAATGTCGGTCTCGTTCCACAACGATGAGGAGATGCTCTCGCACCAGGCCAAAATGCCGGAGGTGCCGCAGCCCGAGAGCCTCATCAGCGAGCAACAGGTGCGCGAGCGTTTCGGCGAAAGCATGCCGGAGCCCGTGAAAGCCTACTACGACCGCCAGCGCCCGATTGAAATGCGCCCGGTGGATTTCGGCCGTTACTTCGGCAAGAAAGACCCGGAAGGCCGCTTCAACGTCTGGATCAAAGCGGTCGCGCCGCTGCCGGACGATCCCGCGATCCACCAATGCGTTCTGGCTTACGCCTCCGACATGACGCTGCTCGACACCGCGCTGGTGCCGCACGGGCGCACGTTGTTCGAGCCGCAGTTCCAAGGCGCGAGTCTCGACCACGCTCTCTGGCTGCATCGCCCCTTCCGCGCCGACGAATGGCTCCTCTATTCGCAGGACGCGCCGAACCTCAACGGCTCGCGCGGACTCTCGCGCGGATTGATCTTCCGCCGTGATGGCACCCTCGTTGCATCGGTGATGCAGGAAGGCCTGGTTCGGCTGAAGCGTGGTGAGTCGCTCTGATCATTTCATGAGCGAGTTGCCGCGCTAATTGGCGTTCTTTGCCTACAAGAGAAGCAATCGCCACAACCGCCACTCGCGAACCGCGCGAAAATCTCAACCAAATCAACGAAATGCTGATGCGGGCAGCATTTGCTGCTTGCGCGAGCAAGTGGCACGCGGCTTGATACTGCGGCTGCGGGATCAAGTCTGCCGGGGCTGATCTTCGACGCAGCCGTTCGTCTCACTGAGGCGCACGAGGCATCGCCCTGGCATGAGCGGGGTGAAGCTATGAAGTTGGTCGTTGCGGTCGTCAAACCATTCAAGCTCGAAGAAGTGCGCGATGCGCTGCAGGCGATCGGCGTCTCCGGTCTGACCGTGAGCGAGGTCAAAGGCTATGGCCGCCAGAAGGGCCACACCGAAATCTATCGTGGCGCCGAATACGCCGTGAGCTTCCTGCCGAAGGTGAAGATCGAAGTCGTCGTCGCGTCCGATCTGGCGCAGCGCGTCGTCGAGACCATCACCAAAGCCGCGAAGACGGGTCAAATCGGCGATGGCAAGATCTTCGTCATTCCGGTCGAGCACACGCTGCGCATCCGCACGGGCGAGACGAACGACGACGCGATCTAAAAAACCGCGATCTGTATAAGACCGCTCACGCAATGCCGTGAGCGGAGGTTTGGGGAAACGCCGGGGGCTACCAATGAAGAAGAGCGCATTCATGCGCCGCGGCATCGCCGTGGCGTTCGCATCGATCGCCGCGACGACGAGCGCATTCGCGCAGACACCGCCGAAGATCGACGCCGGCGACACCGCATGGATGATCGTCGCAACCGCCTTCGTCCTCATGATGACGATCCCGGGCCTCGCTCTCTTCTACACCGGCATGGTGCGCAAGAAGAACGTGCTCAACACGATGGCGATGAGCTTCGTGTCGGTCGCCCTCGTCACGTTGCTCTGGGCGATCGGCGGCTATTCCCTCGCCTTCACGGGCGATGGCGCGTGGATCGGCTCGCTCGACCGCATCTTCCTGCGCGGCATCGAGATGGAAACGATCAGCCCGCTCGCCAAGACGATCCCGGAATCGCTTTTCATGCTCTACCAAGGGACTTTCGCGATCATCACGGTCGCGCTCGTCTCCGGCGCTGTCGTCGATCGCATGCGCTTCTCGGCCTATCTGATGTTCTCGGTGCTGTGGTTCTTCATCACGTATGTGCCGCAGGCGCATTGGGTGTGGGGCGGCGGCTTCCTGCAGCAGATGGGCGTGATCGATTTTGCCGGCGGCACCGTCGTCCACATCAACGCCGGCGTGGCAGCGCTGGTCGCCGCTTACGTCATCGGCGTGCGCCGCGGCTACGGCCAGGACAACATGGCGCCCTACGATCTTTCGATGGCTGTGATCGGCACCGGCTTGTTGTGGGTCGGCTGGTTTGGCTTCAACGGCGGCTCAGCACTTGGCGCCGGCGGCCGCGCCACGATGGCGATCGTCGTCACGCATCTCGCGGCGTGCACCGGCGCTGCCGTGTGGATGGCGCTCGAATGGTATCAACGCGGCAAGCCGTCCGTTCTCGGCATGATCTCCGGCGCGATCGCGGGTCTCGGCACCATCACGCCGGCCTCCGGTTTCGTGTTGCCGTGGCACGGCGTCGTCATCGGCGCTCTGGCCGGCGTCATTTGCTACTACGCCTGCACGTGGCTCAAGCACCGCCTGCGCTACGACGACTCGCTCGACGTCTTCGGCGTCCACGGCGTTGGCGGCATTATCGGGACGATCTTCGCCGGGGTCTTCGCGACGGCCGCGCTCAGCGTCACGCCGGAAGCCGCCGGCACAGCCGGTCTCATCGAGGGCAACCCGCATCAGGTCTGGCTGCAGCTGATCGGCGTCGCCGCGACGATCGCATGGTCCGCCGTCACGACGCTGATCATCCTCAAGATCGTCGCGCTGATCGTGCCGCTGCGCGTCTCCGACGAGGAAGAACGTGCCGGCCTCGATCTCCGCCAACACGGCGAGCAGATCCACACGTAGTCGTCAGCGCTCTTCGGTTGCAGTCCAAGGATCGAGGAGCGCGACGCCGAACGGCGCGAAATCGCGCGTGTTGCGCGTCACCATCGTCAATTCGTGCTCGAGTGCGGTGGCGGCGAAGAATCCGTCCATCACCGACAGCGCAACACCGCGCCGCCGGCTGTCGGCCATGAGATCCCCCCCCGGTTCGCAATCCGGCCGTCGATGGAAAGCACGCGGTCTGCAAACCGTCCCGGCAGTTCTTCGTCCAGCCACGTCGCGAGGCTCTCGCGGCGACGCCCATCGCCCAATAAAGCGATGCCGCGCCGAAGTTCCGCGATTGTCGCGACGCTAAGGTAGACCCGATCCTCGTCGACCTCGTTGAGCCAACGGATCACCTTCGGCTCGGGCGACGGCCGGCGGACTTCCGAGATGACATTGGTGTCGAGCAGCCAGCTCACAGGCTGACGTCGCGCGGCGCGTCGCGGACGCGCTCAACATCGAGATCGGTTTCACGAAGCGGAGAGCTCAGGAAGAACTCGGCCAACGAGCCTTTCCGTTTGGTCTTTCGCTCCCATTCAGCTGTCGAGACCAGTACGGCGCTCGGCTTTCCGTTCCGCGTAATGATTTGCGGAGCGCACTGCGCGCGGTCGACGACTTCAGACAGCCGTGCCTTGGCGTCCGCGATCGACCATGCCGATGTTCGCGCAACCGTGTCGACCATGCCACAACTCCAGATAGTCATACTGACTACATCGACTATATTTCAAGCAATTGGTGTTGCAAGTAAATGAGTCACTCAACAGTGACTTGCACACATTATGTGCATATTTCTGCGCCGTTCCGGTCATTGCCGTCAAAATGGGCGAACTTCATTCGACCTGCACCCCGGCGAGCGATGATGCAACGATCCGTCCAGCCATAACTATAAGTTAAATCAATAACTTATTGCATCGCGCACGCGACTGGCACGCGCCTTGAAAAGGCTTTGGCCGCCATACCTCTGCCACACTTTCTGCCGGGCTCGACCGGCGTAGCCAGGACAAGAACATGAAACTTGTTGTCGCGATTATTAAACCCTTCAAGCTCGACGAGGTCCGCGATGCCCTCACCTCACTGGGCGTGCACGGATTGACTGTGAGCGAAGTGAAGGGATACGGCCGCCAGCGCGGACACACGGAAATTTACCGTGGCGCCGAATACGCCGTGAGCTTCCTCCCCAAAATCAAGATCGAAGTCGCTGTCGCGTCCGAGCAGGTCGACCGCGTGATCGAAGCGATCACGGGTGCTGCCAAGACCGGCCAGATCGGCGACGGCAAGATCTTCACCCTCCCGCTCGAGCACGCCGTGCGTATCCGCACCGGCGAGGCTGACGGCGCCGCCCTCTAAGAAAACCTCTTACCGGCTTTCGTCCGCTCAACGACGGCAAGCCGCCAGAAATCAACCAGGAGTCCTAGAAAATGAAGTCGACGAGGCTTTCTCACCTGCGGAAGGGCGGCGGCATTCTTGCCGGCGTGGCCGCATCCCTGCTGGCGGCGGCGCCAGCGTTCGCACAGGCGGCGGCAGAGCCGACGGTCAACAAGGGCGATACCGCCTGGATGATCGTCGCAACGGTCCTCGTTCTGCTCATGACGATCCCGGGCCTGGCTCTGTTCTACGGCGGCCTCGTGCGCGCCAAGAACATGCTCTCGGTGCTGATGCACGTTTTCTACTGCGTCTGCGTCGTCACGCTGATCTGGGTGATCTACGGTTACAGCCTCGCCTTCACGGGCGGTTCTTCGCTGATCGGCGGCTTCTCCAAGGCGTTCATGGCCGGCATCACGCCGGAATCGAAAGCCGCGACCTTCACGGTCGGCGTCGCCATTCCGGAATACGTCTACCTCGCCTTCCAGATGACCTTCGCGTGCATCACGCCCGCGCTGATCGTCGGCGCCTTCGCGGAGCGCATGCGCTTTGCGGCAGTCGTCCTCTTCGTGCCGCTCTGGGTGACCTTCGTGTACTTCCCGATCGCGCACATGGTTTGGTACTGGGCCGGCCCGGACGCCATCGACGCTGCCGCGAAGGTTCTCGCTGCTGCGACCGACGAAGCTGCCAAGACCGCCGCTCAGGCGAAGCTTGACGAAGTCAACGCAGACTCCGGATTGATCTTCCAGTTCGGCGCTCTCGACTTCGCAGGCGGCACCGTCGTCCACATCAACGCGGGTCTTGCCGGTCTGATCGGCGCCCTCATCGTCGGCAAGCGTATCGGCTACGGCAAAGAGCTGCTCTCGCCGCACTCGCTCACGCTCACGATGGTCGGCGCAGCCCTTCTCTGGGTCGGCTGGTTCGGCTTCAACGCCGGCTCCAACCTGGAAGCTGCGGGTGGCGCACTGGTCGCGATGATCAACACCTTCGTCGCAACCGCTGCTGCGGCTCTCGCCTGGATGTTCGTCGAATGGGCCGCGAAGGGTAAGCCCTCGCTGCTCGGCGTTCTCTCGGGTGCCGTTGCCGGTCTCGTCGCTGTAACGCCGGCCTCCGGCTTTGCGGGTCCGATGGGCTCGATCGTCCTCGGCCTCGTCGCCGGCGCAGTCTGCTTCTTCTTCTGCACCACGGTGAAGAACGCATTCGGCTACGACGACTCGCTCGACGTCTTCGGCGTCCACTGTGTCGGCGGCATCGTCGGCGCGATCCTGACCGGCGTGCTGGTCAGCCCGTCGCTCGGTGGCACCGGCGTCGTCGATTACGCAGCCGGCGGCAAGATCGCCGAATACGTGATGTCGACCCAGGTCATCGCACAGCTCAAGGCCGTCGGCGTGACGATCCTGTGGAGCGGTATCGGCTCCGCGATCATCTTCAAGGTCGTCGACCTCATGGTCGGTCTCCGTGCAACGCCGGAAGCCGAGCGCGAAGGCCTCGACCTCACGGATCACGGCGAACGCGCTTACACGAGCTAATCGATTACGGCGGGGGTTCGCGCCCCCGCTGGTCGGCCCGAAACCTGCATAGCTTTTCGGACCGACAACGAGACAACGGTTTCGGCGAATACCCGGCACCGCCGCAGCCGTTCGGGAGGCCTTGAGGGTGACCTCAGGGCCTCTCTCTTTTTGTGGGACGGGATCCAATAAGCGTTCGTCATGGCCCGGCTTGTCCGGGCCATCCACGTCTTACTTTCTTGCGAAAATCAGCGAACTCACCGCATGAAGCGGGCCAGGACGCCGGATAACTACCGCGACAGCAGCCGGTTGATCAGCTTCCAGTTTCGCACCGGCATCAGTCGCTCGATCAGCGACAGAACCTTCGCGTCGGTGCCGACCAGGATGCGCTCGGCGTTACGCTCGATACCTTTCGCGATGATCTCGCCTGCCTCAGCGGGCGGCATCTTGAGCATCTTGCGCGCACGCTCTTTGCGCACCGCCGCTTCTTCGGCCGAAATCAAATCCGACATTCGCGCTTGCTCGGCGATCTGCGTCGCGATGCCGCCCGGATGCACGACCGAAACGCCGATCGTGCTGCCGGCAAGTTCCTCGCGCAGCGCATTGGAAAATCCACGCACGGCGAACTTCGCGGCCGAATAAGCCGTCTGCCCCGGCGGCGCGATGATGCCGTAGATGCTCGACACGTTGACGATCCGCGCCTCATTGCTTTTGCGCAGCTCCGGCATAAACGCGCGCGTCATCCGTACGACGCCCGAGAAATTGATCTCGAATAGCCAGTCGAAATCCTCTTCGCGCGTCTGCTCGAAACTACCGCCAAGCGCGACGCCCGCATTGTTCATCAGCACATCGACGCCCGGATGCGCTTTGAGCACCTCGGCAGGGAACGCCGCCACCGCATCGCGATCCGCGACGTCAAGACGATGCTGACTAACGCGCACGCGATTCGACGCGATCATACGCTCGGTCTCGTCGAGCTTGTCGGCGTTGATGTCTACGAGCGCAACGTGACAGCCGCGCCGTGCGAGTGAAACCGCGGTCGCCTGCCCGATACCGCTCGCCGCGCCCGTGATGACGGCCGTCTTATCGTTGAGATTCATGCGGAGGTTCTATCGCGCAGCACGCGGCGTGAAGACGAGCGCCGCATCATCAACCTTGCCGAAGCGGAACTCGAAAACGTCGAGCATGTAATTGTGGTTCGCCTTCCAGGGAGCTTCCGCGCCTTGCTTCGGCATCAGATGCATCGAGCGCTTGATGTAGCCTGACTGCAGCGGCAGCATCGCGGCCGCGTCGTCCACGATCGGCATCTCGCGCGGCATGACCGCAGCATAGCCACGCGCGTCCATGTGATTGAGCAAGCGGCAAAGATACGCCGACGACAGATCCGCCTTCAGCGTCCACGACGCATTCGCATACCCGAACGCAAGCGCGAGATTGGGAATGCCCGAGAACATCGCGCCCTTGAAGCTGACCGTTTTGCCGAGCTCGACCGGCTTGCCGTCGACCGTGAGCTGCATCCCGCCGAGCAGCTGCACATTGAGGCCGGTCGCCGTCACGATAATGTCGGCCGGAATCTCTTTTCCCGACGCGAGCTTCAGACCGGTGGGCATGAACGTCTCGATCGTGTCGGTCTCGATCGCGGCCTTGCCGTCGCGGATCACACGGAAAAGATCGCCGTCCGGCACCAGACACAGGCGCTCGTCCCACGGGTTGTAACGCGGCGTCAGATGCTTCGCGACGTCGTAACCTTCCGGCAGCTGCTGCTTGGCGAGATGGATCAGCGCGCCCTTCGCGAAGGCCGGCTTCTTCCGCATCATGCGATAGTAATACTGCTGGCGCGCGACGTTCTTCCACTTCGTCAGCGATCCGGCGATCCGCCGCGGCAGAACGCGATTGAGGAAATTCGCGATCGCGTCCTCGGCCGGACGCGCGATGATGTAGGTCGGCGAACGCTGGAGCATGGTCACATGCGCGGCCTTCTCGCTCATTGCCGGCACGAGCGTCACGGCGGTTGCGCCCGATCCGATCACGACGACGCGCTTGCCGGTGTAATCGAGTTCCTCCGGCCACTTCTGCGGATGCGCGATCGTCCCCGCGAACGTATCCATCCCGGGCCATCCCGGCATGTAGCCGCCCGCGTAGTCGTAATAGCCGCTGCAGCAATAGAGGAAGTTGCACGAGAAGGTCTTCGCGCCGTCCGCCGTCTCGACCGTGAGCGTCCACGCCGCATCGGCAGACGACCAATCGGCCTTCACGACGCGGTGGCCGAAGCGGATTTTCTTGTCGATGCCGTAGACCTCGGCGGTTTCGCGAACGTAATCGCGGATCGACGGACCGTCCGCGATAGCCTTCTCGCCGTTCCACGGCCGGAAGTTGAAGCCGAGCGTGTGCATATCCGAGTCGGATCGGATGCCCGGATAACGGAACAGGTCCCACGTGCCGCCAATCGCATCGCGTCCTTCGAGGATAGCGAAGGTCCGCTGCGGACATTTGCTCTGGAGATTGTACGCGGCCCCGATACCGGAGAGACCAGCGCCCACCACGATGACATCGAAGTGTGTGGAGCCGCTCCGGGCCGGCGAAACCGGCTGCGCAGAAGCTTGGTCGACAACGACAGCTTGGTTCATGCGGAGGTTGTGCGCCCGCCGGGGAAAACCGTCAATCGCTTTCGTTCTGCCTGATGGAAGGCCTACGTCAACCTGGGCGCGCTTGCCCCGTCATGGTGAGGAGCGGCGAAGCCGCGTCTCGAAGGATGACGGATCGACGTTTTGCCGGATCAATTCCGGAACGTCTCGTAATTGATGCGGAACAAGCCCGGATCCGGACGCTTGCTGGCGTCGAGATTATACAGCGCGACCGTGGTGTCGTAGCCCTGCGGGTCCGTCACGGTCCACTGCTTGAGCTGCGTGTCCTTCGGGTTGAACATCAGCTGCAGGCGATGCGTGCCACCGAGCGTGTTCTTCTCGTCGACCACCACCGTGACGAATTGATCGTCCTGATAGACGTTGACGATATTGCCTTCGCGTAAGAGATCGATCTTCTCGGACAGCAGGAAGCGCAGCGGCGTCTGCGAGACGAGCAACAAGTCTTGCGTTGCCAGTTTGCGATCGCGAATCGCCACCGACTTGCCGTCGGCGACGAGTTCGAGCGGATTCGGCAGGCTGTATTCGAAGCGGACGCGGCCCGGCTTCTGCAGATAGAACTTGCCGTCGCTACGGCGACCATCCGGCCCGACTTGAACGAAATCGCCGATCAGCGTCTGCACGCTGCTCATATAGGTGTTGATGCGCTCGACCATTTGACGTTGCGCGGCGTCGAGCGTTCCGGCCTTTGCGGTACGCTGATTGCGCGGCGTAGCGGGCAGCGGGAGGCCTTGAGCGACGACGGATGGTTCTGGATTTCCAGCGGCCTGAGCGTGAGCCGCAAACGGCAGTGCCGAAAAGCTCAGTGCGACGGCGAGGCCAACAGTCTTACGCATTATCTCTCCGTACCCCGGCAAAGCCGGATCCCCCACCTTCAAAACCAAAGGCGTCGTGTATTCTGGACGACTTTTGTTTCAGCCTGTTTTCTACACCGTGCGTTATGGCGATTTCGCGGCTGCCGTACAAATCTGGCACAGAATTCCGGTGAGATCACGTCCACCTCACGCGTTATTGTCATTCCCGATGAGGATTTCGCGTTTTCCGGCGTGATTTGCCTGACCGACGACGCCTTCCTTCTCCATCCGCTCCATCAGCGATGCAGCCTTGTTGTAGCCGATCTGCAGGCGCCGCTGGATGTAGCTGGTCGATGCCTTCTGATCGCGAACGACGATCTGCACGGCCTGGCTGAAGAGGTCGCCGCCCTCATCGCCACCGCCCATGCCGGTCGCGTCGAACACCGGATTGTCCTCGTCTTCTTCGAGCGATGCCGTGACGGCTTCGAGATATTGCGGCGCACCTTGCGACTTGAGGTGACGCACGACTTTCTCAACTTCTTCATCCGAGCAGAACGGTCCGTGCACACGGCTGATGCGTCCGCCGCCCGCCATGTAGAGCATGTCGCCCTGGCCGAGCAGTTGCTCGGCACCTTGCTCGCCGAGAATCGTGCGGCTGTCGATTTTCGACGTGACCTGGAAGGAGATACGGGTCGGGAAGTTCGCCTTGATCGTGCCCGTGATGACGTCGACGGACGGGCGCTGCGTCGCGAGCACGACGTGGATGCCGGCCGCACGCGCCATCTGCGCAAGGCGCTGGATCGCGCCTTCGATATCCTTGCCGGCGACCATCATCAGGTCGGCCATTTCGTCGACGATGACGACGATCAGCGGCAACGGCTCGAGCTCGAGCATCTCCTCTTCGTAGATCGCCTGACCGCTTTCCTTGTCGTAACCGGTATGCACCGAGCGCGTCAGCGTCTCGCCCTTCTGCTTCGCTTCGGCGACCCGCACGTTGTAGCCATCGATGTTGCGCACACCGATCTTCGACATCTTGCGGTAGCGGTCTTCCATCTCGCGCACCGCCCATTTGAGCGCGGTGACGGCCTTCTTCGGATCGGTGACGACAGGCGTCAGCAGGTGCGGGATGCCCTCGTAAACCGAGAGTTCCAGCATCTTCGGGTCGATCATGATCAAACGGCACTGCTCGGGCTTGAGCCGGTACAGCAACGACAGGATCATCGTATTGATGGCGACCGACTTACCGGAGCCGGTGGTGCCGGCGATCAGCAAGTGCGGCATGCGCGCGAGGTCGACGATCACGGGCTCGCCGCCGATCGTCTTACCGAGACAGATCGCCAGCTTGTGCGGGCCATTTGTGTAATCCTCGGCGGTCAGCAGTTCGCGGAAGGACACCTTCTCGCGCTTCGCATTCGGCAATTCGATGCCGATCGCGTTGCGGCCCTGCACGACCGCGACACGCGCCGACACCGCGCTCATCGAGCGCGCGATATCGTCGGCGAGGCCGATCACGCGGGAAGATTTGATGCCCGGCGCGGGCTCGAGCTCATACAGCGTGACGACGGGACCCGGCCGCGCATTGATGATCTCGCCGCGCACGCCGAAGTCGACCAGCACGCCTTCGAGCGCGGTCGCATTCGCTTCGAGTTGATCCGAAGAGAGCGACACCTTCTCCTTCACGGGTGGCGCCAGCAGATTCAGCGACGGCAGTTCGTATTTATCGCCACGCTTGCTCGCCTTGACGGGCTTTGCTTTCTTCGGCGCGGCACGAACCGGTGCCTCGTCTTCCTCGTCCTCGTCTTCTTCCTCTTCGTAATCTTCTGCCGGTTGCAGACGGCCGGCCGCATGCGCCGGCAGCTCGACCGGCGGCGCATCGCGCCAGCGTGGTTCGACGCGCTCGCCACGCCGAGCCGGCGCGAGCGAAGCGCTCTCGCGGTTCGTCCAGCGATTGAGCAAGAACGAGAAGGTTCGCCCAATACGCGCCTTCGCACTCAGGAAAGCATGCCCGATGAGGCCGAGCAGCGGCGTGCGCTGGCGTTCGTCCTCTTCGACGCCCGAGTCGTCGTAATCCTCTTCTTCCTCTTCGGCTTCGACGTCCTGTTCGCCATGCGCGCGGAACATGAGGCCGACCGAGATCAGGAACGCCACGAATGCGATAGTCCCGGCCGCGCCCACGATGATGAACCGCTCGGTCGATGACAGCGATCCACCGAACGCAAACTGAGCGAGCCGCAGCAACGCATCGCCGAGCGTTCCGCCGAGCCCGGTCGGCAACGGCCAACCCGCAGGCACCCGCGTCGCCGACAGCGTCAGCGCAATCGCGATCAGCGCGACCAGCCAGAATGAAATGCGCAACTTTTCGCGGTGCAATGGCCGGTTACTGGCCAGCTGCCAGCCCCAAATCGCCACCGGCAACAGTAGCACGATCGAGGCAAGCCCGGTCAGCTGCATCATCAGGTCCGCGATGATCGCGCCCGGATAGCCGAGAAGGTTGGTCGCCGCCGCTTTGGTAGCGTGCGTGAGGCTCGGGTCTTTGACCGACCACGTCGCAAGCGCAACGCCGACCATCCCGGTGACGCCGAGCAGGCCGAGACCGGTGAGCAAGCGCGCGCGACGGCCGATCGCTTCACGCAGATCGTCCGAGAGGAACGCCGTAGGATCGATGCTGCGCCAGAACGTTGCCATACGCTACTCGTTTGCCATTTTCATTGTTCGAGCACCGCGACGAGGCGATGCAGCGCCTCCGCCGTGATCTCACGATTCTGAACCATCGCGATGCGAAGATACCCGTCGCCCGGATTACTTCCGTCAGCACCCGCACGCGCGAGATAACTTCCCGGCACGACGCGCACGCCGGCCTCGCGCCACAAGCGCAGCGCCGCTTCCGGATCGCTGCAGACTTTCGACACATCGAGCCACAGGAAGAAGCCGCCGGCCGGGCGCTTGTAGCCGAAGCGATCGCCGATGATCTGATCGGCGAGATCGAACTTCGCCGCATACATCGCGCGGTTCTCGATCACGTGGGCTTCGTCGTTGTAAGCCGCGATCGCCACTTCCTGTGCGGGCAGCGGCACCTGCGGTGCCGAGACGGTGCGCAGATCGAGATACGGCTTGATGAAGGCCGCATCGCCGGCCGCAAAACCGACGCGCAAACCCGCAAGGCTCGAACGCTTCGACAGAGAGTGGAAGACGACGACGTTGGAGAAATCGTCGCCCGTCACCTGCAGCATGCCGGGCGGCGACACCTGCGTGTAGATCTCCGAATAGCACTCGTCGGCGAACAGCATGAAGCCGTGCCGGCGCGCCATCCCGATCAATCGCGTGAGATAGGCGCGATCCGCCACCGCGCCTTGCGGGTTGGCGGGCGAGGCGAGGAAAAACGCGACGGTGCGCGCGAGCAACTCATCGCTCAGCGAGTCGAGATCGGGGAGAAAGCCGGAAGCCGCAGTCGCCGGCATGTAGACCGGCTCGCAATCGGCTGCGACGGCGGCCGCCGAATAGACGGCGTAAAACGGGTTCGGCACCAGCACGGCGGGTTTGCCGGCACGCGGCTTCACATGCCGCTTCGCGGCCGTGACAGCGAGGAAAAGGCCTTCGCGCGTGCCGGACAGCACGACGACTTCCTTCACGGGATCGACCGGCCGCGAAGGATTGAAACGGCGGTTCAGCCAACCGGCGGCCGCCTCGCAAAAGCGGTTAGAGCCCTTGTTCGGCGGATACTTGCCGAAATCCGCCAGATTGGCCTGCAGGATCGGCCCGACGAAGGACGGGATCGGATGCTGCGGCTCGCCCACCGCGAGGCTGATCGGCGGCTTACCGGGTTCGACACCCTCAAGCAAATCCGTCAGCCGCACGAACGGAGAGCGCGTGTCGGCAGCGGGCATCGATTTCAAAGCGGGTGCGGCGGGGCTCATGGGCAGCTTTCATAGTTAAGACGCTGAGGTTAAGGCGCGTTTAACCATCGACCGGCGGCCGAGCAAACTTGTCCCCGCATCAACGGATTTCGGCGCCCTTGTCCGGGCCGCGAACTTCCCGTTAGCCTTGGCGGATAACAAACAGCGCGGGGGAAACGAAATGCTGCGCACCATCACGCTCGCGGCCGCACTTGTCGGGATGCTTCTCGGACCGGCTTTCGCCCATCGTCCCGACCAGGCGCCGCATCAGCTCTTCCGCATCGGCGACCTGCCGCTCGAAGGCGGTGAGACGATCAAGGACTTTGCGATCTCCTACGTTACGCACGGCACGCTGAACGCCAAGAAGTCCAATGCAATCCTGATGGTGACGGCGATCAGCGGCAATCATCACCGCCTCGACTTCCTGATCGGTCCCGGCAAGGCGCTCGACACCGACAAGTATTTCATCATCTGCACGGACGCGATCGGCAACGGACTCACCACTTCGCCGTCGAATTCCACCGCGCAGCCGCGCATGAAGTTTCCGAAATTTCTCATCCGCGACATGGTGACGTCGCAGAAAAAGCTGCTCGACCATCTGGGCATCAATCACGTCGTCGCAGTGATCGGACCGTCGATGGGCGGGATGCAGGTGCTGCAATGGGGCGTCAGCCATCCGAACATGATGGACAGCCTGATCGCGCTGGTGCCGCTCGCGAAGACGCCGGCTTGGACCGTCGCGGTGCTCGATGCGAGCCGCAAGGCGATCATGCTCGATCCGGCCTGGAAGGACGGCAACTACGAAGCACCACCCGAAAACGGCATCCGCCTCTATCGCGACATCCTGAGCTTCCTCGCCGCGCGCAGCCCGGAAATGTATCGCGACCAATTCAAGAACAACGGCATGGACGTGCTGCCGTGGCTCAAGGAGCAGGAGACAGCGCTCATCAAAGCCTTCGACGCCAACGATTGGATCTATCAGACCTGGGCTTACGAGCGGCACGATGTCGGCACCACACCGGGCCACAACGGCGATCTCGAAAAAGCCCTCGGCGCCATCAAGGCGAAGACACTGATCCTCAACGGCACCAAGGATCTCTTGAACCCCGAATACGAGCCGGAAGCCGCCGCAAAATTTATCAAGGACGTGAAGGTCGGCACCATCAGCCCCGGCAGCGTGACGGGTCACGCATCGGCGGGCGGCGGCATTCCGGCCGACGTCGAGTTCCTCAATCGCGAGATCATGTCGTTCCTCAACGTCGTGACGGACAACGGAAAAAAGCTGCAATGACACACGGCCGCAAGAAAAGCGGCCACCGTGATCCCCCGCGCGGGCCGCGATACCGCCTCACAACGGCCATCTCGGCTCGCGAACAACGCGGCAATCGAGTAGACCGCCGAAGAGGTTTCCGTGCGCCGCATCCGTGTCTTCGTTTCTTCTCCGGGTGATGCCCGCTTTGAGCGGGCGCGTCTTGCGCGCGTCATCGAACGGCTGAACGGCGAGTTCCGCGGCGTCGCGCAGCTCGAACCGATCCGTTGGGAAACCGAGTTCTACAAAGCGCACGACACCTTCCAGGCGCAAATCCCGGAATCCGCCGCCTGCGACATGGTCATCGCGGTGTTTCGCTCGCGCCTCGGCACGGAACTGCCCCCGAGCTTTCCGCCCGACGCCGAAGGCCGCGCGTATCCGAGCGGCACCGCTTATGAGGTGCTGTCCGCGATTCACGCGGCGCGCCAGCACGGCCACCCGGACGTCTACGTCTTCCGCGCCACCGAACCGCCGGTCGTCAAACTCGAAGACCCCGAGCGTTCGCAAATCGAATCGCAGTGGGAGCGGCTCAAGCAGTTCTTCGACGACTGGTTCATCAGTCCCGAAGGCCAGTTCATCGCGGCCCTGCAAACCTTCAACAGCACCGACGATTTCGAGGAACAGGCCGAGCGGCTGCTGCGCAAGTGGCTAGAAGAAAAAGTGCTGCGCGGGCGTTCGGTCGTTTGGCCCGCCGATATCAAAGGCTCGCCGTTCCGCGGCCTCGCCGCCTTCGGCTACAAGCACGCCTCTGTTTTCTTCGGCCGCAACCGCGACATCGCGAAGACCGTCGACCGCTTCAAAGACGCGAGCGAGAAGGGCTGCGCGTTCCTGCTGCTCAACGGCGCCAGCGGCTCCGGCAAATCATCGCTCGCTCGCGCGGGCCTCGTGCCGCGTCTCACGGCGCCGGGCGTCGTGCCGCAAGTCGATCATTGGCGCGTTGCCAGTATGCGCGTCGGCGAGGTCGGCGGCGATCCGACGCTCAGCCTCGCGCGGCGTTTGTTCGATCGCGCCGACGATCTGCCGGACGACGAACGCGGCCGGCCCGCCGCGCTGCCCGAGCTGAGCGCCACCGACTTCCGCACGCCCGAAGACCTCGCCAGCCTCTTGCGCCACGCCGACCCGACCGCACTACGGCCGATCATCGGTGCGCTCGATACGATCTCGCGCGAGGTGCAGGTCCGCGAGGGTTATCAACGCGCCGCCCGTGCCGACTTACTGCTGCTCGTCGACCAGCTCGACGATATTTTCAGCGCTGACACCACCGAGCAGGAACGCACGCGCTTCATCACGCTGCTCGATCTGCTCGCTCGCTCCGGCCGCGTCTGGGTCATTGCGACGTTACGCGCCGATCTCTACGAGCAGCTGCTCAACGAGCCGGACCTCCGCACACTGAAGGAGGCCGGCGCGTCCTACGATCTTGCCGCCCCGCAAGCCGCGGAGCTTGCCGAGATCGTGCGCGCGCCCGCGCAAGCCGCCGACCTCACCTACGAGACGGACCCGGCAAGCGGCGAACCTCTCGACGAGCGCCTTCTAAAAGACGCCGACCGGCCGGACCTGTTGCCGCTGCTGCAATTCACGCTGAACCAGCTATTCGAGGCGCGCGAGTCGAACGGCAGCCAGACGCTGCTGACGTTCAAGGCCTATCGCGCACTTGGCGGCCTCGAAGGCGCTGTCGACAAGGAAGCCGAACGCGCGATCGCAGGCCTTTCGGAAACGGATCGCGCGCGATTGCCGCGGCTCCTCCGCCAGCTCGCGATTCCCGCCGCCGCCGGCAGCGCAAGTCTCGACATCCGCTCGGTCCCGCGCAGCGAAGCGGCCTACGACGAAGCCTCGGCCAATCTCGTCCGCGCGCTCGTCGACGCCCGCATTCTCCTCGCTTCCGGCGAATCCGCTGAGGCTACGGTCCGCCTCGCCCATGCACGCGTGCTGCAAAGCTGGAAGCGCGCCAGCGCCATCGTCGCCGAGAATGCCGACTTCTACCGCATCCGCGCCGACGTCGAGGGACAGCGTGACCGCTGGCAGAAAGCCGGAAAATCGCGCGATCTCCTCGTCGGCGCCGGCCTCCCGCTCGCCGAAGCCGAGCAGATCGTCAAAACCTACGGGGACGAACTGCCCTCCGAGACGAAGCAATACGTTGCCGCCTCCGGCAGCCGCGCGCGGCTGCGCCAGCGTGCTGTCGCTGCGGCCGCAATAGTCTTCGCTTGCGTCGCGGCGCTTGCCGGCTGGCAGTGGGTCGAAGCTTCGCGCAACGCGCAAATCGCCCGTGCCGAGAAGGCCCGCGCCGAAGCGAACTTCACGGCCGCGAAGGGCACCGTCGACGGTCTCATCTTCGACATCGCGATTGGCCTCGAAAATCTCGAAGGCGTGCGCGGCGAAGCCGTGCAGAAGATACTCGAGACCGTCCGCAAGACGATCGACACCCTCGTCGCCACCGCACCGAACGACGCGGACCTGCAGCGCAGCCGCGCTGCCATGCTGCTGCGCTTCTCGGAGATCTACACGCGCACCGGCGATGCGAAGCGCGCGATGGACTCGCTGCAGGAAGCCCTCGCGATTGTCCGCAAGTTGCTCACCATCGACCCGAAACGCCCACTGTGGCTGCGTGATCAAATCGTGATCTTCGAGCGCATCGCGATCCTCACCGGACAAATGGGCAATGCAGCCGAGTCCGAACGGCTGCAGGACGAAAGCCTCGTCACGCTGCGCAAGTTGATCGCGGACAATCCTGACAGCGTCGACCTGCAGCGCGACCTGATGGTCACGCTCAAGCGCACCGGTCAGCGCAAGCTTTCGGCCGGCAATCTCGCCGCCGCGCAAACAGATTTTGCCGAAGCGTTGAAAACGATCCGCGCTCTCGTCGCGCGCGACGCTAACAACGCGCAATGGCAGAACGATCTTGCCGATACGCTTGTCGCATTCTCCGATGGGCAAACGGCCGCAGGCGACAACGCCGGCGCGATCACGTCGCTGGAGGAAGCGCTCACCGTCTCGCGGGCGCTCGTCGCGCGCGACAACACCAACATCAAATGGGCGCGCGATCTGACGCTGGTGCTCGAACGGCTCGGCGACACCAAGGCGATGGCCTTCGACCCAAAAGGCGCGTTGCCGTATTACGAAGAGGCCGTGCAGATCAGCCGCCGCAACGCGGCGCTCGATCCGAACGACCTCAACCGCCGCCGCGATCTCGCCACCGGCCTCACCAAGATTGCCGGCGCCAGAATGCTGGCGCAGGAGTTCGCCGCCGCGCAGGTGCTCGCCGACGAGGCGCTCGAAGTCGCACGCGATCTCGCCAAACGCGATCCCGACAACGCGCAGCGCCTGCGCGATTTGTCGAAGGCGCTGCAATTCGCCGCCACGATCCGCTACTTCCAGGACAAGGTCGCCGAATCCGAAGTGCTCTCGCAGGAAGCGCTCGAAGTGACGCGCCGCCTCGTGACGATGGCGCCGAACGATATCGAACTCCTGCGCGATCTCTCCGGCGCGCTTCGCCGTATCGCGGACGCGCGCGCCAAACGCGGCGATTATCCGGGCGCCATTCAGGGCTACGAAGAGACGCTCGTCGTTGCCCGCCGCGTGGCCGCGCAGGATCGCGGTGACGGCGTCTGGCTGCGCGATCTCACCTTGACGCTGAGCCTGATGGCCACCGCAAAGGAGAAAGCCGGTGACCGCGAAGGCCTCCACGCCGTCAACCGCGAGCGCATCGAGAATATCCGCAAGCTGCTCGCCCGCGCGCCGCTCAAGAATGACGTGATCGACGCCGCGCTCGCGCTTTACGGCCTCTTCTCTTCCGGCGGAACCGAAGCGGAGAAACGCGCCTGGCTGGAGGAGGCGCTCGGATTGCTCGATGGCCTGGAACGCGGCGGCCAGTCGGATGCCAACGTCAAGGGGATGCAGACCGCGCTGCGCAAGATGATCGAGGGCCTGCCGAAGTAGTTTAGCAGCGCTTGACGGTGGTTCGGCGCAGGCGCACAAACCCGCTCCATCCTCGACAACAAGACGCGGCACGCGCCACCCGGAGCATTTCCATGTCCAGCATCAAGTTCTTCTATTCGCCCGGCTCGTGCGCCCTCGCCTCGCATATCGCGCTGGAAGAATCCGGGCTCGGCTTCGACCCGGCGCTGATCGCGCTCGCGAAGGGCGAGCAGAAGACGCCGGAATATCTCAAGATCAATCCGAAGGGCCGAGTCCCGGCGATCCAGGACGGCGACTTCACGCTGACCGAGAACCCCGCGATCCTGCGCTATGTCGCGCGCAAGGCACCGGCCGCGAAGCTGTGGCCGGACGATCCCATCGAGGAGGCGCGCTGCACCGAATGGCTCGCCTTCATCTCGTCGACCGTGCACATCACATACGCGCATATCCGCCGCCCCGAACGCTATGCTAGCGATCCGAAGTCGCTCGAGGACGTCATCGCGACGGGCCGCGAGACCGCGCGCGACGTCTGGGCGATGATCGAAAAGAAGATCGCCGCGCACCCTTGGGCTGCCGGCGAGACCTATTCGGTCGCCGACGCCTACGCTTTCGTCTTCTGGACGTGGGGCCGCGGGCCGGTCCTGCAGTACGACATGGCGAAGGACTATCCGGCCTACACGGCGCATGCGCGCAAGATGTGGGAGCGTCCGGCCGTCAAGCGCGCGATGGAGCGTGAAAGCCTCAAGCCCGTCGCGTAACTGCGGCAAGCGATGCTCCGCGTCACGACCTGGAACATCAACTCGGTGCGCTTTCGCATCGACCTCGTCGCCAAGTTTCTTAAAGCGGCGAGGCCGGATGTTCTGTGTCTGCAGGAGACCAAGTGCCCGGACGAAGTGTTTCCGATGAAGCGCTTCCGCTGTCTCGGCTACGAGCATGCCGCGCTGAATGGACAGAAGGGCTACCACGGCGTCGCGATCCTCTCGCGATTGCCGTTCGAAGCGCCGCACACGATCGAAAGCTTCTGCGGCAAGAGCGATTGCCGCCACATCGCGGTGACCTTCGGCGAGCGCGCCGGTTTCGCCGATCCGATCACGGTCAACAACTTCTACGTGCCGGCCGGCGGCGACATTCCCGATCCCGAAGCCAATCCGAAATTCGCACATAAGCTCTCGTTTCTCGATGAGTTGCGCGATCACCCGCGCCTGCACCCGGCGCAGAACGCGCGCGCGATCCTTGTCGGCGATCTCAACGTCGCTCCGCTTGAACACGACGTGTGGAGCCACAAGCAGATGCTGCGCATCGTCTCGCACACGCCGATCGAGTGCGAGAAGCTGATTGCTGCGCAGCATGCGGGCGGCTGGGTCGACGCGATGCGCGCGCAGACGCCGGAGCCCGCGAAGCTGTACACGTGGTGGAGTTATCGCTCGCCAGATTGGGCGACCGCCGACAAAGGCCGCCGCCTCGATCACTTTTGGACGAGCCCCGCGCTCGCCGACCGTGTCTCTTTGATTGAGATTCTGAAAGCCGCCCGCAGCTGGACGCGCCCGTCCGACCACGTTCCGGTCACGGCGACGATTGACGTCTGAGCGTCGCAACAATTCTCCGCTCATACCCGCGAAAGCGGGTATCCAGCTCGCGCCCGGAGGGCGCTACAGCTGCAGCAGGAGTTGGATGCGTGCTACCGCACGCTGACTGGACTCCCGCTTTCGCGGGAGTGAGCGGAATCAGGACGATGTACCTCAGCTCTTAGGCGCGGGCTTAGCTTCATCCGCCTTCGGCGGCTCGGACGCTTTCGCGGGCGGAACGTCCTTCGGCTCTTCGCTGACGTCCAGCACCTTGCGCACCTTGGCGAGGTCGTTGACGAAACGCTGCGTGCGTTCGGACAACGTCTGTTGCAGGCGGCGCGCGACAGTCGGGTAGCCTTGCAGCATCTTGATGAAGAGCGCGCGCGGGATCCGCATGACGGACGCGGGCTCGGCCGCCATCACGGTCATAGGCCGGCGCGTCTGCACCAACAGGGCGGTCTCGCCGATCAGCGTTCCGCGCGACAGTTCGACTTGCTGCATCAGCCGTTCACGGCCGATCGCCCGGAGCGAGCCAATTTCGACGACGTAGCCGGCATCAGCCACATCGCCTTCGCGAAACAGGACTTCACCCTGCTGGAGCGCCTTGCTCTCGGAGCCGATGACAAGCACGCGCAAGGCCTCACGCCCCAGCACCGAGAAGGTGGGGACGCGTTCCAGCAGCGCTATGTCGTCGTCGATAGCCATCCGTCAAACCGATCAGAGCACATTTGCTGATTCGGCTTAACAGGCCGTGAGGGCTCCGTCATGGTGAGGAGCGGCTTTAGTCGGCGCAGCCGACCCGGCCGCGTCTCGAACCACGACGGCCGAAGTGCCGCCGTATCCAGGCCGTCGTCCTTCGAGACGCCCATGCCGGCTTAGCCGGCCCGGGCTCCTCAGGATGACGGATCGCTACGGGATTAGCTTATAGCCGCCCGCTTCCGTCACCAGGATCGCCGGGCTGGTCGCGTCGAGTTCGACCTTCTGGCGCAAGCGATAGATATGCGTCTCGAGCGTGTGCGTGGTGACGCCCGAGTTGTAGCCCCAGACCTCCTGCAGCAGCGTCTCGCGCGACACCGGCTTTTGGCCGGCCCGGAAGAGGAAGCGCAGAATCGCGGTTTCCTTCTCGGTCAGCCGGACCTTGGCCTTTTCGCTCTGCAGCATTTTCGCGCCTGGACGGAACGCGTACGGCCCGATCGTGAAGACCGCGTCCTCGCTGGCTTCATGCTGGCGCAGCTGCGCGCGAATGCGGGCGAGCAGCACCGAGAAGCGGAAAGGCTTGGTGACGTAGTCGTTGGCGCCCGACTCCAGGCCCATGATCGTGTCGGCGTCGCTGTCGTGGCCCGTGAGCATGATCACCGGAGCCTTGAAGCCGCTTTCACGGAGCTGGCGGACAGCCTCGCGCCCGTCGATATCGGGAAGTCCGACATCCATCAGCACCAAGTCCGGTGCCTTTGCCCTTGCGCTCTCGATGCCGTTGGCGCCGCTATCGGCAACGACGGGGTCGAATTCGGTCTGCAGCTGCTCTGCGAGCATGCCGCGGAGTTCGGGATCGTCATCGACGATCAAAATCGTACGGGGATTGGCCATGGACCCATTTCAATTTTTTGGCGGCAAAGCGAAAGAGGCCGCAATGCCGCAGGAAAAGCTGCTTGCTATAGAGTTGGGGCGAGTTTAGGCGAATTTCCATCCTGAGAGGAAATTACCGTTTGGCAATGCAGCATGATTCCGGTCACGAGGGCGTGAGATGCGCCGGTTTGGTGCAGATCCGGGCCCGCGCCGGTGCGCGGAGCAAAGGCTGGCTAAAGCTGGACGGTCGCAGCATTCCGGTCTCCCTCGGGCGCGGCGGCATCCTCGCCGACAAGCGGGAAGGTGATGGCGGCACGCCGCGCGGCGTATTCCTGCCCGTCCGGGTCTGGTGGCGGAAAGATCGCGGCTCGCGGCCGCAAACGTTGCTGCCGACGCGGCCAATTCGCCCTGACGACGCCTGGTGCGAAGATCCGAAGGACCGTCGCTACAATCAGCCGATCCGGCTCGGCCCAGGTGCGGCAGGCGACCGGCTGACCCGCGACGACCATCTCTACGACATTATCATCGAGATCGATCACAACACGCACCCGCGCGTAGCGGGGCGCGGCAGCGCGGTCTTTATCCATCTGGCGCGCAAAGATTTTTCACCGACCGCCGGCTGTGTCGGATTGACGGGTGCCGAGCTGCGCCGTTTGCTTGGACGCATGTCGAAACGGACCCGAATCGAGATTCGCTAAAGCTTCGGCCGTTCGCCGAAGATCGCCGAGCCGACACGGACATGCGTCGCGCCAAGCCGCACTGCCGTGACGTAGTCCGCGCTCATGCCCATCGACAGCGTCTTGAGGCCATTGCGTTCGGCTATCTTGCCCAGCAGCGCGAAATGCGGGCCCGGCGCCTCATCCGCCGGCGGAATACACATCAAGCCATCGATCGCGAAACCGAATTCGCCGCGGCATGCTGCGATGAAGGCGTCCGCCTCCTCCGGCAGCACGCCGGCTTTTTGCGGCTCCGCGCCCGTATTGACCTGCACGAGCAGCCGCGGCGCGTGGCCGAGTTTGTCGATCTCCTTCGCCAATGCTGCGCACAAACTCGTCCGGTCGACCGTTTGGATCACATCGAACAGGGCCAGCGCTTCCTTGGCTTTATTGGATTGCAGCGGCCCGATCAGATGCAGCTCGATCCCGGCTTGCCTCTCTTTAAGCTCCGGCCACTTGCTCTTCGCCTCCTGCACGCGATTCTCGCCGAAAACACGATGCCCGGCCGCGATCACGGGCCAAATCCCCTCCGCCGCGATCGTTTTCGTCACCGCTACAAGCGAGACTGCATCCGCTGGCCGCCCGGCCTCGACCGAAGCGGCGGCAATCTCGTGTGTCACGGCCTCATATTGCGCGACAGTCGACATTCTTTATCTCATCCATCGAATCCGGCTCCGCGCGCCTCGAAACACGCCGAAACCGTTGACCCTACGCGCCCTTTCATGACACCTACCGCCCGAATCTAAAAGGCTCCCGAAATGGCGACGGATCGTTACAACGCGCGCGACGCCGAGGCGCGCTGGCAAAAAGTCTGGACCGACCAGAAAATCTTCGAAACGAAGAACGACGACCCGCGCCCGCGGTACTACGTGCTCGAGATGTTCCCGTATCCATCGGGGCGCATCCATATGGGCCACGTCCGCAACTACACGATGGGCGACGTGCTCGCCCGTTGGCGCCGCGCGATGGGCTACAATGTGCTCCACCCGATGGGCTGGGACGCCTTCGGTCTGCCGGCCGAAAATGCTGCGCGGGACAACAAGATCAACCCGCGCATCTGGACCTACGAAAACATCGACACGATGAAGCGGCAGCTCAAGTCGATGGGCTTGTCGCTCGACTGGTCGCGCGAATTCGCGACGTGCGATCCGACTTACTACAAGCACCAGCAGAAGATGTTCCTCGACTTCTGGAAGGCCGGCTTGGTCGAGCGGAAATCCGCCAAGGTCAACTGGGATCCGGAAGACATGACGGTGCTCGCCAACGAGCAGGTCATCGACGGACGCGGCTGGCGCTCCGGCGCGCTGGTCGAACAGCGCGACCTCACGCAGTGGTTCTTCAAGATCACCGCGATGAGCCAAGACCTGCTCGACAGTCTTGGTACGCTCGATCGCTGGCCCGAGAAAGTTCGCCTCATGCAGGAGAACTGGATCGGACGCTCGGAAGGCTTGCTGCTCCGCTGGCCGATTCAGAAGGGCACGGCACCAGCTGGCGAGACCGAACTCGAAGTTTATACGACGCGCCCCGACACGATCTTCGGCGCATCCTTTATGGCGATCGCGGCTGATCATCCGATCGCGAAGAAAGCGGCTGAGAACAACGCAAAGCTCGCGGCCTTCATCGACGAGGTGAAGCGCGGCGGCACGTCCGCGGCCGAAATCGAGACTGCCGAAAAGAAGGGCTTTGATACCGGCATCCGCGTCGTCCATCCGTTCGATGATTCATGGACGCTGCCGGTTTACGTCGCCAACTTCGTGCTGATGGATTACGGCACCGGAGCGATCTTCGGCTGCCCCGCGCACGATCAGCGCGACCTCGACTTCGCGCGCAAATACGATTTGCCGGTCGTCGCTGTTGTCATGCCGAAGGGCGGTGATGCCGCGACATTCTCCGTCGCGAATGAAGCCTTCGTCGATGACGGCACGATGATCAACTCGCGCTTCCTCGACGGCATGGCGTGGAAGCAAGCGTTCGACGACGTTGCGGATCGGCTCGCCGCCGTGACGATCAACGGCCGCCCGATGGCGGAGCGCAAAGTGCAGTTCCGCCTGCGCGACTGGCTCATCTCACGTCAGCGCTATTGGGGCTGCCCGATTCCCGCAATCCATTGCGAGGCTTGCGGCACCGTTCCGGTTCCGAATCAAGACTTGCCGGTGCGCTTGCCGGATGACGTGACGTTCGACAAGCCAGGCAATCCGCTCGACCATCACCCGACGTGGAAGAACGTGAAGTGTCCGCAGTGCGGCAAGGATGCGCGCCGCGACACCGACACGATGGACACGTTCGTCGACTCGTCGTGGTACTTCGCGCGCTTCACGGATCCGTGGAACGCGGACGAGCCGACGACACTCGATGTTGTCGACGGAGATCACAACGGCAAGAAGGGCTGGCTCCCGGTCGATCAATATATCGGCGGCATCGAGCACGCGATTCTGCATCTGCTTTACTCGCGCTTCTATGCGCGCGCGATGAAGGAGACGAACCACCTCAACGCCGTGAAGGAACCGTTCGCCGGTCTCTTCACGCAAGGCATGGTGGTGCACGAAACGTATCGTGTCGGGAACGGTCAGAACGCTTATTATGTGACGCCGTCCGAAGTGAAGATTGAAGACGCCGGTGGCAAGCGCACGGCGTCGCTCATTGCGGACGGGACGGCGGTCGAGATCGGTTCGATCGAGAAGATGTCGAAGTCGAAGAAGAACGTCGTCGATCCGGACGACATCATCGCGACCTTCGGCGCCGACACCGCGCGCTGGTTCATGCTCTCCGACTCGCCGCCCGAACGCGACGTGATCTGGACCGAAGAGGGCGCGCAAGGCGCATGGCGTTTCGTGCAGCGCTTGTTCCGTCTGGTCGGGGAAGCCGGCCGTCTTGCGTCGCCGCCCGATGCACCGCGACCGGCCGAGTTCTCCGAGCCCGCCTTCACGCTCCGCAAGGCAACGCACGGCGCTTTGGCCAAAGTCTCGGACGACGTCGAGAAGCTCCGCTTCAATCGCTGCGTCGCCCACATCTACGAATTTGCCAATGCGTTGCAGGCAAGCCTCACCGCGGCCGCCGCTCAAAAGACGGTTTCGGACGACTTCGCCTGGGCCTTCCGCGAGGCTGCCGATGTGCTGGTTCGGCTGTTCCAGCCCATGATGCCGCACCTCGCCGAGGAATGCTGGCAGAATCTAGGGCAAAAGGGCCTCGCCGCCGAAGCCACTTGGCCGGCCGTCGAGAAGGCTCTGCTGGTCGAGGACGAGGTCACGCTGCCGGTCCAGATCAACGGAAAGAAGCGAGCCGAGGTGACAGTTGGCCGAAATGCGACGATAATGGAGGTCGAACAGGCCGCGCTCGCTGTAGAAGCCGTTCAGGCTGCGCTCGGCGGAAAACCGCCGCGCAAGGTGATCGTGGTGCCGCAAAGGATCGTGAATGTCGTTGCGTAACATCAACGCGAAGAGCTGGATGCGCATCGCAGCCGTGATGGCGCTTGCCGGTCTCACGGCCGGCTGCTTCCAGCCGCTGTACGGCGAACGCTCCCTCGCGGGCGGCGCAAGCATGCGCGATGCCTTGGCGGCCGTAGAAATTCAGCAGATCGATGCGCCGCCCGGCGACGCGAGAGCGCGTATGGCGGTGGAGCTGCGCAACGAACTCCAGTTCGCGCTGCGTGGTGGCAATGGGTCGATGCCGGCAACGCATAGCCTGAAGATCAACATCACGGACGGCCGCTCGTCGATCATCGTCGACCCGACGACCGCGCGTGCCGAGTATGAAATCATTTCGCTCGACGCGACCTATACGCTGATCGATCTGAAAACCGGAAAGCCTGTCTTCACCAGCACGGCGACGGCGCGCACGTCTTACGATGTTCCCGGGCAGCAAAATCGTTACGCCATGTTGCGTGGCCAGCGGAATGCGCAAGGCAAAGCGACCACCGTCATCGCCGAGCAGATTCGCAATCGCTTGGCGTCGCATCTAGCCGCTGGCACCTGATCCCGAATGGCTCTGCTGAAATCGGGCGTTGACGCTTTCGTCGCACGCCCCGATCCCGCGCGCGCAATCGTCCTTCTTTTTGGCCCCGACGATGGCCTCGTCTCCGAGCGAGCCGAAACGATTGTCCTCGCCAGTGTTGATGATCCGCGCGACTTGATGGCCGTCATGCGCATCGCGGGCGACGAGCTCGCGGCCGATCCCGCGCGTCTCGCCGACGAGGCGCTATCGATCCCGATGTTCGGCGGGCGCCGCGTGATCTGGGTTCGCGCAGGCAGCCGCAATTTTGTTTCGGCTCTGGAAGCTTTGATCAAAGGCGGCCAACTGCGCGAAACGCGGATCGTCATCGAGGCCGGCGACTTGAAGAAGTCGGCTCCGCTGCGTGCGCTCGGCGAACGCAACCCGGCCGTCACCGCCATCCCGTGTTACGTCGACACCGCGCAAGATCTCGCCAAGCTGATTGACGAAGAGATGCGCGCCGCGAATCTAAAGATCAGCAGCGAAGCGCGGACGGCGCTTGCTGCTCTGCTAGGCGGCGACCGGCGCGCATCGCGCGGTGAAATTCAGAAGCTCGCGACATACGCGCACGGCCGCGGCGAGGTGACGCTCGACGATGTCGCAGCCGTCGTCGGTGATTCGTCGTCTTGGGCGATGGACGAGTTGATCGACGCCGCCTTCGCAAAACAACCGCGCCAAGTCGAAGCTCTATTCGGCAAGGCACTCGAGGAAGGCGGATCGCCCGGCGGCATCATCTTTGCGGCCGCACGACAATGCGCTCAGCTTCATCGCGCTCGGCTAAATGTCGAAGGTGGGACACCGGTTGAAGACGCGATCGGCCCGCAGATATTCTTTAAGCGGAAACGATCGTGGGAGCAGGCGCTCCGAGCTTGGGATGCGGCGCGGCTTGCTAAGATGATTGTTGACCTTGGTGATCTCGGCTTAGCCGTCCGTCAGAACGCTTCACTGAGCACCGCTTACGTTCACCGCGCATTGCTACAAATCGCTAGCGCAAAGAAATAATCTTTAAATCATTTCTTGAGTGATCGTTCGCTTCTTTGGCTTCAAGCCGCTCCCAGCTTCATGACCAGGGAGTCCAACTGATCGAGCGACTTGTAGCGAATCCGCATTTCACCGCTTTCGCCACGATGCTCCAGGCTCACAGAGAGGCCGAGGAAGTCGGAGAGTCGGCGCTCAAGCGCTCGCGTATTGGGATCCTTCTCGACGGCAACGCGGGCCCGCACAGGCTTACCCTTCGCAGCAGCCGCATCCTGCGCGATCGTTTCGACCGCGCGGACATTGAGCCCCTTCTCGACAACCTCACGCGCTACGGCTTCCGGGTCCGGCAGCGCCAGAAGTGCGCGCGCATGACCTGCCGATAGCTTCCCCTCCGAAACGAATGCCTTCACGGAGTCGGGTAAGTTGAGGAGACGAAGCGTGTTAGCGACATGGCTACGGCTCTTACCGACCACCCGCGCGATGTCTTCCTGGCCGTGTCCGTACTCTTCACCCAGCGCTTTATAACCCAGCGCCTCTTCGAGCGGGTTGAGATCTTGCCGCTGAACGTTCTCGATGATCGCAAGCTCCAGCGCCTCGCGGTCCGTTGCTTCGATGAGAACGATCGGCAGCTGGTGCAGACCGGCACGCTGCGACGCGCGCCAACGGCGCTCGCCGGCGATGATCTCGTAAGCGTCCTGCTCGCCCGCAACCTGGCGGACGACGACAGGCTGAATGACGCCACGCTCCCGAATCGATTTCGCGAGCTCTTCAAGTTCGGCATCGGAAAACTGCCGCCTCGGGTTCTTCGGGTTCGCGCGAATGAACTCGATCGGGACGCGGCGCTGGCCGCGCGACGCTCGTTCGCTGCTCGCCGGCGGGTTGTCATTCACCTCGCCGATCAGCGCAGCCAAGCCGCGGCCGAGTCGTGATTTTGCTTCTTCCGCCATGTATGCCTCAAGTCTCAGTTGCCGCCGCAGAAGTTCGACGTCCGCTACGCCGCGCGAAGCGCTTTCTCGCGCTGAATGATTTCGGAGGCGAGTCGAAGATACGCCTGGCTGCCGACGCACTTCAGGTCGTACAGCA
The DNA here is from genome assembly GCF_002355335.1 of Variibacter gotjawalensis. Taxonomy (GTDB): domain Bacteria; phylum Pseudomonadota; class Alphaproteobacteria; order Rhizobiales; family Xanthobacteraceae; genus Variibacter; species Variibacter gotjawalensis. The sequence continues at coordinate 774,227 of NZ_AP014946.1, forward strand.
AAACTGGCTTGCCGTAGGACGGTGCTTCGGAGACGCGAACATTGCGTGGGATGATCGTCTGATAAACCTTGTCGCCCATGAAGCCACGCACGTCGGCGACGACCTGTCCGGAGAGACGATTACGCGCATCATACATCGTCAGAACGATGCCGTGAATCGTCAACTTGGGATTGAGCGACACGCGCACCTGCTCGACCGTCTTGAGCAACTGGGACAAACCTTCGAGCGCAAAAAACTCACACTGCAGTGGGACCAGGACGGAGTCCGCCGCCGCCATTGCATTGACCGTCACGAGGTTGAGCGACGGCGGGCAGTCAATCAGGATGTAAGTGTAAGACGACGCAGCTTCGGCACCCTCGTTCAGCGCCGCAATGGCGTTGCGCAACCGAAACGCCCGATCCTTATGCTGCGAGAATTCCAATTCGAAGCCCGACAGATCCATCGTCGCCGGCACGATGTGAAGGCGCGGCACCGCCGTCTCGCGCGCTGCCTCGCGCATCGTCACTTCGCCGGCGAGCACATCGTAGCTTGAGCGCGAGCGATCCTTCTGCCCGACACCAAGACCGGTCGACGCATTGCCCTGCGGATCGAGATCGATGATCAGCACCTGCTCGCCGATTGCAGCGAGCGCGGTCCCCAAATTGATAGCCGTCGTCGTCTTGCCGACGCCGCCTTTTTGGTTGGCGAGGACGAGCGTGCGGGCTTTTCCGATCTCGGTGGTGATCATCGTTACGATCTCGAATCGATCTCGAAGCGCGGCGTTCCGGCTTCTCTCGTGATTATCGCGGTAGATTTATCGCCGCCGCGCGTTGAGAACTCTGACGATTTTCGCGTGAGGTTCGATTACGCTTGGCACAAGCTCCGCATCAATATGCCAAGATATGGCTGCCTGGGTCAATTCCTGCTCTACATCTTGGCCCTTCGGAAGCAGCGCTTGTGCACCTTTTTTCAGAAAGGGCTCGACGTAATCGAGCAATTTGTCCATCGGCGCGAGCGCGCGCGCCGACACGATATCCGGTGCTTCCGCAAAACTGGCGGCAAATTCTTCAATCCGCTTTGCGTGAACCTTCACGGGCAGGCCGGCAATGCGTGCGCATTCGCGTAGAAACGCAGCCTTCTTGTTATTGCTTTCAACGAGATGGATTGACCCACCTCGATCTACAAGTGCGGCGGCGACGACGAGACCCGGAAATCCTCCGCCGCTACCGAGATCAACCCAGAGCCGCGCATCGGGCGCCAGCGCGAGCAGCTGCCACGAGTCGCCGACGTGGCGGGTCCAGACTTCGCTGACGGTCGACGGTGCGACGAGATTGATCCGCTGCTGCCAGATGCGGAGCTGTTCGACGATCGCGTCGAGGCGCTCCATCGTTTCACGTGAAACAGCGGCGCGCTTCTCGAACGCTGAGCGGCCGTCGCTCACCCGCGCTGCGCCCGCTTCCGCTCGGCCTCGGCGCGGCGCATCCGTGCCGCGAGAAGCGCGAGCGCTGCCGGCGTAACGCCGTCGATCCGCGCCGCCTGCCCCAAAGTTTCCGGCCGCTGGGCCGTGAGCTTCTGGCAGATCTCGGCCGACAATCCGCGGATGGCCGCATAGTCGAGATCACCCGGCAATGCGACAGCCTCGTCTCGGCGATACGCTTCGATGTCTGCACCCTGCCGTGCCAGGTAGACGGAGTACTTCGCGTCGATCTCGAGCTGGCCCGCGATCGCCGCATCGATGGCGGCGAACTCCGGCCAAATCCGTTTCACGTCATCGAGGCCGAGGTCCGGATAGGCTAAAAGGTCGAATGCTGTTCGCCGCTGGCCGTCGCGGTTCAGCTGGACCCCGAAGCGCTCGGCCTCGTTCGGCGTGACACTCCGGCTTTTTGCCAATGAGAGTGCCGCTTCAAGCGCAGCCGCTTTCGTCTCGAAATGCTTCCGCCGCTCAGAGCCCACGCAGCCCAGCGCAATCCCGCGCCCGGTGAGCCGCTGATCTGCATTGTCCGCCCGCAGCGACAGCCGATATTCCGCCCGCGACGTGAACATGCGATACGGCTCGGAAACACCCCGTGTCACGAGATCATCGATCATCACGCCAAGATACGCTTCGGCGCGATCGAAATGGATCGGGTCCGAATCGGATGCACGCGCCGCCGCATTGAGACCGGCCACAAGTCCCTGTGCCGCAGCCTCTTCATAGCCTGTCGTACCGTTGATCTGACCCGCGAGGAAAAGCCCTGGGGCGCGCTTGCATTCTAGCGTGTGGAGCAATTCACGAGGATCGACGTGATCGTACTCGATCGCATAGCCAGGCCGGACCATCAAGGTCCGCTCCAGGCCCGGAATTGTTGCGATGATCGCCTTCTGAACATCTTCCGGCAGGGACGTCGATATCCCGTTCGGATACACCGTCGGATCGTCCAGACCCTCAGGCTCGAGGAAAATCTGATGGTTCTCGCGGTCCGCAAAGCGGACGATCTTGTCCTCGATGGACGGGCAATAACGCGGTCCCCGGCTCGCGATCTGACCGGAATACATCGGCGAACGATGGACGTTCTTCCGGATGACGTCGTGAACCGCGTTGGTCGTCCGCGTGATCCCGCATTCGATCTGGCGGTTCGGCAGACGATCCGTCAGCGCCGAGAAAGCCTCCGGCGGATCATCGCCAGCCTGCATTTCGAGCGCGGCCCAATCAATCGTCCGGCCATCGAGGCGCGGCGGCGTTCCAGTCTTGAGCCGCCCCAGGCGAAACCCAAGACGCTCGAGCGAGGTCGAAAGACCAAGGGCCGGAGCCTCGCCAACGCGCCCTGCCGGGATCTGAGTCTCGCCGATATGGATCAAGCCCCGCAGAAATGTCCCGGTCGTCAGCACCACCGAGGCAGACGCAATCTCTCGGCCGTCCTTGAGCCTGACACCCCGAACCGTACCCGAATCGATCAGCAGATCATCGACCTCAGCGTCCCCAAGCGCGAGGTTTTCTGTTTCACGTAGAGCCGCCTGCATCGCCGCCGCATAGAGCTTTCGGTCGGCCTGCGCCCGAGGCCCGCGGACAGCCGGTCCCTTGCGGCGGTTGAGCACCCGGAACTGAATTCCGCCGGCATCGGCAACCCGGCCCATCAGCCCGTCGAGCGCATCGATCTCCCGGACCAGATGCCCCTTGCCGAGCCCGCCAATTGCGGGATTGCAGGACATAGCGCCGATGGTGTCGAGCCGGTGCGTAATGAGAAGCGTATCGGCGCCCATGCGAGCGGAGGCCGCGGCGGCCTCGCAGCCGGCATGCCCCCCTCCGATGACGATGACATCGACGGCGCTTTTCATGCGCGGCTTATCTCATCTTTGACCAAGAATCGGAAGTGATTCCTGCATCGTTGCGCATGCGAATCGATGATGTCGTCCGTTTCACGTGAAACAGACCCGCTCATTTCCCGATGCAGAAGTCCCTAAATACCGCATCAAGAACGTGCTCGACATCGATCCGCCCAAGCAAACGCTCGAGCGCGCGGCCTGCCAACCGCAGCTCTTCCGCAACGACTTCGTCCCCAAGCGCCGCCGCCTCAGCCCTGAGCAATGCATCCCGCGAATCCTGAATCGCGAGTCGGTGACGTTCTCTCGTAATGATACGGCTTTCGCCGCGCCCATACCTCTCGGCGACGTATGAGCCAATCGCCGACACGAGCTCACCCACCCCATCTCCAGACCTCGTCGAAGTCAGCCAGTCGGCACGCTGTTTCGCGGACGAATCGACTAGGTCACTCTTGCTCCCAACCCGCCAGACATCGGCACCAAAGGCTTCGGGCAGTGACGGCTGGCCACTAAGGTCATCCAACCAAAGAACCAAGTCGGCACCCTCGGCTCGCAAACGAGCACGCCGAATGCCCTCCTGTTCGATCGGTTCGGAGGAGTCATGAATTCCGGCCGTATCAATGATCGTGACAGGGTAACCTTGGAGGTCGAGATGCACCTCGATCACGTCTCGCGTTGTCCCAGCGATCGGCGAAACGATCGCAACGTCGCGCTGCGCAATCGCGTTCACTAAGCTCGACTTACCGGCATTGGGCGGTCCTGCGATCGCAACGACAATGCCATCACGGACACGTTCACCGCGCTGCGCTTCTGCCAGCACCGCGTCGAGTTCAGCCCGCAGCCCAGCCACTTCCTTCAATGACGCCGCGGCGACATCTTCCGAAACATCGCCTTCGTCCGAGAAATCGATAGCAGCCTCGATCCTCGCTTGAGCCGAAATGATCTGCTGCCGCCAAGCATCCGCACGACGCGAAAGGCCACCCAGCATTTGACCAATCGCTTGACCGCGTTGTTGCTCCGTCTCGGCCGCGATCAGATCGGCAAGAGCTTCTACGGCGGGCAGATCCATATGGCCGTTAGCTAGCGCCCGCCGCGTAAACTCGCCCGGCACGGCGAGACGTAACCCATCCATTCTCCCGAGAGCAGCGAATACAGCCGCAACGACTGCCCGGCCTCCGTGGAGCTGAAGCTCCGCCATGTTCTCGCCGGTCTCGCTCGACGGCGCTGGAAACCAGAGCGCCAAAGCTTGATCTATGGCGGCTCCACTCTCGGGTTCGCGCACGCGAACCAACGCTGCCGTCCTCGGCTGAGGAAGGCGCCCGACAAGCGCCTGAAGCGCGTCGCCGGCCTTCGGTCCCGACAGCCTGACGATCCCAATCGCCGCCGGCAGCGCGCCGGAAGACAGCGCAAATATTGTGTCCATGTTGCGGACTCGTATTCATTCCATAGATAGTATGAACCACGTTCCGCAATATGCATCGGATTCAGCCCGGAACTTTCTTGCGGCCCATCGGCATGTTCTACATAGCCGAGATTTCGAGGATTACGAATGCCCAACAAACTCGCCGGCGCGACGAGCCCATACCTCCTGCAGCATCAGGATAACCCGGTGCATTGGTGGCCCTGGAGCCCAGAGGCACTGGCAGAAGCCAAACAGCAGCGAAAGCCGATCCTTCTCTCGATAGGCTACGCGGCCTGCCACTGGTGTCACGTCATGGCGCATGAGAGCTTCGAGGACCCGGCGATCGCCGGGCTGATGAACGATCTCTTCGTCAGCATTAAAGTCGACCGCGAAGAACGGCCCGACATCGACCAGATCTACATGTCCGCCCTCCACCACTTAGGTGAACAAGGCGGCTGGCCCCTGACCATGTTTCTGACCCCTGCCGGCGAACCGATCTGGGGCGGCACGTACTTCCCGCCGACGTCGCGCTACGGAAAGCCCGGCTTCCCCACGGTCCTCAACGAAATTGCGCGACTCTTCCGCGACGAACCTGAGCGCATCGAGAAAAATCGCTCCGCCCTGATGGGCCGCCTCTCCCAAGCAGCCCGCTCCGACGGCGCCGTAACGATCGGCACTTCCGAACTCGACCAGGTCGCCAAACACATTCTCGGCGCCATCGACCAGACCCACGGCGGCGTCCGTGGCGCTCCAAAATTTCCGCAAGTCGAGATCTTCGAGCTCGTGTGGCGTCTCGGTGAGCGCAACCAAGATGCGGCGGCGTTTCAGGCCATCGACCACACCCTCGACCGCATTTGCCAAGGCGGTATCTACGATCACCTCGCCGGCGGCTTCTCGCGCTACTCGGTCGATGAGCGATGGCTCGTCCCGCATTTCGAGAAGATGCTCTACGACAACGCGCAACTGATCGACCTCCTCGCGGCCTCGCACGCGCGCACCTCCAATCCTCTCTTCACCCGCCGCGTCAGCGAAACAATCGGTTGGCTCGATCGCGAGATGAAGCAGCGCGGCGGAGCTTTCGCGGCTTCACTCGACGCCGATTCCGAAGGCGAGGAGGGCAAGTTTTACGTTTGGTCTCGCGATGAAATCACGGCCCTGCTCGGTGCCGACGCCGCCGCATTCTCAGACTTCTACGACGTGACCCTGGGAGGAAACTTCGAAGGCCACAACATCCTGAATCGACTCAACGCGTTATCGCGCGCAAGTTCATCCACCGCAGCTCAAGACGACGCCGACAGTCCGGCGATTCAACTTTTGCGCAGCAAGCTTTTGACCGCGCGCGAGAAACGCATCCGTCCCGGCCTCGACGACAAAATCCTCGCGGATTGGAATGGCATGATGATCGCGGCCCTCGTCCGCGCCGCCACCGTGTGGTCGAAGCCCGACTGGCTCGCCCTCGCAAAAGCCGCATACGATTTCGTCCGGTCCGACATGAACCGCGACAACCGCCTCGGCCATTCGTGGCGTGACGGCAAACTGCTCTTTCCCGGTCTCGCGTCCGATCATGCGCAGATGGCGCGCGCCGCTATCGCGCTCTACGACGCGACCCAAGATCGCGCCTATCTCGATCAAGCCGAAGCGTGGCAAGACACGCTCGAGCGTCATCACGTCAACGCCGACGGTTCTTACTACCTGACGGCGGACGATGCCGAGGGACTTATCATCCGACCGCATGCGACGAACGACGACGCAACGCCCAACCACAACGGCGTCATCGCCGACAACCTCATTCGCCTGGCAACATTGACCGGCAAGGATTCGTATCGCGACCGTGCCGATCGTCTTCTCACAGCGCTCGCGCCGGCGGCTGCCGCAAATCCTTTCGGTCACGCGTCGACACTCAATGCGATCGACTTCCGCATGCGCACCGTCGAGATCGTGGTCACGGGCGAGGGCGCCGATGCCGACGCACTCGCCGCGGTCGCGCGAGGATTGCCGAACCTCAACGCGATCGTGCTGCGCGCGTCGGAGTCGAAAGAGTTGCCGAGCTCGCATCCGGCGCGTGCCAAAGCAGAGCAGGGCATCACGGCAGCCTTCGTCTGCGTCGGCCAGTCATGCTCTCTGCCCATCACGGACCCGAATCGATTGGCTGAAGCCGTTGCCTGACAGCTATTTAACCTGAGCTAGCCTTCCTCTCCGTCATGGCTCGGCTTGTCCGGGCCATCCACGACTTAACGGTGCTCCCAAAAAACCAGACGTGGATGGCCCGCATGAAACGGGCCATGACGGTGAATAACGCAACAAAAAACCCGCCGCAATCGCTCGCAGCGGGTTTCCTCTCGGCAAAGCCGAAACGTTACGTATTCATCGAGCCGAAGAACTCGTCGTTCGACTTCGTGTTGCGCAGTTTGTCGAGCAGGAAGTCGATCGCGTCCATCGTCCCCATCGGATTGAGGATGCGGCGCAGAACATACATCTTCTTGAGCGTGTCCTTCTCGGTGAGCAGCTCTTCCTTACGCGTACCCGAACGCGTGATGTCGATCGCCGGGAATGTGCGCTTGTCCGCAACCTTACGATCGAGGATGAGCTCGGAGTTACCCGTGCCCTTGAACTCTTCGAAGATGACTTCGTCCATGCGGCTGCCGGTATCGATCAGCGCCGTCGCGATGATCGTGAGCGAGCCACCTTCCTCGATGTTACGCGCGGCACCGAAGAAGCGCTTCGGGCGCTGCAGAGCATTCGCGTCGACACCGCCGGTCAGCACCTTGCCCGATGACGGCACGACCGTGTTGTAAGCGCGGCCGAGGCGGGTGATCGAGTCGAGCAGGATGACGACGTCGCGGCCGTGTTCGACCAGGCGCTTCGCCTTCTCGATCACCATTTCGGCGACCTGAACGTGACGCGTTGCCGGCTCGTCGAAGGTCGATGAAATGACTTCGCCCTTCACGGAGCGCTGCATGTCGGTGACTTCTTCCGGGCGCTCGTCGATCAGCAGAACGATGAGGTAGCACTCGGGGTGATTCGCCGCGATCGCGTGGGCGATATTCTGCAACAGAACCGTCTTACCAGTACGCGGCGGCGCGACGACGAGCGCGCGCTGGCCTTTACCGATCGGGGCGACGATATCGATGACGCGCGCCGAGTAATCCTTCTTGGTCGGATCCTCGTGCTCCATCTTGAGCCGCTCGTCGGGGTAGAGCGGCGTCAGGTTATCGAAGTTGATCTTGTGACGCGCCTTGTCCGGGTCTTCGAAATTGATCGTATTGACCTTGAGCAGGGCGAAGTATCGTTCGCCTTCCTTCGGGGAGCGGATATCGCCCTCGATGGTGTCGCCGGTGCGCAGGCCAAAGCGGCGGATCTGCGAGGGCGAAACGTAAATGTCGTCCGGGCCGGCGAGGTAATTCGCTTCCGGGGAGCGCAAAAAGCCGAAGCCGTCGGACAGAACTTCAACGACGCCTTCGCCGATGATGTTTACTTCTTTGGCGGCGAGTTGCTTGAGGATCGCGAACATCAGCTCCTGTTTGCGGAGCGTCGAGCCATTCTCGACTTCATGTTCGTCGGCGAACGCCAGCAGCTCTTGCGGCGTCTTCGCCTTCAGGTCTTGTAACTTCATTTCCCGCATGCGGGTGGTCCTTGGAAATTCTCCGCCGGCTCGAAATAGCGGGCGGTCATAAGGGGGAGGGAGAGATCGCAGGTCTTGAGGTATCGGAACGAAATGTTCTGGAAACCCGACGATTCGGCCGGTCCGCTATCGGCGGAACCGAGACGCGAAAGCATCCGCCTGCGTTCGGAGGGATGAGCCAACATAGGCCGTTGCCTTCGTCTTAGCAAGTGGCCCAATCAAAACGGCTTAACGATGACCATCACGACAATGATGATCATGAGGAGGGTCGGCACCTCGTTCATGATGCGCCAATGGCGCGCCGTTTTCGTGTTGCGGTCCTCCGCGAAGGCCCTGACCGCGGCCGAGAAATAGCCGTGCAGGCCGGACAGCAGAAACACGCAAGCGAATTTGACGTGAAACCAGCCCGATTTGAGGAAGCCGCCGTCATAAGCGAGCCAAAGTCCGACCACCCAGGTGATCGCCATCGCCGGGTTGATGATGAACTTGAGCAGCCGCCGCTCCATCACCTTGAACGTTTCGGACTTGTCCGAACCCACCGCCGCGTCGGCGTGGTAAACGAACAGGCGCGGCAGGTAGAGCATGCCGGCCATCCAGGCGATGACCGCGATCACGTGGAGCGCCTTGAGCCAGAGGTACAACATCTCAGGCTCCCCGCACCCGCCGGATCATCTGCTCGACATGCGCAATCGGCGTCTCCGGCGTTATGCCGTGGCCGAGATTGAAAATATGCGGTCTGCCCGCAAAGGCTTCGAGCACATCGTCGACCGCCTGATCGAGCGCGCGGCCGCCGGCGATCAACACCAACGGGTCGAGATTGCCTTGCACGGCCTGCGGAGCCGGCACCATGCGGTTTGCCGCCTTCGCATCGATCATCCAGTCGAGACCGATGCCGTTGACGCCAGTGAGCTTCGCATAGGCCTCTAGGTTCGTCCCGGCATCACGCGGAAACCCGATGATCTTTGCCTCCGGCACGGCTTCCCGCACGAGCCGAACGATCGCAGCGGTCGGCTCGACGCTCCAGCGCTGAAATTCGCGGGGCGACAACACGCCGGCCCAGGTATCGAAAATCTGCACGGCGTGAACGCCGGCCTTGAGTTGGCCGATCAGATATCCCGCCGAAGCCTGCACAAGCGTTTCCATCAGCCGCGCGAACGCTTCCGGCTCGCGATAGGCCATCAGTCGCGCCGGCGCCTGGTCGGGCGTTCCGCGACCCGCGATCATGTAGGTCGCCACTGTCCAGGGCGCTCCGCAGAACCCGAGGAAGGTCACATGCGGCGGCAGCTCTTTGCGGACCAGCCGGATCGTTTCGAACACCGGCTCGAGCTTGCCCATGTCGGCTTCACGCTGAACACCATCGAGCTTCGCGGCATCGTCCAGCGGATCGAGACGGGGACCTTCGCCGGCCTCGAACGTCACCGAGCGTCCGAGCGCATGCGGGATGACCAAAATATCCGAGAACAAAATCGCTGCGTCGAAGTTGAACCGTCTGATCGGCTGCAACGTCACTTCGGCTGCGTAGGCCGGCGTGAAGCAGAGATCGAGAAATCCGCCCGCCTTGGCGCGCAGCTCTCGGTACTCGGGAAGATACCGGCCAGCTTGCCGCATCATCCAGATCGGAGGACGCGACAGCGTTTTTCCGCTGAGCACCTCAAGCACACCGAGTTGTCCGCTCACACACCCTCTCTATAACACTTAAGAGATTCTTAAAGTTTAAGACTCTTTGACGGTTGATTAGACTCAACCTTTGCCCTTCAACGGCCTGACCACAGCCGGGCAGGTTATCCTCGTAGTCCAAATTCAGTTCTTCGCCGTTCGCTGCCGTCGGAAAACCGAAGCGACAGAGCATGTTGCAGTCAAACGGCGGAAAACTGTGCCCGACTTATCCCCTGCCTCTCCGAATTCCACAAGCCGAGCTTCACGCGGCCTCCCGCTGAAGAACTTTTGCATTCTGTCCCCACTGACACGACCAGGTCGCTTGCCATGGGGCCGCCGGCGTGGCCTTCTCCCGTCTCGTCCACAGCCCATACAGACAGCGACTTTATGACCGAACGGAACGGCAGCTTCTTTCACCTGCATCTCGTTTCGGACTCGACCGGTGAAACGCTGATCACGGTCGCCCGCGCGGCCACCGCCCAGTACGACAGCGTCTCCGCAATCGAGCACGTTTACCCGCTGGTGCGGACGCAAAAGCAGCTCGAACGTGTCTTGGTCGAGATCGAGGAATCGCCCGGCATCGTCCTCTACACATTGCTCGAAGGCCCGCTCACGGTGCGCCTCGAAGCCAAGTGTCAGGAATTCGGCGTGCCCTGCATGTCGATCCTCGGGCCGGTGCTTCGCCTGCTACAGTCTTATCTCGGCGCCGAATCGAACCCGCGCGTCGGCGCGCAGCATGAACTCAACGCCGAATATTTCCGGCGCATCGATGCGTTGAACTTCACGATGCTGCATGATGACGGCCAGAATACGGACGAGTTCGAGGACGCTGATGTCGTCTTGCTCGGCATCTCCCGCACGTCGAAAACGCCGACTTCGATCTATCTCGCCAACCGGGGCGTGAAGACTGGAAATTACCCGCTCGTGCCTGGTGTGCCGCTGCCGTCACATCTCGAGCGATTGCAGAAACCCCTGGTAGTCGGGCTTTTCGCGAGCCCCGAGCGCATCGTGCAGATCCGTCAGAACCGCTTGCTTGGGCTGCGCGCCGACCGCACCGACGATTCCTACATCGATCGCCACGCGGTTGCCGAAGAGATCGCGTTCTCGCGAAAACTATTTGTGCGCAACAATTGGCCGATCATCGATGTGACTCGCCGTTCGATCGAGGAGACTGCCGCTGCGGTCCTCGCGTTGCTCGCGGAACGCCGCCGGCATCCGGAGCAAACCTCGTGAGTTTGTGGCGGCTGCCCGAACCGCTCATCCTCGCCTCCGGCAGCAGCGTGCGGCGACAGTTGCTCACGAACGCCGGCATTCCGGTCGATGTGCATCCGGCAAACATCGACGAGCGTGCGATCGAAAAATCCGCGAGCGATTTGTCGCCGCCCCAACTCGCCGCCCGGCTCGCACACGCAAAGGGCGAGCATGTTGCGCAGCAATTTCCATCGCGAGTTGTACTCGCCGCCGATCAAACGATGGCCTGCGGCGATCGCGTCTATCACAAGCCGACCGACCTTGCCGCGGCGCACGCCCAAATTACCTCGCTGCTCGGCCGCACCCACGAACTCCACGCCGCGATCGCGCTCTTCGCAAACGGCCGCTGCGTGTTCGAGGGCTGCGAAACTGCCCGGCTGACGATGCGCGATGCGACGCCGGATTTCGTCGGGCGCTATCTCGATCTCGCCGGCGAGAAAGTCTTCACCAGCGTCGGCGGGTATCAGCTCGAGGGAATCGGGGTTCAGCTCTTCGAGAAGATCGAAGGCGATTACTTCACCATCCTAGGCCTTCCGCTGCTTCCGCTGCTGAAATTCCTTCAATCGAAGCAGTATGTTGTGGCATAACGCGGCATGCTGATCCTTGGCCTCACGGGTTCGATCGGAATGGGCAAGTCGGCCACCGCGAAGATGTTCGTGGAGGCGGGGGTGCCGGTGAACGACGCCGATGCGGTCGTCCACCGCCTCTATGCTGGCGAGGCCGTTCCGGCCGTCGAGGCCGCCTTTCCGGGCGTTTGCGTCGACGGCAAAATCGACCGCGAGCGCCTCGCTAAGAAGGTGCTCGGCGACGCCGCGGCGCTTAAAAAACTGGAATCGATCGTTCATCCGATGGTCGGCGCCGCCGAACGCCGGTTTCTTGCCGAGGCCGCGAAGTCAGGCTCCCGCACGGTGGTGCTCGATATTCCGCTGCTGTTCGAGAACAACGGCGAGCACCGCGTCGACGCGGTCGTCGTCGTCTCGGCCCCGGCCGATGTGCAGCGCGAGAGGGTTCTCGCCCGCCCGAACATGACACCGGAGAAGTTCGCCGCGATCCTGGCAAAACAGACACCGGACGCAGAAAAGCGCCGCCGCGCGCATTTCGTGGTGGATACATCCCGCGGCTTCGATTCCGCTCGGGCCCAGGTTCGTGCGATTCTCCGCGCCGTAGCGACCATACCTGGTCACCCTACCAGCGACCGCTAGTCGCCGAATCGGTTAGAAGACGCGAATGCGTGAGATCGTTCTCGATACGGAAACAACGGGCCTGAGCCCGGCCGAAGGCCATCGCGTGGTCGAGATCGGCGGCGTCGAGCTCGTCAATCGCTTCCCGACCGGCCGCACCGTGCACTTCTATCTCAACCCCGATCGCGACATGCCGACCGAGGCATTCGAGGTGCATGGTCTGTCGGCGGAATTCCTTTCCGACAAGCCGCGCTTCCACGAAGTCGCCGACGCCTTCATCGAATTCATCGGCGACGCGACGCTCGTCATCCACAACGCGTCGTTCGATCACATGTTTCTCAATGCGGAGCTGGCGAAGATCGGCAAGCCCGCTATCCCGCGCGACCGCTTGCTCGACACACTGCTGCTCGCGCGCCGCAAACATCCGAACGGGCCGAACCGGCTCGACGATCTCTGCTCGCGCTACGGCATCGACAATTCGCGCCGCACCAAGCACGGCGCATTGCTCGATTCGGAAATACTCGCCGAGGTCTATCTCGAACTTATCGGTGCACGGCAGGCACAACTCGGTCTCGGCGAGCAGGTCGCCGAAATTCGCATCGAGTCGCACATCGCCAATCCGTCGCGCCAGCGGCCGCATCCATTGCCGCCGCGTGTGAGCGAAGCGGAGCTTGCGGCGCATATGGCGTTTGTGAGCGAGATGGGCCCAGCCGCCGTGTGGACGGCGTATGTCCCGGCCGAGCAGGTCGCGGCGAGCGCTTAGACTTCGATCCGCAGCATTGCCCAGCAACGAAGTTGTCATCCCGGACGGCAAGCGCTCTGCGCGCAGCCGATCCGGGATCCACGTATCCCTGCATCTGCTGTGGCACATGGATCCCGGCTCGCGGCTGCTGCGCAGCCTTGGCCGGGATGACATCCGAAGTTAGCTAACCAGCGTACCCGGCTGCTGGCCGCCGCCCTGCATTTCGGCAACCTTCGCGCGATAAAGACCGACGAAATCGATCGGGTCGATATAGAGCGGCGGGAAGCCGCCGCTGCGCACCGTCGTCGCAACGATCTCACGGGCGAACGGGAAGAGCAGGCGCGGGCACTCGATCATCAGGACCGGGTGAATTTCCTGCTGCGGGATGTTCTGCAGGCGGAAGACGCCGCCGTAGGTCAGGTCGAAAGAGAACAGCACCGTACCATTCGTCTGCGCCTTGCCCTCGAGCTTGAGCTCGACTTCGTGATCCGGGCCGCCGTCTTCGCTGAGCGGGCGGGCGTTGACGTTGATCTGAATGTTGATCTCGGGCTGCGTCTGCGATGGCTGCAACGAATTCGGCGCATTCGGGTTCTCGAACGAGAAGTCCTTGATGTATTGCGTGAGAACGTTGAGCTGCGGGGGCTGTTGCTGCGCGCCGCCGTTGGTTTCCGCCATGAAAAGCCCCTTGGAGCAATCGTGAAAAGGTGCCGGGTGGCTATCATGGTGCATCAAGCGCCACAAGGGCTTAGCGGTTGCGGAGCGGGGTCGCGAAATAGTCCCATTATTCCGCCAACTTAAAGCCGCGTGATGCTTCCACTCGGGGGCGCGGCACACTAAGCTTTCGCCGTTCCGCGCCGGTGGGACATCGGGACGCAGCTTGGACAGGCGAACGCCAAGGCTTAAGTTAGGCTATCGGCGCCGTTTAGCTGACAGTGTCCCGCCTGCTTGATCGCGCTTCCCGTGCGGTCGCGACTATAAAACGCGCGAAAGAAACAACGTGTTCGATATCTATACGATCATTTTCCTGGCCCTTGCGGTTTTCATCTTCTTCCGCCTCCGCAGCGTTCTGGGTCAGCGCAGCGGCAACGAGCCGCGTTACGATCGCGCGCCCGAGCCCGTGCGCCCGCCGCCGCCCGCGGGCGACAAGGTCGTCCCGTTGCCGACCCGCCCGAACGAGGCGCAGCTCAACCCCGACAATGACGGCGAGCCGGCGCCGAACCGCTGGCAGGGCGTCGCCGAAGCCGGGACGCCGGTCGCGATCGGCCTCGACGCAATCGCCAAGGACGACCCGACGTTCGACGCCAAGCATTTCGTCACCGGCGCTCGCTCGGCTTACGAGATGGTCGTGACGGCCTTCGCCGAGGGCGACCGCCGTACTTTGAAGAATCTCCTCGCCAAAGATGTCTATGACGGCTTCGATGCTGCGATCCGCGATCGCGAGCAGAAAGGCGAAACAGTCGAGACAAAATTCGTCGGCATCGACAAGGCGGATGTGACCGCTGCCGAAATGAGAGGCCGCACCGCGCAGCTGACGTTGCGTTTCATCTCGCAGCTGATCTCTGCCACCAAGGACAAGTCGGGCGCCGTCGTGGACGGCTCAGCCGACACGGTCACCGACGTGACGGACGTCTGGACCTTCGCGCGCGATCTCTCGAGCCGCGATCCGAACTGGAAACTCATCGCTACCGAGGCGGGCGGCTGATTTGCGCCTTTGGGCGGCGCTTCTTACTGCAGCGCTGCTCGCGCCGAACGCGGCAGCCGCCACCGATTGGACTCTGCGCGGCGCATTATTCGTGCCGCTGCAGTGGAGCGAGATCGAAGGCTGGCGCGACGACGATCACCTGAAAGCCTACGACACATTTCTCAACAGCTGCCGCCACATGACGCGGCCGGGCGCGAAAATCGCCGCCGACGCCAAGCCTCTCGAAAAACCGCTGGCCCGCATCTGTCGCCACGCGCTGCGCCACAAAGCGAAGACCGCTACGCGGGCGCGTAAATTTTTCGAGAAAGAATTCCGCCCCGTTCGCATTCGCCGCCTCGGCGAGCAAGCCGGTTTTCTCACCGGCTATTACGAACCGATCATCGAAGGCTCGCGCACGAAGTCGGATGAATTCCCCGTGCCGGTTTACGGCAGGCCGAAAGATCTCGTCTCCGCCGTCGAACAGACCGGACCGGATTTTCCGAACCGCGGTGGCGTCCTGCGTATCACCGAGACAGGCGAACGCGTGCCCTACTATGATCGCGGCGCGATCGAAGATGGCGCGCTGACGGGGAAAAATCTTGAACTCGTCTGGCTGCGCGATCCGGTCGATCTCTTCTTCACGCAGATCCAAGGCTCCGCGCGTGTCCGCCTGAAGGAGGGCGGCACGATGCGCATCAACTACGCGGCGCATAACGGGCAGCCCTACACGGCGGTCGGCGGTCTGCTCGTGCGCGACGGCCGCATTCCCCGCGAAGAAATCTCGATGGATCGCATTCGCGCCTGGATGGCGGCGAATCCCGAAGAGGCGAAAGCGCTCCGCCGCGCGAACCGCGCTTATGTGTTCTTCCGCGTCGTAGACAATCTGCCGGAAGACCAGGAGGCGATTGGCGCGCAGTCGATTCCGCTGGTCGCTGGCCGTTCGCTCGCGGTCGATCGCAATCTCCACGTTTACGGCACGCCGTTCTGGATCGACGCGATGCTGCCGCTGACGGCGGAGAAATCGCAGGAGCGTTATCGCCGCTTGATGATCGGGCAGGACACAGGCTCCGCGATTCTCGGCCCCGCGCGCGGCGATCTCTATTTCGGCGCGGGCGATGAGATGGGCCGCGTCGCGGGCCGCATTCGTCATCCGGCCGAGTGGGTGATGCTGGTGCCGAAATCGCTGCGCCCAAAGACGATTATCCCGGACGTGCCGATGCCGCGCCCGCGGCCCGCCGCGTCATGACGCGCAAACGCAATCTCTCCGGCGAGGAGCGCGCCTTGTGGCGCGCCGTGACGCGCGAGATCAAGCCGCTGCGTGCGATGATCGAACGGATCGAAGAGCAGATCGCGCCGCCGCCGGCTCCGCCGAAAGCTATTCCGAAGAGAATGGTTGTTGCGCCGAAGCCGCCATCACCACCGCCGGTCGCGAAAACGCCCGCGCTTGCACCGCTCGATCGCCGCGCCAAACAGCGCGTCGCACGCGGCCACACCGATATCGACGCCCGCATCGATCTGCACGGCATGACGCAGGAGCGCGCGCATTCGGCGCTGCTGCGTTTCATCCGCAACGCGCAGGGCGACGATCTACGGTTGCTGCTCGTGATAACCGGCAAGGGCGCGCGCGATGGCGAACGCGGCGTGCTGCGGCGCGTTGTGCCGCAATGGCTCGCGCTACCGGATATGCGCAGCTACGTCGTCGGTTTCGAAACTGCGAGCATTCGCCATGGCGGCGAGGGCGCGCTCTATGTGCGCGTTCGCCGGCAGAAATAAAACGGGCCGCATTGCTGCGGCCCGTTTGATTCTTGTAGCCCGGATGAGCAGAGCGCGAAGCGCGTCGCGACATCCGGGAACAACATCGCGGCGATCCCTAGACCCGGATATCGCCCGGCTGCGCCTCGCTCATCCAGGCTACGAGAAGTGCCTTACGCCGCCTTACGCGCGCGCGGCTCGATCAGCTTGCGGTTGATCAGCACTTCGGCGATCTGGATCGCATTCAGCGCCGCGCCTTTGCGCAGGTTGTCCGAGACGACCCACATCGACAGACCGTTCTCTACGGTCGCGTCCTCGCGGATGCGGCTGATGTAGGTCGCGTCTTCGCCGGTCGCTTCGATCGGCGTGATGTAGCCACCCGGCTCGCGCTTATCGATCACGATGCAGCCCGGCGCACGGCGCAGGATTTCCATCGCCTCGTCCGGCGAGATCGGATTCTCGAACTCGACGTTGACGGCTTCCGAATGCGAGACGAACACGGGCACGCGCACGCAGGTCGCCGTGAGTTTGATTTTGGGGTCGAGGATTTTCTTGGTCTCGGCCACCATCTTCCACTCTTCCTTCGTGTACCCGTCTTCCATGAACACATCGATGTGCGGAATGAGGTTGAAGGCGATGCGCTTCGGAAACTTCTTCATCTCCGGTTCTTGCAGCGTGTAGATCGACTTGGTCTGGCGATCGAGTTCGTCCATGCCGTCCTTGCCGGCGCCGGAGACCGACTGATACGTCGCGACGACGACGCGCGTGATCTTCGCCTTGTCGTGCAGCGGCTTGAGCGCGACGACGAGCTGGGCTGTCGAGCAGTTCGGGTTCGCGATGATGCCGCGCTTGCGGAAATCCTTCACGGCATCCGCATTCACTTCCGGCACGATCAGCGGCACATCGGAATCGTAACGCCAAGCCGACGAGTTATCGATGACGACGGCGCCCTGGGCCGCGATCTTCGGCGACCACTCCTTCGACACGGTACCGCCCGCCGACATCAGGCAGATGTCGGTATCGGAGAAGTCGAAGTGCTCGAGCGCTTTGCATTTCAGGGTTTTGTCGCCGTAGGACACTTCAACGCCCATGCTCCGGCGAGACGCCAGTGCAACCACCTCGTCGGCCGGGAAGGACCGTTCGGCGAGTATGCCCAACATTTCGCGGCCCACGTTACCCGTGGCGCCAACGACGGCAACCTTGTAACCCATTGTTCTAGCTCCGAAATGTATTGCGCCGCGGGAAGCCATCGTGGCTTTGCCGCAGCGCGGTAGCTTTTACGCTCTTTTGTGACAGAGCACAACGCGCGGACGCGTACGCCATTTGGTGGCATCGCGGCCGGCATCAAGATGCAACATGGCCCAGCCATACTGGCTCACCTTCATATGGGAGCAGCGCCATGAAGCTGAAGAAGCTGAGCATCGGAACGTTCAATCTTCTCAACCTGAATGAACCGAATCTGCCGATGTATACGGACAAGAAGGGCTGGTCGGATGCGCAATATGTGCTGAAGATCGATTGGACGCAGCGCCTGCTCAAATTGCTCCGGCCGGACATCTTCGGCTTTCAGGAACTCTGGCACGCCGACGCCTTGCACAACGCGGTCGATACCGCGGGGCTGAGCGACGCTTACGATGTTCTCGTTCCGGACGATGCGAAGGGGAAGCGCATCGTTTGTGCCGCGATGGTGCGGAAGGGCTTGCTCAAAGGTCAACCCGACTGGATCGACAAATTTCCCGACAACTTCGTGCTCAAAAGCAAAGGCGATGACCCGCAAACCTCCGCCATCACGGTGAATATCAAGCGCTTCTCGCGCCCCGTGTTGCACTTCACGATCACCCCGCGAGAGGACCAGGAAGACGTGCACGTCTATGTCTGTCACTTCAAGTCGAAGGCACCCACCAAGGTCTTCATGGAGGACTGGTTCCATGCCGACGAGGCGACCTACAAGAAGCACGCGACAGGACTTGGTTCGGCTCTATCGACGATCCGCCGCACGGCTGAGGCTGCGGCCTTGCGGTTTCTTTTGACCGAACAGATGAAAGAGACGCGTACGCCGGTGATCGTTCTCGGCGACATCAATGACGGTCAGCTCAGCAATACGCAAAACATTCTAACCGAGCAGCCGCGGTATCTCGTCGGTGGTAGCGTTGGCGGCAGCGACGTTGCGCTCTACACGGCGCAAACGCTGCAGGAGTATCGTTCTTCGCGAGACGTCTATTACACGCATATCCATCAGGACATGATGGAGTCACTCGACCACATCCTGGTGAGCGAGGAATTTTACGACAACAGCCGCAAGCGGATCTGGATGTTCGACGGGATGACTGTGAACAATGATCACTTGAGCTTCGACGACCATAAGACGTCCGGCACCAACGATCACGGCGTGATCTGTGCGCACTTTGCCTACAAGCCGATCAAGGCTTGACCGCCGGCGCCGGTGGGCGCCAGCGGTGAGCCCGTAGCCTTAGTTCGTCGCGAAGCAGTAGAGTCGGCCGTCGCCGCCGGTGCCCTTCAGTGCCGCCACGCTGCAGCCGCCGCCTTCACCGCGCGAGGGATGCGACGTGTTCCACGATTTCGCAGGCGGCAGGTCGTTGAGACCGGTGCGGTCGTGGTGGCCGACCATCGCGGCGCCGGCTGCTTCCGACGTCCAATTGGCGCAGGTGCGATCCTCGCCGGCCGCGAAGGCCGTGCCGTCTTCCTGCGAGCCGGTCAGGATGTCGTGCATGTTCGGCGTATCGCCGCGCCCGTTCACGGCCTCACCCTTCTCGTTGAGCGCCGTCACCTTGCTGATCTTGTTGTTGGCGCTGTGCAGGTCCGCGACGCTGGTCGCAATCACTTCGCCCTTGCCGTTCTGCCACGGCCCCGCGCCGATGCGGTCCTTCGCGTTGACGGCGCCCGCGCCCTGCGTCGAGAGATAAGCCTTCCAGCTCTTCGACGAGCCGGCCGCCGTGGCGAGCCGCTGGCAGAGCGCGTCGGCGCCCGCGAGGCCGCCGAGATTGCCGCCTTTGCCGGAGCCTTCCGACGTGACGAAGAAGCTCATTTGCGCGGCGGTCTGTGCCTGCGCGATCGAAGCCAAGGGAAGAAGAGCCGAAACACAAAGCGCCAAGCGAAGGGTGGTGCGCATAGAAGTTCTCCCGGATGCCCGGCCGTTGTTGGTCTTTTGGCCGGCGGGCGTAACAAACTGCCGGTTCTCGCCAGAGTCGAGTCCTTATCGCCGGAATGGCTCGCCTGCGGGCGGGCATTATGCTCGAATGCCGGCAATCAAAATCGGAGGAAAATCATGCGGGCAGAAGGCATTGCGGTGGTGACGGGCGGCGCGAGCGGGATCGGGGCGGCCTGCTGCCGCGAACTCGCGACCGCGGGCGCCAAGGTCGTGGTGCTGGACCGCAATCTCGCGGGCGCCGAGGCAATCGCCAAGGAGGTCGGCGGCTCGGCCTACCATGCGGACGTCACCGACGATGCCGGCATGAAAGCCGTTGCGGAGAAGATCGAGGCCGAGGTCGGCCCGGTCGCGACGCTGGTCGCCAACGCCGGCATCCTGGCATTTCCGGCCCGCCCGTTCGACGTCTCGATGGACACCTGGGACGAGATCAACCGTGTCGACCAGCGTGGCGTCTATCTCTCCTGCGTCGTCTTTGGCCGCGCCATGGTGCAGCGGCGCAAGGGCGCGATCGTGACCATCGCGTCGATTGCCGGCATGCGCTCGATGCCGATCCACGGCTATGCGTCCGCCAAGGCCGCCGTCATCTCGATCACGCAGTGTCTCGCGACCGAGTGGGGACCGGCCGGTGTCCGCGTCAACGCGGTGTCGCCCGGCTTCGTGCAGACGCCCGCGCTGCAAGCCGCGATCGACAAGGGCGAACGCAACGTCGAGACGCTCAAAGCCAATGCCGCGATGGGCCGCACGGTGCGCATGGACGAGATCGCGAAGGCCGTGACGTTCCTGTCGTCCGACAACGCCTCCGGCATCACGGGCGTGAATCTTCCGGTCGACTGCGGTTGGCTCGTCACCGGCTCGTGGCACACCTATGGCGGGCTTCGCCAGCCGGGGAATTAGCAACGGCACGTCTTCTCGGCATATGAGGCTGTCATCCCGGCCAAGGCTGCGCAGCAGCCGCGAGCCGGGATCCACGTATCCCTGACACTTGAGAGAAACTCTATCGCTGGGGATCATGGATCCCGGATAGCCGCCAATCGCTGCGCGATTTACGTCTTCCGGGATGACAGCCCGTTGAGAGGCTAGCTAACCCCTTCCGATCATCGGCGCCGGCACACGCTCGATCATCACGTTGATGCACGCCGGTTTACCTGACGCGATGGCGCGCTCAAGCGCTGGACCGAGTTCGTCCGCGCGCGTCACCAGCTCGCCGTGACCGCCGAGCGCTTCGACGACTTTGTCATAGCGCGTCGGCAGTAGTTCGCAGCCATAGGCGCGATCCTTGCCGTATTCGCGGATCTGAATCTGATGCTCCGCGTTCCAGCCCGCGTCGTTGCCGAGCACGACGACGAACGGCGTGTCGTAGCGCACCGCGGTGTCGAACTCCGTGAGGTGAAAGCCGAACGCGCCGTCGCCCATCATCACGACCGAGAGCGCATTCGGATCGGCAACACGCGCCGCGATGCCGAACGGAACCGCAGCGCCGATCGAACCCGCGATGCCGTTGATGACGCGCCGCTTCGGCTTGAGGCACGCCTGCGGCCATTGGCCGATCTCGCCGCCCTCGCAGGTGAGTATCGCGTTGTCGTGCTTGGCCAAAACGCTTTCGAGCGCGCGGCACATTTCGAGCGGATGCACCGGGCCGTCTTTCGGTGACGCGTGTTTCGCCCACGCCGTCGGCCGATAACTCACGGCAGCCTCGACTTCGTCCCGCCACGTCGTGTTGCGTTTCGCTGGTGCGCGCTTGAGCAATGTCTCGGCGGCTGTGCGCGAATCCGCGATGGCGGTGACCAGCACACGATCGCCGTGCGCATCGACGGCGCGGGCGACGAGTTCGGCCTCCGGATCGATGACGATGAAACGCGCCTTCGCGTCGATCACCGGCGCATTGCCGAAGCGAATCGCATAATCGTGCGGCTTGCCGAGCAGCACCAGCATATCGGCTTGGCGGAGCACTTCGGCGAATGCGCCGAGCGTACAGTCGTTGAGACCGCGCGGGCCTTCCATGCCGACCGCTGGAATGCCGGTCACCTCGCCGAAGCGCGCGAGTGTCGCCCGGCCTTGCGCGTCGCACAGCGTCGGGCCGCCGAGGATCAGCGGGCGCGCCGCATCCTTCAGCGCCGCATAAACGCTGTCCGCCGCAACATCGCTCAAGTGCTGCACGCGCGCCGAAAACTCCTTCGGCCATGGCACCTCGCCGCCGCGAACGTCGCCTTCGAGGAAATCGCTCGGCAGGCTGAGATGCACCGGCCCTGGGCGGCCCGACGTCGCGATGCGGATCGCGCGCGCAACGTCTTCGCCCATCCCTTCGATCGACTCCGCGGTCCACGATGCTTTCGCGGCGGGCGCCGCCATCTCGGCCTGACGAAGTTCTTGAAACCCACCGCGACCGACTTCACTCGCGGCGACATGCCCGGAGAGCAGCACGAGCGGCGACTCCGCGGCCAGCGCGGTGTAGAGCGCGGCGGCCGCATTCGCGTGGCCGGGTCCGCCGGTGACGAGCGCAACGCCCGGCTTGCCGGTGAGGCGGCCGTAAGCGTCCGCCATATGCACGGCGGCGGCTTCGTGGCGCACGTGGATCAGTTTGAGCTTCGTTCCGATCGCGGCGTCGAACAGCGACATGATGTGGTTGCCGCTTAGCGTGAAGACGGTGTCGAGCCCCGCCGCCTCGAGCGTGCGCATGACGATGTCGGCGCCACGCATTTTGGTTTCGGTCTCAGCACTCATGGCAACACCTTCTAGATTAGAACGCCGTCATGGCCCGCTTCATGCGGGCCATCCACGTCTTCCTGTTTGGCATGCCGGAGAAGCAAGCCGTGGATGGCCCGGACAAGCCGGGCCATCACGGAGAAATTAGGGCACGGTGCAAATACTAAGCGATCCCACTCACGCGGCGCATGAGGTCCGGCGTCATCTCGTCGAGCGAGTTGATACCGAGCAGGCCCATATCGCGCAGCACTTCCTCTTTGAGGATCTTGATCGCATGCGCGGCGCCGGCTTCGCCCGCGATCGACGCCGCGTAAAGGAACGGGCGGCCGACGAAGACGAACTTCGCTCCGAGCGCAATCGCTTTCAGCACATCGGTGCCGCGGCGAATGCCGGAGTCGAACATCACCGTCATATCGCCCGCATTGTCCGCAATCTCCTTCAGCGTGCGCAGCGGCGACACCGTGTAGTCGAGCTGACGGCCGCCGTGGTTGGACACGATCACGCCGTCGACGCCGTGCTCGCGCGCTTTGCGCGCATCGTCCGGATGCATCAAGCCCTTCACGATGAGGCGGCCCTTGAACAGGCGGCGCATCAGCGCGAGGTGCTCCCAGTTGAGATGATCGCGCGCGCCGAAGTCGCGCATCACGGTCTTCGCGATGATCGGCGCGCCGCGCGTCGCGAACGAATTCTCGAAATGCGGCATGCCGTGCTTGAACACGGTCTTCGCGGCGACGCCGGTGAGCCAGCCCGGTCGCGATAACCCGTCGAGCATCAGCTGCAGCGAGGGTTTGAGCGGTGTCGTGAAGCCGGCGCGAATATTATTCTCGCGGTTCGCATGTACGGTCACGTCAACGGTGAGCAGCAGCGTCTTGAAGCCCGCATTCTGCACGCGGTGGACAAGCTCTTCGATGCGCGTCTCGTCGCCCGGCAGATAAGCCTGGAACCAAGCGTCCGGGTTCGCCGCAATCACCTCTTCGAGACGGATCAGCGATGAGCCGCTCATGATCATCGGGACGTTGGCGGCGCGCGCTGCCTGCGTCAGCACAAGGTCGCCGCGATAGGCGCAGAGCGCGCTCATGCCCATCGGCGCGATGCCGAACGGCGCCGAGAAGGTCTGGCCGAACAGTTTTGTCGCCATGCTTCGCTGCGACACGTTATTGAGGACGCGCGGCACGAAGCCGTATTCCGCGAAGGCGCCTCGATTATCGGAGAGCGCCGCGTTCTCTTCCGCGGCTCCCGAGATGAAGCCGAAAATCGGCCGCGGCAGGAATTTGCGCGCCTCTTCCTCGAAATCGAGCAGCGACAGCACGTTGCGGATGCGACGCGGGACGCCGGTCGGCATCGACCAGGTCAGCGGCTCGGTGGGTTGTGCTTTGGTGGCGGCCGGCTCCTGCACCGAAGCGGTCAGGTCATCTCGGGTGATGGTCACGAAGGCGTTTCCTTCTTGTTTCTTGGAAAAGCCTTACGGCGCGTTCGGGCCGTCGCGCAAGCTCGCAGAGCGCAGGGGCGGGCTGCGGAAAGTCTCAAGGGAAGTTTTTTTAGCCGGAGCGTGGCCGGAATTCCGCGCGGCTGCCGTTTACCCCTGTGACGGCCCTCCTCCGGGCCGGCGGATCTCTCCCAAAAAACTTACCGCCGGTGTGCCCCACGCACTCCGGCGGTCTTTTTTTAGGGAGGGCCTCAGCGGCAGCGCCGATAGCCCATCGCGGCGATTTCGCTGCTCCGCATCAGCACGGTGCGCTCGTTGAGCCCGCCGCGCTTGCGGATCCAGTTTCGCACCGGGCCCGGATAGAACTTCATCACGGCTTGCGTCGCCTCGTGCTCGGTCTGCTCCTCGCCCATCCAGTTCTTCGAATAGGCGGCGTGGAAGCCGAGCACGGCCCGCTGCGTCACGCAGATGCGGTTTTTCGGCACGATCGAGAGCACCAGCGTGCAGGCGGAGAGGCACGGGCCGTCGATGACCACACGCTCGCCGGACGCGCGCACGCGCTGGAAGAGGTCGAGATAATCGCCGATCCGTCCGCCGCCGTCGGCGCGGATACGGACTTCGGCGGCCGAAGGCAGCACGCTGGCAACGACGAGGACCAACGCCAACAGAGTTTTACGCAACGACACCTCCCGATATCGCAGCGAGCCGACAGCTTTGCTCGGCTCTGACCGCGCCCCTTCGGCGACTATCGCAGAAGCAGGCTTCCGTTGCATAGGCCTTGCAACTTCACGGCCAGGTAGCGGTGAGGATTCACGATCATCGCGGCGGAATCGCAACAGCAGGAGGGCCAAAGCGCCCGCCCGCGAGGTATTGTTGTGGCGGAAGTCAGTTCAGCGTGACGTTGGCGGCCTTCACGACCTCCTGCCACTTCTTACGTTCCTCGTTGATGAAGGCGGAAAATTCGGCCGGCGTGATCGGCGACGGCACCGCTCCGATCTCGGCAAGGCTCTTCTGCGCTTCCGGCGACGTGAAGATGCGTTTCATCTCGGCCGCAAGCTGGTCGACGATCTCCTTCGGCGTTCCGGCCGGAACGAACGCGCCGTGCCATGAGGTGGCATCGAACCCCGCCAGCGTATCGCCGACCGGCGGAACGTCCGGCGCGGTTTCGCTCCGCTGCGGCGAGGTGACGGCGAGCGGGCGGATTTTGCCGGCTTTTGCCTGCGGCCACGCCAGCGTGATGTTGTCGAAGGCAAGATCGATATGCCCGCCGACCAGCGCATTCATGATCTCGGCCGATGAACGATACGGCACATGCACCATTTTGGTGCCGGTCTTGATCTGGAACAGCTCGGACGCAAGATGGATCGACGTTCCGGCGCCCGAGGTGCCGTAGCTCAGCTTGCCGGGATTTTTCTTCAGGTGCTCGATCAGTTCGGCGACCGACTTCACCGGCAGGTCGTTCTTCACCACCAGCATATTCGGCAGCCGCGCCGCGAGGCTGACCGGGATGAAGTCCTTCTCGGGATCGAACGGAAGATTTTTGTAGAGATACTGGTTGATCGAGTGGGTTGACACCGTACCCATCAGGATCGTGTAGCCGTCATTCGCCGCGCGCGCGGCCGCCGTCGCGCCGATATTGCCGCCCGCGCCGGCGCGGTTCTCGACGATAAACGTCGCGCTCGGAAACTTCTGTGCGAGGCCGCTGGACAGCATGCGCCCGAAAATATCGGCGGTGCCGCCCGCCGCGAACGGCACGATGATGGTGACGGGTTTGCCGCCCGGCCAAGCCGTTTGCGCATTGGCTGGCGCTAACGCGACGAGTGTCGCGGCGACCGCAGCCGCGATGAAACGCTTCATGAAATCCTCCGGATCGACGCTCGATCGATGCTTGGATGCGGCCTCTTGGCGGGCCGCACAAAAGTGCTGACAATCGGCGTGTATGATCATATGACAACCGACGCAATTGAATTTTCACGCGCCACGAGTGCCAAGATGACGCGGGTCAAAAAACGTTCCGGGAGGAGTAATGTCGCTATCCGATAGCGCGCGCGACAAGCTGATGAATGTGTCGACCGCGACGCTCACCACCGTGTTGTTCAAGCGCGGATTTCGCAATCTCTACATTCAGGGCATTCACCGGATTAATCCCGGACCGAACATGGTCGGGCCCGCTTACACGCTGCGCTACATTCCGGCGCGCGAGGATCTCGATCACATCGGCGTCTTCGAGGATCGCAGCCATCCGCAGCGCAAGGGCGTCGAGGAATGTCCGCCCGGCGCCGTCTTCGTCATCGACAGCCGCCGCAATTATTCGGCCGCCAGCGCAGGCGGCATTCTGCTGACCCGCCTCGGCGTGCGCGGCTGCTCCGGCATCGTGACGGATGGCGGCTTCCGCGACACGCCCGAGATCGAAAAGAGCGCGATGCCGGCGTATCACGCGCATCCGGCCGCGCCGACCAACCTCATTCGCCATCACGCGGTCGATCTCAATCTTCCGATCGCCTGCGGCGAGGTGCCGGTATTCCCGGGCGACATCGTCGTCGGCGACAACGAAGGCGTCTGCATCATCCCGGCGCACATCGCCGAAGATGTCGCGAACGAAGCTTTCGAGCAGACCGCCTTCGAGGATTTCGTGCAGGAGGAGATCGAGAGCGGCAAGCCGCTGTTCGGCACTTATCCGCCCGCGCCCGAAGCGAAAGAGAAATTCGCCAAGTGGCGGAAGCAGCGCGGGAGGTAGTTTGGCGACCTTGCCAAACGCTCCGGTCCACCTCTCCCCATGGGAGAGGTGAAGACCGTACCCGTGTCGTCTTGATGGGCAGATCGAAGGCTAGAAAAAATGTCGCGTAAGAAAATCGAAGATCTCCGCAGCCAGCGCTGGTTCGGCGCGACCGATCTCCGCTCCTTCGGCCATCGCTCGCGCGCGATGCAGATGGGCTACGGCCGCGAAGACTTCATGGGCAAGCCGGTCGTCGCCATCATCAACACGTGGAGCGATCTCAATACCTGCCACTCGCACCTGCGCACGCGCGCCGAAGAGGTGAAGCGCGGCGTCTGGCAAGCCGGCGGCTTCCCGGTCGAACTGCCGGCGCTCTCGCTCTCCGAGCAATTCGTCAAGCCGACCACGATGCTTTACCGCAACTTGCTCGCGCTCGAGACCGAGGAACTTCTCCGCTCGCATCCGATCGATGGCGCCGTGTTGCTCGGCGGCTGCGACAAGACGACTCCCGCGACCATCATGGGCGGCCTCTCGATGGATCTGCCGATGATCTATCTTCCGGCCGGCCCGATGATGCGCGGACACTTCGGCGGAAAAATTCTCGGCTCCGGTTCGGACGTTTGGAAATACTGGGCGGAGAAAGAGGCCGGCAACATCACCACGGCGCAGTGGAACGACATGGAGGCCGGCATCGCGCGTTCGGCCGGCACCTGCATGACGATGGGTACCGCCGCGACCATGATGGCGATTGCGGAATCGCTCGGGCTCTGCCTGCCCGGCGCATCCTCCATCCCGGCTGTCGACGCCGCGCATCCACGCATGGCGACGGCGTGCGGCCGTCACATCGTCGAGATGATCTGGCAGGACCTTCGCCCCTCGACGATCCTCGATCGAAAATCGTTCGAGAACGCGCTGATCGTGCACAACGCGGTCGCGGGTTCGACCAACGCGATGATCCACCTCGTTGCCATGGCGGGCCGCGCCGGCGTGAAAGTCACGCTGCAGGACTTCGACGATTTCGCCCAAAAGGTGCCGGTTATCGCCAACATCCGTCCGTCCGGCGATTGGCTGATGGAGGATTTCCACATCGCGGGCGGCATCCGCGCGCTGATGTCGCGTCTCAAGGATTTCCTGCACCTCGACGCCAAGACCGTGACGGGCACGCTTGGCGAAGGCCTCGAGGGCGCCGAAGTTTATAACGACGACGTCATCCGCCCGCTCGATAAGCCTATCGCGGCCTCGGGCGGCACCGCGATCCTCTACGGCAACATCGCGCCGGACGGCTGCGTGATCAAACCGCCGGCCGCCGAGGCGCGGCTGCTCACGCACACCGGTCCCGCCATCGTTTTCGACACCTACGACGAGATGTCGGCGGCCATCAACGACGAGGATCTCGACGTGACGCCCGACCACGTCATGGTCCTGCGCAACGCCGGGCCGATCGGCGGCCCCGGCATGCCCGAATGGGGCATGCTGCCGATCCCGAAGAAGCTGCTGAAGCAGGGCGTGCGCGATATGGTCCGTATTTCGGATGCGCGCATGAGCGGCACCAGCTACGGCGCCTGCATTCTCCATGTCTCGCCCGAAGCGCATATCGGCGGCCCGCTCGCCGCGATCCGTAACGGCGATATGATCACGCTCGATGTGCCGAACCGCAGCATCAACGTCGCGCTGACCGACGCGCAGATTACCGAGCGTCTGAAGTCATGGTCGCCGCCGCCGCGCGATTTCCCGCGCGGGTACAACTGGCTGTTCGCCCGTCACGTGCGCCAGGCGCATGAAGGCTGCGATTTCGACTTCCTCGAAGGCTCGAAAGGCATTCCTGAGCCGGAGATTCATTGACGCACAGCGTCAATTAAAAAACGGACCGTCATCCCGGACGGCAAGCTGCGCGCTCATTGCGCGCCGCGAAGCCGATCCGGGACCCATGTATCCCTGCGGTCGCCGTGATACGTGGATCCCGGCTCGCGACTGCTGCGCAGTCTTGGCCGGGATGACAGCCGAAATCCGGCTGCCTACCCCACCATCTCATTCACCAGCTTCTCGCCGCGATGCACGCGATCGATATTCTCGATGAGCAAATCGATCACGTTGTCCTCGTAACGCTGCGTCTCGCCGGCCGTATGCGGCGTGATCAGCGCATTCGGAATCGTCCACAGCGGCGATCCCTCCGGCAGCGGCTCTTCGTGCGTCACATCGATGCCGGCCGCCGCGATCGTCTTGTCGCTCAGCGACGCAATCAGCGCCGCCTCGTCGACAACCTTCCCGCGCGCGACATTGATCAGATACGCCGACGGCTTCATCGCGGCGAACGCCTTCGCGTCGATCAAATTCGTCGTCTCGGCCGTCAGTGGGCACGTCAGCGCGACGACATCCGCCTCCGGCAAATGCTTCGGCAGATCCTTCAGCGTGAACACCGCATCGACATTCTCCGCGCCGGTCGTCACGTCACGCTTCGCCGCGATCACGCGCATGCCGAACGCCTGTGCAAGCCGCGCCAATGTCCCGCCGATCGCACCGAGGCCGACGATCAGCATCGTCTTGCCGCCGAGCTCGTCCTCGCGCTCCGGAATATTGCCGATCATCCCTCGCCAATGCTTCTTCGCCTGGTTGTCGCGGCCGGTGTGGAGCTGCCGCGCCAACGCGAGTGTCAGTGCGATCGCATGCTGCGCCACCGCATTGGCGTTGACGCCCTTGCCGCTCGCCAGCCGCACGCCAGTCTGTTTGAAGGCAGCGAAATCGTACTGGTCGGTGCCGGCGCTGATCGATTGGATCATCGCAAGCTTCGGCGCTGCCGCGATCAGTTCGTTCTTCCACATCATCGACACCGAGACGATATCGGCCTCGTGGATGCGCGCTTTGAGATCGTCGAAGTTGCCGACCTGGAAATGTTTGATGCCGGTGTTGCGCGCCGCAAAGCGCTCCGCCATTCGGTACACGCCATGCGCGAAACAGATCGTGAGGTCTTTCTTCGGCGGCAGAGTGCGCATGGTTTCTCGCTATTCTTTCGACTTATTGCGGGCTTGACCCGAGTTGAGCTTCCTTGAAAAAGGAATGCGTTGCCGGGTCAACCCCGGCCATCACGAAGCTCCCATGCAGAGCCGCCTGTGACGACATCGACTTTCACTCTCGCAGGCGCGCGCGATGGCGCACTGGCCTCGCTGATCCTCGCGCCCACCGTGGTCGCGATGGGATTGGCTTTCGGCATCCTCGCTGCCGCGACCGGGCTGTCGATCGTCGAGGCGATGCTGATGAGTGGCTGGATCAACGCCGGCAGCGCGCAGATGACGACGCTGCAGATCTGGGCCGATCCGGTGCCGATCTTCACGGCCGCACTCACCACCTTCGCGATGAACACGCGCTATATCCTGCTCGGTGCGGCCTTGCGTCCCTGGCTGCCGAATGCGCCGGCCTATCAAAGCTATCCGGCGCTGTTCGTCCTCGGCGACGGCAATTGGGCGTTGTCACTGAAGCAATTCCAGACCGGCAAGCCGGACGCCGCCTACATTCTCGCCAGCGGAGCGCTGCTGTGGCTGATCTGGGTCGGCTCGACAGGACTCGGCCACGCCTTCGGGCAGCTGCTGGGCGATCCGAAGCGCTACGGCGTCGATTTTTTTCTCGCGGCGTTCTTCGCCTCGATGGTCGTCGCGTTCCTCAAGAAGCCGAACGACGCGTTGCCGTTCTTTGCCGGCGCGCTCATCGCGATCGCGGTCAATCTGACGGTGAGCGGCCCTTGGTACATCTTCGCCGGCGCGCTCGGCGGCAGCCTCGTGGGGGTGCTCCGTGCTCGTGCGGCCTGATGTTCTCGCGGCGATCTTTGCCTGCGGCGTCGCGTCGTATGCGTGCCGTTTCCTCGGCTTCTTTCTGATGCGCTACGTGAAGATCACGCCGCCGGTCGCCGCGTGGCTGCACGCGATCCCGCTCGCGCTCATCGGCGCGATTCTCGGCCCGATCGCCGTGAACGGCGGTCCGCCCGAATGGACCGGTCTCGCTGCTGCGATTCTGCTGATGCGCGTTACCGGCAATCAGTTCGTCGCCGCGATCGGTGGTGTCACAGCGGTGGCAGCAATGCGCGCGTTGGCACTCTGATCCGGTTTGACCGGAGCGTCCGAGCCGTTACGGTGCCGGCGAAATCCGGAGACTCACAATGACGCTTACGCTCCTTCACGCCCCGAAATCGCGCTCGCAAAGCTTCATCTGGCTGCTCGAGGAAATCGGCCAGCCTTACGAGATCAAGCAGGTCGATATTCGGCGCGGCGATGGCAGCGGCAAGCTCGATCCAACCAATCCGCATCCGCACGGCAAGGTGCCGGTCATAATCCACGACGATACGGTCGTGCACGAGCAGACCGCCATCATGCTCTATCTCACAGACGCGTTTCCGCAGGCGAAGCTGGGTCCGCAGGTCGGCGACAAGCTGCGCGGCAATTATCTGTCGTGGCTCTCGTACTACAGCGGCGTGGTTGAGCCCGCGTTTCTCTGCGCCTTCATGAAATACGATGTGCCGCGCGGCACGGCCGGTTGGGTCGCGGTGCCCGAAGTGATGCAGCACATCAACAAGACGCTCGAGACGAACGAGTACATCCTCGGTAACGAATTCACGGCCGTCGACATTCTGTATGGCGGCACATTCGGCTTCTTCGGCGACAGCGGATTGTTCGAGAAGACCGATGCGCTCAATGCTTATGTGAAGCGGTGCATGA
Source organism: Variibacter gotjawalensis (assembly GCF_002355335.1). Lineage (GTDB taxonomy): Bacteria > Pseudomonadota > Alphaproteobacteria > Rhizobiales > Xanthobacteraceae > Variibacter > Variibacter gotjawalensis. Next base: position 805,510 of record NZ_AP014946.1, read on the forward strand.
GCCGCCCGGCCTTGCAGCGCGCGGGGCAGAAGGACGCTTAATTGTAGCCGTAGCCCGGATGAGTGAGGCGGAGCCGAACGATATCCGGGGCTGAGTTTGCGATGGGTCCGGATGTCGCAGGCGCTTCGCGCCGCTCTTCCGGGCTACAACTGGCTAAGCGGCGCGCAACTCGCGCAGGAATGTCTGCAGCTTTTTCGTCAGCTCTTCGGCTGCGCCCGAAAGATCGTCGGCCGCATTGCCCATGCGCTCCGAACGAACCGCCATCGCGGAGACGGCTTTGCTCGCCTCCTCGATCGTTTCGACCAGAAACGCGATGCGCTCGGCCGCGATCGACATATGCTGCGCGACTTCGTGTGTTGCTTCGGTCTGCTGCGCGACCGAGCCGCCGACCGTCGCGCTGAACGTCGTCATCGCGTCGATCGCATGCTCGACTTCGATCATCTGCTCGACGACGCCGCCCGCGCCTTGCTGCACGGCCGCAACGCGATTCGCGATGTCCGCGGTGGCGCGTCCCGTCTGGCTCGCGAGCGATTTCACCTCGGTCGCGACCACCGCGAAACCTCGCCCGGCCTCGCCGGCACGGGCTGCCTCGATCGTCGCGTTGAGCGCGAGCAAATTCGTCTGCGATGCGATCTTCGCGATCAGCTGCGTGACGAGATCGATCTCGCTGCTGTCTTTCGCCAGCGCCGCGATCGATTGGCTGACGCGCTGGACGGCGGCGCCCGATTCGGCCGCGAGCTTCTGATGGTGCTCGGTTTGGCTCTGTACCGACGCGATGGATGCGGAGAGTTCGTCCGCCGCCGATGCGGTCTGCATGATGCTCGAACGTGCGGCCGATGCGGTCTGCAGCACCGTCACGGCGCGCTCGCGTGTCTTCGTACCGTAGTTATGCACGTCGGATGATATGTCTGCGCAAACGGTAGAGGCCGACGTCACCGTTGACACCACTTCCGCGACGCTGCGGTCGAAATGCGCGATCGCATTCTCGATGGCGTGCTGGCGCTGATCGGCTTCCGCCGCGATGCGATTGGTCTCAAGGTGCCACGCCGTCGAGGCGTCGAAGCCGACCAGGCGCGTTGCCGCCGCGATATCGTCGTTGAGCCGAGGCCGCCAGCGCAGCGGCTGCAGATGCATCTGCAACTGGAAATCGTAGAGCAGGTGGTGCCGGGTCGAGATGCCGCAGGCGATCAGTCGATCCAGCAACGCACGCAGGCTACGCACATAGTCGTCGTCGAGCTGGCAGCGGAACAGCACTTCGAGATGGTCGAGGTGAAGTCCGAGGAGCTCGGTTTTGTTGTTGCGAAAGTGCATCGGGAACAGCCCATGCACGTGCTGCAGCGAGGCGACATGCTCGCCGACCTCGATCGCGATCGCACGAACCTTCGGCCACATGCGGCGGGCCTGCTCGCGCTCTGTCGGCGAGATCTCGTAGAGCCCGAGCCGATGCTGAATGACGTTCGCGTTTTCCATGAGGCCCGGGAGGATCGGCGCGGTAACGTACCGTGCGGCCTCGCATTTAAGGAGTTTTGCCTTAAGAATCCGTAGCGGCAGCGGGGTGCCGCAATCGCGACAAATGCCGCCGGACCGTTTACGCGATCCTAACCCTCATCCTGAAGCGACCTGATCGTAAACGAAGTTGCGACTATTCTTGTTTAGGTTGCGCGCAAATCCGCGGGGATAAGCACGATGTCAGTCGTCAATGAAATGCGCAGGGGCTCGCCGCAGACCGACCGGTCTGGCAAGCCGAAGAGCGGCTCCAAAGCCGGCATGATCCTGCTTGTTCTGCTCGCTCTGGGTGCGATCGGCGCTGCGGCTTACATGTATCTCAATCGCGCGCCGGACTATGGTCCGACGGTCGCCATTGCATTCACGCCGGACCGGCTCGGCAAGGAAGCGGCCGCGCCGCTGCTGAACCAGTGCGCCAAGCAGCGCACCATCACGGCACCGACGCAGTCTGCGGCCGATACGGCGGTCATGCTCTTCATCCGCGATAAGGCCAACGAACTTGCCGACTGCGCCTACGAACAGCCGATGGGTGTGCTCTGCGATTCGAATAACCGCGCCTTCGCAGTTGCCACAGCACTGCAGATGCTGCGCAATACGGACCCGCTGGTCGAGCAGAAGGGTACGGGACGCAGCAACAGCCACGCGATGGTCGTCCGCGAGCGCGTCGTAGCCTCCATTGGCAAGCGCGCACGCCAAGGTGAACTCATCGCGCGCGACTTCGGCGAATATCCGCCGGCATCGCTCCAAGCCGTTTTCACTCCGGGTGCTGCCAGCAACGCCTGCGCGAAGTAAGCTGCTGCCATCGCAGCTTGCTGCCAAAGCTGACAGGATACTGACAGAGGGCCGCTTGTTCGCGGCCCTTTTTGCGTGCGATGGGTTGGGTTCGCGAGCCGGGCGAGGAAAAGTGGGAACCGGTTTTCCGCCCGCGTCCGGCTCTACTAAACCAGCCCCTAACCACCCATATTCGCCGCATGCCCCCGAAGAAGCCGAAAGACCCGGCCAAGCCGACGCGTTCTAAGGCGTCGCGCGAGAAACTCGCGCCGCTGGCCCCTGCGCTCGCCGAATTGCTCAATCCGGGCATCAACAAAGGCACCGCCGGTATCGGGTCCGGTACCGGGTTGCAGCAGCCTGCCGCCGATTCCAAGCAGCGCCGTGCCGACATCGCGGCCGCGCATACGGCGCGCAAATCGTCCGAGGCGGCGCAGAAGCCCGGTGGCATGAGCGAGGCGCCGCAGGCCCGCTACGATTCGCGCACCTCCGGCTACGGCCCGTTGGTCCGCCCGCTGATGTCGGAGAGTGCCGGGAAGCTCGGGCCGCTCGACCCGGATGTCGCCAAACAATGGGGCCTCGAAGCCGACGACCTTTCGCCGGCACCGCGCCAGGAACAGGACCGCGGCGAAGGCCTCATCGCACCGGGCCCGACCGAGCGCCGTAAGCGCAGCCAGGACATCGGCGGCCCGATCGCCGGCATCGCGAGCCAAGCAGCACTCGACCAATTGCTGCGCGACGGCCGCCTCGAATTCCGCGAGCAGGACGCGATCTGGGTTCCGCATCGCCCGCCCCGCCCGGAAAAATCCGAAGGCGGCGTGAAGCTCGAAATCAAGTCCGAGTTCGAACCGAAGGGCGATCAGCCCAAAGCCATCGCGGATCTCGTCGAAGGCGTGAGCCGTCACGATCGCACGCAGGTGCTGCTCGGCGTCACCGGCTCCGGCAAAACCTACACGATGGCGAAGGTGATCGAGGCGACGCAGCGCCCCGCGCTCGTGCTCGCGCCGAACAAGACGCTGGCGGCGCAGCTCTACGGGGAGATGAAATCCTTCTTCCCCGACAACGCCGTCGAATACTTCGTCTCCTACTACGACTACTACCAGCCGGAAGCTTACGTCCCGCGTACCGACACCTACATCGAGAAGGAATCCTCGATCAACGAGCAGATCGACCGCATGCGCCATTCGGCGACGCGCGCGCTGCTCGAACGCGACGATGTCATCATCGTCGCGTCGGTCTCCTGCATCTACGGTATCGGCTCGGTCGAAACGTATTCGGCGATGACCTTCACGCTCAAGCGCGGCGATCGCATCGATCAGCGCCAGCTCATCGCCGACTTGGTCGCGCTGCAATACAAGCGAATCTCCGCGGATTTCTCGCGCGGCACTTTTCGCGTGCGCGGCGATACGATTGACCTTTTTCCGGCCCACTATGAAGACCGCGCCTGGCGCATCAATCTGTTCGGCGACGAGGTCGAGTCGATCGAGGAGTTCGATCCGCTCACCGGCCACAAGTCCGACGAGCTCAAGCTCGTCAAAGTCTACGCCAATTCGCATTACGTGACGCCGCGTCCGACGCTCATCCAGGCGATGAACTCGATCAAGAGCGAGCTCAAGTGGCGGCTCGATCAGCTAAACGCGGCCGGCCGTCTGCTCGAAGCGCAACGTCTGGAACAGCGCACGTTGTTCGATCTCGAAATGATGGAAGCGACCGGCTCCTGCGCCGGCATCGAGAATTACTCGCGCTATCTCACGGGCCGCCGTCCCGGCGAGCCACCGCCGACGCTGTTCGAATACGTGCCCGACAATGCGCTCGTCTTCCTCGACGAAAGTCACGTCACGGTGCCGCAGATCGGCGCGATGTATAAGGGCGACTTCCGCCGCAAGGCGACGCTTGCCGAATACGGCTTCCGCTTGCCGTCCTGCATGGATAACCGTCCGCTGCGCTTCGAGGAGTGGGACGCGATGCGTCCGCTCTCGGTTGCCGTCTCGGCGACACCGAGCGGCTGGGAGCTCGACGAATCCGGCGGCGTCTTTGCCGAGCAAGTCATTCGCCCGACCGGCCTCATCGATCCGCCCGTGCATATCCGCCCGGCGCGCACGCAGGTCGACGATCTCGTCGGCGAAGTGCGCCAGACCGCGCAGGCCGGCTATCGTTCGCTCGTCACCGTACTGACCAAGCGCATGGCCGAGGACCTCACCGAATATCTGCACGAGCAGGGCGTGCGCGTGCGCTACATGCATTCGGACATCGACACGCTGGAGCGCATCGAGATCATTCGCGATCTGCGCCTCGGTACCTTCGATTGTCTCGTCGGCATCAACCTTCTGCGCGAAGGTCTCGACATTCCGGAATGCGCGCTGGTCGCGATTCTCGATGCCGACAAGGAAGGCTTCCTGCGCTCCGAGACATCGTTGATTCAGACCATCGGCCGCGCCGCGCGTAACGTCGACGGCAAAGTCATTCTCTACGCCGACAGCATTACGGGCTCGATGGAGCGCGCGATGGCGGAAACCAATCGCCGCCGCGAGAAGCAGGAAGCCTACAATATCGAGCACGGCATCACGCCGGAGAGCGTGCGCAAATCGATCGGCGACATCATGGGCTCGGTCTATGAGCGCGATCACGTATTGATCGGTGTCGGCGACGGCGGCGATTTCGACGACGCCGCCACCATCGGCCACAATTTCCAGACCGTCCTGGCCGACATGGAGAAGCGCATGCGCGAGGCCGCGGCCGACCTCAACTTCGAGGAAGCCGCGCGGCTGCGCGACGAGGTCAAGCGCCTGCGTCAGCAGGAGCTGGCGGTGGTCGACGATCCGACGTCGAAACGCCCGCAGGCCGGGAAGGGTGCCTCAAAAGGAGTCTCGCGCCCGCACAAACCGAATCTCGATGAGATGGGCATCGCGATTTGGCACGAGCGCGAAGTGCATCGCGGCGGAACCACGAAGGCGCCGGCGAAACCCGGCATCGATGACATGGGCCCGAACACGCGCGGCGAGTCGTCGCCCTATCGCCCCGGGGGCTCCACCGGCGGCCGCCCCGGCATGCGCGGCGGCAAGGCTCGCCCTCCGCGGCGCAAATAGCGTAGGTTTCCGTAGAGTCCGTAGTCCGTAGCCCGGATGAGCGGCGCGAAGCGCTGCGACATCCGGGGCCGCTATTAGCCGCAAGCTCAGCCCCCGAATCGCTCGGCTTCGCCTCGCTCATCCGGGCTACGGACGCCGCTTCTGGTCATCCCGGAAGCCGCCGTTTGGCGGCTGTCTGGGATCCATAATCCCGGGCCATCAATCATGAGCACAGGGGTTATGGATACCGGGCTCGCGCTCGCTTCGCGGACTGCGCCCCGGAATGACCAACCCAATAGACTTGACATAAATTCCTATCTGACTATATTCCTGATCACCTGATCCAAGCGGGGGCGTCAACCGGTGACGCAGCTGACGGGATCGGGGACGGTTCCTGCGGGCGGAAGGTTCGTCACCTTGCGCACTCGGGCGCCCCGGGACCCCGCCCTACCGGCATTACGACCGGTGTGCGAGGAGCTCGCTGAACGGTCGTAGGTCGCAACGTGAAGCGGCCGTGGGAGCCCATTTTGGGCACACCCGACACGCAAGCGCGGCCCCGGGGTGAAAAATGCCGTGGCGGAGCGCCGCGAGGCGGCGGTTTCCCGTCGGAAACCGCGCCGTAGTCGCAAGGCTACGGCATCCGAAGACCGAGCGCCGAGCGGCGCTCCGCCTCCCCGCGCCTTGTCGCGGGGGCAAGGCCAAAGCTCGGAGCGCCAAAGCGCTCGCGAGAAGGCACCCCCATGCCTGCAATCCATGCCTGAAAGGAATTGAGTATGCGCCCGACGCCGCCGAAACGCTTTGAGGGACAAACCGACGAGCAGTTTGCCATCGGCCTAAAAAACTGGCGCGAAAGCCACGATTACCAAGCCAAGATGGTCAACCTCTTCGAGATATGGCGCCAGTGCGAATTTGCGTCATGCAGGCGGCAACACGCTTGCCGTCACGACCCGTTTGTCTGCTTCCGCGCCTACCGCAAGGCGTTGACGAACGAAGTTTGGCTGGAGCGTCGCGATGAGGCGCTGAGCTTGGTTTACTTTGTGCTCGGACCTGAGGGTGAAGAAGCCCGCGCAGCCGCACCAGAGGCGCTGCAGAAGCGATGGCGCGAGTGCAAGCTCCGGGGGTTCGATTGAGCACAGCCGGCGCCCCCAGCCGCGTGCCACGCTTTAGCCCTTGCGCCGCGGCTAAAAATCGCAGAACTCTAAGCACAGGCTGGGCGTTGGGGCGCCAACGGCGCTACGATGAGCGCCAATAGGTCGCAAGATATCCGGATGACCGAAACCCGGTTGCAACTCGAGACCCGCCTGCCGGCCTGGCTCCGCTGGACGCTGACGCTCGGGCTGATTCTGCTGCTCGTCTCGCTCGGCGTGAAGGCCTACCACCAGTATTCCAAGCCGACGACGCTGACGATCGCCGCTTCCGACGAAGGCGACACGATCAAAATTCTCAACGCGCTCGCGGGTCGCCTTGCCAACCAGAAGTCGCGTGTCCGCCTGAAAGTCATCCCGACCGGCGACATGAGCGAGAGCGCAAACCTCTTTGCCAGCGACAAGGCCGACCTTGCGGTGCTGCGCGCCGACATCGGCAATCAAGGCGCGGCGCGAACCGTCGTCGTCGCCGCGCAATCGGTCGCGCTGATGCTGCTGCCGCCCGGCTCGACCATCGACGATTTCGACGATCTGAAGACGAAGCAAGTGGGCGTCATCAACGGCGACATCAACAAGCGCGTCGTCGATGCGCTCGCCGCCAGCTACGCGATGGATCGCAATCGCTTCAAGAATGTCACGCCGGAGGAAGCCAAGAAGATGATCCAGGCGAAGCAGCTGCAGGCGCTGCTCGTCGTCACGCCGGTGACCGAGCGCTATCTTTCGGTCGCGCGCGAATTCCTCGGCCTCAAGCCGAAACAGAAACCCGGCATCGTCGCCATCGATCAGGCCGACGCGATCGCGTCCTACGCGCGCTATTACGAAAGCTACGAGTTGCCGAAGGGCACCCTGTGGGGCTCGCCCCAAGTGCCCGACGAAGAGATGGAAACGCTACGCGTGCCGATCAACATCGTGGCCCAGCGCCGTCTCGAGCCCGAACTGATCACGATATTGACGCGTGTGCTGATGGATGCACGCGGCACGCTCTCGACCGAGTTTCCGATCCTCTCGTTGATCCGCACGCCGCCGACTGACAAAGACGCCTATATCCCGCTGCATCCCGGCGCGGCGACGTATTACGAAGGCAACGAGAAGAGCTTCTTCGATCGCTACGGCGATCCGATCTTCTACGGCACGATGCTGACCGGGGTGCTCGCCTCCGCGCTCGCCGGTTTGTGGCAGTTCCTCGGCATCGGCGCGCGCCCGGTGAAGAAGGGCTCGCTCACCGTGCTGGCGAGCATTCTCGGCCGCGTTCGTGAAGCGGATACCGAGGAGCAATTGGCCGAACTGGAAGACCGCATCGACGCTATCGTGCAGGCCGAACTGATCGGCGAAGCGCACAGCGTTGAGACCGGCGCCGACCCCGGCTCGCTCAATCTCGCGGTGGCGCGCTGCGAGAAGGCGATCGAGCGCCGGCGTCAGGTTCTGCGCAACGGCGGCGGCGAGACGACGTCAGCGCCGCAGCCGCTCCCGGCCCGCCCCACGCTCGTCACCTAACGCAGCAACGCATCTGCCGAAAGATTGGGCGAGCCTTCATGCGCGGCTTCGGCGTGCTTGATCTGCGCGATCACGCGCTCGGTCATCGGGGCTTTTTTGCCGTGCTTTTCCGCCAGCGCGGCAATCGCGCCTTGCAGGAAATCGATTTCGGTCGGACGGCCGCGCCGCAAATCTTCGTACATCGACAAACGCGCGCTCGGGTCGATCGCGAGCATCTGCTTGGCGACGAAGCGAAACAATGGCGTCGGCAATTGCAAAACGTAAGGCACGATATTCGGCGACACGCGGCCGAGTTTTGCCGGTTTGATTCCCGCAGAACGCAGAATGTCGAGCGCTTCGGCGCTTTGCAGCGCCATCACGCGCCGCCATTTTGGATCGTTCAGTTGCGCGAGCAGCGGAATTCCCGCGAGTGCATTGAGCGCGTTGTTGAGGTTCATCAGCAGCTTCGCCCACTGCACGTTCGGCATGTCGTCTCGCGCTTCCGTCGGCAAGCCCTCGACATTCAGCAGACTTGCATACTGCGGATCGTCGACGAGAATCTCGCCGCCGGTCGCGCGATGAAAGCGATTGCCTTCAACGACGACATTGAACGGAACCATTCCGGTGACGGGCGGAAAACCTGCGCTCTTGAGAACCTCGATATTGCCGACGCCGTTCTGCAAACTTACGACGGTTGCGGCGGCAGCATGAGCGCGGATGCTTTCCGCCATCGCGGCCGTGTCGAGACTTTTCACCGTGACGAGGATCGTGCCGGGATCGAAGAAAGTTTCTGCTGCGTCAGTGACGACGCGAAATTGCGACGGCGATGCCGTCCGATCGCGGCCTTCGAAATCGCTGACGCGCAATCCGTTTCGCAAGATCTCGGCCATCGCGGGCCGCGCGAGCAAAGTCACTTCGCGTCCCGCCAGCGCAAGACAGCCGCCGACATAACAACCGACAGCGCCTGCGCCCGCGATGGTGACGCGCATGTTCATGGGGCGTTAGAAGACCGCATAGCCGCCGTCGATCAGGAACGTATCGGTCGTGTGATACGACGACAGGCCGCTCATCAGATAAACCGCGATGCCGCCGAAATCTTCCGGCTCGCCGAAGCGCCGCATCGGAATGCGTGGCATCACGTTGGTGACGAACTTGTCGTTGCCGAACAAACCTTCGGTCATCTCGGATTTGATCCAGCCCGGCAGAATTGCATTCGCCGTGATGCCGTAGCGTGCGAGTTCGACGCCGAGCGCGCGCACGAGCGCGTTGAGCCCGGCTTTGGTGATCGCATAATGCTCGTTGCGCGCCGTGCCGGAGATCGACGCGAGGCTCGATGTCGGCACGAGGCGGCCGAATTTGTCGCCTTTCTCGGCGCGTTCGACCATGTGGCGCGCCGCGACTTGGAACACGCGATAAACGCCGTCGAGGTTGGTCGTCATCATCTGACGCCATTCTTCTTCGGTGCGGTCGATGAAGGAACGTCGTCCGCCGCCGCCGATTCCTGCATTGGCGAAACAGCCGTCGACGCGGCCGAATGTCTGCAGCGTGCCGCGAAAGGCGTCTTCGATTGCGGCGCGGTCCGTCACATCGCAAACGCGCGCTTCGACTTTGCCGCCGCCGGTTCCGATCTTCTGCAGTGCGTCGTCGTTCTTCTTGGTGTTGCGGCCCCAAATCGAAACGCCGCAACCGTTGCGCGCCAGAGCTGCGGCCATTCCGAGACCAATTCCGCCGTTGCCACCCGTGATGATGGCGACGCGATTGCTGAGATCGAAGTCTTTCAAAGTTTCCTCCCTCGGCCGCTGCGTGCTGCTTTGCGCGCTAGCGCCGGACACCCTATCATCGCTTGCAAAGACGAGCGCAAGAGGAAACGCCGAGATGGCCTACACGACGATCACGACCGCGGCTGAAGACAACATTCTCACAATCACACTCAACCGCCCGGATCGCATGAACGCCTTCAACGGCGAGATGATGTATGATCTCATCGCGGCCTTCGACGAGGCGGACAGCCGCGACGACGTGCGTGCCGTCATCGTCACGGGCGCCGGCAAGGCGTTCTGCGCGGGCGCCGATCTCGGCGCCGGCGGCGCAACCTTCGACCGCAACGCACGCAAGGATCGCGAGCCGATCCCGGAGGTCGACGGCAAGCCGGATCTCTCGCATCAGGCCGCGCGCGACGGCGGAGGCCGCGTGACGCTGCGGATCTTCCAATGCCTCAAGCCGGTGATCGGGGCGATCAACGGAGCGGCGGTCGGCATTGGCGTCACGATGCAGTTGCCGATGGACGTCCGGCTTTGCTCCGAGAATGCGCGCTTCGGTTTTGTCTTCTCGCGCCGCGGCATTGTGCCGGAGGCAGCATCGAGCTGGTTCCTGCCGCGCCTCGTCGGCATCAGCCAGGCGCTCGACTGGTGCTATTCGGGCCGCGTCTTCCCGGCCGCCGAGGCGAAAGCCGGCGGTCTCGTGAAGGAGATTTATCCGGCCGACGAGCTTCTCCCCGCCGCGCGAAAACTCGCACTGGAATATGCCGAGGGCGCCCCGGTTTCGCTCGCGCTGACGCGTCACATGATGTGGCGGATGCTTGGTGCCGACCATCCGATGGAAGCGCATAAGGTCGATAGCCGCGGCATCTTCCATCGCGGCAAGAGCGATGACGTGAAGGAAGGCGTCACGTCGTTCCTCGAGAAGCGCCCGGCGAAGTTCACCGGCAAGGTCTCGGCCGACATGCCCGAATACTTCCCGTGGTGGGACGAACCGCAGTATCGCTGAGCCCCGCGAATCCCCCATTTGGGTGAGACGATTGGTTGCTGGCCAATCGCCCGCGATTCATATCTCATGAAGACTATTCGCTGCTTTGGCGGTGCTCTCGAACCCGCCAGGGAAACATACGTTCTCCGTTAGCGTTGCGTCAGAAGCCCCCAGAGAGGTGCCTCAGTGCAAAGCGGAATACTGGTCAACCTGCTGCTGCCGCTCGCGATCGGCATCATCATGCTTGGCCTTGGTCTTTCGCTGACGCTGGACGATTTCAAGCGCGTCGGCCGCTATCCGCGCGCGGTGTTTGTCGGGCTCTTTCTGCAGACCGTTCTGCTGCCTTGGGCTGCTTTCTTCATCGCGATCGCCTTCAAGCTTTCGCCCAGCCTCGCGGTCGGCTTGATGCTGCTCGCCGCGGCGCCGGGCGGCGCGACAGCGAATATTTACAGCCACCTCGCGCGCGGCGATGTCGCGCTCAACATCACGCTGACGGCCGTGAACAGCATTCTGTGCTTGATCACGCTGCCGATCATCATGAACCTCTCGCTCGCCTACTTTTTCGGCGCGGGACAATATGTGCCGCCGCCGCTGCGCAAGATCCTTGAAGTGTGCGCGATCATCCTCCTGCCGGTCGCGATCGGAATGCTCATTCGCGCGCGCTGGCCGGAACGCGCGATCGGCGCCGAGAAGCCGGTCCGCATCTTTGCAGTCGTCGTTCTCGCCGTTCTGATCTGCGCCGCCATCTATGTCGAGCGCAGCAAGATAGTCGATGCGGTGGTCGCGGTCGGTGCAGCGTGTCTGTTATTCAACGTCGTGAGCATGGTCATCGGCTACTTTACGCCGCTGGTCCTCAAGCTACCGCCGCCGCAAGCGACCGCGATCGCGATGGAGATCGGCATTCACAACGGCACCCTCGCAATTTTTGTCGCGTTGAATGTCTTAGGCAACGTCGAGGCCTCAATTCCGCCTGCGATCTATAGTCTGATGATGTACTTCACGGCCGCCGCAATGGCGGTGCTGGTCAAGCCCCGGGAGGAGGCCGGAGCCCCAACCCCCGCCCGTTGAAAGTTTCCCGTCAGTGACAGCGCACGCATAAGGTGCAACCCTGATCCGAAAGGGTAGGGAGATCGGTCTTGTCCATACAAGCTCAAAGTGCCGGCTACGCGACGCACGAAGTGCACAATCAGACCGGAGCCCTCGCCAACTACAACGCCTACGCGGCCGACACGGCGCTGACCGAAGCGACACGCGTTTTCGGCGCCGATTGGGCCGACGCGCAGCTCAACCGCACGGGCGAAATCGTCGGCGCGGAGCAGACGCAGTATCTCGCGCGGCAAGCCAACCGCCATTTGCCCGAACTGAGGACGCACGATCGTTTCGGCAATCGCGTCGATGTCGTAGAGTTTCATCCGGCCTATCACGAGTTGATGCGGCTCATCTACGAGACTGAGACACACTCCTTCGCCTGGACCAACAAGCGCGCCGGCGCGCAGGTCGCGCGCGGCGTCATGAGCTATCTCTGGAACCAAGGCGAGAACGGCATTTGCTGTCCGATGGGCATGACCTTTTCGGCCGAGCCGGCTTTCCGTCACGGCCCGGAGCTCTACACCGAATGGACGCCGCAGTTTCTGCGCGCCGCTTACGATCCGCGGCCGATCTACGCGAAGCAGAAAAACGGCATCACGGTCGGCATGGCGATGACCGAGAAGCAGGGCGGCTCGGATTTGCGGGCGACGATCACGACGGCGCGCCCCGCGACATCGCGTAACGGTTCGGGCGCCGAATATCTCATCACGGGCCACAAATGGTTCTTCTCGGTGCCGATGAGCGACATTTTCCTCACGCTCGCGCAGACCGAAAAGGGCCTCTCGGCTTTCGTCGCGACCGGTTGGCTTCCGGATGGATCGCGCAACAAACTGAAGATTCAGCGCCTCAAGGACAAGTGCGGCAACAAGTCGAACGCCTCGTCCGAGGTCGAGTTCTACGACATGCATGCCGTCATGCTCGGCGAAGAAGGTCGCGGCATTCGCACGCTGATCGAGATGGCTCATGTGACGCGGCTTGATTTCGCCATAGGTTCGTCCGGCCTGATGCGTCAGGCGCTCAGCCAAGCGCTGCATCACGTCAACAATCGCCGCGCGTTCCAGCGCTCGCTGGTCGACCTTCCGATCATGCGAAATGTCGTCGCGGATCTTAGCGTCGAGTCCGAAGCGATGATGTGGCTCTCGATGCGCCTCGCCGCCGCTCTCGACCGCGAACACGAAGACCGCGGCGAGGCCTTGCTCTCGCGCATTTGCACGCCGATCGCGAAATACTGGGCTTGCAAGCGTGCGCCCGCCTTTGTCGTCGAGGCGCTCGAATGCCACGGCGGCAATGGTTTCATCGGCGATCACTTGATGGAGCGGCTCTATCGCGAGGCGCCGCTGAACGGCATCTGGGAAGGCACCGGTAACGTTATCTGTCTCGACGTGCTGCGCGCGATGCAGCGTGAACCCGAGACCATCACGGTGTTTCTCGACGAAGTGCGGAAGGCAAAAGGCGCGAATGCGCGTCTCGACGCGTTCGCGGATGAAGTTGAACGCCGCCTTGGCAAGCTTGCCGAATTCGAGCCGGTGGCGCGCCGGATGATCGAGATGATGGCCTTCGCGCTGCAGGCGAGTTTGCTGCTCCGCTACTCGACGCCTGCGGTCGCGGATGCGTTCTGCGCGACACGGCTCGACGGCGATTGGGGTCAGTCCTTCGGAACATTGCCAAAAGGCGTCGACACACAGGCGATCGTCGATCGCGCGAGGATCGCAGCATGATGCGAATGCTATTGGCGATTCTAACGCTCGCGTTCACTAGCTTTTCCGTATCGTCGGCGACCGCGCAGCAAACGATCAGATTTCCGAGCGCGGACGGGCGCACGACGCTCACGGGCTATCTATTTTTGCCGAACGCCGCGAATGGCACACAAAGACCCGCTGTCGTGCTGATGCATGGTCGCGCCGGCGCATATTCGTCGCTCGCGAAAGGACAATTCACGGCCGAGACATTGTCGAAACGCCATCGTGCCTGGGGTGAGATGCTAGCGCAGGCCGGTTATATCGCGTTGCTCGTCGACGGCTTCGGTCCGCGCGGCTATCCGCAAGGTTTTCCGCGCGGCTCGTATGAGGATCGCCCCGCCGAGCTCAACGAAGTGACGGTGCGTCCACGCGATGCCTACGGTGCGCTCGCATATCTGCGCACGCGCCGCGACGTGGCACCGAATAATATCGCGCTCCTTGGCTGGTCGAACGGCGGCAGCGCAACGCTTGCGGCCCTCGCGGTTGACGACGCTCTGACATCGCCCGCCGAGCGTCAATTTCGCCTAGGCGTCGCGCTCTATCCGGCCTGCGGCCTCAAAGGTCAGTTCGAGAACGGGTATCGGCCTTACGCGCCCGTGAGTGTTTTCATCGGCGACGCGGACGAGGAAGTGTCGTCGAAGCGCTGCGCCGCGCTGGTCGAGCAAAGTCGCGCCGCGGGCGGCCGAATCTCGATCCAAGTTTATCCGGGCGCGACGCACAGTTTCGATGATCCAGGCGCGCGGCGCCAATCGAACCCCGCGAACGCCGACGCGACGACGGACGCGACCAATCGGATTTTGCAGATACTCGCGCAGGGATTGCAGGCACGCTGAAGTGCTAGCGAAACATTGTTACACAGTGACTTCCGGCTGATTTTCATGCGAGACTTCGCGAGCCTCCCATATTTCAAAGGGCCCGTCATGTTCTCGAAACTCTTTCACTTCTCGATTCCGTTGGCCCTGGCCGCCAGCTTGGCGCTTCCGGCACACGCCCAAACCGACCAGATCAAAGCGCTCGCAGCGCGGCACAAACAGCCCTTGCTCGATACGCTGAAGGACATCGTCAGCATCGAGACCGGTAGCCGCGATATCGAAGGTCTCGACAAAAGCGCCGCCTATGTCGCCGATAAACTGAAGGCGCTTGGCGGCGAGGTCGAGGTCATCGATCCGCAGGGCGACGACGTCTACAAAATGGAAGATACGCCGGCGCGCCTCGGCAAGATCGTGCGCGCGACCTTCAAGGGCACCGGCACCAAGAAGATCATGCTGATCGCGCATCAGGACACGGTCTATCAGAAGGGTATGCTGGCCAAGCAACCGTTCCAGATCAACGGCGATCGCGCATATGGCCTCGGTATCGCCGACGACAAGCAGGGCCTCGCCGTCGTTCTGCACACCGTCGCGATTTTGAAGGAGCTAAACTACCGCGAATACGGGACGCTGACAGTCTTGTTCAACGGCGACGAAGAGATTTCCTCGCCTGGCTCACGCGCGCTGCTTGTGAAGCTGGGCAAGGAGCATGACGCGACACTGTCGTTCGAAGCCGCGCGCTCCGACAGCGATAGACTGTCTTTGGCGACAGCCGGTATCGCGGCCGTGATCCTGAAAGTGCACGGCAAAGCATCTCATGCCGGTAGTGCGCCGGAGCGCGGCACCAACGCGCTCATCGAACTTGCGCATCAGCTGTTGCAGACGAAGGATCTGCAGGATCCGGAGAATGGCATCAAGATGAACTGGACGACCGCAATGTCCGGTTCCACGCGCAACACGATTCCGGCTTTGGCCATCGCGACCGCGGACGTTCGTGTGCTCAAGGTCATCGACTATGAGAAGCTCGAGAAAGCGCTCCGCGAAAAGATCAAGACGCAACTCGATCCGAAGGCCAAGGTTGATTTGACCTTCGAGCGCCGCCGTCCTCCGCTGGAGCCGACCGATGCGTCGCGCGCGCTTTCGAAGCATGCGCAGTCGGTCTATCAGGAGATCGGCAAAACGCTTGAGGTGAGCGACGAGGCCGAGGGGGGCGGCACCGACGCGGCCTTTGCGGCATTGGAGACGAAGAATCCGGTGATCGAGCGTTTCGGTCTGCGCGGCTTCGGCGCTCACTCGGCCGACGCCGAATATGTGCTGATCGATTCGATCGAGCCGCGACTTTATCTGGCGATACGGATGATCCAGGATATCGCCAGCGGCAAAGCCAAATGGTGATCGGCTAAACGCCGGCGACCGCGATGTCTTGCGCCTCGACCACGCCGGTCAGGCGCTCGACAACGTAACGCAGCACTTCCTCATCGCTGCGCTCGATGGTGCGCCACACCGTGACGTTGGGCTCGAGGTGCCCGCTGGGACCGTGCCACGCGACGAGATAGTCGGAAAGCCAGCCCGCGAGCTTGCCCTCTTCCAACTTGTCCGCGATGGCTTCGTGTTTGATCAGGTCCATGGGCACCGTAGTCCGCGTGAAAACTCAACATGTGCCCGTTCGGGTCTTTGGCCTTATAATGCACCGCAACAATGTTGCGGCGCAATAGTGTCACAAAGTTACGAGCGCGTGCGTGGCCATCATAAAAACACCAACGAACGCAATACATTAAGCGATGCACGCATTTTTTCTGGCAATCGTTGCGGTTGTTGTTTCGTTTGATTTCGCCGCGGCTCAGACGAGCCGTCCAGCCGATTTCGTTGATGCCGCTGCGGCCACTCCGGGTCTTCGGATCGACATGCGCTATGCCGGATCCAACAACTTCGTCGGTCGCACGATCGATGGCTACCGCGCGCAGCGCTGTCTCGTTGTCCGCCAAGCGGCGGTGGCTCTAGCCGCGGTCCAGCGCGATCTCGCGGCTTCCGGCTTCGGCCTCAAGATGCTCGATTGTTATCGGCCGGCGCGCGCTGTCCGCGATTTCCAGCGTTGGGCCGAAGACCCTTCCGATCAACGCAACAAGGCGGCGTATTACCCGAGCGTCGATAAACGGGAGCTGTTCGCCCGCGGCTACGTCGCGGCACGGTCCGGCCACTCGCGCGGCGCGACCGTCGACCTCACACTGGTGCGGCTCGATGGCGCCGACGTCGACATGGGCACGCGCTTCGATTTTCTCGATGCGAAATCCGCGCCGGGAAGCCGCGCCGTCAGCCAGGATGCGCAACGCCATCGCGCAGTGCTACGATCCGCCATGCAGCGGCACGGCTTCCAGGGCATCAGCAACGAATGGTGGCACTTCCGGCTCGTCCCGGAGCCGTATCCGTCGACCTACTTCGACTTTCCGGTCGAGTGACCGTCAGCGTTTAGAGCATTTTCAAGTGAGGTGGACACCGGTTCACGTCAAGAAAATGCGACCACTTAAGATCTTCTATTGCCGACGAGCACGAGCGGCACGCAGATCAGCGCAAACAATCCGGCGGCGACGAACACAGCCTGCGGATGCCCGTGATCGAGCAGGAAGCCGAACAGCAGCGGCGACGCGATGCCGCCGATGTTGAAGCCGTTGGTGACGAAGGCGAAGACCTTGCCGTGCGATCCGTCCGGCGTTACGGCGCGCACCAGCATATCGCGTGATGGCGCGATGGCGCCGCCGACGAGACCCGCGATCGCGAACGTGAAGAGCAAGACTGCCGCTCCGGCATCGACAAAGGCGAGCGACAACGCAGAGAGGCCGAAACCCGCGAGGCAAACGACGGCCGCGATATCGTGGCGCTGCGTGCGCGACGCGATGTATCCGCCGACCAGAACACCGAGCGCGCTGAGCACCAGATAAAGCGTGAGCGCGCTGCCGCTCAGCGCCAGCGGAACACCGCGCAGCGACTCGAGCGCCGGCATTGAGAAATTCTGCACCCCGGCATTCATCAGCGCGAGCAGCGTGAAGACACCGAGTTGCACCAGCACGGGCGGCGAGAACAGCAACGCGCGCCCGCTCGGCGTAGCGACGTCGGCTTTCGGCGAAGTTGGAGCGGGGGCGGCTTTTCCGGCGAAATCACGCCAGAAAATCGCGAGCACGATCGCGACCGAGAGCCCGATGGCGGCGGCCGTAAAGTAAGCCGTGCGCCAGCCGAATTGCGTGGCGATCGGCAACAGCAGAACGGGCGAAGCTGCGGAGCCCGCCATGCCCGCGAATGTGTGAAGTGCATACGCATGGCTCATCCGCGCAGCGGGCATACGTTGCGCAAGCAGCGAATAGTCGGCCGGATGATAGACGGTGTTGCCGAAACCGAGCAGTGCGAACATTGCGACGAAGAGCCAGAACGGCCCGGCAGAAGCCGCGCTCGCGAGAGCAATCGAGCCGATCACCAACCCGCAAATCAGCACCGCGCCGGCGTTGCTGCGGTCGACCAGATAGCCCGCATGCGTTTGAAAAAGCGCGGAGATCAGGTTGAAGGCGAAGAACGCGAGGCCGACCTGCGTGTAGGTGACGCCGTAGTCGGCGCGCACGAGCGTCAGTACAGGTGCCAACACCACAATGTAGAAATGGCTGACGAAATGCGCGGCGCAGATCAGCGCGAGCAAGCGGTGGGTGGCCCACCCTTCTCGAGTGGACTGCGGCGGTGCCAAAGGCGTCATTCGGGCGTTTCCTAACGCGGTTGGCCGCTGATATCAGATTGACGGCCGATATGCCTCCCCCTCACGCGCCGATTTCGGAATAGGTCCTTTGCTCCGTCGCATCATGCCGCTCGCGGCGCCCACCTTCTTTGTGGCCGTGCTGCAGACGATCGCGCAGCTGGCCGAGACCTGGTTGGCCGCGCGCCAAGGCACGGTCGCGCTGGCGGGCTGGGCGGTCGTCATGCCGTTTGGCCTGTTGCTCATGCAGATGTCCGGCGGGGCTATCGGTGGCGGCGTCGTCTCCGCGATCGCCCGGGCGTTGGGTGCGGGCCGGAAGGATGAAGCATCCGCGCTTGTCGCGCATGGGCTCTTGCTCGCCCTCGGCGGTGCGCTTCTCTTCATGGTCGTCATGCTTGGCTTTGCGCGGCCGATCCTGACGCTGGTCGGCGGTCCGGAGGCGGCCGCGGCCAGCACGGCTTACGCGATGTGCCTGTTCGGCTTCGGTGCGCTGCCGGCGTGGTTCGCCAACACGCTCGCGTCCGTCCTCCGCGGCGGCGGTCAGCATGCATTCGCGGCCGCTGCGCTGAGCAGCGCGTGGATCATGCAACCACTCGTCGCCTGGTTCTTGATGGAGCGCGTCGGTCTCGGCTTGCCCGGTGCGGGCATCGCCTATGCGGTCGCGATGCTCGGCGCCGGCATCGTCATGGCGATGCTGGTGCTGCGCGGCTATGCGGGCTTCGTTCCGACGCTACGCCTCAAGCTTTCCGGCGACCTCTTTCGCCGAATCCTCAGTGTCGGGCTAATTGCGTCGGTCATGGCGGCGCTCGGAAATCTTGCAACGATGCTCGTCACCTCGCAGGTCGCGCATTACGGCACGGTGGCGGTTGCGGCTTATGGCGTGATCGCGCGGCTCGAGTTTCTCACCGTACCGCTCGCTTTCGGCGTCGGCTCGGCTTTGACGGCGCTCGTAGGCAACGCCGTCGGTGCAGGCGATTGGCCGCTTGCACGGCGCACGGCCGGCTTCGGTGCCGTGATGGCATTTCTGCTCACCGGCCTCGCGGGTCTTGTGCTCACATTTTATCCGGAGCGCGTCGCGGCGTTGTTCGCCAGCGACCTCCAAGTCGCGGCGGTAGCGTCGCGCGGACTGCAGATCGTCGGCCCCGCCTTCGCGGGTTTGGGTGTCGGCGTGTCGCTTTACTTCGCCGCGATGGGCGCAGGTCGCATGGGCTGGCCATTCGTCGCCGCGATCTCTCGCATCGTGCTCGCGGTCGGCGGTGGTTACGTGCTGTCGCACACGCTCGGCTATGGGCTCGACGGACAGTTTTACGGAGTGGCGTTAGGCTTGCTCGGCTACGGCTTCTTCAACGCAATCGCGGTGCGCCCCGGTGTCTGGAGCGCCCGCGTGCGGTAGCGCTCAGGCGCTGCCGAGCACCAGATCGTCGCGATGAATCATCGCGGCGCGGCCCGTGGTGCCGAGCACTTCCTTAATCGCAGCCGAACCCTTGCCGCATAGCTGCGCGGCATCATCCGCGTCGTAGGCGACGAGCCCGCGTCCGACTTCACCGCCGTCAGGCCCACGCACGATCACGGCGTCACCGCGCGCGAACGCACCTTCGACGCGCGTCACGCCAGCCGGCAATAGACTCTTACCCTTGCGCAACGCTGCTTCGGCGCCGGCGTCGACATGGATCACGCCACGCGGCTCAAGCGAGCCGGCAATCCACTTTTTGCGTGCCGTCACGGGGTTTGCGGGTGTGAGGAACCACGTGCAAGCACCGCCGGCCTGGATCGCGTGCAGAGGCCGCTCGATCTTGCCCGACGCAATGACGAGATGTGCGCCCGCGGTCGTGGCGATCTTCGCGGCTTCGATCTTTGTCTGCATGCCGCCGCGCGAAAGCTCGGAGGCGGAGCCGCCCGCCATATGCTCGATCTCGGCCGTAATGCGCGGCACCACCGGGATCAGCTTGGCGTTCTTCTTCACATTCGGCGGCGCGTCGTAGAGGCCGTCGATGTCGCTGAGCAATACGACGAGGTCCGCACTCGCCATCGTTCCGACGCGGGCGGCGAGCCGATCATTGTCGCCATAGCGGATCTCGGTCGTTGCAACCGTGTCATTCTCGTTGATCACCGGCACCGAACGCCACTCGAGCAATTTTCCGATCGTCGCGCGCGCGTTGAGGTAACGGCGACGTTCTTCGGTGTCGCCGAGCGTCAGCAGAAGCTGACCCGCCGTGATTCCGTGCTGGCCAAGCGCTTCGCTCCAGGTCCGCGCCAGTACAATCTGGCCCACGGCGGCGGCTGCTTGGCTGTCTTCGAGTTTCATCGCGCCACGCGGTAATTTGAGAACCGCGCGCCCAAGCGCGATTGCGCCGGACGATACGATGATGATGTCGCGGCCATCTTTATGCAGCGCCGCGATGTCGCTCACCAGCGATGCGAGCCAAGGCGCGCGAACTTGTCCGGCCGTATGGTCGACAAGCAGCGAGGAGCCGACCTTCACGATGATGCGGCGGAAATCGTTGAGCTTTGGAGCGAGGGAAGACATCGTCGTTTTGGCTTACGGACGCCAGGTCATATCGGCTTCGCCGACCGGCTCGCCGGCATCGTCGCGCGCCTCGTCAATAACGCCGAGCAGCGCGCGCAGAGCTTCCGGAACACCGTCGCGGGTCGCGGATGACAGCAGCAAAGGTGTGCGCTTCGCAGCGCGCTTGAGGCGATCCTTCTGCTGCTTCAACGTATCGGCGTCGAGCGCGTCGATCTTCGACAGCGCGACAATCTCCGCCTTCTCGGATAGCCCGTTGCCGTAAGCTTCGAGTTCACCGCGCACGATCTTGTAAGCCTTGCCGGCGTGCTCGCTCGTGCCATCGACGAGATGCAGCAAAACGCGGCAGCGCTCGACGTGGCCGAGAAAGCGGTCGCCGATGCCGACGCCTTCATGCGCGCCTTCGATCAAGCCCGGAATGTCGGCCAAAACGAATTCGCGATTGTCGACACCGACAACGCCGAGTTGCGGATGCAGTGTCGTGAACGGGTAGTCAGCAATCTTCGGTTTGGCAGCGCTTACTGCAGCAAGAAATGTGGACTTGCCGGCGTTCGGCAGACCGACGATGCCGGCTTCAGCGATCAACTTCAGGCGCAGCCGGATCGTTCGTTCTTCGCCCGGTTGACCCGGATTGGCGTGGCGTGGCGCGCGATTGGTCGAGGATTTGAAGTGTGCATTGCCGAAGCCGCCGTTGCCGCCGTGCGCGAGCGTCACCTGCTGGCCGACTTCGGTGAGGTCCGCGAGCAGCGTCTCGCCGTCCTCTTCGTAGACCTGGGTGCCGGCCGGAACCTTCAGGATTGCGTCCGCGCCGTTCGCGCCATGACGGTCCTTGCCCATGCCATTGCCGCCGCGTTTGGCGCGGTGATGCTGGAGGAATCGGTAGTCGATCAGCGTGTTGAGACCATCGACGGCTTCGACGAGCACGTCGCCGCCGCGACCACCGTCGCCGCCGTTCGGGCCGCCGTGTTCAATGAACTTTTCACGCCGGAACGATATGCAGCCGTTTCCGCCCGCGCCGGATTGGATGTAAACTTTGGCTTCGTCGAGAAATTTCATGGCTCTTATGCGCGACGATGGAGCGCGCTGTTCGGGGCTCGCATGAGCCGGAAATTTGCGTTACGGCGTCTATCTATAGGGGCTTTGTGTTCAGCAAAAGCCTTTCGTTCGTTAACCCTGCCGGGTCGCCATGACGACGTCTGAACTGCCCGCCGGCGCCTCCCTGCGCCGCAACGCCACGCTTGTCGGCATCGCACTGATGATGCTTGGCGTTTTCCTCTATTCGCTCAACGACGCGCTCGGCAAATACATGCTGGCGACCTATTCGGTCGGCCAGATGCTGCTGATCCGCGCTTCGGCGGCGCTGATCGTGCTGTCTCCCTTCATTTGGACCCAGCGAGCGGCCTTTGGAACGATCCCGCGGCCCGGCCTGCAGCTCGTGCGCGTCTTCCTGTCGACCGCCGAAGTCGTGATGTTCTTCTGGGCCGTGACTTATCTCCCGCTCGCAGACACCGTCACTTACTATCTGGCCGGGCCGATCTACGTGACGGCGCTGTCGCCGATCCTCCTTCGCGAGCACGTCGGCTGGCGCCGCTGGACCGCCGTCGTTATCGGTTTTGTCGGCGTGATCATCACGCTGAATCCATCGCCGGCAACGCTGACATTGCCCGCCATCATCGCGCTGTTTGGCAGCTTCTTCTTCGCGATGCTGATGATCGCGACCCGCCACTTGCGCGGCACACCCGACATCGTGATGGCGACGAGCCAGATCGGCGCGACATGGGTGCTCGCAGCGTTTTGGGCGCCGATAGGCTGGATTGCGCCGACGCTGGTCGACATGTCGCTTATGGCTTTGCTCGGTGTCGTCGCGGTCGTCGCGATGATGAGTGTCAACCGTTCTCTGAAACTCGCGCCGGCCAGCGTCGTCGTCCCCTATCAGTACATGTTGATCGTCTGGGCCGTGATCCTCGGTTATCTCGTCTTCAACGAGGTGCCGAAAATACATGTCATCGTCGGCTCGCTGATCATCGTGCTCGCCGGGCTCTATATCTTCTGGCGCGAGCAGGCGAACGCGAAAGAGCCACTCGTTGAGCAGCCGCCGGGCTGACGCGGAACTCGCGCCGGTCTGATCCGCTTCCCTCGCGGGAGATTGCGATGACAAACACTGTCGAGCCACGCGCGCTGCGCTTCTCGGATGATGGGATGATCCCGAACAATCCGAAGCTGCCGATGCTCGTCTACGCGCAGGCGTTTGATCTCGACAGCGAGCCAGATCCCGCCGCCGTGTTCGAGCAGACGTTCAAGCGCAATCGCTGGGGCAATTCTTGGCGCAACGGCATTTTTCCATACGTCCACTATCACTCCGCGATCCACGAAGTTCTCGGGATCGCGCAGGGGCATGCGCGCGTCCGTTTCGGTGGCAACCAGGGCGTTGAACTCAATCTCAAGGCTGGCGACGTCGCAGTTTTGCCGGCCGGAACCGGCCATCATCGCCTCAGCGCCAGTCCCGACCTGCTTGTGGTCGGCGCGTATCCACCGGACGGCGAATACGATCTTTGCCGCGGCTCGGCGGAAGAACTGCGGGCTGCGCGCATTTCGATCCCGCGCGTGCCGATACCGGATTATGACCCGCTGGGCGGCAAAGGCGGTGCCTTGCCGCGGTTGTGGCGCGCATAGCCGTCGCGATATAAGGCGCGCGGCTCTTACCCGAGATTACTCATGAAAGAATGGATCGCGTTCTGGAACGCGCCCAACGCGATTTACGTCAACGAGCATCACCGCGACGTGCATTATCGCACGATCGCCGAGGATATCCGCGAGCATGTCCCGAGCGGGTCGGCGCGCGTCCTCGACTACGGTTGCGGAGAAGCGCTGCACGCGCGGCTGATAGCGAACGCCTGCGCCTCACTCACACTGAGCGATGCTGCGCCGACCGTCCGCTCGAACCTTGCGTCACGCTTCGTCGGCGAGCCGAAGATCGACGTGAAGTCGCCGGAAGATATTGCGGCGTTGCCGGATGGTTCGTTCGATCTCATCGTCATGAACTCGGTCGCGCAATATCTCACGCGCGACGATCTAGCCGCGCTGATGAAAACGTTTCGGCGATTGCTTGCGCCGGGCGGCCGGTTTGTCTTCAGCGACGTCATTCCGAAAAACGTGTCGCCGATCACGGACGCGCTTGCGGTGTTGCGCTTCGCGGCGAAGCACGGCTTCCTGATACCGGCCGTGTTCGGTCTGGTACGCACGGTGTTTTCGAACTACAGCACGCTGCGTTCGCGTCTCGGTCTGTCACTCTACGATGAGAGTGAAGCGCAGAAGCTGCTGCAGGATGCGGGTTTCTCGGCATCACGACACGCGAAGAACATCGGCCACAATCCGGCGCGAATGACTTTCGTCGCACAGCCAACGTGAGAATTGTCCACACGCATTAACGCTGCGGATACTTTACGCTTCCCCATGCGAACGGCGAATGAAATAAACTGAAGTTGGCTCGGTGGCGGAGTGGCGACGCGGGGACCGTGCATGGTCCCAAAGCCTGGTTCAAATCCAGGCCGAGCCTCCAATTTCTTACGCTATCTACGAAGTCGATTCGTCGCCGACATTGACGACGACGATTTCCGGCGGCACGCCGAAGCGTAATGGCAGCTTGCTGCAGCCGAGCCCGCCCGACACGATCAAATGCCGATCGTTCTCGATCACATGACCGTAGGCGTAGCGATTGCCGTAGCGTGACGGCACCATTGGCGAATAACCGAATATGCGCACTTGGCCGCCATGTGTGTGCCCAGACAGCGTGAGCGCGAAGCGATCCGGAATGTGCGCGAAGATATCCGGCTCATGTGCCATCAAAATCGCCGGCGCATCGTCGGTAATCGCCGCGAGCGTCTTGCGCATATCGTGAACGCCCATCTTCGGATGCCGGAACGGGAAGGCGATCTGGTCACCGAGGCCGGCGAGCCAAAACGGCTTGCCGTCTTTTTTCAGTTGGATCGCCTCGTTCTCGAGCAACGGAAGGCCGGCGTTGCGAAACGCCGTGTGCGTGATGGTTGGTCCGCTGAGCCGGCGCTGTGCTCTGTCGTCGTCCCACCAGTCGTGATTTCCGAGCACGCCGTGAACGCCGAGCGGCGCTTTCAGCCGTGCGAGAGCTTTGGCGACATCCGGAACAGTAGCCTTCAACGTAACGCCGCGATGGCTCGCGATATAGTCACCGAGCAAAAGGATCGCGTCGGCTCCGAGAGCATTCGTCGTATCGACGATCTCCTCGACCCGCTCCATCGGCATCAGCGGCTCGCTGGCATGCAGATCGGCAATGATAGCAAGCTTGAGTTTGAGGCCCGGCGTCCAGCCCTTTGGGGTCAGCTGGTAGTCCTGAATGCGAAGCCGATAGCGCGGCTCGAAGCCGAATGCATACCCGGTGGCCGCGAGCGTCGCTGCCGCGCCGGCAAGGCCCGTGATGAATGTGCGGCGCGTAATGTGAAGCATTCGGGTCGGTCACTGAAGGCCGGGTGAACCGCGAGCCGGCCGATCTCGCACAACCGTATGTATCAAGCGATTGCGGCTGCGCGTGGCCGCTTTCACGTCACCTTTTCGTATGGTGAACGTGGGTTGCGTCGGATCGCACACACACGCCCGCGTGGCGGAACCTGTGCCCTGCACCGAAAAGCGCCTTTCCATTCCGGAGCGGATGGTCTAGGAAACCCGCGCGCACGGGCGGGGCCTGGCGCCGAGCCGGTCAGGACGCGCCCCAGGCGCGCCCTTTTTTTATGTGCGCTCAAGTATTTATGCGCACGCAAGCTTGTCGAGAACAGATGCCGAAACGCACAGACATTGCCACGGTCCTGATCATCGGAGCAGGGCCGATCGTTATCGGCCAAGCCTGTGAATTCGATTATTCGGGCACTCAAGCCTGTAAGGCGCTGAAGGAAGAGGGATACCGGGTCGTCCTGGTCAACTCCAATCCGGCGACCATCATGACGGACCCGGACCTCGCCGACGCCACCTACGTCGAGCCGATCACGCCGGAAATCGTCGCCAAAATCATCGAGATCGAGCGCAACGTGAAGCCGGGCGGCTTCGCGGTGCTTCCGACCATGGGCGGCCAGACGGCGCTGAACTGCGCGTTGTCGCTGCGCCGCATGGGCGTGCTGGAGAAGTTCGACGTACAGATGATCGGCGCGACCGCCGAGGCCATCGACAAAGCCGAGGACCGTGAACTCTTCCGCGAGGCGATGAAGAAAATCGGCCTTGCGACGCCGAAGTCCTTCCTCGCCAACGCGACGAACCTGAAGCAGCAAGACCGCGACAATCATGCGGCTGCCGTCTCGGCCATCGATGGCGCTTCTGTCCCGGATGCCGAGCGTGCCCGCCGCCATGCCGAGTATGAGCGTGAATGGGCCCGCCATGCCGATGATCGCCGCAAGCGCTACATCCACGGCGCACTCGGCGAAGCGTTGTTGGCGTTGGCCGAGATCGGCCTGCCGGCGATCATTCGTCCGTCATACACGCTCGCCGGCACCGGCGGCGGCATCGCTTACGATCTCGAAGAGTTCATCTCGATCGTGCTGCAAGGCCTCGAAGCATCGCCGACGAGCGAAGTGCTCGTCGAAGAGTCGGTGCTCGGTTGGAAGGAATACGAGATGGAAGTGGTCCGCGACAAAGCGGACAACTGCATCATCGTCTGCTCGATCGAGAATATCGATCCGATGGGCGTGCACACCGGCGATTCGATCACGGTCGCCCCGGCGCTGACTCTCACAGATAAAGAATATCAGGTGATGCGCGACGCATCGCTTGCGGTGTTGCGCGAGATCGGCGTCGAGACCGGCGGTTCGAACGTGCAGTTCGCCGTCAACCCAGCGGACGGGCGCCTCGTCGTCATCGAGATGAACCCGCGCGTTTCGCGTTCCTCGGCCCTCGCGTCGAAAGCAACAGGCTTCCCGATTGCCAAGGTCGCCGCGAAGCTTGCGGTCGGTTACACGCTCGACGAAATCGCCAACGACATCACGGGCGGCGCGACGCCGGCGGCGTTCGAGCCGACGATCGATTACGTCGTCACCAAAATTCCGCGCTTCGCTTTCGAGAAATTCCCTGGCGCATCGAATGTTCTGACGACGTCGATGAAATCGGTCGGCGAAGTGATGGCGATCGGCCGTACCTTCAAGGAGAGCCTGCAGAAAGCGCTCCGCGGCATGGAAACCGGACTTTCCGGTCTCGACGAAATCCAGATCGAAGGCCTCGGCCAGAACGACGATAAGAACGCGATCCGGGCCGCGCTCGGCACGCCGACGCCGGATCGTTTGCTCAAAGTCGCGCAGGCGATGCGCCACGGCATCGACGATGAGCAGATTTTCCAAAGCTGCAAGATCGATCCCTGGTTCCTCGCCGAGATCCGCGAGATCATCGACACCGAAGCTGAAATCCGCGCCAAGGGTTTGCCGAAAAGCGCAAAGATCTTCCGCCGCCTCAAGGCCATGGGCTTCGCCGACGCGCGTCTTGCCAGGCTCACCGGCCAGAGCGAAGCCGACGTGAAGAAGGCACGCGTCGCGCTCGACGTGCGGCCGGTCTTTAAGCGAATCGACACCTGCGCGGCCGAGTTCGCCTCGCCGACCGCCTACATGTATTCGACCTACGAGACCCCGGCCGGCAACGCGCTCGCGATCGACGAGGCTCACGTCTCGGACAAGAAAAAGGTCGTGATCCTCGGCGGCGGTCCGAACCGCATCGGCCAAGGCATCGAGTTCGACTACTGCTGTTGTCATGCGTGTTTCGCGCTCGCCGATGCGGGCTACGAAACGATCATGATCAACTGCAATCCCGAGACGGTGTCGACCGACTACGATACTTCGGATCGTTTGTATTTCGAGCCGCTGACGGCCGAGGACGTTCTCGAAGTCATCGCGGCAGAGCAGAAGAAGGGGACGCTGCACGGCGTCATCGTGCAGTTCGGCGGTCAGACGCCGCTCAAGCTCGCCGACGCTCTCGAGAAGGCGAATGTCCCGATCCTCGGAACATCGCCGGATGCGATTGATCTCGCGGAAGACCGTGACCGCTTCAAGCGCTTGCTCGATCAGCTTGGCCTCAAGCAACCCGAAAACGGCATCGCATATTCGGTCGAACAGGCGCGACTGGTCGCGACCGATCTCGGCTTCCCGCTCGTCGTCCGTCCGTCTTACGTGCTCGGCGGCCGCGCGATGAAAATCATACGCGAAGAAAGCCAGCTCGGCGACTATCTGCTCGGAACGCTGCCGGAACTTGTGCCCAACGACGTTAAGGCGCGCTACCCGAACGACAAGACCGGCCAGATCAACACGCTGCTCGGCAAGAATCCGCTGCTGTTCGACCGTTATCTCTCCGCCGCGATCGAAGTCGACGTCGACTGCCTCGCCGACGGCAAAGACACCTTCATCGCCGGCATCATGCAACATATCGAGGAAGCCGGAATTCACTCCGGCGATTCGGCTTGCTCGCTTCCACCGCATTCGCTCGAGCCCGAGATGATCAAGCGGCTCGAAGAGGAGACGCGCTCGCTCGCGCTCGCGTTGAAGGTCGGCGGTCTGATGAATGTGCAGTACGCGCTGAAGGACAACGAGATTTTCGTCCTCGAAGTCAATCCGCGCGCCTCGCGCACGGTGCCGTTCGTCGCTAAAGTCATCGGCGTCCCAATCGCAAAAATCGCGTCGCGCGTCATGGCGGGCGAGACGCTCGCCTCGTTCGGGCTCAAGCAGGCGCAGCCGGACCACATCGCCGTCAAGGAAGCCGTTTTCCCGTTCAATCGCTTCCCGGGCGTCGATACGGTTCTCGGCCCGGAGATGAAGTCGACCGGCGAAGTCATCGGCCTCGATCATTCCTTCGAGACGGCGTTTGCCAAAAGCCAGCTTGGCGCCGGCGTCAAACTGCCGCGTTCCGGCAATGTCTTCATCTCGGTCCGCGAAGACGACAAGCCGCGCATTCTCGAAACCGCGCGCCTCCTCTCCGGCCTTGGCTTCACGTTGCTCGCGACTGGCGGCACGCAGCGCTTCCTGCACGAAAACGGCGTCCCGGCCGAGAAGGTCAACAAGGTTCTTGAAGGCCGGCCTCACATCGTCGATGCGATCAAGAACGGCGACGTGCAGCTCGTTTTCAACACGACCGAAGGCGCCAAAGCCCTGGGAGATTCCGCCTCTCTGCGGCGCGAAGCCCTCTTGCATAAAGTCCCGTACTACACCACTCTTTCGGGTGCCGTAGCGGCCGCTTTGGGCATTAAAGCCTACCTTGCGGGTGACCTCGAGGTAAGACCGTTGCAGCAGTATTTCGGCGGGAGAGCCTGAAAATCAGGCCTTCAGGCACCCTAAAGCTCCGATTTCGCGCTTTTTTAGCCGTGGAACCGAAGCGGGCGTGCCGAATTGTTTTCGGTCAAGCTCACCACTGAGCGAAGACCACCGGCCAGCATAAAGGGAAGGCGGGCAGCTTGGAGAAATCCGGCGGCAGCTAAGTCTTATTCGCTGGCGGTTGCGAGAAGGAAGTTGAGACGCGATGGAAATGATCCCGATGACCGGTGCCGGCTACGCGACGCTGGAAACCGAGCTCAAGCAGCGCCAGCAGATCGAGCGGCCGCGCATTATCGAGCAGATCGCAGAGGCGCGCTCGCACGGTGATCTTTCGGAGAACGCCGAGTATCACGCGGCGAAAGAAGCGCAGTCGCTCAACGAGGGTCGCATCGCGGACCTCGAAGACAAGATCGCGCGCGCCGATATCATTGATGTCTCGAAGCTCTCGGGCGACACGATCAAGTTTGGCGCGACCGTCACGCTGATCGACGAAGACACCGAGAAAAAGCAGGTCTGGCAGATTGTCGGCGAGCCGGAAGCGGACGCGAAGAACGGCCGTATCTCGATTGCATCGCCGCTTGCTCGCGCGCTCGTTGGCAAGCAAAAGGGCGCGCAAGTCGAGGTTGTGACGCCGGGCGGCGCCAAGGCCTACGAAGTTCTCAAGGTCGAGTGGCGCTAAGCAGACTGCGCAATTTGCGGCGCCCCGTGCGCCGCAATGGTGCTCTCGATCGCCTGAGCCAGTGCAACTTGGCCGAACGGCTTTCCGAGCCGCGGTAGATCGGGCGCTGCCCCCTCCGGCAGATCCGCATAACCCGTCGCGAGGATGACCGGCAACGCCGGCCATTCGCGCGCGATCGTCGCTGCGAGTTCGGTACCGGTCATGCCCGGCATGGCGTGATCCGTCACGACGATGTCGAAGCTCGGTTCTTTGCGTAAAATCTCTAGCGCCTGACGCGCCGACGCCGCTTCGACCACGTGGTGCTTCATGTCTTCCAAGATCGCCGACGTGCCGGCGAGGACGAGCGCATCGTCGTCGACGACAAGCACGCGTCGCCGGGTTGGCGTTGGGTGGAGCGGCTCGGGCACGGCGACGCTCTTCGCGATCTCGTCAGCTTCTGCGCGCGGCAGCCAAAGCTCCGCGACGGTGCCTTCGCCGATCTCGCTGCGCAAGCGCAGCTTGCCGCCGGATTGCGCGGCGAGACCATGCACCATCGAGAGGCCAAGGCCCGTACCTTTGCCGACACCCTTGGTGGTGAAGAATGGCTCGGTTGCGCGGCGCAGCGTTGCCTCGTCCATACCCTCGCCAGTGTCGATCACCGAGATAACGATGTAGTCGCCGTCAGCGATGTCGCCGAGCCCGTGATACGTCTCGTCGCGCGCCGAGATCGTGAGCTTGCCGCCGTTCGGCATCGCGTCGCGTCCGTTCACGGCAAGATTGAGGATCGCGAGTTCGAATTGGTTCGCGTCGACTTTGGCGGGGCTGAGACGCGTCGGTACCGCGGTCTCAATCTCGATCATCGCGCCGAGCGCGCGCCGCAACAGCTCCGACATGCCTTCGACAAGCCTTGCGACATCAACGGCCTCAGGCCGCAATTCCTGACGGCGCGCGAATGCAAGAAGCCGCTGCGTCAGAGCGGCTCCGCGCTCCGATCCTTTCAACGCGTTATCGATCAAGCGATGCAAACGCGGATCGTCCGGCATGCGCTTCTTGAGCAGTTCGAGGTTGCCGACGATCGCGGTCAACAGATTGTTGAAGTCGTGCGCAACGCCGCCGGTGAGTTGGCCGATCGCTTCGAGCTTCTGTAATTGCGCGACTTGCTGGCTGCGCTCTTCCACTTGCGCTTCCAACCCTTCGTTGAGCCGCTGCAACGCTGTCTCAGCTTCCTTGATTTCGGTGATGTCGGTATGCGCTCCGATCAAACGAAGCGCGCGGCCTTCCGGGTCGCGTTCGAGTTCGGCCTTTGCCGAGATCCAGCGCAGCGCGCCGTCGCTCGGACGGATGATGCGATACTCGGCTTTGTATTCGGTGTCCGTAGACTTCACGGCGTCGCGGAAATGCCGTTCGGTCTCTTCGCGGTCGTCCGGGTGAATACGCGCCACCCACGACTCGTGCGTCTCGCGCACCGCATCGGGCGGCAGACCGTGGATGCGCAGATACTCAGGTGATCGCTTGTTGCGGAAGCCGTTGCGCAAGTCGACCTCGAGGCCGCCGACGCGACCGATCTGTTGAACGCGCAGCAACTCGGCCTCGCGCTCGCGCAGCTCATAAGCGGAGCGCTCGAGTTCTTCCGCGATATCGTCGATCTCGCGCACGCCGGAGCGTTGCAGCTCCATGTCCTTGCCTTCGCCGAGTTTCGTCGCGCCGCGCGCGAGATCGGCGAGCGGCACCGCGACCTTGCGGCCGAAGCCGAGTGCTAAGGTCAACGAGAGTGTCAGCGCGATGAGACCGAGCGCGAGGAACGCCTTCAGCGATTGGTTCAGCGGTGCCTGCAGCGAGCTATACGCGATGCTCGACGCGATGACCCAGCCGGAAACCGGGGAGCGCTTGTAGCCGATGACGACGTCTTGGCCGTCGATGTTGGGCCCGACCCAAATGCCCTCGGATCCGGTGGCGGCGCTGAGGAACTCCGTATTGCCGGTCGTACCCGACACTTCCTGGTGCCGGATGGACCGCGCGACAAGGCGGCCGTTGCGGTCCGACACAGAGGCGGCGACGAACTCGGATTGCTCGCGGCGGAGATAAGGCACCAGCCGTCGGGTCGGCACGATGAAGCTCAGGAGATATTCGACGTTCCCGTCGTTGAGCACCGGCACGATAGCGGCGAACTGGGTTTCCTTCGTATCGGGCTCCGTAAAGACGCCGGAGACAAGGGCGGCGCGTTCCGCGATCACGTCGCGGTCGCGCGGGAGGTTGAGTTTGCCCAGAGGCTCACCCCAGGCGACTTTCGTATCGATGATCTTCTGGCCGTCCGGCGTCCGCAACACGATGTCGGCGCCGATATAGGCCCGTGCGTCGGACATTTGGCGATGGAAGGCCGCAAAGTCGCGCTCGGAGAGCAGCCGCGAGGTCGACAACGTGTGCAGCGACGCCAGCATCTCGATGAGGTCGCGGTCGATGTCGATCGCGATTTGCTGAGTCGTTGATTGGACTGCGTTTTCCAGCCGCGTCCGCTCGCTTTTGGAGTATTGAAACGCGAGCAGCCCTGCGAAGGCGAGGATGGGAAGGAGCAGCAAAACGATGAAAAGAACGAAGTAGCCTCGCGCCGACAGGGACCGGGATCGGGGGGCGGAATTGGACACGCGGGACCTCTGCTCGACGCGAGATAACTCGGTCGATTCGCTTTGGTTCCCGACTCCTTCGAAAAATTTTAGGTCGCCGGCACTGGCCGCAGCACGGCTGTTTCGCGGATCGGCAGATTGATCAGGCCTGAGGCTATGCCAAGGGCGACCGAGAGCCACCAGACCACATCATAAGACCCGGTCCGGTCGAACAGCACGCCGCCGAGCCAAACTCCAAGGAAGCCGCCGACCTGGTGAGAGAAGAAGGCGAAGCCGTACAGCATCGCGAGCCAGCGCGTGCCGAACATGACGGCGACCAAGGCCGATGTCGGCGGAACCGTCGACAGCCACAGGAAGCCCGAAACCGCCCCGAAGATGAGCGCCGACGTCAGCGTCGCGGGAAGCAAAATGAAAGCGGCTATCGCCACCGCGCGCGAAAAGTAGATCGCGGCGAGGATGTAGCGCTTCGGCATGACGTTGCCGAGATAGCCGGCGGTCAGCGAGCCGAAGATGTTGAAGAGCCCGATCACCGCGATGGTCCAGGCGCCTGCATCGTTTCCGAGCCCGCGATCGACCAAATAAGCCGGCAGATGCACGGTCGTGAAGGCGAGTTGAAAGCCACAGGTGAAGAAACCGAGCACCAGAAACACGTAAGACGGATGCGCGAAGGCTTCGCCGAGCGCGGCGCGAAACGATTGCGTCGGCTGAGCCGATTGCGAGCTCTCGTTGGTCGGTGTCGCCAGCGCGAAGCAGAACGGAATGGTCAGCACCATCACGGCCGCGAAGATCAGCAGCGCGCTCTGCCAACCGAAACCATCGATCAGCCCGCGCGCGAGCGGCGAGAACAAGAACTGCCCGAACGAGCCTGCCGCCGTACACGCGCCAAACGCCATCGACCGCTTCGACTCCGGCACCAGCTTGCCGAACGCGCCGATCACCATATTGCCGGAGGCGCCTGACAGGCCAAAACCGATCAGCCCGCCGGCCGAAAGTTGCAGGAGGCCCGGCGTGTCCGCATAAGCCATCAGCGCGAGGCCGAGGCCGTAGAGGATAAGCCCGCCGATCAGTACGCGCACGGTGCCGAAGCGATCCGCAACCGCGCCGGCGAAAGGCTGGCCGAGCCCCCAGAACAGATTCTGCAGCGCGAGCGCGAGCGAGAAGGTTTCGCGCGTCCAGCCATTCTGCAGTGAGATCGGCGTGAGGAATTGGCCGAGCGCCGAACGCGGGCCGAACGACACCATCGAGACGACGCAGCCGAAGAGAATGACGATGAGCGGCGTGCGCCATGTGCGCAGAGTGTCGGCGGTCGTCATGCTTCCTCGCGGCGTTGCGGCGCTCTTCTATGTGGCGCGGACATTACGGTTCGGCGAGGCGAAACCAAATGAAACTTTCTCATCGGATCGATGAGTGTTGTGCATGGACATGCGCGTTCGACGCCCGCACAGTGCCTGAAAAGAATAAGGAGGAAACCCGTGCGGAAACTCGTCATCGGCGCTGCGTTTGCGATCGCGGTTACGTCCGGCGGACACGCTTACGGTCAGGACTGCGCATCGCGGCGCTTCATCGTGCCTTACGGACCTGGAGGATCCGGCGACACGACAGGACGATTGCTCGCGCAGAAACTCGGCGAAATCTATGGCCAGAATATCGTCGTCGAAAATATGCCGGGCGCCGGCGCGATCGTCGGGACGCAAACTGTTGCGCGCAGCGCACCCGATGCCTGCACGATGACGATCGTCGTTCCGGGCATCTTCATCTCGCGTGCGCTCGCGCCGCAGCCGGGCTTCGATCCGCTCGAAGATCTCGCCGGTGTCAGCCTCGTCGGAAAGTTGCCGATCCTGTTGTCGGTCAGCGCGAAAGTTCCGGTGCAGAATCTCAAAGAGTTTGTCGACTGGGCGAAGAAGAATCCGGCAAGCTACGGCACCAACGGCGTCGCTTCGGTTTCGCATCTTGGCGGCTCGCTGTTCGGCGATCTCGCCGGCTTCAAGATGACGCACGTTCCGTATCGCACCGGCGCTGCCGCATTGCCGGATGTTTTCTCCGGCGACGTCACGATGTCGATCGACTCGATGCTCATCCACACACTGATTCAAGGTGGCGGTGCGCGCCCGCTTGCGCAAACCGGATCGCGCCGTTGGCCGACCGCACCCGATGTTCCGACAACCGTCGAAGCCGGATTTCCGGATCTGACGATCGGAAGTTGGTTCGTCGTCCTTGTGCCGTCGAAGACGCCGGCCGATCGGCAAGCGCAACTTTCGTCTGCGCTGCAGAAGGTTCTCGATATGCCGGACGTGCGCGAGAAACTCATCACGTTCGGCGTCGATCCGGTCGGCGGCACGCCGAAGGACACCGACGCGTTCATCCGCCGCGAAGTCGCAACCTACACCGACATCGTTCGCAAAGCTGGCATCAAGCTCACCGCCAACTGAGCGCCTACATCTTCGCCAGCAACGCGGCGGCTTCGTCAGACGTCCAGGTCGGCGCGGCATCCTCGCCCCACTTGCGCGGACGATAGAAGGTGTGCAGGCCGATCTTCTTGAGCTTGCGCATCGAGCGTACCCAATACGGATAGACGTAGCTCGCGTGGTAGTGCGTCGCAAGACCGACATCGTCGAGCCAAACCTTGCCGTCGAGCGATGCGGTCGCGATGCGTTGCGCGCGCGCCCAATGTTCGGGCTCGGTCACGACATCCGGAATGCCGTCGCACGCGAAGGTGAACTGGCACGACAGGTGGCGATGTTTGTTCTGATAAACGACGCCGCAGATATCGTCCGGATAGTAGCCCGAGAAGGCGCGATTGATGATCACTTGCGCGACGGCGACCTGGCCGCGCACCGGCTCCGAACGCGCTTCGAAATAGATCGCGGTGGCGAGGCACTTCTCGGCTTTCGCGCGGCCGAGCCCGACGAGCTTCAGACGATCGGCCGGCGACTGCAGCGGACGCGCGGTGATCGAAGGTTCGTTGTCCGGAATGCGCAAGATCGCGGGTTCTGCCGCCGGTGTTGCGGTGGCGACCGCGACAGCCGGAATGCCTTCGATGATCGGCGCGCCTTCGGCGCCCCAGCCTTCGAGACCACCGACCGACGCGAGTGTCGGCGCCGCGCTGAAATAGACGAGCCGCTGTTCTTCGCGTGCCTCCGGGCTTTCGCTGTCGGCGCTCGCGACGGCTTCCGGCTGCGCGTGTTGATTCGGATCGAGCACCATCGCGGGGTCGTAGCGATCGAACGGTTTCCAATCGAGCGACGCCTCGATGTTCTTGGCGTCGTCGTTCTCGGGCTCGAGCGCCTGCGAGTCTTCCTTCAGCAGCTCGGCGAGAATTTGAATCTGAATGCGCGGGACCTGCAGGTCGCCTTTGCCGAGGCGATTGACGCCGGACGGATTTCCCGACGCATCGAAGCGCGCGATCTGATTGACGTCGACCTCGGCGCCATGCGTGCCGAGCGGCCGCGC
Source organism: Variibacter gotjawalensis (assembly GCF_002355335.1). Lineage (GTDB taxonomy): Bacteria > Pseudomonadota > Alphaproteobacteria > Rhizobiales > Xanthobacteraceae > Variibacter > Variibacter gotjawalensis. Next base: position 841,138 of record NZ_AP014946.1, read on the forward strand.
GAAGCTGAAGGTCGCGAAGAATGCGCCGCGCGATGCGCCGAAGATGCGTTCGCGCGCGCGCTCCGCGACGTGCGGCTGCTGCGCCATCAGCGAGGCGATGTCCTGATAGCCGATGCGCGTCGCGCCGGTCAGGAAGAACAGCGCACCGAGGCACAAGGGGGCAACCTTGGCGAGACGGCGCGGGCGAAGGGCGCGGTGATAACGCGGCATGAGCTACTCGACGCAACACAACTGCCGGACGAACAGCCGGCTCCCTTCGTTTGTGCCTCATTAACCTTGCGGAGCCGTTAACTCGGATCTGGCGCATCGGAATCCTTCGGGCCCGGGGCCTGGGGCATGGGGGTGCCTTCTCGCGAACGCTTTCGCGCTCCGAGCTTTGGCCTTCACCCCGCGACAAGACGCGGGGAGGCGGAGCGCCGCTCGGCGCTCGGTCTTCGGATGCCGTAGCCTTGCGACTACGGCGCGGTTTCCTTTACGGAAACCGCCGCCTCGCGGCGCTCCGCCACGGCATTTTTCACCCCGGGGCCGCGCTTGCGTGCTGGCTGCAAAGTGCAGCCAGTCGTTCAGCGAGCTCCTCGCACACCGGTCCTATTGCCGGTAGGGCGGGGTCCCCGGGGCGCCCGAGCGCAGGAGGTGACGAACCTCCCGCCCGCAGGCGCCGTCCCCGACCCCGTTAGCTGCGTCACCGGTTGACGCCCCCGCTTGGATCAGGTGACGAGGAATATAGTCAGATAGGAATTTATGTCAAGACCATTGCGTCGCGAATTGGTTCTAACGCGCTATGCGTGCATTCTAAGTTATTGCACGGGAAGAGTTTATTGCTTCTGGCGCCGGCAAAATTAACACTTGGTAACGATGGCGTTGGCCATCGCGATTCTGCGACTGCGCGGCTTGGGGGCTGGGTCGGCCAAACAAGAGATTTGTAAAAACCATTTGCTGAGGATTTTTTGAATGAAGGGGATTACTCGCCTGCTTCTGGCAGGCGCGGCGGGGATTGTTTCGATCTCGGCAGCGAACGCGGCAGACTTGCCGACGAAGGCCAAGGCCGCGGAATACGTGAAGGTCTGCTCGGCTTACGGCGCGGGCTTCTATTATATCCCGGGCACCGACACCTGCATCAAGATCGGCGGTTGGATTCGGGCCGAGTACAATTTCAACGCCGCAGGCAGCAATCTCGTCAATCTCTCCGGCGCATCCGCTCGCGATAATCGCGCGGAAAAGAGCGGGTATTCCTCGCGCGTTCGCTCAGAGCTGAGCTTCGATACGCGCACGCAGACCGAATATGGGACTTTGCGCTCGTACATCCGGTTCGGGCCGGAGATCAACAGCGACGCTACCGGCTACACCGGCCAGTACACGGGTTATCGCGGCACGATCTATTTTTCGCGCGCGTTCATCCAGTTCGCCGGCTTCACGTTTGGTAAGACGCAGTCGTTCTTCGATTTCTACAACGGCACGCTGTCCTACACGACGCCGTATTACGCAGGCTCGAGCACGCCTGTCGGGCAAACGGTGTTCGCCTACACGGCGGAACTTGGCGGAGGCCTCTCGGCCACGCTCGCGGCCGAAGATGGCGTCGCCCGCCGCATTGGCCTGGTCTACAGTCAGGTGGCGGGCAGTCCGACCGGTGGTCCGACTTTGAGTCAGAATGGCTCCGGCACAAGCGGGGTCGAAACCAATGGCGCCCCGTATTTTGGCTTCTATCGCAACAACCAGTATCCGGACGTCGTCGCGAACTTAAGGCTCGATCAGCCGTGGGGATCGGCGCAGATCAATGGCGCGATCCATGACGTGTCGGGTGGCTGTAATGGTGCGTGCGCAGGCACGACGAACGGCTTGCCCAACAGCTTCGGCAACGCCGTGGGCTACGCGATCGGTGGCGGCGTGAAGTTCAATCTGCCGTTCGCGCCGGGGGACGTGCTGTGGCTGCAGGCGACTTATGCCGACGGCGCCATCAGCTATCTGGGACCGTACAAGCCGAACGCGACCAACTCGGTCGCCGTCACGCGCGGCGTTGCCGGCAGCGGCACATTCACGACGGCCGCAATGACCGACGGCGTGATTGACGCATCCGGCAAAGTACAAAAGACCACGGGCTACCAATTCTCCGTCGCGGCCGAGCATTACTGGGCGCCGAACCTGCGAACGTCGGCTTTCGGCGGCTACTTGAGGCTCGACTACAACAAGGAAGCCGCTGCCGGTTTGTGCAACGCTTACGCATTGCAAAAGGCAAAAACCGCCGGATGCAATCCTGACTTCGGCATGCTGCAGGTCGGTACCCGCACGATCTGGTCGCCGGTTGCCAATCTCGAACTCGGCGCCGAAATCGTCTACACGCGCGTCGATCAGAAGAATACCGGCGACTGGACCAATATCTCGGCCGGTAGCAGTGGATCGGGCACATTCAAGGCTGCCGACGCTGGGATTTGGCACGGAATCGTGCGCGTACAGCGCAACTTCTGGCCCTGATTTCAACCCAATAGAGACCACGACCACAGAGGCTTCGGCATCCCTGCCGGGGCCTCTTTGCTTTGTGATGTAACTTTTTGCCACACTCGCGCGTACAAGCTGCAAGGGCCCGATGGGGCCGGCGATGCTCTGCCCCTCCGGATGCGATCCGCACGGGGCCAACAAGAACTCTGAGGAGAGTGGCTATGAACATCATCCGCCGTCGCGGCTGGGAAATTCCCGAAGCGCAAGCCACGCCGGAAAACCTCTTTCTGGATCGCCGCGCGCTGCTCGGTGGCGGACTTGGTATCGCGGCCGCGATGGCGATCCCGACTCGCGCGCGTGCACAGCGCGCTGCCGACGCAGCGGACCCGAGCGCCTCGCTCTATCCATTCAAGCGCAACGAGAAGTACCAGCTCGGCGCCGGCTACGATCTCACCGACGAGAAGCTCAACGCCAACTACAACAACTTCTACGAATTCGGCACGTCGAAGACGATCGCGGCGCCCGCGCAAGCGCTGAAGCTGCGGCCGTGGACCGTGAAGATCGACGGCATGGTCGAAAAGCCGATGGAGATCGGCTTCGACGATCTGCTCGCCAAGATGCCGCACGAGGAACGCCTCTATCGCTTTCGCTGCGTCGAGGCGTGGTCGATGACGATCCCGTGGTCCGGTTTCCCGCTCGCCGAACTCGTCAAGTTCGCCAAGCCGCTCGGCTCCGCGACGTATCTGCAGATGGAAACGTTCCTCGACAAAGCGGTCGCGCCGGGACAGCGGCAGTCTTGGTATCCGTGGCCCTACACGGAAGGCCTCACGATGGTTGAGGCGACCAACGAGCTCGCTTTCATCGCGACCGGTTGTTACGGCCACCCGCTGCCGAAGCAGCACGGCGCGCCGCTGCGCCTCGCGGTGCCGTGGAAGTACGGCTTCAAGTCGGTGAAATCGATCACGCGCCTCACCTTCACGGACAAGCGTCCGAAGACGTATTGGGAAGGACTGCAGGCGAGCGAGTACGGCTTCTGGGCCAACGTCAATCCGGAGGTTTCGCATCCGCGCTGGAGTCAGGCGACCGAGCAAGTGCTCGGCAAGAGCGAGCGCATTCCGACGAAGCTGTTCAACGGCTACGGCGAATATGTCGCGGATCTCTACAAGGGCCTCGAGAAGGAACGCCTCTGGGCGTAGGCGTCTCTGGGACTAAGCGCGTCGCGAAAGCTGAGCGCAAAAAAAAGCCGGGCCCTTGCGGGCCCGGAGAGTCGCTCGGCCAATGGCCGATCCACTTCAGAGGGGAACAGCTGGCTGATCGAAACTCGCATGGGAGGATGCGACTCGCGATCAGCGCGCACGAAGATGATGCGGGCATTCTAGGTTTCGCGCTACCGAACGCGCCGCATGCCCCCCATGCTTCCCTCGCGTGTCACCGGCCGGTTACCGAACGCCAAGTCCGTGCGAGACGTTACGCCGAAACTTAGAATGAGAACGGGAAAGTATAGGCTGCGTCGGCGGGAGCAGCCTTCGGCGCTGCGGGTTTGCGCGCCGGCTTGGCGGCCGGTTTCTTCACTGCCGCAGCGACTTTCAGCTTCTTGACCGGTGCCGGCGTGATTTTCTTCACGGCGGCGGCCGTCTTCACCGGCGCAGCTTTGGCGGTCGGTTTTTTGCGCGGCATCTTCACGGTCTTCGGCAGCGGCTTGCCCGGCGTGAGGTCAGGCTCCGGTTGCGCATAGGTCTCCTGCGCTGGGAGCGCGAGGGTGACGAGCGGCGCCTCGTCGGTCATCTGCGGCTGCGGCTCTTCTACAAGAGCGGACTCTTGTACAAGAGTGGCTTCCTGAACGGCAGTCACGATTGTCGCGTCCACGATGTGGAATGCGGACGTGCTTGCCAGCGAGAAGTTTGCTTCGAGCGTTGCGTCGACCGTGAGTTGCGCGGGCGTCAGCGCCGCGACAACGATGCGCGGCTCGTCGGCGATTTTAGCAACATTCGATGCAGCCGGCGCGACAATCTCGACGGCCGTTGCCGTAGCGACTGGCGCCGTATCTGTGAGCCGCATCAAACGTTCGAGTTCGACGTGACGGCGCGCGGCCGCCTGCGAGATGAGCAAGATTTTCTGATGCGTATCGGCCGGCGGCGGCAGAGCGGCGGCGCGTGCGCGCGCGTGCCCGGCATTCGGCAAATACGACGCGATCTGCGACAGCAGCGCAAACGTGATGACGCAAGCCATCGCGATAGCGGCTAACAGAAAGCGCAGAGTCGGCAGCATGCAGTCTCCGAGAGCGTGAAGCGCAAGCGCTCCGTCCGAATCACTGCATAGCCGACTCGCGGCCAAATCGGAATCGCTTCCTGGCCACAGTTGGTTCGAGAAGTGCCTGTGCCACAGTCGTTAACGAAAGGTTAACGCGGTTCAGACGCGCGCAAGGTAGCGCTTCTCCAGCATCACGTGGATGCCTTTGTTTCCGTTGACGACTTGCGTGACCCGAAGGTCCGCCGTGAGGCTGCAAAGCGCGTGCGCCTGGTAGCGATCGAGGCCGGTGCGCGCACAGATGAGATCGATCATCTGACGCAGCGCGATGACGACGCAGTCGTCGAGATCGGGATCGAACGCCATCGTGATCATATGCGTCGGCGTTTCGGCGAGCGGCCACTTGAGCTCCATGTCGTCGCGCACCGTGAGCCTGAACGTTCCGATGAGCCCGGTCTCGATCGCCGTGACGCAGACTTCGCCGTCGCCTTGCGCGCCGTGTCCGTCGCCGACCGAGAACAGCGCATCGTCGACATAGATCGGCAGATAGAGCGTCGTGCCGGCGACGAGTTCCTTGTTGTCGAGATTGCCACCATTCGGCCGCGGCGGAAGCGTCGACAGCGTGCCCCACTGCGGCGGCGGCGCCACCGCCATCACGCCGAAGAAAGGCTTCAGCGGAATGTCCATGCCCCACGGCAGCTTGCCGATCTGCCGCTCGCGATCGAGCGGGATGTGAATGAGGCGAAACTCGTCGAAATCGTAAGGCAGTGCGCCGGAGAGCGGCCGGACGAAGTTGAAGCCCCAGTCGAAATGCAGATCGATCTCCTCGATGTCGACCTGGAGAACCTGGCCGGCCTTTGCGCCGCGCACCGCGACCGGCCCGGTGCAGATGTGGCCGGGCAGCATGCGCCGCGTCACCCGTTCGTGGATCTCGTGCAGCGCCGGCGGAACGGAGGCGGGCGGCGGCGGCAGCTGATCGGCGTTGCCCGAAACCGTTGAGATCGTGACGCGCTCGCCGCTCTGAATCGTCAGCAGCGGCTTCAAACCCGCCTCGAAGTAGCCCCAATGCACCGTTTCGGCGCCTGCATCGATACGCGGGATCATTGAACGTTCCTCAGGGCTGGCGTGACTAACGGGCGAAGCACTGTCGGAAGCAGCAAACCAATGTCCAACCTTGCCTTCGCGGAGGCGCTACCATACGGTCGCCACGCAGAAGAGATAAAGCCCGCCGGAATGGCGATATACGACGCGTTCATCTCGTATAGTCACGCGCGCGACAAGCCGATCGCGGCCGCGCTGCAGTCGCTTCTCGAAACCATCGGAAAACCCTGGTATCGCCGCCGCTCGCTGACGATTTTCCGCGACGACGCGTGCCTTGCCGCGACGCCGCTATGGCCCGCGATCGAGAACGCGCTGACGCATTCGCGCTATCTCTTGTTGCTGGCGTCGCCGCAGGCAGCCGAATCGGCGTGGGTCGCGCGCGAAATCGATCAATGGCTGCGCACCAAGAATGTCGACACGATCCTGATCGCGGTGACGTCCGGCCGTCTCGAATGGGATGACACGCGCGGCGATTTCGTCTGGGACGAATTCACGCCGCTGCCGCCGAACCTCAAGGGCCGTTTTGCCAGCGAGCCGAAATGGGTCGAGCTGAACACCTTGCGGCGCCGTTCGCCGCGTCTGAGCCGCCGCTTCAACGACATGGGCGCGACGCTAGCCGCCGCCATCCATGGCGTGACCAAGGACACGCTGCTCGCGAAAGAAGTTTGGCAGCAGCGTCGCGCACTCATGCTCGCGAGCACGGTTGCGGCCATCATGATGGTGCTTGGCGTGACGACGGCTTGGTACTGGCGCGACGCCGTGCAGGCGCACGACCTCGCATTGGCGCAACAGCACGAGATCGTGCAGCAGACGCAGCAGGCCGAGCGGACGCTGATGGCGGCCGCCCGCGCCGCCAACGCGATGATCGTCGGCATGGCGCGCGATCTCGCGAGCCGCACGGATTTGCCGAAGGATTTCGTGCAGAACTTGTTGTACCGCGCGCAGTTCCTGCAGGACCAGATCGCCGAGACGGCCGCTTATGCGCCGGACCTGATGCGCAGCAATGTGCTCGCGCTCGCCGACATCGCGACTGCGCTGCTGCGTCACGGCGATCCGGATGGCGCGATCATCGCGGCGAAGCGCGCCGTGACTTTGGCTGCGCGGCTCGTCGAGATGCTGCCGCAGGATATCGATCGTCAGCGCCTTTTGGCGGAAAGTCACGAGCGGTTGGCCGAGACGTTCAACGCCACCGGCAATCCGAAAGAGGCGCGCGACGCACTCGTCATCGCGGCCCAGCTGCGAGAGAAGCTCGCGAAGGCAAACCCGGGCCGTCAGGACCTACAGGACGAATACGCGGCGGCGCAGAAGCGCCTCGGCTAACGCTCCGCGCGGCCGACGACGGCCATCAGCTCCGCGATCTTCTGCCGCTGATCCGCCTTGTCGCCGCTCGCGATCGCATGCTCGACACAATGCGAGACGTGATCGCGCAGAAGTTCTTCCTCGAGCTTGCGGAGAGCAGCACGCGCCGCGCCGATCTGCGTCACGATATCGATGCAGTAGCGGTCGTCATCGACCATGCGCGCGATGCCGCGCACCTGGCCTTCGATGCGATTGAGCCGCTTCTGACACGACGCCTTGATGTCTTTACGCATGCGGTCTATATACCCCCCAGGGGTATACGTTTCAAGCGCGGATTTTATGACCTGCACGCACGATCGCCATAACCACCATCACATGCAGCATGCCGCCGCCGGGCCCATGATCGATCCGGTCTGCGGCATGACGGTCGATCCCGCGACGACGCCCCACAAACATACGCACGCCGGCACGGAGTATTTCTTCTGCTCCGGCGGCTGCCGTACGAAGTTCGCCGCCACTCCGGCAAAGTATCTGACGCCGAAGGACGAGCGCCCGGCCGAGAATGTGCCGGAAGGCACGATGTTTACCTGCCCGATGCATCCCGAAATTCGCCAAGTCGGCGCGGGCTCGTGTCCGATCTGCGGCATGGCGCTCGAGCCCGAACTCGTCAGCCTCGACGACGGGCCTAACCACGAACTCGTCGATATGACGCGCCGCATGTGGATCGCCGGCGCGCTGACGCTGCCGGTCTTCCTGCTCGAAATGGGCAGCCACGTCTTCGACATTCACAGCCTGGTCACGCCGGCGCAGTCGGCTTGGATCCAATTCGCGCTCGCGACACCGGTGGTGCTGTGGGCAGGCTGGCCATTCTTCGTGCGCGGCTGGCAATCGATCGCCACACGCAATCTCAATATGTTCACGCTGATCGCGATCGGCACCGGCGTCGCGTGGCTCTACAGCGTCGTCGCGACGCTCGCGCCGGGCCTTTTCCCGCCGTCGTTGAAATCGCACGGAGCCGTGCCGGTTTACTTCGAGGCCGCGGCCGTCATCACGGTGTTGGTCTTGCTCGGCCAGGTACTCGAACTCCGTGCGCGCGAACAAACCTCCGGCGCAATCAAGGCGCTGCTCGGCCTCGCACCGAAGACGGCGCGCCGTATCGATGGCGATCGCGAAGAGGAGATCGATCTCGACGCCGTGGTGGCCGGCGATCTGCTCCGCGTGCGGCCGGGCGAGAAAATCCCGGTCGACGGCGAGATCACCGACGGGCATTCGGCGGTCGATGAATCAATGGTGACCGGGGAGCCGATGCCGGTGACGAAGCGCGAGGGCGATAAGATCATCGCCGGGACGCTCAACCAGACCGGCAGCTTCGTCATGCGTGCCGAGAAGGTCGGACGCGACACGATGCTCGCGCAGATCGTGCAGATGGTCGCGACCGCGCAGCGCTCGCGCGCGCCCGTGCAACGTCTCGCCGACGACGTCGCCGCCTGGTTCGTTCCTGCCGTGATCGCGGCCGCCGTCATCGCCTTCGCGGCCTGGATGTGGTTCGGCCCGGAGCCGCGGCTTGGCTATGCGCTTGTCGCCGGCGTCGCCGTGCTGATCATCGCGTGCCCGTGCGCGCTCGGGCTGGCGACGCCGATGTCGATCATGGTCGGCGTCGGGCGCGGCGCGCAGAACGGTGTGCTGATCAAGAGCGCCGAAGCGCTCGAGCGATTCCACCGCGTCGATACTCTCGTTGTCGACAAGACCGGCACGCTGACCGAGGGTCGTCCGAGCTTCGCCGAGATGATCGTGACGGAAGGCCATGACGACGCGGCGGTGTTGCGCGTCGCAGCCGCGGTGGAGTCATCAAGCGAACATCCAATCGCGCGCGCCATCGTCGCCGAAGCGGATAAGCGCGGCATCGCGCTGCCGCGTGTTTTCGGATTCGATGCGCCGACCGGGCGCGGCGCGATCGGCATGGTCGAACGCCAGCGCGTTGTCGTCGGCAGCGCGGCGTATCTCGGCGAACTCTCGATCGGCTTGGGAGCGATGGCAGGCGAGGCCGAGACGCTCCGCAGCGGCGGCGCAACCGTCGTATTTGTCGCGATCGACGGCAAGCTTGCGGGGCTCATAGCGGTCGCCGACGCGATCAAACCGTCAGCCGCGAACGCACTTCGCGCGTTGCGCGACGACGGCGTCGTCATCGTGATGCTCACCGGCGACAATCGTGCGACCGCGCAAAGCGTCGCGGCAAAGCTCGGCATCGACACAGTCGAAGCTGAAGTTCTGCCCGATCAGAAAGCTGCCGTTGTCGAAAAGCTGCGCAAATCCGGCAAGGTCGTCGCGATGGTCGGTGACGGCATCAACGATGCACCGGCACTCGCCGCTGCCGACGTCGGTGTTGCGATGGGGACCGGCACCGATGTCGCGATCGAGAGCGCCGGCATCACGCTGCTCAAGGGAGATCTCGAACGTCTCGTGTGGGCTCGTAAGCTTTCGCACGCCGTGATGCGCAACATCCGCCAGAATCTGTTCTTCGCCTTCGCCTACAATGCGGGCGGCGTTCCGATCGCGGCGGGCATTCTTTATCCGATCTTCGGCATTCTGCTGTCGCCGATGCTGGCCGCGCTCGCGATGTCGCTGTCTTCCGTCAGCGTGATCGGCAATGCGTTGCGTTTGCGCAGCGCGGCGATTTGAAGCGCGCCGATAGCGCGATAAGTCACTGCGGTCGAAAATTGTCTTTTCGATCGAACCGATTGCGCCGTCCGTCTGACCAAGTGTCAGGGGCGGCTGACATGCATTCCGCATTGAAAGCCTCAAACGGGAGACGCGGATGCTCAAAGGAATTCTCGCGATTGCGATTGTCGGTGCAGGCATCGCCATGGCCGCTCAGCAGGCAGCGGAGGCGCAGCAAGCTCCCCCGGGCTGCCGCTACGTTCCGATCAGAGGCGTTGGACAATCAATGGTCTGCGGAAATGCGCCGAACTCGCGCGCCACGAATGGTACGCCATGTATGTATCGTTACATTGGCAATAGGCTCGTTCGCGTTTGCAGCTAGCAAGACTAAAAAGAAAGGCCGCCCCGAAGAGCGGCCTTTCCATTGTCGAAACCGCGGCCCGGAGGGCCAGCGTTAGCTAGCCCGTCACGCGAGCGCGATCCTCGCGAGAGGGTGCAACCCAGCGTGCCGGTTTCGCGGCGAAAGACAATGAGACACTGGATCACCTCCTTTCAGTTAGTTGACGACGAATCAGAGTCTAAGCATCGATTCGGCGCTCCGAAAGGCCCGCGGTAAGAGTTTTCGCCCGATCCGTCAGCAAGATGTGACGAAAAATCGGAAAATTGCTCAGTCGGACGGCAGTCTTAGATCGCCGCCGTGATCGCCTTGCCGGCTTCTTCCGTATTCGCCTTGCCGCCGAGATCGCGCGTGCGCAGCTTCGGCTCCTTCAGCGTATTCTCGATCGCGGTGACGATCGCGGCCGCCGCATCCGGCTCGCCAAGATGTTCGAGCATCATCGCGCCCGACCAAATCTGACCAATTGGGTTCGCGATGTTCTGACCCGCGATGTCCGGCGCCGAGCCGTGCACCGGCTCGAAAACCGACGGATACAAGCGCTCCGGATTGATGTTGCCGGCCGGCGCGATGCCGATCGTGCCCGTGCAGGCTGGGCCGAGATCCGAGAGAATGTCGCCGAACAGGTTGGACGCGACGACGACGTTGAAGCGGTCCGGATGCATGACGAACAACGCCGTCAGAATGTCGATGTGGTACTTGTCCCACTTGATCTCGGGATAGTTCTTCGCCATCGCTTCGACGCGCTCATCCCAATACGGCATCGTGATCGAGATGCCGTTCGACTTCGTCGCCGAGGTCAGATGCTTCTTCGGCGTCTTCATCGCGAGTTCGAACGCATATTTGAGAATGCGGTCGACGCCCTGGCGCGACATCACGGTTTCCTGCACGACGACTTCGCGGTCCGTGTCCTTGAACATGCGGCCGCCGATCGACGAATATTCACCCTCGGTGTTTTCGCGCACGACCCAGAAGTCGATATCACCCGGCTTGCGGTTGGCGAGCGGCGAGGGCACGCCCGGCATCAAGCGCACGGGGCGCACGTTGGCGTATTGATCGAAGTCGCGGCGGAACAGAATGAGCGACTGCCAGAGCGAGATGTGATCCGGCACCTTCGCGGGCCAGCCGACCGCGCCGAAGAAGATCGCGTCATGCTTGCCGATTTTGTCCTTCCAGTCCTCCGGCATCATGTTGCCGTGCTTTTCGTAATAGTCGCAGGACGCGAAATCGAACCAGTCGAACTTGATTTCGAACTGGAATTTCTGCGCCACCTGCTCGAGCACGCGCACGCCTTCCGGCACGACTTCCTTGCCGATGCCATCGCCCGGGATCACGGCAATACGGTACTGCTTTTTCATTTGTTTTAGCCTTGCGTTTCCTCGTTACGGGGAGGGTTCTAGACGTTCAGGTCCGCGATGCGCAATGCGCGCCGCGCTTACACCTTTCCGATCTTCTTCGTGATCGCGACGAGCCGCGCGCTGTCGGCCGCGACGAACTTCGAAAACTCGTCCGTGTCCTGATAAGCCGCCGGGCTGCCGGCGCTCTCGAAGGTGCGGATGACATCGGGATCGCGCATAGCGTCCCGCATCGCATTGCGCAGCTTCGTTGTTACGTCTGCCGGCAATCCGCGCGGCGCGAAGAGGCCGGCCCAGATGTAGAACTCGACGTCCTTGAAGCCGAGCTCGATGAAAGTCGGAACCTCCGGAAATGCCGGAACGCGCGCGTTGCCCCAGTTGGCGAGAATGCGCAGCTTCCCGGCATCGACATGCTGCTTGAGCGTGCCGGGCGCAGAGGCCAGCGCCTGGATCTGTCCGCTGAGCAAATCCGTGATCGCCGGGCCGGCGCCGCGATACGGCACGTGCAGCATTTTGATCCTGGCGGCGGCCGCGAACATCTCCATCGCGATATGCAGCGTGCCGTAGGGACCGGACGAGCCGAACGGGATCACACCGGGCCGCGCTTTTGCGTCGGCGACGAGATCGGCGACCGATTTCCACGGTGCATTTGCCGGTACTGCGAGAACTGTCGGATCGGCGAGCACGCGCGCGATCGGCGCGAGCTGGTCGACCTCGTAGGCGGCAGGGCGTTCGTAGAGGCGATCGGCCTCCGGCAGCACGGCGAGCGAAGACAGCGTCATCAAGAGGAGGTAGCCGTCCGGCGCCGCGCGCGCGACGGCCGCGTTACCGACGGAACCGCCCGCGCCGCTGCGGTTGTCGACGACCACCGGCTTGCCGACGAGCTTCGAGAGCGCGAGGCCGATCGGGCGTGCCGCGAGGTCGGCTTGTCCGCCAGGCGGAAAAGGCACGACCATCGTGATGTTGCGATCTGGCCATTCCTGTGCGGCTGCGTGGCGCGATGTCAGCGGTAGCGCCGAGACGGCGCCGAGGCCCGCGATGAAGGTTCGCCGTTGCATAGTCCCTCCGGTTTTTTTGTTTTCGTTCTGGCGTTGCGGCGCATAATGCGGGCGAGGCGGCGGCTGATGCAAATCGCCGCTGATCAAAACTCATTCAGAATCGGCGCTGACAAGCGCATCCGTCTGTGCCAGAGAACGGCCGATAAGAAACCGAGACACAAGAAATCCCAAGGATTTGACCCGATGTCCGAACTGACGACGCGCCACTTCGAGTTCCTTCGCTCGATCGATACTCCGACCGTTTGCAATCTCGTCGAGATGGTTGCGCCGCATCGCCGCGGCTTCGGCTACACGGTGAAGCACCTGCATTGCCCGTTCCCGGACCTGCCGCCGATCGTCGGCTTCGCGAAAACCGCGAAGATCAAGTCGAAGGATGCCGTGAAGGGCGAGTCCTACATGGGCAAGCGCATGGATTACCTCGATTACATCGCGTCGAAGCCGCAGCCCGGCATCAGCGTGATCGAGGACATCGACGGTGAATTCATCGGCTACGGCGCGTTCTGGGGCGAAGTGCAGACCAACGTGCACAAGGGCCTCGGCCTGCTCGGTGTCGTCACCAACGGCTCGATTCGCGATATCCCGATGGTCGCGAAAGGCTTCCAGATGCTGGCGGGCTCGCTGTCGCCGTCGCACGCCTGGGTCCACCTCGAAGACTTCGGCACGCCGGTGAACATCCACGGCATGGCGGTCGAGAGCGGCGACCTCATCCACGCTGACCAGCACGGCGCCGTTGTCGTCCCGACCGATGTCGTCGACGAGATGATGAAGGCCAACGTCGGCCTGATGGAGCGCGAGGCGCGCATCATCCAAGCCGCCAACGACCCGGTCGACACGCTCGCCAAGGTCAAAGCCGCGATGGCCGGATGAGCGAGGCGTTGCCCGCCGAACTACAGACGACCCGAGCCGGAGCACTGCTTCGGCTCGGTATTGGTATAGCGATACTCGCATTATTGGCCGATCAAGCCTCGAAGCTCTGGCTGATCTACGGTTTCGACCTTGGCGAGCGCGGGCGTTTCTCGCTGTTTCCGTGGTTCGACCTCGTGCTGACCTGGAATACAGGCATCAGCTACGGCCTCTTCAGCCAGGACACGGCATTCGGCCGCTGGGTGCTGGTGGCTTTCAAGATCGCGGCGGTAATTTTCCTAACGGTTTGGCTCTGGCGGTCCGAAACCAAGCTGACGGCGGCCTCGCTGGGGCTTATCATCGGCGGCGCGCTCGGAAATGTGATCGACCGCTTCCTTTACGGCGCGGTCGCCGACTTCGCTTTCTTTCATATCGATAAGCTCAATTTTTACTGGTATGTCTTCAACTTAGCCGACGTCGCGATCGTTGCCGGCGTCATCGGGCTGCTCTACGAGACACTCTTCTCGGGCAGCGCCGCAAAAGCGCCCCGATAGGGCGACATTTTGCAACGGGACGACAAATCGAGTTTCGGGGTAGTAATGGCGGTGAAGTCGACGAGTTTCCGGGGGCCGCGGGCTATGGGGCGTACCAAGGCATTGCTGACCGGCATGGTTGTGGTCCTGTCGCTGACGGGCCCGGTCCTGGCCGATGACGACGATGACGATCCGACTTTCGAGCAGAAGATCATACGCAGCTTGATGGGCGGTGGCGCAGCGCGCCCCGACATCGACTATCGCGAGCGTTCGCCGCTGGTGATCCCGCCGTCCGGCACGGCTGGAGCCGTGCAGCTTCCGCCGCCTGATTCCGGCGCGCGCACGCGCGAGATGGCCGCATGGCCGAAGGATCCGGACAAGCAGAAAAAGCCGAAGAGCAAGGGCATCATCGGCGCGTGGGAATCCGAGCGCGCGGGCGAACGCCCGCTGACGCCGGGCGAACTCCGCCGTGGCCGCGTCGCCGGCGCCGGTCGCGTGACCGAGCCGCCGCGCCGCAGTGAGGCCGAACACGGTTCCGGCCGCCCGTTGCTGCCGTCCGAAATGAGTGGTGGCCGCGAGGAAAAGACGATCTTCGGCATGTTCGGCGCGCAATTCGGCGGCGGCAACAAAGGCCCGCAATTCGAAGGTGAGCCGACGCGTCAATCGCTGACACAGCCTCCGACCGGCTATCAGACGCCGTCGTCGGCGGAGCCTTACCGGGCGCCTGCCGGCACGGGTCTTCTCAGCAAAGTTCCGAACTTCTTCGACCGGGGCACCGAACCGCCGACGCGCTAACTGGGGTCGGCGCGGACCAACTGCACGACTCCTGACGCGGACATCCGAATGCGAATGTTTTTCTCTGCCGCCGCGATCGCTCTGACGCTGGCGGTGACTTCTCCTGCGTCCGCCGCGGGAGTCGTGCCGACGCACTTCAAGCTAGCGAACGGTTTGGAAGTCGTCGTTATCCCGGATCGCCGGACGCCGGTCGTCACCCACATGGTGTGGTATCGCGTCGGTTCCGCCGACGAGCCGCCGGGACATTCGGGCATCGCGCATTTCCTCGAACACTTGATGTTCAAGGGCACGAAGACGAACCCGGATGGTGTGTTCTCGCAGACGGTGGCGCGCTTCGGCGGCCAGGAGAACGCTTTCACATCGACGGATTACACGGGCTACTTCCAGCGCGTCGCGCGCGATCGCCTGCCGAAGCTGATGGAGCTCGAGGCCGATCGCATGACGAACCTGACGCTGCAGGACGCGCAGGTTCTGCCCGAACGCAACGTCATTTTGGAAGAGCGCAACCAGCGCACCGACAGCAATCCGGGCGCATTGCTCGGCGAGCAGATTGCCGCCGCGCAGTTCCTCAATCATCCGTATGGACGGCCGATCATCGGCTGGCGTCACGAGATGGAAAAGCTCGACCGCGAGGCAGCGCTCTCGTTCTACAGCCGCTTCTACACGCCGAACAACGCCATCCTGGTTCTTGCCGGCGACATCTCGCCGGAAGAAGCCAAGACGCTCGCCGAGCAGACTTACGGCAAGGTCGAGAAGCGCTTCGAAGTCGGGCCCCGCATTCGTCCGCAAGAGCCGCCGCAAATCGCGCCGCGCTCTGTGACATTGACGGACCCGCGCGTCGCGCAACCGTCGTGGCAGCGTTCGTATCTCGCGCCGTCCGATGTGACGGGTGCGCCGAACGAATCCGAAGCGCTCGATATTCTGATCAACATTCTCGGCACCGGCGCATCGAGCCGCATGTATCAGCAGCTTGTCGTCGACAAGAAGATCGCGTCGTCCGCCGGCGCTTGGTACGACTCGACCGCGCTCGATACGACGCGGCTCGGCATCTACGCGACGCCGGTCGCCGGCGTTTCGCTGCCGGATCTCGAAAAGGCCGTCGAAGCTGTCTTGAACGACGTCATCGAGAACAGCGTGACTTCGGAAGAAATCGAGCGCGCCAAAGCCCGCCTCGTCTCGCAGATGGTCTACGCGCAGGACAATCAGATGACCTTGGCGCGCGCTTACGGCGCAGCATTGTCGATCGGCCTCAAGGTCGAGGACGTCTGGCAGTGGCCGGAACGCGTGCGCGCCGTCACGGCCGATCAGGTCGCTGCCGCAGCGAAGAAATGGCTCAACAAGAAGCAGTCGACCACCGGTTATCTGCTGCGCGACGAAACGCGCCCTGATGGAAAGCGCTCGTGATGACGATGCATTTCGCACGACGCGCCGCCCTTGGGCTTCTCACCGTCGCGACCATCGCGCTGACTGCGTCTAACGCCTTCGCGCAGAAGATCGAACGTATCGTCACGCCGGCCGGCATCGAAGCGTGGCTGGTCGAAGATCACACGGTGCCGCTGGTGGCGCTGCAGTTCGCATTCTCGGGCGGCGCGAGCCAGGACCCGAAGGATAAGCCGGGCGTCGCGCATATGACGGCGTCGATGCTGGACGAGGGCGCCGGCGATCTCGATTCGAGTTCGTTCCAGGAGCGGCTCGAACGCGACGCGATCGAGATGACGTTCAACGCCGATCGCGATCACTTCCGCGGTGGTTTGCGCACGTTGTCCGAGCATCGCGAAAAGGCGTTCGGTCTGTTGCGTCTTGCACTCAACGATCCGCGTTTCGACGAAAGCGCGCTCGATCGCACGCGCGCGCAGGTGCTGGCGCAAATTCGCCGCGAGAGCACCGATCCGGGCAGCATCGCCGGCAAATCGTGGTGGAGCACCGCGTTCCCCAATCACCCATACGGCCAGCCGACCGGTGGTTCGAGCGAGAGCGTTCCGCAGATCAAGCGCGAAGACCTGCAGACCTATCATCGCCGCGTGCTGACGCGCGAACGTCTCAAGATCGCGATCGTCGGCGACATCGATCCGGCCGCTGCGAAGACAGTGATCGACGATATCTTCGGCAAGTTGCCGGCGAAATCGGAGCTGACCCCGGTGCCGGTCGTAAAGCCGGTCGCGCTCGGCCAGAAGAATGCCGTTCCGTTCGACACGCCGCAGAGCGTCGTCAGCTTTGGCGGCGTCGGCCTGCCGCGCAAAGACCCCGATTACATGACGGCCTATATCGTCAATCACATCCTGGGCGGCGGCTCTTTCACGTCGCGGCTGTATCAAGAAGTGCGCGAGAAGCGCGGTCTTGCTTACGGCGTCTCGACCTATCTCTACCCGATGGAATTCTCGGCGCTCTATATGGGCTACACGCAGGTGCGTGCCGAGAAGACCGACGAGTCGATCGCCGTCATGCAGCACGAAATCCGCCGCATGGCCGAGACCGGCCCGACCGAAGACGAGCTCGCGAAAGCTAAAGATTATCTCAAAGGCTCGTATGCGCTCGGCTTCGACACCTCGACGAAGATTGCCGCGCAACTGCTTGGCCTGCAGCTGCAGGGCCTCGGCATTGATTACATCACGACACGAGAGAAGTTGATCGACGCCGTGACCATCGCGGACGCAAAGCGCGTCGCAAAATCGTTGCTCGAAGGTGGTTTACACTTCACGGTCGTCGGCCGCCCGGCTGCCGCTACGGGTTCACGATCGAACAATCCGGGCTGAGCAACGTTTCCGTAAACAACGTTGAGTATGCCGGGCTCCTCGGCATACGTTTTGCCTGCCTAAATATCCGTCCTCGGAGCTCCCATCATGTCGTCAATCATCCAATCGATCGAAAGCGCGCGCGAAGAGCGCGTCGGGCGTGAAGGTGTTGCACCCGCGACCCTGAACGCCATGCTGGAGCGCGCCGAAGGTGGGCTCAAATGGCTGCGCGAGCGACATGCCGACAAGGGCTTGGCGCTGCTTCAGCTGCCGGCGCAGACGAGCGATTTAGCGTCGATCAAGAAGGCAGCCGACAAACTGCGCGACGGCGCGACCGATGTGGTTCTGCTCGGCACCGGCGGTTCGAGCCTCGGCGGCCAGACGCTGGCGCAGCTTGCCGATCACGCGGTTGCAGGAGCCGGCAGCCTGCGGAGCGGTCCGCAACTACACTTCATGGACAATCTCGACCCGATCACCTTCGGCTCGTTGCTCGATCGCTTGCCGCTGAAGACCTCGCGCTTCGTCGCGATCTCGAAGTCGGGCGGCACCGGCGAGACTTTGATGCAGACGATCGCGGTGCTGACCGCGCTCGAAAAAGCCGGTCTCGGCGACACGATCTCAAAAGTCATGGTCGGCCTGACCGAGCCGAACAAACCCGGCAATCGCAACGGCCTGCGTGATCTCTTGTCGAAGTACGACGTCGAGATCCTCGACCACGACACCGGCGTCGGCGGCCGCTTCTCTGCGCTGACCAATGTCGGCCTGATCCCGGCGGCGGTGCTCGGCCTCGATATCGCGGCGATCCGCCAGGGCGCGGGCCAGGCGCTCGCGCCGGTGCTCGCCGGCAAATCCGCGAAAGACGTTTCGTCCGCGCTCGGCGCATCGCTCGCGGTGGCGCTCGCGGAAAGCCGCGGCAAGACGGTCTCGGTCGTCATGCCTTACACGGACCGGCTGGAGCGCATGACACGCTGGTACGTCCAGCTCTGGGCCGAGAGCCTCGGCAAGGACGGCAAGGGCACGACGCCGCTCGGCTGTAACGGCCCTGTCGATCAGCACAGTCAGTTGCAGCTCTTTATCGGCGGCCCGCGCGACAAACTCTTCACCGTGATCACGACATCGCCGGCCGGCAGGGGCCCGGTGATGGACGCGAAACTGTCGGCACTCGCCGGTGAGCCGGATTTCGCCGGCAAGACGATCGGCGATCTTGTTGCGGCGCAAGGCCGCGCGACGGCGGAAACACTGGCGAAGAACGGCTGCCCGGTGCGCACGATCCACATTCCGACGCTCGACGAAAAGTCGCTCGGCGAATTGCTGATGCATTACATGCTGGAGACGATCATCGCGGCGCATCTGATCGGCGTCGATGCGTTTGATCAGCCGGCGGTCGAAGAGGGTAAAATTCTCGCGAAGCAGTACCTCAACGGCAAATAGAGAATTCCGTCATGGCCCAGCTTGTCCGGGCCATCCACGTCTTACTTTTTTCATTCTGCGGCAAAGACGTGGATGGCCCGCATGAGGCTGCCCCAAAGGGCACCAGGGCCATGACGTATCGAGAGGCTGAGCGAGATTTCTCCTCTTTCGCCTTGCCAGCTTCGCCGTAGCCTGAGACCATGTTGCTCCAAGGCGGGGCCACCGCCCCGTCAGACGCATCGGGCGTTTCGCCGAGAGCGTTTCGCCCGTTGCGTGAAAAACGGAACGGGAGGCAACCATGGCCAATGGCGGCACGAGTCCGAAGGGTCCCCGGTGTATTGCGCTGGTGGGCCCGTTCCAGAGCGGCAAAACCACACTTCTTGAAGCGATTTTGGCGCGCACTGGCGCGATAACACGTCAGGGAACAGTTGAGGCCGGCACCACGGTCGGCGATGCGAGCGCGGAAGCGCGGCATCACAAGATGAGCGTCGAGCTCTCTTTCGCAACGACAAATTATCTCGGCGACGACTACACTTTCATCGATTGCCCGGGCTCGGTCGAGTTCCTGCACGATATGCGCAACGCGCTGCGCGTGTGCGACGCCGCGGTCGTCGTCTGCGAAGCGGACGAGCGCAAAGTCCCGCAGCTGCAACTCATTCTGCGCGAGCTCGAAGACCTCAAGATTCCGCGCATCCTGTTCCTCAACAAGATCGATAAAGCTGACAAGCGCGTCCGCGAGACGCTCACCGTATTGCAGCCGGCGTCGCAGGTGCCGCTCGTGCTGCGGCAGATTCCGATTTGGTCCGGCGAGATCGTAACCGGCTTCGTCGATCTCGCGCTCGAACGCGCGCATGTTTACAAGGAGCACGCACCATCCGAAGTCGTCGATCTCAAGGGCGAGAATCTCGACCGCGAGAAGGAAGCGCGCTTCTCGATGCTCGAAAAGCTTGCGGATCATGACGACGAACTGATGGAGCAGTTGCTCGAGGACATTCCGCCGCCGCGCGACAAAGTCTTCGACGATCTCACCAAGGAATTCGCCGACGGTTTGATCTGCCCCGTCATGATCGGCGTCGCGACGCGGACCAACGGTGTCCAGCGTTTGCTCAAAGCCCTGCGCCACGACATTCCGGGCGCGGCGGAAACAGCGAAGCGCCTCGGCGTTGCGGCGGACGGTGATCCGACCGCTTTCGTCATCAAGACGCTGCATACGGCGCATGGCGGCAAGCTCTCGGTCGCGCGCGTGCTCTCGGGTCAGATCGGCGATGGCTCGACGCTACTCTCACCCGAGCGCGAGGCCGGCCGCGTCTCCGGTGTGTTCAAACTTTCAGGCCAGACCGGAGAGAAGCGCGGCCCCGCGCAGATCGGCGAGACCGTCGGTTTCGGCAAGCTCGACTATGCGCATACGGGTGAAACGCTCTCCGCCGGCAAGCAGGCGCCGGCCGCGCTCGACGCCGGCGTCGCGCATCAGCCCGTGCTGTCGATCGCGGCCTATGCGAAGGATCGCAAGGACGACGTGAAGCTCGGCCAGGCCTTGCAGAAGCTGCAGGAGGAAGACCCGTCGCTCTCGATCGTGCACAACCCGGAAACGCACGAGGTGATCCTTTACGGCCAAGGCGAGATGCATCTGCGCGTCGCGACCGAGCGGCTCGCGCAGCGCTTCGGCGTTTCAATCGGCACACGGCCGCCGACCGTCGGCTATCGCGAGACGATTCGCAAAGGCGCGACGCAGCGCGGCCGCCACAAGAAGCAATCGGGTGGCCACGGCCAGTTCGGCGATGTCGTGCTGGAAATTCAGCCGCAGCCGCGCGGCGCCGGGTTCGCCTTCTCGGAGCGCATCACCGGCGGCGTCGTGCCGCGCAACTACATCCCATCGGTCGAGGAAGGCGTGATCGACGGCCTCAAACACGGGCCACTCGGCTTCCCGGTGGTCGATGTTGCGGTCGCGTTGATCGACGGCTCGTATCACACGGTCGATTCGTCCGACATGGCGTTCCGCACCGCCGGGCGCATCGGTGTTGTCGATGCCTTGCCGCAGTGTCAGCCGGTGCTGCTCGAACCCATCCACCGCGTCGAGATCCATTGTCCGTCCGATGCGCAGGCGAAGGTCAATGCGATCGTCTCCTCGCGGCGCGGCCAATTGCTCGGCTTCGACAGCCGCGAGGGCTGGCCCGGGTGGGATACCGTGCAGGCGATGATGCCGGAAGCCGAGATCGGCGACCTCATCGTCGAACTGCGCTCGGCGACGGCGGGCGTTGCGACTTACGAGACATCCTTCGACCACATGGCTGAGCTGTCGGGACGCCCGGCGGATCAAATCGTCGCGGCGCGCAAAACCGCCGCGTAAGTTTCCTTCACGCGGAAGTTTGGCACCGGAAGCCGCATAGCGGCCATCCGGTGTCTCCGCGCGTGTTGTGAAGCGCGAACGCAGCCGCTAAGAAATTTGCCAACGACAGGGAGCAAACAACAAAAATGACCGCTTACACATCGATCGGCGTCGAGACCCACGGCCATGTCGGCCTCGTCGAAATCCGCAAGCCGCCGCTGAATTTCTTCGACGTCGTCCTCATTCGCGAGATCGGCTCCGCCTTCGATGCGTTCGATGCCGATCCGAACATCCGCGCGACCGTGCTGGCCGCGCAGGGCAAGGTCTTCTGCGCCGGCGCCGATTTCGGCGACGGCCGCGCGCTGAACAACAGCGGACAGCTTGAAGGCAATCTGCCGCAAGGCATCGTCGGCAACCTGTACCAAGAAGCCGTGCGACTTTATCGCCTGAAGAAGCCGATGGTCGGCGCGATCCAGGGTGCGGCGGTCGGCGGCGGCCTCGGCCTCGCCGTGGTGCCGGATTTCCGCGTCGCGGCGCCGGAAGCGCGCTTCTGCGCCAACTTCACACGCCTCGGTTTCCATCCGGGCTTCGGCCTGACGACAACGCTGCCGCGCGTGGTCGGTCATCAGAATGCCGCGCTGATGTTCTACACGTCGCGCCGCTTCACCGGCGAAGAGGCGCAGCGCATGGGCCTTGTCGATGTGCTGGTCCCGCTCGCCGACGTGCGCAAGGAAGCGCTGAAGCTCGCCGCCGAGATCGCCGAGAACTCGCCGCTCGGCACGCTGTCGACGCGCGCGACGATGCGTCAGGGTCTGGCCGACGCGGTCGCCAAGACGACCGATCACGAACTCGCCGAGCAGGACAAGCTGCGCGAGACCGCCGACTTCAAGGAAGGCGTGAAGGCTGTCGCCGAACGCCGCGTGCCGAATTTCGTCGGCCGCTGAAAGTGAGATGCGCTCTTAAGCCCTCTCCCGTTTACGGGAGAGGGTGGCGAGCAACGCGAGCCGGGTGAGGGGAAGTCACAAACACCGCGCTTGTTGATTGCCCTCACCCTGTCCCTCTCCCGCAAGCGGGAGAGGGGACGCTGGAACCGAGCCGCAGCATAGGCGGCGCAGTTTGGAAAGATCGATGACCGAGACAATGAACGGCGCCGAAAGCCTTGTGCGCACGCTGGTGGACGGCGGCGTCAATGTCAGCTTCACCAATCCGGGCACATCCGAAATGCACTTCGTCGCGGCGCTCGATCGCGTCGAAGGCATGCGCTGCATCCTGACGCTGTTCGAAGGCGTCGCGACCGGCGCGGCTGACGGCTACGCGCGCATGGCGGAGAAGCCAGCTTCAACGCTGCTCCATCTCGGTCCCGGTTTGGCGAATGGTCTCGCCAACCTGCACAACGCGAAGAAAGCGTCGACGCCGATGGTCAACATCGTCGGCGATCACGCGACCTATCATCGCGACTACGATGCGCCATTGACTTCGGACATCGAGACGGCCGCAAAGCCGTTCTCAGGTTGGGTGCGCACATCGCCGAATGCGAAGCGCGTTGCGGAAGATGGTGCTGCCGCCGTCGCGGCCGCGCAGAACGCCCCTGGGCAGGTCGCGACGCTGATCCTTCCCGGTGACACCGCATGGGACGAAGGCTCGGGTCCTGCAAAGATTCCCGAAATCCCGACGCGCAAGCGCGTCAGCGAGGAAGCTGTGCGCGCGAGTGCGAAAGCGCTGACTTCGGGTGAGCCCGCGTTGCTGCTACTCGCGGGAGCGGCGCTGAAAGTTCACGGGCTTGAACTTGCCGCGCGCATCGCGGCGAAGACGGGCTGCCGTTTCATGGCGCAGACCTTCAACGCGCGCATGGATCGCGGCGCCGGCTCGATCGCGATTGAGCGCATTCCGTATCCGGTCGATCAGGCGGTAGAGACGCTGAAGGGCCTCAAGCACATCGTCCTCGCGGGCAGCCGCGTTCCAGTCGGCTTCTTTGCCTACCCGAACAAGCCGAGCTTGCTGTCCCCGAAGGATACAGAGTTCACCAAGCTCGCCGAGCTTGAGGAAGATATCGTGCACGCGCTCGAATGGCTCGCCGACGAACTCGGCGCGACGAAGACGCCAATCACCAACAACCAGTATGCGCCGCCGAAAGCCGGCACCGGCAAAATCGGCGCTGCGACGCTGGCGCCGTCGATCGGTGCCCTGATCCCCGAAAACGCGATCGTCGTCGACGAAGGCGTCTCGACCGGCCGCGGCTTTTTCCCGATGACGCAGAGCGCGCATCCGCACGTGTGGCTGCAGAATATGGGCGGCTCGATCGGCATCGGCATGCCGCTGGCGACCGGCGCCGCTGTCGCGTGCCCGGACCGTCCGGTGCTCAATCTCGAGGGCGACGGCTCCGCAATGTACACGATCCAGGCGCTGTGGACGCAGGCGCGCGAACAGCTCAACGTCACGACCGTGATCTTCGCCAATCGCAAATACGCGATCCTGCTCGGCGAACTCGTCAATGTCGGCGCGCAGAATGTCGGCCGCAAAGCGCTCGACATGCTCGACCTCAGCCGTCCGGATTTGAACTTCGTCGATCTCGCGCGCGGCATGGGTGTGCCGGGCGAGCGCGTGACCGATATGGAGAGCTTCAATAAGGCGGTAGCGCACGGGCTTTCGACGCCGGGCCCGTATCTGATCGAAGCGATGATCGATTAAGTCGCGGCTTAGCCGCAAACTCCATCCCTCCCCCGAAGGGGGAGGGTCCGCGCAACGCGCGGGGGTGGGGGTGGCGTTCGTCGGCGCGCGAGATTACCCCACCCGTCCGCCTGCGGCGGACACCCTCCCCGTCTGGTCCCTGCGGGACCCGGGGAGGGATGGTGGGTGACGCGCTGCTCAGCTAAGCCGCCGCCTCATTCACCACGCCGCCGACGATCACGATCGTCGGCTGATCGCTGCCGCGCGGCGCGCTCGCCGCAAGCGCACCAACCGTCGAGAAATCCCAAGCTTCGCCGCGATGCGTGACACCGCGCCCGATGGCGACCGGCGTCTCCGCTGCAGCGCCCTGCTCCAGCAAACGCTGCGACAAAATCGAAAGCGTCTTGGCGCCCATATAAACGACCGTGGTCGCGCGCGGGTCCGCGAGCGCCGCGATGTCGAGGTCCGGCGGCAGTCCGCCGTTTGAGTCATGCCCGGTGACGAACTGCACGCGCTGCGCGATCTGCCGCTGCGTCAGCGAAATGCCGAGCGAAGCCGCCGCCGCGCTCGCCGTTGTGACGCCCGGAATGACGCGGGCTGGGATCTTCTCGGCGCGCAAGGCCGAAAGCTCTTCGCTCGTCCGCCCGAACACGGCCGGGTCGCCACCCTTGAGGCGCACGACGCGGTGGCCGTCCTTCGCGAGCTTCACCAACAGCGCGTTGATGTCGGATTGCGAGACGGTGGCGCCGTGACCTTTCTTGCCGACCAGGATGCGGCGTGCCTCGCGGCGGCCAAGCTCCAGTGCATCGACCGAGACGAGACGATCGTAGACGATGACGTCGGCCGCCTGCAGCTCGCGCACGGCGCGCATCGTCAAAAGCTCCGGATCGCCCGGACCTGCGCCGACGATGATGACCTCGCCGACTTGCGCCGGCGCGTCATCGTTAGCGATGCCGCGCGCGATATCTTCCAGCTTCTCGAGCCGAGCGTCTTCATCCGCTTGTGATACGAACGTCACGTTGACGAAGGCCTCCCAGAAGCGGCGGCGCCCCGCACGCTCCGGCACAATGTCCTTCAAGCGCTTGCGAAATTGCTTCGCGGCCGCCGTCCAAGCACCGAGGCCCTTCGGCAAGACAGCTTCGATCTTACGGCGGATCGCTTGCCCGAGGATCGGCGCGGCCCCGTCGGTCGAAATACCGATGACGACGGGCGCGCGATTGACGATGGTGCCGAACTGAAAATCGCAGGCGTCCGGTTGGTCGATGACATTGACCAGCACGCCCCGGCTCCGCGCCGAAGCGCAGAACTCGTCGCGATCATCGCCACCCTCGGTGATGGCGAGCCAGACATGATCGAAATCGCCGGCGCGCCAGCGGCGCGGCGTCCAATAGATCTCGCGGCCCGAGTCGATCAGCGACGACAACTCGTGGCAGATCTCGTCGGCATAGACTTGGACGATCGCGCCGGCGGCCGAGAACAACTCGGCCTTCCACGCGACCATGTCGCTGCCGCCCGCGATCAGTACGCGCTTGCCGATCAGGTCCATGAAAATCGGCAGTTTCGGCAGCGTCGCGAGGCGCGCCGGCCGTGTCTCCTGCGGGGCGACATATTGGTTCATCACGCGGCTCCGGCGAGAGACTGCGCGGCGGGACCGGGCCCGGTATTCTTGTGGAAGTCCGCACCGTTGCTGGTCTTCGCGACATACTTGCCGCGGATCAGGAAGTTGCCGAAACGCTCGCCCTTCTTGCGTTTCTTTGCATAGGCCGCGAACAGCGGATCGAGCGCCGCAATGATGCCGTCATGCGTGACGTCTTCGGCATAGAGCTTCGACAATCGCTTGCCGGCGAAATCGCCGCCGAGGTAGAGGTTGTATTGCTCGGGCCGCTTTCCGACGAGGCCGATCTCCGCGATGTAGGGGCGCGCGCAGCCGTTTGGGCAGCCCGTCATGCGGATCGTGATTTCGTCTTCGGCAAGCCCGTGGATGGCGAGCCGCTCTTCGAGCGCGGTGACGAGCGTCGGCAGATAGCGCTCGCTCTCCGCAAGCCCGAGGCCGCAAGTTGGCAGCGAGACGCAGGCCATCGCGTTGCGGCGCAGCGCTCCGGTGTGAGCGGTGAGTTTGTATGCGGCGACCAGCGCATCGATCTTGGCGCGGTCTTCGCTGCAGACATTCGCGATGACGACGTTCTGGTTCGCCGTGCAGCGGAATTCGCCATCATGCACTTCGGCGATCTTGCGCAGACCCGCGAGCAGCTGTGGGCCATCCGGAATATCGCGCACGCGGCCGTTCTCGACGAACAGCGTGAGATGATGGCGGCCGTTGTCGCCCTCGGTCCAGCCGTAGCGATCGTAGTTGGCGTCGAACGCGAACGGTCTCGGCGCGCCGAGCTTTTTGCCGATGCGCGTCTCGACCTCGGCGCGATACGCGTCGAGCCCGCGATCTTCGACCGTATATTTCAGCCTCGCGTGTTTGCGGTTGGTGCGATCACCCCAGTCGCGCTGCACGGTAAGCACCGCCTCGCCGACCTTGATGGCATCTTCCGGCGCGCAGAAGCCGAGCACATCAGCGGTGCGCGGATAAGTGTCCGGCTCGCCGTGCGTCATGCCCATGCCGCCGCCGATCGTGACGTTCCAGCCTTCGATCGCGCCCTTCTTGTCGAGGATCGCGATGAAGCCGAGGTCGTGCGCGTAGATGTCGACGTCGTTGTCGGGCGGCACTGCGACGACGGTCTTGAACTTACGCGGCAGGTAGTGCTTGCCGTAAACCGGCTCGTTCTCCGCCTCTTCGCCACCCGCGATCTTTTCGCCGTCGAGCCAAATCTCGCGATACGCGCCGGTTTTCGGCAGCAGATGCGACGAGAGATCGGTCGCGAGCTTATGCGCCGCCGCATGCGCCGTCGTGTGGCGCGGATTGGTCGCCGCCAGGACGTTGCGGTTGACGTCGCCGCAAGCCGCAATGGTGTCGAGCAACGAGGCGTCGATCGCCTTCATCGTCGTCTTGAGGTTTTGCTTGATGACGCCGTGATACTGGAACGTCTGCCGCGTCGTCAGCCGCAGCGTGCCGTTCGCATAGGTGCGCGCAATATTGTCGAGCTGCAGCCACTGCGCCGGCGTCACCACGCCGCCCGGAATACGCAGGCGGATCATGAACGAGAAGGCCTTCTCGAGCTTCTTTTTGGTGCGTTCGGCGCGCAGGTCGCGATCGTCCTGCATATACATGCCGTGGAATTTGACGAGCTGTTGATCGTCTTCCGAGATCGCACCGGTCACGCCGTCGGCGACGCCTTCGGCGAGCGTGCCGCGCAGATAGCGGCTGGCGTCCTTGATATACTCGTTACGTGCGAGGTCTTTTTTCATTGCGATTGACCGAGATCAGTAAACGTCTTGCAGGTAGCGCTTCTCGCGCTCCAGCGTGGTGACGGCGGCTTCGGCGGCGTCTGCCGCGAGCCCCTTCACGTCGGCATATGCGTTGACGAGCGCAGCGCGCACATCCTTCGCCATCGCTTTGGCGTCGCCGCAGACATAGAAATGCGCGCCGCTATCGAGCCAGGCGACGAGATCCTTGCGCTGCTCGAAGATGCGGTGTTGCACGTAGACTTTTTCGGGCGTGTCGCGCGAGAAGGCGAGATCGATGCGATTGAGGGCGCCTTCGCCGAGCGCATCCTGCCATTCGAGCTGGTAGAGGAAATCGTGCGTGAACTGGCGATCGCCGAAGAACAGCCAGTTACGGCCGCTGGCATTCGTCGCGCGGCGCTCCTGCACAAAGGCGCGGAATGGCGCGACGCCGGTGCCCGGCCCGACCATAATGATATCGGTCGCCAGCTGCGGAAGACGGAAATGCTTGTTTGGCTTAACGCGGACGCGCAGCGAGCCGCCGACCTTGAGGCGATCCGCGATATGCGTCGAAGCGACGCCGGTGCGCGTGCGGCCGTGCGTTTCGTAGCGGACGGCCGATACGAGGAGATGCGCTTCTTCTTCGAACTCGCGGCGCGATGACGCGATCGAATAAGCGCGCGGCGGCAGCGGCCGCGTCAGCGCGATCAGCTGTGCGGCGTCGATCTTCGCCGGGAAGGCCTCGATGAGGTCGACGAGCTGGCGATCGACGATCCAGGCTTTTGCCTCGCCCGCATCGATCAGCTTTCGGAGGTCCGCATTGCCGGTCGCGGCCGCGTATTTGTCGAGCGTCGGGAGCGACAGCGTGGTGATATCGCGCTCTTCGTGCAGTGTCTTCGCTAGAGCCTCGTCCCCCTCGAGACCGGCCGCAACCAGCACGGCGGTGACGACAGCGGTATCGTTCGGCGCAAAGACTTCCAGCGAGTCGCCCGGCTCGTAAGCCGGCGCTGGTCCATCAAACTGCAACGCGAGGTGGACGGTTTCCTTCGCGGAGCGCGACGAATTGAGATTGACGTGCTCGATCACCTCGGCGGAGACCGGCTCGCGGCTGACTTCGCCGCCGCCGCGTCCGAAATCCACCGCGACGACGTTGGTCGCTTCCTTCTGCTCCGGCGCAAGCGCTGTGAGCACCGCGCGCGTCCAATCGGCGGCCGGCTTGTCGAAGTCGAGATCGCAATCGACACGGTCGGCAACGCGCTGGCCGCCGAGCGCTTCGAGACGCGCATCGAGGGCTTTGCCGATGCCGCAGAACTCCACATAGGCGCTGTCGCCGAGCGAGAGCACCGAGAAGCGCGTGCCGGCAAGCTTCGGCGCCGCGTCGCTCATGAGTTCGTTATAGGCGCGGACGGCGCGGGCCGGCGGCTCGCCCTCGCCCCAGGTCGCCGCAATGACCAGCAACGCGCTCTCTTTCGCGAGCGTCGCGATATCGAGGTCGGCGAAATCGATCACGCGCGGCTTGAAGCCGGATTTCTTGGCGAGCTTCGCGGCGCCATGCGCCAGCGCTTCGGAATTCCCGGATTCGCTCGCGAACAGAATGGTGAGCGGCACGGCCTTCTGCGGGGCCGCAACCTCCGCCGTTGGCGGATTGGCGGCGCGGTCGAGGCCGGCGAGGAAGCCGGAGAGCCAGGCGCGCTGCAGCGGCGTTGCAGCCCCGAGCACGCGATCTAGCTGCTCGCGATGTTCGAGTTCGAAGGGCGCAGTTTGCGGCAGCAGCTCGGCATTTGGCATGCCCGGAATGTCTGTCTGGACCCGCTCCAAGTCAACGAAAATGTTCTTTATGAAGAACGCGAGAAGGCGATGGTTTTATGCGCTCGCGGCAGCTTTACGAGAAAAGGATTTCCCTTGAGCCGGATCGCCGCGTCCGGAGAGCCGTTCGCCACTACGGTCGGCGTCGGGAGTCTGCTGACTGATATATCCGGCATTTCCCGTCAAACGAGCACGAATTCCCGCATTCCCGGAAAGAAAATTTTGCCCGTTGCAAAAAAATCTTGCCGCAAGCTTCTGTCTCCGAGGCTCCCGGCTCGGCCAATAATCCCGTCGTCAGTGTCGCCTATCGGCAAACGATATTCTTTTTGAGGACCTTTCGAGTGCCTTTTGGGTTGCTCCAACAGGGTGTTGCGCCGCAATACAGCCTTGACGTCGTTCGTTTTGACGAACAATCTTTGGTCGAACTCTAAAAGCTTTGACGTCCGTTATGAGTCCCATAGTCCCATCCCAAGCCGGCGCATTGGCCGAGCACATCGATTCTCTCCTGCGGCCCCTGAGCTTGCCTGAGCGCCTCCGCGCGGCACGCGACGCCGTCGAGGGCCGGATCGTGTTCACGACCAGCTTCGGCATCGAGGACCAGGTGATCACCCACGCGATCGCCGAGGCGGATGTCGCAATCGATATCGTCACGCTCGATACCGGCCGCCTGTTCCCCGAGACCCATGACGTCTGGGCGGCGACCGAGGAGCGCTACCGCCGCCATATCGACGTTCTGGCGCCGAAGACCGACGCCCTCGAAGCGCTGGTCGCCGCGGACGGCATCAACGGCTTCCGCCAATCACGCGAGGCAAGGACGCGCTGCTGCGGCGTGCGTAAGGTCGAGCCGCTCGCTCGGGCGCTGGCCGGCGCCGCCGGTTGGGTAACGGGTCTGCGCGGCGATCAGTCGGCCTACCGCGCCGCGACGCCGTTCGCAGCATTCGATGCGGCACAGGGCCTGATCAAGATCAATCCACTGGCGGACAAGACGCGCGACGAAGTCGCGGCCTACGTCGCCTACAACGAGATTCCCTACAACGCGCTGCACGATCGCGGCTTCCCGTCGATCGGCTGCGCGCCCTGTACCCGCGCCGTGCGTCTTGGCGAAGACGAGCGGGCTGGGCGCTGGTGGTGGGAAAACGACGGCAAGAAAGAGTGCGGTTTGCACACGCGGCAGGACGTGTCGCGGGTGAAGGAAAGCGTATGATTATGACGGCAACAAAAATTGACGAGGCCGCGGCTCAAACGGAAGCCCGGCGCACCCACCTCGATCATCTCGAGGCGGAGAGCATCCATATTTTCCGCGAGATCGCGGCCGAGTGCCGTAACCCGGTTCTCCTGTATTCGATCGGCAAAGATTCGTCCGTGCTGCTGCATTTGGCGCGCAAGGCGTTTTATCCGGAGCCGATTCCGTTCCCGCTTTTGCACATCGATACGACGTGGAAGTTCCGCGAGATGATCTCGTTCCGCGATCAGCAGGCGCGCGATCTCGGTCTCGATCTGCTGGTGCACACCAATCAGGACGGCGTCGCGGAAGGCATTAATCCGATCACGCACGGCTCGGAACACTACACCGACGTGATGAAGACGCAGGCGCTGCGTCAGGCGCTCGACAAGCATCGCTTCGATGCCGCGATCGGCGGCGCGCGCCGCGACGAAGAGAAGTCGCGCGCGAAGGAGCGCATCATCTCGCTGCGCAATGCGCATCACCGCTGGGACCCGAAGCGCCAACGGCCGGAGCCGTGGCGCGTCTACAATCTGCGCAAGCGGCATGGCGAAAGCTTCCGCGTGTTCCCGCTGTCGAACTGGACCGAACTCGACGTGTGGCTGTATCTCGCGCGCGAGAAGATCCCGCTGGTGCCGTTGTATTTTGCGAAGCCCCGCCCGGTCGTCGAGCGTGATGGTTTGCTCATCGTCGTCGATGACGAGCGTTTGCCGCTGCGCTCTGGCGAGAAGCCGGTCGAGCGCACGGTCCGTTTCCGCACGCTCGGCTGCTACCCACTCACCGGAGCGGTCGAGAGCGAAGCCACGACGTTACCGGAGGTGATTGCCGAAACGCTACTCAGCCGCACTTCGGAACGTCACGGCCGCGCTATCGATCACGATGGGTCTGGCTCGATGGAGCGCAAGAAGCAGGAAGGATACTTCTGATGTCCGCACCTGCTCTCGCTCAGAAAGCCGACGCCATCTTCGCTGCGCATGCGCAGAAGGACGTGCTGCGCTTCATCACCTGCGGTTCGGTCGACGACGGTAAGTCGACGCTGATCGGCCGCTTGCTGCACGATAGCCATCAGCTACTCGACGATCAGCTCATCACGCTTAAACGTGACTCCAAGCGCAGTGGATCCGCGCAGGAAGGCGTCGACTATTCGCTGCTCGTCGATGGACTTGCGGCCGAGCGCGAGCAGGGCATCACGATCGATGTCGCGTATCGCTTCTTCTCGACCGAGAAGCGTTCGTTCATCGTCGCCGACACCCCGGGCCACGAACAATACACGCGCAACATGGCGACCGCGGCGTCGACCGCCGAACTCGCCGTGCTGCTCGTCGATGCACGCAAAGGCCTAACGCGGCAGACGCGCCGCCATAGCCTGCTCGTCTCGCTGCTTGGCGTGCGCCGCATCGTGCTCGCGATCAACAAGATGGATCTCATTGGCTGGTCGGAGACGGCCTACGCGAAGCTGATGGAAGACTATCGCGCATTCGCCGAACCGCTCGGCTTTGCCGAGATTCAAGGCATCCCGCTTTCCGCGCTGAACGGCGACAACGTTGTTGCGCCCGCCGTTGCAGCGTCTTGGTACGAAGGACCGACCCTCATGCATTTCCTCGAGAATGTCGCGGTCGAAGCATCGCTCGACGCCGCGTTTCGTCTGCCGGTGCAGCGTGTTGTCCG
Organism: Variibacter gotjawalensis; assembly: GCF_002355335.1. Lineage (GTDB taxonomy): Bacteria > Pseudomonadota > Alphaproteobacteria > Rhizobiales > Xanthobacteraceae > Variibacter > Variibacter gotjawalensis. The sequence continues at coordinate 873,015 of NZ_AP014946.1, forward strand.
TCACAAGGACGGTGCGCGCGGGTACGCCGGCATGGTTGCGGCGGGCAGCATCGCGGTCGGCGATACGGTCGGTATTCTGCCGTCCGGCGGGCGCAGTGTTGTCACTCGCATCTCGACTTTCGACGGCGATCTCCCGCGCGCCGAGCGCGGACAGTCGATCACGCTGAGCGTCGTCGACGAATTCGACATTTCGCGCGGCGATATTCTGAGTGATCCCGCCAACGCGCCGCGCGTCGCCGAGACATTGACGGCGCGCGTCTTTTGGGTCGCCGAGACCGCGCTGGAACCCGGCGCACGCCTCAACGTTAAGGTCGGCACGGTATCGGGAGCCGCCATCGTCGAGGACATCGTGAGCACGATCGACCTTGAAACGTTGACGGCAAATCCTGCTACAGTGCTGGAGCGGAACGCGATCGGCGATGTGCGCCTGGCGTTCGACCGGTCAATCGCTTTCGACGCTTATAAGAACAATCGCGACACCGGCAGTTTGATCCTGATCGATCCTGCAACCCACGACACCGTGGGCATGGCGCTGATTCAAAACGTCTGAATTTTACGCAAGGAGTCGTTCGATGAAGACTGCTATCGCCCTAAGTGTGCCCGCAATCGAGCGTGTGCGCGAAGCCGCCGCGAAATTGTTGCCGAGCGTGATCGCCGCCGCCTGCATGCTGCTGATCGCGACCGTCGCCTTCGGGCAGACGCAGTTGCTCAACGTCAGCTACGACCCGACGCGCGAACTCTATCGCGATCTCAACGAAGCTTTTGCGGCGCAATGGAAGAAGCAGACCGGCGAGACGGTGACGATCCGCGCATCGCACGGCGGCTCCGGCCGTCAGGCGCGCTCGGTGATCGATGGCCTTCCGGCCGACGTGGTGACGCTCGCGCTTGCCGCCGACATCGATGAAATCGCCAAATTGACGAAGAAGCTTCCGGCCGATTGGCAGAAGCGTCTGCCGAAGAATTCGTCGCCCTATACGTCGACGATCGTCTTTGTCGTGCGCAAGGGAAATCCGAAAGGCATCAAGGACTGGGACGATCTCGTGAAGCCCGGCATCCAGGTGATCACGCCGAATCCGAAAACCTCAGGCGGCGCGCGCTGGAATTATCTGGCGGCTTGGGGCTACGCGCTCGACAAGACGAAAGACGAAGCGAAGGCGGAGGCTTTCGTCGCCGCTCTCTTCAAGAACGTGCCGGTTCTCGACACCGGCGCGCGCGGCTCGACGACGACCTTCGCGCAGCGCGGCATCGGCGACGTCGCGATCTCGTGGGAGAACGAGGCGTTTTTGATCCAGAAGGAATTCGGCGAGGACAAATTCGACATCGTCGTGCCGCCGACGTCGATTCTGGCCGAGCCCCCGGTTGCGCTCGTCGACGCCAACGTCGATCAGAAGGGCACGCGCAAAGCTGCGCAGGCGTATCTCGACTTCCTCTATACGCCGGACGCACAGGCGATCATCGCGAAGCACTTCTATCGCCCGCAGCATCCGGAGCATGCCGCGAAAGCGGATATTGACCGGCTGCCGAAGATCGAGCTGTTCACGATCGATAGCGTCTTCGGCGGTTGGGAAAAGGCTCAGGCGAAGCACTTCGCGGATGGCGGCGTGTTCGATGCGATTCTGAAGAAGAATCGCTAAACGATGAGCGTCGCGGCAACCAGCATCGCTGCGCCACGACGCGCCTTGCGCTTGCGCCGTCCCTCGGCTCTGCCGGGGTTCGGCCTCGCGCTCGGCTACACGCTGTTCTACCTCGGGCTGATCGTCATTATCCCGCTCGCCGCGCTCGTGCTGCGCGCGTCCTCGATCGGCTTCTCCGGGCTCATCAATATCGCGACCGACGAACGCGTCGCCGCCGCACTCAAAGTTTCCTTCGGGCTTTCGTTTGCGGCCGCTGCAGTCGACACGATTTTCGGACTGCTGATCGCCTGGGTGATGGTTCGCTATCGATTTCCGGGCCGCAAACTGCTCGACGCCGCGATCGATCTTCCCTTCGCGCTGCCGACGGCCGTCGCCGGTATCGCGCTCGCCGCGCTCTATGCGCCGAACGGCTGGATCGGAAGCCTGTTCAATTTCCCGATCGCCTTCACGCCACTCGGTATTTTCATTGCGCTGGTGTTCGTCGGCCTGCCCTTCGCGGTCCGCACCGTCGAGCCGCTGATCGCCGATATCGATCGCGAGCTCGAAGAAGCTGCCGCAACGCTCGGCGCCAGCCGCACGCGCGCGATCTTCACCGTGCTGCTGCCGCCGCTGATTCCCGCCATGCTTACTGGATTCGCGCTCGCCTTCGGCCGCGCGGTCGGCGAATACGGCTCGGTCATCTTCATCGCCGGCAACAAGCCGTATATCTCCGAGATCGCGCCGCTGCTGATCATCGTGAAGCTCGAAGAGTTCAACTACACGGGCGCGACGGCCATCGCGACCATCATGCTGGCGATCTCATTCGTCACGCTGCTGGCTATCAACCTCCTGCAAGCCTACAGCCGGCGGAGGTTCGGTCATGTCTGATCGTACATCGCGGGTCACGTCAGAAACGCTGATTGTCCGCATCGTTTTGATCGCGATCGCGGTCGCATTCCTCGCGCTGTTCTTGCTGCTGCCGCTCGCGGCCGTTTTCGTCGAAGCGTTCCGCAAAGGCGCCGCGATCTATTTCGAGTCGCTCGTCGAGCCCGACGCGATCGAAGCGATCAAACTCACACTCACGGTCGCGGCGATCGCGGTGCCACTCAACGTCGTCTTCGGCATTGCGGCCTCGTGGGCGATCGCAAAATTCGACTTCCCCGGTAAGAGCCTCTTGATCACGTTGATCGACCTGCCCTTCTCGGTCTCGCCCGTGGTCTCCGGCCTCGTCTTCGTATTGCTGTTCGGTGCGCAAGGTCTGCTCGGCCCGTGGCTGAACTCGCACAATCTGCAGATCATCTTCGCCCTGCCCGGCATTGTTCTCGCGACCGTGTTCGTGACCTTCCCGTTCGTCGCGCGCGAACTCATTCCGCTGATGCAGGAGCAAGGCCGAAGCGATGAAGAAGCCGCGCTCACGCTCGGCGCTTCGGGCCTTCGCACATTCCTCACCGTCACGCTGCCGAACATCCGTTGGGCGTTGTTGTACGGCGTCCTGCTCTGTAACGCGCGCGCGATGGGCGAATTCGGTGCCGTCGCGGTGGTGTCAGGGCACATCCGCGGTTTGACAAATACAATGCCGCTTCATGTGGAGATTCTCTACAATGAGTATAACTTCGTCGCTGCCTTTGCGGTCGCCTCGCTCCTTGCCTTCCTGGCCATCGTCACCCTCGCGGCCAAATCCGTCCTCGAGTGGCGATACGGCGACGCTATCGCGGGACGAGGCGCGCATTGATCATGGGGTCGACTTGGACATTCGCGTCACCGGCATCGTCAAGGAATTCGGCGACACGGCCGCGTTGCGCGATGTCGGGCTGGACGTTCGCTCCGGCGAGTTGATGGCGCTGCTCGGGCCGTCCGGCTCGGGCAAGACGACGCTGTTGCGTGTGATTGCCGGGCTGGAGATTGCCGAGCGCGGCAAGATCTTCTTCGGCGGCCAGGACGCGACCCGCCTCAGCGTGCAGCAGCGCCAGGTCGGATTCGTCTTTCAACATTACGCGCTGTTCCGCCACCTCTCGGTCGCCGACAACATCGCTTACGGCCTGCGCGCGCGCCCGCGCCATCGCCGCCCCGGCAGCGCCGAGATCAAGAAGCGTGTCGACGATCTGCTCGACCTCGTGCAGCTCGGCGGCTTGCAGAAGCGTTTCCCGGCGCAGCTCTCTGGCGGTCAGCGCCAGCGTGTCGCCCTCGCCCGCGCGCTCGCGGTCGAGCCGCGTGTGCTGCTGCTCGACGAACCGTTCGGCGCGCTCGACGCACGTGTGCGTAAGGATTTGCGCCGCTGGCTGCGCGAGATCCACCACAAGACCAATCAGACGACGATCTTCGTCACGCACGATCAGGACGAAGCGCTGGAGCTCGCCGATCGCGTCGCCATCCTCAACCAAGGCAGGATCGAACAAGTCGGTACGCCGGACGAGATTCAGGACAACGCGGCATCGCCGTTCGTCATGAGCTTCGTCGGCGACGCCGCGAAATTCGATGCACGGTCGTCGTCGGGCCGCGTGTTCGTCGGCGAGAAGACCGTCGATGTCGGCGCGAAGGTTCCGGACTCGGAGAAGATCGCGCTCTATTCGCGGCCGTGGCAGCTGCGGTTGGCCGCGCCGGGTGAGGGCCATCTCGACGGCACCGTGCACGCGACGCGGCGCGCCGGACGGCACTACGTCGTCACCGCCGAAGCCAACGGCGAGTTGATCGATATCGAATCGCAGCACGCGCCGGCCGACGGCACGCGCGTCGGCATCATCATCGATAGCGGGCGGGTTTTCGCGGGTTAAAGCTCGGCGCGGATCTTCGCACGCAAAGCATCGATCGGCGTCAGGCCTTTGGCGCCTTCGTCGACATGCCAGAAGGTCCAGCCATTACAGGCTTCCAAGCCTTGCGCCGCAGCGCCGAGGCGATGGATCGAGCCGACTTGCTGACCGATCGAGATCGCACCGTCCGCGCGCACCAGTGCGATGTGGCGGCGTTTCGAGTCCGTGAGCTGAGCACCGGCCGAGACGAGGCCGCGCTCGATCAACGCCGAGAACGGAACACGCGGGGCTTCGCGCGCGGTGACAAAAGTCGCCAGCGTTGCTTCCGGCAGCGGCTCGATCGCCGCGATCCGCTGACGTGCGGCTTCCGCGTAGGTCTTGTCGCGCTCGATGCCGATGAAATTACGGCCAAGCTTTTTCGCCATCGCACCGGTCGTGCCTGAGCCGAAGAACGGATCGAGCACCGTATCGCCAGGACGCGATGAGGAGAGCAGAACGCGCGCGAGCAGTTGCTCGGGCTTCTGCGTCGGATGAACTTTCTTGCCGTCGTCGCCCTTGAGGCGCTCGTCGCCGGTGCAGAGCGGGATGACCCAGTCCGACCGCGCCTGCACGTCTTCGTTGGCGGCTTTCAGCGCTTCATAGTTGAACGTGTATTTCTTCGCATTCGGGTCGCGCGCGGCCCAGATCATGGTCTCGTGCGCGTTGGTGAAGCGGCGGCCGCGGAAGTTCGGCATCGGGTTGGTCTTGCGCCACACGATGTCGTTGAGAATCCAGAAGCCGAGATCCTGCAGGATCGTGCCGACGCGGAAGATGTTGTGATACGAGCCGATCACCCAGAGGGTGGCGGACGGCTTCATCGCGCGGCGCGCGGCGAGCAGCCAGGCGCGCGTGAAGGCGTCGTAGTGCTCGAAGCTGGCGAATTGGTCCCACGCATCGTCGACCGCATCGACGGCCGAATCGTCGGGGCGCTTCAGATCGCCCTTGAGCTGAAGGTTGTACGGCGGATCCGCGAACACGAGATCGACCGAACCGGCCGGCAAACGGGACATCTCGGCGATGCAATCGCCATTGATGATCTGGCCCGCAGACTCGGCCTCAAGAATCGTTCGGGGCGCCCGACTGGACGCCCCACGACGCGACACACCCATACGCAATACTCAACAAAGAGGGGACGCGAACGTCGGGTACGCGATACCAGGCCCCGACACGAGCGAGATTGCCCGCCTCAGGTAAAGATCGACTTAAATTCGAGCAAATTTTCGGAAGGAAACTTTATGGTAAATCAAGGGTTAAGCTGCTGCCGCGGCGCCGCCGCAATGCGCCCTCACAGTCGCGGCGCACGGTACGGAACCGCCGTTGTGGATTTTGCTGTCCGCGCCCGTTATGAGTGCGGTGCAAGCGGGGAGTTGGGACGATGCGCTGGGAAGATTTCCGGCAGAGCGACAATGTCGAAGACTATCGCGGCCAGGACACCAGCGGCGGTAGCCCAGGCGGCGGCATCATTCCGGGCGGTCCCGGCGGTCTCGGCATCGGCGGCGTTCTGGTGCTCGGTCTTCTCGGCTGGGCGCTCGGCATCGACCCGCGCATTCTGATCTCGGGCGCCGAAGTTCTCACCGGCGGACAGAGCCAATACCAGCAGGAAGCCTCGCGCACCCGGCAGTTGCCGCGCGGCCAGACGCCGACCGACGAGCAGGGCCGTTTCGTCCGCGCCGTGCTCGGTGACACCGAGGATCAGTGGAAGATCCTCTTCGAGAAGGCCGGCAAACGCTACGAAGAGCCGAAGCTGCGCATCTTCTCGGGACAAATGCCGTCCGCCTGCGGACGCGCACAGTCCGCGATGGGCCCGTTCTACTGCCCGAACGACAAATCGATCTATCTCGATACGTCCTTCTTCCGCGATCTCGAAGTCCGCTTCCGTGGCTGTGAAACCGGCAGCCGCGCCTGCCGCTTCGCGCAGGCTTACGTAATCGCGCACGAAGTCGGTCACCACGTGCAGTTCATCCTCGGCATCCTGCCGCAAGTGCAGAACATGCAGCGCGGCATGGACAAGACGCAGGCAAACCGTATGCAGGTGCGTGTCGAACTGCAGGCCGATTGCTTCGCCGGCGTCTGGGCGTATCACTCGAATCAGAAGTGGCGCACGATCGACGACAACGACATCGCGGCGGCACTCCGTACGGCCGCGGCGATCGGCGACGATCGTTTGCAGAAGCAGAGCCAGGGCACTGTCGTGCCGGAAAGCTTCACGCATGGTTCGTCCGCGCAGCGTCAGCGCTGGTTCTCGACCGGCTTCAAGAGCGGCTCGATTGCGGCCTGCAACACATTCAAGACGGATGACGTCTGAGGCCTGATGCCCGGCATCGACGAGACGCGTAATTTCGTTCCGCTCAAGATCGCGGTACTCACCGTATCGGACACGCGCGTCGCGGCGGACGACAAATCGGGCGCGACCCTTGCGGAGCGGATCGAGAAAGCAGGTCACGCTGTCGCCGCGCGCGACATCGTTCACGACGATGTCGAAGCGATTCGCAGCGTGATGCGCCGCTTCATCGACGACCCGAAGATCGATATCGTGATCTCGACCGGCGGCACCGGTTTCACGGGCCGCGATGTTACGCCGGAAGCCGTTGAGCCGCTGTTCGAAAAGCGGATGGATGGTTTCTCGATCGCGTTTCACATGATCAGCCACGCCAAGATCGGCTCGTCGACGATCCAGTCGCGCGCGACCGCGGGCGTTGCGAATTCGACCTTCATCTTCTGCGTGCCGGGTTCGCCCGGCGCATGCCGCGATGCGTGGGACGAGATCCTCGTCCACCAGCTCGATTATCGTTATCGGCCTTGCAACTTCGTCGAGTTGATGCCGCGCCTCGACGAACATCTGCGCCGCCCGAAAGCAAAAGGCGCGACGGCCTGATTGAGAAACTTACTCCGCCCTCATCCTGAGGAGCCGCGAAGCGGCGTCTCGAAGGATGGGCGGCCTCGTCCTTCGAGACGCATCGCTGCGCGATGCTCCTCAGGATGAGGCCGAGAGGGCTCCGCAAAAGAAAACGCGCCCGCAAGGACAGCCCGCGAGCGCGTCGTTCAGGTCCGCTGCAACTTACGAGAAATACTGTCCGCCGTTTGCCGACAGCGTCGAGCCCGTGATGAAGCCCGCGTCATCCGACGCGAGAAACACGACGGCGCGTGCGATTTCTTCCGGCTCGCCGAGGCGGCCGACCGGAATCTGCGGCACGATGCGCTCCGCTAAAACTTTCGGATCGATCGCGCGCACCATCTCGGTGCCGATGTAACCCGGCGCGATAACATTCACCGTGATGCCGGCGCGGGCGCCTTCCTGCGCGAGCGCTTTGGTGAAGCCGATATCGCCCGCCTTCGCGGCCGAATAGTTCGCCTGGCCGGCTTGGCCCTTCTGGCCGTTGATCGACGAGATGTTGACGATGCGCCCGAACTTGCGGTCGCGCATGCCGTTCCAAACCGGATGCGTCATGTTGAAGAGGCCGGTGAGATTGGTGTCGATGACTTCCTTCCACATCTGCGGCGTCATCTTGTGGAACATCGCGTCGCGCGTGATGCCGGCATTGTTGACCAGGATCTCGACCGGGCCGAGATCGGCCTCGACCTGCTTGATGCCGGCCGCGCATGCTTCGTAATTGCCGACGTCCCACTTGTAGACGTTCACGCCGGTCTCGGACTTGAATTTCTGCGCCGCTTCGTCGTTGCCCGCGTAGCTTGCTGCGACTTTGTAGCCCTTGTCTTTCAGGGCCTTTGAAATGGCGGCACCGATGCCGCGTGTTCCGCCGGTGACAACTGCAACGCGTGACATAATCAATCTCCCTAATCAGGACCTATTGGGGCTGGCTGCCGATGGTCCTTAGGCCAAGTGTGAACAAAAATACCCGGACGCCGCAAGCACCCGATGACAAAAACATATGTGTCTATTTCAGTTCGCGCCGCACGCAAAGCGCTTTGCGCACGCGTGTTCGCGGCACTGCAAAAAAACAAAAAGCCGGACAGCGCGAACGCTGCCCGGCTCTTCGGAAACAATAGACGTGTTTAGCGCTCGACGCAGAGCGCGATACCCATGCCGCCGCCGATGCACAGCGTGGCGAGACCCTTCTTCGCGTCGCGCTTTTCCATCTCGTGAAGCAGCGTGACGAGAACGCGAGCACCTGAGGCGCCGATCGGGTGACCGATCGCGATCGCGCCGCCATTGACGTTGACCTTCGCGGGATCCCAGCCGAGGTCCTTGTTCACGGCGCAAGCTTGCGCAGCGAAAGCCTCGTTGGCTTCGACGAGGTCGAGATCTTCGATCTTCCAGCCGGCTTTCTTCAGCGCGGCGCGCGACGACGGGATCGGACCCGTGCCCATGATCGACGGATCGACGCCGGCCTGCGCCCACGAGACGATGCGGGCCAAAACTTTCTTGCCTTGCTTTGCGGCATCGCTGGCGCGCATGAGAACGAGCGCCGCGGCGCCGTCGTTGATGCCTGATGCGTTGGCGGCCGTCACCGTACCGTCCTTCGAGAAGGCCGGGCGGAGCTTCGCGATGCCGTCGACCGTGACGCCGGCCTTCGGGTATTCGTCGGTGTCGACGACGATGTCGCCCTTGCGGCCCTTGATCGTGACCGGAGCGATCTCGTCCTTGAACTTGCCGGCCTTCTGCGCGGCCTCGGCCTTGTTCTGCGACGCCGTCGCGAACTCGTCCTGCTGGCTGCGGGTGATCTGATACTTGGTCGCGACGTTCTCGGCGGTCGTGCCCATGTGGTAGCCGTTGAAGGCGTCCCACAGGCCGTCCTTGATCATCGTGTCGACGAGTTCGAGCGAGCCCATCTTGGTGCCGCCACGCAGATACTGCGCGTGCGGGGCCATGCTCATCGATTCCTGGCCGCCCGCGACGACGATATCGGAATCGCCGTTGAGCAGCGCCTGATAGCCGAGCGCGACGGTGCGCAGGCCCGAGCCGCACAGCTGGTTGACGCCCCAGGCCGGGCTCTCGACCGGAATGCCGGCCGCAATCGAAGCCTGACGCGCCGGGTTCTGACCCTGACCGGCGGTGAGGATCTGGCCCATGATGACTTCGGAGACCTGACCGCCTTCGACACCGGCGCGCTTCATCGCCTCCTGGATCGCGACCTTGCCGAGCTCATGCGCCGGCAGCGTTGCGAATGCGCCGTTGAACGCGCCGACCGGAGTGCGTGCCGCGCCTACGATGACGATGTCGTCTCTCATTGTGAACTCCTCGGCGCCAGCGATGGGCGCATGAACCGTGCGATTGCTTGGATGATCGGGGCCGGCCTTCTCGCGGGCGCGTCGTTCCCTGCCATCTTGGTTATCACATCGGCAACGCGCGACAAGGCCGCAATCGATGCGCCGCGAAGCGCTCCTATGCGCAGCCGGCGCGTCACGATTTGTGACGAACGCGGCGGTCGAAGCTGTCGGAGTAGAGACCTGCGAAGTTTTCGCTGCGGGTATTCGGCGCAGCATTTGCGGCAGCTTTCTCGCTCGCGCTTGCGAGACGTATCGATTTTCGTGCGAAACGTAACGGCAAACTTAATTGCTGCGGCGCACCAATAAAGCATGCGCAAACCTGTTTGCGGCTCCGCAACAAAATCGCTAGCGACACCGCGACAAATCCGCTTATGCTGCGCAGCATGGACGCTTGGGCAGTGCAGCAAGCGACTAAGTCTCCGAAGCCATCTCGACGCGTAGGAAGCAAAATGACGAAGTCCGACGAACCGGTGACGATTAAGAAATACGCCAACCGGCGCCTCTACAACACCGGCACGAGTACTTACGTCACGTTGGAAGATCTCGCTTCCATGGTGAAGGGCGGCGAAAATTTCGTTGTCTATGACGCGAAGAGCGGGGACGACATCACGCGTTCGGTGCTCGCGCAAATCATCTTCGAGCAGGAGAACAAGGAAGGGCAGAACCTCCTCCCGGTGAACTTCCTGCGCCAGCTCATCAGCTTCTATGGCGACCAGATGCAGATGCTGGTCCCACGCTATCTCGAAGTCTCGATGGACTCGCTCTCCAAAGAGCAGGAGAAGTTCCGCGGCCAGATGACTCAGGCTTTCGGCATCAGCCCCTTCGGCGGCATGGAAGAACAGGTGCGGCGCAACATGGAGATGTTCCAGCGCGCCATGACGATGTTCTCGCCGTTCAACGCGGCCGGCCGCGCCGCTGGCGCCGCCCTCGCCGCGAAGGATGACAAGGCCGCAAAGACCGAGAAGGAAAGCTCGCCGGACGACATCGACGGCCTCAAGCGTGAGTTGCAGGAAATGCAACGTAAGCTTGAGCGTCTAACGGCGGATAAGCAGTAAGGGGCGCGGAGCATTTTCAAGTGAAGTGGACACCGGTTCACGTCAAGAAAATGCGACCACTCAAAACAGAGCCCCGCTTCGACTTTGTCGAAGCGAAATAGGCTCCGTCGGATCAGCCGACGGCCGCACGCTTTTCGAAGCCTGCAAGCCACGGGCGATCCGAAGACGCGAGCCCGACGAGTTCGCCCTGCAGATAGTGACAGCCAAAGCCGGTCAGCAATTTCGCGGTCGGCTCGTCCTGTACCCATTCGGCGATCGTCTTCAACCCAAGCGAGTGACCAAGCCAGATCATCGCGTTGGCGAATGCGCGATCGTCGGCCGAGCGCGAGAGGTTCTGCACGAACGCGCCATCGATCTTGATCACGTCGACGCCGAGCAGGCGCAGATTGCGGAACGACGTATAGCCCGAACCGAAATCGTCGATCGCGATCTTGCAGCCGAGATCCTTCACGCGCGTGACGAAGCCACGCACGTCTTCGACATTCTGCATAGCGGTGGTTTCGGTGATCTCGACGGTGAGGCGCTGGCCGGCGCCGGGGTTGGCGCGCAGCAGCGAGCGCAGCGTATCCCACCATTGTGCATCGCCGACCGACAGCGCCGAGACGTTGAGCGTCAGGTTGATGTCGCGCGATTCGGTCAGTTCGCTGACGACGAGTTCAACCAGACGCTGATCGATGAGGCGAATGAGCCCGAGCTTCTCGGCGATCGGAATGATCGCGCCGGCCGAAGCAATGGAGCCGTCCGCGCGCGTGACGCGCGTCAGGCATTCGTACATGTCGGGAAGGCGCGTGATGCCGTTGACGATCGGCTCGAAGGCAAGGTGGAAACGGCGCTCGTTGAGAGCTGCGACGATCTCGTCCGTCGCGGCCAGCGACTTGCGGCGCAGCGCGTCACGCTCGAGGTTCGGCCGATAGGCGAGGAACGAGCCGGGGCCTTTGGATTTTTTAGCGGTCGCCAGCGTGTCCTGCGCGCGCTCGATGATATCGAGAGCCTCGCGTCCATGACGCGGGATCGAAACGCCTGCGATCGTCACGGTGACGGCGGCCGAGCCGGCCGGTGTCTCGATGATGTGTTCGCCGACGCCGGAGATCAGGCGCTGCGCGGCAGCATCCATCTCGGCGAGTTTGCAGTTCTGCAGCAACAGTCCGAATTTGTTGCCCGAGAAGCGGCCCAGCACGTCGCCGGCACGCAGGCGTTCGCGCAAGCGTTTGGCAACGGCCGCGATGACTTGATCGGCGTTCTGGAATCCGAGCGACTCGTTGATCAGCGAGAGATTGTCGATCGCGACCAGCATGAAAGCGCAGGAGCGATTGATGCGCGCAGCGTCCGCGGCGGCGGCGGAGACCAGCTCCATCAGATGCCAGCGATTGGCTTCGCCGGTGAGCGCATCGAATTTCGAAAGGCGAACGAGGTTCTGTTCGCGCTTGTGGTTCTCGGTGACGACGCGTACGACACCGTGCGCATGCGACGGACGTCCGTCCATGCCCACGAACCAGCGGCCGCGATCTTCGATCCAGAGTTCGACGCCGACTTCGGGCGTCAGCAGGTAAACGACTTCATACGGCACACCGGCGTCATCGGCGACACGGCCGGACTGCATCACGGCGTCATACGGCGTCGAGGCATTGGAGGCGCAGAGGTAGCGCGCGTAATTGCGGCCGGACGTGATCTCGGAGGGATCGATCGTCAAGACGTTGGCGGCGTTGCGATCCCAGCGGATCGCGTCGGTCCGAAGGTCCCATTCGTAAGCCGCGAATCCGACCGAGGAGAGAATCTCGGCGCTTTTCGGTTCGGTTTGCTGCGCAGCCATCGCTGCACCGACCGGCTTATCGTTTAACGAATGCTGCAAAGGACACCCCAAACCCCCACAAACGGAGGGCGACGCACCGAACGGATTCGGCACGATAACCCTTACGTCAGATTTGTTTAAGTTTCGTTGTCCTGAGGGGTCAAAACGTCCGCGGATCAGTAACCTGCCGCGGAACCGTCTTTTCGCGGGTCTGACCCGCCGATAAGCACGCCGCGTTCCCAATCGATCACGATGGCCTGACCGCCGCCGAGCGGATCAGGCCGCCGCGCGATTTTGTGGCCCATTGCGGTCATCTGGTCCGCGACGGCCTGAGGCACGCCGGCCTCGAGCATCGTCGTCTCGCCGTCCTGGAACAGGCGCGGATGATCGATCGCCTGCTGCACGTCCATGCCGTAGTCGGTGAGGTTCGAGACGAAGTAGGCATGCCCCATCGACTGGAAGCTGCCGCCCATGACGCCGAACGACATGTCGCATTGATCGCCGCGCATCGAGAGCGACGGGATGATCGTATGCATCGGCCGCTTGTTGGGGGCGATTTGGTTCGGATGCCCCTCGGTGGTGACGAAGCACGCGCCGCGATTCTGCAGCATCACGCCGGACTTCGGCGTGCAGATGCCGACGCCGAAACCGCCGTAGAGCGAATTGATGAACGACACGGCGGTGCGATCGCGATCGACGACCGTGAGATAGACCGTGTCATTGCCCGGCGTCGGATCGTTCGGCAGGGGCACGCGCTTTGTGCGATCGATCTTCGCGGCGAGCGATTTGCCGAAGGCCTTGTCGATGAGCTTTTCGACCGCGATGCGCATGGCGGACGGTTCGGCGACGTGTGTGTCGCGCACCGCGTAAGCGAGACGCGAGGCCTCGATCGAAATGTGCAGACGTTCCGCGCCGAGCGGATCGAGCGATTTGAGATCGAACGTCTCGAGGATGTTCAGCAGCACAAGCGCGGCGAGGCCCTGACCATTCGGCGGCAGCTGAACGACGTCGCGATCGCGGTAGCGGGTCTTGATCGGCGTGACCTCTTCGCCCTTATGGCGCGCCATGTCTTCGGCCGTGATGAAGCCGCCGCGTGCTTTCAGCGTTGCGGCGATCTCTTCGGCGATAGCGCCTTCGTAAAACGCGCGCGGGCCATTTTTTGCGATCGCGCGGAACGTCTGCGCGAGAGCGGGAGCACGCATCACGTCGCCGACCTGTGGGGCCTTGCCGTTTTTGAGATAATGCTGCGCGGCGCCGGGATCTTTCGCGAGCCGGGCAGCTTGGCCGCCCCAGTCATGCGCAACGCGCGGCGCGACCGGGAAACCATTCTCGGCATAGTGGATCGCAGCTTCCAGAACGCGGCCGAGATCGAACTTGCCGTGCGCTTCGAGGATCGCGGCCCACGCTTCGATCGCACCCGGAACGGTCGCGGCGTGCACCGAGTCCATCGAGATATCCTTCTCGTTCTTCACAGAATCGAACGAGAATTTTGCGCTGGTGCGGCCCGAGCCGTTGTAGCCCCACACGGGCTTGCCGGGCTTTGCGACGAGGCAGAAATTGTCGCCGCCGATGCCGGTCATCGCCGGCTCGACGACACACAGCACCGCGCACGCCGCAACGGCCGCGTCGGCCGCCGTGCCGCCGGCGCGCATGATCTCGAGCGCGGCCTGCGTCGCGAGCGGATGCGAGGTCGCCGCCATCGCATCGCTCGCCAGCATCGGAGATCGTCCGGGCAGGTGGAAGTTGCGAGCCATGCGTCCCTCGGGATTTTCTTATTGTGGTTTTGGGTCGTGCGGGTGGGCGCCGAAGCGCTACGCTTCGGAACGATCGACGACGTAGTCGCGCTGCGCGATCTTGATCGAGACCGTGTAGCCCGCGATGACGTCGACGAGGCAGATCAGCAGGATCAGCGCGAAGGTTGAGGTCGCGGCCTTGTCGACGAGCAGGAAGCCGACGAGCGCGCAGATGAAGACCAGTGTCGAGAGCATATGGTCGACGATCGCGCGCGTGCCGTGACGCGTCGACTTGAAGATCTCGAAGAACAGGCAGATCAGCGAGAAGGCGAGCAGCAGATCGCTCAGCGTCACCTTCCAGATGCCGCCGGAGATCATGCGGATCGAGGTGACTTCGGAATCCCACGCCAGCGGCGTGACGTAGGAGAGGATCGCGTAGATCACGATCGGGACGATGAGGAGGGGAAAGCCGAGGATGTACACGTTTGCCTCCGAGATAGCCGCGCCGCTAGCAGTCTAGTTCGCGTGTTCGGGCTTTGAATACGGCGCGGAAGCCACACGCACAAATGAAAGACACGGAAATCGAAACACCAGAAACGAATAAGGGCCGGCGAACCGGCCCTCGTTCAAATCTGACGCGTCGGACAGAAGCATTTTCAAGTGAAGTGGACGCCGGTTCACGTCAAGAAAATGCGACATATCAAGAATCTAGAGCCGAAAGGCTCTAGACTTCCGACGACTTCACCTTGAGAACCTGACGGCCCTTGTACATGCCGGTCTTCAGGTCGATGTGGTGCGGACGGCGGAGCTCGCCCGAGTCCTTGTCCTCGACGTAAGCCGGGCGCTTGAGGGCGTCTGCCGAACGGCGCATGCCGCGGCGGGACGGGGACGTTTTTCGCTTCGGAACTGCCATAGGTCTCTCCCGAGAGAACTGATCAGGAGGCCAAACCTCCAGCCGATCGTGATGGATTTGGGCCGCAGCAGTCATGACCGCGCGGCACGCTCGCCGGGCTTATAAGCGAAGCGGCCCAATTGCGCTAGGTGTTTCTCTATTTTACCGCCGCCAAGCTTCTCTACCGGGCAACTATATGATAATTATCAATAATTGCGAGTTTTGGTTTGCCCGTTGCTTACGGGGGGTTGTCGGTTCATTCCAGCGTGGGGAGGTTGCCGTGAGCGCATCGTCGATCTGGGCGGATGTTGTCGCAGAACAGCGCTTAGTAAACCTAGGCAACAAGCATCTAGGCAGTTGTGAGCGTCTTGCCGACGCCCTCACGACATTGATCGCCGAAAGGCTAGCTGCTTGCGAACTGGAAATCGCATTCCGTGATGCCGCGCGACATGCCTTCTGCGCTGAGCCCACGTTGGTTGAAGCGGCTGCGCTTGATCTTCTCGCAACAAGACAAAGCGATCCGGCGCGCCCGAGCCTTACACAGATACTTTATGAATATAAAGGCTTCTTGGCGCTGCAAGCTTGGCGCGTTTCCAATTGGCTTTGGAGCAATCGCCGCCGCAATCTTGCGCTTTTGCTGCAGGATGCGACGTCGCGGGTCCTGCAGATTTCAATCCACCCCTCCGCGACTATCGGAACATCGGTGTTTCTCGACCATGGGACCGGAATTGTAATCGGCCCGAGTGCGAGCATCGGCGACAACGTGACGATATTGCAGGGTGTCACGATCGGACGCAGATACGAGAACCCGGAAAAAGCGCCGCACGTCGGTCGCGGGGTTTTTCTTGGCGCCGAAGCCACAATACTCGGTGCCGTTTCGGTCGGAGACTACGCCAAAATCGGCGCCGCTGCCCTTATCGAGATGGATGTACCGGCCGGATGTACGGCCGTCGGCAACCCGGCTCACCTGACGAATTGCCCCAGTAGCCTGGCGACGCATTAAACCTGCGCCGAAAACTTAATTGACTGTAAGTGCGGTTGCGCCGCACAACTCCCAGACTATGCGCATCAGCTACAAGGTTTGGCTTGTCGGCGGGATTCCAATCGCCCTCGCGGCGGCGATCGCCGTCGTCGCTTGGCTGTTGCTGCAGGAATCCTCCCGCGCCCGCGAAGGCGTGGTGCTGACCAGCTCCATCTACCGCAATCTCTTAGTCGCGATGACGGCGCGGGACGACTACGTCCAGGCGCTGCCGGGCGACCGCGCTGAGCACGCCGTGCGCTTTGGCGCGCTTGCCGAGCAGGTGCGTGCCGATCTCGGCCGTCTGAAGGGCTTCTTCCCTGGCGACGAACGCCAAGCCGTACCGGCCGCCGCTGTCGACGCCTTGACCCGCTACGAGCTGCGCATGCGTCAGTTCATGGTGACGACCACCAACAACGATCACCTCTCTGCCGAGATGCGCGGCCGCGTTGGATCGCTCATCGTGCTCGCCGATCGGGCGCGCGATCGGCAGCGCACATCGAACACCGAGATCGTCAAATCGCTGACCGACAAAGAGCGCCAGCAACGCAGCATCCGCGATATCGTCGCCAAGGCGCAGGACATCCGCGGGCAGATCGCCACCATCTCGCTCGAAGAGCTTCAGCGGAACTACGGCTTGTCGTTCGACGAGATCGTTAAGGCCGACAACCAGCGCACGATGGCGCTCAATCAATTACGGCTATCGGGTGCCGACCTCGAGCGCTTGCTCGCCGCGTCGGGCCGGACGAAAGACGCTGAAGAGCTCAGCGGGTACGCCCGCGAATACGCCAACGTGATCGCGGACCCGGGCAATCCGGCAAGCCCCGAATACAATCAGCCGACATTGCGCGTGAAGGCGGGGCAAATTCTCGCAGACTGGACGGACCGCCTCCTCAAGGTGTTTCAGACCGAGGTTCGCTCGCTGCACGAAGAGATCACGCAGCTTTTCACCTACGCGATGCAGGCGCACGAGACCGAGCAGGCAACACAAGGCATCGCGATCGAGACATTGCAGCTCGGTCAGCAGACGTCCGAGGCAATCGCGCGGCGCGATCCCGGTGCGGCGGGCCGGCAGCTTGAGGCCAGCAAGGACCTCTCGGCCACGATCGACAAATTGCCGATCTCGCCGCTGATCCAAAGCGAGATGATCGAAGCGCTCGAAGAATGGCGCTCACGCCTTTTCACGCTGATCGTGGGTCTGCGCACGCAGAACGAGATGATCGGCGACATGGATCTCACCGCAAACGGGATGGTCGCCAACGCGCGTGCGATCAACGACCAATTCGTCGCTTATGCAACGACGATCAGTAATCGGTTGATGGCGATTCTCGTGTTCGGCGCAGGCTTCGGCTTGTTGATCGGCGGCATCACGGCGATCTTCGTCGCGCGCTCGATCACGCGTCCGCTGAAGACGTTGCAGCAGGACATGATGACGCTGGCGCGCGATCCGGCGGCAGGTCCTGTTCAAGCGCAGCACCGCCAAGATGAACTCGGCGATATGGCGCGAGCTGCGAACTTCTTTGTTTCTGAACTCGGCTATCGCGAGCAGGCGCTGCGTGATGCAAAGGACAAAGCCGACAACGCGCTCACGGAACTCAAGCAGACTCAGGCGGAACTCATCCAATCCGAAAAGCTCGCATCGCTCGGCCAGCTCGTTGCCGGCGTTGCGCACGAGATCAATACGCCGGTCGGCATCGCGCTCACGACTGCAACTACGCTCGCAGATGAGTCAGAGCGTTTTGCCGAAAGCGCCGCGAGCGGGCAGATCTCGCGCTCGCGCTTCGACATCTTCGTTCAGCGCATGCGCGAAGGATCGCAACTTGTGTTCTCGAACCTCACGCGTGCGGCCGAATTGGTGCACAGCTTCAAGCAAGTCTCGGCCGACCAAGTCAGCGCCGAGCGGCGCAGCTTCGACATGGCGCAGTGGGTGCACGAACTGCTGACATCGCTGCGTCCGGCTATCCGGCGCACCGAACACGATGTGACGGTGGATTGTCCGCCCGGTCTGATGGTCGACACATATCCGGGTGCGCTCGCGCAAGTCATCACCAACCTGGTGATGAACGCAATCACACACGCCTACGCGCCGGGCACCGCCGGACGCGTTGCAATCACGGTTTCGGAACCGTTGCCGAACCAAGTGCAGATCGTCTTCGAGGATGACGGCAAAGGCATTCCGCGCGAACTGCTTGGTAAAGTGTTTGACCCATTTTTCACGACGGCGCGCGGCCGAGGCAATACGGGCCTTGGCCTCCATATCGCTTTCAATCTCATCACCAACGTGCTGCAGGGGAAGATTGACGTCACAAGCGAGCCGATGCGCGGCACGCGTTTCACCATCACGATGCCGGCGCGCGTTGCCGCGTCCGAGCGTCAACTCCTGTCCGCCTGATATCAATGGATCTCATGAAGCGAACTCTTTGCGCTGCTTTTTTTGTTGCAAGCCTCGTTCAGCCGGTCTCCGCGAAGACGTTGGTGTTTTGCTCCGAGGGAAGCCCGGAAGCACTCAACCCGCAGCTTGCCACGACGACGACCGGGATGAATGCGTCGCGCCCGATCTTCAACGGTCTCGTTGAGTTCAAGGCGGGCAGCACCGAGATCCTGCCGGCGCTCGCAGAGTCATGGACGATCTCCGGCGATGGCACGGTTTACACTTTCCGCCTCCGCGAAAACGTGAAGTTCCATTCCAATCGCGAGTTCAAGCCGACGCGCGCGATGAATGCGGACGACGTTCTGTTTTCGCTGATGCGGCAGTGGAAGAAGGATCACCCGTTTCACAACGTCTCGGGCGCGCATTACGACTACTTCAAGGATATGGGTATTGAGAAGCTGTTGCGATCGATCGAGAAGGTCGACGAGCGCACCGTGCGCATTACGCTGAATTCGCCGGAAGCGCCGTTCCTCGCCAATATGGCGATGCCCTTCAACGTCATCCACTCGGCCGAATATGCGGACCAGATGCTGCGCGCCGCAGCGCCGGAACGGCTCGATCGCGAGCCGATCGGCACCGGCCCGTATGCTTTCGCGGGCTATCAGAAGGACATCGCAGTGCGCTATCGCGCCTTCGCGGATTATTGGAAGGGCCGTCAACCAATCGACACGCTCGTCTTCTCGATTACGCCGAATCCGGCCGTGCGACTGACGAAATTGAAGGCCGGCGAATGCCACGTCATGGCGTTCCCTAACCCCGGCGACGCGCGCGACATCGAGCACAACGCGAGCCTGAAGCTGCTGCAGCAGGAAGGCCTCAATGTCGGTTATCTCGCGATCAACACGCGGCGACCGCCGTTCGACGATCCGCGCGTGCGGCGCGCGCTCAACATGGCGATCGACAAAGCGTCGATCGTGACCAACGTATATCGCGGCGCCGGCGCGGTCGCGAAGAATCCGATCCCGCCGACGCTGTGGTCGTACAACGACGCGATCAAGGACTACGCCTACGATCCGGGCGGCGCGCAACGCTTGCTCAACGAAGCGGGCCGCGGCAACGGCTTCGAGACGGAGCTTTGGTATATGCCGGTGAGCCGGCCGTACGCATCCGACAGCCGCCGCGCGGCCGAGATGATCCAGGCCGATCTCGCACGCATCGGCGTTCGCGTGACGCTGAAAACCGCCGAATGGGGCGCGTATCGCAACGCGCTGCAGGCCGGCGAAACCGATCTCGCGCTGTTCGGCTGGACCGGCGACAACGGCGATCCGGATAATTTCCTCAACGTTTTGCTCGGCTGCGAAGCCGCGCGTTCCGGCGGCAACAATATCGCGAAGTGGTGCGACAAGGACTACGACGCGCTAGTGCAGCGCGCGCGCCAGACGATCACGCAGAGCGATCGCGCGGACCTTTATCGGAAGGCGCAGGAGGTCTTCAACCGCGAGGCGCCGTGGGTCACACTCGCGCACTCCGTCGTCTTTATGGCGACACGGCGCGAAGTGAGCGGGTTCGTGATGGACCCGCTCGGCCGCCATCTGTTCGAGGGCGTCGATATCGCCGAGTAGTTAGCTCGCCTGCTGGAACTTCACGGCGGCCTCGAGATCGACCGAGACCAGCTGCGACACACCACGTTCCGCCATCGTCACGCCGAACAGGCGGTTCATGCGCGCCATCGTGATCGGATTGTGCGTGATGGTGACGAAGCGCGTTGCAGTCGACTTCGCCATCTCGTCGAGCAGATCGCAGAAGCGTTCGACGTTGTGATCGTCGAGCGGTGCGTCCACTTCGTCCAGCACGCAGATCGGTGCCGGATTGGTGAGGAACACCGCGAAAATCAACGCCATTGCGGTCAGCGCCTGCTCGCCACCGGAAAGCAGCGACAAAACCTGCGGCTTCTTGCCCGGCGGCTTAGCGACGATTTCGAGACCGGCTTCGAGCGGGTCTTCGCTATCGGTAAGTTTCAGCTCGGCTTCGCCACCGCCGAACAGCGTCACGAACAAGCGCTTGAAGTGTTCGTTGACGACTTCGAACGACGAGACGAGACGCTCGCGCGCTTCGCGATTGAGGCTCTGGATGCCAAGACGCAACTTCTTGATCGCTTCGATGAGATCGTCGCGCTCGGTCGTGAGCGTCGTGTGCTGCGTCTCGACTTCGCGTAGTTCTTCCTCGGCGCGCAGGTTGACGGCGCCGAGGCGTTCGCGCTCGCGCCGCATGCGTTCGAGATCGGCCTCGACTTCGACGACGTCCGGCAGTTCCGCACCCTCTTCAAGACCAGCCAGGCTCGCGACGCGATCCGGCTCGACCTCGAGCACTTCGATGATCTCGTGTGCGATGTCGGAGATGCGGCGCTTGGCGCTTTCGAAGCGCTCTTCGGAGCGCACAGCATCCTCACGCGCGCTGCCCATCGCTTCGAGCGCGGCACGTGCCGCACGATCAGCGTCGGCCTGCGCGGTCTCGCCGGCCTGCAGCTTATCGCCTGCTTCGCGGCGCTCTGCTTGCGCGGTTTCGATCTCGCCGATGAGGCCCCTGCGGCGTTCTTCGAATTGCGCCGGAGCGTTGACGAGTTCATCGCGCTCGGTGCGCGTTTCGGTATCGCGCGCCGCAATCGTTTCGAGCTGAGCGGCGGCGCTCTGCTTGCGCTCGTTCCAGCCATCGCGCTCGGAGCCGATAGCGACGAGGCGGCGTTGCGCGCCTTCGATCTCGCGCGTCAGAGTCTGCGCTTCCGCGCGCACTTCGGCGAGCACCGTACGGCGATCCGTCACTTCGGAGCGCGCGAGCGACAGCTCGTGCTCGAGCGTCGAAAGAATCGGCAGCGCAGCGAAAGCTTCGGTCGCGCCGTTTTTCGCGGCTTCGGCTTCTTCGCGGCTGGTGACGAGACGCATCTGCGCTTCAACGAGCGCCGACTGCCGCGTCGTGATGCGCGACATATCGCGCTCCGCGTTGGCATGCGCCGTGCGGGCAGCTTCAGCCTCACGCTGCTTTTCGCGCACCGCGTTACGGGCTGCGGTCTCGGCGGCTTGTGCGGCCGTGACGTCGGCCTGCGCTTGCTCGACGCTCTGGCGCTTCGCGGCAACGTCAGCGTTGGCGCGGTGCAGTTCGTCCTTCACTTCGGCAAGGCGGTTTTTCTGGGCCAGACGACGCGCCGCAGCAGTCGGTGCAGTCGAGGCGGCCGCATAACCATCCCAACGCCAGACGTCACCTTCGCGCGAAACGAGGATTTGGCCGCATTTGAGTTCCGCGACGAGACGCGGACCATCGGCCTTCTCAACAACGCCGACCTGCGCGAGCGCACGGGCGAGTTCCGCCGGCGCCTGAACATGCGCGGCGAGCGGCGTGACGCCGGCCGGCAATTGCGGATCGATTTCGTTGACCGAAGCACCAGCCCAGCGCTCGGGCGCTGCCGGATCGACCGGCGCATTGATGTCGTCGCCGAATGCGGCGCCGAGGGCGGCTTCAAAGCCCTTCTCGACCGAGATGAGATCGAGAGCGGGCGGCCACAAGCTCTGCACGTCGGCCTGCAACACCTTGGTCAGCGTGCGCGCTTCCGTCTCGAGCTGAGCGGCGTGCTTTTCGGCAGCGGTCAGCGACGGGCGCGTCGCATCGAAGGCCTGACGCGCAGACGACTGCTGCGCTTCGGCGCGCAGCGATGCGGCTTCGGCTTCGGCAACGGCGGCGGTCGCGGCTTCGATCGCTGCGGCAAGCGCCGCAATGTCCGGGCCGGCAGCGCTTTCATTGGCAAGCTTCTGCGTCTCGGCGTCGACTTCGGCAATCTGCCGCAGCACGCGATCGAGACGCTCGTTCGATTCACGCAGCGAGCGATCAAGCTGGTTGCGCTGCGCTGAGAGATGCGCAAGCGCCTCGGTGCGCTGCGCGAAAACGCCTTCCGCGACGTTGAGCGCGCCTTCGGCTTCGCTCTGGCGTGCACTCACTTCGACCTTCTTCGCTTCCGCATCGGCGGCCGAAGCGCGTAGCGTCGTCTCTTCTTCGGTCAGGCGCTCAAGCGCCGCGTCAGCGTCAGCAGACAACTTCTTCTCGCGCGCAATGTCGTCAGCGAAATGCGCAAGGCGGCGCTCCAGCTCGGCCATGCGCTCTTTCGCGCGCGCCTCTTCCTTGTCGAGGCTGTCGCGCGCGATGACCAGGCGCTGCAACGTTGCGGCGGCGCGCGCTTCGATGTCGCGAAGGCTCGGCAACACGGCGGCGGCTGCGGTTTGCGCGATAGCGGCTTGCGCCTGCGCTTCGGTGCGCTCGGCAACGAGACGGATCGCGGCATCGCGCGCCATCTCGCCTTCGGCGATTTCGACCTTGGCGGCAAGGAAGCGCAGGTGAAACAGCGTCGCTTCCGCCTTGCGCACTTGTGCGGCGACGGCCTTATAGCGGACCGCTTGGCGGGCCTGGCGTTTCAGCGCATCGGTCTGGCTCGATAGCTGGCCGATAACGTCTTCGAGACGCTCGAGATTGTGCTCGGCGGCACGCAGGCGAAGCTCTGCTTCGTGGCGGCGCGCATGCAGGCCGGACACACCGGCGGCTTCTTCAAGAACCTTGCGGCGCGCATCCGGCTTCGCGTTGACGATCTCGCCAACCTTGCCTTGGTGGACGAGCGCGGGCGAGCGGGCGCCGGTCGACGCGTCGGCGAAGAGGATCTGCACGTCGCGGGCGCGCACTTCGCGGCCGTTGACGCGGTAGGTCGAACCTTTTTCGCGCTCGATGCGGCGCGTGACTTCGAGCAGGTCCGCATCGTTGAACGCCTGCGGCGCGGTGCGATCCTGGTTGTCGATGGTCAGGCCGACCTCGGCGTTGTTGCGGGCCGGCCTTGCGCCGGAGCCGGCGAAGATCACCTGATCCATGTCGGCCGTGCGCATCGCCTTGGTCGAGTTTTCACCCATGACCCAGCGGAGCGCCTCGACGAGGTTCGACTTGCCGCAGCCGTTCGGACCGACGACGCCGGTGAGACCCGGCTCGATCTCGACGTCAGTCGACTCGACGAAGGATTTGAATCCGAGCAGGCGAAGTTTCGTAAGCTTCATTGTTTGGCCTCATCGCGGATCGTCACGACACCGTCTTCTGATTGTGCGGCATCGCGATTTCGCCCGCGGCGAATCAGTTGGATCACCCAAGCTGGGCCGGACAATGAATCAATCCGCCCCACGGCGGCAACCAAGATATTGCGTTATCCCAGGGGTTTCCGCACTGCGGCTAGCGTGTTTGCTGCGAAAAATCAGTGGGATATCGGCCACGGAGGTTGACGCGGAAAGTCGCGCTGATGCAGCCGCAACCGTCTCCTCAGACGAGAATGATGCGGTCCGAATACGCCGCCACCTGCGCATCGGCCGTCATGAGACGCATGTCCTCGACTTCGGCCTGGGCGATCAGGAGGAGGTCGAAGGGGTCGGGATGGAAGGTTGGTAGATCATGAACCGCTACGGTATGCCGCGCGCTGACCGCCAGTTCTGTGAAGCCGCGCTCGTCTAACGACACCAGCATCTCGTCTAGATCGGCCTTCAACTTGCCGGCGCGGGATTTGATCGCAATTTCAAGGAAGCTAACGGAGCTTACAAAAATCGCGTCGGCGGCGATGATGCGTTTTCGGGCCTTCGGTGACAGCCGCCGATCGTCCAATCGGATCCAAAGAAAAATGTGGGTGTCGAGGAGAAGCCTCATGGCTTTTCGTCATCCCCGAACTTCGAATACATGGAGTCCGGCAGCGGAGCGTCGAAATCGTCGGCGATCCAGATTTCTCCTTTCATGTCGCCAAATACGATCTTGTTCTTCGGCTTTTCGAACGGGACCAGCCGCGCGGTCGGAACGCCGGCCTTGGCGATGATGACTTCTTCACCTTTCGCGGCAGCGTCGATCAGCTTGGAGAACTGGGTTTTCGCCTCGTGGACGTTGAATACGGCCATAGCGGCCTCCATGGACTAAGGTTAGTCCACCTTAGTCCACCTGGACTAAACCCGTCAACGAAAGCTTAGCTCTTTCCGGCGGCAGCGATCTGCTGCTCGAGTTCCGGGAAGGTCATCGCGCCCCGGAAAATCTTACCGTTGATGAAGAAGGTCGGCGTCGAATTCACACCGAACTTTTCCTGCCCGCGCTGGCGGACAGCATTCACGCCGTCGAGCATCTTCTGGTCCGAAAGACACTTCTCGAAGGTCTGCTCGTTCAAGCCGAAATTCTTGGCGATGGCGAACAGCGGCGGGATCGGGTTGCGGACGAAGGCCCACGACTGCTGGCCTTTGAACATCGCTTCGATCGCGTCGTAGTACTTTCCATCACCCGCGCAGCGCGCCACCATGAAAGCGCCGGCAGCCAGCTCGTCGAGCGGGAACTCGCGCAAGATGTACTTCACCTTGCCGGTCTCGATGTATTTTTGCTTGAGCTGCGGATAGGTCTGCACGTGGAATGTCGCGCAGTGGCTGCAGGTCATCGACGCGTATTCGATAATGGTGACGGGTGCATCCGCCTTGCCCTGAACCTGATCGCCGAGCGGGCCGGATTCGTTGAGTTCTGCAGCGGACGGCGCCTGCGCCAGCACTTGCGTGGCCGACCACAGCGGCGAGCCGGCGAATGCGGCCGCGACCGTCAGCAATGCGGTGCCTTCAAGGAAAGCGCGGCGAGTCATGTGGCGAACCCTTTTTCCGTGAGCCCTGAGTGGGAACAATCCCAAGATACCGAGAAGATATCGAGGAGGTCGGTAGACTGAAATGCAGATTGTGGCAATGCTGCGTTGCAGCTTGCCCGCCGTGATCACGTCCGTTTGACAGCTGCCCCGAGCCGGGCCAACGCGTCGCGCAACGATTGATCTTCCACACTCAACGTTTTGGCCACCGCCTCGGTTTCAGCAGCCGTCGGCGGTTTCGGACGGCTGGGCGTCGCAGCAACCGGGTTTGGCGCTTGGCGCAGCCGGATACGGCCGACAGCGCGCCAGCCGAGAAACTGATTGAGCCGCTCAAGTATCACGGGCGAGAGGTGCTGCACCTCGATCGCGGCCGGCCCGTCGACCCGAAGAACGAGCGTCGCCGGTTCTGCGGCTTCGAGGCCGTCTTCGCGGCCCCATTGGATCTTCAAGGGTTCGGCGAGGTTCGCGATCTCATCGCCAACGATCTCGGGCCAATGCGTGACGAGTTCGCTCGACGCAAACCCTTGCCGCGCGAAGACGTCGCCGAGGCATCGGCCGACGAGATCGGCGATAGGTCTCGGATATGTTTTGCCCGGCTTGTTCATCAGGATCGATTCTGCCATTCACGGAAGCTCATGACAGTATCAGCCGCATCAGTTCGGCGGAAGCCGCGCGCATCTCGCGTCGCCTCTCCGAGCGACGCCCTGCTCGCCTGGTACGATCGTCATCGCCGCGTGTTGCCGTGGCGTGCGCTGCCGGGCGAAACCGCGGACCCTTACCGCGTCTGGCTGTCGGAAATCATGCTGCAGCAGACGACCGTGAAAGCGGTCGGCCCATACTTCGCGCGCTTCACGGCGCGATGGCCGGACGTCACGAAGCTTGCTGCGGCACCGCTCGACGACGTGCTGAAGGAGTGGGCAGGGCTCGGCTATTACGCGCGTGCGCGCAATCTTTATGCCTGCGCACGTGCCGTTACGGAAGACCACGGCGGTTTATTTCCGCGCGACGAAGCCGGGTTGCGCGCTCTGCCCGGCATCGGCGACTACACGGCCGCCGCGATCACAGCCATCGCGTTCAACATCCCGGCAACGCCGGTGGATGGAAACATCGAGCGCGTGATGTCGCGCTATTTCGCGGTCGACGA
Organism: Variibacter gotjawalensis; assembly: GCF_002355335.1. GTDB lineage: Bacteria > Pseudomonadota > Alphaproteobacteria > Rhizobiales > Xanthobacteraceae > Variibacter > Variibacter gotjawalensis. Next base: position 899,315 of record NZ_AP014946.1, read on the forward strand.
AGAGTTGCCGCGCGCGAAGCCACGTATCCGCGAACTCGCGACAAGTCTTCGGCCGGACGATCGGCCGGGTGATTATGCGCAAGCGCTGATGGATCTCGGTGCGACAATCTGCACACCGAAGCGGCCAGCTTGCGCGCTGTGCCCGTGGCACGATCCCTGTGCGGCGCGGCAAGCCGGCACGCAAGAAACCTATCCGCGCAAAGCACCGAAGCGCGAAGGCGCATTGCGGCGCGGCGCGGCCTTCTGGGTCGAGCGCGAGGACGGCGCCGTGCTGGTGCGGACACGGCCGCCGCGCGGATTGCTCGGCGGTATGACGGAAATTCCGACAAGCGCGTGGAGCGCGGACGACAGCGATGCACTTTCGGAAGCTCCGCTTGTCGCGGGATGGCAGCGCACTTTGGGCGTCGTGACACACGTCTTCACGCATTTTCCGTTGGAGCTGACCGTCTATGTCGCGCGTGTTTCGCAACGCACGCCTGCTCCCGAAGGATGCCGGTTCGTTGCGGCCGCCGATCTCGACGGCGAAGCGTTGCCGAGCCTCATGCGCAAGGTTGTGGCGCATGCGCGGCAGGTGAAAAACAAGCGTGACAGTAACCCGTAACCTTGTCAGGCTCCCGCCCCGATCCTGCCGGGATCGATAAAAAGAGCTTGAGGAAACGCCATGTCGATGTCGAGACGTCAGTTCGCGGCGGCTGCCGGTGCCGCTGCGCTCGCCGCTTCCGCTCCGCGCGCATTCGCTGCTTGGTCGCCGAGCGAGTCCTATCCGGACCCGAACGTCATTGTGCTCGATCCGAGCTTCAACAAATATCGCCTGCTGCTCGCCGCCGTCGAACGCATCGCCACCGGCATGCGCTGGAGTGAAGGCCCGGTCTACATGGGCGACGCGCGCTGCCTGCTCTGGAGCGACATTCCGAACAATCGCATCATGCGCTGGGACGAAGACACCGGGGCTGTCTCAGTCTATCGCAAGCCGTCGAACAACTCGAACGGCAACACGCGCGACCGGCAAGGCCGCCTCATCACGTGCGAGCACGATGCGAGGCGCATCACGCGCACCGAGTATGACGGCTCGATCACGGTGCTGATGGATAAGTTCGACGGTAAGCCGATCAATTCGCCGAACGACGTCGTCGTGAAGTCCGACGACAGCATCTGGTTCACGGATCCGCCGTTCGGAATTCTGGGCAACTACGAGGGCCACACCGCGACGCCGGAGTTGCCGACCAACGTCTATCGCCTCGATCCGAAGACCGGCCGCGCGACCGTCGCGATCGGTGACATTGCGCGGCCGAACGGCCTCGCCTTCTCGCCGGACGAGAAAAAACTCTACGTCATCGAATCCGGCGCAACGCCCAATCGCCTCGTGCATGTATTCGATGTTGCGGATGATGGAAAAGTCTCCAACAAGCGCCTGTTCCTCGATGCGCAGGGCGGCACGCCGGACGGCTTCCGCGTCGACATCGACGGCAACCTCTGGATGGGTTGGGGCATGGGCGGCGGCATTGAAGGCGGCAAGGACGGCGTGATGGTCTTTAACCCAGACGCAAAGCCGATCGGCCGCATCGCGCTGCCGGAACGTTGCGCGAACTTGTGCTTCGGCGGCGTCAAGCGTAATCGCTTGTTCATGGCAGCCTCCCAGTCTGTCTATTCGCTTTACGTCAACACGCAAGGCGTCAAAGGCGGCTAAAGCCGCTCAAGTTTCAACGGAGAGTTAGAATGAGCATTCAACGTCATGATGTCGGCACGCGCATGAGCAAGGCCGTGGTTCACGGAAACACCGTGTACCTCGCCGGCGTCGTCGCGGATAAAGCCAAGGGCAAGAGCGTCGGCGAGCAGACGAAGGAAATTCTGTCGATCATCGACCACCATCTCGCGCAGGCCGGCACCGATAAGACGAAGCTCCTGTCGACCAACATTTGGATCACCGACATGTCGACGTTCAACGAAATGAACGCTGAGTGGGACAAGTGGGTTTCGCCCGGCAACACGCCGGCGCGCGCCACCGTCGAGGCGAAGCTCGCCGCGCCGGACTACAAGGTCGAAATCATGTGCGTGGCCGCGAAGTAATTCGCGACACTAGCGCCTCCCTGAACGGGGAGGCGCACCCAACGATTGCGCAGACAATCGCTGAACAACAAGGGAGATCGCCGATGTCACTCTCTCGCCGTGCTGTCCTCGCCGGAACCGCTTCGATTGCTGCTTTCGCCGCATCCGGCGCCAACGCCGCGATGGGCCCGAACGACAAATTCGATCTCATCATCAAAGGCGGCGACGTTCTCGACCCCAGCCAGAACCTGCGCGGCAAACGCGATATCGGCATTCGCTTCGGTCTTATCGAGGCCGTCGAAAACGATATTCCGGCAGACCGCGCGCAGCGCGTGATGAGCGCGAGCGGCAAACTGGTGACGCCGGGTCTCATCGATCTCCACAGCCACGTCTTTCCGTACGGCTCCGCCATCGGCATTCCGGCCGACGAGCTCGTCGCGCACCAAGGTACGACAACGTGCGTCTCCGCCGGCGACGCAGGCGCCAACAACATCGCGATCTTCCGCCGCCACATCGTGGCGCAGACGCGCACGCGTTTGCTCGCCTTCGTCCATATCGCGAATTTCGGGCTCGCGAGTTTTCCGGTCCCGGAGCTCTACAACATCGACTTCGCGCAGGTCGACGCGGCCGCTAAAGCGATCGCTGAAAACGCGGATATCGTACTCGGCACCAAAGTGCGCATGAGCGAGAATGTCGTTGCGAAGAACGGCCTCGAACCGCTCAAGCGTGCGATCCTCGCCTGCGAGCGCTCGGGCACCAACGGCAAGGTCATGTGCCACATCGGCGGCGTCGAAACCGTCGCGCTGATGTCGCAGATTCTCGACCTCCTGCGGCCCGGCGATATCCTCACGCACGCTTATTCCGGCGCGCCGAATATCGGCGGACAGTTCACCAACATCGTGCAGGACGGAAAGCTTTTGCCGGCAGCACTCGCCGCCAAGCAGCGTGGCGTGATTTTCGACGTCGGTCATGGCGGCGGCAGCTTCGACTACACGGTGTGCGAAGCCGCCATGCGCGAGGGTGCGGGCCCCGATACGATCTCGTCCGATATTCACGTCTTCTCGGGCAATACGCCGGGCATGCCGTATCTCACCTGGGTGATGAGCAAGTTCCTCGGCCTCGGTTTCCCGCTCGAGCAAGTCGTCGCGATGGCGACAAGCGCGCCCGCCAAAATCATCAATCGCGGCGACAAGCTCGGCACGCTGAAGGTCGGCGCACCGGCGGACGTCGCGTTGCTCGATGTCGTCGAAGGCCCGGTGTCGTTCGTCGATACGCGCAACAACACGCGTGAGGGCAAAGTCCATCTGCGTCCGTTCGCGACGGTGGCGGGCGGCGTGCCGTTCGGCCGCCCCTACATGTCGCCGTTCGCGACGCGCTAAGTCAGCGGCACGATCGGCGGACGCGCGTTGAGTGCATCGACTTGGAAGCCGGCGACGCGTTTGTAGTTTGCCGCAACGTCTTCGAGTTCGGAGCGCGACAGCACGTCGTCGATCGTCGTAAACCCTTGCGGCGCGCGCTCTTCGACGAGCTGCATGACCTGCTCTGGCCCATTCTGGCGATTGAGTAAAACGATCTGTGATGTCGACGGACGACGCTCGGCCTCGTAAGCTTCGAGCGCTTCAGGCGTGACGCCGTGCGCACGGAATTCGCGGGCAAGCACACGCGCATCGAGAATTGCTTGCGACGCGCCATTCGATCCGATCGGATACATCGGGTGAGCGGCGTCGCCGAGCAAAGTCGCGCGCCCATGCGTCCAGCGCGGCAGCGGATCGCGATCGACCATCGGATATTCGTAAGCGTAGAGTGCATTGCGAATGAGCTGCGGCACGTCTAGCCAATCGAAACGCCAGCTCTCGAACAGCGGCAGAAATTCTTCCAGCACGGCGCGGCGATTGTAGTCCTCACGCCGCCACTGGTGGTCCGGAGGCAGCACGCTTTCGGCAATCCAGTTGATCGTTTGCTTGCCGTTCTTCGGCTCCGAGATCGGATAGCAGACGAACTTCAGCGACTGATGGCCCGCCATAATCATGCTGCGGCCGGTGAGATACGACGCGCCTTCGGTCACGCCACGCCAGAGAATGCGGCCGTTCCAGATCGGCGGGCCTTCGTCGGGATAAAATTTCTGACGCAGCGCCGAGTGAATGCCGTCGGCACCGATCAGTAGCGCGCCGTCGACTTTCTGTTCGCCACCATTGGTGCGGAACGTGACGCTCACGCCATCATTCTTATCGACGGCATCGACGAAGTGATGGCCGGTCAGAATATTCTCGGCACCGAGGCGCTCGCGCGCCGTGTCGAGCAGAAGCTGCTGCAGTTCGCCGCGATGGATGGAATATTGCGGCCAGTGATAGCCGGCGGCTAGCCCGCGCGGCTCCGACCAAATTTTCTGGCCGCGCTTCGTATAGTAAGCGAGTTCGGAGGTCGGCACGCCGATGGCGGCGAGACGATCGCCAAGACCGAGTTCGATCAGTTCGCGGCACGCATGCGGCAGCACGTTGATGCCGACGCCGAGCGGCTTGATCTCGGCGGCGCTTTCATAAACGCGGCACGGCACGCCGATCTGGTGGAGGCTGAGCGCTGTCGCAAGGCCGCCGATACCGCCGCCCGCTATGATGACCCTCATCGTCCTCCCGCCCCGCGCGACGTTACTGCGGCTTGATGCCGGCTTCGCGCGTCACGCGTTTCCATTTCGCGATATCATCGCGCATCAGTGAGGCGAATTCATCCGGCGTGTTGCCGGCCGCCTCCAGGCCTTGATCCGCCAAAAACTTGGCTATTTCCGGCGTCTTTAGCGCTTCATTGACGACGCGGCTCAGTTGATCGACGATCGGCTTCGGCGTTTTCGCCGGCGCCAGCAGGCCGTTCCAGCCCGTCACCTCGTAGTCCGGCAGTCCTGCCTCGGCGATTGTCGGGATCTCCGGCGCGATAGCAAGACGCTGCGCCGTGCTGATGCCGAGCGCGCGGACGCTGCCGGCCTTGATCTGCGGCAGCGCCGTGATCGGCGTATCGAAAAAGGCCGCGACCTCGCCGGTCATCACGGCCTGCTGCGCTTGCGGCACGCCGCGATACGGCACATGCGTCATGTCGACTTTCGCGGTGAGCCGGAACAGTTCGCTGGCAAGATGCGCAAGGCTGCCGATGCCGACGGAGGCGTAGTTGAGGTTCTTCGACTTCGCGAGCGCGATGAATTCCTGCACATTCTTTGCCGGCGAGTCGTTCGGCACGAGCAGGATTTCGCTGACGCGCGTCACCATCGAGATCGGCGCAAAATCCTTCTCGCTGTCGTAGGGAAGTTTTTCGTAGAGCGCCGGATTGGCGGCGTGGCTCGGGAACACCATCAGCAGCGTGTAGCCGTCGGGCTCGGCTTGCGCGGCGGCTTGCGTGCCGACGATGCCGCCCGCGCCCGGTCGATTTTCGATCACGACAGGTTGAGCGAGCTTGTCGCTCATATGCTGAGCGACGCGGCGTGCAAGGATGTCCGTGATGCCGCCCGCGCCGGTCGGCACGATGATCTTGATCGTTCGCGCCGGATAATCCTGCGCATGCGCGAAAGTGCTGGCGCACAGCGCGAAGCAGGCGGCAAGACAGATTTGCAGCAATCGGGAAAACACGTTAGCCGTTCCTCTTTTTCTTCTTGTTGGCCGCGAGCTTAGCAAAGGCATCCGGCGCGCGACAGAAGCTAAGTGTCGCTGCATGGCAGAGCCGCCGCCGCGCGTGTTGCATGTCGCGGCGATTTTTGCCGACAATCATCTCCCGCCTGACGAGATTGCCGGAGAGATCGATGCCCTACGCCGCCGCCCACGACAAAACGCGCCTCTACTATGAGGAAGTCGGGTCAGGCACGCCGATCATCTTCGTGCACGAATTCGCCGCCGATTATGCGGGCTGGGAACCGCAGATGCGCTACTTCGCGCGCGGACACCGCTGCATCGCGTATTCGGCGCGCGGCTACACGCCGTCGGAAACTCCGAGTGGCGAAACTTTCCACTACGAGAATTTCCGCGACGACGCGCTTGCTGTGCTCGATCATCTCAAGATCGATCGCGCGCATTTCGTCGGGCTCTCGATGGGCGCTTATTCGTCGCTGCAGGTCGGGCTGCACCGGCCGGAGCGCGCGATTTCGTTGACGCTCGCCGGCGTCGGCTCCGGCTCAAGCGCCGAAACAAAGCACGTCGAAGATTTCCGCAAGAACTCAGCGCACCACGCGGAGCTTTATGAGCGCGAGGGCGCGGAATACATGGCGAATGTTTACGCGGAATCGCCCAACCGCATCTCCTTCGCCGTGAAAGACCCGCGCGGATACCAAGAGTTCATGGCAGCGCTGGCGCGGCATGATGCGCAGGGGTCTGCGCATACGCAACGCGGCTTCCAGGGCAAACGGCCATCAATCTTCGACTTCAAGGACAAGCTGCAGAAGCTGCAGGTGCCGACGCTGATCGTCTGCGGCGACGAGGACGACGCCTGCATCGAGCCGAGCCTGTTCCTCAAGCAGAGCATCCCGACATCCGGGCTGGCGATGTTCCCGAAGACCGGCCACGTCCTCAATCTGGAGGAAGCGGCGCTGTTCAACGAGACGGTCGAACGCTTCATCAAGCTCGCCGAGGCGGGCCGCTGGCCGGCCCGCGATCCGCGGTCAAAGAAGCCTGTTTGAGGCAAAAAGAGCTTGGCGCCGAGCCAAGCCCTTATCTTCTGTGCGAATGACGTCGAGGATCAATACTGCCCGTGGCAGTGTTTGAACTTCTTGCCGGAGCCGCACGGGCAAAGCTCGTTGCGGCCGACCTTGCCCCAGCTCGTCGGATCGTTCGGGTTGCGGTCCGCTGCCGCCGGGCCTTCCCAGCTGGCCGGACCGGTCGCGAGGGCGGCACTGGCGAAGGCCATCTCATTCTCGCCGGTCACCGGGTCGAGCTTCTGGGCCTCCATATAAGGAAGCTCCTGCGACTCTTGACCCTCTTCCGGCTGCTGCATGATCTCGACGCGCATGAGCTGGGCCGTAACGCCCTCGCGCATGCGCTGGATCATCGTCTCGAAGAGATGGAAGCTCTCCGACTTGTACTCGTTGAGAGGGTCGCGCTGTCCGTAACCGCGCAGGCCGATGACCTGGCGCAGATGTTCGAGCATGACGAGATGCTCGCGCCACAGTTGGTCCAGCGTCTGCAGAAGGATCGACTTCTCGACGTAGCGGATGACCTCCGGCCCCCACTGCGCGACCTTTGCGGCCATGTGCTCGTCGGCGGCGCGCTCGATGCGCGTGCGCAGCTCTTCGTCCGCGATGCCTTCTTCCTTTGCCCAATCGACGATCGGCAGATCGAGGCCGAGCACCTTGTCGACCTCGGCCTTGAGACCTTCGACATCCCACTGTTCCGGATAAGCATTCTCCGGCACGTGGCGCGTGACGATTTCGTCGATGACGTTATGGCGCATGTCCGACACCGTCTCGGTGACGGCTTCGTCGTTCATGAGATCGATGCGCTGGTCGAACACGACGCGACGCTGGTCGTTCATCACGTCGTCGTATTTCAGGATGTTCTTGCGGATGTCGAAGTTCCGCGCTTCGACCTTCTGCTGGGCCTTCGCGATCGACGCGTTGATCCAGCGATGCACTATCGCTTCGCCCTCTTTCAGGCCGAGCTTCTGCATCATGCCGTCGAGCCGGTCCGATCCGAAGATGCGCATCAGGTCGTCTTCGAGCGAGAGATAGAATTTCGAACGGCCCGGATCGCCCTGACGGCCGGAACGGCCGCGCAACTGGTTGTCGATGCGGCGCGATTCGTGGCGTTCGGTGCCGATGATGTAGAGGCCGCCCGGTGCTGCTTGCGTTTTCGCGGCGCGCGAACCCTTGGCGGGTTCGAGAATGATCTCCTCGCCGGCTTTCAGCACGACATCGCGGAAACGTCCGATTTCTTCGGTGATTTCGGCGACCTTGGCGGCGCGCTTGCCTTCGTCCTCGATGCCGGTGGCTTCCGCGGCGAGGCGCATGTCGAGGTTGCCGCCCAGCTTAATGTCGGTGCCGCGGCCCGCCATGTTGGTCGCGATCGTGATCGCGCCCGGCACGCCGGCCTCGGCAACGATGTAGGCTTCCTGTTCGTGGAATCGTGCGTTGAGCACCGCGAACTGCTTCGACGGCTTGCCGGCGCGCGCGGCCGTATAGAGCTTGTCGAGACCGCTCGCATCCGAGAAGTCGATCATCTTGTAGCCGTGCTCTTTCAGAAGCTCGGCAAGCAATTCGGACTTCTCGATCGACGCGGTGCCGACCAGCACCGGCTGCAGGCGCGCATGCGCGCGATCGATCTCGTCGATAACGGCTTTGTATTTCTCGCGCGCGGTCCGGTAGACCTCGTCGTCTTGGTCGAGACGCGAAACCTGAACGTTGGTCGGGATCTCGATCACTTCGAGTTTGTAGATGTCGATGAATTCGTCGGCTTCCGTCATCGCGGTGCCGGTCATGCCCGCAAGCTTCTTGTACATGCGGAAGTAATTTTGGAACGTAATCGACGCCAGCGTCTGGTTTTCCGGCTGGATCGGCTGATGTTCCTTGGCTTCGAGCGCTTGGTGCAGGCCTTCCGAGAAGCGGCGGCCCGGCATCATGCGGCCCGTGAACTCGTCGATGATGACGACCTCGTCGTTGCGCACGATGTAGTCCTTGTCGCGCTGGAACAGCTTGTGCGCGCGCAAGGCTTGATTGATGTGGTGGACGACGGTGACGTTCTCGATGTCGTAGAGCGACTCGGTCTTCAGCTGCTTTGCATCGCGCAGCGAGACTTCCATCTTCTCCATGCCGGCTTCGGTCAGCGCGACCGTGCGCTGCTTCTCGTCGACCTCGTAGTCGCCCTTGTCGAGCCTCGGGATGTAGGCGTCGATGATGTTATAGAATTCGGAACGGTCGTCGAGCGGGCCCGAGATGATGAGGGGCGTGCGCGCTTCGTCGATCAGGATCGAGTCGACTTCGTCGACGATGCCGAAGGCATGGCCGCGCTGGACCATGTCTTCAAGGCGATACTTCATATTATCGCGCAGATAATCGAAGCCGTATTCGTTGTTCGTGCCGTAGGTGATGTCGGCGGCGTAAGCGGCTTTGCGCTCCTCGTCGTCGAGCCCGTGCACGATGATGCCGAACGAAAGGCCGAGGAAGTTGTAGATCTGACCCATCCACTCGGCGTCGCGCTTGGCCAGGTAGTCGTTGACCGTGACGACATGCACGCCCTTGCCGGCGAGTGCGTTGAGATACACAGGAAGCGTCGCGACCAGCGTCTTGCCTTCGCCGGTCTTCATTTCCGAGATGCGGCCCTCGTGCAGCACCATGCCGCCGATCATCTGCACGTCGAAGTGGCGCTGCTTGAGCGTACGCTTGGCGGCTTCGCGAACGGTCGCGAAAGCCGGCACCAGGATGTCGTTCAGCGTCTTTCCGGCCGCGAGCTGGTCGCGGAACATCTGCGTGCGGGCGCGCAGGTCGGCATCCGACAGCGCCTCCAGCTCTTTCTCGAGCGCATTGATGGCGGCAACGCGCGAGTGGTAGGCCTTGACCTGCCGATCGTTAGAGGTGCCGAAAAGCCTGCGAAGGGCGGCGATCATGCCGAAAATTCCTTAAAAACCGGGTCGCCGCGAACACTTCGGTTCCGGGCGCAAGAGGAAGGGCGCCTCGGATCGACCGGGAATGCGGCACTTTCAGGGTCTGCACATGCAGATTCGAGCGCTTCGCCGGGGGCGAAGGCGCAAGCAGTGCAGAGATATGAGGGGGGTCCGACCTTGTCAATCGACCGTCGGCCGTCCAACTCTCGGCGCAATCACATTGCCAAACAGGGGCAATTGGGCGAGTGTCCGCGCCGAATGGCGAGGCCTCAATAAGGCTGCCGAAGGGATAATCACGATGCAGATAGTAGCAATGCGCGGCGTCGTCGCCGGGCTGATGGTTGCGGTCCTGCTGGCAGTTGCGCCGCAGGCCTCCGCGCAGACGGCGGCCGACCCGGTTGTCGCGCGCGTCAACGGCGTTGAAATCCGCCAAAGCGACCTCGCGGTTGTCGAGGAAGAGCTTGGCCAGAGCATGGCTCAGCTACCGCCGGAGCAGCGGCGCGAGTACTTGATCTCGCTGCTCATCGACACGGTCATTGTGTCGCAGGCGGCGGAAGCCAAGGGTTTCGCCAACTCGGAAGATTTCAAGCGCCGTCTCGCCTTCACGCGTAACCGCTTGCTGTCGGAAGGCTTGCTCAATCAGTCCGCCAAGGAAGCCGTGACGGAAGCGGCGCTGCGCCAGACTTACGAGGATGCCATCAAGCAGATGGGGACGGACGAGGAAGTCCACGCCCGTCACATTCTCTTCCGCGTCACCGACCCGAAGGACGAGAAGGCTTCGAAGGCCGCCGAGGACAAGGTCAAAGCCGTCATCGCGCGCCTGAAGAAGGGCGAAGACTTCGTCAAAATCGCCAGCGAGCTGACCGAGGACCCGTCCGGCAAGGAAAACGGCGGCGATCTCGGCTACTTCACCAAGGATCAGATGGTGCCGGAATTCTCCGATGTCGCCTTCAAGCTCGCCAAAGGTGCGGTCTCGGACCCGATCAAAACGCAGTTCGGCTGGCACGTCCTCAAAGTCGAGGACAAGCGGCAGAAGCCGGCGCCGGAATTCGACAAGGTGAAGGGTCAGCTTGAGCAATACGTCGTGCGCAAGGCGCAGAGCGACCTGGTTGCCAAGCTGCGCGCCGAAGCCAAGATCGAGAAAGTCGACGCTCCGGCAGCCCCCGCTGCTCCGGCAGCGCCGGCAGCGCCAGCAGCGCCGAAGTAACCTGGAGCATTTTCGAGTGAAGTGGACTTCGGTTCACGTCAAGAAAATGCGGCCATTCAAGAATCTATACACTTGTACAAATACCAATCGCCCTCGCGGAAGCGGGGGCGATTGCCGTTTGGGGCACTCTTGCATTCGCGCTCGATTGGTGAGAAAGCCCGCGCCGGGTTTTGCGTAGGCTGAGGTCGATCGCCGTCACGGCTTTGTCGCCTCGGCCTGCTTCTTCTGCGGGCATCATCATGGCAACGACGATCTCTCCCCTCGCTCCGAAAGAATACGCAACGCTGCCGCCGATCGCCGGCGTCAAGCTCGCGACCGCCGAAGCCGGCATTCGTTACAAAAACCGCACCGACGTCCTGCTCGCGACTTTCGACAAGGGCACGACTGTCGCCGGTGTGTTCACGAAGTCGAAGTGTCCGTCGGCGCCGGTCGAATGGTGTCGCGACAATCTCAAGGGCGGCAAGGTTCGCGCGCTCGTCGTCAACTCGGGCAACGCGAACGCTTTCACGGGCAAGAACGGCCGCGACTCGACCAAGCTCACCGCATCGATCGCCTCGAAGTCCGTCGGCTGCAAGGCGTCGGAAATTTTCCTCGCCTCGACCGGCGTGATCGGCGAGCCGCTCGACGCGACGAAATTCAACCGTGTCATGGATGGTCTTGTCGCCGGCGGAAAGAGCGATCTGTGGCAGGAAGCCGCCAAAGCGATCATGACCACCGACACGTTCCCGAAGGTCGCGACCGCGACCGCGAAGCTCGGCGACGCGACCGTAACGATCAACGGCATCGCCAAAGGCGCCGGCATGATCGCGCCCGACATGGCGACGATGCTGTCGTTCATCTTCACGGACGCGCCGCTGTCCGCCTCTGCGCTGCAGGGACTTCTCTCGAGCGGCGTCGAGGACACGTTCAACGCGGTGACGATCGACGGCGATACGTCGACGTCCGACACGCTGCTCGCTTTCGCGACCGGCGCTGCCGCCGAATACGGCGCGCCCGCTATCGCGCGCGCGAACGATCGCCGTTTGGTCGCGTTCCGTAAGGCTTTCCAAGCCGTGCTGGCAAATCTGGCCGAGCAAGTTGCACGCGACGGCGAAGGCGCGCGCAAGCTGGTCGAAATCATTGTCGAGGGCGCGAAGACCAAGCGCTCGGCGCGCAAGATCGCGATGTCGATTGCGAATTCACCGCTGGTAAAGACGGCGATCGCGGGCGAGGACGCGAACTGGGGCCGCGTCGTCATGGCCGTCGGCAAAGCCGGCGAGCCCGCCGATCGAGATAAGCTCTCGATCTGGTTCGGCGATACGCGCGTCGCGCATCGCGGCGCGCGCGATCCGGACTACGATGAGAAGCAGGTTTCGGCCTACATGAAGAATCCCGAAGTTACGCTGCGCGTCGGTCTCGGTCTCGGGCCGGGCCGCGATCGCGTCATGACGTGCGATCTCACCAAAGCTTACGTCGAGATCAACGGCGACTATCGCTCGTGAAGCTTCTTCTCGTCGTCGCGTGCGCGCTGATCGATGCGGACGGCCGCATCCTCATCGCGCAGCGGCCGGAAGGGAAGCAGCTCTCCGGCCTCTGGGAATTTCCCGGCGGTAAAGTCGATCCGGGTGAGCGGCCGGAGCAGACGCTGATCCGCGAATTGCGCGAAGAGCTCGGCCTCACGGTCGCCGAGCCGTGCCTTGCGCCGCTGACTTTCGCGAGCCATGCCTACGATGATTTCCATCTGTTGATGCCGCTTTACGTTTGCCGCCGTTGGGACGGCACGCCGAAGCCGCTCGAAGCGCAGAAGCTCGCGTGGGTGATGCCGAACAAGCTTCGCGACTACCCGATGCCGCCGGCCGATGAGCCGCTCATCCCGCATCTGATTGGGTTGCTGTAGTCAGTCGTGCGACGGCTTGGTTTGGCGCAAGCCCTTCACGCCGCTGCGGCGCTTCTTGCCCTCGAGACGCTTTTCCTTCGACGCCCGCGTCGGCTTCGTCGCTCGCCGCGCTTTCGGCACCACGCACGCTTCCTCGATCAGCGCGACCAAACGCTCGCGTGCGTCGGCGCGATTGCGCGCCTGATCGCGGAAGCGCTCCGCCGTGATGATGAGGACACCTTCGTTTGTGAGGCGGCTGCCGGCGAGTCGCATGAGCCGGACTGCGACGTCGTTCGGCAGCGAGCGAGAGCCGCGCACATTAAAGCGCAGCTGCACGGCACTCGAGACTTTGTTGACGTTTTGACCGCCGGGTCCCGACGAACGCACGAATGTCTCGTCGAGCTCGTCGTCCTGCAGCGTGATGCGGTCGTTGATGCGGATCATGCGCCGCAAAGTGGCGCGAGTTTGCGCCGGAGGCAAGTTGGGCCTGCGGCGCAGGCCCAACAAGTGTCGTGTTAGCGCAAGTTCCCACAGAAGCGCTGAATGCGCTTGCAGGCTTCCTCGAGATCCGACGTCGCCGTCGCATACGAGATGCGGAAGTTCGGCGCGAGGCCAAAGGCCGAGCCGTGCACCACCGCGACGCCTTCGGCCGTCAGCAGTTCGGTCGCGAACTCTTCGTCGTTCGAGATCACGCTGCCGGACGGCGCCTTCTTGCCGATGGCGCCCGCGCACGACGGATAGACGTAGAACGCACCATCCGGCGTCGGGCACTTGAGGCCGTTCGCCTGATTGAGCATCGAGACGACGAGGTCGCGTCGCTCCTTGAACACCTTGTTGTTGCGCGGGATGAAGTCCTGCGGACCATCCAGCGCTTCAACCGACGCCCACTGCGCGATCGCGTTCGGGTTCGTGGTCGACTGCGACTGCAGTGTGCCCATTGCCTTGATCAACTTCTCGGGGCCGGCCGCGTACCCGATACGCCAGCCCGTCATGCAATAGGCTTTCGAAACGCCGTTGAGCGTCAGCGTGCGATCGTAGAGCTGCGGCTCGACCTGAGCCGGTGTGAAGAACTCGAACTCGTCGTAGACAAGGTGCTCGTACATGTCGTCGGTCAGCACCCAGACATGCGGGTGCTTCACGAGCACATCGGTCAGCGCCTTGATCTCGGCCTTCGTATAGGCGGCTCCCGACGGGTTCGACGGTGAGTTGAAGATGAACCACTTCGTCTTCGGCGTGATCGCCTTTTCAAGGGCGGCCGCCGTGACCTTGAAGCCGTGTTCCATCGTGGTCATCACGGGAACGGGGGTCCCGCCCGCGAACAGCACGATGTCCGGATACGACACCCAGTAGGGCGCCGGGATGATGACTTCGTCGCCCGGGTTGATCGTCGCGACCAGCGCGTTGAACAGCACCTGCTTGCCGCCGGTGCCGACCGACACCTGGGAGCGCTTGTATTCGAGGCCGTTCTCGCGCTTGAACTTGCGCGTGATCGCGTCCTTCAGCTCCGGGATGCCGTCGACGGCCGTGTACTTGGTCTTGCCGTTGCGCAGGGCGCGGATCGCGGCTTCCTTGATATTCTCGGGCGTATCGAAGTCCGGCTCGCCGGCTGCGAGGCCGATGACGTTCTGGCCGTCCGCTTTCATCTGCGCCGCTTTGTTCGAAATCGCGATCGTCGGCGACGGCTTGATGCGTGAAAGGGCTTCGGCAAGGAACGACATTTGGGTCTCCGTGACGCCCCGTTTCTCGGGGCACCACGTCGTAATCCTCGTCGGCGCGCGCCACAAGGCAGAAACGCTGATAAAATCGATGAAACTTGCTGATGCGCCGATCTTCTGCGGTCGGATTTACGCAAAGGAAAGACCGATATCCTAGCTTCACGGCCTCGGGAGCCGTGATGAGCAACGATTGGACACGATTGCGGGTTTTGGACACGCTGGCCTGGGCCATCGTAGGCCTCGTGGCACTGTGCATCCTGGCAGCCGTTGCAGGGCCTTTTCGAGCTGAGTGGAAGGGCTTCCTGCCGCCGGTCGTGACTGGCGTCATCTTGAGCCTTGGAGCTGCGTACTACAGCCGCCGCGAAGAGCACGGAATCTCGTCGGCGTTGAGCGGTACCGCACTCATGGTCTGCTTTTCGGCCGTGGCGATCCCGCTGTCCTATGTCGTTGCCAGTTTCGGCGGCGCTGCCCACGATCAGGCTTTGGTGTCGGCGGATCGAGCACTCGGCTTTGACTGGCGCGCGACCTACACCTGGATTGCCGCGCGTCCCGTCCTCCAGCTCGCCTTGGAGCTTGGTTATTCGAGCCTCATCCCGCAGACGATCGTTTGCGTTCTCATTCTCGCATTCACGGGCCATCTCGTTCGCTTGCGCATTTTCATCCTGGCTTTCATGATTTCCGGCGTTGCGACGATCGCGATCTCGGGGCTCTTTCCTGCCGAGGGCATCTGGCACGCCTACGGCATCTATTCGGCTGGGCCGAACGGCGCGATGCCCACTCTTGCAGATTTGCCGAATGATTTTCGTGTGCTCTACGAGCTTCGCCACGGCCTTTTACGCACGCTAGCCGCCTCGAACGGCGAAGGCATCATTTCGTTTCCGAGCTACCACACGTGCCTCGGCGTCCTGTTCGCGACGGCGCTCTGGCCGGTCCGCTACGTTCGCTGGATCGGCGTCGTGATCAACGGACTTCTGATCGCATCGGTCCCGGTGATCGGAAATCACTATTTCGTCGACGTCCCGGCCGGGATCGCCGTCGCAGCCGCGACCTGGTTTGCCGTGAGCGTCGTCGTCACGCGCGTGCTGCGCTCCGGCGAAACCGCAATGCTGGTTCCCAAAAGCATCTGACTGCCCTGCCTGGACAGGGCGAGCCGACGTAACCACATTCGGGGTCCCGCCAACCGGAATCCCGCCCCATGATCGATCTGCATTATTGGACGACGCCAAACGGCCATAAGGTCACGATCTTCCTCGAAGAAACCGGAACGCCGTATCGCATCATCCCGGTGAACATCGGCAAGGGCGAGCAATTTAAGCCCGAATTCCTGGCGATCTCGCCGAACAACCGTATTCCGGCACTGCTCGACACCGACACGAAAATCTCGGTTTTCGAATCCGGCGCGATGCTGGTCTATCTCGCCGAGAAGACCGGAAAATTCCTGCCGACCGATGCCGCCGCGCGCGCCGACGTGATGCAGTGGTTGTTCTGGCAGATGGGCGGACTTGGCCCGATGGCCGGACAGAACCATCACTTCAAGGTCTACGCGAAGGACAAGATCCAGTACGCGATCGATCGCTACTTGAATGAGACAAACAGGCTCTACGGCGTGCTCAACAAGCGCCTCGCGGATCGCGAATTCGTCGCCGGCGAATACTCGATCGCCGACATGGCGTCCTATCCGTGGATCGTTCCGTGGAAACGCCAAGGTCAGGACCTCAACGAGTTTCCGCATCTCAAGCGCTGGTTCGAAGTGATCCAGGCTCGGCCTGCCGTGCAGAAAGCGTATGCGCTCGCCAAGGAGGTCAACCCGGACTACGGCGTGCCGATGAGCGATGAGGCCAAGAAGATCATGTTCGGCCAGACCGCCGCGAAACTCGGCCTCGCGGGCTGAGCCGTGAAATCGCTGCCCAACATCCGCGCCTGCGTCTTCGACGCTTACGGTACTTTGTTCGACTACGCATCCGCGGCCGAAAAATGCCGCGATGCGCTCGGCGATAAATTCGCGGCCTTCACGGGCGCGTGGCGCGATCGTCAGCTGCAGTACACGTGGCTGCGATCGATGCAGGGACGTCACGCCGATTTCTGGCAAGTCACCGGCGATGCGCTCGATCACACGATGGAGACGCTCGGCATCGACGACGCGAAGCTGTGCGAACGCTTGATGCAGCTCTATCTTGAACTCGACGCGTTTCCGGAAGTGCCGGAAACGCTGCGGCGCTTGAAACAAGCCGGCATGCGCACCGCGATCCTCTCCAACGGCACGCCGAAGATGCTCGACGCGATCGTGACGAAGGCCGGCATCGGCGATCTACTCGACGACGTGTTGTCGGTCGAAGACGTAGGCGTATTCAAGACCGATCCGCGCGTCTACCAGCTCGCGCTCGATCGTCTCGGTTTGAAGGCGGACGAGATCAGCTTCCAGTCCTCCAACGGCTGGGACGCTTGGGCCGCGTCCGCGTTCGGCATGCGCGTCGTCTGGTGCAATCGCTACGGGCAGAAGCTTGAGCGCATGCCCGGCAAACCGGACTTCATCGTCAAATCCCTCGCCGAACTGCCCGCTATCGTCGGCGTCTGATTTGGCAGCGGTCGTGCTCTCGGCTATGCGATGCGCATGACCGCGACCACAACAAGCGCACCAACAACATCGCGCAATGCCGCAACCCTCGTCGGCTTCGTCGCGGTTCTGTTGTGGTCGTGCCTCGCGTTTCTGACCGCGCTGTCCGGCAAGATGCCGCCGTTCCAACTGGCCGCCGTGACCTTCGCGCTCGGCGGCGGAATGGGCGCCGTGAGCTGGCTGTTCCGCCGCGGCGCTGCCCGCGCGCTCGTGCAGCCGTGGCAAGTCTGGCTGCTCGGCATCTCCGGATTGTTCGGCTATCACGCACTCTACTTCTTCGCGCTGCGCTCCGCGCCGCCGGCCGAAGCGGGGCTCATCAACTATCTCTGGCCGCTGCTGATCGTGCTGCTCTCCTCGTTCCTGCCGAACGAGCATTTGCGCTGGCATCACGTCGCCGGCGCGCTGCTCGGGCTCGCCGGAACGATCGTGTTGTTTTCCGGCGGCAAGGGCTTCGTCATCAAGCCCGAATACGTTCCGGGCTTCGTTGCGGCGTTTATCGCGGCGTTCGTCTGGTCGACCTACTCCGTCATGTCGCGCCGCTTCGCCGCCGTGCCGACAGACGCTGTCGTCGGCTTCTGCCTCGTCACGGCATTTCTTGCCGCAATTTGTCACCTCGCGTTCGAGCAGACCGTTTGGCCGCAGACCTTCACCGAATGGCTCGCCGTGATCGCGCTCGGCTTCGGGCCGATCGGGATTGCGTTCTACACCTGGGACTTCGGCGTCAAGCGCGGCGACATCCGCGTGCTCGGCGCCTTGTCCTACTGCGCGCCCGTGCTCTCGACCGGACTTCTGATCCTCACCGGATTCGCGACCGCGACGCCGCAGATCCTGTTCGCGACACTGCTGATTGCAGGCGGCGGCTTCCTCGCCGCGAAGGATATGTTGCGGCGCGGCTAAGTGGCCTGTCCGCGCGGCTTGCCAAATCCATCCAGTCGCGCCACCATCGATGCGTAGAGCGTTGGAATCGTTAGAATTGCTTGAACACATCCGAGTCCAGCGCTGCCTTGAGCGGGGAAGGCGAGCATGAAAACGGTTCTGGTTCCGACCGAAAAAAGCGACCTGATGAGCGCTACTCTCGAAACCGCGCTCAAATTCGCCAAACGCTACGATAGTTATCTCGAGGGCTTTGCGCTGCGCGCCGCGATCTCCGATTTCGTCGCGGCCGATCTGATCGTCGCCGACGCTTGGGCCGTTGCCGAGACGCGCGACGTCGAACTCGCGAAGGAAGCCCGCACGCTGTTCGAAGGCTTCATGCAGCAGCACAACGTGCCGCCGCGCGCCGGCGACAAAGGTGGCTTTTCGTATGGCTGGACCGAAGCGGACGCCGCGCGCGACGCTTTCGTTGGATCGTATGGCCGCGTGTTCGACATCATCGTATTCGGCCGCCCTGGTTCTTATCCGGCCGGCGCGTCGATGGCCGCGGTCGAAGCCGCGTTGTTCGAAGCCGGTCGCCCGATCCTGATCGCACCGCCGAAAGCGCCGGCCTCGATCGGCGACAACATCGTCATTGCGTGGAACCGCTCGACCGAAACCGCGCGTTGCGTCGCGCTGGCGATGCCGCTTCTGCATCAAGCAAAGAAGGTCACCGTGCTCAACGTCTCGGGCGGCATGGTGCCGGGTCCGGAGGGCGAAGACCTCGCGCGCACGCTGCGCCTCAACGGCATCGAGACCGGCGTCGTCTCGGTCGACAGTGCGGGCCGCAATCCCGGCGAAGTGATGCTCTCCGAAGCGACGAAGCTCAATTGCGATCTGATGATCAAGGGCGCCTATACGCAGAGCCGCTTGCGTCAGATGATCTTCGGCGGCGCCACCAGCCACATTCTGGCGAAGACCGAAATGCCGGTGTTCATGGCGAACTAGGCGGCACGAAACCGTCAGCTGCCATCTCGAAACAAAATCCGTCATGGTGAGGAGCGACCGCAGGTCGCGTCTCGAACCACGACGGCCCCCTGTGATGCCGCGATCTCCGGCCGTCGTCCTTCGAGACGGCTGTGTCGGCTTCGCCGACATGCGCCTCCTCAGGATGACGGATTGGCGTCCGAGCCAAATGGCGTAAAACCCTCCTCTGCCATCTCGAAGCCCGCGAAATCAAAGCCCGGCGCCACCGTGCAGCCGACCAGCGTCCAGTCGCCGAGGCTTTCCGCATCCTGCCACGCATGCGCCGGAACGACGGCCTGCGGCCGCTCCCCCGCCGCGAGATCGTTGCCGAGCACGGCCCGCGTCAGCGCGCCGTTTTCCTCGTAACGCAGGGCCAGCGGCGCGCCCGCATAGTAGTGCCAGGCCTCCGCCGCATCGACGCGATGCCAACGCGAGCGTTCGCCGCGCGCGAGGAGAAAATAGATCGCGGTCGACGCTGCGCGACCGCTCGTAAGAGCGGCGGCATCGCGGAATGTCTCGCGAAAATGCCCGCCCTCCGGATGCGGCTTCAAATCCAGCATCCGGATGATGGCGTCTGCCGATAGCTCAACCGCGGAAATTGTTCTTCCCCTCGCGGACTTTCGCGAACACCTCGGCGGCGGGCTTGCCCGCCATGCCGACACCGGCGGCGACCTCCGGCATATCGGCGCGCAGGAACGGGTTCGCGGCTTTCTCGGCGCCGAGTTTCACCGGCAACGTGGCACGGCCGGCGCGGCGCTGTGCGTCGACTTCCTCGGCGCGTGCGAGCAGCGCCTTGTTGTTCGGCTCGACCGTCTTCGCGAACGCGATGTTCGACGCCGTATATTCGTGGCCGCAGTAAATCTCGGTGTCGTCCGGCAATGCGCGGAGCTTCAACAGCGACTCCCACATCATCGTCGGCGTGCCCTCGATGACGCGGCCGCAGCCGATCGAGAACAGCGTGTCGCCGACGAAAGCGAGCTTGTCGGCATCGAACCAATACGAGATGTGACCGGCGGTGTGGCCGGGCGTCTCGATCACCTTGCCGGTGAGATTGCCGACCTTCACGGTGTCGCCTTCCGCAACCGTCACGTCGACGTCCTTGATCTTCGCGATCTCGGCCTTCGGCGCGGTGACTTTGCAGCCATACTTGTCCTTCAGCGCCTTGACGCCGTCCGTATGGTCGGCGTGATGGTGCGTGATGAGGATATCGGTGAGCTTCCAGCCGGTGCGCTGCAGCGCGGTTTCGACCGCGGCGGCCTCCGGCGCGTCGATCGCGGCGGTGGCGCCGGTTGCGTCATCGTGCAGCAGCACGCCGAAGTTATCTTGCAGGCAAGCGAATTGGTAAGTTTTTGCAGACATCTGGAACGTTCTTTATGTTTTTTGGGATAGCTGAAGGCTAGCACGGTCGTTCGTGCGTCAAAACCCCGGATGAGTTGATGTCTCTCGACGTCGTCGATCTGCGGAACTTCTACACGCAGCCGCTCGGCAAGGTGGCGCGGCGGACGCTGGGCCGTGCGCTGCGCAAATACTGGACGGAGACGCAGGGCCAGCGCATCGCCGGCATCGGTTACACGACGCCGTATCTCGGCCTGTTCCGTGACGAAGCGGAGCGTTGCCTGTCCTTCATGCCGGCCGCGCAAGGCGTGATGAAGTGGCCGACCGCGCGGCCGCAGCTCACCGCGCTTGCCGACGAACTCGAACTGCCGCTCGGCGACAACGCGATGGACCGCGTGCTGATCGTCCACGCGCTCGAAATGTCGCATGACGCGATCTCGCTGCTGCGCGAGGTATGGCGCGTTCTCGGCGGCGGCGGAAAAATCCTTGTCGTGGTGCCGAACCGGCGCGGCATCTGGGCGCGCACCGACACGACGCCGTTCGGCCACGGCCGCCCGTATTCGCGCTCGCAGATCACGCAGCTGATGCGCGAAGCCTCCTTCACGCCGACCGGCTGGACCGAGGCGCTGTATGTTCCGCCCGTGGCGCGCAACTGGTTCCTGCGCTCCGCGCCTGCGTGGGAGACGACCGGCCGCGCGCTCGCCGCGCCGTTCGCGGGCGTGCATATCGTCGAGGCCGTGAAGCAGATTTATCGCCCGATCCCGGCGCGCAAGGAGCGCCGCCGCCTGGTGCCGGCGCTCGAGCCCGCCCTCGCGCCGTCGCCCGGCAGCGCGCGCGTTTAAGCGCATTCGTCGTCGTCCTCCACCGCGTCGCCCGCCACCGCGTCGATGCCCCACGGCTGCTTGGCCATCTGGCGCCACGGCAGCAGCGTCGAGCCGCCGTCCGCGAGGCGCGTGTAGAGCTCGCGCCAGAAATCGAGATCGCCTGTCGTTCTGACATAGGTGCGCACGCACTCGCGGCTTTCCGGCGCCGCGCAACTTTTTGCGCGCCGGCATTCCGCGCGCGGGCAGAGTTCGAACAGGCGGTGCTCGTCGCTGAACGCCGTGTAAGCCTGCGCGTAGAGTTGGAATTCGCGAATGAGGTTTTTGTAATCGGCCCGGCTCATTCCGGGCTCGCGCGGCGGCAATCGCATAGCGGTCTCCTCAATGGTTAGAAAAATCGATGGTTTGAAAAATCGGTGGTTTGAAATCGATGTGTGAAAAGTCATGCCGGAACGATCTCGCGGGGCATTTCGCCCCCGAGCTATACGGCGCGAGCCTCGCGCCGGGCCGGTCTTGGACAGACCGGGGGAGGGTGGAGCGCCGGGAAGCGCAAACACACTCCGCTGCCGCGACGCGGGCCTTTCGGACCGCATCGCTTCGGGCTGCGGCATCGCGCGGAATACGCCGCGCGCTCGCCTCCCGACGCTCCACCACGGTTCTTAAGCGGAACACGTCCGCCGCGGTTCGGGCCGCGCTTCGCGACGCGCCGCTTTGCGGCGCGCCCTCAAGCCAGCTCCTGGCATCCCGGTCGTAATGCCGGGAGGGCGGAGCCCCGAACCGCCCGAGTGCGGGGTTACGAATCCCGCCCGCAGGCACCGTCCCTTGGCCCATCTCGCGAACGTCTCCGGAAGACGTCCCCCGTGGCCTCGGGTGTGCAGAAGATGCGGGAGTTAGGAATTTATGTCAAGGAATATCTTCTTCAAGCCGCTTCATGGTGTCGCGCGAACCGATGCGTGTCGGAAGTGTAATAGGCTTATCGAGCAAAGCGCCTGACGCATCGTTTAATACGATAACCTCGATTTCCACACCCTCATATGCGGCCGGAAGTAACTCCGGCGGATAGGTTATAATCATGAGTTAGTCGATTCGCAGGAGTGGACCATGAGCCGAACGCAGTATTTCGTCGTACATCACGAAGGTCAGTGGAAAGTTAAGTTGAACGGGACGCATTACGGCCCGTATAACTCACAGGCAGCCGCTGCCCGCGCCGCTGTTGACGCCGCTCACAAGGCTGGTGATCAGGGATATGACGCTCAAGTTTTGGTGCAGGGACAAAATAATCAATTCCGAACGGAGTGGACTTATGGCAACGATCCGTATCCGCCTCGTGGCTGACTAATTCAGTTTCCAATTTTGATTAGCGAGCTGAATGCGCTGTCATTTCAATCGTCAAATGCGCGGCTTCGAAAAGCCGCAGAGCATCCTTGCCAACATCTTCTCGTTTGCTCCGCCTAATCGGATAATTCTTGGTGGCTTTATCTAAAGCAAAGCGAAAACATCGCCTGAACACATTATTCGAGCGCATCGGAGATATAGCTGTCTCGTGGGCTTTTTTAGAAGCAGGGATAGACGGGTGCATCTATCAGATGCATCAAAGGTGGGGCGGCAAATCAGTGATGGCGACGATCCCGCTGCGTTCTTTTGAGCGGAAGGTGAAATATCTTCGAGGATGGCATTCATCCGATACGCGCTGGCAGATTCTGTTTCCGGATTTTGACGAGACTATTGATCGCATCGAGCGGATGAGCAGTGACCGCCATCGACTCATTCATGGAGCAATCAAAAACTTGCCCGAATACGAAGACGACGGATTCATCGTCCTGCGCCGAACTTTAGAGATGAACGGCGATAAGACGACCTTCGAGGAGGCTAACTATAACCTGGCTGCCATACGAGGATTTCGGCGCGATATCGTGCTCACCGCAACCTTCCTTGGACAGTTTGCATCCATTCTAGCGGGTCATGCTGATTAGTCGGCGAAAAGTATCCCCGCGACGTCCAGCCGGTTTCTCGGCGGATAGCTTCCATAGCCACCGCACCGCAAAAATTCCCCACCTCCCTACCGGAACTTTGAACCGGTAGAATCATTGCTACGACATAGAGTGGTTAACAGAGTGTTACATCCCCATATGATGATGGGTGACGAACACCTGCGTGACTCGGCTGAGCGTTCTCACGCGTAGCGCTTCGCGAGATAGCCGAGAGTGTCGTTTCCGGCCCGCTGCGGCCCGTGACCCAAATCTGTCAGCAGCATCAGGCCGTTCCGCTTCATGTTCTTGATTTGTTCTCTCCTGGGAGCTACAAGAAAGCCATGCCTCGTTCTGCTGCACTTCGCCTTACCCCGCCGGTGCCGACCCCCTCAGCGCCGGCGGGGGATTTTCTCGGAACGGGCGTCGACCGTGAGCGGCGGCGCGGCCGCGGTGCGGTCTCCAATGCCTCGGGCCGCTACGAGTCGCTCGCCCGCATCGCCTTCGATGACGGCTGGCGCTCGATCGAGCAGCTGCCGGCCTTCAAGACCGAAGTCACGATCGACCAGACCAAAACCATCATCGCGCGCAACGACTCGCCGGATATCTCGTTCGACCGCTCGATCAATCCGTATCGCGGCTGCGAGCACGGCTGCGTCTACTGCTTCGCGCGGCCGACGCATTCCTTCCTCGGCCTCTCGCCGGGTCTCGACTTCGAGACGAACCTCTTCGTCAAGCCGGATGCACCGCGCCTGCTGGAGCGCGAACTCGCCGCGCGAAAGTATGAGCCCGCGACGATCGCGATCGGCACCAACACGGATCCGTATCAGCCGATCGAGCGCAAGTATGGCGTGATGCGCAGCATCCTCGAAGTGCTCGAGCGCGCCGGCCACCCGGTCGGCATCGTGACGAAGTCGTCGCTGGTGCTGCGCGATCTCGACATTCTCTCGCGCATGGCAGAGCGCAATCTCGTCAAGGTCGCGATCTCGGTGACGACGCTGGACGCGCAGCTCGCCCGCACGATGGAGCCGCGCGCCGCGACGCCGATGCGCCGGTTGGAGACGCTGCGTCAGTTGTCGAACGCGGGCGTGCCGACGACCGTGATGGTCGCGCCGATCATTCCGGCCGTGAACGACATGGAGATCGAGAAGATCCTCGACGCCGCGAAGGTCGCGGGTGTGCGCGAGGCCGGCTACGTGATGCTGCGCCTGCCGCTCGAAGTGCGCGACATCTTCAAGGAGTGGCTTGAGGCGAATTATCCCGACAAGGCCGCGCACGTGTTCCGCCTGA
This sequence comes from Variibacter gotjawalensis, assembly GCF_002355335.1. GTDB lineage: Bacteria > Pseudomonadota > Alphaproteobacteria > Rhizobiales > Xanthobacteraceae > Variibacter > Variibacter gotjawalensis. The sequence continues at coordinate 923,609 of NZ_AP014946.1, forward strand.
TCCGCGATATGCGCGACGGCAAGGACTACGACTCGGAATGGGGTTCGCGCATGAAGGGCGCCGGTCCGTATGCGTGGATGATCGGCCGCCGCTTCGAGATGGCCTGCCAGCGCATGGGCTTCAATCGCGACAAGCTCACGATGACGACCGAACATTTCCAGGCGCCCGCGAAAGGCACCGAGCAGCTGAGCTTGTTTTAGTTTTTTAGCTCGGCAGCGCTGATGCTATCGTCGGCATCATTGTTTAACGTCATGGCCCGGCTTGTCCGGGCCATCCACGTCTTACTTACTGTTCGTCTTATTCACTGGTTGCGTCGTCGATGGGCGGCTGGGTTTATTTCATGAGCAATGGACGCGACGGAATTTTATACGTCGGCGTCATGAGCGATCTCATCCGCCGCGTTTACGAACATCGCGAAGGATTGCGGAAGGGCTTCTCGAAGCAATACGGGCTCAAGCGCCTCGTCTACTTCGAACGCCACGACGATATTCGCGATGCGATCCAGCGTGAGACACGAATCAAGAAATGGCCGCGGGCGTGGAAGGTGCGTCTCATTCACGCGTCCAATCCGAATTGGGACGACTTGTTCGATACGATTGCTGCTTGAAGCAAGACGTGGATGGCCCGGACAAGCCGGGCCATGACGGAGTGTGGGGAGATGCGTGCGATCAGCTCAACCCCCGCTCAACCATCGCCAGCAAACTCTGCGCGAGCGCGGCGTATTCGGCCTGCGTGATTTGCACGAGCGGGCCTTCGATCGAAAGCATCGCCATGCCGTGCACCGACGACCAGGCGAGATATTCGGCGTTCGGCCGGCGCTCCGGCGGCAGGATGCCGCTCGCCGCCATCGCGTCGAGCGCGGCGCTCAAGAGTTCGAACGGGTTGAGGCCGGACGGGCCGGCGCGCTCCGGATCGGCGACATGCTCGATGCCGCGCGCGCCGGGCGTGAAGGCCGTGCGGAAGAGGCCGGTCTCCTCGCGCGCGAAGCGCAGATATCCGGCGCCGACGGCCCGGAGGCGCGCGCGCGCGAAATCCTGTTGGCTCGGCGTGACGCTCTTTGCGCCGCGCGACGAGACGGCGCCGAGCGAGGCGATCTCCAGCGCGGTCGCGCGCTCAATCGCGGCGGCGAGCGCGGCGAGTGACGCAGCGCGCACGCCCTCCAGCAATTCGTCGCGGCTTTTGAAATGGCGATAGGCCGCGTTCGGCGCGACGCCGGCCTGGCGGGTCACTTCGCGCAGCACCACCGCATCGGGACCGCCGGCGCGGGCCAGCGCGACCCCGGCCGCAATCAGCGTGCGCTGCAGATCGCCGTGCCGATAGGTCGTCCGCAATTTTTTCTGACGCCCCGCCGTGGGCGCTTTTTTCGTCATATTTCAATCACCTGGCCGGCGCTGCGCCGGCCCCGGATAGCCTGCCGCGTCACGAAGCTGTCAGCAACATCGCATTATGATGTGGACAATGTCCACTTTGCCTGATATCAATTGTGGACGCTGTACACATAAGCCTTCGAAGTTTCGGGAGAACGACGATGCAATTCCAGCCTTACCTGTTTTTCGGCGGCACCTGCGCCGAGGCGATGACCACCTACGAACGCGTTCTAGGAGGCAAGATGCAGATGATGATGAAGTATTCGCAGACCCCGCCGCAGGAAGGCCCCGCACCGGAAGGCTGCGCGGAGCTACCGGCCGGCTTCGGCGATAAGATCGCGCATGCGGCGCTGGAGCTCGACGGCTCGATGCTGATGGCGTCCGACAGCCCGATGCCGAATTTCGAGCCGATGAAGAATGTCTACGTCACGGTGTCTTTCCCGACGCCCGAGAAGGCTAAGGAAGTGTTCGACGCGCTCGCGCAGGGCGGCAAGGTCGAGATGCCGATGGCCGAGACCTTCTGGGTCGAATCGTTCGGCTCGCTGGTCGATCGCTTCGGCACCCATTGGATGATCAACGGCGGCAAGCCGAAGTTCTAATCGCTCAGTAGTCCCCGCGTCAGCTGTGCCCCCTCCAGCAAAACGCGGCACGCCTCGGAAGCTTCTGCCGGCTTCCGGGGCGTATTTTTTTATGACTCTGGGATGAGGTCTTCCGGCAAGCTGTCGGGATTGTAGGAGCGCGGGCGATTAGCCTCGGCGCTTTTCCAGATCGGCCACGCGCAGGCGACGCAAGCGATCAGCGTGAGCAGGATCTTCCATTCGCCCACGTAGAAGAACACGAAGAGCGGGATCAAACTCATCAGCGCAAAGAAGCCGGCCGCAACCATCAGCACCATGTGCCGGCCTTCGGTTAGGCCCGCGAAGAAGCGGATGCGGTTCTTGTCGGCCGCCGACAATCTGTGATGCAGCTCGGAAACGAAATGCACATAGGGCGCGATGCGCTCCGGGTCCGGAAAGCCTCTCCCGTCGTTGCTGACAGCGCTCACCACGAAACCGTCCGCGAAGGTCATTTGGCAGACGCCGCCGGTTCCGCTGGAGCCTTTGGCCAGAACGGTCGTCACGCTCATGCGGATTTCGCGGATGTCGGCGAAGCGGCCTTCATGCGCGACGCCGTCGATTTCGAACGCGACGCGGTCGGCCTTCACCGTGATGCCGCGATTGGCGTAGCTCCAAACAATGCCGCCGGTTTTCGGAACAACGAAAAGATCGAAGAACTCGTCCTTCGCAGGCTCACTCACGTCACGACCGTCAACCGCTTGGCGGCCCGCGTGATGCCCGTATAAAGCCAGCGCGCGCGATGTTCCGGGAACGCGAACGACTCGTCGAAGACGACGACGTCGTCCCACTGCGAGCCTTGGCTTTTGTGCACCGTGAGGACGTAACCGAAATCGAATTCGTCGTGGCGCTTGCGCAAGCTCCAGTCGAGCGTCTCGATCTCGCCGGAGAAACACTCGGGCCGGATCGAGACCTTCACGTCGCGTCCGCCCATCTCCTCGTCGGAGGCCAGGCGAAAGCGGAGCGCCCCGGTCTTGCGCGATTTGTTTTCGCGCACGATCCAGAGGCCGCCGTTGAACAAACCCTTCTTGCGGTTGTTGCGCAGGCAGACGAGCTTGTCGCCGGCGACCGGCATCGGCTCCTTGAAGCCGCGCCGTTCGCGCATGCGCTGATTGTAGGCGCGCCGCGTCGTGTTGCGGCCGACCAGAACTTGATCCGCGTTGATGACGCGATTGGGATCGAGGCCGTCCCGCCGCACGACTTGGCTCTCGCCATATTCGCCGGGCGTGAGCGTCTCGCCCGCACGCACCTGCATCGAGATACGGACGATCGGATCGTCCTCGGCTTGGCGATGCACTTCGGTCAGCATCGCGTCGGGCTCGGCCTCGGTGAAGAAGCCGCCGCCTTGCACGGGTGGCAATTGTGCCGGGTCGCCGAGCACCAGCACGGGGCGGCCGAAGGACAGCAGATCGCGGCCGAGATCGCCGTCCACCATCGAGCATTCGTCGATGACGATGAGCTTGGAACGCGAGGCGGGCGAATCGTCGTAGAGCTCGAAGGTCGGCGTCTCGACGCCCGAATCGCGCGGGCGATAGATAAGGCTATGGATCGTTTGCGCGTTGACGCAGCCTTTGCCGCGCATCACCAGCGCGGCTTTGCCCGTGAAGGCGGCGTACTGCACGCGCCCTTCGACAGCCTCGGCGATCTCACGCGCCAGAGTTGTCTTGCCGGTGCCGGCGTAACCGAAGAGGCGGAACACCTGCGGCGTCGAGCCTTCGCCGGGCTTCTCTTTCAGCCAAGCCGCAACGGCGTTGAGTGCTTTGTCCTGATGCGGCGTGAAGGTGGTCATGGGCGATGTCTATAATATGAGGAATGACGGTGCGTTAGCCAAAGTTTGATCTTGCGCCTTGAATCCGCCGCAAGAAACTGTCATATGCCGCCGCAGCGGATCACTGGCTGTCTCTCAGCCGTTTGCGGGCCGCGTGAACGAAGTCCGGCGCTTGATTGAGGCGTCTTGGTTTTCGGCCCGCCATTTAGTCGATCTGTCCCCCTGTTAGACACCCCTGAACACGCGGGATGTCCTTCGCAAACCGCAACGCGGCTGCCGAGGGCAGTGATGCGCGTTGATTCGGTTTTCGTCATGAAAGACCTTCTTTGACTTCATTTAACGATTTCGGCCTCGCAGAGCCGATTCTTCGCGCACTTGCCGAAGAGAAGTATGTCACCCCCACGCCGATTCAGAACGATTCGCTCCCGCTGGTGATCAGCGGCCGCGATCTCATCGGCATTGCGCAGACCGGTACCGGCAAGACCGCCGCGTTCGCGCTCCCCATTCTCAACCGTCTCGCCACGACGCCGCGCCCGCTCGAGAAGAAGAGCTGCCGCGTCCTCGTTCTCGCACCGACGCGCGAACTCTCAGGCCAGATCTCCGACAGCTTCCGCACCTACGCGCGCCACATGCGCGTTTCGGTCGGTCTCGCGATCGGCGGCGTGCCGATGGGCCGTCAGGTCCGCTCGATGATGAACGGCGTCGATATTCTCGTCGCAACGCCGGGCCGTTTGCTCGACCTCGTGCGCGGCAACGCCGTGCGTTTGGGCTCGATCGAGATGCTGGTGCTCGACGAAGCCGACCGCATGCTCGACATGGGCTTCATCAACGACATCCGTAAGATCGTCGCGAAGGTTCCGGCCGAACGTCAGACGCTGCTCTTCTCGGCAACGATGCCGCGCGAGATCGCCGATCTTGCCGATTCGCTGCTGCGCGATCCGGCGCGTGTCGCCGTGACGCCGGTTGCTAAGACCGCCGACAAGGTTGCGCAGCGCGTGATCCACACGACGAAGTCTCAGAAGCCGGACCTTCTGGTCGCGACGCTGAACAGCGAAGTGAAGGACCGCGCCATCGTCTTCACGCGCACCAAGCATGGCGCCGACAAGGTCGTGAAGTTCCTGGAAAAGGCCGGCATCTCGTCCGACGCGTTGCACGGCAACAAGTCGCAGGGCCAGCGCGAGCGTGCGCTTTCGAACTTCCGTGACGGCCGCTCGAAGATCCTGGTTGCGACCGATCTTGCGGCGCGCGGCATCGACGTCGACGGCGTCAGCCACGTCATCAACTTCGACATCCCGAACGAGCCCGAGAGCTACGTCCACCGCATCGGCCGCACCGCGCGCGCCGGCGCCGAGGGCATCGCGATCTCGTTCTGCGATGGCGAGGAGGCTTCGTACCTCCGCAGCATCGAACGTCTCATCAAGATGACGATCCCGGCCGAAGGTGAGCCGCCGGCGCACAGCCACGGCGCACGCAAGCCGCAGCAGCGTGGCGGTCATCGTCAACGCTTCGGCGGTGGCGAGCGTCGCGAACATCGTGGTGACGGCGAAGGCCGCCCGCAGCGCGAGGCACGTCCGCACGGCGAAGGGCGCCCGCAGCGCGACGCACGTCCGCACGGCGAAGGCCGCCCGCAGCGTGATGCACGTCCGAATGGCGAGGGCCGTCCGCAGCGTGATGCACGTCCGAATGGCGAGGGCCGTCCGCAGCGTGATGCACGTCCGCACGGAGAAGGCCGCCCGCAGCGTGATGCACGTCCGCAGGGTGAGGGTCGTCCGCAACGTGACGCGCGTCCGCACGGTGAAGGCCGTCCGCAGCGCGACGGTCAACGCAACAACGAGCACCGTGCCGGCGAGAATCGTGGCGGCGAAAACCGCGGCGGTGAGCGTCAGTGGCAGCCGCGCCAGGGTGAAACCCCGCGTTATGGCGAGGCTGCCGGTGAACGCCGCGATCGCCCGAACCATAGCAATCGCCCGCATCACAGCGCCGCCGAAGGTGAGCGCTCGAAGGGCGAGCGTTCGCATGGCGCCCCGGGCAAGAACGGCGGCCGCCCGCATCGCGGCCAGCGCCCGCAAAACGGCAATCGTCCGGACCATTCCCGCAAGGGCGACCAGCAAAACGCCGGTGGCCAGCGCGGAACGGTTGCGCGAGACGGCGAAATAGGCTCTGTCGCGTTCCTGAAAAGGGATGATAAGCCGTATCGCCAGCGCCCGCGCGGCGCGCGCCCGGCAAACGCTTAAGACCAGGAAGACTCATGGCGAAAGAAGACATTCTGGAGTTTGACGGAATCGTCACCGAGGTGCTCCCGGACGGTAACTTCCGGGTGAAACTCGATAACGAACACGAAGTGCTCGCTTACACGGCCGGCAAGATGCGCAAATTCCGCATCCGCACCGGCGTGGGCGATCGCGTCATCGTCGAGATGAGCCCGTACGATCTCGCGCGTGGCCGCATCAGCTTCCGCCACAAGTCGGATCGTCCGCCCGTTATCGGGTCCGGCCAGCGCCGGCCACAGTTCCGGCGGTAAGTGTCGCGTAAAGGTTGAGGAAAGAGGCGGATGCTACATGGGTAGCGTCCGCCTTTTTCATTTGATCGGGACTGTTGGATGCAGACTCTGAAGCGGTGGCTCATCTTGCTCGGCTTAGCGTTGCCGGCCGCCAGCGTACCGCTCGGGTTGATTCTGTTCGATGTGCATGCGCGCCACGGCGTTGCGTGGTGCAGGTTCACCGCCTCCTCGGCATGGGTTCTCGCGATCGGTCTCGTCTTGCAGCTATGCTGGATCGCTAACGAACTCATCGTGGCTTTGAGCGAGCGCAAGTACTTCCGGAATACTTTGGGTTTTGCTGAGATCGTCGCATACGGAGGCGATAGTGGCCCGCCGACACTGCCGCTTACGCGCCGCGAAAAGGCGTTTTGCTTTACGGTCTTCGCGCTTGGTCTGTGTGTTGCGATCTGGGCCTCAGCCAACGCGACCAATCTGGCTTGCGGCTAGCTACTTCGGGCTGACCCGCAGCAGCTTTCCGTCGCGCGCATCGGTCAGCAGCCACAGCGCGCCGTCGGGGCCCGAGCGGACATCGCGGATGCGTTCGCTCATCTTCTCCAGCAACCGCTCTTCCTTCGCGACTTTGTTGTTCTGCATCTCGACGCGCACCAGCGATTGGCTCGCAAGGCCGCCGACGAACATGTTGCCGCGCCAGGCCGGAAACAGATCGCCCTGATAGAAGGCCATGCCGGACGGCGCGATCGACGGCTTCCAATAATAGACCGGCTGTTCGAGGCCGGCGCGTTCGGTACCGATGCCGATCTTCGCGCCGCTGTAATCGACGCCGTAGGTGATGATCGGCCAGCCGTAATTCTTGCCGGCCTCCGGCACGTTGATCTCGTCGCCGCCCTTGGCGCCGTGTTCGTGCGTGAAGTACCTGCCACTGCTCGGCTCGAGCGCGGCGCCTTGCAGGTTGCGGTGGCCGTAGCTCCAGATCTCCGGCAGCGCGTCCTTGCGGTTGACGAAGGGATTGTCCGGCGGCACCACGCCGTCCGGCCGCACGCGCACGATTTTGCCGATGTGATTGTCGAGCGACTGCGCGAGATTGCGATGCGCGTCGTGATCGCCGAGCGTGAGGAAGAGATTGCGGTCCGGCGTCTGCGTGATGCGGCAGCCCCAGTGATTGCCGGTCGACGGCGGCCCGGCTTGCCGGAAGATGACACGCACGTCTTCGATCTTGTCGGTGCGCAGGCGCGCGCGGGCGAGCGACGTGCGTCCGCCGCCCTCCATCGGTTCGGCGAAGCAGAAGTAGATCGTCTGCGATTCGGCAAAGTCGCGATCCAGGACGACGTCGAGAAGGCCGCCCTGGCCGACTGCGTAAACACGCGGCACGCCGGCGAGCGGTTCGGATTTCTTGCCGTCGCGGCTGATCAGCCGCATTTGGCCGGGACGTTCCGTAACGAGGAAGCGGCCGTCGGGCAGGAAGGCGAGACCCCAGGGATTGCGCAGACCGCTCGCGATCGTGTCGACCTTGAGATCGCCGTAAGTGGTCGCTTGTTGCGCGGCTGCCGGCCCGATCGCCAGAACGCTAACGCTCGCCGCCAAAATCCATCGCTGCATACACTCTCCTCGTGTGTTCGAGCGACAATGCATCACCGCGCGTTACGCGGCGATGTCTCGATCTCACGATTCGGTGAAGTTTATCGGTCGCGCGAGCGATTACCGAAATGCACGGCCGCGGCCGAGAGGGCGCACATCGCCGCGATGGCGACGACCATCAGGCCGATCATGACGCCGGTGTCGGGGCGGACGAGAGCGCCGAGGTCTTCCGCATTGGCGATCCCGATCGAGACGACCGTAGCGGACACCAGCAGGCCGAACACGAGAACGACGGTGAGCCCCAGCTGGACGCACGCGGTCGCCAGCCTGCGGTGGGGCAGGGTGCTGAGCGGGTCGCGGGTCGGGTTGCGGTTCATCGTTTTCGGGTGCCTATCAGCGGAGAATCATCCGCCGGTGTCATCAATGCCATTCGACTTCGGCTTCCGTTCGGCCGGACTGAGGCGGCGCGGCTGAAAAATCGGGGCGGGAGTGTGGCGGACACTGCGATGTGCCGAAATTTACGCACGCGGGCCCGCGATTAGGCTGCGGCGGGGCTCGAAAAATAAACGATAGATCAACGAATTAGTGCGGGCTCCCGCGAATCGCCGCGCTACCGTTTGACCGGCCGATCCGCCTCGGGCAAATCAATCGCGCGGGTGATTGCGTCCCGCGCATCGGTGCCATTCATGTCTCACAATACGTTCGGCCATCTCTTCCGCGTGACCACGTTCGGCGAAAGCCACGGGCCCGCGATCGGCTGCGTGCTGGATGGCTGCCCGCCCGGCATCGCGCTGACCGCCGCCGAGATCCAGACGCAGCTCGATCGCCGCCGTCCCGGCCAGTCGCGCTTCACGACGCAGCGCCGCGAGCCGGATGAAGTCCGCATCGTCTCCGGCGTGATGGCGAACGGAAAGGGCGAGGACGTCACCACCGGGACGCCGATCGGCCTGATGATCGACAACGTCGACCAGCGTTCGAAGGACTATTCCGAGATCGCGGCGGCCTATCGGCCCGGCCATGCCGACTACGCCTACGATGCGAAATACGGCATCCGCGATTATCGCGGCGGCGGCCGTTCGTCCGCGCGCGAGACCGCGATGCGCGTCGCGGCCGGCGCCATCGCGCGCAAGATCGTGCCGGGACTGATCGTGCGCGGCGCGCTGGTGCAGATGGGCCCGCACGCGATCGATCGCGCGGCGTGGAACTGGGACGAGGTCGACAACAATCCGTTCTTCTGCCCCGACGCCGGCAAGGCGAAATTCTACGAAGAGTATCTCGACGGCGTGCGCAAATCCGGCTCGTCCGTCGGCGCCGTGATCGAAGTGGTCGCCGAAGGCGTGCCGCCGGGTCTCGGCGCGCCGATCTATGCCAAGCTCGATGCCGACATCGCGTCCGCGCTGATGAGCATCAACGCCGTCAAGGGCGTCGAGATCGGCGACGGCTTCGGCGCCGCCGCACTCACCGGCGAGGACAACGCCGACGAGATGCGCATGGGCAACGATGGCAAGCCGCTGTTCCTCTCCAACCACGCGGGCGGCATTCTGGGCGGCATCTCGACCGGGCAGACCGTGATCGCGCGCTTCGCCGTCAAGCCGACGTCGTCGATCCTGCAACCGCGCCGCACCGTGGATCGCTACGGTGCCGATACCGACATCGTCACCAAGGGCCGCCACGACCCATGCGTCGGCATCCGGGCTGTCCCGATCGGCGAGGCGATGCTGGCATGCGTGATTGCGGACCATTATCTGCGCCACAGGGCGCAAGTCGGCGAGCCCGTGAGCTGGCCGTTTACGAAGGAATGAGCATGGCGCGAGACACCGAGGTGATGGACGTGCAAACCAACGTGCAAACCGTGATCGAGGCTTTCGCGCGCGGTGAGATCGTCATCGTGACGGACGACGACGATCGCGAGAACGAAGGCGATCTCGTGCTCGCGGCCGTGCATGCGACGCCGGACAAGATGGCCTTCATCATCCGCAACACCTGCGGCATCGTCTGCACGCCGCTGCCGATCGAAACGGCGCGCCGTCTGAATCTCACGCCGATGGTGGCCGAGAATGACTCGGCGCACACGACGGCCTTCACGATCACGGTGGACTATCGCCACGGCACCACGACCGGCATTTCGGCCGAGGATCGCACCGCGACGGTGCGCAATCTCGCCAACCCAAATGCGGGCGCGTCCGACTTCTCGCGCCCCGGCCACATCTTCCCGCTGATCGCGAAAGAGGGCGGCGTCCTGATGCGCTCCGGCCATACGGAAGCCGCGGTCGATCTCTGCCGCTACGCCAAGCTTGAGCCGGTCGGCGTCATCTGTGAACTCGTGAACGACGACGGCACCGTGATGCGCGGCCCGCAGATCGAAGCTTTCGCGCAGAAGCACAAGATGCATCGCATCTCGGTGGCGGATCTCATCGCGTATCGTCAGGCGCGCGAGAAGTTGGTCGAGCGCGTCAGCGAGTTCCCGCTCGTCAGCGATATCGGCCCGCTGCAGGGCTACGCTTACGTGACGCCGTTCGACAAGGTGCATCACATGGCGTTCGTCTACGGCCGCATCGGCGATGGCCGCAGCGTGCCGGCGCGCCTCCACCGCGCGCATGTCGTCAGCGACGTGTTCGGCGGCGGTCGCACCATCAAGGCTGCGCTCCAGCGCTTCAAGCAAGAGGGCCGCGGCGTTCTCGTGTACTTGCGCGACGGCGCTGTCGGCGTGCCGACCAAGGACGCGGCTGCCGATGCGCGCAGCGAAGAGGCGGTCCGTCATCGTCAATGGCGCGAGATCGGCCTCGGCGCGCAGATCCTGCGCGATCTCGGCATCTCGTCGATCCGCAATCTCGCCTCGGCCAACACGACTTACGTGGGCCTCGGCGGCTTCGGCATCGAGATCGAATCGACCGAACCGCTCGAGTGATTTTGACGCCGCTCCAATCTCCGCTCACCCCCGCGAAAGCGGGGGTCCAGTCCGCGTGCGGCGCACGCAAGAAGAAGAGTCATTTTCGCCCTTCGGGCGAATGCTGGATTGCCGCTTTCGCGGGAATGAGCGGAGTGTGGGGCTGTGTCCTATCCACTTAACGAATTTTTTCGCCGCGAAGTCGCGGAGCGCTGCGCGGCGTTCCCGCGGCAAGTGCCGGTCGGCGACGTCGCGGGCCTGAAACAGGCGGCGGTCGCGCTGGTTCTCGTCGAAGCGAAAGACGATCCAGGCGAAGCCGCATTTCTGTTGACGCGCCGCCCGCAGACTTTGCGGGCGCATAGCGGCCAATACGCGCTGCCGGGCGGGCGCTGCGACCCCGGCGAGACGGTGACGCAGACCGCGCTCCGTGAGACCGAGGAAGAACTCGGGCTGGCACTCCCTCCCGAGAATGTGCTCGGCATGCTCGACGATTTCGTCACCCGTTCCGGCTACATGATCGCTCCCGTCGTCGTTTGGGCGGGCGCGGGTCTGACGCTAACGCCGAACCCGGACGAGATCGCGCACGTCTTCCGCATCCGGATTGCCGACATTATGCGGCCGAACTCCTTCGGATTTCAGGAGAGCGAGGCGACCGGGCGCCAGGAGATTCATGCGCTGATCAACGACGATCAGGTCTATGCGCCGACCGCCGCGATGATCTTTCAATTTCGCGAAGTGCTGGCCGGCCGCGCCACCCGCGTTGCCGACCTGGAGCAGCCGCTGTTCGCCTGGCGGTAGGTTATTTGTCAGAGCTAGCTTGTGGCACCAATCCCTCTCCCGTTCACGGGAGAGGGTGCCGAAGCGCGCAGCGCTGAGGCGGGTGAGGGGACTTCGCAAACGCTGCTTGCCCTCACCCTAACCCTCTCCCGCAAGCGGGAGAGGGGACGCTAGAGCCGCGCAGCTTTGCCACTCGCCACACTCCATGCCACCATGCTGCTCCGGGGACGGGAGAAGCGCATGCATAAGCGGCTGTTCGGTTCCGTTGCGGCAGTGGGAATGGCTCTCGGCGTGGCGCTCGCTTTGGCGTCGCCGAGCTTGCGGCCGTTCGGTATCGATCTGCCCGGCCAGAAATCCCCCAACGCGACGCCGGTCGATGTCGAGCTCGTCCTCGCGGTGGATATTTCCTACTCGATGGACCCTGACGAACTCGCGCTGCAACGCGAAGGCTATCAGCTCGCGCTCACCTCGCCGGATTTCCTCAACGCGCTGAAGAACGGCATGCACGGCCGCATTGCGGTGACGTATTTCGAATGGGCCGGCAGCGCCGAGCAGCGCATCGTGATGCCGTGGCGCTTGCTCGACGGCGAAGCGTCTGCGCGCGCCATCGCGGCCGAGATCGGCGCCGCGCCGATGCGCCGCGCATTCCGCACCTCGATCTCGAGTGCGCTCGCTTACGCGGCGCCGCTGTTCGAGAACAACGGCTTCGCAGGCCTGCGCAAGGTGATCGATGTCTCGGGCGACGGCGCCAACAATCAGGGCCCGCTCGTCACCGTGATCCGCGACGAGGTCGTCCAGAAGGGCATCACGATCAACGGCCTTCCGATCATGCTAAAACGCCCGAATTCCGCGACGATGGATATCGCCGAACTCGATATCTACTACGAGGACTGCGTTATCGGTGGCCCGGGCGCGTTTGTCGTGCCGCTGCGCGAGCGCGAGAAATTCGTCGAGGCGATCCGCACCAAGCTCGTGCTCGAAATCGCCGATCATCGCGACATGCCGCGGCCGACATTGGCGCAGGCGCGCGAGCCGCGCATTTCCTGCACGATCGGCGAACGCATGTGGCAAGAGCGCTGGGGCCGCGGTGGCCTAGACGCGCAGTAGCGTAGCGGCTAAACGGCACCCATGGGGACGTCACAAAAGGCCGCGTGCGTCATCGGCTGGCCGATCAAGCATTCGCGCTCGCCGCTGATTCACAAATATTGGATGAGGCAACACGGCATCGACGCTGACTATCGGCGCGAGGCCGTGGAGCCCGAGAAGCTCGGCGATTTCATCGCGCATCTGTCGAGCAACGGTTATGTCGGCGCCAACGTGACGCTGCCGCACAAAGAGGCCGTGCTGCAGCTTGCCGATCCGGATTCGCGTGCGCTCAGCGTCGGCGCCGCCAACACGCTTTTCTTTCGCTCCGGCCGCCTGTGCGCGACGAATACGGACGTCGAAGGCTTTGTCGCTAATCTCGACGTCGAAGCATCGGGCTGGGATTCCGAACTCGAGACCGCCGTCGTGCTCGGCGCGGGCGGCGGCGCGCGGGCCGTGATTTACGGTCTTATCGAGCGCAAGGTCGAGCGCATCGTTCTCGTCAATCGCACGATCGAGAAGGCCGCGAAGCTTGCGTCCGTTTTCGGCGATCGCGTGCAGCCGACGGCATGGAGCGATCTGCCGCGCGCGATGCGCAGCGCGCGTCTGCTCGTCAACACGACGTCGCTCGGCATGACGGGACAGCCGCCGCTCGAGATCGATCTCGCGCCGCTGGCAAGCGATGCAGCCGTCTCCGACATCGTCTACTCGCCGCTCGAGACGCCGCTGCTGGCGGCCGCGAAGGCGCGTGGATTGAAGACCGCCGACGGTCTCGGGATGTTGCTGTACCAGGCCGTACGCGGCTTTTCGCTGTGGTTCGGCGTGAAGCCGGAGGTAACCGCGGAGCTTCGCGCGCTCGTCGAACGCGATCTCGTGAACTAGGACACCGTGGCGTGGCGCACCGGACGTGCTAGCCTCGCGGCACAAAAATACTGCGAGGATGCTCTGAATGCTGTTCCGCCCTCTGCTGTTCGTTCTCCCCATCGTCATGACCGTTACGCCCGCATTCGCGCAGGAAGCGCCGGTGCGCGTGCGCGGTACGATCGCAAAAGCCGATCTGCCCTTGCTCACGGTGACGACGCGCGAAGGCGCGACCGTGACGGTGAAGCTCGGCGACAATACGGGCGTGTCCGCCGTTGTTCCGGCAAAGATGAGTGACGTGAAGGCGAACACATTCGTCGGCATCGCATCGACGCCGATGACGGGCGGGCAATTGCGTGCCGTCGAGGTTTTGATCTTTCCGGAGGCGATGCGCGGCACCGGCGAAGGTCATCGCCCGTGGGATCTCATGCCAGAGAGCACGATGACGAACGCGACCGTGTCCGAAACCGTGACGCGCGCCGACGGTCCGATGATCACGCTGAAATACAAAGAGGGCGAGCAGAACATTTTCGTTCCGCCGGATGCGCCGATCGTGACGTTCGTTCCGGCCGACCGCACCGAACTTAAAGAAGGCGCGAAGATTTTCATCGGCGCCGCGCAGAGGCAACCGGATGGAACGTTGACGGCCGGACGTATCGCCGTCGGCCGCGGGATTGATCCGCCGATGTAGTGAGGTGGTCATCCCGGCCGAGCGTGCGCGGCGCGTGAAACGCGTTTGCGCCGCGAGGGCCGGGATCCATAACCCCGGTGCCAACGAGAAATTTCAGCGAATATGGATTCCGGGCTCGCGTGGCTCGCTGCGCGAGCAACACGCGCCCCGGAATGACCAGCGCTTCGCTAAACCGGCCGGTCGCGGCCGTCGAGCCAATGCGTCATCATGACGATCGGCTGCTCGCCGTAGCCGATGCTCTCGTAAAACTTCTGCACCTGCGTGTTCTCGGGACGCACGAGGAGCTGCGCCTTCACGACACCGCGTTCGCGTAACCACGCTTCGCCGGCTTGCATGATCGCGCGGCCAAAGCCGCTCTTCTGCCGCGCCGGATCGACCGACACGTAATAGAACCAGCCGCGATGACCGTCGTGTCCGACCATCGCGCTGGCGACGATCTTACCGCCATCGCGGCCGATCAGAATCGTCGAATCCTGACCGCGCCGCGCGAGCGCAATGTCGGCGCGCGGATTGTTCCACGGCCGAATGAGACCACAGCGATCCCACAATGCGACGACCGGTTCGACATCCGCGTCCGTGATCGGAGCAATCGCGAGCGTACTCACAGCACTTTGCCCGGATTGAGAATGTTGTTGGGGTCCAGCGTTTTCTTGAGCGACTGCATCAGCGCGAAAGCGACCGGATCCTTCACATCGTGCAGGAGATGACGCTTGAGCTGGCCGATGCCGTGCTCGGCAGAAATCGAACCGTGCTGATCCGCGACGAGACCGTGGATGACTTCGTTCATCTCTTCCCAGCGCGCGAGGAACTGCTCTTTGTCGGCGCCGACCGGCTGCGTGATGTTGAAGTGAATGTTGCCGTCGCCAAGGTGACCGAACGGCACCGGGCGGCAACCCGGAATGAGCTTCACGGCAGCCGCGCTGCCTTTGCGGATCAGCTCCGGCACCAGCGCGACCGGCACCGCGACATCGTGCTTGATCGAGCCGCCCTCGAATTTCTGAATCTCAGCGAGCGTTTCGCGCAGATGCTTGAACGAGCGCGCCTGATCGAGATTGTCGGCGATCGCCGCGTCTTCGACGACACCTTCCTCGAAGGCTGCACCGAGAATGTATTCGAGCGTCTCGCGCAGCGGCTTGTCGGCAGCCGTCGCAAGCTCGATGAGCACATACCAATCGTGCATGCCGGCGAGCGGATTACGCACGCCGCTGCCGTGCTTCAACACGAACTCCAAACCGACCCGCGGCATGATCTCGCACAGCGTCACCGAGCCGCCGGCGCGCGCATTCGCGAGATTGAGGAGACGCAGCGCGTCTTCGGGCGATTTCAATCCGACGAATGCGGATGCGCGCGATTGCAGCTTCGGAAACATCTTCAACACGGCGGCCGTGATGATGCCGAGCGTGCCTTCGGCACCGACGAAGAGGTTCTTCAGATCGTAGCCCGTGTTGTCCTTCTTGAGCTTGTTGAGCCCGTTAAGCACACGGCCATCGGCTAACACGACTTCGAGACCGACGACGAGATCGCGCGCGACGCCGTAAGCGAGCGCGCCGGTGCCGCCCGCATTCGACGAGAGATTGCCGCCGATCGTGCAGCTGCCTTCGGCGCCGAGCGAGAGCGGAAAGAAGCGGTCGGCTTCGTCCGCGGCTTTCTGCGCGGAGGCGAGCACGACGCCGGCTTCGCATGTCATCGTGTTCGATGTCGCGTCGATCTCACGAATGCGATCGAGCCGCTTGAGCGACACGACGATCTCGGTATTCGACTCGTGCGGCACCTGACCGCCGACGAGACCCGTGTTGCCGCCTTGCGGCACGATCGGCGTGCCGCTGTCGTTGGCGAGCTTGAGGATGGCGGAGACCTCGGCGACCGAACCCGGGCGTAGCACCAGCGGCGTGCGGCCGTGATAGAGGTCGCGCATCTCGACGAGATACGGCTGCTGATCCTGCGGATCGCGGATCGCATATTTCTCGCCGACGATCGCGGCAAAACGGGAAAGCAGGTCCGACATCTCGAAGCTTCCGACACGCTGATACTGACGCAGTTACGAGCCGGACTGATGCCGTCTGCCCGGTCCGCCCGTCAAGCTCTAGGCGCGCGGGGCTGCTGCGCGGCGGAGACGGTCGTTGATGGCTTCGCCAAGTCCGCTATGCGGAATCGGCATGACGGCGATGGCGGCAGGCCGTTTGTCATCGAGTTCGCGCAGGTGGCCGAACAGGTTGGCGGCGGCCTCCGCCGTATCGCCGCGCACCGAAAGGTTCAGCGTAACGTCACTGCCCCGTAGCGGCGCAGGCCCGAACGCGAGCAGCGCTTCGTTTGCGGAAACACTCGTCGCATCAAGGCGAACCGGAACGCGCGGCGCGTAATGCGAAGCGAGCATGCCGGGCGCGAGGGGCTTGCTCTCGTCATGCGCAGCGGGCACTGCAAGGGCAACGCCCAGCTTCGCCTCGATGGCTTCGCGCGGCAGGCCGCCGGGCCGCAGCAGAACCGGCGCATCGCCGATACAGGCGACGATCGTCGACTCGATGCCGACCTGTGTCGCCCCGCCATCGACGATGAGATCGACCCGGCCCTTGAGATCGCGCAGCACATGCGCGGCGGCCGTCGGCGAGACATGGCCGGAGCGATTGGCGGACGGCGCGCAGACCGGCTTGCCGAACGCCTGCAGGATCGCCTGCGCGACCGGATGAGCCGGCATGCGGATCGCGACCGTATCGAGGCCCGCGGTGGCGAGATCGGCGACCGGGCAGCCCTCGGCCTTCGGCACCACGAGGGTCAGCGGCCCTGGCCAGAACGCCGACGCAAGCGCCAGCGCCTGTGTGTTGAAGCGGCCGAGCCGGTATGCGCCCTGGAGATCGGGGACATGCGCGATCAGCGGGTTAAATTGCGGGCGCTCCTTCGCGGCATAGATGCGCGCCACGGCTGCTCCGACGGTCGCATCGGCGCCGAGCCCGTAAACCGTCTCGGTTGGGAAGGCGACAAGCCCGCCGCCCGCCAACACTTGCGCTGCCATACGGGCGGCGGTGCGGTCGGCTTGCGTCACTTTGGTCGCGATCGGCTTCACGTTGCTCTCTCGGCCGGGCTCGACTTGGCCCCGCCTTGGTTTAAATTGAATCCGCTAAGTGCGGCGGCGCGTTATCGCCGTCAAGGGAGAGACGTCAATGACATACCGGGCCCCCGTCGACGATATCGTATTCACGCTGCTGCATAATGCCGGGCTGCAGACTGCGATCGATTCCGGCCAGTTTCCGGATATGGACGCCGAGACGGTCGCGGCCGTGCTCGAAGAGGCCGGCAAGTTCGCCGCCGATGTCATCGCGCCGCTCAACGTCGCGGGGGACCGCATCGGCGCGAAATTCGACGGCGGCACGGTGAAGACCGCGCCGGGTTTCAAAGACGCTTACACGTCTTGGGCGGCGGCCGGCTGGAATGGCATCGCGGCGACGCCGGATTTCGGCGGGCAGGGCTTGCCGATCGCCGTCAACGCGGCCTGCATCGAGATGTGGAATTCGGCCTCGATGGCCTTCAGCCTCAACCCGCTGCTGACCGGCGGCGCGATCGAGGCGCTCACGGCGCATGGCGCGCCCGAACTCAAGGACCTCTACCTCGCGAAAATGATCTCCGGCGAGTGGACCGGCACGATGCAGCTCACCGAGCCGCAAGCCGGCTCCGACGTCGGCGCGTTGCGCACACGCGCGGAGCGCCAACCGGACGGGACGTATCGCATCACCGGGCAGAAGATTTTCATCACCTACGGCGAGCACGATCTCACCGACAACATCATCCACTTCGTGCTGGCGCGTCTCACCGACGCGCCGCCAGGCAATCGCGGTGTCTCGCTCTTCCTCGTGCCGAAATTCATCCCGAATGCGGACGGCACACCCGGCAAGCGCAACGACGTTCGCTGTCACTCGATCGAGCACAAGCTCGGCGTCCACGGCTCGCCGACCTGCACGATGGTGCTTGGCGACGAAGGCGGCGCGACCGGATGGCTGATCGGCGAAGAAAATCGCGGGCTCAATTGCATGTTCACGATGATGAACAATGCGCGCCTCGCGGTGGGCCTGCAGGGCGTCGGCATCGCGGAGCGGGCGACGCAAGGCGCTTTCGCTTACGCGCGCGACCGCAAGCAGGGGCGCGCGCCAGGCGCAAAGGAATCAAGCCCGATCATCGATCATCCGGACGTGCGCCGCATGTTGCTGACGATGCGCGCAATGACGCGCGCGGCGCGCGCGATCTGCTACCAGACCGCGGTCTCGCTCGACGGCGCGCATCACGGCAAGGACGACGCGGCGCGCAAAGCCGCGAACGAACGCGCGTCGTTGCTGACGCCGGTTGCGAAAGCGTTCGCGACCGACATCGGTACCGAGGTTGCCTCGCTCGGCGTGCAGGTGCATGGCGGCATGGGCTTCATCGAGGAAACCGGTGCGGCACAGCACTATCGGGATGCCCGCATCAACCAGATCTACGAAGGCACCAACGGCATTCAGTCGATCGATCTTGTCACGCGCAAGCTGCCGCTCTCCGGCGGCGAGACCGTGCGTGGATATATCGCGGAGCTGCGGGCCGTCGTCGCGAAGGTGAAGGAAATCAACGATCCGGCCTTCGGCGCGACCGCAACGCGGCTCGGCGATGCGGTCGAATCGCTGTCGCGCGCGACCGAGTGGTTGCTGAAAGAGCTCGGCAGCGGCGCGGGCGAAGCTGCGCTCGCCGGCGCGACGCCGTATCTGCGCTTGTTCGGCACCGCGGCTGGCGGCTGCGCGCTCGCCGACGAAGCGCTCACCGCGCTGCGTCTCGAAGGCGGGGACGCATCGGGTCGTGTCACACTGGCGCGTTTCTTTGCTGAGAATGTCGCGGTGCTGGCCGGCGGACTAGAGACGACCGTGACGGAAGCGGCCGACTCTGTCGCGCAGCTTCACGACGCGGCTTGACATAACTCCGCTCACCTCCGCAGAAGCGGGGGTCCGGCACGCGTGCGGCAGCATGCGACAAAGTTTGTGAAACGCGCCCTGCCGGGCGCAACTGGATTCCCGCGTTCGCGGGAATGAGCGGAGTTCTTTGCAATGACTGAGCTTGTCGAGATCACGGACGCCGACGGCGTGCGTACCGTGCGCATGAACCGGCCCGACAAGAAGAACGCTCTGACCGGCGTAATGTATTGCGCGATGGCCGAGGCGATCGAGAACGCCAGCGACGACGATTCGATCGGTGCGGTGTTGATCGCCGGCGTGCCGGGCGCTTTCTCGGCCGGCAACGACATGAAGGATTTCATGGCGGCTGCGTCCGGCACCGGCACTCTGTCGAACGACATCATGCGACTGCTGCACGCATTGCCGCGCAGCGAGAAGCCGCTGGTCGCCGCCGTGCAGGGTCTCGCGATCGGCATCGGCACAACGATGCTGTTTCACTGCGACTATGTCGTGGTCGGCGAAGACGCGCGGCTCGCGACGCCGTTCATCAGCCTCGGTATCTTGCCCGAGGCTGGATCGACGCTGATGGGACCGCGCCAGATCGGCTATCAGCGCGCCTTCGCGCTGCTCGCGATGGGCCGCCCGCTCGATGCGAAAGGCGCGAAGGAGGCCGGGATCGCCAACGAAGTCGTGCCGCCGAATGAGGTCGATGCCGCCGCGCTGAAAGCCGCGCGCGAGATCGCGGCCTTGCCGCGTGAGGCGATGGCGATCGCGCGGCATCTGATGCGCCCGTCCGCTGAGGAAGCCGTCGCGCGCATCGATCGCGAAGCCGCGATGTTCCGCGATCGTCTGCGCTCGCCCGAAGCGCAGAATGCGTTCGCGGCGTTTTTGAATAGGGCGCGGTGATCCCGGGCTGTGCACCCCCCTCCCTGTCCCTCCCCCGCAAGGGGGGAGGGAACGCCAGAGGCGCGATCTCACCAGCCCAGCCCCTCGATCCGATCGCAGGCGCCAATTGCCGTGGTTCCCTCCCCCCTTGCGGGGGAGGGACAGGGAGGGGGGCAACCAATGACGCTGCGAGCGGGCGCTAGACGAGAGGCTTCAATCCCTTCTCGATCTCATCCCGGCGGCCTTCCAAAAACGGCGGCAGAGCGAGTTTCTCGCCCAGCGTTTCCATCGGCTCGTCGGTCGCAAAGCCCGGGCCGTCGGTCGCGATCTCGAACAGAATGCCGTTCGGCTCGCGGAAATAGAGACTTTTGAAATAGAAGCGGTCGACCGGCCCGCTGTTCGGAATGCGCAGCTGCGCGAGGCGCTCGGCCCACGCCGCGTATTCCTGATCGTTCGGTGTCCGGAACGCGACGTGATGCACCGAACCCGCGCCCGGCTCGGCGACCGGCAACTCCGGCTCGACCGCGACATGCAGTTCGGCAGCCGGTCCGCCATCGCCCATCGCATAGACATGCACGAAACGGTCCGCACCATCGCCATGCCGATAGTCGCGCACCTTGCGCATCTCCATCAGCCGCGTGAGCACGAGATCGGTCGGCTCCAGATTGGCGACACTCAGTGTGATCGGGCCGAGACCGCGGATTTGATGCTCCGGCACGATCGGGCTCTTGTCCCACGGATGCGCTTCTCCCGCGCCGCCGTCGTCGATGAGGCTGAGCCGCTGACCCTCCGGATCTTCGAAATCGAGCGTCCAGCGTGCATCGCGCATGACGACCGGCTCGGCCTTCACGCCATCCGCCTTGAGATGGTCCGACCACCAGGCGAGAGTCGCCTCGCCTTTTACACGCAACGCGGTGCGGACGATCGAACGGGTGCCGCGCTTCTCGCGCGCGACTGGCCAATCGAAAAAGGTGAGATCCGAGCCGGGCGAGGCTTTTCCGTCGGCGTAGAAGAGATGATACGCGCTGACATCGTCCTGGTTGACGGTCTTCTTGACCAGACGCATGCCGAGCACCTGCGTGTAGAAACGCAGGTTTCCGGGCGCGTCAGCCGAAACGGCGGTGAGGTGGTGAATTCCAGTCAGTTGCATATCTACGACCTAGAGTTTGCCTGCCGCTCCTGCAACCCACGTGGCCGGTATTGGAGCCCGCAGGCGGTTGACGTGATGCCGCGCCCAGGCTTCATTGAGGCCGATTCCCCATCAGAAAGCCCCGAATGACCACGCTGCTGCTCTCGCACTCGGCTTGCCTCAACCATCTCGTGCCGCCCGGCCATCCGGAACGGCCGGACCGGTTGCGCGCGGTCGAGCAGGCGTTGGAGGTCGAGGCGTTCCAGACGCTGCTGCGTGAGGAAGCCCCGATGGCGACGATCGAGCAGGTCGCGCTCGCGCATCCGCGCCAGTATGTCGAGGCGATCCGCGACGCCAATCCGAGCGAAGGCATGGTGCGCCTCGATGGCGACACGACGATGTCACCGGGCAGCTTCGAGGCCGCGATGCGCGCCTGCGGCGGCGCGGTGCTCGCTGTCGACGAAGTGTTCGAAAAGAAGGTCGAGAATGCCTTCGTCGCGACGCGTCCGCCCGGCCACCATGCCGAGAGCGCGACGCCGATGGGTTTTTGCTTTTTCAACCAGGCGGCCGTCGCGGCGCGCCATGCGCAGAAGCAGCACGGCGCCGAGCGCGTCGCCATCGTCGACTTCGACGTACATCACGGCAACGGCAGCCAGGATATTTTCTGGAAAGACGCCAGCGTGATGTACTGCTCGACGCATCAGATGCCTCTCTATCCCGGCACGGGCGCGCTGTCGGAACGCGGCGATTACAATACGATCGTCAATGCACCGCTGAGCCCCGGCGACGGCGGCGATCAGTTCCGCGACGCGATGCTAACGTCGATCCTGCCGCGCCTGCGCGACTTCAAGCCGGATTTCGTCATCATCTCGGCGGGCTTCGACGCGCATGCGCGAGACCCGCTCGCGAACTTGAATTTCCTCGAGCCCGACTACACGTGGGCGACACAGCAATTGATGCAGGTTGCTGACGAAACGGCGGGCGGCCGGGTGGTATCGATTCTCGAAGGCGGTTATGACCTGCAGGGTCTCGCCAAATCGGTCGCGGCTCACGTCACCGCGTTGATGCACGGATAAAATAGATGGCTGCAAAAGCACACGAAGATGTCGCAACGTTGACATTCGAGAAGGCGCTCGCCGAACTCGAGACGATTGTTCAGCGCTTGGAACGCGGCGACGTGCCGCTCGAAGAGTCGGTGGCGATTTATGAACGCGGCGAAGTCTTGAAGCGCCGTTGCGATGATCTTCTGCGTCAGGCGGAAGCGCGCGTCGAGAAGATCACGCTCGATGCGGGCGGCAAGCCGACCGGCACGACGCCGCTGGATGTGGACTAAAGCGTATCTCCGTCATCCTGAGGAGCGATGCGTCGGCGGAGCCGACAACATCGCGTCTCGAAGGACGACGGCCCCATCGCCGCGACACCTCGGCGTCGTGGTTCGAGACGCCGCAGTCGGCTTTGCCGACATGCGGCTCCTCACCATGACGATCTAAGGCCTACGCCGTCTTCTGATAAACCAGCAGCGTCTTGAACTCGCTGACGCGCTTCACCTTCTTCTCCTTCTCCCAATCCGCGATCACGGCCTTCGCCTTATCGAAGGCGATCGAGCGCGTGTAGAACAGGATGTGGCCGCCGACTTTCGTCTTGTCGGTGAAGAGGTTCAGTAGCTGCAAGTCGGTGAACCCGCCGTATTCCTTGCTCGCCGTGTTCGGGAAGAAGAACTCGCAGAGGTGAAACATCGTGACGGCGTCGAACGCGTCCGGCAGCAGCGTCGGGTTGGTCAGATAGATGTCGCCGAAATACGCCGAATACTGCTTGTTGACCTTGCTGTACTCCGACACGAGCTTGATGAACGCTTCGTATTCCTCGATCGAAGCCGTGATCGCGAGCACGTTGTTGCCCGAACCATTCTCGGCCTGCTTGCGCCCGATGACGTGATGCGTGCCGGTGCCGAAGTGGTAGATCAATTTGTTCTTGAGTTTCTGATCCTCGGCCCAATCGTTGAAGTGGACATCGCACGGGCAAATGTCTTCGTGCAGGTCCCACTTATCGGTCCAATAGTTCATCTTCGGCATCGTGGTCTCCCTCGGGCCCGTCATTCTGCGTGCCTCTTTCTTCCAACTTACGCCGGCGCCAGGACGGCGGGTCGCCCCGTCTCGCTTGGTGCCGTCATTTCAACGGTCTGCGCATGCAGATCGCTCAGCACGCCGCGCCGATCGATCGCCAGAACGATCGTATCCGGCAAGCGGCTTAGCAGCATCGTGTAGAGATCGCGAGCGCTTGCGTCCGACAGTGTCGAAACCGGCTCGTCGAAAAGCAAGACGCCGGGTCGTCGCAGGAGCGCACGCGCGAAGGCGACGCGCTGCTGCTCGCCGCCGGACAGAACGACGTTCCAATCCTTGATCTCGTCGAGATGGGCGGCGAAATGAGTGAGCCCGACGGCTTCGAGCACTTCGCCGATCTCGGCGTTCGGCACGGTGTCGGCCGGCACCGGATAGGTCAGCGCATCGCGCAATGTGCCGAGCGGAAAGTACGGCCGTTGCGGCATGGCGAGAATCTCGCGGCCCTGCGGCAGCGCAATGGTGCCGGAACCATTCGGCCAAAGTCCCGTCAGCGCGCGGAAGAAGCTCGACTTGCCCGAGCCCGAAGAGCCCGTGATGAGAGCCCGCCCGCCCGGCGCGACATCGAGTTTGGCAAGCTCCGCAACCGCGATGCCGGACGGCAAACGCACCGTGACATCGTTCGCCGCGACGTCGCCGTTCCGGCTCGCCGTCGTCTCGATCTTGCCGGCCGGCTCCAGGCTCGATTGGTCGACGTGAACCATAGCTTCCTGATACTGCGCGAGACGATCTGTCAGCGCCTTCCATTCGGCGAGCTTGGCGTAAGACGAAATGCAGAACGCGAATGCGCCTTCGACGCGCTGGAACGCGAGATGCGCCTGCACCAGTGTGCCGAGCGTGATCGCGCCCGAAAGATAGGCCGGGCTCACGACGAGGATCGGGAACACCGTGGAAATATGCCCGTAGCCTGCAACGAAGGCTTCGAGCCGCACCTGGCGGCGCACGAGAGCGCTCCAATTGCCGACGAGATTGCGGAAGCGATGACCGAGTTCGCGCCGCTCGACAGGTTCACCGCGCATCAGCGCGATCGGTTCGGAATGATCGGCCGCGCGCACGATCGCGAAGCGGAAATCGGATTCGTAGCGCTGCTGATTGAAGTTCAGCGTAATGAGACGCCATCCGATGTGGTGCGCGAAGAAGGTGCCGATGCTCGCATAAGCGATCGCGATGACGATGAGATAGCCCGGAAACTGCCAATTCGTGCCGAGCAGCGGCAACGGCGTCGTCGCCGAAAGCCCCCACAGAATATAGGCGAATGACGCTAATGCGACGACGCTGCCGAGCAAACCGGTTGTGAGTTCGTGCGTGCGCTGAATGAAGATGTAGACGTCGCTCGCGATGCGGAGATGGATGTTGTCGACATTCGGCTCGATCGCGCGGACGCGATAGTGGCGGCCGTCGGCCATCCAGACTTTCACGTAGTTTTCCGTCAGCCATCGCCGCCAGCCGATCTGCAGCCGCTGCCCAAAATAATACTTCGAGGCGCCCGCGACGATCGCACCCGCCGTAATGAAGCAGAAGACAATGAGTTCGGCTTTGAAGGCGGTCCAGTTCTTCGCTTCGAGCGCGTTGAAGAAACGCGCGTTCCACTGGATCACCGCAACCGCGACGGCGACGATTCCAAGCTCTGCCGCGATGATGGCGGTGAGCAGGCTGCGCGCCGCCCATCTCTCCTCGGAATTGAAATACGGCAGCGCGACTTTGAAGAATGTGCGCAGCGCCTCGACGAAATTGTTCATGCGTAAGCCCGTGACGCGAACGCGCGTTGCGAGGAGATCGTGGTCACGGCAGCGAACATTTCGCGGCGAATTCCTTTACGGCATCGGCGCGCCCTGTATCCGGCAGCTTCATCCCGTCGGATTTCGCTTTCGGCGTCACGGCAATGGCGGTGACTTCGCCGGGCTTTGCGAGGAGCGCCAGAAACGGCGCGAGCTTGATGCCGCTCGCCTGCGCGTAGGTATAGCCGTTCATCTCGTCGGTCGCGGTTTTGCCCTTGAGGCTCACCTTCTCGACGCCGTTGGCAATCTCGATCGTCACCGGCTGATTGACGCGGGTGCGTTTGATTTCCTCGTACAGCGTGACGCGTGTGCGTTTCGGCTTGATGTCGCAGTCGACATGGAAGCGCACGTCGTCGCTATCCGGCACTTGGAACGCGATGACGACGAGCCCGCCGTCCGCATGCACCATCCACTTCGGCGTCTCTTCCTGCGCGATGGCGGGCGACATCAATGCTAGAACCAGGCTAGCGGAGAGCCCGATATTCCAAAGTCGCATGCAAACCCCTCGTGACGTTATTGCTTTTGCCGCACCGTAATATGTTTGGACGCGAAGGCGCAAACGTGGCACTTCGCCGCGATGAAGCGGCGCATCGACCATATTCTGGTGCAGCGAGGGCTGTTCGAGAGCCGGGCGCGTGCCCAGGCCGCGATTGCGGCCGGCCGCGTGACGGTTAACGGCGCGGTCGTGCGCAAAGCGTCGGTCGAGGCCGATAGCGCCGCCGAGATAATGGCTGAGGCGGAGCATCCGTGGGTGTCGCGTGGCGCGCTCAAACTCGTCGCCGCGCTCGACTATTTCGGCTTTGACCCGGCGGGCCAAGTTTGCGCCGACATCGGCGCCTCGACGGGCGGCTTCACGGAAGTGCTGCTGTCGCGCGGTGCAAATAAGGTTTTCGCTGTCGATGTCGGCCGCGATCAGCTGCACGCGCGGCTGCGCGTTCGGCCGGAGATCGTTTCGCTCGAACAGCAGGATATCCGCACGTTATCCCGCGCCGACATCACCGAGCCGCCGTCGTTCCTCGTCATCGATGTGAGTTTCATTTCGCTCCGCCTCGTTTTGCCGGCAACGCTTTCGCTCGCCGCATCGCAGATGAAGCTCGTTGCACTCATCAAACCGCAATTCGAGGTCGGCCGCGCGGGGGTGAAGAAGGGCGTGGTGCGCGATGCCGCGCTTCAGCAGCAGGCGTGCGACGACATCGAAACTCTCGTGCGCGATGCCGGCCTGATGGTCCACGGCGTGATCCCATCGCCGATCGAAGGCGGCGACGGCAACCGCGAATTCCTGCTCGGAGCATCACGTGGCTGAGCGCTTCACCATCGACCACATGGGGCAACGCGGCGACGGCGTGACGCGCGACGGCCTCTTCATTGCCTACACGCTGCCGAGCGAAGTGGTCCGCGCCGAAGCGGCCGAACAGCCGGATCGCCGCACGCTCGTCGATGTCGAGACGCCGAGTGCCGATCGCATTGCGCCAATCTGTCGCCATTTCGGTGTCTGCGGCGGCTGCGCGACGCAGCATTGGGCGGGCGAGCCGTATCGCGCATGGAAGCACGATCTTGTCGCGAGCGCGCTGTCGCATGCCGGAATCGACACCGGCGTCGACCCGGTGATCGATGCGCACGGCACCGGCCGCCGCCGCGTCGTCTTTCATGCACGCAACAGCGGCGACGGCCTCAAGGTCGGCTTCGCGGCGCCGCGCGCACATTGGATCGTGCCGATCGAAGAGTGCCCGGTGCTCGCACCGGAACTCGGCGGCGCGATCGAACTCGCGCGGCGGCTCGCCGGCGCGTTGGAGCCGTTATCCAAGCCGCTCGACCTTCATTTCACGGCGAGTGACACGGGACTGGATGTCGACATTCGCGGCAGTGGGCCGCTGGCGCCGGCGCGCGCCAATGCGCTGGCGAAACTTGCCGCCGAGCTTCGGCTCGCGCGGTTGACGCGTCACGGCGAACTCGTCGGTCAACGCGTTACACCCGTGCTGCGCATGGGCAAGGCGCATGTGCCGCTGCCGTCCGGCTCTTTCTTGCAGGCGACGCGAGAGGGCGAGGAAACGCTGGCGCGGCTGGTGCTCGAGCATGCCGGAAACGCGAAGCGCGTCGCCGATCTTTTCTGCGGCGTCGGGCCATTTGCGTTGCGGCTCGCCGAACGTGCGAGCGTCACGGCGCTCGACAGCGATGCCGGTGCGATCGAGTCGCTCGCTAAGGCTTCGAAAACATCGGGGCTCAAACCGATAACAGCCGCAAAGCGCGATCTCTTCCGCACGCCGCTGACCGTGCAGGAGCTGAAGGGCTTCGACGCCGTCGTCTTCGATCCGCCCCGTCAGGGCGCCGAAGCGCAGGTGAAGGTGCTCGCCGCGACCAAAATCAAACGCGTCATCGCAATCTCATGCAGCGCCGTGACATTCGCGCGCGATGCCCGCATCCTGATCGACGGCGGATATCGCTTGAAGCGCGTCACGCCGGTCGATCAGTTCCGCTACTCGGCGCATGTCGAACTCGTTGCGCTGTTCGAGCGCTAGGACATTGCGTCGGTCGCGCCGCCATCGACCGTGATCTGCGTGCCTTGGATGTGCCGCGCCGCGGGCGAGCAGAGAAACAACGCCAGCGCAGCGATATCCTCGACGGTGCCGATGCGCCGGATGTTGCCTTTCGTCAGCGTTTGCTTGCGCGCCTCGTCCATCGAGATGTTGAGCGCGGCGGCGCGCTGCTTCATCAGGTCCATCACGCGATCCGTCTCGGTGATGCCCGGAAGGATCACGTTGACGTTGACGTCGTCCTTCTTGCCTTGGCCCGCGAGGCCTTTGGAGAAGTTGATCATCGCGGCATTGGCGGAACCGCCGACGAGAAAGTTCGGATCGGGCTGCCGCCCCGCGACGCCCGCAATGTTGACGAGCGAACCCTTCGCGGCAACAAGCATCGGCCAGAACAGGCGGCTCATGCGCACGGCCGCAAAATATTTGCCGTTGAAGCCCGCGATCCAATCTTCGTCCGGTTGATCGACGAACGAACCTGCCTTCGTCGCGCCGGCCGAATTGACCAAGATATCGCAGCGGCCGAATTTCTCTTTGACGAGCGCGAAGGCGGCCTCGCAGGATTTCAGCGAGCCGAGATCGCCGGCGCTGACGAGAGGCTTGAGATGACCTTCCGCCGCGATGGCGTCGGCGGCGGCGTCGAGATTCTTCTGCGTTGCGGCAACCAGCACGGTTTGCGCTCCAGCGCGCGCGAAGGCATTGGCGATCCCCCGCCCGATACCGCGACTGCCGCCCGTGACGACGACGATTTTTTCTTTGAAGTCTTCGGCCATCGATGTGCCTCCCTAGGTGCGGCGCGCATTGCTTCAAGTTTTAATGAAAGTTGCAAGTCCGCTGAAGCCCGCTTGCAATACTATGGCGTCGAACCTCAGCAGCCACGGAGAAAGCTATGTATGCCGACGATGGTGGCAGCAAATTTCGCATGCCTATCGCAATCGAACTCACCTCGGGTGACCGATTGCAGGGCAGCCTCGTTCTCTCACGCGCGCAGAAACTGACGGACGCACTGAACCGGCCGGACGCCTTCATCGATTTCGAACGCGACGGCCGCGCGATGGCGATCGCCAAGACGGCGATTGCGTCGGTCAGCTCACTCGATCTGCCGAAGACGGATCAGCTCACCAAGCGCGCTCCCGCGGCCGGCTTCGATCCGGCGCGTGTGCTCGGCGTCGAAGCCGGTGCGACGCACGAGCAGATCCGCGCCGCTTACATCGCCAAGGCGCGGCTCTATCACCCGGACCAGTTCGCCAATCACCCGCTGCCGCCAGAGGTCAGCGAGTATCTGAGCGCCATGTTCGTCCATGTGCAGACGGCCTACGAAGAGCTGGACGCGCGCGACAAAAAGACGAAGCCGGCGCGGGTTGCGTAACGCGGCGTTGCGCCTCTAATCTGGCGGGACCCTCCTGCCGGATGTCCCATGAAAACGATCTTCGTCGACTGCAACGACCAACTGCGCCCGGTCTACGACCGCGTCTTCCGCCCCGGAGACGATCCGGCGATCACCGTCAACTACGAGCCGTTCGACCGCGAGAAGCTGCCGGAGATCCTTGCCGGCTACGACATCGTGCTCAACGATCACACCTTCATGCCGACCGAGCAGATGAAACTCTGCACATCGCTCAAGCATGTCGTGTTTCTCGGCACCGGCGCGGCGAGCTACATGGATGTCGCCGCGCTCGAGGCGATGGGGCAGAAGGTCCACACCATCAAGGGCTATGGCGATACGGCTGTTGCCGAGCACACCATCGCGCTGATGTGGGCGGCGGCGCGCGATCTCGCGCGCATGGATCGCCAGGTCCGTGCCGGCGAGTGGATCACCCGTGAGGGCCCTCAGCTCACCGGCAAGACGCTCGGCCTGATCGGCCTCGGCGGCATCGGCGGCGAAGTCGCGCGCATCGCGGCCGGCATGGGCATGCGTGTCCTTGCTTTCAATCGCACGCCGCGCCAACAGGCCGGCGTGACGATGGCGTCGCTCGATGAGGTGCTGGCGCAGGCCGATGTGCTTTCCATCAATCTCGTGCTATCGAACGAGACGGAGAATTTCCTCAACGCGGAACGAATTGCGAAGCTCAAGCCCGGCTGCATCTTCGTCAACACGGCGCGTGCCGCGCTGGTCGACGAAAAAGCGATGATCGCAGCGCTGGAGTCTGGGCAGATTCGCCATGCGGGTCTCGACGTGTTTCACGAAGAGCCTCTGCCGAAGGGTCACCCGCTCACGAAGCTGGACAATGTGACGCTGAGCGCGCACAGCGGTTACCGGACGCCGGACGCGTCCGAGACGCTCATTCGCCGCGCGATCGATATCGCGCGCAGCGTCATCAAGAAGTAGAGGAAACCAGATGGCTCAATATCTCAAGCGCGGCATGGATGCCGGCGCGATCGAGGAAGCCGACGCGAAGGTGCGCGAGACGGTCGAAAATATTCTCGACGACGTGAAGGCGCGCGGCGACGATGCGATCCGCGATCTCTCGGAGAAATTCGATACGTGGTCGCCGATGAGCTTCCGCCTCTCGCCCGAGGAGATCAGGGACGCGATCGCGCAAGTGCCGGCGCGCGATCTCGAAGACATCAAGTTCGCGCAGGCGCAGGTGCGAAATTTCGCCGAGAAGCAGAAGGCTTCGATGCTCGACATCGAGGTCGAAACGATGCCGGGCGTCGTGCTCGGCCACAAGCACATCCCGGTGAATTCCATCGGCTGCTACGTGCCGGGCGGCCGCTACCCGATGGTCGCCTCCGCGCATATGTCGATCGTCACCGCGAAGGTCGCGGGCGTGAAGCGCATCATCGCTTGTGCCCCGCCGTTCCGTGGCGGCCCGCATCCCGCCATCGTCGCCGCCATGCATTTCGGCGGCGCGGATGAAATCTACGTGCTCGGCGGCGTGCAGGCTGTCGCCGCGATGGCGCTCGGCACATCGACGATCGCGCCGGTCGATATGATCGTCGGCCCCGGCAATGCGTATGTGGCGGAGGCCAAGCGCCAGCTCTACGGCCGTGTCGGCATCGATCTGCTCGCCGGCCCGACCGAGACGCTGGTGATCGCGGACGATACGGTCGACGGCGAAATCTGCGCGACCGATCTGCTCGGCCAGGCCGAACACGGGCCGACATCGCCAGCCGTGCTGCTGACGAATTCCGAGAAGCTCGCGCGCGACACGATGGCGGAAGTCGAACGCCTGCTCGCGATTTTGCCGACCGCCGATGCGGCACGCAAAGCCTGGGAAGATTACGGTGAAGTGATCGTCTGCAGGGACGAAGCCGAGATGGTTGTCGAGGCCGATCGTATCGCGTCCGAGCACGTGCAGGTCATGACGCGCGATCCGGATTACTTCCTCGCCAACATGAAGAATTTCGGTGCGCTGTTCTTGGGGCCGCGCACCAACGTCGCTTACGGCGACAAAGTGATCGGCACCAATCACACGCTGCCGACGAAGAAAAACGCGCGCTTCACCGGCGGCTTGTGGGTCGGCAAATTCTTGAAGACCTGCACGTATCAGAAGGTGCTCACCGACGAAGCCTCCGCGCTGATCGGCGAATACTGCTCACGGCTGTGCATTCTGGAGGGCTTTTCGGGCCACGCCGAGCAAGCCAACGTGCGCGTGCGTCGTTACGGCCGTCGCAATGTCGGTTACGCGGAAGCCGCGGAGTAAGCCAAGAATTCGTCATGGCCCGCTTCATGCGGGCCATCCACGTCTTTCTTTTTGAGAGTCCGCAAGCAAGTCGTGGATGGCCCGGACAAGCCGGGCCATGACGGAGAGGATGGCAATGTCGCAATTCACAACACCCTCCTTTCGCCTCGACGGCCGCCGCGCGCTCGTCACCGGCGCGGGACGCGGGCTCGGCCTCGGCATGGCGACGGCGCTGGCCGAAGCCGGCGCCGACGTCACGCTCGCGGCGCGCACGATGGACGAAGTCGAAGCCGCGGCGGCATCGCTACGCGAACGCGATCTCAAAGCGCAGGCGTTGTGGCTCGACGTGATGGACGTCGCAGGAACGCAGAAGGCGATCGGCGAACAGGAGCCGTTCCACATCCTCGTCAATAACGCCGGCACCAATCGCCCGGCGGCCTTCGTCGACGTGACGCTGGAAGACTTCGACGCGATCTTCGATCTCAACGTGCGCGCGGCTTACTTCGTTGCGCAGGCGGTCGCGCGGCGTTTGATCGATGCGAAGCAGCCAGGCTCGATCATCAACATCTCGTCGCAGATGGGTCACGTCGGCGGTGCGCGCCGCACCGTCTACTGCGCGTCGAAGCACGCGATGGAAGGCTTCACCAAAGCGATGGCGATCGAGCTTGCGCCGCACGGCGTGCGCGTCAACACGATCGGCCCGACCTTCATCGAGACGCCGCTGACGAAGCCATTCTTCGAGAACAAGGCGTTTCTCGACGACACGCTGAAGAAGATTAAGCTCGGCCGCCTCGGCAAGATCGAGGACCTGATGGGCGCGGTCGTGTTCCTCGCCGCCGACGCATCCGGCCTGATGACCGGCTCGTCGATGCTGATCGATGGCGGCTGGACGGCGGACTAAGCCATTGTTTGCGCGATAATTTCTGACGCGACGCAAAATTTCGATCTCGCATGTCCGGATTGGCCCCGGACTTCTCGTCTCTCCCTGCATGGAGGCCGATAGGCGGCCGCAAACGCCCGATAGGGCCCGCAGGAGAGACGCATGGCTAAGATCGCAATGAGCACGGTTTCGATGTCCGCCACCAAGGTCGCGGTCGAAACTGCTCCGACTTACAAGATGGCGGCAGCGCCGACGAAGATCATGCCGGTCGAAACGACGATCGACACCGGGAAACTCGCAGCCGTTCCGTCGATCACGAAGGTCGCGGCCGAGCCGATGGTCTCGCCGAAATACGAGATGACGACGTCGTTCGATTTCACCAACAAGGTCGCGCCTCGCCTGATGGACAGCGATCATTGGGATGACGCGAACCTGCCCGAGATTGAGATCGGCCGCCCCGGCATCACCGACAATACGTGGACGGACCAGCGCGACGAACTCGAAGGCGGCTCCGGCAAGGACGGACTGTTCGGCGGCAAGGGCGACGACAAGCTCGAGGGTCACGGCGGCGACGACTATCTGTGGGGCGGTCTCGGCAAGGACTCGCTGTACGGCGGCGAAGACAACGACACGCTTTACGGCGGCGACGGCTATGACGACCTACACGGTGATGGCGGCCACGACATACTGATCGCGGGTTCCAACAACGGCGGTTACGACGGAGTCGATCAGCTGAAGTGGGGCCAGGCAGACTACATGGATGGCGGTCTGGGCAATGATATCTTCATCATCAATGGTGACAACGGCACGGTCCTCACCGACGGCAATCGCGGCGGCGTCAACGGCTCGTACATTGCGGATGGTGGTCAGGGTCACGACCGTTTCAACGTTCAGGGCGGCGAGTTTGTCTATCTGACCGGAGGCTACGGCATGGACAACTTCACGTTCCAAGGCTCTTTCCACGGCACAGCTTGGATTACCGACTTCCGTGGCCGCGAAGGTGGCACAATGAACGGCGAATACGACAACTTCCACGATCGCATCTGCATTCTGGATCGCGACGGCGTGTATGACAGCCGCGACGATTGGTCGATCAAGGACGTGACGAACTACCACGGCTCCGGTACGGACGGCGCGCTGATCATGCTCGATGGCGGTGGCGAGATCTACGTACAGGGTGTCAGCAAGGCGCAGATGACAGCCGACACCGACTGGATCTACTGACGCAACGAGAAACCCGCGCTGCCCTGTGCGACGCGGGTTTCTTTTGTTGTCGGCGAACGTCTCGACCGTCATTGCGAGGAGCGGCGCGCGAAGCGCGAGCCGCGACGCGGCAATCCAGAATCTCAGAAAGAAAGAACTGGATTGCTTCGCGACTGCGTCGCTCGCAATGACGGCATTCTCTACTTCTTGACCAGCGCGCACTTGCTGTCCGACAGCGGCTGCGTCGCGTCGGCGGCCGGGATCGTGCGGATGATTCTGAAGTAATCCCACGGGCCTTTCGACTCGTTCGGCTTCTTCACTTCGGCGAGATACATGTCGTGCTCGAAGCGGCCGTCGTCGCGGATCTTGCCCTTGGCGAAGAAGTCATCAACCGGTGTCTCGCGCATTTTCTTCGCGATCGCCGGACCATCGTCCGCGCCAGCCGCCTGCACGGCTTTCAGGTAATGCATGACGGACGAATAAACGCCGGCCTGAATCATGCCGGGCATGCGGCCGGTCTTCGCCATGAAGCGCTTCGACCATTCGCGCGATGCGTCGTCGCGATCCCAATAGAACGCGGTGGTGAAAGACAAACCTTGCGCGGCCGGTAGACCGAGCGC
Source organism: Variibacter gotjawalensis (assembly GCF_002355335.1). Lineage (GTDB taxonomy): Bacteria > Pseudomonadota > Alphaproteobacteria > Rhizobiales > Xanthobacteraceae > Variibacter > Variibacter gotjawalensis. The sequence goes on from NZ_AP014946.1 coordinate 957,402, forward strand.
GTGCACGTCCGACAACACGACCACGAGCGCGACGAGACGCTTGCCGCCCGCTGTCAGCTGAAACTCCGACGCCTGCTTCACCGAGTTGATCGTGTCGGAGCCCGCATTGGCGAGGCCGACGACTTGCGCTTTCGAACTCTGCGCCGCGAGGAGGAAGGACGAGAAGTCGTTCGTGTTGAGCGGGTGACGCGACTCGCCCGTGATCGACCCGCCGCCGTCCTTGATGATGCGCGTGATGTCGGCCGCCATCTGGTGGCCGAACGCATAGTCGGCCGTCAGCAGGTACCAATCCTTGCCGCCGCTCGCGAGCACGGCGCGCGCCATGCCGGCGGCTTGCGAGTAAGTGTCGAACGCCCAGTGAAAACCGGTCGGCGAACAATCCTCGTTGGTGAGGCGCGTCGTTGCCGGGCCGGTCGCGAGCGTCACGCGTCCGCGTTCCTTGGCGATGCCGGAGACTGCGAGCGCGACCGCCGAATTCGTCATGTCGGCGACGGCCGAGACGCCGTCGACATCGAACCACTTGCGGGCGAGCGCGGAGGCGATGTCCGCCTTGTTCTGATGATCGCCCGACAGCACCTCGATCGGGCGGCCGAGGACTTTGCCGCCGAAGTCTTCGACGGCCATCTTCGCGGCCTCGACCGAGGTCTTGCCGCCGAATTCCGCATAGGGGCCGGCCTGGTCGTTGAGGACACCGATACGGAACGGCGCCTGGGCGAGGGCGGCGGTGGAGATGAGCAAAGAGCCGCAAATGGCGGCCAAATAGCCGCGCACGGCGGCAGACGTCGCATGACGAAGCATGTTTCCTCCCGGTTTTTTTGTTATTTCCAAACGGGTTACGGCGCGAAGCGTCTCACCACGCCCGGCCGCTGGCAAGGGCGCAGATCATGACTTCTTTGTTGACTCGGGATGGTCCGCGTTTATAAGAGCCGCCACGTGGCGCGGGTTTTCCGCGCCTTTCGTTTTGCGCCTTTTCGGCGGAAAACGACCCTGAAACCTGACATTCGACTGTCAAAAAGCCGGTCCGGGGCTTCGGCCCCAGAGAACCGGGACATGAACACGGAGATTCACGATGTTCGCAGTCATCAAAACCGGCGGTAAGCAGTATACCGTCGCGGCCGATGATAAAGTTAAGATCGACAAGATTGCCGGCGAAGTCGGCGATATTGTCACCCTTGGCGAAGTGCTGGTGCTCGGCGGCGATACGCCGTCGCTTGGTGCACCGCTGGTCGCCGGTGCTTCGGTTGCCGGTGAGGTGATCGAGCAGGGCCGTGACGACAAGGTCATCGCCTTCAAGAAGCGCCGCCGCCAGAATTCGCGCCGCAAGCGCGGTCATCGCCAGATGTACACGGTGCTTCGTATCACCGAGATCCTCACCGATGGCGCGAAGCCGTCGGAGAAGAAGGCCGCTGCAAAGCCGAAGGCTGCTAAGAAGCCGAAGGCCGCCAAGGCCGACGCGGCTCCGGAAGCTGCGGCAGAGTAGTTTTCGCTCGTTTTGGAGCGTTTCCATCGGGAAACGCGCCGAAACAACACGTGATGTTTCGTGTCGGGAAACCCATCTGGCGTTTCCGGCGGAATCACTGTAGATACACACGCGAGAGTTTAGGTAGAGAGCAATGGCTCATAAGAAAGCAGGCGGTTCATCACGTAACGGGCGCGACAGCGCCGGTAAGCGTTTGGGCGTGAAGAAGTTCGGCGGCGAGCACGTGATCTCGGGCAACATCGTCGTGCGCCAGCGCGGCACGCAATTCCATCCTGGTGCCAACATCGGCATGGGTACGGATCATACTCTTTTTGCCACCTGTGACGGCCGCGTCGAGTTCCGCGCGAAAGCGAACGGCCGCACGTACGTATCGGTAAACCCGATCGCACAGGCGGCCGAATAAAGACGGTGAAACTCAAGGTTTCGCCGGCTCTGTAGCCCCGGCGAAGCCCCTGAGACAAAAATTCAGGTGCCTTCGAGGGGGAGACGGGAAGCCGGCTCTCCCTCGAAGCGTTTAGGGCGCGCCGCTTCGAGATCGACAGATGCCCGATCGATCGCACGATTGCCGTCTCGGGATCGTGTTCTGGAGCCTGGCCATGACTCTCCTCGAAGAACTGCCGACCGGAACCTTCAGCGGCGCTAGTATGCCCGTCCTCGAGACGGAGCGGCTCACGTTGCGTGCACCGCGCCTCGAGGACGCAAAAGCGATCGCGGCGCTCGCGGGCGACCGTCGCGTAGCGGAAAACACGCGGCGCATTCCGCATCCGTACCGGGTCGAGGACGCCGAACAATTCATCGCAAAGGCGGGCGCCGCCATGCCGAACGAGATGGCCCTCATGGTCATCGAGCGCGAAGGCGATCTCGTCGGCGGTTGCAGTCTCACGATGCTCGACGGCCCGGCTCCCGAAGTCATTTTCTGGCTCGGCGTTCCGTTTTGGGGCCAGGGCTACGCGACCGAGGCGCTGCGCGCGATCATCGATCACGCCTTCACGGATCTCGATCACAAGGTGCTGCAGGCCGGCACGCGCGTGACCAACCCGGCGTCGCGGCGCATTCTCGAGAAGTGCGGCTTCCAGTGGACGGGCGTTGGCCTGCACCGCATCCGCTCGATCAAGAGCTCGGCGCCGATCGATCACTTCCGGCTCGACCGCGGCTTATGGCAGTCGCTGAAAAGCTGGGGCCAGACGCGGCGCGTAGCGTAACGAATTTCAAGCGCGCACCCTTCTCTGCCTGACGGGGAGAGGGGTGCGGCCACTCATTGTCGAGACCATCGCATTAGAGAATTTCCATGCGTAACGAATTGGCCAAGAGCGTCATCGGCACTCGCCGTTTGGTGTTGCGTCCCTTGCGTGAAGGCGATGCGCCCGCAGTTTTCGCCGGCTTCAACGACTGGGAGGTGATGCGTTTCCTCTCCTCGCCGCCGTGGCCATACACGCTCGCGGACGCCGAGTCGGCTGTCCGGCGCTCGCTGGACGCGACAACGAACCCCGATGAGGAATTGCGTTTCGCGATCACGCGCAAGGACGCGCTGATCGGGATTATCGGCGTGCGCCATCGCGCGGCCGGTGAGCATCAGCGCGCCGAGGGCTACAACATTGGCTATTGGCTCGGCCGCGATCATTGGGGCCAGGGCTTGATGACGGAAGCGGCGCGCGGGCTCATCGCGCACACCTTCGCGCTGACACGCGCCGACGCCATTTATTCGGGCGCTTTCGCGGAGAACACCGCGTCGCTCAACGTCCAGCGCAAGATCGGCTTTGTCCCCTACAGCGAGACGGTTCTCTATTCGCGGCCGCGTGACGCGATGCTGCCGCACGTCAACACGGCGCTGGCGCGCGAAGCTTTCGAGAAAATTGCCGCTTGAACTTGCGGCTGCGCCGCAGCGACTTATGTTGTGTGTCTAACTCATGGTGACGGTCTTCATCACGCTCCTTCGTCAGACGCGAATGCCAATGCCCGACCGCCGATCCGGCCGGAGGGGATGACGCGCGTCCGCGCGTGAGGCACAGCGCCGAACCGCCCTTCCGCCGACCGCGGGAGGGCGTTTTTATTTGCGACACTCAGGTTCGGCGCGTCTCACCAAGGATGCGTCTCATGACCAAATATCTGATCACCAGTGCTTTGCCGTATATCAACGGCGTCAAACATCTCGGCAATCTCGTCGGCTCGCTGCTGCCCGCCGACGTCCACGCGCGCTATCGCCGCCAGCGCGGCGACGACGTGCTCGCGATCTGCGCGACCGACGAACACGGAACGCCGGCCGAACTCGCCGCGCATGCGGCGAGGCAGGAGGTGCGCGCCTTTTGCGACGAGCAGCATCTTCTGCAAGCCGATGTCTATCGCCGCTTCGGCTTGTCGTTCGATCACTTCGGCCGCTCGTCGTCACCGCACAATCATGCGCTGACGCAGCACTTCTATCGCCGCCTCGACGCCGAAGGGCTGATCGCGGAGCGCGACGTCGCGCAGGTCTATTCGATAGCGGATCGCAGATTTCTGCCCGATCGTTATGTGCTCGGAACCTGCCCGCATTGCGGCTCGGAGAATGCGCGCGGCGATCAATGTGATGCCTGCGATACGTTGCTCGATCCGGCCGAGTTGATCGCGCCGCGCTCTGCGCTCTCGGGATCGCCCGCGATCGAACTACGCCGCACGCGCCATCTGTTCCTGCGGCAGTCGTTGCTGGTGGAGAAGCTCTCGCGGTGGATCGATACGCGGCGCGGCTGGCCGCCCTTCGTCGTCTCGCTGGCGCGCTCGTGGCTGACCGACGATCTGCGCGACCGCTGCATCACGCGCGATCTCGCCTGGGGCGTGCCGGTGCCGCGGCCGGGCTTCGAAGGCAAGGTGTTCTACGTCTGGTTCGACGCGCCGATCGCCTATATCGCGGCGACGCAGGACTGGGCCGAGCGCACCGGCGGCGACTGGCGCGAATGGTGGCAGGGCGGCGGTGCGGTTCGCTACCTGCAGTTCCTCGGCAAGGACAACGTGCCGTTCCACACCGTCAGCTTTCCCGCGACGCTGCTCGGGTCGGCGGAGCCGTGGAAGACCGTGGATGTGCTGAAAGGCTTTCATTGGCTGACCCACGAGGGCGGAAAATTCTCCACCAGCCGCCGGCGCGGCATCTTCGCGGATGCGGCGCTCGAAGAGTTGCCGGCCGATCTCTGGCGCTGGTGGCTGATCGCCAATGCGCCCGAAACGGCGGACACCGACTTCACGGTCGCGCGTTTCGCGGCGGAGACGAACAAGGACCTTGCCGATGTCTTCGGCAACCTCGCCAACCGCACGCTGCGCTTCACGGCGCAGGCGTTCGGCGGCCGTGTGCCGGACGGCGGCGTGCCGTCCGCGCTGGAGGAGGCTCTGGCGACGGACATCGCGGCTCGCGTGAAGTGCCTCGAAGCGCATCACGAATCGCTCGAATTCCGCCGTGCCGCCGCCGACACCCGCGCGATCTGGTCGAGAGCCAACGCGTATCTGCAGGAGGCGGCGCCCTGGACGGCGGTCAAGTCCGACCGCGACCGCGCGGCTGTTGTGACCCGAACCGCGCTCGCGCTCGTCCGGCTGTCGGCGACGCTGGCCTGGAGCATCGTGCCGAGCCTGAGCGAGACGGTCCTGTCGGCCTTCGGCGACGTGCCGAATCCTCCGCCTTGGCCGCGCGACATCGAGCACCGTCTGCTCATCAACCAAGACGGTAACCGGACGCTCAGCATCCTGCCGCCCGTCGTCGACAAGATCACCGAGGAGCATGCCGCCCGGATCGCGGCGCGGTTCAGCGGCTGAGGCCAAGCGTACGCCGCCAGCCGAGAGCGGATTATCCGCCACAGATGGCGTATTTCGTCGCGGGTACACGCCAAAGTGGTGACGCCGCGCGGGGCTTATGCTTCTGTGCCGCATTCGGTTGGCCCCCCGGCTTTTGCGGGCTTGAAGTAGCGTAGTTCCAACCGGGAAAAGCGGCCGCCGCAGATGCCGATAACGGCTCGTTTTGTCGTCCAGTCGACGATCGTCTTCCTGACGGTCGGCTTCCTGGCGTTGCTGGGCGTGGTCGGCACGACGATTTGGCTGAGCGAGCGCGCCCAGATCTATCAGGATGTCTCGGCCCACGAGCGCAACATTCGCGTCGCCGCGGTCGAGCTGCGCAACGCGCTATTGAGCGCCGAGTCGGCGCAGCGCGGCTACCTCGTCAACGGTAACGAAATTTACCTCGCACCCTTCGACAGTGCCCGGGCTGCCGCGGAGCTTCAGCTCGCGCGCCTGAAAGATTTGCTGCGCGGCCGCGAAGAGACCGCCGCAATGCTCGTTCGTCTGAGCAATCTCATGACCGAGAAATTCGACGAGCTGAACAGGACCACTCAGGCAAAGCGCGACTTCAACGAGACCGAAGCGCTGACCATCTTCCGCACCAACCGCGGCAAGCAGCTTTCCGACGAGGCGAATCTCTTCCTCTCCGCCATCATCCGCATGGCAGACGAGCGGCTCGCCGCCGGCATGGCGGAGCAGACCGCGAATGCGACGTGGCTGCGCCTGGTGTCGATCCTCGGCGGTGTCGTCATCGTCGGCGTCGTCGCCGGCACGATGATCACCGTGCTGCGTTACGCGGCCGAAGTCGCGCAGGCGCGCGACGAAGTGCGTTTGCTCAACGCCAATCTCGAACACCGTGTCGAGCGGCGCACAGCCGACTTGTCGCGCGCGCGCGATCACGCGCAGGCGCTTGTCGCTGAAGTGAACCATCGGGTCGCCAACAGCCTTGCGCTCGTGTCCGGCTTCGTGCGGCTGCAGGCGAACACGATCAAGGACCCGGCGCTGAAAGCCGCGCTCGGCGAGACGGACAGCCGCATCCTCGCGGTCGCGGCCGTGCATCAGCGGCTTTACTCGTCGCCCGATGTGAAGACCGTCGACCTCGACGAATATCTCACCGCCGTGTTGACCAATCTCGAGACGACGATGCGCGCCGAGGGTCACGGCGCCGCGCTGCAGCTCGATCTCGCGCCGCTGAAGCTGCGCACGGACGCGACCGTCAATCTCGGAATCATCGCGGCCGAGTGGGTGATCAACGCGTTCAAGTATGCGTATCCGACACGGGGTGGTCCGGTCCGCGTGAAGTTGAGTGCGCCGACCGCAGGCCGCGCCGAACTTACCGTCGAGGATGATGGCGTCGGCCGCGCCGATGGCGTCGTGCAAGGCACGGGCCTCGGCTCGCGCATCGTCAACGCGATGGCGAAGACGATGGGCGCGGATGTCGCGTATTTCCCGGGCAATCCCGGAACGCGCGCGCAACTGAGTTTCGCGCTGCAGGAATGACCATGGGCCGCAACAGTTTCACGCGCGTCGCGCTCACGCTCGGCCTCGCACTTTGCGCGGCGAGCGCACACGCGCAAAGCGGTGCGCCGGGCTTGACGCGTCCCGTCGTCCTCAAGCCGTTCGATGCGGGCGCACCCGCATGCGCGAAGCCGCCCAATCTCGCGCGCGTCATTGCCTTCGCGCAGGATAACGATCGCCAATTCATGCAGGGCGTCGCGAGGGGCCTCGCGGCCGCCGCGAAGGATCGCAATCTCGAATTCCGCGCCGCCGTTGCGGGCAACAACAGCGCCAAGATGGCCGAGGATATTCGCGCGTTCCGCCGCGAAAAAGTCGGCGCGGTTATTGCGGCACCGATCGACTCCGTATCGCTTGCTCCGGAGCTGCAGGATACGATCTGGAGCGGCAGCTACGTCGGCACGATCGTGCCGCCGCCCGCGACGTCGCTGCTCAATGCGCCGCAATATCTCACCGGTAAAGTGCTGGCCGACGTTGCGGCCGCGTATATCCGCGAACGCCTCGGCGGACGGGCACGCGTCGTCTTGCTGACGCATGACACGCTACAATTCCTCGCGCCGCGCTTTGTCGCGATGCGCGATGTGCTGCGCACGCTGCCCGGCGTGACGATCGTCGCGGACATCTCGCCGCTCACCGTGAACGAGCAGGGCGGCGCCGAGATGATGCGCACGATCTTGCTGGCGAATCCCGACGTCGATGTCGTGCTTGGTGCCGACACGGTCGTGCTCGGCGCACTCGATGCGTTGCGCCAGGCCGGCAAAGCGCGCGACAATCAATTCCTTGGCGGCATCGACGGCGAGCCGCGCGCGATCGAGGAGATCAAGAAGAACGGCCCGTACAAGGCGAGCGTCAGCCTCTCCTCGCCGGTCTTCAGCTATGCGATGGGTCAGCACGCGGCCGATTGGCTCGACGGCAAAAGCATTCCGCAGGCGATGGATATTCTGCCCGTCGCGCTCACCGCGAAAACGATGTCGAGCTACGAGAAGGATCAGGCAGATCCCGCGGCGGTGTATCGCGACGCCGCGCGCCGCGACTCTTATCTCAAGATGTACGGCAACATCTGCTACGACACGCGCGACCAGTACATCAACTTTCCCTGGTCGTCCGAGCGGCGGTGATTACGCCGCCTTGCCCTTGTTCTTCCGCATCAGATCCGTGAAGCGTGTGAAGAGATAGTGGCTGTCGCGCGGGCCGGGCGATGCTTCCGGGTGATACTGCACCGAGAAGACCGGCTTGTCGGCGAGCGCGATGCCGCAGTTCGAACCGTCGAACAGCGAAACATGCGTTTCCGTCACGTTCTTCGGCAGCGACGCGCTGTCGACCGCGAAGCCGTGGTTCATCGACGTGATCTCGACCTTGCCGGTGGTGTTGTCCTTCACCGGATGGTTCGCCCCGTGATGCCCTTGATGCATCTTCATCGTCTTGCCGCCGAGCGCGAGGCCGAGCATCTGATGTCCCAGACAAATCCCGAAGGTCGGCGTGCCCGAATTGATGACCTCGCGGATCACCGGCACGGCGTATTCGCCGGTCGCGGCCGGATCGCCAGGGCCGTTCGAGAGGAAGATGCCGTCCGGCTTGAGCGCCAGAATGTCCTCGGCCGACGTCTTCGCCGGCACGACGGTGACTTTGCAGCCCGCGCCCGCGAGCAGGCGCAGGATGTTGCGCTTGATGCCGTAATCGATCGCGACGACGTGGAATTCCGGGTCCTTGAGCTTGCCGTAGCCGGTCTCCGGCTCCCACGGCGTCTCGTCCCAGGAGAAGCGCTGCGTCGCGCCGACCATCGGCACGAGGTCCATGCCGACGAGGCCAGGCCACGCGGCGGCCTCTTTCTTAAGCGCCGCAATGTCGAACTTGCCGTCCGGCGCATGCGCGATGACGGCATTCGGCATGCCCTTCTCGCGGATCAGCGCCGTGAGCGCGCGCGTGTCGATACCGGAAAGGCCGATAATCTGGCGGCGCTTGAGCCACTGATCGAGATGCAGCGCCGAGCGGTGATTCGACGGGTCGGTGATCTCGTCGCGCAGGATGATGCCGCGCGCGCCCGGCGTCGCCGCCAGGCTGATCGACTCGATGTCTTCCTCGTTGGTGCCGACGTTGCCGATATGCGGGAACGTGAAGGTGACGATCTGCGCCGCGTAGGACGGGTCCGTCAGGATTTCCTGGTAGCCCGTCATCGCGGTGTTGAAGCAGACCTCACCGACCGCGGTGCCGGTGGCGCCGAGGCCGTAGCCTTCGAGGACGGTGCCGTCGGCCAGCACCAATACGGCCGTGACGAGGGGTTCGGTCCAGCCGTTCGTATCTTGTTTGATGGTCATGAGCCGGGTAGATACCGCCCCGGCTCGGGCGCGTCAAAGCCGCTTTCGCAATGATTCAGAGCAAGTTTTGTGATGATCCGAACCCTAGCCATCTACGCAGGTGCTGCACTCGCAGAAATTGCGGGCTCTTTTGCCTTTTGGGCGTGGCTGCGGCTCGAAAAATCGCCGATCTGGCTGATTCCGGGCCTTATTTCGCTCGCCGTGTTCGCGTATCTGCTCACTTTGGTTGACTCGGCGGCGGCGGGCCGCGCCTATGCGGCCTATGGCGGGCTCTATATCGCGGCCTCGCTGGTCTGGCTCTGGGCGGTCGAACGGGCTTCGCCGGATCGTTGGGACCTCATCGGCGCCGCGATTTGCCTCGGCGGAGCCGCCATTATTCTCTTCGGGCCTCGGCCCCTCGCGACCTAAGGACAAAGGCCATGCTGCGCGACAAGATCAACGACGCCGTGAAGGACGCCATGCGGGCGAAGGACTCCGCGCGGCTCGGCACGCTGCGCATGGTCAACTCGGCGATCAAGAATGCCGACATCGAGGCACGTACCGGCAAGGGGCCGCTCTCCGACGAAGACCTGCTCGCCGTCATGCAGAAGATGATCAAGCAGCGGCAGGAGTCGGTCGAGCTTTACGTCAAGGGCGGCCGCGAAGAGCTCGCTGCCGTCGAGCGCACCGAGATCGGCGTGATCCAGAGCTTCATGCCGCAGCAGCTGTCCGACGACGAGATGAAAGCCGCGATCGCGGCGGCGATCTCCGAGACGGGCGCGGCCGGCATCAAGGACATGGGCAAGGTGATTGGCGCGCTGAAGGCGAAATTCACCGGCCGTATGGATTTCGGCAAAGCCTCTGCCGCCGTGAAGGCGGCGCTTGCCGGGTAATGTCGGCCGATGTCGGACGCCTATGACGTCTTCATCTCTTATAGCCGCGTCAACACGGCGCAAGCGCGGCTGATCACGGATAAGCTGCAGGCGCTCGGCCTCAACGTTTTCTTCGATTCCGAAGGCATCGAGGTCGGCGCCGAATTTCCCGAGGTGATCGACCGCGCGGTGAAGAACGCGAAGGCGGTGCTTGGGCTTTGGACGCAGGAAGCCGTGCAGCGGCGGTGGGTGCGTATCGAAAGCCGCATCGCGCTCGATCGCAACACACTGGTCGCCGCCGCGCTTGCGCCGATGAAGCTCGAAGAGCTGCCGGCCGAATTCTACAACGTCAACGTCGTGGATCTCTCGACCTTCAAGGGTGAGGACTCGCATCCGGGCTGGCAGGCCGTGCTGCGCGCCATCGGCCGCAAGACCGCGCGTGCCGATATCGCTCCAGGTACGGACGTGACTACGCCCGCAAAAGCGCCAGGTGTCTTCACGAGCTGGAAGGCGAAAGCCGCTGCGGCCCTGGTTGTTCTAGCGTTGCTCGGCGGCGGATACTTCGGCGCGTCGAGCCTCGGACTCGTCGGCGGCGCGGCGGTTTCGACCGCGACGCTGCAACGCGATTTGCAGAAAGTCATCGAGATCGCGCAGCCGATCTTGTTCGCGAGTGCCGAGACGCAGATCAACGACATCGCGAAAAGTCCATTCCCGAAAGTCGTGTGGGCGGCCGCGCAGCTCGTCGCCGCCGAGCCGAGCGTGCCGGACCCGCTGCGCAAAACCTACGAAGGCGTCATCACGCGGTTGTTCGCCGCGCAGTGCTCGTGTCTCGTCATCGACGGCGCCGAAAGCGCAATTGCGTCCGCCTGGTTGCTGCTGTCGTTCACGGAAGACGGCAAGGAGCCGCCCGCGAATGTGCTGCGTGCGGTCGTTACGGCGCAGAGCCCACAGGGATGGTGGTCGGCCGCGCTAGATGCGACGCCGCAGTCGGATCATGCCTCGCTCAACATCACCGTGATGATGGTGCTGGCGCTCGATCAGGCGATCCCGCTGCTCAAAGCCGACGATCCGCGCCGCGCCGAAGCCGAACAGGCGCGCAACCGCGCGCTCACGTGGATTCGCAGCAATCGACCGGACGGCGAGCGGCTGTGGGCAGATTACCCGAGCAACCCGCGCCGCACCGAGCACAGCGTCTTCTCCGCGATGGCGACGATCGTTCTGCTGGCGCATGGTCGCGGCAGCGAACGCGCCGACTTTGCGCGCAACTTCGTCCGCTCGCTCAAGGCTGTCTCGGCGCCGGACGACAGTTTCTCGAACAACATCATCATCGCGCTCAAGAAAGGCGGCGAGCCTTACGTCGACACGTATCGCCACGTGCCGATGGGCTGGCAGATCCGCGCCCTCGTTGCCGCGCGCCCGCATCTCGAAGGCGCCGACCGCGCGGCCGCCGATGCGCTGCTCGCGTCGGCCTTCAAGATGTCGCTCAATGTCGGACGTCTCACGCGCCAGGATTGGATGCTTGCCGAACACGTCTTCGGCGTCCGCAGCGCGCTGGCCGAGATCAAGGCACGCCCGACGCAGTAGGAGTTATCGATGGCGATAGAGTTAGCGGCCGCGACGCCGATCTTCCGCATTTTCGACGAGGCGAAGGCGCGCGAATTCTATCTCGATTTTCTCGAGTTCAAGATCGATTTCGAGCATCGTTTCGCGCCGGATCTGCCGTTGTATCTCGGCCTCTCACGCGGACCGTTGAAGCTGCATCTTTCCGAGCATTCGGGCGATGCGTCGCCGGGCAGCACCGCGATCGTCTACATGAAGGGGGTACGCGAATTGCAGGCCGCGCTGATCGCGAAACAGTATCGCTACAATCGGCCGGGACTTGCCGAGCAGGATTGGGGTCTCGAATGCACCGTCATCGACCCGTTCCGCAATCAGCTGAAGTTTTTGGAGCAGATCAAGTAGCCCGGATGGAGCGGCGGCGAAGCCGCGCGCGAAATCCGGGAGCACCAACGGCGGTTATACCGTTCCTGGATTTGCTCGGCGTGCGCGCGAGAAGCGCGCCGCCTCACTTCATCCAGGCTACAAGTGCAAGCGCGCAAGACGTGGATGGCCCGCATGAAGCGGGCCATGACGCCGAGTTTGTGGCTAACGATGAAGAGCGCCTACTGCTGCTCGATACCTGCCTTCGCGGCGATCTGCTTGAACCGCGCGATCTCGTCCTGCTGAAATTTTTTCGTCGCATCCGGCTTGAGCATCGGCGAAATCGAGCCGAGCCGCGTCATGTAGTCCTTCACGTCCTGGCTCTGACCCGCCTTCTGCACCATCGCTTCGAACTGATCGGTGATCGCCTGCGGGACTTTCGCCGGCATTGCGATTGCAACCCAGACGGACGCGAGGAAGTCCGCAACGCCGGCTTCCTTCGAGGTCGGCACATCCGGCACGACCGTCGAGCGCTTCTCGTTCGCGAAAACGAGGCCGCGTAAATTTCCGCTCTTAATGAGCTCGCTGCCGCTCGACGCATCGACGACCGAAAAGTCGACTTGTCCCGCAACAGTCGCGGTGGTCGCATCGCCCGCGCCCTTGAACGGGATCGGCGTCGTCTTCATGCCGGCGACTTCGTTGAGCCATTCCGAATAGAGCTGATACGTCGCCGAGCCCGAACCGTAGTTGAGCGCGCCCGGCCGCTTCTTCGCATCGGCGACGAGATCCGCGAGCGTCTTGTATGGCGAGTTCGCCGGCACGATGACGAGGCACGGATTGAGGAAGACCAGCGAGATCAGTGAGAAGTCGGCGACGGGATCGTACGGCAGTTTCTTGAATTGCACGGCGTTGACCGACAGCGTCGAGTTGGCGCCGACGAAAACCGTATAGCCGTCCGGCGGCGCCTGGATCGCGGCTTGTGCGCCGACGAAGCCGTTGCCGCCCGCACGGTTCTCGACGATGAAGGATTGTCCGGTCTGCTCCTGCAGCACTTTCGCGAAGAGGCGCGCCATCGTGTCGGTGCCGCTGCCCGGCGGAAACGGAACGACGAAACGCACCGTGCGCGAGGGATACTTCTCTTGGGCGAAGACGCCACGTGCGCCGATCGCGAGCAGCGGCGCCGCGAGGCTGCCGGCCAGCACGGTCCGGCGCGACGGATGATTGCGGTGTGACACGGGCATTCTCCCTCTTGTTTTTCTTTGATCTCACTGTGCGGAAGTCATCCCGTTTCATCAAGGGCGCACATGCTTGACGTCTTGAATTTCGCGTGCGTGTTTGCGTCCGTCGAAACAAAGAAGCGCGAGAAGCCCTATGTCGTTCTGGAAGAAACTGTTCGGTGGTGGCGGCGGCGAGAGTGCGCCGAAGCAGAGCGAGCCGGAGGATTACAAAGGCTTCGTCCTGCGCGCCGCCCCGTTCGATGCCGAGGGTCAATTCCAGACCGCCGGAAGCATTTCCAAAGAGGTCGGCGGCGAGACGAAGACGCACGAATTCATTCGCGCGGACCGTCACGCGTCCTACGAGGAGGCGGTGTCGTTCGCCCTGATGAAGGCGCGCCAGATCGTCGATGAGCAGGGCGACCGCGTTTTTCGCTGAGATTATCGAGACGAACGTATTGAGAGGATTGCCGCAATGACGACCGAGCCGATTGGGGCTTTGACCATCCGCGTCGTGCCGATGCCGGCCGACACCAACGCCAATGGCGATATTTTTGGCGGCTGGGTGATGTCGCGCATGGACCAGGCCGGCGGCATTGCGGCCGCCGAGAAGGCGCAGGGGCGCGTCGTGACGGTGGCGGTCGATGCCATGACCTTCATCCGCCCCGTAAAGGTCGGCGATATTTTCGAGGTCTTCACGGCAGTCGAGAAGGTCGGGCGGACGTCGATCAAAATCCACGTCGAGGCCTGGGTGCGCCGCTTCCGCACGCGCCACCACGAGAAGGTGACGGACGGCACCTTCACATTCGTTGCGATCGACGATGACGGCAAGCCGAGGCCGGTGCCGGCAGGCTGACGCGAATCAGTGTTCGGTCGTATGACGCCGGACGGCGGGGAGCTTGATTGACGTTGACGTCATGTCAGTACAGCTGACGCATTGCCGCGTTCGTCATCAAAATGCCCGTTATGATTGCGGCGCATGACGGTTAATATGTCTTATGCGTGACACGCATGCCGTTTCGGCATGCGAACCATGTCGGATGGGCTCTATCGCACTGCAGCATTCGGCGTATATTACCGACAACAAGAACAGAAAAGTCCGAGGTTGACGTAATGGTCAACCGGAAGCGCCTGGTGGATGGTATCCTCGCACGTAAGGAGCCTACCATGGCAAGTTTTGTTCTTCCGACCCCGGCAAATGTCGCTTCGAACAATGATTCTGCCCGCAAATCCGCTCCGCAGCAGCTGAACGTCTTTCAGCGCTGGTACGACAAATTCGTAGCGTCGCAGCAGCGCCGCGCCGAGCGCAACGTCGCGCGCTACCTCGCGGAGACGGGCCTCAAGTTCACCGACCAGACGGAACGGGACATCGAGCAGCGTCTGCTTGCTCCGCACCGCTTCCACCGCAACTGAATCACACAACACAAAGAAAGAATCATAATGCCAGTTTTTCATCCCCACGGTGTTGCCGCCCAGGCGGTCCCGGTCCTCGCAAGCCGCGGCGGCGTTTTCGCAACGCTGAAGGCGATCTACGACTCGTTCCTTGAAGCGCGCGCCATGCAGAGCGCCGCTTTCAAGCGCGGTCTTCTGATCAACCGCTAAGGCGTAAACGGCACGCGCTTGCCTGCCGCCCTCAACCGCGACCATGATCCGGCGAAACAGTCAGCCGGATCATGGATATGCATATCGACCCCGACAAAGCGCGCTTCCAAGGCTTCAAGGATCTGCCGCGCGACGGCGTGATCCATATGCTCAACCTCGTTCGCGTCCGTGCCGAAGCGCAGTACGCGGATGGCCGAAAGGCGACCGGCGCCGAGGCTTACGCCGCCTATGGGCGCGAATCCGGCCCGGTTTTCGAGCGGCTCGGTGGCCGCATCGTCTGGCGCGGCCGCATGGATTTCATGCTGATCGGCCCTGATGCAGAGCGCTGGGACTACTGCTTCATCGCCGAATACCCGAACGCCGACGCCTTCATCGCCATGCTGCGCGACCCGATCTATCGCGAGGCGGTCAAGCATCGGAGCGCTGGGGTAGAGGACTCGCGGCTCATCCGCTTGTCGCCGCTGGCGGCCGGAGCCGGCTTCGCCTCGGCCGACTAGTCCGGAATTAACCGGCGATTAACTATAAATCCGCAGTTTCGGGAGGCAGGAACGGCCTACCGCATGGAAGCGTTGCGCGACGAGGCCGCACTCTCGCCCAATTCCGTCCGCATGCCGGGCGGGATTTTGACTGTCGGAGTAATGCAGCATGGCTTTTCGGATCGCTCTCGCGCTTGGCGCCCTCGCAACCCTGACGGTTCCGGCCGTCGCCCAAGAGGGCCGTGCCGCGCTTGAAGCCGCGATCCAGCGCCATGCCGCCGAAAACAACGTCCCCCCGTCGCTGGTTCACCGCATCATCGTTCGCGAGAGCCGTTACAACCCGCGCGCCGTTGGCCGCGGCGGCGCGATGGGCCTGATGCAGATCAAAGCCGCAACCGCGCGCGGCATGGGCTACAGCGGTTCGCCGTCGGGTCTGCTCGATGCCGAGACCAACCTCCGCTACGCCGTGAAATATCTCGCCGGCGCTTACAAGACGGCGGGCGGCAATCAGGATCGCGCCGTACGTTATTATGCGAGCGGCTACTATTACGCCGCCAAGTCGCAAGGCCTGACCGGGCCGCGCGCCGAACGCCGCCGCTATCGTCATGCGCGCCATGATGAAGGTCAGCCGCTCTCGCTCTGGCCGTTCTCTCAGCAGTAGTTATTTGCGCCCGAAAAGCCGCTCGATATCCGACAGCTTGAGTTCGACATAGGTCGGCCGGCCGTGATTGCACTGGCCGGAATTCGGCGTTGCTTCCATCTCGCGCAGCAGCGCATTCATCTCTTCGGCCTTGAGGCGGCGTCCGGCGCGCACCGATCCGTGGCACGCCATCGTCGCGGCGACATGCATCAGGCGACGTTCGAGCGGAAGCTCGTCGTCCCATTCGGCGAGATGCTCGGCGAGATTGCGCAGTAAGCCGACCGCATCGAGTTCGCCGAGCAGTGACGGTGTCTCACGCACCGCGATGGCGCCCGGCCCGAAATCCTCAATCACCAAACCGTAGCGCGCGAGCGTCTCGGTGCGCGCGAGAAGACGTTCGACATCGGCTTCGTCGAGATCGACGATCTGCGGCACCAGCAGCAGCTGCCGCTCGATGCCGCGATCAAGTTCTGCCTTCATGCGTTCATAGACGAGACGCTCATGCGCCGCGTGCTGATCGATCAGCACGATGCCGTCGCGCGTTTGCGCGACAATGTAGGTCTCGTGCAGCTGCGCGCGCGCGGCGCCGAGCGGGTGATCGATGAGGTCCGGCTCCGGCGCAGCCTCGAGCGCGACGCGCGCAGCCGGTGCGCCGACATCGAACGACGCTTGCGCGCCGCTCGAAAATCCAGGCGCCGCGGGCGACGAACGCCAATCCCACCCGGCGCGGCCGGGCGAACGCGGCAGCTGCACGACCGAGCCCGGACCGTCGGTCGGCTCGCTCTGCCAATCGGTGCGATAACCGGCGCGCAAACCCGCGCGCATCGCCGCGACCGTCGCGGCGCCGCCGGTGGTCGCGGCACGCCGCGCATCGCGCGACAGCGCTTCCTTCAGCGAGCGAACGATGAGACCGCGCACGCCTCCGGAATCGCGGAAGCGCACTTCGGTTTTCGCCGGATGCACGTTGACGTCGACGTCATGCGGATCGAGCGTGATGAACAGCGCGAGGACAGGATGCCGGTCGCGCGGCAGGTAGTCGGCGTAAGCGCCGCGGATCGCGCCGAGCAAAAGCTTGTCGCGCACCGGCCGCCCGTTGACGAAGAGATACTGCGCGAGCCCATTGTGCCGCGTGAAGGTCGGCAGCGCCGCGTGGCCGACGATCGACACGCCTTCGCGCGCGTCGGCGACATCGACCGCGTTAGCCTGGAAATCGCGCCCTAGAATGTCGCCGAGCCGCGCGAGGTGGCCGATCGCGCCCGGCATCGCGCCCGCCCAGGTCACAGGCGCGCGCTCTTCGCCCGCGAGCGTGAAGGAAACATCCGGCCGGCTCATGGCTAGGCGCCGCACGACTTCGCGCACCGCTTCGGCTTCGACGCGGTCGCTTTTCAGGAACTTCAGCCGCGCCGGTGTCGCGAAAAAAAGATCGCGGACGTCGACGCGCGTGCCTTGGCCGAGCGCAGCCGGGCGGATCTCGGATTTTTCTCCGCCTTCGACACGGACTTCCAATGCGTGCGGCTCGTTCGCATGTCGCGTCGTGATCGCGAGACGCGCGATCGAGCCGATCGACGGCAGCGCTTCGCCGCGAAAGCCCAGCGTCTTGATGTCGAGCAGGTCATCTTCGGGAAGTTTCGATGTCGCGTGCCGCTCGACCGCGAGCGCAAGGTCGGATGCCGTCATGCCTTGGCCGTCGTCGCTGACGCGGATCAGGCGGCGTCCGCCGCCGTCCGTCATCACATCGACGTGGGTCGCTCCGGCATCGAGTGCGTTCTCGACCAACTCTTTGACGACACTCGCGGGCCGCTCGACGACCTCGCCGGCAGCAATGCGATTGATGACGTCTTCAGTGAGCTGGCGAACCGGCATAGCGACTCAAGAGATTTGCGCGGCGGCTACCATAGACGGCCGCAGCGGTGTCGCAATCCGGCACACGCAGAAATTTTAGATAGTTATTGGCTCGCCCACAGGATGCGCGCCATCCACACCACGTCCGCGATGTTGACCTGACGATCGTCATGCTCGCGGTTGAGCGAACGCAGCTCGATCGTCTTCGAGGTGCGGCGCTTCAACTCCTTCGCCATGACCTCGCCCTCCAGCGTCTTCACCACGACGCGGTCGCCGCGACGGATGGGTGCGCCGGGCGAAACCAGGATGACGTCCCCGTCACGGTACGCCGGCAGCATCGAGTCGCCCGCGATCTCGAGCGCGTAAGCGTGCTCGTCCTCGACGGCCGGAAAGGCGATCTCGTCCCAGCCGGTGCCGGCCGGAAAGCCTGCGTCGTCGAAAAAGCCGCCGGTGCCGGCCTGCGCAAATCCAATGAGCGGTACCGCACGTGCTGGGTTGCGCGCCGAGTCCGTGATCAAGCCGACGAAGTGGTCGATCGTCGTGTTGGTGGCCGACAGGATCTTCGCGACCGACTCGGTCGAGGGCCAGCGCGGACGGCCGTCCGGCGTGATGCGCTTCGACTTGTTGAACGTCGTCGGATCGAGGCCCGCGCGCTTGGCGAGACCCGAGGCGGACAGTCCGGACTTTTCGGCCAGACGATCGACGGCGGCCCAAATCTGCGTGTGCGTGAGCATGGATATTATCCCCGGCGCAGGGTTATTCTGGATTATTTCCTTGAGCGTAGGAATTAAACCTCTGGAAATGCATTTGTCCAGCCCCAGAGGTCCTGTGAACCGAATAATTTTACCGCTCCGTTCAACCGGTCCGGCGTGCTAGTCCGGCGAGGACGGAGGGTCGGACGTGTTTGGCATTCTTGAGCAGATCGCGCAGCAGGCGCTGCACCTGATGGACCCGGAAGATGGGCACCGGCTCGCCATCAAGGGGTTACGCTTTGCCCCGCGTCCGCCGGCCCGGCCCGACGACAAGCGCCTGGCGGTTTCAGCCTTCGGTCTCGCATTTCCCAATCCGGTCGGCATCGCGGCGGGTTTCGACAAGAACGGTGAGGCGCTCGACGCGGCTCTCCGCGCCGGGTGCGGCTTTGCCGAGGCCGGCACCGTCACGCCGCGCCCGCAGGAGGGCAACCCGCGGCCGCGGCTGTTCCGCCTGCATGCCGATACGGCGGTCATCAATCGTATGGGCTTCAACAACGAAGGGCACGATGCCGTGCTCGCCCGCTTCAAGGCCCGTGCCGGGCGGCCGGGCATCGTCGGCATCAATGTCGGAGCTAACAAGGATGCGAGCGACCGTATCGCGGACTATGTCGCGGGTATCCGTGCCTTCGCGCCGTATGCGAGCTACTTCACCGTCAACGTCTCGTCGCCGAACACGCCGGGCCTGCGCGATCTGCAGCAGAAGGGCGTGCTCGACGAATTGCTCGGCCGCGTTCTCGAAGCGCGCGATGCAGCTTCGGTGCGCCGTCCGGTTCTGTTGAAGATCGCGCCAGACCTCGCACTCGGCGATCTTGACGACATCGTCGCGGTGGCACGCGCCCGCGCGATCGACGGCATGATCGTCTCGAACACCACGATCACGCGGCCCGATCTCAAGTCTCGCGCGCATGTAGGCGAGGCGGGCGGATTGTCCGGCGCGCCGCTCTTCCGTCTCGCGACGAAGATGCTGGCGGAGACCTATCTCCGCGTCGAAGGCGCGTTCCCGCTGATCGGTGTCGGCGGCATCTCGTCGGGCGCCGATGCAGTCGCCAAAGTGCGCGCGGGCGCGACACTGCTGCAGGTCTATTCGGCGCTGGTGTTCAAGGGTCTGTCGCTGATCGGCGAAATGAAATCCGGCGTGCTCGCGGAGATCGTGCGTGAGAAAGCTGACAGTGTTACGCCGCTGATCGGGCGTGATGCCGAGGCGGTTTCGCGCAGCTAACCCGCGATGCGCATGCCGCCGCCGGCCGTCTTGCCAAAGCCGCCGCGCGGTGTATCGGGCGACGACGGAACGAAGATCGGCATGCGAACGCCGCTGCCCGAAGTCGACGACTGCGCCGCGGTTTGCTGCTGCATCGCTTGCGCTGGCTGCGGTTGCGGACGGCCCATATAGGCGGCCGCGCCCGCGAACGTCGCCGCGAAGGCTGCCGTGCCCATCAACACAAGACGCAGATTTTCCGAGCGCTTCATGGTTGCGCATCAAACCAGAAATCTCAAAAAGTACGGTTAGGCCGTGGCTCGTATTTTCGGCGCACGCCGTAACGACTTATTCACCGTCTGATCACCAGCGCGACGCCGCCGAGGGTCAGCGCGGCGGCCGCGACTTCGCGCAAGCCCAGCGGCTCGCCGAGCATCGTTGCTGCCGCGACGACGCCGACGACCGGCACCGTCAGTGTGCCGATTGCGGCAGTCGATGGCGGAAAGCGGCGCAGCGTCGCGAACCAGGTCAGATAGCAGAGCCCCATCGGGATCAGCGTCGTGTAGGCGAGTGCGCCGAACGCCGGCAGGGACAGAAACGTCAAATCAGGCTTCTCGAACAGGAGGCCGAGTACGATCATCGGCGCGCAGCCGAGCCCGACCTGCCAGGCGACGAGCGCGATCGGGTCGATCGGCAGCGGCTCTCGCGCGATCACGCTGCCGAATGCAAAAGCGACCGCCGCCGCCAGCGCGAGCGCGATGCCGAACAGCGTGTGCGGGCCGAGCGCGAAGCAATGACCGGCGAAGAGCACGACGATGCCGGCCATGCCGAGGACCAGCGCCGCGATCTCGTAAAGGCCTGGCCGCTTGCCGAGGATCGGCCAGGCGAACAGCGTCGCCCACAGCGGCATCGTGTAGACGGTGAGCGCCGCCTCGCTGACCGCGAGATAGTTCATTGCCATCGTGCCGAAGCCCATCCACGCAAACACGTTGGTGAAGGCCGCGAATGTCAGGCGAGGCCAGACCGCACGCGGGACGCGCAGCGACTGACGGCTTGCCACCACGACGGCCGCGAGAATGAGCCCTGCCGCAACCCCCGATATGCCGCGGGCGAACAAAGGGGGCCATTCGCGCAGCAGGACCTTCATGACGGCCCAGTTGAGCCCCCATCCGACCACCGTGACTGCGAGGAAGAAAGGCCCGGCCAAACGGGCTTGTGACGTGCGATTCAGCATCCTGCCGATAAGCTAATCGATGATCGGCACGCTTTCGCCCTTTTTCGGATCGATGTTGGCAATGTTGCGTTTATGTTTAGAGCGTTAAGTTATTGCATCAGGAGATTCGACATCCATGTGCCGCTGGATTGCCTATAGGGGCGAACCGATCGCGCTGGAGCGCTACGTCACGGCGCCCTCTCATTCGCTCGTCGAGCAGAGCATTCGGGCGCTTGAGGCGACCGCATCGACCAACGGCGACGGCTTTGGTCTCGGCTGGTACGGCGACCACGGCGAGCCGGGGCTCTACCGTGAAGTACGTCCGGCCTGGTCGGACGAAAATCTCCGCCATCTCTGCCGCCACATCCGCTCGCATATGTTCTTCGCGCATGTCCGCGCCGCCACCGGCACGCCGACGACGCGCCCAAACTGCCATCCCTTCGCGCATCGCAACTGGCTGTTCATGCACAACGGCTTCATCGGCGACTGGTCGCTGATCCGCCGTAAGGTCGAAGCGCTGATCCCGGATGCTTATTATGCGTCCCGCGTCGGCACGACGGATTCGGAAGCCGTCTTCCTCGCGATCTTGGGGGCCGGTGTCGACAAGGACCCGTTGCGGGCGACGGTCGAGACGCTCTACGCGCTGACCGATCTCGTACGTGCGAGCGGGACGCCGGAGCCGCTGCGCTTCACGTCGTCGCTCTCCGACGGCCGCAATCTTTATGCGTTCCGCTACGTCTACAACGGCAAGTCCAACACGCTCTATTATCGCGAGGCGGCCGGCAGCGTCGTCGTCGCCTCCGAGCCGCTCGACACCGAGCGCGACTTCTGGAAGCCGGTCCCGGAAAACCACGTGCTGATCTCGCGCGAGGGCCAACGCGTCACGCTGGTGCCATTCGAAGAGATCGTTGCGCCGCAGCGTGTCGCGGCGGAGTAACATCACGCAAAACGTCTCGGTCGTCATGGCCAGGCTTGTCCGGGCCATCCACGTCTTACTCCTTTGCAGATTCAGCCAAGACGTGGATGGCCCGCATGAAGCGGGCCATGACGGAGTTTGATTGCTGGCTTCGGTGCACTGAGCACGATGAGCCCGAAACCGCAGGGTTCACACCGGCTCACCGATCTGTCTAACTCCGGCATCCAATCAAAAATGTCGGAAACGCCAGAATGATCGAAGAAGCCCCGCTGCTCACCGTCAAGCGCAACTTCAAGCGCCCCGCCGACGAAATCGTCGCGGCCTTCAAGGGCGTCATGCTCGGCAACATCTGCGATGCGATGGGCGGCGTCGGCGCGATGGACTACCGCATTAAGGCTTGCTCGGGCCTGCCCGACACTTTCGTCGGCGTCGCGCTGCCGTGCTACTGCGGCCCGGGCGACAATCTCGCGGTCAGCGCCGCCGTTGCGCTCGCGAAAGCCGGCGACGTTATCGTCGCGGCGGCGGACGGCTTCACCGGCACCGGCATTATCGGCGACCAGATCGTCGGCATGATGAAGAACCGCGGCATCGCGGCCTTCGTCACCGACGGCGTTGCGCGCGACCTCGCGGACCTGCGCAAGATCGGCCTGCCGGTTTGCGCCAAGGGTGTGACGCCGAACTCGGTGCATCGCTCCGGCCCCGGCACGGTCGGGCTGCCCGTGACCTGCGGCGGCGTCCGCGTCGAGGCCGGCGACATCGTCGTCGGCGACGTCGACGGCGTGGCGGTGATCCCCCAGGCCATCGCGGCCGAGGTGCTGGAGAAGGTCAAAGCGATCCGAGAACTCGAAAAGGGCCTTTGGGCGAAGGTCGTCGGCGGCCTCGATGCGCCCCCGTTCGGCGTCGCGACGCTGGAGGGCGGCCGGGTCAAGTTCGTGGATTAGCGGCTAAAACGCCTCTAAGCCTTTCGTTTCGCACCCGCGAATGCTAAGCGGGCGGCCATGACGACGGCCCCCATCGACAACATCCGCAACTTCTCGATCGTTGCGCATATCGACCATGGCAAATCGACGCTCGCCGACCGGCTGATTCAGCTCACCGGCGGGCTCGAACAGCGCGAAATGGTCGAGCAAGTGCTTGATTCCATGGATATCGAGCGCGAACGGGGAATCACGATCAAGGCGCAGACCGTGCGCCTGAAGTATCGCGCCAAGGACGGCAAGGATTACATCCTCAACCTGATCGACACGCCCGGTCACGTCGACTTCGCCTACGAGGTCAATCGCTCGCTTGCGGCGGTCGAGGGTTCGCTCCTCGTCGTGGATGCCTCGCAGGGTGTCGAGGCGCAGACGCTCGCCAACGTTTATCACGCGATCGACAACGGCCACGAGATCGTGCCGGTGCTCAACAAGGTCGACCTTCCGGCCGCCGAGGTCGACAAGGTCAAAAGCCAGATCGAGGACGTGATCGGCCTGGACGCGTCGGACGCGATCGGCATCTCGGCGAAGACCGGCCTCAACGTCGATCAGGTTCTCGAAGCCATCGTCACGCGCCTGCCGTCGCCGAAAGGCGATGTCTCGGCGCCGCTCAAAGCGCTGCTGGTCGATAGTTGGTACGACGTTTATCTCGGCGTCATCGTGCTGGTGCGCATCGTCGACGGCACCATGAAGGCCGGCCAGAAGATCAAGATGATGGGCACGGGCGCGACCTACGAAGTCGACCGCGTCGGCGTGTTCACACCGAAGAAGCTCGAAGTGTCTCAGCTCGGCCCGGGCGAGATCGGGTTCCTCACGGCGTCGATCAAGGAAGTCGCCGACACACGCGTCGGCGACACCGTGACGGACGACAAGCGCCCGACCGCGTCGGCGCTCACCGGCTTCAAGCCGGCGATCCCGGTCGTCTTCTGCGGTCTCTTCCCGGTCGATGCTGCGGCGTTCGAGGACTTGCGCGCCGCGATGGGCAAGCTGCGCCTCAACGACGCGAGCTTCACCTTCGAGATGGAGACGAGCGCCGCGCTCGGCTTCGGTTTCCGCTGCGGCTTCCTCGGTCTCCTGCATCTCGAGATTATTCAGGAGCGGCTGGAGCGCGAGTTTAACCTCGACCTTATCGCGACGGCGCCGAGCGTCATCTATCGCATGAAGATGAACAACGGCGACGAAATCGAGATTCACAATCCGGCCGACATGCCGGACGTCGTGAAGATCGCCGAGATCGAAGAGCCGTGGATCGAAGCGACGATCCTGACGCCGGACGATTACCTCGGTGCTGTGCTGAAGCTCTGCCAGGATCGCCGCGGCATTCAGCGCGAGCTCTCATACATCGGCGCGCGCGCGATGGTGAAATACGAGCTGCCGCTCAACGAAGTGGTCTTCGATTTCTACGATCGCCTGAAGTCGGTGTCGAAAGGCTACGCGTCGTTCGATTATGCGCTGACGGACTATCGCGCCAGCGATCTCGTCAAGATGCAGATCCTCGTCAATGCCGAACCGGTCGATGCGCTCTCGATGCTCGTGCATCGCACGCGCGCGGAATCGCGCGGCCGCGCAATGGTCGAAAAGCTGAAAGAGTTGATCCCGCCGCACATGTTCCAAGTGCCGATCCAGGCCGCGATCGGCGGTAAGGTGATTGCGCGCGAAACCGTGCGTGCGCTGCGCAAGGACGTCACCGCGAAGTGCTACGGCGGCGACATCACGCGTAAGCGCAAGCTTCTGGAGAAGCAGAAGGAAGGCAAGAAAAAGATGCGCCAATACGGGAAGGTCGACATCCCGCAAGAGGCGTTCATCGCCGCGCTGAAGGTGGATGTTTAACGCTAGGTGATGAACTCTAGGCAGATGTAAAGTCATGCGACAGTGTGCGATAGCCGCTTTCCTTGCACCGAAATAGATTGTGCCATTCGCCCCTATCATGATCAGCACGAAACTTCAGTCCTGCTGTTGCTAGAAGCGAGGGAGAGTTTTCTGGAGTTTCCGATGCGCTTCGAAAGAAGATTCCATTCTCCAAAGCTTTTCTGCTAGCCCGACCCCAGTTCACCATTCCGTCGCGGGCCACTACGAAACCTACTTCGCGGTCGGAAACTTCCACCCAGCGAAGTCCTGCAGCTTGCCATGATACGTCAAGGTGGTTTCGAAGTGCTTCTAAGTTGTGAATAGTGAATTCACCGACGGCAAAGCCTCTCACCTCATCTTGAGGCATCAAAAGTTGGGCTGCAAAATTGTTGGCTTCTGCTTCCAAGCCTTCAATTCCGAATTGGTGCATATGCTCGTGAGTGTCGCGAAACTCTTCAGCAAGGTGCCGATGGCCGATGAAGTGGCCTATTTCGTGAGCTAATGTGAAGTTTCTACGGCCTGATGAAGCGATCCGTGAATTGACGATCGCACACCATGTCTTTTGGCCTGTCTTCACCAATGCGCCATCGAATTCATCCAACTCTCGGAACTCGATCTGCAGCTCATCTCCGTCGGATGACCTGTTTACAATCTCTCGAACGACATCTTGAAGGCAGATAGGATAAGCGCGCGGGCCTGCAGTGCGCCAAATGCTAGTGAGACGATTGGCTTCTTTGATCGGCTTCATTTCCGATTTTTTGCGAGGCCATCGACGACTGACATCAAAGTATCGATGTCGCGCTTCGACAACTGCTTCTGCGATACTTTTCGGAACAGTGCGGTGACGGCCTGATCTTTCGAAGGTTCTGTTGCGTTGTCATCAAGCAGAAAGTCTGGAGCGACGTTCAGCGCTGTTGCGATTTTTAAGAGCAAATCAGCGGATGGCCTCGCCGTCCTCTTATTTTCCAGCTGCCAGATGTAGGCCTTCTTCGAGCTTACTACGTCTGCGAAACTCTCTAGCGTGTACCCACGTTCGATCCGAAGTTTTCGAATCTTCTCGCCCACGCCATCTGACATCTCATTCCCGCAGTATTGTTATTGCCCCTTGACAGTATAGCGATCGCAATACAGTATTGCAATTGCGATACATAAGTATCGTGAATAAAAACCTACTGGAGTGCGGCCTATGAAGTTCCAGGTTTTTCAAGGAAGTGACGGAAAGTACTACTGGCGTGCTCGCGGTGCTAATGGCGAGCCGTTGTGCCATTCAGAGGCGTACAATCAAAAGGCGTCGGCTTTGCACACGATCAACTTGATCAAACGCGAAGCTTCCACGGCTCCGATTGAAGATCTGAGTGTCGCGAAGTCGACGGGAACCTACGGTCGCTAAATCCCCCGTCGATAACCCCCTGGTGAAAACGCAGACCGAAAGGTCTGCGTTTTTTTGTTCCAGCTGTTCTGTTGCTTCTTACTGAGCCGCTCTACAAGTCTCACTTCAATCCGGGAGTTTGGCGAATGCGTGTTGCGGGGAAAATCGTCGTCGTCACGGGCGGTGGAGGCGGGATCGGCAAGGCGCTCGCCGAAGCGTTTCATCGTGAGGGCGCGAAACACGTCGTGGTTGCGGATCGCGATGCCGGCGCGGCGGAGGCTGTAGCGAAAGCGATCGGCGGCACCGCACATGCCGGTGATGTCGGCGACGAGAACACGATCAAGACGATCATCGACGAGACCGAGAAGAATATCGGCCCGATCGACCTCTTCTGCTCCAACGCAGGCGTCGGCGGTTTCCGGACCGGCGACGATAGCGCAGGCTCGCCCCCGAATGAATCATGGGCGCTCGGCTGGAGCGTCAACGTCATGGCCCATGTCTACGCGGCGCGCCATCTCGTGCCGTTGATGAAGACGCGCGGCGGCGGCACCTTCATGAATACGGTGTCGGCCGCTGGCTTGCTGAGCCAAGTCGGCAATCCGGTTTATGCGGTGACGAAGCACGCGGCGGTTGGTTTCGCCGAGTATCTAGCGTTGACGCACAAAGACGATGGGATTCGCGTTTCGATCCTGTGCCCGCAAGGCGTAGACACCGCGATGCTGCGCGCGAGCGGCGGTGGTCCGCAGAATCTCGACGGCGTGTTGACGCCGGAGCAATGCGCGCAAGCGGCCATCGATGGGCTTGCTGCCGAGACCTTCTGCATTTTGCCGCACCCGGTGGTCGGCGACTATATGAAGAAAAAGACCGACAACTACGATCGCTGGATCGGCGGCATGGCGAAGATGCGCCGCGCGCTCGTCGCCGGCAAAAATTAGCCGCCGGCATCCCGGCAAACAAAAAAGGCCGCCATCGCTGGCGGCCTTTTCGTTTGAGCGCTGTAAACGATCAGCGGCGCTGTTGCTGCTGCGGAGCGCGTTGCTGCTGTTGCGGCTGGCGCTGTTGCTGCTGCGGCTGCTCCGGCTCTTCCTCTTCTTCGTCACCACCGCCCGAGAGCTGCGACTTGATCGAGAACGAGAGCAGCGGACCCGCGACGTCGACGATCTCGGCGCCCGAGATGCCGGTCTGTGCATTGTATTGGCCGACCAGCATGATGACGCGGCCGACATGCTGCGACATATCGAGCGGACCGGCCGGGCCAGCGACAGCCTGCGGCTTCGTATCGATGCCCTCGGACTGCTCGTTGTTGGTGTACAGCACCGTGACTTGATTGCCCGGCAGCGCGATCCCGACGTAGCAAATTTCCTGCTCGGTGCGGCACGCGAACATTCCCGGCTGCGGTGCCGGCGGCTGCTGCTGCGCTTGCGGCGGCGGAGCCTGCTGGCCGCGCGGCTGACCTTGCGGGGCTTGCTGCTGTTGCGGCGGCGGTGCCTGGCGCGGTTGGCCCGATGGGCTGGTCTGCGGGCGCTGCGGTTGCTGTTGTTGTGCGTAAGCCGGTACTGCCAGCATCGTGGCGATAGCCGCGGCTGTAATCAAAAGACGCATACGACGTCCTTCCTTATTTCCAGGTTTTCGGGGCGACAGCGGCGAGAAGCGGCAGACTATCGAGAATGTGACGAAGCGCAAGCCCGCGGGCGTACTCTAACGTGTTGAGAAGAACACTCGATCACCGTGCGAGCAGCGCATCGGCCTCGGCCTTTACGGCAACTTCGAGGCCGCGAAAGCCATGCCGTGCGTCCGCGACGTTGACGAACCGCGCCGAAACCCCACGCTTGGCGAGCTCCGCCACATAGCTTTCAGCGACGGCCGGGCTCGTGTTGGAATCGCCGCTCCCCGATAAAGCGACGACCGTCGTCGATCGCGGCACTTGGCTCGCGACATCCATCGGCGAGAGGCTGCGGCTCCAATTGTGTCCGCGTGCACGCTGCCACGCGGCAAGGTCGCACGGGCAGGAGACGAGCACGGCCGCATCGATCAATCCCGCCCGCCGGCCGAGGATCACGCCGCCGATGGCAGCGCCGCCGGAGTGTCCGACATAGACAACGCGGCTTGCCTGGTAGTGTTTGCGCAGCGCATCGATTGCCGCGCCGACCGCATTGACGACGGCAGGCGTGTAGTTGTCCTGCCGCCCGAGCGCGTCGCCGCCGCTTTTCCGTCCGGTAGAATTCGGGTAGCCGGGCCGCGTCAGCGCGACCGCGATCACGCCCGGCCGAGCAAGCTGTTCGGCGAAGCGTTCGTGATAAGTCGCGCGTCCACCGTCCGAGATATCGCCGTGGACGACAACGACAAGCGTCGGCGAGGGACCGGCTGTGTCGCGTCCGTAAGTGCTGGTCAATAGACACCAGCCGCCCGCGAACACGTGGGTCGCGATGTCGGATCGGGGAGGGCATTCGGCCCGCGCGATACCGGCGGCGCCAAGCCAGACAGCCAGAATGAGGGCGAAACGGACGAGCACCGGGGACTTTCTTCACGCCGCATGCGGCAAATGCCGAAAAAGCGCAGCCAAGCCGGCCGAGTTTATGGCACAACGCAGATCGCTCAAAAGGGTCGCTAGAAACACCAGGGAGTAGAAATGCCCTTCGACAAGGCTTCCGACGCGCTGTCGCGCTTCACGGTTCTCGATTTGACGCGCGTGCGCGCCGGCCCGACCTGCGTCCGCCAGCTCGGGGATTGGGGCGCCAACGTCATCAAGATCGAGATGCCGGAAGGCCTCGAGACCGGCGAAGCGCTCGGCGGCGCGCGCGAGGGCTCCGACTTCCAGAACCTGCATCGCAACAAGCGCAGCCTGACGCTCAACCTCAAAGACCCGAAGGGCGTGGCGATCTTTAAGCGCCTGGTCGAGAAGGCCGACGTCATCGTCGAGAACTACCGACCGGACGTGAAGGATCGCCTCGGCATCGGTTACGCGGACGTCGAGAAGATCAACCCGCGCATCGTCTATGCGAGCATCTCGGGCTTCGGCCAGGACGGCCCCTACGTGAAGCGTCCCGGCTTCGACCAGATCGCGCAGGGCATGGGCGGCTTGATGTCGATCACCGGTGCGCCGGGTGAAGGCCCGATGCGCGTCGGCATTCCGGTGGCGGATCTCTGCGGCGGCCTGTTCGCCGCGATGGGTATCCTCACGGCGCTCCTCGAACGCGAGGTCTCCGGCAAAGGGCAGTGGATCAAGACCTCGCTGCTGCAGGCGCAGATCTTCATGCTCGACTTCCAGGCCTCGCGCTGGCTGATGGAAAAGCAGGTCGCCAAGCAGGCCGGCAACAATCACCCGACCTCGATCCCGACCGGCGCCTTCAAGACGAAGGACGGCTACATCAACATCGCGACTGCGGGCGGCAAGATCTACGAACGCTTCTGCCACGCGATCGAAGCGCCGGACCTCATCACGCATCCGGATTATGCGGGCCGCGAGTTACGCTCGAAGAATCGCGACGCGCTGAATGCCGAGATCGACAAGCGTCTCGCCGGCCGCACCAGCGCCGAATGGATCGAGCGTCTCAACGCCGAAGGCGTGCCGTGCGGCCCGATCTATGCGATCGACGAGATGTTTGCCGATCCGCAGGTGAAGCATTTGAAGATGGCGCAGAGCGTGAAGCGCAAGGACGGCTCGTCGTTCGAGCTCGTCGGCCAGCCCTTCACGATGTCGCGCACGCCGAGCAGCCTGAAAGTCGCTCCGCCGGCCGTCGGCGAACAGACCGACGAGATTCTCGGCGAGTTCGGCTTCTCGGACAACGAAGTCGCGGAATTCCGCAAAGCCAACATCGTGTGAGGAACCATGCACGGAACATCTGAAGCCGACAAAGTCCTCTCGCGCGTCGAAAACGGCGTCGGCTGGATCACCTTCAACAATCCGGAACGCCGCAACGCGATGTCGCTCGATATGTGGGCACGCACCGCTGACTATCTTGAAGCCTACGCGAAGGACGACAAGGTTCGCGTCGTCGTGCTCACGGGTGCGGGCGACAAGGCCTTCGTCTCCGGTGCCGACATTTCGAAATTCGGCACCGAACGCTCGACGCCCGAGGCGATTGCGCAATATGCCGAGACGACGAAGCGCGTGAACGATCAGCTTTACGCTTATCCGAAACCGACGATCGCGATGATCCGCGGCTATTGCGTCGGCGGCGGTCTCGGCCTGGCGCTCGCCTGCGATCTGCGCTTCTGCGTCACCGGTTCGCAGTTCTCGGTGCCGGCCGCAAAGCTCGGCCTCGGTTACGCGTATCCGGGCATCAAGCGTCTGGTCGACACGGTCGGCATCGCATTCGCGAAGGAGATTTTCTTCACCGCGAAGCTGTTCACGTCGCAGCAGGCTTATGAGATGGGCCTTGTCAATCGCGTCGTACCGGAGGCCGAACTCGCCGCTTTCGTCGACGACTATGCGCAGACGATCGCCGGCAATGCACCGCTGACCGTGAACTCGACGAAGTTCATCATCGATCAATCGGCCGCGCTCGATCCGGACTTGGAGAAGTGCGATGCCATGGTCGCGGCGTGCTTCGCCAGCAGCGATTACCGCGAAGGTCGCTCTGCCTTCATGGAAAAGCGCAAGCCGAAGTTTACCGGCAGCTGAATCGTAGCCCCACCCTCCGCTCACCCCCGCGAACGCGGGGGTCCAGCTTGCGCGCGGTAGCGCGCAGAAAACTCGCAATGATGCTCACGTTGCTCTGCTCGGCTTAGTCTGGATTCCCGCTTCCGCGGGAATGAGCGGAGGATGGGACGAGCGCTCGTCGCAAAACTCGCTCAAGCAAAAAGGCCCCGGCAACTCAATGCCGGGGCCTTTCTCGCTCAGCCAGGTGTGGAGCTGGCTTTAACTCGAGCTACGCGTCTTACTCGCGGTCACCGAACAGGTTCAGCAGCAGCGTGAACATGTTGATGAAGTTGAGGTAGAGGCTGAGAGCGCCGGAGATCGCCGACCGCTCCATCACGTCACCCTGCATCGCGCCGTAGACGTATTCGCTCTTGATGCGCTGCGTATCCCAAGCCGTGAGGCCCGCGAACACCAGCACGCCGACGACCGACATGATGAACTGCAGCATCGAGGACTGCAGGAAGATGTTGACCAGCGAGGCGAGCACTACGCCGATCAGGCCCATGAACAGGAACGAGCCCCAGGACGAAATGTCCTTCTGCGTCGTGTAACCCCACAGGCTCAGCGCGCCGAACGATGCCGCCGTGATGAAGAACACGCGGGCGATCGAGGTCGACGTGTAGACCATCAGCACCGTCGCCAGCGAGACGCCGATCAGCGTCGCGAAGGCAAGGAACATGATCTGCGCGGTCGACGGCTTGAGGCTGTCGAGCTTGTAGGAGAAGAAGAACACGAAGGCGAGAGGAGCGAACACTACGGCCCACTTCAGCGGCGACACGAACAGCGTGTAGCCGATCTGCGTCAGGAACACCTTGCCGCCCTTGAGGGCGAGCGCGGCGCCGGTGGCGCTCTTCGCGGCGAGTGCCGGATCGTTCGTGGTCGACAGCATGAAGATGCCGAGAGCCGCGAAGCCGGTGACGGCCAGGCCCAGCACCATGTAGTTGTAGACGCGCAGCATGTAAGCGCGCAGTCCCGCGTCGATGACAGAGGTCTCGGCGCCCGTAAGGGGCCGGCCCCATTTCGCAGTCGCGGCGTTGCGATCAAAATCGGACATCGTCAAAGCCCTTTCGTAAGCCATGAGGCGGGGGCGAAGCACCCGGCCGCCGGAAACTAATCACGGCTCACCCGATATGGGAAGCAGCCGCTTCGGAACAAGATAATAACCCGGTTCCGGGGCTTTCACACGCTGCCGAACCCCGTGGCTGATTGTCGCTATTCTATAGATTCCTCAATACGGGTGCGGCCTTTTGGCCCAGCGCACGCACCGTTCCGCTCAACCCTAAGGTGACGGTTAGTAATAAAGCCCCGACTGCGGCAACCAGTGCGGGTGCCGGTAACCATACGAATCGCAGATTCATGATGTCGGAGACGACAAACCAGGCTGCGAGCGACCCTACCGCGACGCCGAAGGCAGCCGTCACGGCACCCAAGACGAGGTACTCCAACGCATACGCGGCTATCAGCCGCATCCGCGTCGCACCCAGCGTCTTAAGGACGACCGATTCGTAGACGCGATGCCGATGGCTCGCCGAAAGCGCACCACCGAGCACCAGTATTGCCGATAAAATCGACAGCAAGCTCGCGCTGCGGATGCCGACGATGAGGTTGGTGATGAGGGAGCCGACCACATCGATCGCTTCCTTGACGCGGACGACCGTTACGCCCGGGAAGGTGACCGCGAGCGCTTTGACGAGCGCGATCTCACGCGCCGGGTCGGCGCTGTTGGTCGGATAGGTCAAGGTGCCGATCGAGGTGTTCGGTGCGCCACGGAAGGTCGATGGCGAGTAAACCAGCACGAAATTGATGCCGAGCGACTGCCAATCGACGGTGCGGAGATTCGCGACCTCGGCCGTGATGTCGCGGCCGAGCACGTTGACGGTGATCTTGCCGCCGACCGTCAGGCCGAGGCCGTCGGCGATGCGCTTCTCGAGGGAAACCAGCGGGGGACCCGCATAGCCCTCGTCCCACCACTTGCCGGCAACGATCCGCGAGCCGTTCGGCGCCTGATTCGCGTAGGTGATGCCACGGTCGCCCTGCAGTGCCCAGGCGACTTGCGGTGTCGGGTTGAGCTCCTCGGGGCGCTTGCCGTTCACCGCGACGATGCGGCCACGCAGCATCGGAACGCGATTGAGTGCGGCGCCTGGCGCGTCCTTGGCGACTTCCTTCTCGAACCGCTCGGCGTCGGCTTGCTGGATATCGAGGAAGTAGAAGGCCGGTGCCCGCTCCGGCAGGGCGGCGGCAAATTGCTGACGCAGATTGCCGTCGATGAGCGTTACAGTGACCAGCAGGGCGAGGCCGAGACCGAGCGACAGCACCACGGTCGGCGTCAGCGCGCCGGGCCGGTGGATGTTATTCACCGCGAGGCGAACCACCGTCGACTGCGCGCGGGGCAGGCGGCGCGCCACCGCCATCACGGCGGCTGCGATCAGCCGGAGCGTAACCAGAATCAGCGCTGCCGAGGTCACGAAGATTGTCGCGATGCGCCGGTCGTAAGACATGAAGATCGAAAATGCCGCGAGCGCCGCGACGATCAAGACCGTCGCGACGACGTAGCGGCGGCGCGGCCAGCGCCGATCCGGCGCCACCGCGTCACGGAACAAGGCCGACACCGGCACGTCATGCGCGCGGCCGAGCGGCCAGATCGCGAAAGCAAGCGCGGTCAGCATGCCGTAGGTCGCGGCGAGCGCGAGTTCCGCCGGATAGATCGCGGGCGCCACCGGCAACGGCAGGATCAATCCGAACAAGCTTAGCGCAGCAAAAGGCAACCCGCCGCCGAGGACAGCGCCGATCAGCGCGCCCAATGCCGCGAGTAGCATCACTTGGACGAGATAGAGTCGCACGATGCTGCCGCCGCTGGCACCGAGCGCCTTCATCGTCGCGATCGTGTCGTGCTTCCGCTCGACATACGCCTTCACGGCATTCGCAACGCCGACGCCGCCGACCAGCAGCGCGATCAGGCCGACGAGCGTAAGGAACTGTGTGAAGCGTTCGATGTTGCGCTCGAGCGATGGCGACGCATTGTTGCGCGAGCGAATTTCCCAGCCGGCTTGCGGCAATTCTTTCTGCGCCGCTGTCGCGACCGCCTCGGTCGCCGGATCGGTCGCATTGCCGCCGGGGAGTTTGAGCTGGTAACTCCAGCGCACCAGGCTGCCGGGCTGCAGCAATCCCGTCGCACGCAACGCTTCGATCGAAACGAGAAGGCGCGGCCCGAACGCGACGCCTGCCGAAAGTTTGTCTGGCTCGGCTTCGATCACACTGCGCAGTTCGATCGTCGCGCCGCCGACTTGAATGCGCGAGCCGAGCGGCAATTCGAGCCGCGCCAGCAGGGATTCGTCGACCGCCGCGCCGTAAGCGCCGTCGCGCATCGCCATTGCGTCGTTGAGCGGAAGGGCGGGTTTGAGAACCAGCGCGCCGAAATGCGGATAGACGTTGTCGACCGCTTTGAGCTCGACCAGCGCCGATCGCTGATCGCTTGTGCGCGCCATCGCGCGCATCGTGGCGGCGGCGACGACGGAGCCTTGCCGCGCGAGGAAGGCGCGCTCCGCTTCGGTCGCCTCGCGATGCAGAAGCGAGAAGGCGATATCGGCGCCGAGGATCGTGCGGCCGCCGCGCGCAAGCCCTTCGGTGAGGCTGCGCGAGAACGACGTGACCGCCGCGATCGTCATCACGCCGAGCGCAATGCACGCGATGAAGACGAAGAAGCCACGCAAGCCTCCGCGCAATTCGCGCAGCGCGATACGTAGCGGCAACGCGCCCGAGCGCGACGATGCAACGAGCGATGTCATGACGTTGCGGCGGCTTTCATCTCATCGCGCGTCTCGATTCGTCCGGAACGTAGCCGCACTTGGCGATCGCAGCGCGCCGCGAGTGACGGGTCGTGCGTGACGAGCACCAGCGTCATGCGGCGTTCGGCGTGACCCGCAAACAACAGATCGACAATTTGCCGGCCGGTGCCTTCGTCGAGATTGCCCGTCGGCTCGTCCGCAACGAGAATCGCGGGGTTCGGCGCGAGTGCGCGCGCGATGGCGACGCGCTGCTGCTCGCCGCCCGACAATTGCGCGGGATAATGCGACAGCCGTTCGCCGAGGCCGACCGCGACGAGTTCCTTGCGGGCGCGCTCGAATGCGTCGGGCGCTCCGGCGAGTTCGAGCGGCACCGCGACATTCTCGAGCGCCGTCATCGTCGGGATGAGATGGAAGGACTGAAAGACGATGCCGACCTGGCGGCCGCGGAAGCGGGCGAGGCCGTCTTCGTTCAGCGCGCCAAGGTCCGTGCCGGCCACACGGAGCGAACCGACGTCCGGCCGTTCTAGACCGGCCATTACCATTAACAGCGTCGATTTGCCGGAGCCGGACGGCCCCGTGAGGCCAACCGCCTCGCCTTGCGCTATATGAAGCGTGATGTCTTTGAGGATATGAACCCGCGCCGCACCTTCGCCCAGGGAAAGGTTGATGTTCGCAAGTTCGATCGCAGGCCGCTCGGCCGGAGTCATGACGTTCAAGAGGGGAACCCCGTTGTTCAACCGGCTCAATAACAGGACAATGTTGCCGAACTGGTGTCGCGTTGTTTCGCAAATATTGCTGCGCGGCCGAATTTCCCAGTCCGTAGCGGCCTTTGGTGCAGCAATTTGGCTTGGTCTCGCGGTTGTGACCGCCAGCGCACAGACTGATCCGGTGCGGATCGTTGCGCTGGGAGATTCGCTCACCGCCGGTTATGGCGTGGCCGAGCAGGAATCGTTTCCGGTTCGGCTGCAGGCAGCCTTGGCCGCGAAGGGGATCAAGGCGGCCATCAACAACGCGGGTGTCTCCGGCGATACCGCGAGCGGTGGGCTCGCGCGGCTCGATTGGTCGATCCCGGGCGACACGCAGGGCGTGATCGTCGAACTCGGCGCTAACGACGCGCTGCGTGGCATCGACCCGGCTGTTACGCGAAAGGCGCTCAACGATATCCTGGCGTCACTCAAGCAACGCGGCATTCCGGTGCTGCTCGCCGGCATGCGCGCGCCGCCGAATTTGGGCGCCGATTACGCGGCGAAATTCGATGTGATCTACGCCGACCTCGCGAAGGAATACGGCGTGCTGCTGTACCCGTTCTTCCTCGAAGGCGTCGCGTCCGAACGCGCGCTCAATCAGGGTGACGGCATCCATCCGACCGCCGCCGGAGTCGACGTAATCGTGAAGGGAATATTACCGAAGGTGGAGGAGTTAATCCGGCAGGCGGCGCCAAAATAATCCGTAATCGGGGTCTGAGTTGCCCTCGTCATATCTTTCCAGCATGATTCGCCTTATCCGGCGCACGTTCTGATTCGCCGACTGTCCAAGGAGACGCTGATGCCGCGCCTCTTCACCGGGCTGGAAATTCCAGCCGACGTTTCGTCCTCGCTCTCCGCGCTGCGCGGAGGCCTCCCCGGAGGACGCTGGATCGATCCCGAAAACTACCACATCACGCTCCGCTTTATCGGCGACATCGACGATTGGACCGCGCGCGAGGTGTCGTACATGCTCGGCAAGGTCCGCCGCCGCGAAATCGAAATTCAGTTCGATGGGCTCACTTCTTTTGGCGGCAAGAAACCGCGGGCTGTCGTCGCGACGGTGCGGCCGAACGCGGCGCTGATGGAGCTGCAGGCCGAACAGGAAAGGCTGATGCAGCGCATCGGTCTTCCGCCCGAGCCGCGCAAATTCACGCCGCATGTCACGCTTGCACGCCTGCGCGATGCGTCGAGCTGGCAGGTCGCGGATTATCTCGCGGGACGCGGCTTCTATCGCTCGCAGCCCTTCCGCGCCAATGGTTTCGTGCTGTTCTCCTCGCGCGAATCGCGCGGCGGCGGACCGTACATTGTCGAGGCCGAATATCCGGCCGCGCAGATGGCGGCCGAGTAGTCTTGTGAGCAGGGAAACACTCGACGCCGCGGCGCGGCAAACCGAACTCGCCAAGCTGAAAGGCTGGAGCGATGCAGGCGATGCGGTCGCGAAGACCTTCAGATTTCGCGATTTCAGCGAGGCGTTCGGCTTCATGACGCGCGCCGCGCTCGTCGCCGAGAAGATGGATCACCATCCTGATTGGAAGAACGTCTACAAAACCGTCGAGGTGCGCCTGTCGACGCACGACGCCGGCGGCGTCACCGCGCTCGATTTCAAACTCGCGGCCGCGATGGACAAAATCGCGGGCGCTTGAAACGCGCTACACCTTCGCCTTCTTCAGCACATCGTTGATGCGCGACTGCCAGCCTTTGCCGGTCGCCTTGAATTTCGCGATGACGTCGGGATCGAGCCGGATCGAAATCTGCTGACGCGGCGTCTCGACCGGTGGCCTCCCGCGCGCGCGCCGGATGCTTTCGGCGAGCTCGGGGAAGACTTCGGCGAATGGGCGCGCGGTTTTGAAGTCCTGCTCGGTCCACTCGGGATTCTCTGGATCTTCCGCGATCCCGCGCTGGATGCGTGCTTCTTCGGCGTCGGTGAGAGGCCTCAAATGATCAAGCTTCTTTTTCATAGAGCCTCCGCTCCTTCCTACTCGAATGGCGCATCGAGATCAGCGAGATCGCCTCGCTCCCGAGTCTCGAGAACACGACCGTGATCATCGTGCTCTCAAACACGCCGGTGGCTGTGGCGCGACCCGCGTAGCTCGGCCGGATGTCGGCGGTAAGGAAAAAATCGATCCGCAGGTCCGCAAAATCCAGCCTATGGGTCAGTAAATTCTTGAGCCGCTTCGGCTCGTCCCAAACGATCTGCATCAATCATCACAATATAAATGTATCACTTTTAATGTCGATCGCAAGTCTATCGCGATTTGAAGTTGTTATTGAATGACTTGGCAGCGGCCGCAATCGCTCCCATCTTCATGCCGAGTGATTCACGGGAGGGGCCACATGGCTCGCAGCCGCACCGCCGACCAGCATGCCGAGGATGAAGCCGTCGTCCGGCAGGGCTTTTGGGCCAAGATGAAGCGGGTCGCCGCATCGCTTCCGTTCGCGAACGACTTGCTGGCGGCTTACTACTGCGCCTTCGATCGCGACACGCCGCTGCACGTGAAAGCCGCACTGATGGGCGCGCTCGCCTATTTCGTGATGCCGTTCGACATCATGCCGGACGTCATGCCGCTGCTCGGCTACACGGACGATGCCGCCGTGCTCGCGACCGCCATCCGGATGGTCGCCGGGCACATCAAGACGGAGCACCGCGACGCCGCCGAATCCGCCATCGCGCGCGTCACCGAAGGTTAGTCACTAAAGAAAAATCAACTACTCGCCGTGCATTGCCTCGCCTAGGAGGGGCTGTGTATGGTCCCGCCCCTTGTTGCCCCTGCGCCGGAATTCCCACTGAATGGCCCGTGACCAAGTCGATATGACGCCGATCGAGACGCGCGACGAACTCGTCGCCTGGCTCGAAGCGGGCTGTAAGCCGAAATCCGAATACAAGATCGGCACCGAACACGAGAAGTTCCCGTTCGCGCTCGGCAGTCATTCGCCGATTCCGTATGACGGTCTGCGCGGCATCAAGGCGCTGCTCGACGGGATGCAGATGCTGCTCGGCTGGGAGCCGATCACCGATGCGGGCAACATCATCGGCCTGTTCGATGTGACGGGTGGCGGCGCCATCTCGCTGGAACCAGGCGGCCAATTCGAACTATCCGGTGCGCCGGTCGCGACCATTCACCAGACCAGCGCCGAGATCCAGGCACACCTCGCCCAGCTGCGCGAAATCGCGCGCCCGCTCGGCATCGGCTTCCTCGGCCTCGGCATGACGCCGACCTGGTCGCGCGCCGACATTCCGGTGATGCCGAAGCGCCGCTACAAGATCATGACGAACTATATGCCGAAGGTTGGCACCCTTGGCCTCGACATGATGTACCGCACCTGCACGGTGCAGACGAATCTCGACTTCTCGAACGAGCCGGACATGGTCCGCAAGCTGCGCGTCTCGCTCGCGCTGCAGCCGATTGCGACAGCTTTGTTCGCGAACTCGCCGTTCACCGAAGGCAAGCCGAACGGCTTCCTAACCTTCCGCTCCGAAATTTGGCGCGACACCGACAACCAGCGCGCAGGCATGCTGCCGTGGGCGTTCGAGGACGGCATGGGCTTCGAGCGCTGGGTGGACTACGCGCTCGACGTGCCGATGTATTTCGTCAAGCGCGGCGACGATTATGTCGATGTCGCCGGAAAATCGTTCCGCGATCTGCTCGCCGGTAAACTCGATACACTGCCGGGCGAACGCGCCACGCTCTCAGACTGGTCGAACCATCTGACGACGATCTTCCCGGAAGTGCGTCTCAAGAAATACATGGAGATGCGCGGCTCCGACTGCGTCGGTTCGCGCTCGCTGCCGGCACATCCGGCTTTTTGGACCGGGCTGCTTTACGACGACGATGCGCTCACCGCCGCGTGGGACATCGCGAAGGGCTGGAGCGCCGAAGAACGGCAGAAACTGCGCGACGATGTTCCGCGCTTTGGTCTCAAGGCAACGATCGGCGGCCGCAGCGTGCGCGACATCGCGCGCGAGTGTCTCGATCTTGCGCATACGGGTCTCAAGCGCCGCGCGAAACTCGACAAGCAAGGCAACGACGAGCAGCAGTATCTCGCTCCGCTCGATGCGATCGTCGAAAGCGGTCTGACGCCGGCTGAAGTGCTGCTCGACAAGTTCCACCATGATTGGAACGGCAACGTCGATCCGGTCTTCGACGAATACGCATATTGAGCCGTTTCGTTAATCACTCGATGACGTCGATTTTATCGTCACGTCAGTCGATTGGCTGACGCGCACGCATCACCGCTCGCACGAAAGTCTGCGCGCGGCGTGTCCGGTTTGGCAGAACAATCTCGTCTTGCCTGTTCGGAGGCCGTTCCGTGCCTCGGAGCGGGTCGATGGGATTCACGAGTCTACATTTTCTGTTGGCGTATGCGCTGGTGCTGATCGTGCCCGGCCCGAACACACTCGCGGTGGCCGGGCAGGCGGCACTGATGGGGACGCGTCCCGTCGTCCCGCTTGCGCTCGGCATCGCGCTCGGCGCCACTTTGTTGCTCGGTATATCGCATGCGGCCGCGACGACGCTTGCGCTAGCCGGTTGCTGTCAGCGCATTCTTGCGGCTGCAGCGCTGCTCTACATTGCGTGGCGTATCGCGCGTGCGGGCCGGGCAGAGTTGCAGCCGAGTCGCGCGCGCATGCAATTCACCGCCGGCGTCGTGACTGCAGTCTGCAATCCCGTAACGATGGCGTTTTTCGTGGCGCAGCTCATCGCGCTCAACACGCAGCCGCTGTCGCCGTATCACACCGCGATTGTCGTTGGCGGCGTGCCGCTGCTCGCCTTCTGCAACGCGATGCTTGCGGCCGTTCTGTTCTCGCGGCCGCGCATCCGTCGCGCCGTGGCGGCGCATCGCGGAATCTTCGCCAATGCCGCTGGACTCATTCTGGCCGGACTGGCGATACGCGTGGCCATCGGCTGAGTCACAACGCGGAGAGAGCGATCCCGGCAAGTGCGAAGAGGACGAGCGCCGGGATCATCCCAAGCCGGAAATAGAGTACGGCGATGATGGCAGCGGCGGCCAGCACCGCCGCGCGCCAGTCGATCGAGGCGAAAACCGGCCAGTCCGGCGTGAGGCCGAAGACGTTCAGCGGCTCGACCTTGCGGAAGACGACGTGCAGCGCAAACCAGACCGCGAGGTTGAGGATGACGCCGACGACGGCGGCCGTGATGGCCGACAATGCGGCGGCGGTGGCGCGATGGTTGCGCAGCGTCTCGACGTAAGGCGCGCCGAGGAAAATCCAGAGGAAACACGGTGCAAACGTCACCCACGTGGTCAGCAATGCGCCGAGTGCTCCGGCCGCGAGCGGGCTGAGCGCGCCGGGAGCACGGTAGGCGGCGAGGAAGCCGACGTGCTGCAGCACGAGGATGAGCGGTCCCGGTGTTGTTTCCGCAAGGCCGAGGCCATCGATCATTTCGCCGGCGTTGAGCCAACCGAATGTCTCGACGGCGGCCTGTGCCACGTAAGCGAGCACCGCATACGCACCGCCGAAGGTGACGACCGCCATCAGGCTGAAGAACGCGCCGATCTCGGTGAACACACTGGCGCGCCCAAGTATGGCGTGTATCAGAACGACAGGGCCGAGCCACAACGGTAGCCAGACCGCGAGCACCGTCAGTGCGCGCCGCCATGACGGCTCGGCGTGCGTGAGTTCGCCGCGTGCGAACATTGCGTCGATGATGCCGTTTTGCTCCGGCGCGATACTCTCTTTGCTTTTGGCGTTGGAAAAAACGTCCGGGAAAAGCCAGCCGAGC
This sequence comes from Variibacter gotjawalensis, assembly GCF_002355335.1. Lineage (GTDB taxonomy): Bacteria > Pseudomonadota > Alphaproteobacteria > Rhizobiales > Xanthobacteraceae > Variibacter > Variibacter gotjawalensis. Next base: position 998,227 of record NZ_AP014946.1, read on the forward strand.
AATCCGGCCGCCAGAATGACGAGCGGGAACGGCACGCGGAATACATACAGCGCGACGAAAGCCCCAGCCGCGAGTGCAATCATCGCGCGGCTCTTCAGCGCGCGCTTGCCGATCCGCATCACGGCTTCGACGACGATCGCGAGCACCGCGGCTTTGATGCCGAAAAAAGCCGCATCGACCAGCGGCAGGCTGCGATAGAACACATAGAGCGTGCTGAGCGCGAGCATCACGAGCGCGCCGGGGATCACGAACAACAGGCCGGCGATGAGGCCGCCGATCGTGCGATGCATCAGCCAACCGATATAGACGGCGAGTTGCTGCGCCTCCGGACCCGGCAGCAGCATGCAGTAATTCAGCGCATGCAGGAATCGCTGCTCGCCGATCCAGTGCCGCTCTTCGACGAGTTCGCGGTGCATCAGCGCGATCTGTCCGGCGGGTCCGCCGAAGCTCAGGCAGCCAATGCGCGCCCACACTTTGGTCGCTTGTGCGAGCGTTGGTGGTTGCGTGTTAGCCGGTTGTTCCACCGACGAATCCTTATGCGACGCTGGCCTCGATCGCTTCCATATCCTCGTCCGAGAGGCCGAAGTGGTGACCGATCTCATGGATGAGGACGTGGCTGACCACGGTGCCGATCGTCTCTTCGTGCTCGGCCCAGTAATCGAGGATCGGCCGCCGATAGAGCCAAACCATATTCGGCATCCGGGCGACATCGCCTTCCGATTGAAACGGCAGGCCAATGCCCTCGAACAGCCCGAGCAGATCGAACTCGCTTTCGAGCCCCATCTTCTTCAACACCTCGTCGGTCGCAAAATCCTCGACCCTAATGACGAGATCGCGACAAAGCGCGCGGAAGGTCTCGGGCAGCCGCGCGAATTCCTCGCGCGCCATCTGCTCCATTTCGCCGAGATCGGGCGCCGTCAGGTCGCGGCGCAGAGGTGTCGTGGTGGCGTCCATATCACTTCAGGATGCAGGTCACTTCAGGATGCAGGTCACTTCAGGATGTAAGTGACGAAGAGGTAGATCGCCAACCCGATGACACCTAGCAGGCTTAGGCCCCGGCCGATCCGTCGGCCCCATAGCTCGATCGCATCGTCCGCCGGATCGTTTGGGTCGCGGCCCGCGAAATGTTCGCCGGCCTTTTGCGCGTTGGCCATGGCCGATTGCGCAAAGGTCTGCGATTCCGGGATCTGCGCGACGGGGTCAGGTTTGGGCTTGTCGGTCATGCCGTGACCCTAAACCAACAGCTGCCCGGAAACCAAAGCTTGGCGAGGGCTGAACGGTTTGTGATCCGGCGGCGTTCTGCTTAAAGTTAGGCCGGGCAAGGAATACAAAGGGAACCCGATGCGGGCGAAGGTTTTGATCGTAGCGGCGGCTTTCGGCTTGGCGGCGCTCGCTCCGGCTTCGGCCGAACAGGCGCGCCCGGGCATTGCGAAGGCTCGTGAGGACGTATCGTCGCAGAACCGTCGACGCGCCCGCGTGACGGTGCGCCCGCGTCGCTATGACACCGGGGATCGTCCGCTCTACACGAGCGACCGGCGCGAATGCCGTGCGACCTTCGAGGAGCGCAACATTCCGCAATGGGGTGGTCGCGTGCTCTACGCGGGTCAGACCTGCCGCTGGGTCCGTTGATCGATCTTCCGTCGTAAGGCGAAATTGAAAACGACGCGTCGACCAACAAGACGCGCGGAGGAAACGTCATGAAGCTCGGCTTCTTCACGATGCCGATTCATCCACTGAATAAGGATTGGCAGCTGTCGCTGCGCGAGGACCGCGAAGCTTTCATGCTGGCTGAGGATCTCGGCTTCGTCGAAGGCTATGTCGGCGAGCATGTCACCGATCTTGCCGAGAACATCACGTCGTCGATGATGTTCCTGGCATCGCTGGCAGGTGTCACCAGCCGCATTCGTCTCGGAACCGGTACGCTCAACATGCCGAACCAGCATCCCGCGATGGTTGCCGCGCAAGCCGCGATGCTCGATCACATGCTGAACGGCCGCTTCATCATGGGCATTTCGCCGGGCGGTTTGCTGTCGGACGCGGAGGTGTTCGGCAATCTCGATCAAGACCGCAACGCGATGTTCCTCGAGGCGATCAATCACGTGCTCGCGATCTGGGAGCGCGATCCGCCGTACAACATCGAAGGCAAATATTGGAACATCAAGATCGAGCGGCATCTGATGCCGGAACTCGGTCAAGGCATCATCGGTAAGCCGCTGCAGAAGCCGCATCCTCCCATCGTCGTGATGGCGACCGCGCCGTTCTCCAAGGGTATCGCGGAAGCGGCAGCGCGCGGCTGGGGTCCGGTATCGGCAAACTTCCTGATGCCGGTCTGGGTGAAGAGCCACTGGGGCAAATATGTCGAAGGCTGCGAGCGCGTCGGGCGCACTGTCGATGCCGCCAACTGGCGCGTCGCCAAGACAATCTTCGTTGCCGACGACGACAAGACCGCGAAGGACTATGCGACCGGCCCGCACAGCCCTTATCGCTTTTACTTCGAGCAGCTGCTGACCAAGATAAAAAAGGCCGGCCGCCTTGAAATCTTCAAGACGCACCGTGATCAACCGGACGACGAGGTAACGCTCGACGCCGTCTGCGACAAGCTCATCACTTACGGTTCGCCCGAGAAGGTCGCGGACGAATTGCTGGCCTTCCGCGAGACAGTCGGTGACTTCGGCACGCTGCTCTATGCCGGACAGGATTGGAAAGACCCGACCTTCGGCCGCCGCTCGATGGTGCTGCTCGCCGAGAAGGTCCTGCCGAAGATCAACGCGGCAATCGGACGATAAGTCTATCGGTCGGACCGAATTCGGACTATATTTGGTCCGATGAGGTGCCGATGAAGCTCACCAATCGCGTCAAACCGATCAGCTACCTGAAGGCCAACGCCACCGAGATCATCCGCGAGCTCGGCGAGGGCGCGGAGCCGCTCGTCATCACGCAACGCGGCGAAGCGAAAGCCGTGCTGGTCGATCTTGCTGAATATGAGGCGACGCTAGAGACGTTGGCGCTTCTTGAGATGTTGGCCGCGGGTGAAGCCGAATATGAAGCTGGGCGATACAGTCCCGCATCCGAAGTCTTCCAGCGAATTCGAGGGCGCGCGAAGAAACGGAAATGAGCTTTCGTGTCGTCATTCTCCGGGTTGCAGAGCGCGACTTGGAAAGCATCTACGATTTTATCGCAGCGCAGGATGGAGATGCCGTGGCGTTGCGCATCGTCGCGGGTATTGAAGAACGTTGCCGCACACTCGCTGAATTTCCGGAGCGCGGAAATGTCCCGAAGGAACTGCAGCACCGCAAAAGGCGCACCTATCGCGAACTTCACTACAAACCTTATCGGATCATCTACCGGGTCGCAGGCGACGACGTTATCGTCTCGCTGATTGCGGACGGACGCCGCGAGATGCAGCGGCTCTTCAAAGAGAGGCTACGTCGCTAGCAAGCTTGACTGTGCCGCCGTAGGCCCGCTCACTGTCGCCTTCCCAAAAAGCATCCAAGGAGAGTTCCAGTGCTTCTCGACGTTCGCACCTATCGCACCAAGCCGGGCAAGCTCAACGCGCAGATCGCGCTCTACGAGAAGCATGGCCGCGCCGCGCAAGTCCGTCACCTCGGTGAACCCGTCGTGTGGGCGACGACCGAGACCGGCACCGTCAACACCTACCTGCATATCTGGGCCTATCAGGACGCCGCCGACCGCTCCAAGCGCCGCGCGGCCATGCAGGCCGATCCCGAATGGCAGGAGTTCCTCAAGATCAGCGGTGAAGCTGGCTATCTCGAACATCAGCAGAACTCGCTGATGATCCCGGCCGCTTTCGCGCCGATCAAGCGGTAGAAGCTGCCAAATATTCTGCGTCATGGCCCGGCTTGTCCGGGCCATTCACGTTTTGAGCCGACAAAGTAAAGACGTGGATGGCCCGCATAAAGCGGGCCATGACGATCGTGAATGACGGGCCTGCCGCGTGACTTGATTCTCGCGCCGATGCCACGCACAACCGGGGCAAGATATTCTCCGGAGATACAGTGATGCGTGGCAAGGACAACACCCGCTCGGCCGCCGAAGTGCTGGTCGATCATCTGATCACCAATGGGGTGAACCACGCCTTCTGCGTACCGGGCGAGAGCTACCTCGCCGTCCTCGACGCTTTCCACGATCGCGAGATCAACATCACGGTCTGCCGCCAGGAAGGCGGCGCCGCCATGATGGCGGAGGCGGTCGGCAAGCTGACGGGCCGTCCCGGTATCTGTTTCGTCACCCGAGGTCCCGGCGCGACCAACGCATCGGCCGGCGTACATATCGCCAAACAGGACTCGACGCCGATGATCCTGTTCGTCGGCCAGATCGGCCGCGACATGCGCGAGCGCGAAGCGTTCCAGGAACTCGATTACCGCGCCGTGTTCGGCACGATGGCGAAATGGGCGACCGAGATCGACGATCCGGCGCGCATTCCCGAAATCGTCTCCCGCGCGTTTTATGAGGCGACATCAGGCCGCCCGGGTCCGGTCGTCATCGCGCTGCCTGAAGACATGCTGACCGAGCGCCTCAACGTGCCGGAAGCCGTGCCGGCCGAACTCGTCGAGACCTATCCGGGCCTCAACGAAATGGCGCGTCTGCAGAAGATGCTGTGGGCCGCGAAGAAGCCAATCGTCATTCTGGGCGGCACGCGCTGGTCGCCGAATGCGTGCGCTTCGGTCGCGCGCTTCGCCGAACGTTTTCAGATCCCGGTCGCAACGTCGTTCCGCCGCGCGATGCTGTTCGATCAGACGCACGCTTGCTACGCGGGCGATTTCGGCATCGGTCCGAATCCGACGTTGCTCAACTACGTGAAGGAAAGCGATCTCGTCATTCTGGTCGGTGGCCGCATGGGCGAGATGCCCTCGCAAGGCTACACGCTGTGGGACATTCCGAATCCGAAAAAGCCGCTGGTGCATGTGCATCCGGGCGTCGAGGAGCTCGGCCGCGTCTATCGTCCGACGCTCGCGATCAACGCCTCGCCGACCGCATTCGCCGCCGCGCTCGAAGGCGTGCAGCCGCCGACGACCATCGGATGGAGCGGTGAAGCTAAGCGCCTACATGACGGTTATCTCGGCTGGACCGACAAGGCGACTGAAGTGCCCGGCGCCGTCAACATGGGCGAGATCATCATCCACCTGCGTGAGACGCTGCCGGACGATGCGATCATCTGCAACGGCGCAGGCAACTTCGCGACCTGGGTGCATCGCTTCTATCGCTTCCGCAAATTCGCAACGCAGCTCGCACCGACGTCGGGCTCGATGGGCTACGGCTTGCCGGCGGCGGTTGGTGCGAAGCGCGCATTCCCGGATCGCACCGTCGTGTGCGTCGCCGGTGACGGCGACTATCTGATGCACGGTCAGGAATTCGCGACCGCGGTGCAGTACGATCTGCCGATCATCGTCATCGTGATGGACAACTCGATGTACGGCACGATCCGCATGCACCAGGAGCGCGAATATCCGGGCCGCATCTCGGCGACCGCGCTCAAGAACCCGGACTTTGCGGCTTACGCGCGCGCCTTCGGTGGCTTCGGTGCGACGGTCGAGAAGACGGCGGACTTCGCCAAGGCGCTCGAAGACGCACAGAAGTCCGGCAAGCCTTCGATCATCCACGTGAAGGTCGATCAGCAGGCGATCACTCCGTCGACCACGATCGACAAACTGCGCGAGACGGCGCTCGCCAGGCAAAAAAGCTAGGACGCACGCTCAGGTTGAAGATCGAGGCTTTTCATCTGTTCTGAATCGTGGTTCGCTCTTTCAAAAGGGGCGAATCATGGCTTACCGGCAGACCGAACGCGTGCGACAGCGCCTGGCGGCGCGGCATAAGTCTTTGATCGATGCGGCCCGCGCCATCGCGGCCGAGCAGGGGATGGACGCGGTCCAGATCGTGCCGGTTGCCGACAGGGCCGAGATCGCGGCGGGCACTGTCTATCGCTATTTCGCCTCCAAGAGTGCGCTGGTCGAAGCGCTCGTCGCCGATGTTGCCGACAGCGAACTCGCCGCTATGCGTAACGCCGCCGACGCGGCGCCGGGGCCGCTGTCCGCGCTTGCGGCCGCGATCGTGACCTTCGCGGCGCGTGCTGTACGCCACCGCCGCCTCGCCTGGGCCGTGCTCTCGGAGCCGGTCGACGCCGAGATCGATCGGGCACGGCAAGCGTTCCGCAAAGAGTTGGTGGCCGAATTCGAGAAACGCATCGTCGCGGCGCGCGCGAGCGGGCATCTCGCCGACACCGACCCGGCTCTGGCCGCGCCGGCACTCACGGGTGCGTTGCTGGAAGGCCTTGTCGGGCCGCTCGCGCCGACCGCGAGCGAAAAGGACGCGGTGCGCGTGCTGGCGCTATTTGGCCTCCGCGGTGTCGGCATTGTCGATGCGCGTGCGCGTGGCCTTGTCGTGCAGTCCGTGATGCCGGCCGCGGAAGCGAGCTAACAGCTACTTCTTCTTACCCTCGGCGTCGAACTGCGCCATGTAGGCCCAGAGGTCAGTCGCCTCTTTTTCGTTCTTGATGCCCGGGAAAATCATCTTGGTGTTCGGAATACGGGCGCGCGGATCGCGGATGTATTCCTTGAAGCTCGCTTCATCCCACGTGATGCCGGAATTCTTATTGGCGTCCGAGTAGTTGTAGCCTTCGATGGTGCCGGACTTGCGGCCCACGAGGCCGTTGAGCACCGGGCCTACCTTGTTCTTCGCGCCTTCGCCGACCGCGTGACACGGCAGGCACTTTTTGAACGAGTTCTCGCCGGCCGAAAGATCTTGCGCACTTGCGGGGGCTGCCGCGAATGCGGCGATGCTTGAAATGATGACGGCGGCCAGCTTGTGCATTTCCAGCTCCTTGATGTGCATGCCGCATCCGGCATGTTCTTCCTTATACGCTCTGCAAATCTGCCTAGAATGACAATCCTGTCAACGCCATGAGCCCCAATTTCGTTTCACTATAGAGTGCGCGCGGGCTCGCTAAGCTGGTCTGTTTCGCCTATTGTGACGAAAAGAAGAGGTCACGCCCCGTATGTCCGTCGCAATGCCCGCACCGCTCGCCGAAGTCTTGTCGCGCCGCGACGAGATCGTAGCGGCGTTGCGTGCGATCGTTCCGGGCGAGGGTGTCATCTCGCACGAACGAGAAATGAAGCCGTTCGAGTCGGATGGGCTCAATGCCTACAAGCAGACGCCAATGGTGGTGGTTCTGCCGGATACGACCGAGCAAGTCTCCGAAGTTTTAAAATATTGCCACGAGCACGGCATCCGCGTCGTGCCGCGCGGCGCCGGGACAGGCCTCTCGGGCGGCGCATTGCCTCTCGAAGACGGCGTGCTGCTCGGCCTTGGCAAATTCAATCGCGTGCGTGAGATCGATTACGCAAACCGCGTCGCGGTGGTCGAGCCCGGTGTCACCAATCTTGCCATTACGCGCGCGGTCGAAGGCGAAGGCTTTTACTACGCGCCGGACCCCTCGTCGCAGATCGCCTGCACGATCGGTGGCAATATCGCGGAAAATTCCGGCGGAGTTCACTGCCTCAAATACGGCCTGACGACGAACAATGTCCTCGGCCTCGAAATGGTGCTCATCACCGGCGAAGTGATCCGCATCGGCGGCAAGCATCTCGACGCTGGCGGTTACGATCTGCTCGGCGTCATGACGGGTTCGGAGGGTTTGCTCGGTGTCGTTACGGAAGTCACCGTGCGCATTCTGCGTAAGCCCGAGACGGCGCGCGCCGTGCTGGTCGGCTTCGCGACGTCAGAAGACGGCGGCGAATGCGTCGCGAAGATTATTGGCGCCGGAATCATTCCGGGCGGCATGGAGATGATGGATCGCCCCGCGATCCACGCGGCCGAAGACTTCCTGCATTGCGGCTATCCGCTCGATGTCGAAGCCGTGCTGATCGTCGAACTCGATGGCCCTGCTGCTGAAGTCGATCACCTGCTCGAACGCGTCGCCGCGATCGCGAAGGAATGCAACGCCGTCACGCTGAAGGTGTCGACGTCGGAAGAAGAGCGCCTCTTGTTCTGGGCCGGACGCAAAGCGGCGTTCCCGGCTGTCGGCCGCATCTCGCCGGACTACATGTGCATGGACGGCACGATCCCGCGCAAAGCTTTGCCGTTCGTCCTCGCGCGTATGCGCGAAATGCAGGACAAGCACGGTCTCCGCGTCGCCAACGTCTTCCATGCGGGTGACGGCAATCTGCATCCGCTGATTTTATTCGATGCGAACAAAGGCGAACTCGAACAGGCCGAAGCTTTCGGCAACGATATCCTGCGCCTCTGCGTCGAGGTCGGTGGCGTCCTGACCGGCGAACACGGCGTCGGCGTCGAGAAGCGCGATCTGATGCCCGCAATGTTCAACGAGGTCGATCTCGAACATCAGCAGCGGCTCAAATGCGCGTTCGATGCGAAGGGTCTGCTCAATCCCGGCAAGGTGTTTCCGCAGTTGCACCGCTGCGCCGAACTCGGCCGCATGCATGTGAGCCGCGGTCAGGTGCCGTTCCCGGACATCCCGCGGTTTTGATGATGCGGTGCTCCAATCTCCGCTCATACCCGCGAAAGCGGGTATCCAGCCCGCGCCCGGAAGGGCGCACAAAGTGTGGGGCTTTCTTTTGCATGCTACCGCATGCTTGCTGGACGCCCGCTTTCGCGGGGGTGAGCGGAGTTTGTGGTGCGGGTCGAAGCTTTTGCCGAGCGACATTGCAATGACCTCGACACTCAAACCGCGTGACGCCAACGACGTGCAGGTCATCGTCCGCGATGCCGTGGCGGGCGCGCAGACACTTGAAATCATCGGGCAGGGCTCGAAGCGCACGGTCGGCCGTCCCGCGCAGTGGGATTTGACACTCGATCTCTCGACGCTATCCGGCGTCACGATGTACGAACCGGCCGAGCTGGTGCTGTCCGCGCAGGCCGCAACGCCGATTGCCGAGATCGAGCGCCTCGTCGCCGAATCTCATCAGGAACTTGCTTTCGAGCCGATGGATCTCGGCCCGGTGCTCGGGCTTCCAGCCGGCGCCGGAACGATCGGCGGCGTCATCGCGGCGAATTTGTCCGGCCCGCGCCGCATCAAGGCGGGCGCTGCGCGCGATCACTTCCTCGGCTTTACGGCAGTGTCCGGCCGCGCCGAGACATTCAAATCCGGCGGACGCGTCGTGAAGAACGTCACGGGTTACGACCTGTCGAAGCTGATGGCGGGATCGTGGGGCACGCTCGCCGTGATGACCGACGTCACCGTGAAAGTGTTGCCGCGCGCCGAGACGGAAGCAACGATCGTGGTTCTCGGTCTTGATGACGTCGCCGCCGTGCGCCTGCTGAACATCGCGATGGGATCGGCCGGCGAAGTCTCCGCCGCCGCTTTCGTGCCCGCCGGCGTTGCCGACCGGCTCTCGATTGCTGTCGCGGCTGGGCGCTCCGTCACGGCACTGCGGCTCGAAGGCGTGCCGCCGTCGATTGCACATCGCCGTGCGATCGTCGAGACTCTGCTCGGCGCAATGGCGGCGCTGGTGCTGACTGAGCAGGAATCGCGCGACTTTTGGCGTGGCATACGCGATGCGCTTCCCTTCGCGGCGCAGCCTGGCACGCAGCGCGCGCTGTGGCGCATCTCAGTGCCGCCGATGAGCGGCCCCGATCTCGCGCACCGCATTCGTGCCGCCGCTCCGAAATCGGAGTTTTTGTTCGACTGGGCGGGTGGTCTGGTCTGGGCCGAGATCGATGCAGCGGCAGCGGGTGCGAGCATCGTCCACCGCGCGGTCGCGGCAGTCGGCGGCCACGCGACGCTGATCCGCGCGCCGGCCTCCGTCCGCGCCGCAGTCGACGTCTTCGATCCGCAGAATGCCGGCGTCGCGTTGCTCAGCAAGCGCATCAAAGAGAACTTCGACCCAAAGGGCGTGCTCGGGCCGGGCCGCATGTATGCGGGGGTTTAAGCCATGCAAACGCACTTCTCCCTCGCGCAACTTGCCGATCCGAATGTCGCGGAGGCCGACAAGATCCTGCGCGCTTGCGTGCATTGCGGGTTCTGCACCGCGACATGCCCGACCTACGTGCTGCTCGGCGACGAACTCGATTCACCGCGCGGACGCATCTACCTCATCAAGGACATGCTCGAGAACGGCCGCCCGGCCGGCGACGAAGAGGTCAAGCACATCGACCGCTGCCTCTCGTGCCTCGCCTGCATGACGACGTGTCCGTCCGGCGTGCATTACATGCACCTGGTCGACCATGCCCGCGCGCATATCGAAGAGACCTACAAGCGCCCATGGCGCGACCGCATCGTGCGCGACATGCTGGCGATGACGCTGCCGTATCGTGGGCGCTTCCGCGCCATGGTGGCGCTCGGGTGGCTCGCGGGGCGCGGTTTCAAGCTCGCGTCGCTGATCCCATGGCGCCATCGCGTGAAGACCGCGATCGCTCGCAAAGTGGTGCCTACGGCGCTCGGCTGGTCGGGTCTCTTCCAGCGCATGGTCGCGATGGTCGGTCTTTCGCCCGACGTCTTGCCGAACCGCTCGCCTTACGAAGGCCCGGCGACTTTTGCGCCTGAAGGCGAGAAGCGTGCGCGCGTCGCCGTCATGATGGGGTGCGCCAACGAAGTGCTGGCGCCGCAGATCAATGCGGCTGCGATCCGGCTGCTCGTACGCAACGGCGTTGAGGTCGTGTTGGCCGAAGGCGAGGGATGTTGCGGTGCGCTCGTCCATCACATGGGGCGCGAAGCGCAATCGCACGCGCAGGCTAAGCAGAATATCGACGCTTGGACGCGCGAGATCGAGCGCGGCGGCCTCGATGCGATCCTCATCACGGCGTCCGGCTGCGGCACGACGGTCAAAGATTATGGCTACATGTTCCGCAATGATGCCGCATATGCGGAGAAAGCCGCGCGCGTCGCTAAGCTTACAAAAGATATTTCGGAATATCTCGTCGCGCTGAAGATCGAACCGGCCACACCGGCGAGCGACATCGTCGTCGCGTATCACGCGGCTTGTTCGCTGCAGCACGGGCAGCGCGTTCTGACGCCGCCGAAGCAGTTGCTCAAAGACGCCGGCTTCACCGTGCGTGAAGCTGCGGAATCGCATCTTTGTTGCGGTTCGGCGGGCACTTACAACATGCTGCAGCCGGAGATTTCGCGCGTGTTGCGTGACCGCAAAGTGGCGAACATCGAGCGCACATCGCCCGACATCATCGCGACCGGAAACATCGGTTGCATGTTTCAAATTGCACAAGGCACAGACGTTCCGATCGTGCACACGGTCGAACTTCTCGACTGGGCTAACGGCGGTCCGACGCCCGACGCTTTGATAAAATTTGAAAACCGTGCGAAAGTTTCTCCGCTGACAAACGGTGTCCTGCACTAAAGCGTGAACGAAGTGATCGTGAACGTGTTGTGTTGGTGGTTCGCGTGACAGGTGTCGAAGACTTCTCTTCGTGCGCATAACAACGTGAAGTGCTAGATCGGACCCGTGGGGAAACAAGGAGGATCAATCCATGGCAGCTAAGAAAGCGACGCGTAAGAAACCGGTTCGTCGTGCGGCGGCGAAGAAGGCAACTGCGCGCAAGACCACCGCTAAGCGCAAGCCGGCGGCGAAGAAGACAGCCAAGAAGACGACGCGCAAGGTTGCAAAGAAGCCCGCAGCCAAGAAGACGGCAAAGCGCGCAGCGCCGAAGCGTAAGACCGCAGCGAAGAAGACCACTGCGAAGAAAGCTTCTGCAAAGAAGGCCGTTCGCAAGGCTCCGGCCAAGAAGAAGGCAGCTGCCAAGCGCAAGCCCGCTAAGGCTGCCCGCGCTCGCGTCGTCAAGAAGACGGCTCCGCGCAAGGCTGCCAAGCGCAAGGCCCCTGCAAAGAAGACCGCTGCGATCCAGCCGATGGGATGGCTCGAGTCCGCTGCGAGCCTTTTGAAGAAATAAGGATTTGATTGATGGCCAAGGGTAAGCGTCGGGCCGGTAAGAAAGCCGGTTCGAAGAAGAAGGGGGCTGCGAAAGCGGCCCCCAAGAAGATGAAAAAGCTGACAGCGAAGGCTGCCGGCGGCAAGAAAGCCGCTGCGAAGAAGTCCGCCAAGCCGAAGGCCAAAAAGTCGGCTGTAAAGAAGCCGGCGGCCAAGAAGGTAGCCAAGAAGGTAGCCAAGAAGGCGGCGAAGAAAACCGTCAAGAAGCCTGCCGCGAAGACCTCCGCCGCCAAGAAGCCGGCTGCGAAGTCCGCCGCGAAGAAGGCAACGGCGCGCGCCGGCAAGGCGAAAGCCGCCCCCAAGAAAGTAGTTCCCAAGACAGTAGCTCCCAAAAAGGTTGCGCCGAAGAAGGTCGCCGCCAAAAAGGTTGCTCCGAAATCATTGAAGGCCGCGGCTAAGCCGGCCGCCAAACCGGCTGCGAAGCCGAAGGTGGCTGCCAAGCCGTCGAACAAGCCGCGTTCCGCAGCACGTCCGTCCGGCCGCAGCGCCGTCGGCGCCGTTGCACGGGCGCCGCGCGGCACCGCGAGCGGACGCAGCGCCAGCACGGCGCGCCGTCCGGCCGTCACCGCAACGCGCAAGCCCAAGAAGGGCGGCATCGCGATTTCGGGCCCGTTGGGAGATCGCTACGACGAGATCCTCACCGCCGATGCGCTGGAGTTCCTAGCCGGCCTGCACCGCAAGTTCGACAGCCGCCGCAAGGCGCTGCTGAAGGAGCGCGTCGCGCGTCAGGCCCGCTTCGACGACGGCGAACTGCCGGACTTCCTCGCCGAGACGCAAACCGTGCGCGACGGCGACTGGAAGGTCGCGCCGATCCCGGCCGATCTGCTCGACCGTCGCGTCGAGATCACCGGCCCGGTCGACCGCAAGATGGTCGTGAACGCGCTGAACTGCGGCGCCAACATGTATATGGCGGACTTCGAGGACGCCAATTCGCCGACTTGGTCCAACAACATCGAGGGCCAGATCAACATGAAGGACCGCTGGGCCGGGAAGCTCGACTTCACGGACCCGCGCACGGGCAAAGAGTACAAAGTCGGCGAGAAGACCGCGACGCTGATCATTCGTCCGCGTGGCTGGCATCTCGAAGAGGCGCATCTGAAGATCGACGGCCAGCCGATCTCCGGCGGCCTGTTCGACTTCGGCCTCTACTTCTTCCACAACGCAAAGACGCTGCTCGATCAGGGCACGCGTCCGTATTTCTACATCCCGAAGCTCGAGTCGCATCAGGAAGCGCGTCTGTGGAACGACGTGTTCGTCTATGCGCAGGAGCAGCTCGGCCTGCCGACCGGTCTCATCAAGTGCACGGTGCTGATCGAGACGCTGACGGCCGCGTTCGAGATGGACGAGATCCTGTACGAACTCCGCGAGCATATCGCGGGCCTCAATGCGGGCCGCTGGGACTACATCTTCTCCTTCATCAAGAAGCTGGCGAAGAACCCGAACTACATCCTGCCGGATCGCGGTCAGGTCGTGATGGGTAAGGCTTTCCTCGGTGCCTACGCGGCGCTGCTGGTCAAGACCTGCCACCATCGCGGCGCGTTCGCGATGGGCGGTATGGCGGCGCAGATCCCAGTCAAGAACAATCCGCAGGCGAACGACGAAGCCTTCGCGCGGGTCAAGGCCGATAAGGAGCGTGAAGCGCGCGACGGCCACGACGGCACGTGGGTCGCGCATCCGGATCTCGTTCCGGTCGCCAAGGAAGTGTTCGACCGCATGATGCCGCAGCAGAATCAGCTCGATAAGCTGCGTGACGATGTGCATGTGACGCGGGACGACCTGCTGCACATCCACGAAGGCACGAAGACCGAAGAGGGTTTCCGCCACAACATGCGCGTTGGTGTTCAATACATCGAGGCGTGGTTGCGTGGCCGCGGCGCGGTGCCGATCTACAACCTGATGGAAGACGCCGCGACGGCCGAAATCTCGCGTGCCCAGATCTGGCAGTGGATCAAGTACGGCGTCGAACTCGAAGGCGGCGCGACAGCGACGCCGGAGCTCTTCCGCGCTGCCATCGACGAAGAGATGGCGAAAGTGCGCGATGAGCTCGGAGCCGACTATTACGACAAGGGCCGCTTCCCGGAAGCGATCAAGCTGTTCACCGATCTCTCGCTTGCCGACGAGTTCGAGGACTTCTTGACGATCCCGGCTTATCGCATGATCGCGTAAGCGACCGATCGCGTGAGCGATCCGGCATTGCCGCAAGAAAAAACCCTCCGGCGGAAACGCCGGAGGGTTTTTGTTTTCGGCTTTATCTCAGCTCGGAAAACCGTAAAGTCTTGCCGGATTGTCGACGAGCACGCGCCGGCGGATTGCCTCGTCCGGAACCCAGTCGGCCAAGCAATTGAGCAGCATCATGTCGTCCGGCAGAGTCGCCAGCGACGGGTGCGGCCAGTTCGTCGCCCACACCATGCGATCCGGCGCGGCCGCGACGAAGAGGTGAACAAGGTCCGCCATGTCGTCGTAGCGCGGCGGCCCGGAACGCGAGCCCCAATACGGCGCCGAGAGCTTGAGCCAGACGCGGCCGGTGTCGAGCAAGCGAAGCAGCGCGCGCACCGCCGGATGATCTTTCGTCACCCCGCCTTCGAAGCGGCCGATGTGATCGACGACGATCTCGCCGGGCCAGCCGAGAATTTGGCTCTCGTGGGTGGGGAGCTGCGAGCCATCGAGCTGGAGCTGCGTGTGCCAGCCGACGGACTGCACGCGCCGAACGATCGCGTCGGCCTCTTGCCAACCGATTGCGCCACCTTTGATCATCGCGAGGCGCAGCCCGTGTATGCCCGCCGCATGGAGCGACTTCAGCTCGCTGTCGGCGATGTCGTCACGCACAACCGCGACGCCGCGCGCGACATCGCGGCCGAGCGACGCCATGCCGGCGAGCGTGCAACGATTGTCGAAGCCGTAGCCGGTCGGCTGCACGACGACGACCCGATCGATACCGAGTCTGGTACGGAGCGCTGCGTAGTCTTCGACCGCACCACGTGACGGAACATGCGCGCCCGCTACGGCCGGAAATTCCGGCAGATAGAAATGCATATGCGTGTCGCACAGGCCGGCAGGCGTTTCGAAGCGGCGTTCGGTCATTTTCTTTTTCGTGTTTGGAGCGAAGGCAAAGAATTTGATAGCGTTCGACCCAATCACAAAAAGAGGCGAGGAACCATGCTCCCCCAAATTCTAGCGCTCGCGCTTGCGCTGTTCTCCGTGCAAGCCGCATCGGCGCAAACGTATCCGACGCGGCCGATCACGATAGTGGTCGCTTTCGCGGCGGGCGGCTCGTCCGATCTGATCGCGCGCGTGCTCGCGCAGCATATGCGCACCAGTCTCGGCCAGCCCGTGATCGTCGAAAACAAAGGGGGCGCGGACGGCGCGATCGGCACCGAAGGGGTCAGCCGCGCGGCGCCGGACGGCTACACATTGATCCTCAGCACGACCAGCACGCACGCGATCAACCCGCTGCTTTACAAGACGATCAAGTACAATCCGTCGAAAGATTTCCAGCCGATCTCGCTCGTCGCGCAGTCGCCGAATATTCTCGTCTCCAGCAATGCGTTCGATGCGAAATCCGTCGCCGACGTGATCGCGCGCGCGAAAGCGAGCCCCGGAAAACTCAACGTTGCGACCGGCGCGACGATGCATCTGCTCAACGCGGCGATGTTCAAGAGCATGGCGAACGTCACGTGGCTCGACGTGCCTTACAAGGGCAGCGGGCCGGCGCTGAACGATCTCGTCGCCGGGCAGGTCGACCTGATGTTCGACCAATTGCCATCGTCGCTGGCGCAAGTGCAGGGCGGACGGCTGAAAGCTGTTGCCGTGACGTCGGCGAAGCGCACCTCGATTGCGCCGGAGATTCCGACCATCGCGGAAGCCGGGCTTCCTCAATTCGAGGCGACATCGTGGTGGGGTGTCTTCGCGCCGCCGAACACGCCGCCCGACATCGTCGCGCGTCTCAACGCGGCGGTCGCGCAAGCATTGAAGGAGCCGAAGCTGCTGGAAACCTTCCGCGCGATGGGGCTCGAGACATGGCCAAGCACACCAGACGAGTTCGCCAAACTTCTCGTCGACGAGAAAGCGAAGTGGCAGAAGGTCATCGCCGACAACAAGATCGAAGTGAATTGAAAGTTCGGCGGTATGGCTCGCAACGCGACTGGATGGCCAGACAAAATTGCGGTCTGGTTGAACTTAGCGACCGTCATCAGCGACCAAGCGGAGACCCTTACGCGCGTTGCTCCAGGAGCGTCGCCAATGAAGAAGCCACTTTTAGCATCGTCAAACCCATATAATTCTTACACTGCAACCGCGGCTGTGTTCTGCACGGGTTTGCTCTGAGCCATGACGATAACTTTCATCTGGTTGTTCGAATGGCCTACGGCGCGGCTCGTCCAAGAGGGTCATGCGCTGCAGGAGCGAGACATCTGGCTGTACGATGTCCTGCCGATCATCGTCGCGGGATATCTTATGGGCTTCGTTGCGATGATGTTAACGCGCTTTCTCTTTCCACGCGCGCGATCAAAACCGATTCTCATTTCGGTCGGCGTATGCGCCGGCGCCGTCGGACTGCTTCTGATACACCTGTCTCTCGTCATTGCCGGCAGAATGCCAGACCGCGATATCGGCTCTCTCGGAATGATCTTGATGATCGTTGTGGGGGTCGCGACATGGTCGGCCATTCGCCCTGCTTTCGCGGAAGAATGTTGATTTCCGCTCAAAGAAAGCGCCGCCGAGGATGTCCACCGAGCGGCGCGTTTTGATTTCAGCTAAGCTAACGTTAGCTGTTGCCGTCGCGCATGTTGCCTTGCGGCTCCTGCACATGCGCTTCTAAGAACCAGAGCTGCTTGTCGACGGCGCGTGATACATCGGTGAACAAATCGGCCGTGCCCTTGTCGCCGGCATCGTCGGTTTCATCGATGCTCTTGCGCACGGCATTGCCGTAGGCTGCGTAGCGATCGATCAACGCCGCCAGGTGGTCCGCGATGGCGTAAACGTCCAGCGGATACGGCGACAAATTGGTTTCCGACCCGACGGCCTGCGTCGTGCCGCGCGCCGTACCGCCAAGCTGCGTGATGCGTTCCGCGACCGTGTCGTTGAACTCGTCGAGCTCGTCACGAAAACCATCAAGCATCTTGTGGATTCCGATGAAGCCGGGACCCTTAAGATTCCAGTGCGCCTGCTTGACCGCTAGGGCGAGGTCGATCCCGTCCACCAGTCTTTCCTGCAGTGTTGTGAGGGAAACCTTGAGGGCATTTCCCTTCAAGCCGTTTTTGGTTTGATGAAGCTTTGCGGTCTTCGCGGCGGTCTTGGCCATGGGCGTTATTCCTGCATTGTCAGCAGGTCCATAACCCGGTACCCGAAGCGAAGTTCCGCCGGGAGCTATGATCGCCCCGGAGGCAAGGCTTCGAACGCCGGCATACCGTCCGGGATGTGATGGAACGGCGCCATCTCGCCCGTAAAGATCGCGATCGCGGGGCCGCCGAAGTCGGCCGGATTGTCGAGCGTTCCGATTTTGAGCACGACGGCGGGCAGGCCGGGCCGCCGCGTCGTCAGATGGGTTCCGCATTCGGCGCAGAACTCACGTGTCACTGCGTTCTCAAGGTCCGGGCGCTTGAAGGTCTTCGGCTCGCCCTTGGTGAAGCGGAACTCGTCCGGTTTGACCAGCATGAAGAGGTTCGGTCCGCCGCCGCTGACATGTTGGCAGGCGCGGCAATGGCACTGCGCTTTGAGCAGCGGCTTGCCGCCGGCCTCGTAGCGGACGGCTCCGCAATAGCATCCACCAGTCAACGCCATGGTGTCCTCCCAGGATGGCTACAGCAGCCTAGTCCGGGTTGGCCACCGCGCGCACGTGAATTGACCTCAGGCCTTCCGTGAAATCGGCTCAAGCCGGCGGGGGACGATTCCCGCGTTGTGCAGCGGCTAGAATCGGCTGGAAATTTCATGGAGATTTGCTGCAAGCGTCCCGTGAAAATCCACTAAGTATTTGATTTCGTTGCATGTCTGCCGGATAGCCGTTTCCGGCGGACATCAAACCAACTCTGTCCCTCCCGCGACCTATTGGCATCGCAACCAGCGCAGAAAGCGCATCCGCAAAAGCGGACCGGAGGGACCAATGACAAAAGCTACTGGGCTCGATCAGCTGCACATCGAAATGATCAACCGCGCTCGCATGGATCCGTTGCAGGAGATGCGTGACGCCGGCCTGACCTCGCTCAATCAGGGCATCGACACGACGAAGCTCCCGACGATCAGCGATGCGCCGAAGCAAGTCCTCGCCGGCAACGACCAGCTCGCTGCGGCCGCGACCGGCCACACGAACTTCATGGTGGCCAACCAACTCTTTAATCACGATGGCATCGGCGACGGTACGCCGACGTCCCGTATCGCGGCCGCCGGTTACCTCAACAACACGGCTGCTCGTAACGAGAATTTCGGCGTTGCAAACTGGGAAGGGCAGTTCACTCCTCAGCAGCTGGCGCAAAAGCTGGCTTCCGACAATCACCTTGGTCTCTTCAACGATCTCGGTGAAGGCATCATTGGCGACAAGGGCGGACACCGCGTCACCTACCTCGATCCGGATCTCAAAGAGGTTGGCGTTGGAGCGTCCTTCACCTCGAGCCCGACACCGAATGGGATTCTGGGTCACTACGTGATGACCGAGAATTTCGGCGCCAACAGCGCGAAGTCGTTCCTGACCGGCGCCGTCTACAACGACACGGTCGTCGTTGATAAATTCTACAGCCTCGGCGAAGGCGTCGCCGGCACCACCGTCAAAGTCTTCGATAAGTCCGGCAACCAGATCGGCACCGACTCGACGGGCGAAGGCGGTGGCTGGTCCGTCGCCGAAGATGGCGGCACCTTCAAGGTGACGTTCACGCAAGGCGGCAAGGACATCTCGGCGACGGTCGAAGCCGGCTCGCTCAATGCCAAGGTCGACCTTGTCAACGGCACAGATATCTACGCCAACGCCAACGCGACCCTCGGCACAGGCGCAACGAACCTCCGTCTGCTCGGCGTCCAGAACATCAACGGCACCGGCAACGGAAGCTCGAACACCCTCACGGGCAACAAGGGCGACAACGCCCTCGAAGGCCGCGGCGGCAATGACACGATCGATGGCGGTGACGGCGTCGACATGGCGATCTTCAGCGGCGCGCAGTCGAACTACAAGATCACGCTGCAAGCCGGTGGCAAAGCCATCATCGAAGACAAGGTCGGCGGTGATGGCATCGACACCATCGTCAATGTCGAGAAGGTGAGCTTTGGCGGCAAGATTGTCGACTTCAGCAGCCTGAAAGACTCGGCGGGCCCGGCAGCGAACACTGCTCCGGTGGTGACCGTGAAGAGCTTCAGCGTCGACACCCACGATACCCAGTCGCTCGCGTCGTTCTTCACCGCAACGGACAAGGATGGCAACGGAACGATCACGCAGTACGCCTTCAAGGATGGCGGCACGGCGAGCGGCAAGATCGTCATCGATGGAAAAGCTCAAGCGGCCGACACCTGGATCATCGTCAACGCGAAGGATCTCGACCAGGTGAAGTATGTCGCCGGCGCGACCGTCGACTCCGAGAAGATCACCATCAAGGCTTTCGACGGCCAAGCTTGGTCGACCGAAAAGGCCCTGACGGTCAGCACGACGGCGCGCGCCGTCAGCGACTTCGGCGACAACGGCAAGTCCGACATTCTCTTCCACAACGACAAAACCGGCGAAATCTCGACGTGGCAGATGAACGGCTCCAGCGTCAATCTGGCGAAGGCTATCGCCGGCATGAGCTCGACCTGGGATGTGGCAGGCGTCGGCGACTTCAGCCGCGACGGCAAGGCTGACGTTCTGTGGGAGAAGAGCGACGGGTCGCTCCAGCTCTGGCAGATGAACGGCAGCACGGCGACGAGCAAGGTTACGCTCGCCAGCAAGGCCGACGCCGGCTCTCACGTCGTCGCGGTTGCCGACTTCAACGCGGACGGCAAGGCCGACATCCTGTTCAGCACCGACACCGGCAAGGTTTCGGTGTGGGAGATGGATGGCTCGAAAATCGTGTCGAAGGGTGTCGTCGGTTCGGCCGGCACCGGCTGGCTCGTCGAGGACGCGGCCGACATCAGCGGCAACGGCAAAGCCGACGTCTTGATGCGCAACACCAACACGGGCGACGTGAAGGTGTGGCTGATGGACGGCAGCACCAAGACGCTCGAAAAGACGATCGGCAATGTGACGAAGGACTGGGCCTATGTCGGCTCGGGTGACTTCAACGCCGATGGCCACGACGATTTTGTTTGGCAGAAGACGGACGGCAGCGTCCAGATCTGGCAGATGGACGGCACCACGGTCGACTCGAAGGTCACGATCGGCAAGGAAGCGTCGAGCGCGTGGCACGTCACCGACATCGGCGACTACAACAACGATGGCCATGCCGATCTTCTGTGGCGCCACGAGACGAGCGGCGCGACGAAGATTTGGGAGATGGACGGCAACACCGTGTTGTCGAAAGAAGCGATCACCGGCGCAACCACGCTCGGTGCCGACTGGCACGTCGTATAACGCCAAGACGTTAGCGACCGAGGTGATGGCAGTCCGGGCCAGCGGGCTGCCGTCATCGTTTCTACGCCTCGTTATGGGTCCGAGACGCGAAAGTTTCCGATCGCAACCAGCCGGCAGTCCTGATCGGCACTGCCGCATTTCTTCATCGCACCATCGATCGCGGCGGCTTCGTCGGCTGCGCTGCCGATAGCGTGCCATTGCGTTTTTCCCTGCGCGACGGCGCGCCATCCCAGCGTCGCATAAGCGCGCGCGATCTTATCGCGCTGGGCTGCAGGGATTGCCTCGTCGGACGCCGGCAGAAAATATCCGACGACCTTGCGCGAGCGCGGGACTTCGACGGTGGTCTGATCGTCGATGGCGAGGATGAAGCATGGGCGGCGCCACAGATAGCGGCACACGTCGAAGCCGACCCGATAGGCTTCCGTGTAGGTGCGGCGGATCGAGCGATACCATTGCCCTGTCGACGACACGAAGATCACGCGCGAAAGCCGCTCAGGGATTTCGCGATCACGCAAAACGCTTCGGTCGCGCTCGGACCAAAATGTGAGGCGATCAACCTCAAGCGGAGCGAAAGGGCGCGTGCGCAAATCTTCCAGCGGCACTTGAAACGCCGCCGGCATGACCACGGTCGTGCCGCTGGCATAGAGGAGACAAAGCGCGTTGCGCGGACGACGTTCGTCTTTTTCGCACAGAGATAGAGCGGCGCGCTGTGCTTCGTCGCGGTTTGCCTGGCGATCCGCCACGTAGGCGCGCGAGGCGGTCAGCGCGATGGCTTTGTGGTTCGGACGCGAGGCGTAACTCGTGAGCTCTAGGCGCACCACGTCTGTCGCAAGAGGAACGCGGGCCGCATCGAATGGAGGCTCCGGCCAGAGTGCGATGACGCAAACGACGACCAGCATCAGGGCGGCGATAACCGCGGCGATGCCGCCGACGATCCGGCGGTTGCGCTGCCACCAGCCTGCCGGCGCGGCGAGCGGCACCGTATGGCGGACGGGCGCAGTTTCGGCTTGAGATTCGGCGGGGATTTGCTCCGGCTCGGTGGCGTCAGGTTGCTCCTCGACCTCGCCGACGAAGCGGAAACCCTTGCGATTGAACGTCCGGATGAGCTTCTGCTCTTCGCCGTTGTCACCGATGGCGGCGCGTGCAGCCTTGAGATGCGAGTTCAGCGTGGCATCGCTGACGACACGACCGTCCCAAAGTTCTTTCAGAAGCCGGTCTTTGCCGAGAACTTGGTCGCGGTAGCGAATGAGAGTGACCAGGAGGTCGAAAGGCAGCGGCCCGATCTGGACGGTTTGGTCGTTTCGTAAAAGCTCGCGGCGATCCGTGTCGAGCGTGCAGTCCCCGAAACGATATCGCATGCGCCGCTGACCGCTGTCCTAAACCGAAGGCCGCGCGTCCTTGGCGGCTGCGCGCGGAGTTTCAACGCAACGGTTGCGGAAAACAAGGCCGCCACCTCAGGTCGGCGGCGGCAGGCGATCGAACGTTTTGAGGCCGGCGTCGATGTGGTGGTACGGCTGCTTGTCGATGGTGAAAACCGCGATCTCCGGCCCGCCATAGGCTGCCGGTTCGTCCAGAGTGCCGACTTTGAGGATCACCGCCGCGACGCCCGGCCGGCGTGTCAGGATATGGGTGCCGCAGGTCGGGCAAAATTCCCGCGTCACCGGCTTTTCGAGGTCTTTGCGCGCGAACTGCTTCGGCGTCCCGGCTGTGTAGCGGAAGCCGTCGACCGGCATGCGCATGAAGAGGTTCATCGAGCCGCCCGAGATGTATTGGCATTGGCGGCAGTGGCATTGCGCCCTCATCATCGGCTCGCCCTCAGCGATATACCGAAGCTCGCCGCAATAACATCCGCCCTCGAGTTTCATTTTTATCTCCTTGCACGGCATCTTACGGACGTGCGCCGATCGCGCAAATTTTGCTCATCGGTGCGATCCGCGTTACCTGATGCGCGATGGAACTCCCCACCGCACTCCGCCAGGCCGTTGACGCAGCGCTCGAAGGCGCGTTGCTGACCGAGCTTGCCGCCGCGAGTACTGAACTCTCACGCCGCTACCGCGCCGAGATCCGCGACGGCCGCTTCCATGTTTTGGATGAACTGGCAGCGAAAGCGTATCTCGCGACTCGGTTGCCGGCGACGTATGCGGCGGCGCGCGCAGCGCTCGGGGTCGTCGCAGATGAGCATCCCGATTTCACGCCACAGACATTGCTCGATGTTGGTGCGGGGCCCGGGACACTTCTCTGGGCCGCGGCCGATTGCTGGCCGTCGTTGAGAGAAGCGACGCTGGTCGAAGGCTCGCCCGTCATGCGTGGATACGGCGAGCGATTTGCCGCATCGCTCGACGTTGCGACGACATGGGAGGCGCGCAATTTTTCCGCCGCGCTCGGCGCCGCTGGGACTTTCGATCTCGTGACGTTGTCATTCGTGCTCGACGAGCTAGATGACACGCAACGCGATCGTCTTGTTGCCGAGTTGTGGCGTCATACGGCCCGTGTCCTCGTGATCGTCGAGCCGGGGCGGCCCGCCGGTTGGCAGCGCATCTTGCGCGCCCGCGATCGGTTGCTTGAAGCCGGCGCGCACATCGTCGCGCCGTGCCCGCATACGAGCGAATGCCCGATCAAGGAGCCGGACTGGTGTCACTTCGCCGAGCGTTTGCCGCGCTCGCGCATCCATCGTCTCGCTAAGGGCGGCGACGCGCCGTACGAGGACGAGAAATATTCGTATGTCGCAGTCTCGCGCGCGCCGATGCATTTGCCGAAGGCGCGCATTCTGAGCTCGCCACGTGCGGGCAGTGGCAAGGTCGCGTTGAAACTTTGCGAGAGCGACGGCGAGGCGCGCGAGCGTTTAGTCACCCGCCGCGAAGGCGAGACTTATAAAAGCGCGCGCCGCAAAAGCTGGGGCAATGCGTTGGACTTGTGAGACGCATTAGTCTTCCGTCATGGCCCGGCTTGTCCGGGCCATCCACGACTGGGTTGAGTTCGCAAGAGAGTAAGGCGTGGATGGCCCGCATGAAGCGGGCCATGACGACTGAGAATGTTGGTTCAGCTGCTCAGCCGCTCGACATGCGCGCCGCAGGCCGAGAGCTTCTCTTCCAGCCGCTCGAAGCCGCGATCGAGGTGATACACGCGGTGCACGATCGTTTCGCCTTCGGCCGCGAGCGCTGCGATAACCAGTGACACCGAAGCGCGCAGGTCGGTCGCCATCACGGGCGCTCCCTTGAGCTGCGGCACGCCGTCGATGATCGCCGCATCGCCGTCGAGCCGGATCTGCGCGCCGAAGCGGGCGAGCTCCTGCACGTGCATGAAGCGGTTCTCGAAGATCGTCTCCGTGATGCGCGACTGGCCACCCGCGCGCGTCATCAGCGCCATCAGCTGCGCCTGCAGATCCGTCGGGAAGCCCGGGAACGGTTCGGTCGTCACCGTGACGGGCGCGATGCCGGCGCCGTTACGCTGAACGCGGATACCTTCGTTGGTGGTCGTAATCTTCGCGCCGGCTTGCACCAGCGTGTCGAGGCCCGTTTGCAGAAGCTCGGACCGCGCGCCTTGCAGCATCACATCGCCGCCCGCCATCGCGGCCGCCATCGCGTAAGTGCCGGTCTCGATGCGATCCGGCAGCACGGTGTGATGCGCGCCGTGCAGACGCGAAACACCGTCGATGACGATGCGCGAGGTGCCGGCACCGGAAATCTTGGCGCCCATCTTGTTGAGGCAGTCGGCGAGATCGACGACTTCCGGCTCGCGTGCCGCGTTGTCGATCACCGTCGTGCCATGCGCGAGCGTCGCCGCCATCAGCGCCGTATGCGTGCCGGACACCGTGACCTTTGGGAAATTGATCTCGCCGCCGCGGAGACCTTTCGGCGCGCGCGCGATGACGTAGCCGGCGTCGATCTCGAGTTCGGCGCCGAGTTTTTCGAGCGCCATGATGAGC
Source organism: Variibacter gotjawalensis (assembly GCF_002355335.1). Classification (GTDB taxonomy): domain Bacteria; phylum Pseudomonadota; class Alphaproteobacteria; order Rhizobiales; family Xanthobacteraceae; genus Variibacter; species Variibacter gotjawalensis. The sequence goes on from NZ_AP014946.1 coordinate 1,022,591, forward strand.
AGATCGACCGGCCGCGTGCCGATCGCGCAGCCGCCCGGCAGCGAGACGCGCGCCTCACCCATGCGGGCGAGAAGGGGCGCGATGACCCAGAAACTGGCGCGCATCTTCGAGACCAGCTCGTAGGGCGCCGTGGTGTCGACGATATGCGACGCAGAAATCTGCAGCGTTTCGCCGTGGCCCTTCTGGCCGGCGCGCTTGCCCGCCGTCGTGATGTCGACGCCATGGTTGCCGAGAATGCGCTGGAGCTGCACCACGTCGGCGAGGCGGGGCACGTTTTCCAGGATCAGCGGCTGGTCGGACAGCAAAGCCGCGATCATCAGCGGCAAGGCGGCGTTCTTTGCGCCGGAGATCGGGATAGTGCCGTTGAGCTGAGCGCCGCCCGTGATGCGAATGCGATCCATAAGGTCCCCGAATCTGTGCACTTCTTGCACGCGAGTGGATACCGGCCCGCGCGTAAAAGAAATGCCTGCGTCAACATACCGGAGCGGCCGGAATCAGCGGCGCTCCGTAACCCAAGGCCCCAAGCGCCGTTCGAATACGGCGAAAGGCGGGATCGAACCAGCCTCCAGCCGCGCCAACGCAGCAAAAGTCAGGCCTTTTCGCCACCCTGTGGCGGATCGGCATCGCTTTCGCTGGTTTTGTCGCTGTCACGGCGACCGCGCGCTTGCGCTTTTCGGCGCTGCAGATTGACCCGCAAGGCCTTCTCAAGCCGTTCTTGCCGCTCGCGTTTTAGTCGATCGTCCGCCACCGGAAACTCGTGCCACGAAATCTCGCCTCGTGCTTGCGCCATTCTCCGCCTTGTGGCAAGCATCGCGCCGTCTCGGCGACCTCAAGCCCGCATGCGGCCCGGCGCCCCGATATGCTGCCGTAGCTCAGTGGTAGAGCACTCCCTTGGTAAGGGAGAGGTCGAGAGTTCAATCCTCTCTGGCAGCACCATCTATCTTGTTGAACGATAACGGGTCTGTCGTAAATCGCTCCTAGTCTAGCGACGTGGCTCAGCCACTTTACGCTGCCTTTACGGCCGCCCGCCGTTTTCGAGATAGCGCCTTTACGGCCATGAGCCCCACGTCTTCCTTCAACCAACAAGGAAGACTCCCATGCTCACCGACATCCTCTTCTTCGCGGGCGGGCTTGCCGCCTTTGCTCTCGCCGCCGCCGCCGTCCGCGGCGCCGAACGCGTTTGAGGCGCGCCATGATGTTCGATCTCGCTTTGGCCCTCGCCTTCTCGCTCGGCGCGCTCGTCTATCTCTTCGTCGCGCTGCTGCGTCCTGAGCGTTTCTGAAAGCTCCGTTCATGATCAACGATCTCACCCAGGCCGCGCTCTTCGCGGCGCTTCTGGTCGCGCTCGCGATCCCGCTCGGTCTCTATATGGCGCGCGTCTTTACGGGCGACATGACGTTTCTTGCGCCCGTTGAACGCGCGTTGCTCGGACCCGCCGGCGTCAACACGGGAGAGGGGCAGCACTGGACGCGCTATGCGCTTTCGCTGATCGCCTTCAACGCCGCCGGTTTCGCGCTGCTCTTCGTTATCCTGCGCTACCAAAATCTTCTGCCGTTGAACCCGCAGGGCTTCGACGGCATGTCGGCGCATCTCGCCTTCAACACCGCGATCTCATTCGTCACCAACACGAACTGGCAATCCTACGGCGGCGAGTCGACGCTCTCGCATTTCAGCCAAATGGCCGGCCTGACGACGCAGAACTTCGTTTCGGCGGCGAGCGGCATGGCGGTGGCGGCCGCCGTCGCGCGCGGTCTTGCGAGCCGCCAGCAACGCACGATCGGTAACTTCTGGGTCGATCTCGTGCGCGCAACGCTCTACGTGCTGCTGCCGCTGTCGATCATTCTCGCGATCGCGATGGTCTGGTTCGGCTCGCCGCAGACGCTTGCGGCGTCGGCCGATGCAACGACGCTCGAAGGCGCAAAACAGACGATTGCGCTCGGCCCGGTCGCGAGTCAGATCGCCATCAAGCAGCTTGGCACCAACGGCGGCGGCTTCTTCAACGCCAACTCGGCGCATCCGTTCGAAAACCCCACCGCGATCTCGAACTTGATCACGATGATCGCGATCCTGATCATCCCGGTCGCCTTCTGCTTCACCTACGGCCGGATGGTGCGCGACACGCGCCAAGGCATCGCGCTGTTCGCCGCCATGGGCGTGCTGATCGTTATCGCTTTTACCGGCCTTTACGCGGCCGAGCGCTATGGCAACCCTTCGATTGCGGCCTATGCGGATCCCGCCGGTGGCAGCATGGAGGGCAAGGAGGTGCGCTTCGGCATCATCGGTTCAGTGCTGTGGGCGGTCTCGACGACTGCCGCGTCGAACGGCTCCGTCAACGCGATGCATGACAGCCTGACGCCGCTCGGCGGTCTCATCGCGATGCTGAATATCCAGCTCGGCGAGGTCGTTTACGGCGGCGCCGGCGTCGGCCTCACCGGCATGTTGCTGTTCGTCATCCTGACGGTGTTCCTCGCCGGACTTATGGTCGGACGCACGCCGGAATATCTCGGCAAAAAAATCGAAGCGCGTGAGGTCAAGCTCGCCGCGTTGACGCTGATGATCATGCCGATCGGCGTGCTGGTGCTGTGCGGACTCGCGATCTTGGTCGGCACCGCACAGTCGTCCGTGCAGGACGCCGGGCCGCACGGCCTGTCGGAGCTGCTCTATGCGTACTCGTCGGCGACCGGCAACAACGGCTCCGCCTTTGCGGGCTTCAATGCGAATGTCGGCTGGCACAATGTGTTTCTCGGCATCTCGATGATGCTCGGCCGCTTCGGCTACATCATCCCGATCCTCGCCATCGCGGGCTCGCTCGCGGGCAAGAAGACCGCAGCCGCATCGGCCGGCACGTTCCCGACCCACGGCATCGTTTTCGTCGTGCTGCTTGTGGTCACGATCCTGATCGTCGGCGCGCTGACATTCCTGCCCGTCCTCGCCCTGGGTCCGATTGCCGAGCACGTCTCGATGCTCGCCGGCAAAGTGTTCTGAAAGGTGCTCTCATGAGCCAGTCAACAACGAAGACAGTAACAACGAGCAAATCTGCAACGTCCGAAATCGGCCTGTTCGACGCGGCAATCTTGCGCACGGCGGCGCTGCAATCCTTCCGCAAGCTCGATCCGCGCGGGCTTGTGCGCAACCCGGTGATCTTCGTCACCGCGCTGGTCGCGGTGCTGGCGAGTATCCTCGCGCTGCGCGATCTCGCGCATGGCGCACCGAATGCCTTCGTCGGCCTTCAGGTCGCGATCTGGCTCTGGTTCACGGTGCTGTTCGCGAATTTCGCCGAAGCAGTCGCGGAAGGCCGTGGCAAAGCCCGCGCCGACGCTTTCCGCGCCACGAAGTCGAATGCGCGCGCAAAGGTGCTGATCGATCCGGCGCGGCGCGAGCTTTTCGAACTCAAGGATCTCGACGAAGTCGAGGTTGGTGACATGATTCTGGTCGAGGTCGGTGACACGGTTCCGACCGACGGCGAGATCATCGAGGGTGTTGCGTCCGTCGACGAAAGTGCGATCACGGGCGAAAGCGCGCCGGTGATCCGCGAGTCCGGTGGCGACCGCTCGTCGGTGACCGGCGGCACGCGCCTCGTCTCCGACTGGCTCGTCGTGAAGGTGACGGCGAAGCAAGGCGAAACCTTTCTCGACCGCATGATCGCGCTCGTCGAGGGCGCCAAGCGTCACAAGACGCCGAACGAGATCGCGCTCGATATTCTTCTCGCCGGCCTGACGCTCGTGTTTCTGTTCGTCGTCGTCACGCTGCCGATCTTCGCGTCGTGGACATCGACCGACATCCCGGTGATCTATCTCGCGGCGCTGTTCGTGACGCTGATCCCGACCACGATCGGCGGCCTGCTGTCGGCCATCGGCATCGCCGGCATGGACCGGCTCGTCAAAGCCAACGTCATCGCGAAATCCGGCCGTGCCGTCGAAGCGGCCGGCGATATAGATGTGCTGCTGCTCGACAAGACCGGCACGATCACGTTCGGCAACCGCATGGCGGATGCATTCGAGGCGCTGCCGGGTGTCGGCGAACGCGAACTCGCGGAAGCCGCCGTGCTGGCATCGCTTGCCGACGACACGCCGGAAGGCAAATCGATCGTCGACCTCGGCCAGCGCAACTATTCGGTCGCCGCGCAGACGCGTGACGGGATCACCTTCCTTCCCTTCACGGCGCAGACACGCATGTCCGGCGCCGATCTGCCGGGCGGCTCGGAAATCCGCAAGGGCGCGTCCGACGCGATCCTGCGCTATGTCGGCGGCAAAGCCGATGCGGCGCTCGATGCGATCGTGCGCAAGATTGCGATGTCGGGCGGCACGCCTTTGGTCGTCGCGCGCGACAAGCGTGTGCTCGGCGTCGTTCACCTGAAAGACATCGTCAAACCCGGCATTCGCGAGCGTTTCGCCGAGCTGCGCCGCATGGGCATCCGCACCGTGATGATCACGGGTGACAATCCGCTCACCGCCGCTGCCATTGCGGCGGAAGCCGGCGTCGACGATTTTCTCGCCGAGGCAACGCCTGAGCGCAAGCTCGAGCTGATCCGCAAGGAACAAGCCGAGGGCCGCCTCGTCGCGATGTGCGGCGACGGCTCGAACGACGCGCCGGCGCTGGCGCAAGCCGATGTCGGCGTCGCGATGAACTCGGGCACACCGGCCGCGAAGGAAGCCGGCAACCTCATCGACCTCGACAGCGACCCGACGAAGCTGATCGAGATCGTGCTGGTCGGCAAGCAACTGCTGATCTCGCGCGGCGCGTTGACGACATTCTCGATCGCCAACGACGTTGCGAAATATTTCGCGATCCTGCCGGCATTGTTCGTGACGGCGTATCCTGGTCTTGCCGTGCTCGACATCATGCGGCTCGGCACGCCGCAATCCGCGATCCTGTCCGCGATCATCTTCAACGCGCTCGTTATCGTCGCGCTGATCCCGATCGCGCTGAAGGGCGTGCGGTATGTGCCGGCCTCGGCCGCCGCATTGCTGTCGCGCAATCTCGCCATCTACGGCATCGGCGGTCTGATCGTGCCGTTCGTCGGCATCAAACTCATCGACATCGTCGTCGACTTTCTACGCCTCGCCTGAGGGAGAACACCCATGTCACTGCTACGCCCCGCCATCACGCTGACCGTCACGCTCACGCTGCTGACCGGCCTTGCCTATCCGCTTGCCATTACGGGCATCGCGCAAGGCGCGCTGCCATACCAGGCGAACGGATCGCTGACCGTCCGTGACGGAAAAACCATCGGCTCCGAATTGATCGGCCAGAGCTTCTCGGGCGACCGTTATTTTCACGGCCGCCCGTCGGCGACCACGACGGCCGACCTGAACGATGCATCGAAAACAGTCGACGCGCCTTACAACGCCGCCTCGTCGAGCGGCTCGAACCTCGCGCCGACATCCAAGGCGTTGGTCGACAGTATCCGAGAGCGCGCGGCGGCCTATGGCAACGGCCCAGCACCTGCCGACATCGTCACGGCGTCCGGCTCCGGCCTCGACCCGCACATCTCTCCCGCGGCCGCAGCGGCGCAGGCCGAGCGGGTTGCCAAGGCGCGCGGTCTTGCCGTCGAGCGCGTTCGCGCGCTGATTGAGCAAAACGCGCTCGGCCGCACGTTCGGCATCATCGGTGCGCAGCGTGTTAACGTTCTTGCTTTGAATCTCGCGCTCGACGCTGCGCGGCCCTAAAATACCTGAATGACAACCGACCTCGACCGCCCGCAACCGGAGGCTCTGCTCGATGCAGAGCGCGGAGCCGGCCGTGGCAAGCTCAAGGTCTTCCTCGGCGCGTCGCCCGGTGTCGGCAAGACCTTCGCGATGCTCGAGGAAGCGCGTGCGCGCCAACGCGCCGGCGTCGATGTCGTCGTCGCGCTGGTCGAAACCCACGGTCGCGCCGAGACTGCGAACCTGCTCAGCACGCTCGAGCAGCTTCCACGCAAGGTCATCGACTATCGCAACCAATCGCTCCCCGAACTCGATCTCGACGCGCTGCTGGCGCGCAAACCCGGTCTCGCGCTGATCGACGAATTCGCGCACACGAACGTCCCCGGCGCGCGCCATCCAAAGCGATGGCAGGACGTGCTCGAAGTTCTCGATGCGGGCATCGATGTCGTCACCACATTGAATGTCCAGCATATCGAGAGCCTCAACGACGTCGTCGCGCGTATCACCGGCGTGCGCGTGCAGGAAACCGTGCCGGACGCGGTGCTGCAACAGGCCGACACGATCGAGCTGATCGATCTGCCGCCCGAGGAACTGCTCAACCGGCTGCGCGAGGGCAAGGTCTATGTGCCGCAGCAGATCGGCCGCGCACTCGATAATTTCTTCAGCAAAGGCAACCTGACGGCGCTGCGCGAACTCGCGCTTCGCACGGCGGCAAGCCGCGTCGACGCCGACATGCTCACCTACATGCAGGCGAATGCGGTGCGCGGCCCGTGGCCGACCGAAGATCGCCTGCTCGTCTGCGTGAACGAGTCGCCGAACGCCAACGCGCTGGTGCGTGCCGGCAAGCGCATGGCGGAGCGCGCCAAGATCCCGTGGATCGTCGCGACCGTGGTGACGCCGCGCCACGAGGCGCTCGGCGCCGCCGCGCGCGATGTCGTGATCGAAGCGATGCGGCTTGCCGAAACGCTCGGCGCCGAGACCGAAACGCTACATGCGGAATCCGACGCGGTCGGCGAACTCCTCACCTTCGCGCGTGCGCGCAACGTGACGCGGTTGGTCGTCGGCCGGCCACGGCGGCGCTGGCCCTTCGGCTATCTGCGCGAGGCGGTCAGCGACAGCTTGATCGACCGCGCGGGCGATTTCGAAGTTACTGTGCTGGGCCACACGGCGGTGCGCCCACGGCCGACGCAGATCGCGATCGAAACGCCTGCGTGGCGTGACTGGGGTTTGATCGGCGGCGAAACGATCCTCGCCATGGCGGCGGCCACCGCGATCGCCTGGCCGTTCTGGCAGTATGTCCCCGTCGCGTCGATCGCGGTAGTCTATTTGCTTGCTGTTTCCGCCATCGCGTTCCGCCACGGCTTGGTCGCGGCGCTGGCGGCCAGCGGGATCGGCTTTCTCACCTACAACTTCTTCTTCACGACACCGTATTATTCGTTCTCGGTCGAACAATACGAGTCGATCGTCGCGCTGCTGGTGTTCCTCATCAGCGCGCTGTTCACCGGTACGCTGGCGAGCAGGCTCAAGGCGCAAGTCGACAGCATGCGGTCCGCACAGCGGCGCACCGAGACGCTTTACGATTTCGCCCGCAAGATCGCGACCGCGACGAAGGCCGACGATGTCTTGTGGGCGGGCGCCGTGCATATCGCGACCGCGCTCAACTGTCGCTCGTTGATCCTGATGCCGAATGCGGTCGGCGCGCTCGAACAAGTGCAAGGACATCCGTCGATCGAGGACCTCGATGCGCGCGCGGAAGGCGCCGCGCGCTGGGCCTACGAGAAGAACGAGACCACGGGTGCCGGCACGACGACGCTGCCGACATCCGAATGGTTGTTCGTTCCACTCGCGACGACGCGCGCGGTGCTCGGCGTCATCGGCGTGCAGTTCCTTGACTCCAAGAAGCTCGATCCGGAACGCAAGCGGCTACTCTTTGCAGTGGAAGATCAAGTCACAGTCGCGCTCGAGCGTTTCACACTGATCGCCGATGTCGAGAATGCGCGCGTGCGCGCCGAGAGCGAGAAGCTGCGCGCCGCGCTGCTCAACTCGGTGAGCCACGATCTGCGCACGCCGCTCGTCTCGGTGATCGGCGCGATGACGGGCCTCTCCGGCAATCTCGACAAGCTCAAACCCGCCGAGCAGGAAGAGCTTATCGGTATGGCGCTCGACGAGGCGCGCCGCCTCGATCGTTACGTACAGAATTTGCTCGATATGACACGCCTCGGCCATGGCGCGCTCGCCCCGCGCTTGACGCCGATCGATCTCCGCGAGGTGGTCGGCCGCGTGCGCGCCGATCTCGCCCGCGTCACGGCCGAGCATTCGATCCTGATCAACATGCCGCGCGATCTGCCGCAGGTCGCCGCCGATCCAGTGCTTTTGGGACAAGCCATCGCCAACGTGCTCGAAAACGCCGCCAAATATGCGCCGATCGGGAGCGAAATCGCGATCGTCGCGACTGTGCAAGGCGGTTTCGTCAATCTCGCGATTTCGGACGAAGGTCCGGGCATCGCGGAAGCGGACCGCGAGAAGGTCTTCGATCTGTTCTACCGCGCCGCCAAGGGCGACGGCGCGCCGGCCGGCACGGGGTTGGGCCTCTCGATCGTGAAGGGGCTGATTGAAGCGCACGGTGGCAGCGTGCATATCGAGACCGGGCCGAGCGGTCGCGGTACGTCCGTCGTCATGCGCTTGCCGGTTGCACCTTCGCGCCCCGCGGATGAGACAGATGGCTGAACCGACACACAGGGTTCTTGTGATCGAGGACGAGGCGCCGATCCGGCGCTTCCTCAAGATCGCGCTCGGCAGCGGCGATTTTTCGGTCGAGGAAGCCGCTCGCGGACGTGAAGGCGTGGAGAAGGCCGCAACATCGTCGCCCGACATCGTGGTGCTCGATCTCGGCCTGCCGGATATGGACGGCAAGGCCGTCATCGCGGCCATTCGCGAGTGGTCGGCCGTGCCGATCCTGATCCTGTCGGTGCGAGACTCCGAAGCCGAGAAAATCGCGGCGCTCGATGCCGGCGCGGACGACTACGTCACCAAGCCGTTCGCGACCGGCGAACTGATGGCGCGCCTCCGCGCCCTTCTCCGTAGCCGGAAGGGACGCGAGCAGGAGCGCGCGACGCTGACCGCAGGCGACCTCACGATCGACCTCGCGGCCCGGCGCGTCTCGCGTGGCGAGACGGAGATCAAACTCACCCGGAAGGAATACGATGTGCTGGCCTTGATGGCGCGCCACGCCGGACGGCTCGTCACCCACAAGCAGCTGCTGACCACCGTGTGGGGCCCGGCGCATGCGGACGACACGCACTACTTGCGCATCGCGGTCCAGCACATTCGCGACAAGATCGGCGACGATGCCGCGAATCCGACGTACATCGTCACCGAGCCGGGTGTCGGGTATCGGCTTGTCAGTCTATGAATGGGCAGACCAAGCGGATACCTCATCGCATCTCGCGCTCCCAAAAACAGTAGGTTTACGCGCTGGGACATGCGCAGGGCCCATTTGGCCGAGTCTTCGATGGTAAATAGAGTGTTAATCGAGCTCATGGTCTTCAGGGCTTTTAACCAACGTAACCTTTACCGCGCACAAACGATATTGAACCCGGTAAACGGTTGCTTTCCCGTGATTTTGTACATTCGTCACGAAAGCAACTCTTCGTCGAAAGTTCACGCGCGTGTGCGGATTTGCCGGCTATTTCGGACCTGTGCGAGAGCCCGATGCGCTGTTGCGGCGTATGGTTGGTTCAATCGCGCATCGTGGGCCGGACGAGCAGGGTATTTTCGTTTCACCTGAGGCCGGCTTAGGCCACGCGCGTCTCTCGATCGTCGGCCTCGCGGACGGCCAGCAGCCGATGTCGGATGCGTCCGGATCGCTGACGATTGCCTTCAACGGCGAGATTTTCAACTATGTCGAACTGCGCGATGAGCTACGCGCTAAGGGCCGCAGCTTCCGCACGTCGAGCGACACCGAAGTCATCCTGCATCTTTACGACGAGATGGGCGAAGACTGCCTGTCGCGCCTCAACGGCGATTTCGCTTTCGCGATTTGGGATGCGCGCCGGCATCGCATGATGCTGGCGCGTGATCGCATGGGCGTGCGTCCGTTGTTCTACACGCAGAAGGGCGGCACACTCTACTTCGCCTCGGAGATCAAGGCGCTGCTCGATGCGCCGGGCGTCACCGCCGAACTCGATCCCATCGCACTCGATCAGGTCTTCACGCTGTGGGCGCCGATCGCGCCGCGCACGGCTTTCGTCGGCATCAATGAGCTTGAACCCGCGAGCGTGATGCTCGTGGAAAACGGCAGGACCACGATCCGGCCGTATTGGAGCTTGGAGTTTCCTGCCGCGGATGCGCGTCCGGCCGATGAAAGCAACTCCGTCGAGGAGCTGCGCGAGTTGCTGACGGATGCCGTCAGAATCCGCATGCGGGCCGATGTCCCGGTCGGGTCGTTCTTGTCGGGCGGTCTCGACTCTTCGCTTGTCTCTGCAATTGCGGCTCGCATGACGCCGGAAAGTCTCAAGACATTCTCGGTGAGCTTCGATAGTCCCGAGCATGACGAAAGCGCGTTCCAGCAGGAAATGGCCGCGGCGATCGGCAGTGAGCACCGTACGGTCGCATGCCGCGATGGCGACATCGCGCGCGTATTTCCGGACGTGATCCGTCACGCGGAGCGCCCGATCATTCGCACGGCCCCGGCGCCGCTCTACAGCTTGTCCGGCCTCGTGCGCGACTCCGGCATCAAAGTCGTGCTAACGGGCGAGGGCGCAGACGAGGTCTTTGCCGGCTACGATCTCTTCAAGGAAGCCCGCGTGCGCCGTTTCTGCGCGCGCCAGCCGGGCTCGCGCATGCGGCCGCATCTGTTCCGCAAACTATATCCTTATCTGCCGGGCTTGCAGCAGCAGTCGGTCGAGTATCTCGCGGCGTTCTTCGGCGTCGGCGATGCAACGCTCAACGATCCGCTATTTTCGCATCGCCCGCGCTTCAAAGCGACGTCCGGCGCGAAGGTGTTCTACTCGGAAGCCTTGCGCGACACGCTGAAGGGCTACGATGCAGCGGAAGACCTCGCCAGTCGCTTGCCGCGGGCTTTCACGACATGGCATCCGCTCAATCAGGCGCAATATCTCGAAACACGTTTCCTGATGCCCGGCTACATACTATCGAGCCAAGGCGATCGCATGGCGATGGCACACGGCATCGAGGGCCGCTTTCCGTTTCTCGATCATCGATTGGTCGAATTCGCCGCGAAACTCAATCCGGAGCAAAAGCTCAAAGGCTTGTCCGAGAAGGACATCCTCCGCAAAGCTGCGGGCGATCTGTTGCCAACCAATATCCGAGAGCGCCCGAAGCAACCGTATCGCGCACCGGACAGCCAGGCTTTCACCGGTCGCGGCGATCTCGGCTACGTCGGCGATTGCTTGAGCGAAGACAACGTCGCGTCGACCGGCCTCTTCAATCCGAAGGCTGTCACGAAATTGCGCCAGAAGTGCCGCGCGCCGACCTCCGGCTTCCGCGACAACGCGGCTTTCGTCGGCATTCTCTCGACAGAACTGTGGCAACGAAGCTTCGTCCAGCAAAACCGGCACAAAGAAAAAGCAGCTTAAGAAACGGGAATAGCAATGACTGAAATGACCAAGAACGAAATCCGCAACTTCATCGTCGAGAGCTTTTTGTTCGGCGACACCGCGTCCGCACCGGCGGATGACGCATCCTTGATCGAGAACGGCGTGATCGACTCGACCGCTGTGCTCGAACTCGTCGCCTTCATCGAAGAGCGCTACGGCATTGCGGTGAGCGATGCGGACATCGTGCCGGCCAACCTTGATTCGGTCGCGCGCATCGACGCTTTCATTCAGTCGAAGGTTGGGGCGGTCGCGGCTTAAAGCCCAAACAGCGAGCGTCCGCCGTGCGTATCGAGCAATTCCTCACCGACAGCGCCGCGACATACGCGGACAAAACCGCCATCGTGGCGGACGGCCCGCGTTTGACTTACGCGGAACTGGACGACCTCTCCAGCCGTCTCGCCGCGTCGCTCGCGCGCAACGGCGTCAAGCGGAACGACCGCGTCCTGATCTTCATGGACAACTGCTGGGAAGCGGTTGTTTCGGTGTTCGGGGTTCTCAAAGCAGGCGCCACCTTCAGCCCGATCAATCAGTCGACGAAGGCTGACAAGCTTACGTTTATCGTTGAGGACTGCGAGCCGTCCGCAATCCTGACGCAGGCGAAGCTAATGCCCGTCGTGACGGCCGCGCTTGACGGCAAGGCGGATATCTTCACGGCGTCGACGCATGCGCCGGAGGGTCATTGCCCGCGCGGTGCATCGTCGCTGAAGGATTGTTTCGAAAGCGAAGTGCGGGAGGTCGAGCACGGTGGCATCGACATGGATCTCGCCATGTTGATCTACACGTCGGGTTCGACCGGGCGGCCGAAGGGCGTGATGATGACGCATCGCAATTGCGAGGCGGCATCGGGTTCGATCACGACTTATCTCGAGAACACGCCCGACGACGTCATTCTCAACGTGCTGCCGCTTGCCTTCGACTACGGCCTCTACCAGATGCTGATGTCGGTGCGTGTCGGCGCGACGTTGGTTCTGGAGCGCAGCTTCGCATTCCCGCAGGCGATCTTCGAAGTGATCCGCGCCGAAGGTGTGACGGGTCTTCCGCTGGTCCCGACGATGGCGGCGATGATCCTGCAGATGCGCGACCTTCAACCCGGCTTTTTGCCAAGCCTGCGCTACGTGACCAATACGGCGGCGGCACTTCCGGCCGCACACATCAAACGCCTGCGCGAGCTGTTTCCAGGTGTGCGGCTTTATTCGATGTACGGCCTCACCGAGTGCAAACGCTGCACGTATCTGCCGCCCGAACAGCTCGATCGGCGCCCGAATTCCGTCGGCATCGCGATCCCGAACACCGAAGCTTTTGTCGTCGACGATAGCGGCACACCCGTCGCTGCCGGCGAGATCGGCGAACTCGTTATTCGCGGGCCGCACGTTATGCAAGGATATTGGCGCCGCAAGGAAGCGACCGACCATGCGCTGCGTCCCGGGCCGAACCCTTGGGAGCGCGTGCTCTACACCGGCGATCTCTTCCGCACCGACGACGAGGGCTTCCTCTATTTCGTCGGCCGCAAGGACGACATCATCAAGACGCGCGGCGAGAAGGTTGCACCGAAGGAAGTCGAGGCGGTGTTGCACGCGCATCCGGGTATCGCGGAGGCCGTCGTCGTCGGCCTACCTGATCCGGTACTCGGCGAAGCCATTGCGGCATTCGTCGTCCTCTCCGATCCAAATCTCAGCGAGCGCGAGATCATTCGCCATTGCTCGCGTCATCTCGAAGACTTCATGGTGCCGAAGTCCATCGCGTTCCGCACCGAACTGCCGAAGACCGACACGGGCAAGATTAGCCGCCGGCTCGCCGCCGAAGCCGCAAGGGTAGCGCAATGACTGCACACGCTTCGCAAAAAGCCGCCGTCGACGCATCGAAGCTGCTGACGCTCGATGCGGAAGCCGAGATCGAGCGCATCGCGGCGGCCTTACGCGAACAGCTGCGCGACATGCGCAAGCGTGGTCTGGTGCTCGGATTGTCGGGCGGCATCGACTCCAGCGTCTCTCTGGCGCTCGCGGTGCGTGCCGTCGGTGCGAAGAACGTGTTTTGCGTCTTCATGCCGGAAGCGGACTCTGATCCCGAAAGCTTGCGCCTTGGCCGTCTCGTCGCCGACACGTTCGGAGTTCAGGCAGTGGTCGAGGATATCGGTCCGTCGTTGCGTGCGATGGATTGCTACGAACGGCGCGACGCCGCCATTCGCGAAGTCGTGCCGGAATACGGAGACGGCTGGGCGTCCAAGATCGTGATTGCGAATTCGCTCGAAGGCAGCGCGTTCAACATCTCGTCGCTTGTCGTACAGGACCCGCAAGGCAAGCAGCAGAAGCTGCGGATGCCGCCAGCCGTGTATCTCGGCATCGTCGCAGCGACGAACATGAAGCAGCGCACGCGCAAGCAGATCGAATATTATCACGGCGATCGGTTGAACTTTGCCGTTATCGGTACGCCGAACCGGCTCGAATACGATCAGGGCTTCTTCGTCAAGAATGGCGATGGCGCTGCCGACGTGAAGCCGATCGCGCATCTCTACAAGACGCAGGTCTATGCGCTCGCCGAGCATCTCGGTATTCCGGATGAAATCCGCCGCCGCCCGCCGACGACAGATACCTATTCGCTCGCTCAGACGCAGGAGGAGTTTTACTTCTCGTTGCCGTACGACCGCATGGACCTTTGTCTCTACGGTCTCAACAATGGTCTAACAGCGGATGTCACCGGAATGGCGGCAGGCCTGACGGCCGAACAAGTCGAGCGCGTGTGGGCGGATATCGCTGCGAAGCGTAAGGCGACGCGTTATCTTCATCTCGGGCCGCGCTTGGTCTCGAAGGTCGAAGAAGTCGGCGCTTAAGCGAAGGTGCCGCCGATGAGGCGGCTCCACTCTTCGCCAGCCAAACCATTGAGAAATGCCGGTCCGGCGATCGCAGCTTTCAACAGCGCTGCGTCGCGCGAGTGAACGACGGTCGCGCCGCTCGGCATAAAGACGATACGCCGCAAGATCATGGGATCGAGAAATGAAGGCTGAAGGCGGCCGCGAAGCCCGCTCAGCCCGCGCGCTGCTGCGTGATCGATCAAGCAATCGATGACGGGGCCAGCCTGCCCAGGCTTTGCGAGCAACTGAAGCACGCGGCCAATCGCACCCGCCTTGGCATAATACGCAAAGGCGCCGACCTCCATTCCGCTGCGCGTTGTCACCGTCGCAAGCACCAATGGGCCGAGTTCCGGCTTGTTCTCGGCGTCGGCAAGCACGCGATCGAGCCACCACGTTTCCCAATCCGGCTTGAGCACGTAGTCGGTCGTGAATGCCGGGAGCAGGGCGGCGAATTGAGCGCTGTTGATCTCCCGGGTTTCCAGCGCTTTCGGCCCCGTGCCGCCGACTGGAACCGCGCTCCAATTCAGCTTCTTCGGATTGAGCCGCTTGCGCCAGATGGTGTCGACACCGCGCGTGATCGCGCGAAAAGCGCTGGCGAACGGAATACGATGGGCGCCGACGTCGAGGACAAAACTCGCCGGCTGGATCACGCGAATCCAATCGAGGCTGTTCTGCGTCAGCACCGCGCCGCCAAGCCGCGTCCAAAGTCTGTTCGAAATATCGTTGGCGCTTTCGCTGAACGACAAATCCTGCGGGCCATCGAGGAACGCTTTCAGCAAGCGCGCGCCCGCGAGAGGATCTTTTTCTGGATCCGTCACCATCAGCGACCCGCAGATCGCGGCGCGCAACTGTCGTCCCTCGCAAGTCATCGGCAGAGCGTGAACGCCAATGAACCCGGAAACCTGGCCAGCATCGTCGACATGCACGAGCGAATGAATGCCGTCGCCAATACCGGGCGCATCGAAATAGAAGTGGCGGATATAGTCGACGAGAGACGCCGGCGCTGCCTGCGTCGATTTGCGGAACACGCGCTGAAATAGCGATGCGACAGCGGAGATGTCTTGCGCCGCGAGAGCGCGAACGCCGCTCACGTCTGCACTCCCGCAAGGCGCTTCGCGATCGCCACACGCGGCGTGCCGTCGGTTTCTGCGAATGAGATCGCTCCGTAGCTTTTCGAGCGTGCAAGAAGCGATGCGACGAGCTTGTGTTGTCCTTCACCGAATTCGAACAGCAGCCAGCCACCGGGTTTCAAAACGCCGAGAGCCTCTTTCACCAAGCGCTGAAGGATCGAAATGCCGTAGGGCCCCCCGTCGAACGCCTCGCGTGGCTCACTATCCAGCAAACTCGCCTTTTCACTCTCGAGCGCGGATGTCGAGATGTAGGGAGGATTGCAGACCACGACGTCGACAGTGCCATCCAACCGATCTTGCGCCAGTGACGCGAACAGGTCGCCCTGCCGCACGGTCACGCGTTCCGATAAGCCGAGGCGTTCGACGTTGCGCCGCGCCAAAGCCGTCGTGTCGTCGGTGAGGTCCGCGGCCCACACTCGGGCTTTCGGGCAGTGGTGCGCTATGGCGGCGGCGAGGTTGCCAGAGCCGCAGCACATGTCGACGACCAAAGGCGCTTCGAGCGTCCGCAGGATATCGATTGCCGAACGGGCCAGCAGTTCGGTTTCGCCGCGAGGGACCAGAACGCCGGGTGCGAGCAGCAGATCGAGGCCCATGAACCGGCAAACAGCTTCAGACGAATGTCCGCTTGCGGCAGAGGTCTTCTTATTGTTCTCGCCCACCGGACGCTCTTTCCTAGATTGCCTTCCCGTTATGAGCGATTGGCGGTGAATTTAGTCTTACGGCGTGAGCGCACAAAGCCTTAAAGCGCTTCGTTAATCGCTGAGCTACCGTTGGCGGGCGCCATCCCATGGCTAGCAATGATCGCTCGCGCTTCATTGTCGGCCAGAAAGCGAAGGAACGCGTCGGCAAGCTCAGTCTGTTCCGTACGAGCGCAGAGCCCTGAGCGAAACGCCACTAATTCCTGCAATTCCGAAGGAAAGCCGTCAAGCAAATCGACGTCCGGTGACATCAGGATGTTCGAAAAGAAAATGCCGAGTTCGGCTTCTCTCGCCGCTAAGGCCGCGACGATCTCAAGCGGGGCCCTCTTCACCACCGTCTTGGCATTGATCGCGTCAGAAATTCCGAGCGTCGCGTAGACGCGAGCGGCTTGGTAACCTGCCGCGCTTTCAGGAATCGCTGCGATCGACTTCGCGGCGAGCAACGTTTTCTTCAATGCGTCCGCTGTGCCGATATCCGGCTTCGGCGCGCCCTTCGGCACCGCGATGCCGAGCCCGACATACGCCACGTCTGTGATCGTGTCGGTCGCGAAAGTCGCGAGCGCGTCCGCATTTTTCAGCACATCTTGCGGCACGACACCGAGATCGAAGCGCTGATCGGACAATGCGAGAGCGATCAGCTCCGGCGTGGTGCCGAAGTGATAAGCGACGGCAACGCCCGCCACTTCGCGATAGCGCGCGGCGATTGCGTTCAGCGGCGCGCGCATTGCGCCGCCGGCCAAGACCGAAAGAGTTGCTGTCACGATTTCAGCACCGGCTCGGTGACGGCACCCGCGCCGCTGCGCGCGAGATATTCCGGCTGGAACAGGCACATGCGCACGACGTCGCGATAGCGGCCGTTGACGAAAAACTCGTCTTTCAACATGCCTTCGGGCCGGAAGCCGCAGCTCTCGTAAATGTCGACAGCATGCGTGTTATCCTTGTCGACATGCAGATAGAGCTTGTGGATGTTCAACACCTTGAAGGCATAGTCGATCGCGATGTTGGTTGCGCGCGTTGCATAACCGTGGCCCTGGAAGCGCGGATCGACCGCGATCTGGAATTCGCACGAGCGATGCAGGTGGTTGATCTCGACCAGCTCGACGAGACCGGCTGCATCGCCCTTCTCGTTGGCGATGATGAAACGCCGTTCGGTCTGATTATGGATGTTGCGCTCGTAGAGCTGCGAGAGTTCCGCGAATGACTCGTACGGCTCCTCGAACCAGTAGCGCATGACGCTGTCGATGTTATTCAGCCGATGCACGAACATCAGATCTTCGCGTTCGAGCGGGCGTAGTTTTATATCAGGGTTCATTCTGGTGTCCGATTTGCCGGGAGGCGGCGCGATCGTTCATACTAGCAAGAAAATGACGTCTGTCTGACATCGCATCAGCAGCATAGGGGACAAGAATGACGCATCTCTCCAATCGCCGCCGCTTTCTGCAATTGAGTGCCGGAACACTGGCTGCCCCTATTTTCGTGCGCAATGCGTTCGCGCAAACTTATCCGGCGCGTCCCGTGAAGGTGATGGTCGGCTTCGCGGCAGGCGGTGCGACTGATGTTTGCACCCGCATCGCGGTGGAGTGGCTGGGGCAAAAGCTGGGTCAGCCATTCGTCGTCGAAAACCGCACTGGCGCAGGCTCGAACATCGCCGCGCAGGCCGCAATCGCGTCGCAAGGCGACGGCTATACGCTGCTCGCCTCGACGGCCTCGAATGCCGTGAACGCGACTTATTATCCGAATTTGCCGTTCAACATCGTCAACGACACTGTGCCGATCGGCGGTGTCGTCAGCTATCCGCTGATCCTCGTGATCAGCCCGTCGCTGCCGGTGAAAACGATCGCGGAATTCATCGCTTACACGAAGGCCAATCCCGGCAAAGTGAACATCGGCTCGTTCGGCTCCGGGACGTCGAGCCATCTCACTGGCGAATTATTCAAGACAATGACGGGCGTGGCCTACACGCATATCCCGTATCGCGGCGAAGCGGCCGCGCTGCCGGACATCATCGCGGGACAGGTGCAGGGCATGTTCTGTACGCCGAGCGCGGGCCTGCCGCTGATCCGCGATGGCAAAATCCGCGCGATCGGCGTCTCGACCGCGAAGCGCTTCGAAAGCCTGCCGGACGTTCCGCCGATCGGCGACACCGTACAGGGATTCGATGCTAGCTCCTGGGTGGGTCTCAGCGCGCCGAAGGGCACTCCGGCGGCGATCGTCGAGAGGGTCAATCAGGCGCTCGTCGCGGGTCTCGAAGATGCCTCGCTGAAGAGCCGCTACGGCGAACTCGGAGTCGCGCCCATGCCGATGGCGCCGGCGGCCTACGGCAAGCTCATGGCGGACGAGGTCGAAAAGTGGGGCAAGGTGGTAAAACTTGCCGGTATCAAAGCCGAATAGCCGTCCGTCAGATTGAGGGTTTGCTACCGTACCGAGGCACCGATCCTCGTGAATTGCGGCTCAAACCGGGATTTGCCCGCAACCAAAGCTGGGGACTGGACGCCGATCGTTTCATTTTGAGTCAAATCCGTATCGATATCGGACGCTCGCGTTGGCAGTTTGTTTGCCTTGTTCACTCCGAACAGAAGACCGGAGATGACGATGGCATTTAGCAATCTGACCAAGCATTTTGGTGCCGCGGCTGTGGCTGCGGGCATCGTGCTGGCTTCCGGGTCGTTCGCTCATGCGCAGTGGACGGTGCGGACGCAGTGCGATCGAAGCGGTTGCACCGAGAGTGTCCAGCCGGGCGTTCCGGGCACGAGCCTCGCCAACATCATTCAGGTGCCGGGACCGGCGAACGACGACGAGCGCCGCGAGGCTGCCGAGCGCGACAAGCGTTGGGTTACGGCCTGTAAACCGACTTTGCGCCAGGATCGCCTCGGCATGGTGCGTTATCAGTATGCTCTGCCGGGCTGCGAATTCGGCCGCGGCAGCGAGTAAAAGCGTACGCCGTGTCGAAGGCAAAAAGGCGCCCCTCGGGGCGCCTTTTGTTTTTTAGCGCGAGCGTTTCGCGAACGAACCAAGCATGCGCTGCGGCTCCTCGCTGTCGAAAGCTTCCGCGAAACTGTCGACGCCGGCCGCGATCGCGTCACGCATCGGCAAGCCCTCCCAGCGCGCGATCAGTTCTTTCTGCAGCCGCACCGCATTCGGCCCGGCCTTGAAGATCGATGCGATCCAGCCCTCGACCGTGGCGTCGAGCTCTTGCGGTGTGACGACGCGCTCGACCAAACCCCACGACAGCGCTGTCTCGGCGCCGAAGTTCTCGCCGAGCAACAGCGCCTCGCGCGTGCGGCCCCAGCCGATCAGCCCCGGTAGCAGAGCAGCTTCCACGACAGACGGAATGCCGACTTTCACCTCCGGCATACCGAACACCGCATTGCTCGATGCGACGCGCAGATCGCACGCCGCCACCACTTCCATTCCGGCACCGAGTGCATAACCGTTGACGCGGCCAATCACCGGCACGGGCAGCTTGCGTAATACATCGCAGGTGAGATGAACCTGCGTGATGAAGGCACGCGCGCCGTTCTTGTCGAGGCCCGCCATCACGTTGATATCGGCGCCGCCGATGAACGCTTTGTCACCGGCGCCGGTCAGAACGACGGCGCGCAGATCCTTCACGGCGATGAGACCCGAGACTTTCTCGACGAAGGCCTCCATCAGCGGCGGATTGAGCGTGTTGAGCTTGCGCGCATTGTCGATCGTCACGCGCGCGACCGTACCGCCTTCGCGTTTATCGAGATCGACGATGATTGCGGACTGATGATCGGGCATTTCGGACGTTTTCCCTTTTCGTTTTTCGGATTATCGTTGGGCTAACAGCTTCAATCGTCGCAAAAGGCAGCGCCGTCAACGCGGCTTGATAGTTACATAATCGATGGTTACGGCTGTAACTAATCGACCGGGAGGTTTTTCCGATGCTGACGAAAGTCGATAAGAAGCCGGTGGCCGCGAAAACCGCGACGCCCAACACGCCTCAATACATGCCGGGCTTCGGCAACGATTTCGAGACGGAGTCGCTGCCGGGCGCGCTGCCGCAGGGCC
This sequence comes from Variibacter gotjawalensis, assembly GCF_002355335.1. Taxonomy (GTDB): domain Bacteria; phylum Pseudomonadota; class Alphaproteobacteria; order Rhizobiales; family Xanthobacteraceae; genus Variibacter; species Variibacter gotjawalensis. The sequence continues at coordinate 1,042,565 of NZ_AP014946.1, forward strand.
AGAACTCGCCGCAAAAATGCAATTACGGCCTCTATGCCGAGCAGCTTTCAGGCTCGCCCTTCACGGCGCCGCGCGGCACCAACGAGCGCTCGTGGCTTTACCGTATCCGGCCGAGCGTGCGCCACACGCGTCGCTTCTCGAATGCGAAATACGCGGAGTGGAAATCAGCGCCGTGCCTCGACGATCACTCGTTGCCGCTTGGCCAGTTGCGCTGGGACCCGGTGCCGGCGCCGAAGAAGAAGCAGAATTTCATCGCCGGCATCCGCACGATGACGACGGCGGGAGACGCGCAAACGCAAGTCGGAATGGCGGCGCACGTCTACACGTTCAATCAGGACATGGACGACGATTACTTCTTCAACGCCGACGGCGAACTCTTGATCGTGCCGCAAGTCGGCACACTGCGCGTCTTCACCGAGATGGGCATCATGGATGTCGAGCCGCTCGAAATCTGCGTCGTGCCGCGCGGCATGATGTTCAAGGTCTCGCGGCTTGGCGAGGGCGATGTCTGGCGCGGCTATATCTGCGAGAACTACGGGGCGAAATTTACGCTGCCGGATCGCGGGCCGATCGGCGCGAATTGTCTCGCCAATCCGCGCGACTTCAAGACGCCGGTCGCCGCTTACGAAGACAAGGAAACGAAATGCCGCGTCACCGTGAAGTGGTGCGGAAAGTTTTACGTCACCGAGATCGGCCATTCGCCGCTCGACGTTGTTGCGTGGCACGGTAACTACGCGCCGTACAAATACGATCTGCGCACCTTCTCGCCGGTCGGAGCGATTCTGTTCGACCATCCGGATCCGTCGATTTTCACCGTGATGACCGCGCCATCAGGCGAGGAGGGCACCGCGAATGTCGACTTCGTGATCTTCCCGCCGCGCTGGATGGTGGCCGAACACACGTTCCGCCCGCCCTGGTATCACCGCAACATCATGAGCGAGTTCATGGGCCTCATCCACGGCCAGTACGACGCGAAGGAGAAGGGTTTCGTGCCGGGCGGAATGAGCCTGCACAACATGATGCTGCCGCACGGTCCCGACGCGATGGGCTTCGAGAAAGCCTCGAACGTCGAACTTAAACCCGTAAAGCTCGAGAGCACGATGGCCTTCATGTTCGAGACGCGCTTTCCGCAGCAGCTGACGAAGTTCGCCGCCGAACTCGAAACGCTGCAGGACGATTACCTCGATTGCTGGGACGGCCTCGATCGCAAATTCGACGGCACGCCGGGGATTAAGTAGCTAATGAAACACACGCCCCGCATCGATGACGATCGTCTGGCCGGTCATCGTCTCGGTGCGGCACATAGTGACGACCATGTCGGCGCAGTCGTCCTTGTCGGCCGCTTTCTTCAGCAGCGACGATGACGCGGAGCGTTCGATCTGCTCGGCCTTGAGATTGGCGGTGGCGCGGGTGCCTTCGAGCAATCCCGGCGCGACGCAATTGACCAGCGTCTCGGGCGCGAGCGCGACCGCCATGCAGCGGGTCAGATGGATGAGCCCGGCCTTCGACACCGCGTAAGCGATTGAAGATCCGGTCGGCGTCAGCCCGGCGACGGACGCGATATTGACGATACGGCCCGAGCCTTGACGCTTCATCACCGGCGCGACTGCTTTGGTCAGCCGCATAGGCCCCGTGAGGTTCACCGCGATGATCTTGTCCCACTCGGGTTGCGTCAGCCCATCGAGATCCTGAAACCCGATCGATTTGTTGTAGGCAGCGTCGTTGACCAGGATATCGAGCGTTCCGAAATCCCGCGACACGTCGGCGACGAGCTTGCTCACCGCCGTCTCGTCCGTGATGTCGCAGCCGTAGGCTGCGGTTTTGACCCCATGCTCCTTGGCGATCGCGCCGGCGACGTCTTCGGCTTGGTCTTTGCTGCGCGCATACATCAACGCCAGGTTGACGCCTTCGCGTGCCAGCGCGTGGCAGATGCGCTGGCCGAGCCCGCCGTTGCCACCGGTGACGAGGGCGACTTTGCCTTTGAGATCCATGAGCTTCCTCCGAATTGCGGGCGGAGACTGAGGCAGGGTGCGGCGCATAAGCAAGCGCGCGGCCCCGAGACGTGAAAATATTCCGGGTCCGATAACCGTCCGGGCCGCTTGAGGTTGCCCCCCGGGCCTGCCCCCGCTATAGACCCGGCGCGGCCCGTAACGGCCGCTTCCCATTCATGAGAATCTTCAGTTTTTCGCGCCCATGGCCCGTATCGTGATGAAATTCGGCGGCACCTCCGTCGCTGACGTGACCCGCATCAAGAATGTGGCGCGTCACGTCAAACGCGAGGTCGACGCCGGGCACGAGGTCGCGGTCGTCGTCTCCGCCATGTCGGGGAAGACCAACGAGATGGTCGGGTGGTGCCGCGAGGCCGCGCCCCTGCACGACGCGCGTGAATACGACACGGTGGTTGCGGCCGGTGAGCAGATCACATCCGGCCTGCTTGCGATGACGCTCGAAGACATGGGCGTGACCGCGCGCTCGTGGCAGGGCTGGCAGCTTCCGATCTATACGTCGAACGCGCACGGCTCGGCGCGCATCGCCGACATCAACGGCGACGAACTCATCAAGCGCTTCAAGGAGCGCGGTGAGGTCGCGGTGATCTCCGGCTTCCAAGGCGTCGTGAAAGAGACGGGCCGCATTTCGACGCTGGGTCGCGGCGGCTCCGATACGTCGGCGGTAGCGATTGCGGCGGCGATCAAGGCAGATCGCTGCGACATCTATACGGACGTCGACGGCGTCTACACGACCGATCCGCGCGTGGTGCCCAAGGCGAAGCGGCTCGACAAGGTCGCGTTCGAAGAAATGCTCGAACTCGCGTCGCTCGGCGCCAAGGTGCTGCAGGTGCGCTCGGTCGAAGTCGGCATGGTGCACAATGTGCGCATCTTCGTGCGCTCCAGCTTCGACAAGCCGGAAGACATCGACCCGTTGTCGAACAACCCGCCCGGCACATTGATTTGTAACGAGGACGAGATCGTGGAACAGCAGACCGTCACCGGCATCGCCTTCTCGAAAGACGAAGCGCAGATTTCGCTGCGCCGTGTCGCCGACAAGCCCGGCGTCGCCGCCGCCGTCTTCGGCCCGCTTGCCGATGCGTCGATCAACGTCGATATGATCGTGCAGAACGTCTCGTCCGACGGGAAGACGACCGACATCACCTTCACGGTTCCGTCCGCCGACTACGCCCGCGCCAGCGAGGTGCTGGAAGCGTCCAAGAAGAGCATCGGCTACGAGAGCGTCGATGGCGCGACCGATGTCGCAAAAATCTCCGTGATCGGCATCGGCATGCGCAGTCACGCGGGCGTCGCGTCGAGCGCGTTTAAAGCTTTGTCCGAGAAGGGCATCAACCTTCGCGCGATCACGACCTCCGAAATCAAGTTCTCGGTGCTGATCGACGAAGCCTATACGGAACTCGCAGTGCGCACACTGCATTCGCTCTACGGGCTCGATAAAGCCTGAGTGGCCGGGCATCCGGCGCCGATGCTGCAGAGGATGCCATGACGAAGCGGATTGCCTACGGCCAGCGTTTCGAAGACATCCACCTGATGCGCTGCTTCGGCGATCAGCCGAGCGGTTTCTATATCGACGTCGGCGCCGGCCATCCGGTCATCGATAACGTCTCGTTCCTATTCTATCTCGCAGGTTGGCGCGGCATTACGGTTGAGCCGAACCCGAAGCTCGCGCGACTATCGCGTGTGGCGCGCCAGCGCGATACGCAGCAGGAATGCGTCGTCGGCGCCAGCGTGGGCGAGGCGGCCTATTATCAGGTCGAGGAGTTCCACGGATTCTCGACCACGGTCGCGAGCAACGCGGACTTGGTGCGCGACAATTTCGAGAAAGCCGCGCATGTCCGCTCGGTCCCGATGACGACGCTGGCGGTACTTTGCGCCGCGCATGCGCCGGCAGAGATTGATTTTCTCAAGGTCGACGTTGAGGGCGCCGAGAAAGATGTGCTCGGAGGCAACGACTGGACGAAATACCGGCCGAAGGTCGTTCTCGCCGAAGCGCTGGCACCGGTGACGCAGGAAGAAAGCTTCGCCGAGTGGGAGCCGATCCTGCTGAACAACGGCTATCGCTTTGCCCTCTTCGATAGCCTCAATCGTTATTATGTTGCCGACGAGGCATCGCACCTCTCCGCGCGTCTCGCCCAGTCACCCGCCAACTTCAACGACTACACGCAGGTCGGGATGTTTAAGGGCGCGGACTCGGACGCATCCCATCCGGACCACGCGCTCGCGCGCCGGTTGGCTGGTGGCGTGATGACACGCGCTCCGCTGCTCGATTCGGCGCAGATGTTCGATCTTCTCACCGCGCATCTGACCGAAGCGCAGCTTCTCGCACCTGCGAACAAGGCGGCGTTTGATGGAATCGTCGCGAACCTCCTCGGTAGCCTCGATGGCACGGCAGAGTTTTCGAGTGCTTCCAATCTAAAAACTGTGCGCGATATCTACGCGATGGTGACGCAAACAGAAGCATTCCGCCTCGCCTGTGCGCGAATCTCGGCGAGTTACGCGTGGTAGCTGCCGTGAGGCTTGCGGCGCTCGGGGTGCATCGCTATACGGCCCGAAGGGATGCGCCGGGACGATAATATTCCTGCGAATTCCTCCTGTTCGTAACAGGGTTGGCTAACCTTAGAGCGCAAAGCGCTCTATTTTATTGTTGGGCAGGAGAGACCCGCCGGGGTCGGCCTCATCGCCCATAAGGACCTTGCAATGCGTGGCGCGCTCGGCGGCCCTCGCGTGCTGCTCCGCCGCCTCCGCGAAGTTATGGCGGAGCCGGTCAGCGCGCAGGAACGCCTCGACAAGATCGTCGTGCTGATCGCTGCCAACATGGTGGCGGAGGTTTGCTCCGTCTATGTGTTGCGCGTCGACGGCATGCTCGAGCTGTACGCCACGCAAGGTCTAAATCCGGAAGCCGTCCACTTGACCGTGCTCGGTTCCGACGAAGGCCTCGTCGGCCTCGTCGCGCGCGAGGCGGAAGCGATCAATCTATCGGATGCGCAATCGCATCCGTCATTCTCATTTCGTCCGGAAACCGGCGAAGAAATTTATCACGCCTTCCTCGGCGTCCCGATTCTGCGTGCCGGCAATACGCTCGGCGTGATGGTGGTGCAGAACCGCGCGCACCGGACCTATTCGGAAGAAGAGGTCGAGGCGCTGCAGACCACCGCGATGGTGCTCGCCGAGATGATCGCCTCCGGCGAACTCTCGGCGCTGGCGCGCCCGGGCGCCGAGCCTGCCGCGCGGCGGCCGCTGCAGGTCACCGGCGTTCCGCTTTCGGACGGCATCGCACTCGGTCACGTCGTGTTGCATGAGCCGCGCGTCGTTATCCGCAACTACATCGCGGACGACGTGCAGAAGGAAATGAAACGCCTCGACACCGCGGTCGAGACGCTGCGAGACGAACTCGATGTCATGCTTTCGCGCGGCGATGTCGCGGACGGCGAACATCGCGACGTGCTCGAGACCTTCCGCATGTTCGCGCACGATCGCGGTTGGCTAAAGAAGATGCAGGAGGCCGTGATGACCGGCCTCACCGCAGAAGCGGCGGTCGAGCGCGTCGAATCCGACACGCGCGCGCGCATGATGCGCCAGACCGATCCGTATCTTCGCGAGCGTCTGCACGATCTCGACGATCTCGCCAACCGGCTGATGCGGAAGCTCGTCGGTGCCGAGCATGCTCCGGCGAAAGACGCGCTGCCCGAGAACGCGATCCTGGTTGCCCGCACGATGGGCCCGGCAGCATTGCTGGACTACGATCGCTCTCGTCTGCGCGGCTTAGTGTTGGAAGAGGGCGGCGCGACCGCGCATGTCACCATCGTGGCGCGTGCGCTCGGCATTGCTGCGGTCGGTAACGTCGAGAACGCGACCGGCCTAGTCGATCCGGGCGATGCGATCATCGTCGACGGGCAATCCGGCGAGGTGCAAGTTCGCCCCGCCGCCGACATCGAAAGCGCTTATGCCGAGAAGGCGCGCTTCCGCGCGCGCCGTCAGGCGCAATACGCGGCGCTACGCGACAAGCCTTGCGTGACGCGCGACGGCGAAGAAGTTCAGCTTCACCTCAACGCCGGCCTGCTGGTCGATCTGCCGCACATTCAGGAAACGGGTGCTGCCGGCATCGGTCTCTTTCGCACCGAACTCCAATTCATGGTGGCGGCGGCTTTTCCGCGCACCGCCGAACAGTATCGGCTCTATCAGGCGGTGCTCGACGCCGCGGGCGATAGGCCCGTCACTTTCCGCACGCTCGATGTCGGCGGCGACAAGGTGCTGCCGTATATGCGCGTCGTCGAGGAAGAAAACCCGGCGCTCGGCTGGCGCGCGATCCGCCTCGGGCTTGATCGGCCCGGCCTTCTGCGCAGCCAGATGCGCGCGCTTTTGCGTGCGGCCTCCGGGCGCTCGCTCAAGATGATGTTCCCGATGGTCTCCGCCATCGACGAATTCGACGCCGCAAAAGCGCTGCTCGAAGGCGAACTCACCTACTTGCGCCGCCATGGCCATACGCTGCCTGAGCGCATCGACGTCGGCGCGATGGTCGAAGTGCCGGCGCTTTTGTTCCAACTCGACGAGTTGTTCCAGCGGGCCGACTTTGTCTCGGTGGGATCGAACGACCTCGTGCAGTTTTTGTACGCGGCGGATCGCGGCAACAATTTCGTCGCCGATCGCTTCGACGCGATCTCGGTGCCGGTGCTGCGCGCGCTGCGCAACATCGTCCGCAAGGCTCATGCCTATGACAAGCCGGTCACCTTGTGCGGCGAACTGGGCTCGAAACCGATCGGCGCGCTCGCGCTCGTTGCGCTCGGCTTCCGCGCGCTGTCGCTGTCGCCGTCCGCTGTCGGCCCCGTGAAGAGCATGCTGCTCGAACTCGATGCCGGCGCCGCGACGCGCCTGATGGACGATCTGCTCGACAACCACGCGCCGAAAATTTCTGTCCGCGAGGAACTCGCGGCCTTCGCCGCGGAAGCCGGATTGACGTTCTAACGATGCTGCAGCCACAGAAAATCGATGCACTGATCATCCGTCACAAGATGATCGAGAACGAACTCTCGGGCACGCCGGACCGCGAGACTTTCGTGAAGTTATCGCGCGAGCATGCCGAATTGTCTCCGGTGGTCGAGACCGCCAACAACTACCGCGCGCAACTCGCCGAGGTCGCAGGCCTCGAAGAAATGCTGGAAGACTCCGATGCCGAGATGCGCTCGCTCGCGCAGGCGGAACTGCCTGGCGCGCGCGAAAAACTCGAAGAGGTCGAGAAGCAGCTGCGCACCGCGCTGCTGCCGAAGGACGCGATGGACGAGCGCAACGTCGTGCTCGAAATTCGCGCCGGCACCGGCGGCGACGAGGCGTCGATTTTCGCCGGCGATCTGTTCCGCATGTACGACCGCTATGCGGCTTCGCTCGGCTGGAAGGTTGAGGTTGTCGCGTCGAGTGAAGGAACCGTCGGTGGCTTTAAGGAAATCATCGCCGAAGTGCGCGGCGCGGGCGCTTACGCCAAGCTAAAATTTGAGTCTGGCGTTCACCGCGTGCAACGCGTGCCGCAGACGGAAACTCAAGGACGCGTTCACACCTCGGCCGCGACCGTCGCGGTGCTTCCGGAGGCCGAGGACGTCGACATCGTCATCAACGATGTAGATCTCCGCATCGACACGATGCGCTCGCAGGGCGCTGGCGGCCAGCACGTCAACAAAACCGAATCGGCCGTGCGCGTGACGCACATTCCGACCGGCATCGCGATCGTCGTGCAGGAAGGCCGCTCGCAGCACGCCAACAAGGCCAAGGCGATGCAGATGCTGCGCACCAAGCTCTACGACGAAGAGCGCCAGCGCAAAGACGCCGAACGCGCCGCCAATCGGCGCGGCCAGGTCGGCTCCGGCGACCGTTCGGAACGCATCCGCACCTACAACTTCCCGCAAGGGCGGCTGACCGACCACCGCATCAACCTGACGCTCTACAAGCTGCCGGACATCATGGAAGGCCCGGCGCTCGGCGAGGTTGTCGAGGCGCTGATCACCGAGCATCAAGCCGCGTTGCTCGCCGAGGAACAGGCGTGATCCTCTCGGCCGGCGCGACGGTCGCGCGCGCCGAGCAGCTTTTATCGCAAGCCTTTCGGGATGCCGGGATCGACACGGCGATGCTCGACGCTCGCTTTTTGTTACAGGCGAGGCTTGGTGTGGATCGCACCGGATTGTTGAGCGATGCCACGCGCGAACTGACCATCATCGAAGCTGAAGCGTTGTCGCGCGACGCTGCGCGGCGACTCGCGCGCGAATCCGTCGCGGTCATTCTCGGCGAGCAAGAATTCTGGTCTCTTCCGTTTCGCGTGACGCGCGACACGCTGGTGCCGCGTCCCGACACCGAGACGCTCGTTGAAGCCGCGCTCACCGCCATCGCGGACCGCGCATCTCCCATCATCGCCGATCTCGGCACCGGCACTGGAGCAATTCTCTGCTCCCTGCTGCACGAGCGCCGCGATGCCTTCGGCGTCGGCGTCGACATCAGCGCCGCCGCGCTCGACGTCGCGCGCGGCAATGCGCGCCGGCTCAATCTTGCGACACGCGCGCGTTTTATTCGCGCGAGCTTTACGGCGGCTCTTGGGAATCAACGCGTCGATCTCGTCGTGTCGAACCCGCCCTATATCGGGACCGCCGAAATCGCGCGGCTTGAGCCGGAGGTGCGACACGAACCGATCCTCGCGCTCGACGGCGGCGCGGACGGCCTGGACGCTTACCGCGCCATCGCGGTGGACGTGACGCGGGTCCTGAAGCCCGGAGCGGTCGTCGCGTTGGAGATCGGCGCTACCCAAGAATCAGCGGTCGCTGCCGTTTTCGCGGGCCACGGCCTTACCCTGGTCCGCCCGGCCGTTCGCGACCTTGGCGGCAACCCTCGGGCTCTGATTCTGCAAAGGAATTAGGCGTGGGGGCGGCGTGCCGCATCGCGAAAAAACCGCTTGGAGAAAGCCCCGAGAACGGCTAGGTTGAGTTCCAGATAAGCCCGTGACAGGACCGCACGAGAGACCGCGATAACCCGCAGGACCTCAAAAGGCGGAACCAGCAGACGATGACCGTGCCAATGGCCGCCACGTCCGCCTGATCCGGAAAACGCATCTGAAGCTACGCGCAGTCTGCAAGTGAAGGCTGCGGCGTGGGAGTTTGCACAGCCGCGGCGAGACCGCGCGTTTGGATGGCTTTGCGCAATCGTGACTGACTCAAGCCCTTTGTTTGCAACGCTCTCGGCGTGGCCGCATGGCCTGCCGTCGCGTCCAAGCTTGGGCCGCGCAGAGAGTTTGGCCGGGCATAACGGTCACTAACCAGAGGGTTATGAAGCGATACCCATGAGAAACGGTCATCAGAACAACAACAAGCGTATGCGCGGCCGCAACCGCAAGGGCCAGAACCCGCTGACGCGAGTCTACGAATCGAATGGCCCGGACGTGAAGGTGCGCGGTACTGCCCACCACGTGGCCGAGAAATATCTCCAGCTGGCGCGCGACGCCTCGTCCTCGGGCGATCCGGTCGGCGCCGAAAGCTACTACCAGCACGCCGAGCACTATTTCCGCGTCATTGCGGCCGTGAACGAGCAGTTCCGCCAGCAGCAGCCGAATTTCGGCGAGGGCCAGGGCAGCTACGACGATGGCGAGGACGAGCCGGGCGAGAATGAGCCGTATGCGACGCGCGAGCCTTACTCGCAGCCGCAGGAATTCCGCGGCGAGTTCCAGCCGCGCGAACAGCGCGACCACGGCGGCGACAATCGTGATAACCGCGACAACAACCGCGGCCATCGGGATAACCGAGACAATCGCGGCGACCACCGCCGCCACCGCGATAACCGCGACAACAACCGCGACCGCTTCCAGTCGCGCGACCGCGGTCCGCAGCCTTTCCGCGGCAATGAAGAACAGCCGCGCATCCAGCCGCAGGACGACGCAGCGCTCGAACAGCTCCCGGCATTCGTGACCGGCGGCATCCCGGCGAGCGCGCCGCAGCCGGACGTTCCGGTCGACGCCAACGGTGCCAACGGGCACGAAGGCGGCGCGGATCGTTTCCCGCTGCATCGCCGCCGCCGCCGTCGCAACGGCCCGCGCGAGAACGCCGGTGGTGACGTCGAGAGCGCGCCGACGGAGTAAGCAATAGGTCGTCATGGCCCGGCTTGTCCGGGCCATCCACGGCTTACTTTTTCAAACAATAAAGCAAGACGTGGATGGCCCGCATGAAGCGGGCCATGACGTTTGTGGGTGTCGTTATCTCAGCGCAGCTGTTCGGCGAAGTAGTGCAGCGTGCGGCGATAGACTTCCGAGCGATTCCATTCGCGCATCACTTCGAAATTCCGCGTGCCGAGGCCGAACGGCTGACCGGGCTGCCAGCCGTTGGTCTTCAACAGATTCGCCGTCGAGGCGAGCACGTCCGGCGCCGAGCGGCGCAGGTCGACATGGCCGTTGCCGTCGAAGTCGACGCCGTACTTGATGTAGGACGACGGTAGGAACTGCGTCTGTCCGATCTCTCCCGCATACGCGCCCTTCAGCTCCGACAGCGGCAGGTCGCCGCGCTGCACGATCTTCAGCGCCGCGATAAGCTCGCCCTGGAACAGATCCGTGCGGCGGCAATCGTGTGCCAGCGTTGCCAGCGTGCGGATGACCGGCAGCTTGCCCATGTCGCCGCCGTTGTCGGTCTCCATCGTCCAGATCGCCATCACGAGTTCTTTCGGCACGCCGAAGCGCTGCTCGACGCGCGCGAGCAGCGCGCCGTTGCGCTGCATCAGCGTGCGGGCGCGTTTGACGCGCGCCGGGCCGACGCGCGTCGCCGCATATTGTTCGAACGTCTTGCGGAAGGTGCCGCGCTGGCGGCGATCGAACGCCATCACGGCCGGATCGTGCGTCACACCCGCGAAGGCGCTCGACAGCGTCGATTGCGAGACGCCTTGAGCGGCGGCCTCGCGCGAGATCTCGGCGACGAAGGTGGAGAAGTCGCCGCCGCAGCGCGCCGCGTTGGCGGGCGTGAGGGCGGCGAGGGCGAAGATGCTCGTGAGAGCCAATATTGTTTTGCGCATGGCCGGGAAAGTCGCGGAAGTTCGGGTTGCGGTCAATGGTACACGCGGTCGCCTGCGATCACATCCCCTTCGCGGGCGTCTTCGCCAGCAACTCCGCCAGCGCGTCGGCGTACCATTTTGCATTGCCGGTGGTGAGATGCCCGGTCGTCTCCGCGCTCGGTGGGATGACCAGCAGCTTCGCGTTCTTGATGCGCTTGACGGCCGCCTCGGTCAGGCCGGTCTCCGGTGGATTGCGCTCATCGTCCGCCGCGTTGACCACCAGGATCGCCGCCGTGATTTTCTCCATCCCGGCCGACGCGTCGTAATCCTGTGACGAGCCCCACGCGTAGAGGAAATCGTTGGCGTCGACCGGCAGCGCCGCTTTGAGCCGCGCGTCGACGAGATCGTCCGCCGCCTTCGCGGTCGGGGCTTGGCTCTGATACGCGAGCGTGCCGCCCGCGCTCGCCAGGCCATACGCCGCGATCGCGTATTTCATCATGCGCGGCTGCGCCGTGTAGTTGCCGTCTTGATACTCCGGATCGTTGCGGATGGTCTCAATCATCATCCGCCGCAGGATCCAGTTGCGCGCCGCCATCGCTGTCGGCTGCGAGGCCATCGGCACGATCGCGTCTGCGCTATTCGGATGCTGCGTCGCCCATAGCCACGCATGCATGCCGCCCATCGAATTGCCGATGATGAGCCGCAGCCGCTTCAGGCCGAGTCCTTCGGTGACGAGGCGATGCTGCGCCGACACCATGTCGGCGTAGTTGTAGCGCGGGAATCTCGTCTTCATTCCGTCCGACGGCTTTGACGATTTCCCGTGCCCTACCGAGTCCGGAATGATGATGAAATACTTCTGCGCATCGAGCGGCTGACCGGGTCCGAACATCTGCCCGGCGAAGGCCGGCGTCAGCATGTTCTGCGCCGAGCCGCCGGAGCCGTGCAGCACGAGCACGGGCTGCCCGCTCGGCTCGCCGATCGTGACATACGCCATCGTGAGTTCGGGCAGCGTCTCGCCGGTGTGGAATTTGAAGTCGCGCAGCACGTGCGCGGCGGATTTCGGCGCCGGATAATTCTGCGCCTCGGCATCGGGGATGATGGTCATGAGTGCGAGCGTTGCGGCGCCAAGCGCTGCGGCGAGACGATGCATGTCGGGCTCCCTTTCGGACCGCGCTTATCGGGGCGCGTTGGGAGGGAGTGTAGCAGATCTTCTGCTCTGCTGCAGCGGCTTTGAACTAGTCCCTCAACCCCGGGGCTTCCTGCCCGGTGCGCGCCACATATTCCGTATAGCCGCCGCCGTATTGGTGGACGCCGTCCGGCGTCAGCTCCAGCACGCGGTTCGACAGCGCGGCGAGGAAGTGGCGATCGTGCGAGACAAAGAGCATCGTGCCTTCGTAATCGGCGAGCGCCTCGATCAGCATCTCCTTCGTCGCAATGTCGAGATGGTTGGTCGGCTCGTCGAGCACCAGGAAATTCGGCGGGTCGAACAGCATCATCGCCATCACGAGGCGCGCCTTCTCGCCGCCCGACAGCACGCGGCAACGCTTCTCGACATCGTCGCCCGAAAAACCGAAGCAGCCCGCGAGCGCGCGCAGCGAGCCCTGACCCGCCAGCGGAAATTTGTCTTCCAGCACCTCGAACACGGTGCGCTCGCCGTCGAGCAGCTCCATCGCGTGCTGCGCGAAGTAGCCCATCTTCACGCTGCCGCCGACCGCGACCGTGCCGCCGTCCGGATCGGCCGCGCCCGCGATGAGCTTGAGCAGCGTCGATTTGCCGGCGCCGTTGACGCCCATCACGCACCAGCGCTCGCGCCGGCGGATCGAGAACGTAAAGTCGTCGTAGATCGTGCGCGCGCCGTATTGCTTCGACACGTTCTTGAGTGACGCGACATCCTCGCCGGAGCGCGGCGCCGGCGGGAAATCGAACGCCACCGTCTGCCGCCGCCGCGGCGGCTCGACGCGCTCGATCTTGTCGAGCTTCTTCACGCGGCTCTGCACCTGCGCGGCGTGCGAGGCGCGCGCCTTAAAGCGCTCGATGAACTTGATCTCTTTTGCAAGCATCGCCTGCTGGCGCTCGAACTGCGCCTGCTGCTGCGCCTCGTTGAGGAGACGCTGACGCTCGTAGAATTCATAGTCGCCCGAATAGGTCGTCAGCGAGCCGGCGTCGATCTCGACGACCTTGCCGACGATGCGGTTCATGAAGGCGCGATCGTGCGATGTCATCAACAGCGCACCCTCGTAACCCTTGAGGAAGCTTTCGAGCCAGATGAGGCTCTCGATATCGAGATGGTTCGAGGGCTCGTCGAGCAGCATGACGTCCGGTTGCATGAGCAGAATGCGCGCGAGCGCGACGCGCATCTTCCAGCCGCCCGAGAGTTTGCCGACGTCGCCGTCCATCATCTCTTGGGAAAAGCCGAGACCCGAGAGTACTTCGCGCGCGCGCCCTTCGAGTGCGTAACCGCCGAGCTCTTCGAAGCGGCCCTGCACATCGCCGTAGCGAATGATGATGTCGTCCATCTCGTCGGCGCGATCCGGGTCGGCCATCGCGGCTTCGAGTTCTTTCAGCTCCGCCGCGATCTCGCTGACCGGGCCCGCGCCGTCCATCACCTCGGCGGCGGCAGAGCGGCCTTCCATTTCGCCGACGTCCTGACTGAAATAGCCGATCGTCACGCCGCGCTCGACGATCACCTGGCCTTCGTCCGGCTGCTCCTCGCCCGTGATGAGGCGGAAGAGGGTGGTTTTGCCGGCGCCGTTCGGGCCGACGAGCCCGACCTTTTCGCCCTTGTTCAACGCCGCCGACGCTTCGATGAAAAGGATCTGCTTGCCGTTCTGTTTGCCGACGGTATCGAGACGAATCATGGGACTTCAGTACTGCGCGTGAGTGACAGGGCTACAAAACAAATGGCCCGCACGGTGCGGGCCATTTGCTGCAAGTGAATTGAGCTTGCTCAGTTATCCAAGAACGACCGCAGCTTGCGGCTGCGCGACGGGTGCTTGAGCTTGCGCAGCGCCTTCGCCTCGATCTGACGAATACGCTCGCGCGTCACCGAGAACTGCTGGCCGACTTCTTCCAGCGTGTGGTCGGTGTTCATGCCGATACCGAAACGCATGCGCAGCACGCGCTCTTCGCGCGGCGTGAGCGATGCGAGAACGCGCGTTGTCGTCTCGCGCAGATTCGACTGGATCGCCGCGTCGATCGGCAGGATCGCGTTCTTGTCTTCGATGAAATCGCCGAGATGCGAATCTTCCTCGTCGCCGATCGGCGTTTCGAGCGAGATTGGCTCTTTGGCGATCTTGAGAACCTTGCGCACCTTCTCGAGCGGCATGCCGAGCTTTTCAGCAAGCTCTTCCGGCGTCGGCTCGCGGCCGATCTCGTGCAGCATCTGGCGCGACGTGCGGACGATCTTGTTGATCGTCTCGATCATATGCACCGGGATGCGGATCGTGCGTGCCTGGTCGGCGATGGAGCGGGTTATCGCTTGGCGAATCCACCACGTCGCGTAGGTCGAGAACTTGTAGCCGCGGCGATACTCAAACTTATCGACCGCCTTCATCAGGCCGATGTTGCCTTCCTGAATGAGATCGAGGAACTGCAGGCCGCGATTCGTGTACTTCTTGGCGATCGAGATGACGAGACGCAGGTTCGCCTCGACCATTTCCTTCTTCGCCTGACGGGCTTCGCGCTCACCCTTCTGCACCATGTGCACGAGCTTGCGGAACTCGACGATCTCGAGGCCGGTCAGCGACGCGAGCGATTGAATCTCGCCGCGCATCGTCTTGATCTTGTCCTTGTCCTTCGCGACGAAATTCTTCCAGCCCTTGGCCGAAAGCTTCGAGACGCGATTGAGCCATTGCGGATTCAGCTCCGAGCCCTGATAGTTCTTCAGGAAGTCTTCGCGCGTGACGCCATGGCTCTCGGCGAGGCGCATCAGCTTGCCCTCGTGCGAGACGAGCTTGCGATTGATGTCGTAGAGCTGCGCGACCAGCGCGTCGATACGCGCTTGGTTGAGGCGAAGCGACTTCACCTCGGTGATCAGCTCGTCCTTGAACTTGCGGTAGTTGCGCTCTTGGTTCGGCGACAGCTTGTCGTTCTGTAAGCGGTTCGCGATGTCCTGCTCCTGCAGGCGGCGCAGCTTCTTGTAGGTCGACGCGACGGTGTCGAAGCTCTCGAGCACCTTCGGCTTGATCTCGGCTTCGATCGCGGCGAGCGAGAGCGAATTCTCGAAATCGTCCTCTTCGTCGCCGTCCGACAGGTTGGCGCCTTCGAGACCTTCCGGCGCTTCTTCGGCGGCGGCCTGTGCGCGCGCGGTCGTGTTGCGGAATTGCGCGGGCTGCGGCGGCGTCACCGGCGGCGCGATCGGCGGAGCGTCGTCGCCCTCACCGGACGGCGCAGCATTCTTCGCATCGGGGCCCGCATAGGTGGCCTCGAGATCGATAATGTCGCGCAGGAAAATCTTGTTCTCGTTGAGTTCATCGCGCCAGATGATGATGGCTTGGAACGTCAGCGGGCTTTCGCAGAGACCTGCGATCATCGCCTCGCGGCCAGCCTCGATGCGCTTTGCGATCGCGATTTCGCCTTCACGCGACAGAAGCTCGACAGAGCCCATCTCACGCAGATACATGCGCACCGGATCGTCGGTGCGCTCGCTCGGCTCTTTCTTCTCGGCAACCGCGATGGCTTTCGGCGCGGCCTCGACGAGATCGCCGCCCTCATCCTCATCGTCGTCGTCATCGTCGTCCGCGTCGGTTTCTTCGTTCTCGACAACGTTGATGCCCATCTCGTTGAGCATCGCGAAGACGTCTTCGATTTGGTCCGAGGTGACTTCCTCGGACGGCATCACGGCGTTGATCTGCTCGTGCGTGACATAGCCGCGCTTCTTGGCGAGCTTGATCATCTTGCGGACGGCGGCGTCCGAAAGATCGAGCAACGGCGAATCGGTTGTCGGCGTATCGGTGGCGGCGTCCTTTTCGGTCGCCTCGTCCTTGCCCGGTGTCCCTGCCTTAGCCTTGACGGCGGCGGCCTTCGCGGCTGCCGGTTTTGCAGGTGCCTTGGCCGGAGTTTTACGTTGCGGTGCTGCCATGCGGATCGCCATTACCCTCTTAGAACGGCACGTGCGACAACGCCGCCGGCCGGAAACCGAAAAAGGCAGCGCCTTGCTGGAAGCAAGCGCCGCCCACACATCACCCCTCGAAACCAGCCCAGACGCCGAAGGCGCACCGGCCGATCCACCCGAAATATCGCACACCAGGCGTTACGTGCCGCTTAACCATAACGCCGTCTGCGCGCACTTTCGGATTTCCGCCCATCGGACCTAAGGCTCTCGGAGAAACAGGCACTCAGAGATTGCCTTGTGGCCGTCGCCCCGAAGAGGCGCCGAAATCCTCGATGGTGGCTTCACTGCCCTCCAGCGCCGCGCGACGCTCGAGAACATCTTGCAGCCAGCGCCAATTCTCTTCCGTCGGCATATTGCCGTATGTGCGCTCGGCTTCGTTGAGTTCCTTATGTAGCGTTCTGTCCTTGTGATGCAAGGCGATCACGTGGTTCCACCACTGAATCACGTCGTCATTTCCGGCCCCGGGGCGGGCAGGCCAATCTGACGTGTGGGTGAGACCTTTTTCGATCCTCGTCAGGATATCACCGAGACCCGATTCGATCACGGCTTGACGGAGAATTTCGGGCTCCACCGGGGCGTGTGTATGGCCTGCGACAGCGTCCAAAAGCGCGTGGCGTAACCGGTCACCGTCCGCATGCCGGAATTCAAGGTCGGCGAGTTCCTCGGCGTGGTGTTCGAGCAGCCAGGGGTGGTTGAGTGCCGTAACGAGAAGCAGCGCCTCGCGCGGCGGTAGCGCGGCTCGCGTTACGACCCGGCTACGGGTGAGTAGGGGGCTTGGGGCGGTCGGTGCGGGCTCGCCGAAGCCGCCGGGGCGCCCATTTTGTTTCCCCCCGCGGAAATTGAGGCTTTGCTGCTGCCGGCGAAGCGACGTGCGCCAATCTTGCTGGCGGTTGAATTGGCCGCCGCCCATGCCGCGAGGTGGTGCGGAGCCGAAAAGGGAACGGACGCGCGTGGATAGATCGTCCCTGTAGTATTTACGCACCGTCTGGTCGGCGATCGTGTTGATGATCGCCCCGAGCCTGGCCTCGAGCGCGGCCCGCCGCTCCGGTGTGTCGAAGCCGCCATGCTCGGTCTCACGAACCCACAACATCTCGGCGAGCGGCATCGCGTTGCGAATGACCTCGCGCAAAGCCTCCGCGCCGCCGGAGCGAACGAGGTCGTCCGGATCCTGTCCAGCCGGCAGACTGGCGAAGCGCAAAGACTTGCCGGCGAGCAGTTTTGGCATTGCGAGGTCAACGGCGCGGTACGCTGCCTTGCGGCCGGCCGAGTCGCCGTCGAGGCAGATGATCGGCTCGTCCGCCATCTTCCACATCAGCGCGAGTTGATCCTCGGTCATCGCCGTGCCGAGCGGCGCGACGGAGGCACGGAAGCCGGCGCCGACCAGCGCGATGACGTCGACGTAGCCTTCCGCGACGACGATCGGCTCGCCCTGATGCGCTGCCTGGCGCGCGGCCGCGATGTTGTAGAGCGTCGCGCCCTTGTGGAAGAGCGTCGTCTCCGGCGAGTTGAGATATTTGGCCGGCACATCTTTCTGCAGCGCGCGTCCGCCGAATGCGATGACGCGTCCGCGAATATCCGTGATCGGAAACATCACGCGATCGCGAAAGCGATCATACGGCACCGGAATGTCGTCGCCCGCGATCAGTAGTCCGGTCTCGATCATGTCGCCGACCGGAATGCCCTGTGCGCCAAGGGCTTCCTTCAACGCGAAGCGTTCATTCGGCGCATAGCCGATGCGGAATTTCTGCTGCGTCGGTGCATCCAGCGAGCGGTCCGCCAGATAGCCGCGTGCATGCGCGCCGGCGCGTCCCGCGAGTTGATCTTGAAAGAACTTTGCCGCGAGCTCCATGACGTCGTGCAGCGTCTTGCGCTTCTCGGCTTGCTCGACCGCCTCGCGTGTCATCACGGGCATCGGCAGGCCCGCTATGCCGGCGAGCCGCTCGACGGCCTCCGGGAAGGTGAGGCCTTCGGTGTCCATCACGAAGCCGAAGATGTCGCCGTGCTTTCCCGACGAGAAGTCGTGATAAAATCCCTTCTGGTCGTTGACGTAGAAGGACGGCGTCTTCTCCTTGTTGAAGGGAGAGAGCCCGCGCCACTCGCGGCCTTGCTTCTTGAGCTGCACGCGCTTCGCCACGACTTCCGACACCGGAAGCCGCGCCCGGATGTCATCGAGGAATTGGGGCGGGAAGCGCATGCGATGAGATATAGCGCGGGTGCGCCCGAGTCGCTGAGTTTTCCCCGAGACTCACAGGGCATGCTGACAGTCGGCCCCGTAACGAAAGGCGGTATTGACGCGTAAGGGCTTCAAGACTGGTGTTTGGAGCGCGAAATATGATGGGCACGTTGATGGGATGGACTTTCGCAGGTTCGTTCGCCTTGCATGCATTTTTGCTGACACAGCCGCTGCAGGCGTCCGAGTTCAACGTCGACGGAGGCTTGGCTATCGCGGGGCATGACCCGGTTAGCTATTTCCGTGAGCAACGGCCGGCCAAGGGATCAGCCGAGCATTCTTTCATCTACGGCGGCGCCGTCTTCAGATTCGTTTCGGCCGAGAACCGCGATCTGTTCGCCAAGGATCCGGCGAAATATGCCCCGCAATACGGCGGCTTCTGCGCTTACGGGACATCGCGCGGCTACAAAGCGCCGATCGATCCGGCCGCATTCACGATCGTGAAGGGCAAGCTGTATCTGAATTACAGCGCCGACGTGCAGGCGACGTGGCGCAAGGACATTCCGGGCTACGTCAAAAAAGCGGACGGTCACTGGCCCAGCATCAAGGCGCAATGAACACTGCGAGATAGTCAGGTCAGCGGCTTGAGATAAATGCCGTAAGGCACGCCGAAGATCGGCGGTGCGTCGCTGTAGCGGCGGAAGCCCATGCGCTCATACATCGCGAGCGCGACTTTCATGATCGGGCTCGTGTGCAGCGCGAGTTCCTTCGCTTTATCGCGCTTTGCGCGCGCGACGCACTCTTCCATCAGCGTGTGGCCGACGCCGTGGCCGCGCGCTGCCGGATCAACCGAAAGCGTGCGCACCAGCGGCCATTCGGCGCGGAAGTGCTCAAGCTTCGGCGCGAAGGGTGGCAGGTAGCCGACCATACCGACGGCCGTGCCGTCCTGTTCCGCGATGATGAACTGCGAAACGCCGGCGAGCTTCGATGTCGCGCCAAGCCGCGCTTTCATCGTCTTCCAGTCGTTGAACTCGCCCGAGTACTGATCGAAAGCTGCAACCGCGAGGCGATCGATGGTAGCGGCATCGCCTGCAGCATAGTCTCGCAGTGTCAGGGTCACTGCGGGATTTTCCCTTGATGCACCGGGTGGCGTTTGATCCACCATTCCGGCGTCGACTGCTGCGTAATCGGACAGGCCATATACGGCACACCGTCGATCGCAAGTTGTTGTCCCTCGGAGCGGCTGAGCACGATGTCGGTCTTGCGGCCCGTTTTGCCCTTTCGCATTTGCTCTTCGGACGCTTCCGGCCCGCAACGAACTTCGAGCGTCGAGCGCAGCGTTTTCTCCGTCGGATCGCTGCCTTTCGCCACCATGACGGCGCAGAACTGCGCGAGAAACTGCACGGTCGGCTCCGCAACGTCGAGCAGGATCGACACACGATCAGCGGGACGATGGCGGCTGTTGCAGCCGGACTGTGCCGGCGCATAGACGCCATCGATCAGCTTTCCAAGACGGCGGCCGTGCGGTTCGGTCGGGATCGCAGCTTCGGACGCGGGCGCCTGCACCTGTTCGACCTTGATCACGCGGTGAACGACGACGCGGCCCGGTTCGGCGCGCACAACCGCGTCGACGCGACAGACCGCCTTCGGCTTGCAGGCGCGCTGAACGGCCTTCTCGACATTGCTGCCGGCCGGCAGCAAGCAACGCGCACCGATCCACGAGCCATCCGGATCGTTGCCGGAGACGAGTTCACCCGTGCAGACTTCACGGCGCTCGAGGCGCTGCGTGCCTGGTGGTGGTTCCTGAGCCAGCGCGGCCGAACCCGTAGCGGCGATCAACACAGCCGCGATTGATAAACGTCGAAAACGCATGATCCTCTTCGTGGACTGCAGCGTGAGGCCAACATATTGGCCCGCGCGTGAAGCGCAGGCGAGCCACCGATTCGCTCGCAATCCCTCCCTCAACGGCGCATCCTTACCGCTCAAAACCTAACGGTCATGCGGAATCGCCGTGTACCGAGAGATTAGGCCACACGTGTGACTTTTGCGCCAGCGGCAGCCGCTGCATGGCCTTGCTGGATGCGCGCCTGCTCCTCTTCATGGTGCTTCCGCCAGCGTGCCCGCAGGACGGCCGGCCGTTCCGGGTAGCGTTCGGTGAGGAATTCGGCACCACGCACGCGGTCGGTGCGGAAGCTGCGGAAATCCTGACGCAATTCACACCAGCCAATCACCGTACGGACCTGGTCAAAATAGCCGATCGTGACCGGCCAAACGCGGCGCATGCTCTCGCGTCCCTCGGCGTCGACATAGCGCAGGTCGATCTTTTGTCCGGCCCGGATCGAGGCACGAAGCGAGGACATATCCAACGCATCGGCCGCCATATTCCAGGCCGGGCTTGCCGCGCTGGCGGGCTCGAGCACGAACTGGCGGAGTCTTTCAGGCACGGCCGCGCCGATTTTGGCGACAAGGTCCCGCGCGGCACGCGCCAGCACCGGATCGCCGCGGTTCATGACCCACTGAGCGCCCAAAACGGCAGCTTCGATTTCGTCCGGTGTCAGCATTAGCGGCGGGAGATCGAAGCCGTTATCAAGCACATAGCCGATACCGGCCTCACCGCGGATCGGCACGCGTTGGCCGATCAACGTTGAAATATCGCGATAAACCGTCCGTTTCGACGTTTCGAGTTCCGCCGCCACCGCGTCGGCGGTAACCGGTTGACGGCTGCGGCGCAGGATTTGAATAATCTGGAAGAGGCGATCGGCACGTCTCATGGCGAAACTCCCAAGCTCAACATGACGGCACTCTGGCAGCATCCTGCTGACACCATGTTGTCAGCAGGATGTCACTAGGAGAAAGATATTGAAACCAGGGGCGAGGATTTCCCGATGCTGAAGACTTTTCACGGTAGCTGCCATTGCGGCGCGGTCACCTACGAGGCCGATCTCGATCTTTCGGCAGGCACGAGCCGGTGCAACTGCACGATCTGCACGAAAAGCCGGAATTGGGGCATCGGCATCAAGCCGGACGCCTTCCGTCTCACCGCCGGCGAAGACAATCTTGCGGACTATTCGCGATCGGACGCCGCTCATCATCGCTTCTGCAGGACGTGCGGGATCAAGACGCATGGCCACGGCGAGATTCCGGAAATCGGCGGCGCATATGTCTCGGTCGTTCTGGCGACTCTGAACGACGTGACGCCCGAAGAGCTGATCGCGGCGCCCGTGACCTATTGCGACGGCCGCAACAACAATTGGTGGAATCCGCCGGCGGAAACGCGGCACCTCTGACGTTTACGCCGGGTCGTCCCAGCCGACGTCGACGTTGCCGAGCTGCGGCGTTAGCACGAGCGTGAAATGCCCAAGCATGTCGGCGCCAGAGATGAAGTGGAAGCGGGCGAATGTCGTCATCAGATCTTGCTCGTAGAGCGCGACCGCATCGTTGCGGCAGATGAGAAACTTCGCTGCCGCAACGATATCCTGTCGGTCGACGATACACATCACGACCATTTCGGGATACCGCTTAAGATAGTCGATCACCGCTGTGATCAGCGTCGGATAGCCGGGATGCAGCATGTCGTCGAGCGCGATGACGCCTTGCGGATGCATCACGGCATGCGCGAGTTCGAGATCTTTCGACAGGCTGTCGTAGGCATGCTCGCCGTCGATGTGGAAGAAGCGCACCTGCGGCTGCTTCAACTTCGCGCGAAATTCAGCAACCGACATTTTGCCGCTGTGGGCCTTCCACGCCGTGAAGCGATCTGATGATAAACCGCCGCGTTCGCAGTGCTTGAGCATACGTGGCAGCACACCGGCATTCGGCCAATCGAAGAGGTCTATGCCAAGCGCGTGCTCGCCGTCCGCAAGGCCGAGCGCCAGCGCGATGAAAAAACGTCCCTCGAAAGTTCCAATTTCGGCGATATCGCCGACGATGCCTTGCTCGCTCTGCCGGCGGACAACGTGCCCGCAGATCGCTGCGGCAAAACGTGACGACATTCCGCGCACGCTCTCGTATTGCGTATCGAGATAGCCGTCGATTTTCGGATGTCCGCTCGCGATATCGATCATCGTCCCTGCTTTTGCGTTTTGCGCGTCGCACTCTTAGGCTAACGCGCTCACCCCGAATTAGAAACTAGACGGATATCCGATGACCAACGTGATCACGATCTGCGGCAGCGTGCGCAAAGGCTCGTTCAACCGAATGCTTGCCAACGCATTGCCGGCTCTCGCACCGGACGGGATGAAGATCACTGACGCGCCATCGTGGGAGAAGTTCCCGGTCTATAACGCCGACATCCAGAACGGGACTGGATTCCCGTCCGATGTCGAAGCGCTGGCAGCTGCGATCCGCAAGGCGGACGGCGTCATCATCGTTACGCCGGAATACAATTACTCGGTCCCGGGCGGCCTGAAGAATGCGCTCGATTGGGTGTCGCGTCTCAAAGACCAGCCATTCGTCAACAAGCCGGTGGCGATCCAGTCCGCATCGGGCGGACCGCTCGGCGGCGCCCGCGTGCAGTATCACTTGCGGCAGATCCTCGTGTTCCTTGACGCGCTGACGTTCAACAAGCCGGAAGTCTTCGTCGGTGCGGCGCAGACCAAGCTCGATGCCGAGAAGGGCCTGCACGACGAGACCACGCGCGACTTCATCAAGCAGCAGCTTGCGGCCTTCGATAAGTTCATCGCGCGCGTGAAGGCCTAACGCGGCTTGCGTGCGCTCCGGAACTGAGGAACTCTCTCGCGAGAACAATGCCTCGGGAGGCGCGCCTTGAGCGACGCGGACGTCATCGTAGTGGGCAGCGGGCTCTCGGGCCTCGTCGCTGCCTGCGAACTCGCCGAAGCCGGCAAGCGCATCATCATAGTCGACCAGGAGCCGGAAGCGTCGTTCGGCGGCCAAGCGTGGTGGTCGCTCGGCGGCTTGTTTCTCGTCAACAGTCCCGAGCAGCGCCGTCTGCGCATTCGCGACTCGTACGACCTTGCGCTTGCCGATTGGATGGGCACGGCCGGCTTCGATCGGCCCGAAGACGAATGGCCGCGCAAGTGGGCCGAGGCTTACGTTCAATTCGCCGCCGGCGAAAAGCGTGCGTGGATTCTCGAACGCGGCGTTAAACTGTTTCCGATCGTCGGCTGGGCCGAACGCGGCGGCTACGGCGGCTTCGGGCACGGCAATTCTGTGCCGCGCTTCCACATTCCGTGGGGCACCGGCACCGGCATCGTGTCGCCGTTCATGGCGCGCGCGCGTACGTATGCGGAACGCGGTCTCATCACGCTGAAATTTCGCCATCGCGTCAACGAGCTCGTCGTCGAAGGCGGGACCGTGACTGGCATCGCGGGCGAAATTCTCGAACCGTCGAATGTCGGTCGCGGCGAAGCAAGCTCACGCGTCGCCGTCGGCGATTTCAAACTTACGGCGCAGGCCGTGATCGTGACGTCCGGCGGCATCGGCGGCAATCACGATCTCGTCCGGCAGAACTGGCCGGAGCGTCTTGGCAAACCGCCCGCGAAGATGATCAGCGGCGTGCCGGCTCATGTCGATGGTCGCATGCTCGGCATCACGGAAAAAGCCGGTGGCGCGATCATCAATCGCGATCGCATGTGGCACTACGTCGAAGGAATAACGAACTGGAATCCGATCTGGCCGAAACACGGCATTCGCATTCTGCCGGGACCGTCGTCGCTGTGGTTCGATGCGCGCGGCAATCGTCTGCCGGCGCCGCTCTTCCCCGGCTTCGATACGCTCGGCACCCTCGAACACATCATGAAGACGGGCTATGACTACACGTGGTTCATCCTCACCAAAAAGATCATCGCGAAGGAATTCGCCCTGTCGGGCTCCGAGCAGAATGCGGATCTGACGAGCGGGAGCTGGCGGCAAGTGATCAAACGCGCAACGAAGGGCGTGCCGCCGCCAGTCCAGGCGTTCATGGACAAGGGCGAAGACTTCATCGTCGCCAACGACATTGGAAATCTCGTCCGCCGGATGAATGCGCTATCGGGCGACAATCTTCTCGACGCCGCCGCGATCGAACGCGAGATCCGCGCGCGCGATCTGCAGATCGACAACGCCTACGGCAAAGACCTGCAGGTCGCGGCGATCCGCAACGCCCGCAACTACATCGGCGATAAGCTGATCCGTACGGCGCCGCCGCATAAAATCCTCGATCCCGCCAACGGCCCGCTGATAGCGGTGCGGCTCAACATCGTCACGCGGAAGACGCTCGGCGGACTGCATACGGATTTATCCGCGCGCGTGCTGAAGTCGGACGGAACACCGATCGGCAACGTCTTCGCGGCCGGCGAAGTGTCCGGCTTCGGCGGCATGCACGGATATCGCGCGCTTGAAGGGACGTTCGTCGGCGGCTGCTTGTTCTCCGGCCGCACCGCCGGACGCGAAGCCGCGAAACTTGTCGCGTAAGAGGTCACGAATGGTCAGCGAAACCGATCTCATTCACCTGAAGCGTTGTATCGCGCTTGCGGAGGAGTCGCTCGACGCCGGCGACAAGCCATTCGGCTCCGTCTTGGTCTCGGCGGAAGGCAGAGTCCTGCAGGAAGATCGCAACCGCACGGGCGGCGGCGACAACACGCAGCATCCAGAATTTGCGCTCGCGCGTTGGGCGGCTAACAACATGACGCCGCAGGCGCGTTCCGCCGCGACTGTCTACACGTCAGGCGAACATTGCGCGATGTGCTCGGCGGCGCATGGTTGGGTGGGTCTCGGCCGCATCGTTTACGTTGCGTCGTCGGCGCAGCATCGTGGCTGGCTCGCCGAGTGGGGTATCCAGCCCGGTCCCGTGAAGGCGATTCCGATTCAAGACGTCGCGCCGAATGTGCCGGTCGAAGGTCCGGTGACCGAACTCACCGACACAATTCGCGCCGTGCACAAACGCTACTTCGACAAGGAGCGTTAGCGCGTCCGGATAAGCGCGAGCCACACGCCGCCGCCGATCAGCGACAATCCCGACAAACGCGAGATCAAGCGCACGCGCTGCGCGGAGAGCATCTTGCCGGCGCCGCCGGCGAGAAACGCGTAGGCCGTGTCGAACACGGTCGCGATCGCCATGAAGGTGAGGCCGAGGAAGACGACCTGCATGAAATACGGCTGCGAGACGTCGACGAATTGAGGGATGAAAGCGCCGAACAGCAGCAGCACTTTCGGGTTTGCCAGCAGCACGAAGAAGCCCTGCCAGAAGAAACTCTTCGGGCGTGAGGTTGCTCCCGGCAGACCGATTTGCCCGGTTGAGCGCAGCATCTTGATGCCGATCCAGACGAGATACGCCGCGCCCGCGAGCTTCAGCCAGTTGAACCACCAGCCCATCGTAGCGACCATCGCGCCGAGGCCGACCGCGACGACGCCGATCATCACGGCGAGCGCCAGCTGAGTGCCCGCGACATTGATCAATCCGGCGCGCGTTCCGTGCGTGAGGGAGTTCGCCACAATCAGCGTGACGGTCGGGCCAGGGACGATCACGAGCACGACGCAAGCCGCGCAATATGCAAGATAAAGTTCGAGCGACATGAGCTGTCTCCAATGCGCCCGAAGCCAGCCATGGAAATTTAACCGGCGCAAGCGCTGCCACAAAATTTCCGCCGCGACGTGCGATAAGGGCCGGATGAAGCTGCTCGCCGCCATTGCGCTGACGATCGCGCTCCTCTCGTCGCCGGGAAGGGCCGAGGAGCCGCGCGTTGGCGAAGAAGCAGCGACTTCCGACTTCTGGTCGCGCGAGCTCGAAGCCATGAAGATGACGCCGATGCCGCCCGGCGAGCGCTGGTGGGAGGTCGTCGAGAAGGAACTCGGCTGCCCGACCGTCGAGGACGGTTGCCGCAAATGCACGTCGGGCGATTGCTCGCCGGTGCCGATCGCGTGCACGCCGGCGCCGTGGAAGTGCGTCGCGCCTTAGGGGTCGTCATTGCGAGGAGCGTCGAAGACGCGACGTGGCAATCCAGGGTAAAAAGAAAGAGCTGGATTGCTTCGTCGCCGTTGCACGGCTTCTCGCAATGACGGAAGACGCGGTGTCTACGCAGCCTTAAATTTTCACGAACTCGCCGCTCTCGCGATCGAGGACTTCGAGCGTGCCCGTCGCGATGTCAAAATGCGCGCCGTGCAATTGCAGACGCCCTTTGCCTTCGAGGATTTGCACGCACGGGAACGTGCGCAGATTGGTCAGCGACGTCTTGACGCCTTCGCGTTCGAGCTCCGGCAGCAGGGTGTGCGAAGAATCGCCGCCGTGCTTCTCGATGAGCGTGTCGCGCGCCGGATCGAGCATCGACATCCAGTTGGTGATGAACTCTGCGCTGGTCTGCCGCGCCGCCTCGTGATCGAGGCAGGCTTTGACGCCGCCGCAGCCCGAATGGCCGAGCACGACAATGTGTTTGACGCGCAAGTTCAACGCGGCGAATTCGAGCGCTGCCGAGACGCCGTGATACTTGCCTTGCGTCTCATAAGGCGGCACGAGATTCGCGACGTTACGCACGACGAACAGTTCGCCGGGCATCGCCGAGAAGAGCGTCTCGGGGTCGACGCGGCTGTCGCAACAGGAGACGATCATCGTATCCGGGCTTTGGCCCTCGCTGGCGAGGCGCTCGTATTCTTCCTGGTTCGGCGCAAAATGCCGATACTTGAAGCGGCGATAGCGATCCGCAAGCTGCTCGGGAAAATGTTTCATGATGCTCTCTTCAGTCCAAACGTAGTGTGGTGACCGGGTCACCTCAAGCGCTAATGCTCCTCGGCCGCCAGCACTGCCTCGGCACGAATTTCCTCGGTTAACCGCGCCTTCAGCGCCGAGAATTCCGGCGACGTTTTCACCGTGTAGTGACGCGGATAGGGGAGATCGACCCGCACGTCGGCCTTGATACGGCCGGGGCGCGCCGACATCACGAGGACACGCGACGCAAGGAAGATCGATTCTTCGATGTCGTGCGTAACGAAGACGACCGTCTTGCGCTCGCGCTCCCAAATGCCGAGCAGCATTTCCTGCATCAGCGCGCGCGTCTGATTGTCGAGCGCGCCGAAGGGTTCGTCGAGCAGCAGAATGCCGGGATCGTTCGCGAGAGCGCGCGCGATCGCGGTGCGCTGCTGCATGCCGCCCGACAGCTGCTTCGGATAGTGATTGGCGAAGCCCTTGAGGCCGACGCGTTCGAGCCACTGCGCGACCGTCGCGTTGCGCTTGGCGGTCGGCACGCCCTTTTCGCGCAGGCCGAAGCCGATATTCTCGGCGATCGTGAGCCACGGGAACAGGGTATACGATTGGAACACCATGCCGCGGTCGGGGCCGGGCGCGATGACGGGTTTTCCGTCGAGCATGATGCGTCCGGTCGACGGCCGATCGAGCCCCGCGATCATGCGCAGCAGCGTCGACTTTCCGCAGCCCGAAGGCCCGAGCAGTGTGATGAAATCGTTGTCGCCGACCGAGAGCGTCGTCGGCGTCAACGCGGTCGTCGGCGCGCCGCCGTGGACGCCCGGAAAAACGCGCGAGACATTCTCGATGACGAGTTTGCTCACGCGAGGCTCCACGGGAAGAGTTTGCGGTTCACGGCCTTGAACAGGAAATCCGAGATCAGGCCGATGATGCCGATGACGATGATGCCGAAGATCATTTGACCGGTGGCGAGCAACGCCTGGCTGTCGATGATCATGTGGCCGATACCCGAAGACGACCCGATCAGCTCCGCGACAATGACGTAAGTCCAAGCCCAGCCGAGCACGAGGCGGAGGATCTCCGCGATGTCCGGCGCAGCCGACGGGATCATCACGCGCTGCAGGATGCCGCTGTTGCGCGCGCCAAGGGTCAGTGCGGCGTCGACAAGATCGCGCCGCACGCTGCCGACCGAGACGGCGACCATCAGGATCAATTGGAACACCGAGCCGATGAAGATGACGAGCAGCTTTTGCGTCTCGCCGATGCCGGCCCAGAGGATTAGCAGCGGGATGAACGCGCTCGCCGGCAGATAGCGTGCGAAGGAGACGAACGGCTCGAGGAAGGCTTCGACCGGCTTGAATGCGCCCATCAGAATGCCGATCGGCACCGCGACCAGCGCCGCCAGAATGAAGCCGCCGACGACACGCCAGACCGTCATGCCGATATCGAACATGAAGCCGTGTTTAACGATCAGCTCGTACCCGTCGCGCACCATCGTGATCGGATCGGCGAGGAAGGTCTTTGACACGAAGCCGCCGAGCGTCGCGATCGCCCATAGCGCGAAGAACAGCACGAAAAACGAAATGCCGAGCAGGACGCGCGCGGTGTTGGAAACTGGGGCTAACGGCTTCATCGCGCGGGCCTCATCGCATGGGAGCCTTCCGGCGGCAAGCCGGGCGGCGGGGCACGATACTGCGTCGGGTCTGCCGGGGGTTGCTGCAGTGTGCGGCCGACTCGCAGCCCGCCGTTATAGTTGCGGTAGTCGATGCCGATGATGCTGCGGCCGGTCACGCGCAGATCGCGCGGCCGGCTGGTCCAGGAACCGCCACGGCGGACGCGTTGGTCACAGGCACGCGTGCGGCGCGGCGCGCCGTTCGACGGGATGCCGTCGAGGCTGTTCTCGTAACAGTCCGCCATCCATTGGAAGACGTTGCCGTGAGCGTCGTAGACGCCGAAGGCGTTCGGCTTGAACCGGCCGACCGGCGACGTCTGCCGGTTGTCCCACTCGCTGCCGCAGCCTTGGCAATTGGCTTGGTTCTCGCCCACGTCGTCACCCCAGGTGAAGCGCGTCTCGGCACCGGCGCGCGCGGCATATTCCCATTCGGATTCCGAGAGGAGGCGATACTGCTGCCCCGTCATGCGCGAGAGCCAGGCGACATATTGCTGCGCCTCGGGCCACGTCATATTGATCGCCGGACGATTGCCGCGCCCGAAGCCGGAATCCTGGATCGGCGGGCAGCCGCCTACATTGGCGCAGGCATCCCACTCGTCGAACGTCACGTGGAACTTCGAAACCGCAAAAGCCTGCGCGTGCCGGATGAAGCGCTGCGGCCCTTCGTTCGGGTATTTCTCCTCGTCGGTCGCAGGCGAACCCATGATGAAACTTCCGGCCGGGATGACGATCAATTCCGGACAATCCTTCGCGCATTCGCGGAAGCTGTCGCCTGAACGCAAAGCAAGTTCTTTGCCGCGCGGAAGCACATGCGGGCGGAAGTTCGCCATCATGTAGGGCCGCATCTTCCAGTACCAATTGAGTTGCTCTTCAAGGAACTCGCGATTGATGTAGGCGAACAGCCCCGCGATGATCGAGAGCAGCAGCGTCGTCACGGTCGCCTGCACGCGGCGACGGCGACGCCGCGCCGCATGCTCGGCTTTGCGGCACGCCGTTAGGTAGTCCCAATCCGTCCGATCGAAGTTGCCGGCAAGATCCGGCCGTCCGCGCAATCCTTCAGCAGTCTTCAGGCGGTCGCCCGTATGCGTCAGCCAGCCGCTGCGTTTGCCGTTGGCGTCCCAATCGCGCGCCGCGCGTTTGACGACCTCCATGACGCCGAGCAAACCCGCATCTTCGGCGAGCCAGCCCTGCAGCAATCCCCACTGGCGCAACAATGCCTCGTGCGTCGGTTCGACAGTTTTCTCGCCGTCCGGCGTAAAGTCGGTCGAGAGCAGATGCTGATCGACGAGGCGATCGATCAGCGGACGTGCCTCGATGGGGATTTCCGACAATCGCGCGACACGCCGCCGCGGCGCGCCAGTGTCGGGGTCGACGCCCGCCAGCCACGGGATCAAGCCGCGCCGAAGGAGTTCGAGACGTCCCGGCCGGTCGCGTGGGATCGAAGGATTCGCGGTCGATGCGGAGATCGCGCGCTCGACCGCAGCTTCGATCGAACCTTTGACGCGGCCGAGCTTCTCGTAGTGTTCAAGCCGCAGCTGTCCGGTTGCGTGATATTCGTCGTAGAGGCGCTCAAGCGTGAAGGCGAGCAGTGGCAGCGCATCCTTCGCGCCGCCTTCTTCGATGTCCGAGAGCAATGCGTCGACGAGCGACTCTTGGATTTTGATTTCGCGCGGCGTGCCGTCGAGCCGGCGCAGCGGCCCTTTGATGACGTCCGTGTAGGCGCCGCGCGGCATCGGCGGCAGGCTCAGGATTTCCTGATGCAGCGCCGCGAGCGACGGCGTTTCCTGCAGGCGTTCGTAGTTATCGGAGCGAATCGTGAACACCGCGATGATCGCGGGCGCATCGCTCGTCACGAGTTCGTTGAGGATGCGCAGAAACGCCGCCGCTTCCTCTTCGGCTTCGGCTGCGAAGAGTTCTTCGGCTTGGTCGATCGCGATGACGATTGCGGGCGGCGCAGCATCGGCATCGCGCGGACGCGACGCGACGAGGCGTTGCAGCAGAGGCTTGATCGCGGGCGCACCGCGCGCAACGGCGTCCATCACCTCGACGCGCGAGATCGTTATACCGGAAGCGTTCAGCGCCGCGTCGAGCGACGCGACGAGCCCGTTGTCGCCGCTGATCGGCGCGCGCTCGGGCCGCACGATCGGCATCGGGAAAAACGCCGTGTCGTCGCGGGTGAGGCGCGGCCACAAGCCGGCGCGCAGGAACGACGACTTGCCGGCACCCGATGCGCCGAGCACGACGAGAAGCCGAGGCGCGGCACCCGCGCGCAAACCGCGCAGCGTATCGATGGCCTCGATGGTCGCGGCCTCGCGGCCGAAATAGATGCCGGCGTCGTCGGGTTCGAGCGGCCGCAATCCGCGATACGGAGGGCGCTGCGGATCATCCTCGGGCGGCCACGCATAGTAGCTCGCGTGCAATCCTGCTTTCTGCAGCCCGTTCTTGAGCCGCGCGAGGCCTTCGCGCGGAAACGAGACCTCAGTCTCCTCGCCCGTTACCGGCATATGCGTGCGGATCATGTGCCGGTCGCGTCCGGTCGCGAGATTGACGACCTGCCACGTGCGCGTGAGATCGGACGGCAGTTCCTGCGCTGACACGCCGTCTTCGATCATCAAGCCGAACAGGCGCTTGTTGAGACGGCGGGCGAGCGTTAGTTCGTTGAGGCACCACGTGGACGCGAGCCATGCGCGGCTGATGAGAAACAGCACCGCCTCGCAGCGATGCGCCGCCGTGTAGAGCGCTTGCTCCCACTGCTCGCCGGCCGCGATGCCGTGCTGCGGATCGAAATCGAGGAAAAGTTCGTTCCAGCCTTCGGCCGCAAGCCAATCGCGCAAGGCCGCAGCCTGGGCGTTGTCGATGCTCGAATGGCTGACGAATATCCGCGACATGGGTTGCGTTACGTAACCCATGCGCAACGTTGGCGATAGTCGACTGCCCGCCCTCGTCCTTCGAGACGGCCTTGAGTCCGCTGCGCGGACTCGGCGGCCTCCTCAGGATGAGGGCGGAGAAATGCTGAACTCAATCCTCATCCTGAGGAGCGTAGGTCGGCACAGCCGACCTACGCGTCTCGAAGGATCGAGGCCGAGGCGTTACTGAACGAAGCGCGGGTCGGCGAGCTTCGCCAAATCCGGGATCTGCTTGATGACGCCGATTTCGAGCAGCAGGTCGGCGGCTTCCTTCGAGAACGCCGCATGCTCGGCCGAGAAGAACGCCTTATTCGCGGCCTGGTCCTGCCAGCGCAGATACTGCGCCGAATTGCCGAACTGCTCGCCCGTCTGCTTCACGTCGGCGCCCATGATTTCGTAAGCCTTCTTCTGGTCGGCCTTGATCATCTCGAGCGCTTCGAAATAGCTCTTGGTGATCGCGCGCACGGCGGCTTCGTTCTCGGCAATGAATTTCGGCGTGCAGCCGAACGTGTCCATGATCATCGGATAGTCGAGCGTCGTGGCGATGATCTTGCCGGCTTCCGGCTTCGCGCGAACGGCCGAGAGATACGGCTCATACGTCATCGCGGCGTCGTTCTGACCCGCGATGAAAGCCTGCGCGGCCGGACCCGGCTCCATGTTCACGACGGTCACATCCTTCACGCTGAGGCCGTTCTTCTTCAGGAACCAGGCGAGCGTGAAATACGGGGCGGTGCCGGGGGCCGAAGCTGCGACCTGCTTGCCCTTGAGGTCCTTGATCGAGCCGGTGGTGCTGCGCACCGCCATGCCGTCGGCGCCGTAGGACTTGTCGAGCTGGAAGAGCTGCGTCGTCGCAACGCCGTTGGCGTTCCAAACCACCCAGGTTTCGACCGTCGTCGCCGCGCATTGGATGTCGCCGGAGGCAATCGCGAGGTGGCGGCTGGCCTGCGGGATTTTCTTGATCGTCACGTCGACGCCGTTCTTGGCGAAAATGCCGGCTTCTTTGGCGAGCGTCAGCGGCGCAAAGCCGGTCCACCCGGACATGCCGATTGCAACCTTGGTCTGCGCTTGCGCGGCGGTTGCAGTCAGCAGAACCGCAGCGGCGGCCGCAAGCGTTGAAATCGTTCGCATTTTTCCCCTCCAGGCGCTCTGGCCAGATTGTCTGACCGCATCGCAGCATGTGGGCTCTAGGCAAGTCAATGCTGCATGATTGGGCATTCCTAGCCGCGAAGCCGCAGCCCCACTTCGTTACCGCTTAACCGAACGCATTGGAGACATTCCAATATAGGGCAGGGATGCTTCCCTTTTCGCCGCATTTCATGTATTTGGTGCGCCGCACAATAGATGACGTTGAGGCTCTTTCCGACATGAGTGCGCTGAATCAAGAGACCGTCCTGTCTGTCCGTCACTGGACCGACAATCTCTTCTCCTTCACGGCGACGCGTGACCCGGGTTTCCGCTTCACCAGCGGACAGTTCACGATGATCGGCCTCGAGGTGAATGGTCGGCCGTTGCTGCGCGCTTACTCGATGGCGAGCGCCAACCACGAAGAGACGCTCGAATTCTTCTCGATCAAGGTCGCCGATGGTCCCCTGACCTCGCGCCTCCAGCAGATCAGCGAAGGCGACAAGATCCTGGTCAGCCGCAAGGCGACCGGCACGCTGGTCTACGACAACCTGCTTCCGGGCAAGAACCTCTATTTGCTCTCGACCGGCACCGGCCTCGCGCCGTTCGCCAGCATCATCAAGGACCCGGAGACTTACGAGCGTTATGAGCGCGTAATTCTGGTCCACGGTTGCCGTCAGGTGGCCGAACTCGCTTACGGCGAGCGTGTCGTCGAGGAGATGAAGGCGAACGAGTTCATGGGTGAGATGGTTGCCGAGCGCCTGACCTACTATCCGACCGTGACGCGGGAGCCGTTCGTCAACCGCGGCCGTCTTACCGACCTCATCACGACCGGCAAACTGTTCGACGACATCAAAGCCGAGCCGCTCAGTCTCGATGCGGATCGTTTGATGCTGTGCGGCAGCCCGGCGATGCTCGCCGACCTCCGCGTCATATTCGACGAACGCGGCATGCGTGAAGGCAATCACGGCGAAGCCGGCCACTACGTGATCGAGAAGGCGTTCGTCGAGCGCTGATCACCTGCGCAGCGGCATCCAGATTTCGATGTCGCCTTCGGCCGTCTCAGCATCGAAGCCAGGGCCGTAGCGTTCGAGAAACGCCGCGGTGTCTTCCGGCGAGAGCCCCGACCGCTCGAGCCAATCACCCGCCGCTTCGATCGTCTCGCGGATGCTCATGACGCCGCCTTCATGCGGAAACACGGCATAGCGCCGCGCGGGCAGCACGATCTCTTGCCATCCATCCGGCAAAGCCGCGCCTTCGCGCACGGCGGTCGCCGCCATGTAGTGCATCTCGCCATCGCGAGACGTGCAGACGCCATAGCGTGCGTCGCCTTCGTGTGGGGAAGCCGCAAAGCCGGCGCCGAAGGTCTCCCACAGCGATGGTATGACGGTCGGCGCATCGTCTCCGAGAACCGTAGCAATCCCCGCCATGCGGGTGGTCGGCATGTCCAAGAAACGTCGCGGAACGAGCTTTTCCATCGAATACATCCTCCAGGCGCTTGCCCAGAGGACGACCGGGCATTATCCGCCCCGACACGAGGGGCCCAAATTTCCTGAATCGCTCAGTTTTTCCAGTCCGCTTCCCCTAGACTAGAAAACATGTAATATAGTGCATGATCGAGCACGAGGCGGGTCCATGCCGCGACACTGCTGCGCTGCATGGCGCCGAAAACTTCACATAAGCTCTGACGACTTCGGTGGGAGGATTTCAATGACGAATGACATCAGGATTTCGCGTCGCCATGCGCTGGCTCTGGCTGCGGGCGCAGGCGCGCTCGGCTTTGCCGGACCGTTGGCGCGCCCCGCGATCGCACAAGCTAAGCCGATCAAGGTCGGGCTGCTGCTGCCGTATAGCGGCACTTACGCGCAGCTCGGCGAGGCCATTACGCGAGCGATGGAGATGTACGTCAAGCAGCAGGGCGGAGCGCTCGCCGGACGTCAGATCCAGTTCGTCAAACTCGACGACGAGTCCGAGCCGCCGAAAGCTACCGACCTTACGACCAAGCTCGTGCAAGGCGAGAAGGTCGACGTGCTGATGGGTTCGGTGCATTCCGGCGTCGCGATGGCGATGAGCAAGATTGCGCGCGAAGAAGGCATCCCGACGATCATCCCGAACGCGGGCGCCGACACGCTGACGCGTCAGCTGTGCGCGAAGAACGTTTTCCGCTCGTCCTTCTCGAATGGGCAGGTCGGTCTCGCGACCGGCAAGGCGATGGTCGACGCCGGCATCAAGAAGGTCGTGACTTTCACGTGGAAATACGCGGCGGGTGATGAATCCGTGAACGGCTTCAAGGATACGTTCACGAAGGGCGGCGGACAGGTTCTCAAGGACCTGACAGTGCCGTTTCCGAACGTCGAATTCCAATCGGCGCTTGCCGAGATCGCGTCGCTCAAGCCTGATGCGGTTTACACATTCTTCGCCGGCGGTGGCGCCGTGAAATTCATCAAGGATTATGCGGCGGCTGGTTTGAAATCGTCGATCCCGCTGTGGGGCGCAGGTTTCTTGACCGACGGCGTCGAGAGCGCTGTCGGCAGCGCCGGCGATGGCGTGATGACAGTGCTGCATTATGCGGATGACGTCGACACGCCGGAGAACAAGAAATTCCGCGCCGACTTCAAGGCAGCCTACAAGTCGGACGCCGACGTTTACGCGGTGCAAGGTTGGGACGCGATGCAATTGCTCGATGCCGGCCTGAAGGCCGTCGGCGGCGATGTGTCGAAGCGCGATGCGCTGAACGCCGCGATCAGCAAGGCATCGTTTAAGAGCCCGCGCGGTCCGTTCAAGCTGTCGGCGTCGAACAACCCGATCCAGAACATGTATCTGCGCGAGTTGAAGGGCGGCAAGAACGTGCTCGTGAAAACCGCCGCGACCGACTTCGCCGATCCGACCACCGGCTGCCGTCTGGCGTCGTAATTGCAAGACGCATGCCGTCATCCCGGAAGCCGCATCGCGGCTGTCCGGGATCCATATTCTTCAGCGCTCGCGAGAGGCTAGGGGTTATGGATCCCGGCCTTCGCTCCGCTCAGCCGGGATGACGGCAATTTAGCTGCTCGTACGACGCTGAGAATCGATGGAACTCGCGCTCATCCAATTGCTCAACGGCCTGCAATACGGCTTGCTGATTTTTCTTGCCGCCAGCGGACTGACGCTGGTGTTCGGTATCCTCGGCGTTATCAATCTCTCCCACGGCTCCTTCTACATGCTCGGTGCGTATCTCGCGATCACGCTGACGAGCCTGACAGGTGATATCTTCCTCGCGCTCGCGCTCGGCATCCCGATCGCGTTTCTGTTCGGTGCCGCGATCGAGTGGCTGTTCATTCGCCATCTCTACGATCGTGACCATCTCCAACAAGTGCTGCTCACATTCGGCCTCATCCTCATCTTCAACGAACTGCAGCGCATGATCTGGGGCGCGCGCCCCCAGAGCGTCCCGATCCCGAGTTATCTTGGCGGCAGCATCAAGCTCACCGACGTGCTGAGCTATCCGGTGTATCGCATCGCGGTGGCTGCGCTCTGTGTCGTGCTCGCGCTCGCGATGGTCTTTGTTATCCAGAAGACGCGCGTCGGCCGCATGATTCGCGCCGGCGAGTCGAACCGCGAGATGGTCGAAGTGCTCGGCATCGACACGCGGTTGCTGTTCCGCTTCGTCTTCGCGGCCGGCGTCGCACTCGCAGCCGCGGCCGGCATGATCGCGGCGCCGATCGAGAGTGTTTATCCAGGCATCGGCGAGCGCGTGTTGATCATCAGCTTTGTTGTCGTCGTTATCGGCGGCATCGGCAGCATTCGCGGCGCCTTCGTGGGCGCGCTGCTGATTGGTCTCGCCGATGCATTCGGCAAAGTTTATCTGAAGGAATTCGCCGGCATGATCGTCTACGCGATCATGGCCGCCGTGCTGGTCGTCCGCCCCGGCGGTTTGTTCGGGCGGGCCAACTAAGTGCTGAAGCTTCCGCGCCTCCCGATCCTTATTCTGCTCACCGCCCTCATCGTCGCGGCGTTCGTCGCGCCAATGTTCGTCGGCACTTACGGCGTGAAATTCATTACACGCGTGATCGTGCTGGCGATCTTCGTGCTGTCGCTCGATCTTCTGATCGGCATCACCGGCCTCGTCAGCTTCGGCCACGCGATGTTCTTCGGGCTCGGCGCGTACGTCGTGTGGTGCTTATCGCCGGATGCTGCTGCCGCGAATATTCTCCTCGTTTTCCCCGCCGCGATCGTACTCGTCGCACTCGCCGCAGCCGTGATCGGATCGCTCGCTGTGCTGACGCGCGGCTTTTACTTCATCATGGTGACGCTTGCCTTCGGCGAGATGATGTACTCGTTCTTCCACGAGACGCGTTATGCCGGCGGCTCCGATGGTGCTTACGTCAACATCAAGCCGTCGCTCCAAATCGGCGGCAAGATGCTGCTCGATTTCGAGCATCGCTTGAGCTTCTACTATTTTTGCCTGGCGATGCTCGTGCTGATCTATGTCGGGTTGGTGGCGCTCGTGCACGGACCGATGGGCCGCGTGTTGCAAGGCATTCGCTGGAACGAGCAACGCATCGGCGCGCTCGGCTTCAACACCTACACGCATAAGCTCGCGAGCTTCGTGATCGCGGGATCGATCGCGGGGTTTGCCGGTGCTCTCTATGCGACGATCGATGGCTTCGTGACACCTGACCTCTTCTCGTGGCGGCAATCCGGCCACGCCATCATGATGGTCGTGCTCGGCGGGGTCGGCACGCTCTATGGCGCGATCCTCGGCGCGATCCTCTACACCGGTCTCGAAGACGTGCTCAAAAGTTCGAGCATCGTCGGGCCACTGTCGCAGCATTGGTCGCTCGGCCTCGGTGTATTCCTCATCGCGGCCGTGCTGGCTGCGCCGCGCGGCGTCGCCGGTTTCCTGTCGCCGAAGCCGCGCCGCGCCGCCGAAAGCGATGCGGACGCGACGGTCGGTGTCGTCGATCTCGAACCGACAGGTGGCGGCAAGACGATTGCGGTCGAAGGCCTGACGCGGCGCTTTGGCGGTCTGGTGGCGGTCAACGACGTGACGCTCAAGCTCGAGCCGAACAAAGTGCACGGCATCATCGGGCCGAATGGCGCCGGCAAGACGACATTCATCAGCTTGCTCTCCGGCACGTTGAAGTCGACGGCGGGTCGCATTCTGCTGGCCGGCGAAGATGTGACCGGGCGTCCTGCATATGCGCTGGCGCGGCGCGGCATCGGCCGCTCGTATCAGATCACCAACGTGCTGCTGCCGTTCACGGCGCGCGAGAACTGCTTGCTCGCCGCACAGGCGCATCGACCGAGCCCTTTGCGATTCTTCGGCAGCCGACCGCGCCAGGACGAAGAAGACGCGGTGAAGCGCGCGCTAAACGCCGTCGGCCTTTCGTCGCGCGCCGATACCCAGGCCGCGCATCTTAGCCACGGCGAGCAGCGCCAGCTCGAAATCGGAATGCTGCTCGCCTCCGGTGCGAAGCTTCTTATTCTTGACGAGCCGCTCGCCGGGATGGGGCCCGAAGAGACCGAGCGCGTGACGAAGCTGCTGCGCAAGTTGTCGGCCGATCACACAGTCATTCTCATCGAACACGACATCGACGCGATCTTTGCGGCCGCCGACACACTGACGGTGCTGGTCGGCGGCAAGCTGCTGGCGCATGGATTGCCGAGCGACATTCGCAACAACGCGGAAGTCCGCGAGGCCTATCTCGGCACGCACGGGACCGCCGCATGACGCCCGCGCTAGTCGCCGAAAACCTGAACGTCTATTACGGACAAAGCCACGTGCTGCGCGACGTCAACTTCCGCGTCATGCCGGGCGAAACCGTCTCGCTCCTCGGTCGCAACGGCATGGGCAAGACGACGCTGCTGCGCACGCTGATGGGTCTGCTGCCCGCGCGGAA
This sequence comes from Variibacter gotjawalensis, assembly GCF_002355335.1. Classification (GTDB taxonomy): domain Bacteria; phylum Pseudomonadota; class Alphaproteobacteria; order Rhizobiales; family Xanthobacteraceae; genus Variibacter; species Variibacter gotjawalensis. The sequence goes on from NZ_AP014946.1 coordinate 1,081,071, forward strand.
AGGATCGCTGCGGCTCGGCAACGAGACGATCGGCGGTTCGCGGACATCGACAATCGCGCAGCGCGGTCTCGCCTTCGTGCCGGAGTCGCGCGGCATTTTCCCGAACCTGACCGTCGAGGAAAATCTTACGTTTGCACAGCGCGCAAACCGCGCAGGCCAATCGCCGTGGACGCTGGAGCGTATCTATGGCCTGTTCCCACGCATGCAGGAGCGCCGGTCGAATTGGGGCAACCAGCTCTCGGGCGGCGAGCAAAAGATGCTCGCGATCGGCCGTGCCTTGATGACCAATCCGGATATCTTCCTGCTCGACGAAGCGACCGAAGGTCTCGCACCGAAACTCCGCGATGAGATCTGGGCGACGCTCCGCGTCATCCGCGAGAGCGGGACAGCCGTTGTCGTGGTCGACAAGAATCTCAGCGATCTCCTCGCGCTCGGCGATCGGCATGTGATTCTGGCAAAGGGCGAAGTCGTGTTCGACGGTTCGGCCGACGCACTGCGTGCCGACCCGGATTTGGTGCATCGCCACTTGGGCGTTTAGCCCGCGACTTCGCTTTCCAGCAGTCCGGCAAGCTCGCCGGCGCTCGCAGCCGACGATTTTCCGGCCGTGTCGAGCGCGTAGTCGGCCTTTGCGTATAACGGCTCACGCGAGTGCAGGATCGAAAGCAGATCGTCCATCGCATGCGCATTGTCGGCCATCGGCCGCAGATCGCCCTGCGCAACGACGCGGTTCATATGCTCGTCCGGGCTCGCGCGCACCCACACGGTGTAGCAATTGCTCAGGAGCAATTCGAACGTTCCTGGCTCGGTGACGATGGAGCCGCCCGTCGCCAGCACGAAGCTATCATGCGTTGCAAGCACCGACTGCAGCGCGTCACGCTCCATGCGGCGGAAAGTGGCTTGTCCGAAAAGTTCGAACACCTCGGCGAGCTCCATGCCGCTCAGCTTCTCGATCTCGCGGTCGAGTTCGACGAAAGGCATGCTGAGCTGCTCGGCGAGCAAGCGGCCGAGTGTCGACTTGCCGCCGCCACGCAGACCGATGAGCGCGATGCGGCCGCGCCGTGCCGCGGCCGTCGACTGACCAAAGCGCGACGAGAGATAGTCGCGTGCCTCCGCGAGATCGCTGGCGGGCAGGCGGTCCAGCAATTGTGTGAGCAGCAAGCTCTCGACCGGACGTTCCGGCCGGTCGTCAACCAGGTCCGCGATCGGCACACCGAGAGCATTCGCGATGCGCCGCAGCAGCACGATCGAGCAGTTGCCTTCGCCGGTTTCGAGCTGCGCGAGATAGCGCTCCGAGACATCCGAATGCTTCGCTAGCGCCTTGCGCGACATGCCGCGCCGCGCGCGGATCACCCGCACGCGGTCACCCAGCCGAGTCAGATAGGCGGCGAGGCCATCTGCCGGGTCGTCATCTTTCTGTCGGCCAGTCTTTGGAGCCATTCTCAAGTCCTATTGCATTATAATGCATGACGCCGTACGCTTTGGCCAGAAGGCGCGCGCAGATCGCAGCGGCTTTGGGTGCTGGTGCACGGCTTTCTTTGCGTCGTCCACCCTCCAATACCGCCATCGGTAGAGATGCGTCCACAGGGAGGCGTTTCAGATGTCTGGCGACGAGTTTTCGGAACGTCGGCCGTACAATGCGGTCACCGACTTCGTGGACCGCAATGTCGACGCGGGTCGCGGCAAGAAGGTCGCGTTCATCGACCCCGATCGCTCGATCACCTATGGGGGCCTGCAGGAGGCGACGTATCGCTTCGCGGACGGACTGCGCCGGCTCGGTTTGCGGCAGGAGAGCCGCATCCTCCTCCTGATGCTCGACACAGTCGACTACCCGGTGGCCTTCTGGGGCGCGCTGCGGACCGGTATCACGCCGATCCCGCTCAACACGCTGCTGACCGCCGAGCAATACGCCTACATCTTTGCCGACAGCCGCGCGGAAGCGATCGTCGTCTCGGCGCCGCTCGCCGCGATGGCGGAAGGTGTGCTTGCAAAGCTCGGCATTGCGCGGCCGATGATCGTCGCGGGCCTCGGCAAGGACGAGAAGCTCTCAGGCTCGCAGCGCCACCGTTTTGAAGACGTCGTTGCGCAAGGCAAAGCGGACGCAAAAACCGCGCAAACCTTGTCGGACGAAGTCGCCTTCTGGCTCTACTCGTCCGGTTCGACCGGCGAGCCGAAAGGCACGCGGCATATCCACTCGAGTTTGATCGCGACCGCGAAGCTGTTCGGACAGAACGTGCTCGGCATTCGCGAAGACGACGTCGTCTATTCGGCCGCGAAGATCTTCTTCGCTTACGGTCTCGGCAACGCGATGTCGTTCCCGTTGTCGGTCGGCGCAACGACGGTTTTGCTGCCGGATCGTCCGACGCCCGACGCGGTCTTCGCCATGATGAAGAAGCACAATCCGACGATCTTCTACGGCGTGCCGACACTCTATTCCGCGATGCTCTCGCATGCCGGGCTGACGCGCGGCGCTGGTTCCGACAAGCTGCGTTGGTGCGTCTCGGCCGGCGAAGCGCTGCCCGCGCATGTCGGCGAGCGGTGGAAAGAGATCACCGGCACCGACATTATCGACGGCATCGGCTCGACCGAGATGCTGCACATCTTCGTCTCGAACGCGCCGGGCGACATCAAATACGGCACCTCCGGCAAGCCGGTGCCGGGCTATCGCGCGCGCATCGTCGACGAGCACGGCAAGGACGCGGCTGACGGCGAGGTCGGTGAACTCGTCGTTTCGGGCCCGTCCGCGGCCGACGGTTATTGGAATCAACGTTCGAAAAGCCGCAAGACCTTCGCGGGTGAATGGACGCATACGGGCGACAAGTATGTTCGAGAGCCGTCCGGTCACTACGTCTACTGCGGTCGCACCGACGACATGTTCAAGGTTTCGGGCATCTGGGTTTCGCCGTTCGAGGTGGAAGCGGCGCTCGCCTCGCACGAAAGCGTGCTCGAAGCGGCGGTGATCGGCTGCGAGGACACCGACAAACTCGTGAAGCCGAAAGCTTATGTCGTGCTCAAGAACGGCATCGCGGCGAACGAAACCTTGTTCGAAGCGCTCAAAGAGCATGTCAAAGCGCGCGCCGGTGCGTGGAAATACCCGCGCTGGATCGAGATCAAATCCGAGCTGCCGAAAACCGCGACCGGAAAAATCCAGCGCTTCAAGTTGCGCGAAGAGAACGAGACGGCGTGATGCTGATCGACGGTCGCGACCTCGAAACCGCGTGGTGCGGACCGGCGCCAGACAAAGCACCGACGCTCGTGCTGTTGCACGAGGGTCTCGGTTGCGTGTCGATGTGGAAGGACTTTCCTCAGAAGCTGAGCGAACGCACCGGCTACGGCGTGTTCGTGTACTCGCGCTTCGGCTATGGCAAATCGGACGCCAAGCCGCTGCCATGGCCTGTGACTTACATGCACGACGAAGCCGCGCTGCTCGGCCGCATCCTCGATGCTGCGAAGATCAAGCACTGCGTACTTGTCGGTCACAGCGACGGCGCATCGATCGCGACGATCTATGCGGGCAGCAATCAGGACTTCCGCGTACGCGGCCTCGCACTGATGGCGCCGCACTTTTTCGTCGAGGAAATGAACCTCGATCAGATCGTAGCGGTGCGGAAATCTTTCGAGACAGACGGGCTACGGGGCCGTCTCACGCGACACCACGGCACGAATGTCGATAACGCTTTCTATGGTTGGAACGCAGCCTGGCTGAGCCCCGCATTCCGCGATTGGCGGATCGACGATGCGGTCGCGCATCTGCGAGTCCCGGTTCTCGTGATCCAGGGCCGCGACGATCCTTACGGAACGATGGCGCAAGTCGAGCTTGCGCAGGCGGACACCTACTGCCCGTGCGACGTCCTGATCCTCGATCACTGCGGTCACGCCCCACAGATCGAGAAGCCGGCCGAAACTCTGGCTGCGGTCGCTGAGTTCAGTCACCGCACTCTGACCGTGCACGAGGGGCTGCAGCCTGCGGCTTTGATGCACTATTTTGCATCATTCCGCTTTACAGCCAGTGCAGATTTGATGCATAATAATTCATGTCTAGGGAGGAAGCGGCCGTGTTGATCGACTTTCAAACGGATCCAAGCCGTTACAAACACTGGAAGATCGAGGTTGATGGTACGGTCGCTTCGCTGATTATGGACGTCGACCCGGCCGGCGGCCTTAGCGACGCTTATGAGTTGAAGCTGAATTCCTACGACCTTGCGGTCGACATAGAGCTCAACGATGCGGTCCAGCGGCTGCGCTTCGAGCATCCCGAGGTGAGGACCGTTGTTCTTCGCTCCGGCAAGGAAGGCGTGTTCTGCGCCGGCGCCAACATCCGCATGCTCTCGAAAGCCACCCACGGCCACAAAGTGAACTTTTGCAAGTTCACCAACGAGACGCGCCTCGCGATCGAGGACGCGACGGCAAATTCCGGCCAGCGCTATATCGCGGCCGTCACCGGCTCTTGCGCGGGCGGTGGCTACGAACTCGCGCTGGCGGCCGACCACATCATGCTGATCGACGACCGCCGTTCGACTGTCTCGCTGCCGGAGACGCCGTTACTTGCCGTGCTGCCTGGCACCGGCGGTCTCACGCGCGTCACCGACAAGCGCAAGGTGAGGCGCGACCTCGCCGACTTCTTCTGCTCGACCGAGGAAGGCGTGCGCGGCAAAAAGGCCGTTGACTGGCGGCTGATCGACGAGACGGTTCCGAACTCGAAATGGGGCGACGCGGTCTCAGCGCGCGCGAAAGAGTTCGCCGCCAAGTCGGATCGGCCCGAGGGCGCTGACGGTGTGAAGCTTGCGCCGCTCAAGCGCGAGATCACGAACGACAAAGTCGCGTATTCGCATGTGGACGTTGCGATCGAGCGCGAACGCGGCGTCGCCAACATCACGCTTCGCGGGCCCGGCGCGGTGCCGCAGTCGCTTGATGAGGCGAAAAAGTCGGGCGATCAATTCTGGCCGCTTCTGATTGCGCGCGAACTCGAAGACGCGATCCTCCATCTGCGCGCCAACGAGGCTGCCATCGCAGTCGTGCTCTTTCGCAGCGAAGGCGATAGCGAAGCAGTTCTCGCGCATGACGCATTTCTCGCCAAGCACAACGGCGATTGGTTGATGCGCGAGATCGCGCACTACCAAAAGCGCGTTCTGAAGCGAGTCGACATGACGGCGAAGAGCCTGATGACGATTATAGAACCAGGCTCTTGCTTCGCCGGCATGCTGCTCGAAATTGCTTTTGCTTCCGATCGCTCCTTTATGCTGATCGGCACTGAGGAAGGTGACAATCGCCCACCGGCGACCATCACGCTTGGACCTGCAAATTTCGGCTCGCATCCGATGGGTAACGGCATCTCGCGCCTGGAAACGCGCTTTCTCGGTGAGCCCGAAGCGCTTGACGCCGCGAGGGAGAAGATCGGAACGCCGATCGAAGCGGACGATGCGCAGGAGCTCGGCCTCGTCACCTTCACGTACGAAGACTTCGATTGGAAAGACGAGCTGCGGGTGCAGATCGAAGAGCGCGCCGGCTTCTCGCCGGACGCTCTCACCGGCATGGAGCAAAACCTTCGCTTCGCCGGACCGGAGACGATGGAAACGAAAATCTTCGGCCGCCTCACGGCCTGGCAGAACTGGATCTTCCAGCGCCCGAATGTCGTCGGCGAGCAGGGCGCGCTGAAACTCTACGGCACTGGCGTCAAAGCGACGTTCGATCGCAACCGCGTGTAACGCCGCTTCGGAATAAGGAAACGCACGATGAACATCATGAATGTCGATTACGACGGCCTCATCCCGAACAATGTCAACTTGTCCGGCGACGCGCGTGTCAAACGCGCTCTCGAAAAGTGGCACCCCGGTTACATCAACTGGTGGAACGACATGGGGCCGGACGGATTCCAGGAATCGCTCGTCTATCTGCGCACCGCAATCAGCGTCGATCCGAAGGGTTGGGCGAAATTCGATTACGTGAAGATGCCGGATTACAAGTGGGGCATCTTGCTCGCCCCGCAGGTCGAGGATCGTACGATCCCGTTCGGTACCCACAAGGGCGAGCCGGCATGGCAAGAAGTGCCGGGTGAATATCGTGCGCTGCTGCGCCGCCTCATCGTGATCCAGGGCGACACCGAGCCGGCGTCGGTCGAACAACAACGCCACCTCGGCAAGACAGCGCCATCGCTCTACGATTTGCGCAATCTCTTCCAAGTCAACGTCGAGGAAGGCCGCCATCTTTGGGCGATGGTCTATCTGCTACAGAAATATTTCGGCGCTGACGGTCGCGACGAAGCCGAGGCATTGCTGGAGCGTCGCTCCGGCGATGCCGATACGCCGCGCATGCTCGGCGCCTTCAATGAAGTCACGCCGGACTGGCTGTCCTTCTTCATGTTCACGTTCTTCACCGATCGCGACGGCAAGATGCAGCTCGAAGCGTTGGCGCAATCCGGTTTCGATCCGCTGTCGCGAACGTGCCGCTTCATGTTGACGGAAGAAGCGCATCACATGTTCGTCGGCGAGACCGGGGTCGGCCGCACCATCGAGCGCACGTGCGAAGCAATGGTCGAAGCCGGCATCACGGACCCGAACGACATCGCGGCGCAGCGCAAGCTCGGTGTGATCGATCTCCCGACGCTGCAGAAGAAAGCGAACCTCCACTTTTCGCTGACGCTCGACCTTTTCGGTAACGAGATTTCGACCAACGCGGCGAATGCTTTCCATGCCGGCATCAAGGGTCGTTTTCGCGAAGACAAGCTGGAAGACGATCATCAACTCGAAGGCGGCACGTATCCGGTGACCCGGATGGTCGACGGCAAGGTCGCGACTCAAGATGTCCCGGCGCTGTCGGCGCTCAACATGCGCCTGCGCGATGACTACGTCGTCGACTGCGCGGCGGGTGTCGGCCGCTGGAACCGCGTGTTCGACAAATACAAAATTCCGTTCAAGCTGACGCTGCCGCATGTCGCATTCCATCGCGGCATTGGCGAGTTCAAGGAAATTCACACCGACACCGAAGGCAACCTCTTGTCTGATGCAGACTGGAAGAGCCGTCGCGACGACTTCTTGCCGTCGGACACCGACCGCGATTACATCGAGAGCCTGATGCAACCGCAGTTCGAGAACGGAAAATATGCGGGCTGGATCTCGGCGCCGAAAGTCGGCATCGACAACAAGCCGGGTGACTTCGAATACGTGAAGATCGTCGAGTAGAGCCGTGAACGCACCGGTCAAACAGCATCTGATCGACCCTGCGGTTTGCATTCGCTGCAACACCTGCGAGGCGACGTGCCCGGTCGGTGCGGTCACGCATGACGCCAACAACTACGTGGTCGATCCCGAGAAGTGCAACTTCTGCATGGACTGCGTATCGCCGTGCCCGACCGGATCAATCGATCACTTCGTAATGGTCACGAAGCCGCACTCGCTCGACGATCAGTTCTCTTGGTTTGATCTGCCGCCCGAAGAGGAAGTGCCGGAGAGCACTGCGGACCCAGCGCCGACTGCGAGCGTAGAAGCGATCGACGATGAGGCCGCGGCTTTGCTGGCCGACGCGCACAAGGGCGCAGGCGGCAAGGTCAAGGCACCGGCATCTGCCTCGAAACCGCGCGTCAATCTGTTCGACCGGCGCAATCCAGCGAAGGCGAAAGTCACTGGCATGCTGCGCCTCACCGGCGCCGACGCAAGCGCCGACATTCGCCACATCATTCTGGACTTTGGAACGACGCCGTTTCCAGTGCTGGAGGGCCAGAGCATCGGTATCCTCCCGCCCGGTGAAGACGCTAATGGCCGCCCGCACATGATGCGGCTTTATTCGATCGCTAGTGCCCGCGATGGCGAGCGGCCAAACACTAACAATCTCGCGCTCACCGTGAAGCGCGTGTCCGAGCCGCGCCCGGATGGCGCGACACATCACGGTGTTGCGTCGAATTACATGTGCGATTTGAAGCAGGGCGACCCGGTGAGTGTCGTCGGTCCGTTCGGCTCGACGTTCCTGAAGCCGGACGATTCCAACTGCGACATCATCATGATCTGCACCGGTACCGGCTCGGCGCCGTTCCGCGCATTCACGGAGCGCCGCCGCCGCGCTATGCCGAGCGCGAAGGGCAAGCTGCTGATGTTTTTCGGTGCGCGCGCCCCGAAGGAGCTTCCGTATTTCGGCCCGCTCCAACGCGTGCCGAAGTCATTGCTCGATCAGGAGCTCGTCTTCTCGCGCCTGCCCGATACGCCGAAGGAATATGTGCAGGATCGTATGCGCAAGCGTTCCGGCGATATCGCCGAGCTTCTCAAACGCAGCACGACGCATATTTACGTTTGCGGTTTGCGCGGCATGGAAGCAGGCGTCGAGGAAAGCTTCCTCGCCATCTGCCGCGAGCACTCGCTCGATTGGAAATCGTTGCGCGAGACGATGCGCGGCGATGGCCGCTACCACGTCGAGACGTATTAAGCGGCTATCTCGCTCGCCAAATAATCCACCGCCGCCTGCACGCCGCCTTTGCCGTGCGGCATCTTCAACGCCGACAGCGCGAGCTCCACCACCGAGAGCGTACCGAGGATCATCGGCGCGTTGACGTGCCCCATATGCGCGATACGAAAACCCTTGCCGGACAAAGCGCCGATGCCGACACCGAGCACGACGCCGAGTTGCTCGTTGCAGAACTGCGTCAGCGCTTCCGGCGACAGACCTTCGCGCATCAGAATCGTCGTCACCGTGTCGGAGCGCTCCGCCGGCTCGATGATGTTAAATCCGAGGTCTTGACCCTCCGACCACAGCGACACCGCGCGCCGTGTCGCTTCCGCGAGCAAGCTGTGCCGGCGAAATACATTCTCGAAACCTTCGGCGAAAATCATGTCGAGCGCGGTGCGCAGCGCGAACAAGAGATGCTCCGGCGGCGTCCCGTTGTATTTGTGATAGTGGAGTTCGCCCTCGCGCGCGGTCCAATCCCAATACGGCGAGCGCATATCGGCTTTCGGGTGAATCGCGCGCGCACGCGCGTTTCCGGCGACGAAGCTCAAGCCTGGCGGCGTCATCAAACCCTTCTGCGCGCCGGACATCGCAACGTCGACGCCCCATGCGTCCATCTCGAACGGCATGCAGCCGAGCGACGCGACCGTATCGACCATCAGCAACGCGTCGTGTCCCGCTGCGCGTCGCGCATCCGAGATCGCCTTGATGTCGTTGACGACGCCGGACGCCGTATCGATCTGTGCGACCAGGATCGCTTTGATCTCGCCCTTGGTGTCGGCCTTCAGCCGCGACTCGACAGCCTCTGGTTTCACGGCGGCGCGGAAGCTGCCGGGCAGAATTTCGACATCCGCACCGAGCATTTTTGCAGCTTCGCCCCAGCCGATCGCGAAGCGGCCGCTCTCCAGCACGAGCACCTTGTCGCCGCGCGAAAGCACGTTGGTGAGCGCGCCTTCCCACGCCGCGTGGCCATTGCCGATATAGATGTAAGAGCGGCCTTTGGTGCGGAACATCTTCGACATGTCCGCCAGCAGCCCGTCCGTTAGCGCGATCATCGGCCCCGAATAGATGTCGACCGCCGGGCGCTGCATCGAGGCAAGCACTTGATCCGGAATGACTGTTGGGCCTGGTATCGAGAGAAATTCGCGGCCGGAGCGGAGAGACATTGGCAGTTCCTTGAGAGGCGTGCTTGAGAGCGGTTTGTCTCATAGCCGATCGGGCGCGGATGTGCCATTTTGCCGGCAACAGACCTGCCAAGCTTCCCAGCCACACGGATCCCAAAATGACTGCCCCTCGGCCGGCATCGGTCGGAATGTCGATCGATGAAGTCGACACGCCATGCCTTCTCGTCGATCTCGACGCGTTCGAGCGCAATGTCGCGACGGTAGCCCGGTTCGTCGCAGAAACCGGCGTTCGTCTGCGCGCGCACGCGAAAACGCATAAGTCGGCGGACATCGCCGCGTATCAAATCGAGAAGGGAGGGGCGGTCGGCGTTTGCTGTCAAAAGGTGAGCGAGGCCGAAGCGCTGGTCGATGGAGGCATTCGCGACGTGCTGGTCTCGAACCAAGTCGTTGCGCCACTGAAGATCGATCGCCTCGCCGCGCTGGCGAAACGCGCGCGCATCATCGTCTGCGTCGACGATGCTGCGAATGTCGCGGACCTCTCTGCAGCCGCGGCGAAACACGGCGCCACGATCGAATGTCTTGTCGAGATTGATGTCGGGCAGGATCGCTGCGGCGTCGAGCCGGGCGCCGACGCCGTCGCGCTCGCGCAGAAAATTGCGGCATCGCCGGATCTGAAATTCGCAGGGCTACAGGCCTATCACGGCAGAGCACAGCACATTCGCGACTACGCGCTTCGCAAAGCGCACATCGATTTCGCTATCGCGGCGACCAAGCAGACGCTCAGCCAACTCTATCACGCAGGAATCGAATGCGGCATCGTCGCTGGCGCAGGCACTGGCACGTTCCGCTTCGAGGGCGCGAGCGGAATCTACAACGAGCTACAATGCGGCTCGTACGTCTTCATGGATGCGGACTATCAGCGTGTGAAGGGTGCGAACGGCGAAGGCATTTCGGATTTCGACAACGCTCTGTTTGTGCTGACATCCGTGATGAGCAAGACGAGGCCCGGCAAAGCCGTTTGTGATGCGGGCCTCAAGGCGCAGAGCGTCGACAGCGGCATGCCGGTCGTGTTCGGCCGCGATGATCTTCGCTATGTCAAATGTTCTGACGAGCACGGCGTCATCGAGGATCCCGGCAATACGCTGAAGCTCAACGACAAGCTTAAGCTTGTGCCGGGCCACTGCGATCCGACCGTCAATCTCTACGATTGGTATGTCGCCGTGCGGGGCGGCCGCGTCGAAGCCGTATGGCCAGTCACGGCGCGCGGCAGGGTCGCCTAATACGACTTCGGCAAGCCGAGCACCTTCTCGGCGATAAAGCAGAGCACGAGCTGCGGGCTGATCGGCGCGATGCGCGGGATCAAGCTTTCGCGCAAGTAACGCTCGACGTGATACTCCTTCGCGTATCCGAAGCCGCCATGCGTCATCACGGCTTGTAGGCACGCCTGATATCCGGCCTCGGCGCCGAGGAACTTTGCGGCGTTAGCTTCCGCACCGCACGGCAGATTGCGGTCGAAGAGATCGGCGGCCTTGAACACCATGAGGTTTGCGGCTTCGAGATGCATCCAGTTTTCGGCGAGCGGATGCTGGATTGCCTGGTTCTGCCCGATCGGCCGGTCGAAAACTTCGCGCTCCTTCGCGTACTGCGTTGCGCGGCGCAGCGCGGCTTTGCCGAGTCCGATGGCTTCGGACGCGATGAGAATGCGCTCCGGATTCATCCCGTGCAGAATGTAGCGGAAGCCTTTGCCCTCTTCGCCGATCCGATCCTCGAACGGAACGCGAAGTCCATCGATGAAGACCTGATTTGAGTCGACCGCCTTGCGGCCATGTTTGTCGATCTCGCGCACCTCGATGTGCTTACGATCGAGGTCCGTGTAGAAAAGGCTGAGGCCATCAGTCGGCGACGTGATGTCCTCGATCGGCGTCGTGCGCGCCAGAATCAGCATCTTCTCGGCGACTTGCGCGGTCGAGATCCACACCTTCTGTCCATTGATCAGATAGTGATCGTTCTTACGCTCCGCGCGCGTCTTCAATCGCGTCGTGTTGAGACCGGTGTTCGGCTCGGTCACGGCGAAGCAGGCCTTCTCTTTGCCGGCGATCAGCGGCGGCAGCATGCGCTTCTTCTGTTCGTCGGTGCCGAAGAGCACGACCGGCGAGAGCCCGAAGATGTTCATATGCACGGCCGATGCGCCGGACATGCCGGCACCCGATTCGCTGATCGTCTGCATCATCAGGGCGGCTTCTGTGATGCCGAGGCCTGAACCGCCGTATTCTTCTGGAATGCAGATGCCGAGCCAGCCCGCATTGGCGAGCGCTTGGTGCAGCTCGTGCGGAAAGCCGCCGTCCTTGTCCTTCTTCAGCCAATAATCGTCGCTGAATTTCTCGCAGATGCGCGCGACGGCGGCACAAAGTTCTTGCTGATCGGCAGATAGTTCAAAATTCATCAGTTTCTCTTACTTCGCTTCGCTCGCTTTGACGCCGGAGCTTTCCACCAGCTTGGCAACGCGTGGCAGATCGCTCTCGAAGAGTTTCGCATGCGCATCCGGCGACATCTGATCGTCCGGGAACGGCACGGTGCCGAGCTGTTTGAGCTTTTCGCGCACGCCGGGGTCGGACACGGCTTTGCGCAGCGCAGCGTTGAGCGCATCGACGGTCGCCTTCGGCGTACCCTTCGCGACATAGAGTCCATGCCACATCGTGTAGCCGACTTCCGGCATGCCGACTTCCGCGGTTGTCGGAACGTCGGGCAGTTGTTCGAGGCGCGTCTTCGACGTCACCGCGATGCCGTTGAGCGCGCCGGCCTGCACCTGCGGCAGCGCGTTGGTCGCTTGATCGCAGAGGAGATCGATCTGGCTCGCGAGGAGGTCGGCAATCGCCGGACCTGAGCCGCGATACGGCGCGACGGTCGGGCGGAAGCCGAGCACGTTGCCGATCATCACGGCGCAGAGGTGGCTGTTGGTGCCGACGCCGCCGTGTGCGAAATTTGCCTTTGCGCCTTGTTCCTTGATCCAGGCGACCATCTCTTTCTGGTCCTTGCCCGGAAGCGTTTTGCGGCCGACCAAGAGCATCGGCGCATTGTTGACGAGGCCGACGGGCTCGAATGCGGTCTTGGTGTCGTAGCGCAGATTGGTGAACAGGCTCGGCGCCGCCAGCAGCGCGACGTGGTTGATCAGGACCATCGAGCCGTCTGGCGTCGAGCGCGCAACACGCTCGTTTGCGATCGTGCTGCCGCCGCCGACAACATTTTCGACGATGACGTTTTTGCCGAGTTCGCGTTGCATGCGCTCGGCGATGAGGCGGGCGACCGTGTCGGTGCCGCCGCCGGCCGCGTAAGGATTTACGATCGTGATCGTCGATTGCGCCTGGACGGGCGCTGCCAGCGCCATCAGCAAAGCCGTTGCGGTTAGCGGCTTGAGAAATCGAAACATGGGCGGTCCCTCGTCGCGTTATTTTTGTTGTTGGGACCAGTCAGAGCACGAGCAAGGCCTATCGGCAACTCAATTTCCGTTATGAATTACTGGCATCAATTCGCACGCATTCGCCGTCATGGCCCGCTTTATGCGGGCCATCCACGTCTTGCTTCTGTGAGACGCATTGAAGTCGTGGATGGCCCGCACAAAGCGGGCATGACGCCTAAACGCTAATGGAAATCGCGCGATTTCAGGATGACGCGGACGTTGCGCGGATGGGTCGACAGATTGCGCGGATGTTGCGGGTGAAGAAACTCGTCGGCCCGCGTGAGCTGGATTTTCGCCGTGTGATCCTCCGACAGGCGGCGGAGTTCGTCGGTGCGATCGATGACATTCTCGGCCATCAGATGCACAACGTCTTCTGGGCTTTTCTGCACGCGACCTTCGATCAACATCAGGCGTGATCCCATCACGGCGCCACGCAGGCGCTCGAAAGTCCGCGCCCACAGCACGATGTTGGTAATGCCGGTCTCGTCCTCGAGCGTGATGAAGATCGCCTTGCCGTTGCCGGGCCGCTGGCGGACCAGCACAATGCCCGCCATGCGGCAATAAGCGCCGTTCGATTTTTTGTCCGTTTCGGCCGCACTCGATATGCCCTCGCGTCTAAAAATGGGACGGAGGAATTCCATCGGATGCGCTTTGAGCGAAAGCCGCAGCGTTTGGTAATCCGCGACGACATGCTCATGCAGCGGCATATCGGGCAGCGACACGGCCGCATCGTGACCGAGTTCGCGCGCATCGGCTGCCGCGAACAGCGGCAGCGCAGAATCGTCCGGCAGGCGGCGCACGGCCCACAGCGCCGCACGGCGATCAAGCCCCATCGAGCGGAACGCATCGGCATCGGCAAGCCGATGCAGCATGGGGATCGGCAAACGCGTGCGGGCGCGCAGCGTTTCGATATCCGGATAGCCGTCGCCGCGCAGCGCCGCGATGTCCGGAATTTTCGGGCCGAGTTCCGATCCGATGCCGTCGATTTGGCGAAAGCCGAGCCGGAGCGCGAGCGTACCATTGCCGGTGTGCTCCAGCGTGTTGTCATGGAAGCTGTGATTGACGTCGACTGCCCGCGCTTCGACGCCGTTCTTCTGCGCGTCCATCACGATCTGCGCCGGCGCGTAAAATCCCATCGGCTGCGAGTTGAGCAGCGCGGCCGCGAAGGCGGCCGGATGGTGATGCTTGATCCACGACGAGATGTAGACGAGCTTCGCGAACGACGCCGCATGGCTTTCCGGAAATCCGTATGAGCCGAAGCCTTTGATCTGCTCGAAGCTGCGCTGCGCGAAATCGCGATCGTAACCGCGAGTGACCATACGCTCGACCATCAGCGATTCGAAATTCTGAATCGTTCCGACGTTGCGGAACGTCGCCATTGCGCGGCGCAATTGGTTGGCCTCGCTGTCGGAGAATTTCGCCGCGACCATCGCGAGATGCATCGCTTGCTCTTGAAAGAGCGGAACGCCCAGTGTTTTGTTCAGGACCTGAAACAATTCGTCGCCTGGACCATGCTCAGGCGATGGCGATGGATATTCGACTTTCTCCAGTCTGTTTCGCCGGCGGAGATAAGGGTGCACCATGTCGCCTTGAATCGGGCCCGGACGCACGATCGCGACTTGGATGACAAGGTCGTAGAATGTCCGAGGTTTCAGGCGCGGCAGCATATTCATCTGCGCACGGCTTTCGACTTGGAAGACACCGAGCGACTCGCCTCTCTGCAGCATCTGATAGACTTCGTCGTCATCGACGCTTTTGATGCTGGCGAGATCGTGCTGCACGCCGGTGTGTTTCTTGATGAACTCGAACGCCTTTCGAATGCACGTCAGCATGCCAAGCGCGAGCACGTCGACCTTCATCAATCCGAGTTCGTCGATGTCGTCCTTGTTCCATTCGATAAAGGTGCGATCCGCCATCGCGGCATTGCCGATCGGCACCGTCTCGTCGAGGCGACCGCGCGTCAGCACGAAACCGCCGACATGCTGCGAGAGATGGCGCGGAAAGCCGAGCAGGCGGCCTGCGAGATCGAGCGCCTGACGTATCGCGGGATTCTGCGGATCGAGTCCGGTCTGACGGATTTTCTCGTCTTCGATCGAATCCCAACTGCCCCATTGCGTTGAAGTCAGCCGCGCCGTGATGTCCTCGGTGAGGCCGAGCGCTTTGCCGACCTCGCGCATCGCACTGCGCGGGCGATAACAGATGGCAGTCGCTGCGATGCCTGCACGATGTCGGCCGTAGCGTTCGTAGATGTATTGGATGATCTCTTCGCGCCGTTCGTGCTCGAAGTCGACGTCGATATCGGGCGGCTCGCGCCGCTCTTCCGAGATGAAGCGCGCGAACAGAACGTCATGCTCGGCGGGATCGACCGACGTAATGCCGAGCGCATAGCAGACGGCGGAATTTGCCGCCGAGCCGCGGCCTTGGCACAGAATGCCTTTGTCTTCCGCGACGCGGACGATGTCGTGGATGGTGAGGAAATAGCGCGCGTAATCGAGTTTCTTGATGAGAGCGAGCTCGGACGTAATGAGATTGGCCACCTTCTCCGGAATGCCGTCTGGATAACGGATGGCGGCGCGCCGCCGCGTCAGTTCCTCGAGCCAGCCTTGCGGGCTCCAGCCGGGCGGAACCGGCTCGTCCGGATAATCGTATTTAAGATCCGCGAGCGTGAAATCGACGCGGGCGAGCAGGTGCTGCGTCTCGGTAATCGCATCAGGTGCGTCGCGGAATAATCGTGCCATCTCGGTTGCGGATTTAAGGTGGCGTTCCGCATTGGGTTCCAATCGGCGGCCGGCTGTCTCGATCGTCACGCCTTCGCGGATGCAGGTGAGAATGTCCTGCAGATCGCGTGCACTGGGCGAGTCGTAGATCGCGTCGTTGATCGCAATCAGCGGTACATCGGCCGCCTGTGCGACAGCACGCAGACGCATGAGGCGCCGGCGGTCGTCGCCGCGTCGCCCCATCGCGGCCGAGAGCCAAACGGAGCCCGGCGCTGCTGCATCGAGACGTTTGAGCAAAACATCGAGACCGTTCAGCCATCGCTCCGGCATGACGATCAGCAGCAGTCCCTCGACGAATTCGAGGAGATCGGAAAGGTAGAGAACGCAGTCGCCTTTCTTGGTGCGTCTGTTGCCGGCGGTGAGCAAACGGCAGAGCCGCCCCCAGGCGGCGCGGTTCACCGGATACGCAATGATGTCGGGCGTGCCGTCCGCGAAGGCGAGCCGAGCGCCGACGATGAGTTTGAAATTCTCCGCCAGCTTGCGCAGCACATCGCGGCTCGGCGGCTCTTCGCCGTTCCATTCGTGTTCGATGAAAACGAATTCGCCGGGGGACCCGCCAGCACGGATTTTATCCGGCGGCGGCACGCCGGATTCGCGTAGCTCCCGCAGCGCCGCGTGAGCGCGCACGACGCCCGCGACTGTGTTGCGATCAGCGATGCCGATGCCCGTGTGGCCGAGCAGCAGCGCGGTCAGCAGCATGTCCTGCGGATGCGACGCGCCGCGCAGGAACGAGAAATTGCTGGCTGCCGCCATCTCCGCGTACGCCGCTGGCGCTGTTGAATTCATGCGAACAGCCCATGCAGAAACCAGCGCGGCGTCTCGCCTTCCGCGCCGTGATAACCTTCGCGAAACACCCAAAAGCGTCGGCCCGCCGCATCCTCGACGCGAAAATAATCGCGCGTCGGCACGTGAGTCTTGCGCCACCACTCCGATGCGATGCGCTCCGGCCCTTCGGCGCGCGTCACGTCGTGCAGCACATGCCGCCAGCGAAAACGGATCGGCGGCCCGTCCGGCACCTCCGCGAAAGTATCGATAGGCTCCGGCGGATCGAAGAGACGCAAAGGCCGCGTCGGCGGCTCGTCCGGCTCCGTTTCCGGCCACGCGATGGCAACAGCCGCATTGCCGCTGGCATGGATGAGACGCGCCGCGCGTAAGGGATCGTGCGTGTCGGCGGCGACGAAGCGCAGCACCGCGTCGGCGCCGAAACGGGCGACGAGGCGATCGATCAGATCGGTCACCTCCTGTTCCTCCGCGACTTTGCCGTCGAAACTCGGCTGATCGTTCTCGAACGGTTCGGTCGCCGGCACGGCGAGGCGAATGAGATCGAAACCAAAGCCCGGATCGATCGGGTCCGCCAGTGTGTCGATTTTCTCGTCGAAGAGCCGCATGACGATGCGGCCATCCCGCGTCGGCCGTCCGGTGCCGACCGTGATGCGACGCACCGCACCGTCGGTACGATAGAAGCTCGCCTCGAACATGCGTCCGCCGTCGCCGCGCTTCTCCAACAACACGGCGACGCGCGCGACCAGCCGCCGAAGCGTGAGCTGGATTGTTTCCGCCGTCGCGACAGGCTCCGGAAACAACCGCTCGACGACACAAGCCGGCGGCGCGCGATAGGGCGTGATGCGGATATCGTGCTGACCGAGCACGCGATGCAGCTTGGCGGTGAGCACTTCGCTGAAACGCGCGGCCAGCGGCTGGCTCGGCCGGTCGGCAAGATCGCCGACGGTCTTTAATCCGGCGCGCGACAGCGCAAGCCGCGCATCCTCCGGCATTTCGAGCGCCGCGACCGGCAGCGGGCGCACCACGGCGGCTTCCTCGCCGTCGCGCACGATGCCGCTGCGCCCATAGCGGGCGAGGGCGCGTGCCGCATCCGGCGTTCCCGCGATCGTCGCCGTGAGATCGAAACCGGCGCGGTTGAATCGCGCGATGATCTTGCGGCGCATCAGCATCTCGCCGCCGAAGAGATGCGCGCATCCCGTGATGTCGAGCATGAGCCCATGCGGATCGTCACGGCCGACCAGCATGGTCCAGCGGTCGCAGTCTTCCAGCATCTGATCGATCAGCGTGCTGTCGGCCGTCGGATCGTCCTCCGCGACGTCGATATCGGGAAAGCGGGCGCGAGCGTCAGCGAGCGTCAGGCCGGTGCGGAGTCCGAGTTCCATTGCGGAGCGGCAGAGCGCCGCGATCCGCATTGCGCCCTTAACGGGCGTCGCAAAAACAAGCGGCCGCTCAACCGGCACGCCGCCAGTCTGCGCTGCGCTCTGCCGGCCTGTCCGCATCCGCTGCAGCCGGTTGGCCGCGAGGAACGGAAACCAGAGGGCGAGATAGCGGCGCCGGGTCGGCGAAGGCGATATCGTCACGATCCCACTCCAAAGACCATCGGCCCGTAATGCCTGCGCGGTGACGCAAGAGGTGAATGTCGAAAGCCGGGCGGCCCGGCGCATTGGCTTCGAGCGCGGCCGACGCGCGCGAGGAGACTGACCAGCGCGTCATCGCGGCGCTGGGGGACGGCTCGGCACCGAGCCGCATCATCAAAAGGGTCACGCCGGATTGCTGAAGCGCGAGAGCAAGGCGCCGGCTCGCCTTGAGATCGAGCACCGGCGGAGAACCCCAGAGCTCGACGATGACGGCGCCGAGAGCGGCGCAGCGCGCAGCTTCGGCCGTCGCACGCAGCGCGGCGGTTGGATCGCGGGCCCGCACCAAAACAAGGCGGGCCGGATCGAGACCGAAGGCCGAGAGGCCGGAGCCGTAGAGCCAGCCGGCTTCGGTATCCACATAAGTCTGCCGCACCCAGACGATGTGGCGAGTATCCGCAGCGCGCAGCGCGAGCCCGAGGCCGAAGCCGGCAACTGCCGCCGCATCCGCAAAGCCTTCGCGCGCGTAAAGCTCATGCATACCGGCGTGGGCGAGGCCGCCGCCGAGGCTTTCGTCGATAGTTGCTGCGCCCGTTGAGAAGAGGGCAGGGGCGCTGGGAGGCCCCTGCTGTAAGGTCGCAAGGGTCCTTCGCAGCGCCGCCAAGGCGTCGCGCGTCATGATTTTTGTTCCTGTTTTGTTCTAATAAGACTCCGGGCCAACCAAGAGTCAAGCGAACACCGCTGGGCTACAAAACACTGCTGTCGCCAACTGCAAACTCTTCTCTCTGTGACGAGGACTAAGCGGGAATATCGGAACTCTGCTGGCTGACGGTCGTTTTCTCCCTCCAGAGGAGCCGCCATGAACGATGTGATCGAACTGCTGAAAGAAACACTTGCCGACGAGCCTGGCGTGGCGCGGCCCGCGCAAGTGATCGACCTTGAGGAGCATCGGCGTCGTCGCGGCTATCCGCCCGTCCGCGCCACGTGTTTCGTGCGACCTCGTGTCACCGTTTCGGCCGATGACGACGCCTTCGAGTTTCACGAAACGCGGATGTGAGACCTGCGCCGCTCAGGAAACGGGTGGCGCTATGTCGCACGACGCTTCAGGTTCCCGGTGAATTGAGGAACCACAAATGTCCGCAAAATCAGTGGTGAGAACGGCAACCTCCGGAGCGTTGACTCCGGAGGCTCGCGTTTCGGAATACGACTGGCCAGCGCTTGGCCGCGAACTCGATGCATATGGTTGCGCGGTTTTACCGAAACTTCTCGCGGCCGACGAGTGCCGTGACATCGCGGCGATGTATCCCGACGATAATCATTTCCGCAGTCATATCCACATGGCGCGGCACGGCTTCGGCAAAGGCGAGTATCGCTATTTCAAATATCCGCTGCCCCACCTGCTCGGCGAACTGCGCAGCGCGCTGTACCCACACCTTGCAGGAGTAGCCAACGCGTGGAGCGCGCGGATGGGGCTCGAGCAGCGGTATCCGGAAGACCATGCAACATTTCTCAAACGCTGCCACGAGGCCGGCCAAACGCGGCCGACGCCGCTGCTGCTGCAATACGTCGCCGGCGACTTTAATTGTCTGCACCAGGACCTCTACGGCGACCTCGCATTTCCAATTCAGGTCGCGATCCTGCTCTCGGAGCCTGACAGCGATTTCACCGGCGGCGAATTCGTATTGACCGAGCAGCGGCCCCGCATGCAAAGCCGCGCGGAAGTGGTGCCGCTACGCCAGGGCGATGCCGTCGCGTTTGCGGTGCATCATCGCCCGGTGCAGGGCACGAAGGGCAACTACCGCGTGAACTTGCGCCATGGCGTGAGCCGCGTGCGATCCGGCATGCGGCATACGCTCGGCATCATTTTTCACGACGCGCGATAGCGTGCTGTCCACAAGACTCCGGGCGCGCATGTGGCGTTCGGCGCGCGGCTTGTTATACTCATTCGAGCCGCCGCCATCGAACACTCAGCCGACAGGATGAAGCCGAAGTCTACGAAATCCTCGCCCGATAAAGCGCGAGAGAGCGCGGCGCTCGTGGCAAAATCCGAGAAATCGCGCGACGCGATTCTCGATGCGGCCGCGGCGCTGTTCCGCCGGCAAGGCTATTCGGCGACGACGCTGCGGCAGATCGCCAGCAAGGCGAAGATCAAGGCCGGCAGCATCTACTATTATTTCGACTCGAAGGAAGAGAT
Source organism: Variibacter gotjawalensis (assembly GCF_002355335.1). Classification (GTDB taxonomy): domain Bacteria; phylum Pseudomonadota; class Alphaproteobacteria; order Rhizobiales; family Xanthobacteraceae; genus Variibacter; species Variibacter gotjawalensis. Next base: position 1,101,407 of record NZ_AP014946.1, read on the forward strand.
CCTCGAAGAGGTCCTGGATCGCGGCTTGCAGCACGTCTATGACTCGGTGAAGGCTGCCGTAAAGCAGGCCGGCGACGTGCCGTATCGCAAGCGGATCGGGCTTGCGATCGAGGCCCATCTCGTCGCGCTACTCGAGACCAGCGAATTCACCTCAGCGAATATCCGCATGTATGGGCAACTACCTGAGCGGCTCAAGAAGAAGCACCGGCCGCTGCGCCGCGCTTACGCGAAATACTGGGACAAGATGTTCACGGACGCGCGGCGTGCGGGAGAAATCCGAGCCGATATGGAAATCGTCCCGTTGCGGATCTTCGTTCTCGGCGCGCTGAACTGGACTATCGAGTGGTTTCAGCTCGACACCAAGAACGCCGTGCTGGAACTCGCGCGGCGCACCGAACTCCTGATCTTCGACGGCTTGAAGAAAGCCTGATCAGCGGCCTTGCCAAACCGGCTTGCGCTTCTCCGCGAAGGCGCGCGGACCTTCAATCGCGTCTTGGCTCGCATAAGTTTCGACATGGAGGCGATTAGCCTCGATGAGCCCATCGGCGCAGCCAAGATCCATGCCAGCAAGCAAGCTGAGCTTGGCGGATTTCACCGACAACGGCGCGCCTTCGACGATCTTCTCGGCCAGTGCGCGTGCGCGTTGACGAACCGCGTCCGGCGTCGCCTCGAGATAGTTGGTGAAGCCGACGGCGGCGAGCCGTTCGATCGGCATGGTTTCGCCGGTGAGAACAAGCTCCATCGCGAGCGGTTGCGGGATCATCCACAGCAGCGGCACCGCCCACGGCGTGCCGCGCCCCATCTTCACTTCGGTGATGCCTGCGCGGGTGCCGGCAAGGCCGACGCGCAGATCGCTTTGTAGCGCGAGGAGCATCCCGCCCGCCATCAACGACCCCGTCATCGCGGCGACAATCGGCTTCTCGACTTTGCGCATCGCGGCCTGCAGCGGATCGCGCATCAGAGTCAAAATATCGACATTGTCGCGCTTGCGAATCTCGGCCGCCTGCTTGAGATCGAGCCCGGCGCAAAACACGCCGCAATCCGCCGACGTCAGGATGACGACGCGGATCGCGTTGTCTTCGTTCACCCGTTGCCATGCGTCGGTGAGGCCGTTCATTGCTTCGACCGAGAGCGCATTCTTACGTTCAGGCCGATCGATGGTGATTGTCGCAATGCCGTTGTCGACTGCGAAGCGGATAGGATTTTCGGTCATTCGGGATCCAGCATTGCGCATAAATTCTAACGCTTGTTAGAATGCAGACGAACGCGGCACGACGCAACCCCGGACCGATCCATGACGCAGCTACCTAAAATGCGATACGCCGCCGATCTCCTGCAGGACAAGGTCGCGCTCGTCACCGGCGGCGGCAGCGGCATGGGCAAGGCAACTGCGCTCGAGATGGCGCGCTGCGGCGCGCGTATTGTCGTTCTCGGCCGGCGCATTGAGCCCATCGAGGCTTGCGCGAACGAAATCCGCGCGTTCGGCGGCGAAGCGCTGGCGATTTCGGGAGATATTCGCGACGCGGATCGCATCGACGAAGTGATGCGCGAGATCAAAAGCACCTACGGCAAGCTCGATATCCTCGTGAACAACGCGGGCGGCCAATTCGTGACGCCGGCGCGCGAGCTCAACAACAAAGGCTTCGAGACCGTGATCCGCAACAATCTCATCGGATCGTGGCAGATGACGAAAGCTGCCGCCGATCACTTCATGTTCGAGCACGGCGGCTCGGTGGTGTTCGTTACGGCCTGCGTAAAATCGGGCCTCACCGGGTTCGTGCACACCGCCGCAGCGCGCGGCGGCGTGCTGATGATGATGAAGACACTCGCGGCCGAATGGGCTGAATACGGGATCCGCCTCAACTGCGTCGCCCCCGGAACCGTGAAGACGGAAGGTATGGGGCATTACCCGATCAGCCCGGAGCAATGGCTGAAACTCAATCGCAACGTGATGGGCCACATGGGCGATGTCGAAGACATCGCTGGGACGATCATCTTTCTCGCGTCGCCACTCGGCAAATTCGTCACCGGCGAAGAATGGTACATCGACGGAGGCGAGACGCTGCATCTCAAGCATGATGCGCGCGACATGATCGACGCTATGATGTTCGCCAAGCGCGAGCGCGGCGACGGAAAGATCAAGTCTTAGAGGCGTTGCGCTACGCGCGTCCCTTCGTCGACTGCGCGCATCGCATCGAGTTCCGCCGCCTCTTTCGCTCCGCCGATGATATGCGTTTCGATGCCGCTACCTTGCAACTCGTCGAAGAGCGAGCGGTTCGAATCCTGCCCCGCGCAGACGACGATCGTGTCCGCTTCGATGAGTTGCGGCATATTGTCGATGAGCACATGGAGTCCCGCATCGTCGATGCGTTGATACGCAACGCCTGTGATGATCTTTACGCTGCGCTTTGCGAGGCTGCTGCGCAGAATCCAGCCCGTCGATACGCCAAGCGTCGCTCCAGGGCGTGACGGGCGGCGCTGCAGGATTGTGATTTGCCGCGTCGGCGTGCGCGGCGCGAGCGGATCGCCCGTCAAGCCGCCAGGCTGCTGCAGCGTCGCGTCGATATTCCATTCTTGCTGGAAGCCCGCATCGCTCAACGCGCGCGCCTTCGGTGCTTCACCCGGATGCGAGTGACAAAGATATTCGGCGACATCGAAGCCGATGCCGCCCGCGCCGATGATGGCAACGCGATTGCCGGCATGACGCTTGCCGCTCAGCAGGTCCGTGTAGGTGATGACGTTCGGGTGATCGATCCCCGGAATGTCTGGCATGCGCGGCTGAACGCCCGAAGCCACGACAATAGCATCGAACGAATCGCGCAGCTCGCTCGCCGATGGCTTGGAGTTCAGCGCTAAGCGGACACCGCCGTCGGCGATAAGGCCTTCGAAATAGCGCAGCATCTCGTCGAACTCGACTTTGCCGGGCACCATCCGCGCGAGATTGATCTGTCCTCCGACGCGGTCGCTCGCTTCGAACAGCGTCACGCTGTGGCCGCGGCGGCTGGCTTCCGCGGCGGCCGCGAGGCCGCCAGCTCCAGCGCCAATCACGGCGACCTTGCGCGATTTCGCGGCTGGCGCTTCGTCGAATTCCGTTTCGCGGCAGGCGCGCGGGTTGACGAGACAACTTGCGCTGCGATCGGAAAAAATCCGATCGAGGCAAGCCTGATTGCAGGCAATGCAGATGTTGATCTTGCTCGCATTGCCTTCTCGCACTTTTCGAGCGAAATGCGGATCCGCGAGCATCGGTCGCGCCATCGAGATCAAGTCGGCATCGCCCGAGGCGAGCACATCTTCGGCGAGTTCAGGCGTATTGATGCGGTTCGACGCGACGACCGGGATTTTCACCGCCCGCCTTAGACGCGCCGGTGCAAAGCGCCACGCCGCGCGCGGCACCGGATACGCGATGGTCGGGACACGCGCCTCGTGCCATCCAATACCTGTGTTGAGGATATCGGCGCCTGCTTCCTCGACGCGTTGCGCCAGGCGATCGATCTCATCGGCGGTCGCACCGTTCTCGACGAGGTCGAGCGCGGAGATACGGTAGATGATGATGAATTCCGGTCCGGTCGCAGCGCGTACGCGCTTGACAAGCTCGACCGGCAGACGATGCCGGTTCTCTTCAGATCCGCCCCATTCATCCGTGCGATCGTTCGTATAGCGGATCGTGAACTCGTTGATGAGGTAACCTTCGGAGCCCATGATTTCGGCGCCGTCGAAGCCGGCTTCCTTCGCCAGCATGGCACACCGCACGTAGTCCTCGATCGTCTCCTCGATCTTCTCGGGCGTCATCGCCTGCGGGGGAAATTTGTTGATGCGCGAGCGGACGTTGGTCGGTCCGTAGCATTCCACCTGCTTCGCGTAGCGTCCGGCGTGCAGAATTTGCAGGCAGATCTTGCTGCCGTGCCGGTGCACGACCTCGGTCAGATGACGCAGTTCGGGCACCTGCGCGCGCTCGGTGAGGATCGGCCCGCCCGGCTCGATCAGACCGGCCGTGTTCGGCGCATAACCGCCCGTGATGATGAGCCCAGCCTCACCCTTCGCGCGCTCTTCGAGAAAGACCGCCATCTTGTGCAGCCCGTTCTCCTCCATATCGAGGCGCGTATGCATCGACCCCATGATGATGCGATTGCGCAGAGTCGCGTGCTTGAGCTGCAGCGGCGCCATGAGGTTCGGGAATTGAGCGTTTCCGGGATCGGCCATCTCTGCAGCCTTCAAATTGCAGGAAATTCTAACGCTTGTTAGACTGGTGGAAGATTAGAAGAATTGCAAGTTACGCCGAGAGGAACGCTATGGACTTCGCGCTCACCGAGCAGCAGCAAGCTTTTCGCGAAGTCGCGGAGCGTTTCTCGCGCGAGAAACTCGCTCCTCACTATCAGCGACGCGCGAAGACCCACGCGCTCGACCGCGATCTCCTGCGCGAGATGGGGGCGCTCGGTTTGATCGGCGCGGACATGCCCGAAGAATTTGGAGGGCTCGGCGAAAGCAGCGTCACGGCGGGCGTGATCATCGAACAGATCGCCTACGGCGACTTCAACGTCAGCTATGTGCAGTTGCTCGGATCACTGATGGGCGGCATGATCGCGCAGCACGCGACGCCGGAGATCACGCGCGAATGGCTGCCGCGCATCACGAGCGGCGCGTCCGTGATCGGCCTCGGCCTCACTGAGCCGCGCGGCGGATCGGATGCTGCGAATCTCATTCTGCGCGCCGATCGTTCCGGCAATGGCTATCGCCTCAATGGCGAGAAAACGTCGATGAGCGGTGCCGATCAAGCCGATGCCGCCGTGATCTTCGCGCGGACCGGCAAGGTGGAGGATGGCGCGCGCGGCGTCAGCGCCTTCTTCGTTGATCTCAATCAACCGGGCATCACACGGACTCATTTCGACGACATCGGCACCAAGCCGGTCGGGCGTGGATCGGTTTTCTTCGACGATGTTTTCGTCCCCGCCGAGTGCCTCATGGCCGAGGAGAACAAGGGCTTCTCGAAGATCATGGCGGGGTTCGATTACAGCCGGGCGCTGATCGGGCTCGAATGCATCGGGCCTGCGCAAGCCTCCGTTGACGAGGCCTGGGCCTACAGCGGCGAACGGAAAGCTTTCGATCGTCCGATTGCGCAGTTTCAGGGCGTCAGCTTCCCGCTCGCCGAAGCCGAGACGCAGCTGACGATGATGCGCCAGCTTTGCTACTACACGCTCTCCCTGCGCGATCGCGGCCTGCCGCATACGGCCGAGGCCGCGATGTGCAAGTGGTATGTGCCGAAGGTCACGTGCGAAATCATCCACCAATGCCTGCTCACGCATGGGCACTATGGCTACACAACCGATTTGCCCTTCCATCAGCGCTACCTCGACGTGATGGGGCTGCAGATCGGCGACGGTACGGCGCAGATTCAGAAGCTGGTGATTGCGCGTGAGAAAATCGGCCGTGTCGCCGTGCAATACGCAAAGCAGAGCTAGCGAGCAGCACCGAATTGCTTGTCGCCGCTTGCAGCACCTTCTCGGCTCGCTTGCATCAACTTCGGATAGAGGCGCTCGAAATCGCCGAGGAGCGTATCGATAGGTGGGTCTGCAAACCAACCACGATCGTTGACGTATTCCATGTGGCGATGATTGCGTGTGTCGAATTCATGGAAGAGCGCGTCGTTCTTGCCGTCGAAGATCAGTTGCTTCACGCCGAAGCGTTCGCAGAGTTCTGTGTTGAAAGCCGGCGTCACCTTGATCATCCGGCCATCGAGCCAGAGCGCGACATAGCCGTGATAGATGAACAGGTCCGTGCCCATCAGATCGGCGAGCTTCGGCGAATTGAGATGGTTTTTCACGTCGGCGAAGCCAACCGCGGCCGGTATCCCAGCGGCGCGCAACGCTGCGGTGAGCAATATGGCTTTCGGAACGCAATACGCCGACGGCTGTTTCGCCACATAACTGGCGCGATATTCCGGCGGCGTCGTGCCGATGCTGAAGGGGTTGTAGCGAATGTCGTCGCGAACAGCATCGAAGAGGCGGATCGCCTTCTCGCTCGGACTCGCATTCTGGATGCCTTCGAGCGCGCGATCCGTAAAAGCGCGCACTTCCGGAGAGTCGCTGTCGATGTAGGGGCTCGACTCAAGATATTCGGGGCGGATTTCCGGCGGCGACATCCTAGTGCCTCTCGATTTGACCATTACCTAACAGGTGTTAGAAAATGCGGTCAATGACCTGTGGCGCTCCGTGAACCTGATGACCGACAATAACAACTATGTCTGGACGCCGCCGCAGGAGCTGATCGACAGCAGCAACCTCACAGCCTTTCTGCGTGCCACTCATCAATCCGACTACGATGCGCTTTTGGCGAAAGCGGATGTCGATCCTGCATGGCTGATGGAAGCAGTGTTTCGCTTCTGCGACGTTCGCTTTTACCGGCCTTACGACCATATGCTCGACGTCTCGCGCGGTCTCCCCTGGGCGCGCTGGTGCGCCGGCGGCACGACGAACATCGTGCTCAATTGCATCGACAAGCATCGAGATACGCCGGTGTGGGACCAGACATTTCTCGTCTGGGAGGGTGAGGACGCGAGCGAGCAGCGCTCGCTGACCTATCGCGAGTTTGCCGAAGACGTTGGGCGATTGGCGCAAGCGTTGGACAACCTCGGCATCAAGCGTGGCGACGTCGTCGCGATCTATATGCCGAATCTTCCCGAAACGTTCGTCGCCTTCTTCGCGATCCTCAAGATCGGCGCGATCGTCATGCCGCTGTTTTCCGGCTTCGGCCCAAGCCCGATCACGACGCGTCTGAATCACGGCGGCGCAAAGGCAGTCATCACGGCAAGCGGGACGTGGCGGCGCGGCGTGCCGGCTGCACTAAAGCCTGCACTCGATAGCGCGCTTGAAACAGCACCGAGCGTCGAGCATGTGATCGTGTACGAGCGCGAAGGACTTGGCATCCAGACGCCGATGCGCGCAGGCCGCGATCATTGGTGGCATGATGTTGTGAGCGGCCAAAACGGTTCAATCGCGACGGCAGAGATGGCAGCCGACGACCCCGCGATCCTTCTCTATACATCAGGCACCACCGGAGAGCCGAAGGGCTGCGTGTGGACGCATGTCAGCTTCATCGGCTCGATGGTGACGCGCGACATCATCATCTGCGGCGATTTCAAAGCGACGGATCGCTTTTTCTTCATGAGCGATATGGGTTGGATGGTGGGCGCCATGTGCGCCTGCATCCCCAGCATCTCGGGCGCGAGCTTGCTGGTTGCCGAAGGAACGCCAGACTTTCCCGACACCGGACGTTTCTGGCGACTGATTCAAGACCACGAAATCACGTATCTTGGAGTATCGCCGACAATCGTCCGCAGTCTGATGCGCTACTGCGACGAGGTCGAGCGTTATGACCTCTCACGTTTGCGGATGACGACATCGGGCGGCGAAGCGTGGACCGAAGGCCCTTGGCGCTGGTTCTTCGAGCATGTCTGCAAGCGGGAACTGCCGATCATCAACATCACGGGCGGCACCGAGGTCGGTGGGTGCATCCTGATTGGCACGCCGAACCATCCGATGAATCCGGGCTCGTTCTCGCGCCGCGCGCTCGGCATGGGTGCTGATATCGTCGACATGTCGGGAAACGCTGTGCCGCAAGGCGAAGTCGGCGAGCTTGTCTTGCGCAACCCGTCGATCGGCATGACGAAGAGTTTGTGGAAGGCCGACGAGCGTTACGTCGAGAGCTATTGGAACACGATCCCAGGCCTGTGGGTCCACGGCGACTTCGCCATGCAGGGGAACGACGGCCTCTACTATGTGCTCGGCCGATCCGACGACACGATCAAGATTTCAGGCAAACGCACGGGGCCGGCGGAACTTGAAGGGATTTTGATAGGGACCGGCAAGCTCGCTGAGGCAGCCGTCTTTGGCGTTCCGCATCCGGTAAAGGGGTCGGCGATCGTTTGCGCTTGCGTGCCGATGCCGAGTGCCGACACGCGCGGTCTCACCGAAGAGCTATCGGCCGCATTGGTCAAGGGCATGGGCGCGTCCTATCGCCCCGAACGCGTACTGCTCGTCGACGATCTGCCGCGCACGCGGAACATGAAGATCATGCGCCGCGTGTTGCGTGCCGTGCTGGAGAATAAGGACCCGGGCGATCTCTCGGCGCTCGCTAATCCGGAAGCCGTTGACGCGATCCGACGGCAGGTTGCCGGCTAGATCGGGCACTCCGGCGGGAATTGCGGCTTGCGCTTTTCGAGATGCGATGCGAGGCCTTCGCGGGCTTCCGCGCCCGTGAAACCTAGGATCTCCAAAGCCGTCGACGTATCGAACAGCGGCCCGTTCACGCGCAGCCAGTTGTTGAGCGAATACTTCGTCCAGCGGATAGCGCTTTGCGCGCCGGTCGCAAGATCAACGGCCGTTTCCAGCGCGATCTTCTGCAGCTCGTCATCCTCGACGCACAGCGAGACGAGGCCGATGCGCTCCGCTTCGGTTCCGGAGAGCGGCTTGCAGGTGAGGAGATAGTATTTCGCCTTGGCAAGACCGCAGAGCAACGGCCAGATGATGCAAGCAACATCCCCGGCCGCGACGCCGAGACGCGTGTGGCCATCGACGATCTTTGCGGATTTTCCGCAGATGGAGACATCGGCCAGAATTCCGACGACGAGGCCTGCACCGACCGCAACGCCGTTGATCGCCGAAATGATCGGCTTGTTGCAGTTGATGACGTTGTAGACGAGGTCTTTTGCCTCTTTCCACGTCGACATGCGGGCGACCGGATTGTCGAGGATGCTCTTGATGAGTTCAAAATCGCCACCGGCCGAGAAAGCCTTGCCGGCGCCAGTAACGATGATCGCGTTGATATCCGGGTCCTCGTTGATGTCGCGCCAGATATGCGTCAGCTGGGTGTGCGTTTCTGCATCCACCGAATTATACGTTTCGGGCCGATCGAACGTGATGCGCAGCACGCGCTTCGCCGGATAATCGAGTTTGAGCTTCGTATAGGCGGCGTAACGATCGGCCATGGACGTCCTCGCAAACAAGCTTGTTCATTGTTTCTAACAGATGTTAGAAATTCTACGGGCGATCCGCGAAGGCTGCAAGTAAGCGATGAACCAAGCGATCGATTCGGCAATCACACAAGCCGGCACGTCGTCGACGGTCGGCGCGCTGTTTCGTGCCCGCGCGTTGCTCGCAGGTTCGGCACCGGCCGTGGAATATCGCGGCCGCGTAATCGGCTACGCAGAACTCGGCGAGCGCGTGAAGCGCACCACCGCAATGCTGGCGGCACAAGGGCTTCAGCGTGGCGATCGCGTCGCGCTGTTGTCGCGCAATCGCCCGGAATATCTCGAGATCGAACTTGCCGCGGCCAATCTCGGTGTCATCACGGCATGCCTCAATTGGCGGCTCTCGAGAAAGGAACTGACGTATTGCGTCGAACTCGTCTCGCCGAAGCTGCTGATTGCGGAGGCCGATCTCGCCGCGAATGTTCCGGACAGCGCAATCCCGCGCCTTGAGCTCGGCGAACCGTACGAACGTTTGCTTGCCGCGCAGACACGCCGCGACACGCCGATCGTCGCGGAGCCGGAAGACGGGCTCGTCATCCTTTACACGAGTGGCACAACAGGGCTGCCGAAAGGCGCCATCGTCTCGCATCGCGCAATGGTGGCGCGCGCGATGGTGTTCACGTCGGAACTCCATATCGACGTCGACGATGCCTTCGTCGCATGGGCGCCGATGTTCCATATGGCGTCGACCGATCACGCGCTCGCAACGCTGTTGCGCGGCGGCACTGTCGTGATGGTCGATGGATTTCAGGCCGAGCCCATTGTGCGCGCCGTCGCTGAGCACAAGATCGGCTGGCTCGTGCTGATCCCCGGCATGGTCGATGCAATTGCGGATGCATTGCGCGCGACCCCCATCGTCCCACGTGGAATCCGCGTTTGCGGCGCGATGGCGGATCTCGTGCCGTCGAAGTCGATCGCGGCCGTTACCGAATTGCTTCAAGCGCCTTACCTTAACAGCTTCGGTTCTACGGAAACCGGATTACCTCCGGCAACGCGCGGTATGATCCCAATCGGCGAAGCGCCGGCGCGGCTCTCGAAACGACAAAGCGCATTCTGCGAGATCAAGCTTGTTGACCCTAACGACAACGAAGTTGCAGTCGGACAGCCGGGCGAACTCGCGATGCGCGGGCCGACACTCTTCTCCGGCTACTGGGAAGCGCACGAAACCAATGCGCGCGACTTTCGCGGTGGCTGGTTCCACATGGGCGATGTCATGCGCCGCAACGAAGACGGCACGCTCGATTTCGTCGATCGCGCCAAATACATGATCAAAAGCGGCGGCGAGAATGTTTATCCGGCCGAGATCGAACGGGTGCTTCTGATGGACAAGCGCATCAGCGAAGCGGCCGTTGTCCGCGCGCCGGATGCGAAGTGGGGCGAAGTGCCGGTCGCCTTCGTCGCACTGCGTGACGAGACTGTCAGCGACGCTGAGCTTGCTGCGCTCTGCCGGCGCGATCTCGCCGGCTACAAGCGGCCGCGTGAATTTCACTTCATCGGCTTCGACGATTTTCCACGCTCGACGAGCGGCAAAGTGCAACGACACGAACTCGAAGCGCGGCTCGCGAAGGGAGAGACATGACCGAATCTTCGCTGCGCGGCCGCGTTGCCATCGTCGGCATCGGGCTATCGCCGGTCGGAAAAGTACCGGGGCGCAGTCCGTTGTGGCTCGCGGCGGATGCGGCGCGCAAAGCCATTGCAGATGCCGGATTGAAGAAGGACGATATCGATGGCGTACTGTCGAGCCACGCTTTCGCATCACCGTTCCATCGCTTCAGCATCGCACTTAGCGAATATCTCGGCATCCAGCCGACATTTTCGAATACGTTGCAGGTCTCCGGCGCGACCGCCGCAACGATGTTCAACATCGGCGCCGCCGCGATCATGGCGGGGCTCGCCGAGAATGTGCTCGTCGTCGCGGCCGACAGCTTGATGACCGGATTGACGCCTGATCTCGCGCTGCGCTCGCTGACGGAAAGCCGCGATCAGCAATACGAAATGCCCTTCGGCATACCGGTCGCCAATACGTTTGCGATGACGGCGCATCGGCATATGAAAGAATTCGGCACGACGCCGGAACAGTTGGCTCAAGTCGCCGTCATCCATCGCGAGCATGCGAACCGCACACCCGGTGCGCAGCAGACGAAGCCGATCACGGTTGGCGACGTGCTGAGTTCAGGCATGGTGACTACTCCGTATCACAAGCTCGATTGCTCGTTGATCTCCGACGGCGGCGCGGCATTCGTGCTGATGTCGGCCGAGAAAGCAAAGGCGCTCGACATCGAAGCGCCGATTTACATTCTCGGCGGCGGCGAGTGCTACACGCACGAGCACATTTTCCTCATGCCGTCGCTGACGACGACCGGCGCCGTCGAATCGAGCCGCAAGGCTTACGCGATGGCGGGTTACGGCGCGCGCGACATGCATACGGCCGGCGTCTACGACTGCTTCACCGGCACGGTCATCATGATGCTGGAGGACCTCGGCTTCTGTCCGAAAGGCGAAGGCGGGCGTTTCGTCGAGGATCGCCAAGTCACCTATGGCGGGCGGATTCCGATCAACACACACGGCGGACTGTTGTCGTTTGCGCATTCCGGCATGCCGGGCTCGCTGTTTCATTTCCACGAAGTCGTTCAGCAGCTGCGCGGCGTCTGCGGCGAGCGGCAAGTCGCTGGCGCGGAGCTCGGCGTCGTCCACAGTCTCGGCGCGGGCTTCGCGACCAATGCGACGACCGTTCTCGGCACGGAGAAGACGCTATGAGCACGTTCGCCGACGCTGCGCGTAAACCGCTGCCGCAGCCAGACGCAGACACCGAAAAGCTGTGGGCGGGGCTTCGCGACGGCAAGTTGCTGCTGCAGCACTGCGAAGACTGCGGAGACGTTCAGTACTATCAGCAGGCGCTGTGCCGTGCGTGCGGGGGCGAGCGCATCGTGCATCGCGCCGCCAGCGGCCGCGGCCAAGTTCATTCGTTCAGCGTGGTGCATCGCGCGCCGGGGCCAGCCTTCAAGGGCGATGTCCCGTATGCCGTACTCCTCGTCGAACTCGAAGAAGGTCCACGGATGATTTCGACCTACACGGGCGGCGAGCCCGGCGATGTTACGTTCGATATGCCGGTCGAGCTTGTCGTCGAGCCGGTTAATGACGTCATCAGCCTGCCGCGCTTTCGGCGTTCCCGATAAATTCTAACGCTTGTTAGAATTTCCACACCTGTTAGATTGCGGCCGGACAGTTTTGGGCTGAAGTCCGGAGTTCGGTGAATGGATTTTGACCTCACGCACGAGCAACGCCAAATCCTCGACTATGGCGACGCCATCGCGCAGAAATTCGATCGCAAATACTGGATGGAGCACGCCGAAAAGCGTGAGTTTCCAAAGGGGCTGTACGATCAGGTCGCGCGCGACGGCTTCGTCGGAACGATGGTGCCGGAAGAGTATGGCGGCTCCGGTCAGGGCATGCTTGAGATGCACTTGTTTCTCGAAGGATTGTCGAACAACGGCATTCCGCTGCTGAACCTCGTCGTCGGCGCCGCGATGAGCCTTGGCTTCATTGCCAAACACGGCACCGAAGATCAGAAGAAGCGCTTTCTGCCGGATGCTTGCGCCGGCAAGACACGCTTCTGCTTCGCAATCACCGAGTCCGACGCCGGCAGTAATACGATCCAGACCAAGACGATCGCCAAGCGGCGCGGCAATCGCTTCGCGCTCTCCGGCGCAAAGACATTCATCACCGACGCGGACGGTTCCGACTACGCGCTCGTCGTCGCGCGCACGACGCCGCATACCGAAGTTCAGCGCAAAACCGAGGGCTTCACGCTATTCGTCGTCGATCTCAAATCGAAAGGCGTCGAACGTCAGTACATTCCAGTCAGCATTCCGGCGCCGGAAACGCAGTGGCAGATCTTCTTCGACGACGTCGACCTCGGTCCTGACGATGTTGTCGGTGAAGTCGACAAAGGTTTCGGCATTCTTTTCAAAAGCCTCAACCCCGAGCGCATTCTTGTCGCATCGATCTGCTGCGGTCTCGGCCGCTACGCGCTCAATCGCGCAGTCACTTACGCGAACGAGCGCAAAGTGTTCAAGGATACGCCGATCGGGGCGTATCAAGGTGTCCAGCATCCGCTCGCCAATGCGCGCACGCAGGTCGAGATGGCGTCGCTGATGGCGCTTAAGGCTGCGTGGATCTTCGATCAAGGCCGCGAGGCCGGTGAATTCGCCAACATGGCCAAACTCGCAGCGGCGGATGCCGGCATTGCCGCAGTTGATGCTGCGCTGCAGACGCATGGCGGCAACGGCTTCACCAAAGAATACGGCATCTTCGATCTCTATCCGCTGGTGCGGCTGCTCAAGACCGCGCCGCTCAATCGCGAAATGATCCTCAACTATATCGGTGAGCACGTAATGGGCTTGCCGCGCAGCTATTAGCGATCCCATGGCAATCTTAAAATCGGACGCCACGACATCCGGCGAAGAATTTCGCCGCAACGACGCGGCGTATCGCGAACGCATTGCCGACTTGCATCGGCGTCGCGCCGCCGCAGCGATCGGCGGGCCGGAGCGGGCGCGCAAGCTTCACAAAGAGCGCAAGCAACTGCTGCCGCGCGAGCGGATTGCGGCGCTGATCGATCCAGGTTCGCCGTTTCTCGAATTCTGTCAGCTGGCCGGCGAGGGGATGTACGACGGCGTCCCGGCCGGCGGCAGCATCATCACGGGCGTCGGTACGATTGCGGGCAGGCCCTGCATGGTGATTGCCAACGATGCGACCGTGAAGGGCGGCACCTATTATGGCATCACTTGCAAGAAGCATGTTCGCGCGCAGCGCTTTGCGTGGCAGCATCGCCTGCCCTGCATCACGCTAGTGCAGTCAGGCGGCGCGAACCTGCCGGAGCAGCCGGATATTTTTCCGGACGAAGGCCAGTTCGGCTCGATCTTCTATCAGCAAGTGCGTATGTCGGCGGAAGGCATTCCGCAGATTGCGATCGTGCACGGACCATCGACCGCGGGCGGCGCCTATATGCCGGCGCTGTGCGACGAGACGGTCATCGTGCGCAATCAAGGCGCGATGTTCCTCGGCGGCCCGCAGCTCGTCCATGCGGCTACACGCGAGGTCGTCGGCGTCGAGGCGCTTGGCGGCGGTGACATGCACAGCCGTATCAGCGGCGTGACCGATCATATCGCCGAGAACGACAGCCACGCTATTGCGATCACGCGCGACATCGTCGCCAACCTCGGCGAGATCCCGCCGCAGCGCCGCACTGTGGCTCCGGTGTGCGAACCGCGTTTCGATCCGAATGAAATCTACGGCCTGATCAGTGAGAATCCGCGTATCCCGACGAACAATCGCGACATCCTCGCGCGGCTCGTCGACGACAGCGAGTTTCATGAGTTCAAGCCGCTCTACGGTGACTCGCTGATCACGGGTTTTGCCCGCATCATGGGCTTCGAGATCGGCATTCTGTGCAACAACGGGGTTCTTTTCTCTGAGAGCGCATTGAAGGCGACGCATTTCATCGACCTCTGCTGCAAGCGCGACATTCCGTTGCTGTTCATGGTCGACGTCACCGGCTTCATGGTCGGCCGCTCAGCCGAAGAAGGGGGCATCACAAAGCACGGCGCCAAGATGATCACCGCGATGGCGAGCGCGAACGTGCCGAAATACACGCTGATTGCCGGCAGCGCCTATGGCGCCGGTTACATGGCGATGTGCGGACGGCCGATGAAGCCGAACGCGATGCTGATGTGGCCGAGCGGGCGCTCTGCAATCATGGGTCCGGATCAAGCCGCCAACACGCTCGGTATGGTACGCGACGAAGCGCTCAAGCGCGAAGGAAAGACTTGGTCGGACGAAGAGCGTGAGGCCTACATCGCGCCGACACGACAGAGTTTCGAGAATTTCGCCAACTCATACAATTTCGCGCGCAATACCTGGTGCGACATGGTGATCGACCCGCTGGAAACGCGGGCGACAATGGGGTTGTTGCTCGACCTTGCCGGCCGTTTGCCCGCGCAGGCGACGATGCCCGGCGTGATGAGGATGTGACGTGTTCAAGAAAATCCTGATCGCGAATAGAGGCGAAATCGCCTGCCGCATCGCACGCACGTGCCGCGAGCTCGGCGTTGCGGTTGCCGGCGTGCATTCGGCGGCGGATGCAGATGGCCTGCACGTCAAAACGATTGGCGAGTCGGTTTTGATCGGCGGCGCGCCGGCGTCGGACAGTTATCTGCGTATCGACAAGGTGATCGCGGCCGCGAAAGCGACCGGTGCCGAGGCGATCCATCCGGGCTTCGGCTTCCTTGCCGAGAACGCCGAGTTCGCTCGGGCGGTCGAAGCAGCGGGCCTCGTCTTCATCGGCCCGACCCCGGAAACGATCGAGCGGCTCGGCGATAAGGCCTCCGCCAAACGAGAGGCCGACGCAGCCGGCGTTCCGACCATTCCGGGCAGCAAGACGCCGAGCGAAGACGCCGAAGCGATTGCGAAGACAGTGCGCGACATTGGCCTTCCGGTGATGCTGAAAGCTGCGGCCGGCGGCGGCGGCAAAGGCATGCGCGCGATCACGACGCTCGACGGCATCGATCAAGAGATTGCTTCTGCGATGCGCGAAGCGAAGAGTTCGTTCGGCAATGCCGGCCTGATCGTCGAGAAGCTTGTGGAGCGCGGCCGACACATCGAAGTGCAGATCGCGGGCGACGGACGTGGCAACGTCATCCATCTCTACGATCGTGAATGCTCGCTGCAGCGGCGGCATCAGAAGCTCATCGAGGAAGCGCCGGCCGCGAACCTTGCCGCCGCGATGCGCGACAAGATGCTTGGCGATGCTGTGCGGCTCGGGCAACGCCTCAATTACCGCGGCGTCGGGACTGTCGAGTTCATCGTCAGCGGTGACAGCTACTATTTCCTCGAGGTCAATCCGCGTCTGCAGGTCGAGCACCCGGTGACCGAGATGATCACCGGGCTCGATATCGTCGAGATCATGCTACGCGTGGCTTCCGGCGAAGGTCTACCGGGCGTGCAGGGCGATGTTTTTTGCCAGGGTCATGCGGTCGAAGCTCGGCTTTGTGCGGAGGACGCGGCCGACAACTTCATGCCGTCGACAGGGAGGCTCTCCTATGTCGAATATCCGAACGGTGTGCGTGTCGAGGCAGGCGTTGAGACTGGTTCGGAGGTCACGCCATTCTACGACTCGATGGTCGCGAAGCTGATTGTGTGGGGCGAAACGCGTGATGCCGCGCTGGATAAGCTCAGCCAAGCGATCGGCGATACGGCGATCTTCGGCGTCACCACCAATCAGGCCTTCTTGCGCACGTTGATTGCGTTGCCGGAGACGCGCGCTGCGACTTTCCACACGCGCCTTATCGATGAGCGCCTTCAGTCGCTAATCAAAAATTCGGCCGAGGATCATGGCCTTGCATTCGCAATCGGCGCTTACGCCTGGATGGCGCGGCAACGCCAGACCGTCGCGAGCAATCCTTGGCAGTCGGAGGCGATGACCGGGTGGCACATGCGGTCCGACGGCGACGATCTATCGCCCATCCCGCTGCTCCACCTCGAAGCCGGCGGCAAGAGCGCTGAAATCCGCTTTGGTGCGCGCCAAACCGATGGGATGATGCGGATCGCTGTCGGCGATGACGTCTTCGATATTCGGCTCGACGTTCTCGGAGGCGGAACATTCGTTGCCGTCACAGGCGACCGGCGCGAGAGCGTGCGCATCCACGACGACGGCGAAACGATTTTCCTTCAGCATCGCGGTGTATCCATTGCGCTCAAGGCGGTCCCGTATCTCACCTACATCAGTGCGGCCGCAGAGAGCAGCGGCGAGCTTCGTGCGCCGATGATGGGGATGATCACGCGGGTGAACGTCAAGGTCGGCGACGCGGTCAAGACCGGCGATGTCGCCGCCGTGATGGAATCGATGAAGATGGAGCTTCGCATCGCGAGCAAGGTCGACGGCGTCGTCGCCGCATTGCACTGCGAAGCCGGCGCGATGGTCGAACGCAACGCCGTGGTCGTCGTGGTCGAGCCCGCCTGATCAAATCTACGCCGCAAGCCCAAACTGCCTAGCGAGTTTGCTTGCCTTGGATTCTAACAGTCGTTAGTTTTCTGAGGCTGACTGTAAAAACAATGCCTTGCCTGCCCGGGCAGGTCACAGAAGAAAAACGAGGGGGAGGCGCGAGTGGCTGGTGACAACGCCGGTCCAGTGCTCGAATGCCGAGACATCGAGCGCCGCTTCGGCGGCGTCGTAGCACTGAACGGGATCGACGTTCACATCAACCGCGGCGAGATTTTCGGTCTCGTCGGCCCGAACGGCTGCGGTAAAACGACTCTCGTCAACGCCATCACGGGCTTTTACCCGCCGCAGCGCGGCAACATCATCCTCAACGGCCGAGACATCACCGGCATGGCGCCGCATCGCGTCGCGGGTCTCGGCGTCGCGCGCACGTTTCAAAACCTCGCGCTGTTCAACGGCATGAGCGTTCTCGACAACATTCTGCTTGGCCGCCATATCCACATGCGGCCAAGCGTCACGCGCACCGCGCTGTATTGGTGGCTGGCGCGTCCGGAAGAAACGAAGAACCGCGCTGTCGTGGAAGACGTCATCGACTTCCTCCAGCTTGAAAGCGTGCGCGACGAACTCGTCGACGGCATTCCGATCGGCCTCAAGAAGCGGGTCGAACTTGCGCGCGCGCTGGCAGCAGAGCCGAGCTTCCTCGTTCTCGACGAGCCGATGGCCGGCATGAACCAGGAAGAGAAAGAGTACATGGCACGCTTCATCCTCGACACGCGGGATGAGCGCAAAGTCACCGTGCTGCTGATCGAACACCACATGGATGTCATCACGGGCATCTGCGACCGAATGCTGGCGCTTAATTACGGCTCCATGATCGGCAGCGGCAAACCGTCCGACGTCATTGCCGATCCTCGCGTCGTCGAGGCCTATATCGGAGGTGCGCATGCGGCGCACTGACGGAGCGTGGAAGTTCGAGACCGACTCGACACTCATTCGCGTGCTTGCGCGCAATGCAGAAGTGTTTCCGAACCGCATCGCCATGCGCGAGAAGGCGAAGGGCATTTGGCAACAGACGACGTGGGCCGAGATGCTCGAAAGCGTGCTCGGTTGCGCCGCAGGCCTTGAAGAACTCGGCTTTGCGGCCGGCGACACGATGCTTGTCCTCGGCGACAATAGTCCACGGCTTTACATGGGCATGCTCGCGGCCGGTGCGCTCGACGGATACGCGATGCCGGCTTATCCGGACGCGACACTCGACGAAATTCAGCATTTCGTCGAAGAAGCCAATGTCCGCTTCGCGCTCGCCGAGGACCAGGAACAGGTCGACAAGATCCTCGAGCTGCGCGCGAAAGGCGCGTCGATCGAACACATCATCTACGATGACGTGCGCGGCTTGCGCGCTTACCAGCAACCCGGACTTATCGCATGGGACGATCTCGAAACGCGTGGTCGTGCGCGCGTTTCCGGTGACGCGCCGCTGCGCGACGAACTGATCAACCGCGCGCGCCCTGACGGGCCAGCCGTATTCGTGCATTCCTCCGGCAGCACCGGAAAGCCGAAAGGCGTTGTGCTGTCGCACCGCAACTTTCTCTCCGGCGTTGCCGCCGCTTACAAGGCGAAAGCTTTCGATTTCGGCGAAGTCGTGCTGGCGTATCTTCCGATGGCATGGGTCGGCGATTTCGCCATCACGCTGGGCGCCGGCATTCCCCTTGCCTTCGAGATCAACATTCCGGAGCGGCAGGAAACCGTCCTCACAAACCTCCGCGAAACCGCGCCGACATTCTATCTCGCGGCGCCGCGTAGCTGGGACAATTTGCTCACCACGATCCAAGTGCGGATGGAAGATTCCACTTGGGCGAAACGCTCGATCTACAATTATTTCATGAAGGCCGCGATCGCGTCCGAGAAGCGCAAACTCGAAGGCGGTCAAGCGACATTGCGCGAGCGCATTCTGCAGCCGATCGGCGAATGGATCGTGCGCGGGCCTATCAAGGATCAATTCGGCCTTACGCGTCTGCGCGGCGCTTTCACGGGCGGCGAGGCGATGGGCGAAGACACTTTCGTTTTTTATCGCGCGCTCGGCATCAAGCTGCGTCAGCTTTACGGACAGACCGAGACGAGTGCTTACAACGCGATGCAGAGCGTCGACGAAGTTCAGCTCCACACGGTCGGGCGAGCTTTGCCGGGCGTCGAAATGAAGATCAACGACGACGGCGAGATCCTGGTGAAGTCCGGCAGTGTCTTCGCAGGGTATTTTAAGAACGAGACGTCGAGCAAGGAAGCGCTACGCGACGGCTGGCTGCACACGGGCGACGCCGGGTATCTCGAGCCGGACGGACATCTCGTCGTGCTCGGCCGCGTGTCGGAAGTCGTGCACACCGCGAAGGGTGAGCGCTACATTCCGAACTACATCGAGAACCGTTTGAAGTTCAGCCCCTATGTCAAAGATGCGGCCGTGCTCGGCAAAGATCGCGACCGGCTCGCCGCCATCGTCTGCATCGACAAAGACGCCGTCGGCCTATGGGCCGAACAACGCGGCATTTCCTACATGTCCTACGCGGATCTTGCGCAGAACGATCAGGTCAACGCGCTGATTGCGGACGCGGTGCGCCACGTGAACCGCACGTTGCCGGAAGGCCTGCAGCTCAAACAGTTTGTCTGCCTTCATAAAGAATTCGACGCCGACGACGGCGAAATCACACGCACGCGCAAGATCCGCCGCAACGTCGTCGAGGAACGTTACAAGCCGATTATCGATGCGATCTATGGTCGGCAGAGCCAAGTGCTCATGCGAGCGCAGATCACTTACGAGACCGGCGAGACCGGCACCATCGAACGCACGCTCGCCGTGCAGGAGGCTTGAACGATGGATCTCAATCTCCTGCTCGAATCCGCCGTCAACGGCGCACTCGTCGGCTTGATGTATGCGCTGGTCGCGATCGGCATCGTGCTGATCTACAAATCGTCGTCGGTGCCGAACCTCGCGCAGGGCGCGATGGTGATGCTCGGCGCGTATATCGTGCTCGCTTATGCGGGGCTCGGCCTTCCGATTTGGGTTGCGATCCCACTCGCGATCATCACGATGTTCTTCGTCGGCATCGCGATCGAACGCTTCGCGCTGCGCCGCCTCGCTGGCCGCCCGATCGTGATGATCTTGATGATGACGCTCGGCCTCGACATTTTCCTGCGCGCCGGCGCGATGACGGTGTGGGGCGGCACGGCACGCCCGATCAATCTCGGCATCGACGACTCGCCGCTGTTTCTCGGCCCACTGTTGATCAACCGTGCTTACGCGGTCGGCGCCGGCATTGCGGTTGTGATGTTCGCGCTGTTCGTGCTCTTCTTCCGCACGCGCATCGGCACCGTGCTGCGCGCGATCTCGGACGACTATACGGCCGCATGGTCGGTCGGCATTTCAGTCGAGCGTGGCGTCGCGCTCTCGTGGGCCATGGCCGCCGTCGTTGCGACAATCGCGGGCGTCCTGTGGGGATCGGTGCAAGGCGTCGACCAATCACTCGCGTTGTTGCTGCTCAAATGCATCACGGTCGCGGTGCTCGGCGGCCTCGATAGTATCGGCGGCGCTCTGCTTGCCGGCATTCTGCTCGGCGTCGTCGAAGGTGTCGGCTCGGCTTATCTCGACCCGCTTGTCGGCGGCGCGAGCCGCGAACTCGTCGATGCCGCGATGCTGATCCTCACGATCCTGGTTCGCCCGCACGGCCTCTTCGGCCGGCATGACATCGAGCGCGTCTGATGCTGTTCCGCCAATCCGGCATCTATCACACGAACTACGCGGGCACGCGCGCGCTGTTTCCGATCCCGGCCGATCGCATCATGATCGGCAGCCTGCTCGCTTTCGCAATCGCGGCGCCATATCTCGTCAACTCGCTCTATCTTTCGAGCTTTATTCTACCGTGGCTGATCTGGACCGCCGCGACGCTCGGGCTCAATCTCATCATCGGTTGGGCGGGGCAGTTTCATCTAGGATACGCCGCCGTGATGGGCATCGGCGCTTATGCCACCGTGCATGCGACGCGTTTCGGCGTGCCGTGGGAAATCTCGATCATTCTCGGCGGGACAACTGCGGCTGTCATCGGCCTCGTCTTCGCCTTCGCGTCGCTGCGCGTCAAAGGGCTCTATCTCGCGCTGTCGACGCTCGCGTTGCAGTTCGTCATGGATTGGACGATCTCGCATGTGCCGGCGATCTCCGGCGGCACGCAGGCTACGCTGCAGGCGCCGGCGTTGCGCCTCCTTGGCTATCCGATCCGGAGTGACGTCGGGCAGTACTACGTCGCATTGGCGTGGTGTCTGCTCGTCACGCTTTTCATGCTGAACTTGCGGCGAACCGCGCTCGGCCGCGCGCTCGTCGCCGTGCGTGAGAAGGATTACGCGGCGGCCGTGATCGGCGTGAATAGCTTCCGCTTCAAGCTCATCGCGTTTGCGACGTCGTCGTTCATCGGCGGCGTCACCGGCGCGATCCTGATCTTTTGCTTCTATCATGCGGTGACGCCGGAGCAGTTTTCGGTCGACGTTTCGATCCAGGCGCTCGCGATGGTGATCGTCGGCGGCCTTGGCTCGATCATCGGCAGCTACTTTGGCGCAGCGTTCATTCTGCTGATGCCCGGCTTGATGAACTCTTTGATCGCATGGCTCGCCGCCAAATTTGGCTTCGCGCTCGGCATCGAGACGCTGGCACATCTGCCGCACGCGCTCTACGGCGTGTTGATCATCTTGTTCTTGCTGATCGAGCCGCTCGGTCTCGGCAAGATCTACAGCAATGTCCGCGACTACCTCCTCGTCTGGCCCTTCGGTTACGTGAAGAAGTAGCGCCATGGCCGACAATGTCCTCACACTTAACAACATCGAAGTCGTTTACGACTTCGTCTCGCTCGCGATCAAAGGTGTGTCGCTGCACGTGCCGCAAGGCGGCATGGTCGCGCTGCTCGGCGCCAACGGCGCCGGCAAGAGCA
This sequence comes from Variibacter gotjawalensis, assembly GCF_002355335.1. Taxonomy (GTDB): domain Bacteria; phylum Pseudomonadota; class Alphaproteobacteria; order Rhizobiales; family Xanthobacteraceae; genus Variibacter; species Variibacter gotjawalensis. The sequence continues at coordinate 1,123,395 of NZ_AP014946.1, forward strand.
CAACGCTTAAATCGATCAGCGGGCTGCTTGCGGCGGAGCGCGGTGAAGTGCGTCGCGGCGATGTGAGGTTTCTCGATCACGATCTGCGCGCGCTGCCGCCGCAGGAGCGCGTGCGCCTCGGTGTTGCGCATGTGCTAGAGGGCCGTCGGGTCTTCGAGCATTTGACGCCGGATGAAAATTTGATCGCCGCCTCCGCGATCCGCAGCCGGCACGATGTCGCGCGTAATAAGGAGCGCGTCTACACTTACTTCCCGCGCCTCTATGAACGCCGCACGTCTCAGGCCGGATATCTCTCGGGTGGTGAGCAACAGATGCTGGCCATCGGCCGCGCCTTGATGACGCAGCCAAAGCTGCTCATGCTCGACGAGCCGAGCCTCGGCCTCGCGCCGTTTCTCGTCGCGGAGATTTTCCAAATCATCCGCAGCATCAACAAGGAAGAGGGCCTTTCGGTCCTCCTCGTCGAGCAGAACGCGGTCGCGGCGCTCGAAATCGTCTCGCACGGCTATCTGATTGAGAGCGGCCGCATCGTCATGCATGATAGCGCCGAGGCGCTGAAGAAGAATCCCGACATCCAGGAGTTTTATCTGGGTGGGACCAAGGCGAAGAACTTCCACGACATCAAGCATTACCGCCGTCGCAAGCGGTGGTTGACCTGACGCAGCGAAACTAAAAACGAAACGATCGCGAACAATCGCGAGGGAGGAAGAGGATGAAACTCAAACTATCGACGCTCGCCGCTGCAGCGGCGCTGACGGCCGCCGGATTGATACCGGCCGCCGCGCAGGAGACCGTAAAGTTCGCACTCTGCTACGACATCACGAAGGTTTACTCCTTCGTGACGCCGCAAGTGGCGCAAGCCGCGCGCGACTACGCGACGCTGCTGAACACCAAGGGCGGCATCGAAGGCAAGCAGATCGAAGTGATCGTGCAGGATCACGGCAACGAGCCGCAGCGCGGCATCGAGTGCTACGAGAAGCTCAAGCGTGAAGGCGTCATGGTGTTCGACTTTCTGTCGACGCCGGTATCGCGCGCCGTGTTGCCGCGCATCACCAAGGACGGCAACATCATGATGCAATCGCTCGCCGGCCGCGGCGACGCGGTTGACGGCGAAGTGTTCAAGAACGTCTTCCCGGTCGGTCCGACCTATTGGGGGCAAGCCGCGAACGACGTCGAATACATCAAGATCAAGTCGGGCGGCAGCCTGAAGGGCAAGAAGATTGCCTTTCTCTATGTCGATTATCCGTTCGGCCAGGAGCCGATCGGCATCCTGAAGACGATTGCCGCGAAGGAAGGCTTCGATCTCCAGCTGTTCCCGTATCCGCTGCCGGGCAACGATCAGGCTTCGGCCTGGACGCAGATGCGCCGCTTTAATCCGGACTGGATCATCTCGTGGAGTCTCGCCAACATGCACGTCATCGCGTCGCGCGAGATGAAGCGTAACGGAATTCCGATCGACAAATACATCGCGGTGAATTGGTTCAACGAAGTCGACATCAAGAATATCGGGCCGGACGCCGCGAAGGGATTGAAGCGCGGCACCAACGTCGCCGGCGGACAAGGCCACCCGATCTTCCAAGAAATCATCAAAGAGGTTTACGACAAGGGCAAAGGCGCCGGCGATCGCAAGCATCTCGATGACGTTTACTACAACACTGGGCTCGCGATGTATGCGATCGCGTTCGAAGGCGCGCGCCTCGCGCTCAAGCAAGGCGGCTGGCCGTTGACGCCGGAAAAGATGAAGGCCGGCCTCGAGAGCATAAAAGACTTCGATGCCAACGGCTTGATGGCGCCGATGACCGTGACCGCGAAGGATCATGGTGGCGGTGGCAAGACCCGCATCGAGATGTGGGACGGCACCAAGTGGGTTCCGGAAACCCAGTGGATCGCCGGCTTCACGGACGAAGTGTGGAAGGTCGTGAAAGAACAGTCGGCCGAATACGCCAAGCAAGACGCCGCGAAGTAATCGCGAGTATCACGGAGGCCGCGCGACAAACGCGGCCTCTTTCTTTTGTACGATTGAAGGAATGTCCGATGACAAGGTTCGAAGGCAAAGTTGCGATCATCACGGGTGGCGCAGGCGGAATCGGTTCGGCGACATGCCGCCGTTTCGCGGCCGAAGGCGCGCGCGTTGCGGTGTGCGATCGCGACGAAGCCGGCGCGCGCAAGATTGCTGACGAGATCAAGACTGCGGGTGGCCAAGCCGAGGCGTTCGCCTGCGACATCACGGACCGCAAAGCCGTCGACGCCGCCGTCAAAGCTATCGAGTCTTCGCTCGGACCGACGTCGATCCTCGTCAACAATGCGGGCTTCGACATCTTCAAGCCGTTTCTCAAAACTGAGATGAGCGAGTGGGATCGTCTGATCGCGATCAATCTCTACGGTCCGCTCAATATGCATCATGCGGTGCTGCCCGGCATGGTCGAGCGGCGCTATGGCCGCGTTGTCAACATCGCGTCGGACGCTGCGCGCGTCGGCTCAACCGGCGAAGCCGTTTATGCGGCGTGCAAGTCGGCGATGCTCGGCTTCACCAAGACGCTGTCACGCGAACACGCACGTCACGGCATCACGCTCAACGTCGTCTGCCCGGGACCGACCGGTACGAATCTCTTCAACGAATTCCTGCAAGGCGCGGGCAACCCCGAGAAGCTGATGGAGTCGTTCCGCCGCGCGATCCCGCTCGGCCGCATCGGCGCGCCGGACGATCTGCCGGGCGCGATCGCATTCTTCGCCAGCGACGACGCGGCATATTGCACCGGCCAAGTCATCAGCGTGTCGGGTGGTCTCTCGATGGCCGGGTGAGGTTCGCATGTCCGATTATTCCACGCTCGAACTGACGATCGATGGCGGCATCGCGCGCCTTGTGCTCAATCAGCCCGAGCGCGGCAACCCGGTCGATGCGACGTCGAGCCGCGAATTGAAAGAAGTCGCGATCACACTGAGCGAGAACGACAACGTGCGCGTCGTGTTGCTCACCGCGCGCGGCCGCGCTTTCAGCGTCGGCGGTGACATCAAGACATTCGCGAAAGACCGCGCGGCACTGTCGACCATCGTCAAAGCGTGGACGGCGGATTTTCATTCCGCCATCGTGCGGCTGATGCGCATGCGCGCGCCGGTCATCGCGGCTGTGCACGGCGCGGTCGGCGGCGGCAGCGTCTCGTTCGTCGCGGCATGCGATCTCGTCTACGCGGCACGCAACGTGAAGTTCGGCTCCGGTTTCGCGCAAATCGGTTTCAGCCCGGATAGCGGCTCGACCGTCACGTTGACGCAGCGCATGGGCCTTTCGCGCGCGAAGCGCTTCCTGATGTTGTCGGAAGTTCTGAGTGCCGAAGAGGCCGCAAAGGCCGGGCTCGTCGATGTCGTCACCGACGAAGCGGCGTTGATGCAGGATGCCGAAGCCGCCGCGCAGGTATTGGCGAAAGCTGCGCCACTCGCCATCGGCGGCATCAAGCAACTGATGCTGCGTACGCGCGTACAAGGCGTCGAGGCGCAGATGGAAGACGAAGCGCAGACTCTTGCCGGCATCGCGCGCTCGGACGACGCGTGGGAAGGCATCAACGCATTCCTGCAGCGGCGGAAGCCGGAATTCCGCGGCAAGTAGCCTTCGTTTTATGACGGTCGGCCTTGGTCCCTCTTAAGCCGTCGTTAGCAAGAAACGGTTTTAATCCTTAGCGAAATCTTGAGGGCATCACATGCTGCGCAGGTCGTTCGCTAAGCTTCTCTTGGCCACCATGGCGATAGGCAGCTTCATTTCCGCTGCCGCCGCAACGCCTGAACAAATCATAATCCTGCGGCATGGCGAGAAGCAGGACGCTTATCGGCTCTGCCAAGTCGGCGTTCAGCGCTCGTTGGCTCTGGCAGCGCAGTATCTCGGCAAGGGCGCCGAGCAATCGCTATTCAGCGGTGGCAGTAAGCCCGATGCGTTTATCGCAATTACGCTGCACACGCTCGAACTCGTTAGCCCATCGGCGCGCAGTTGGAACATGCCGGTCATCTTGTATTCGGTGCTACCAATGCGCGGACAAACGGCCGCGCAGACGACCGCGATCCTCAATCAGCGAACGCAGGAAGCAGTCCGCGATGTCCTGGCCAACCCAGCCTGGGACGGAAAGACGGTCGTCATGGTCTGGGAACATCACCACATCGCCGATCTGGCCTTGGAGAAACAGTTCCCTAACGACAAGATCACGCTGCGCCAGCTGTTTAACCTCGACGTCAATACGACGCTGCCCGAGACGTGGAGCGGCGACAATTTCGACTATTTTTGGATCGTCAACTTTGCCAAGGGTTCGAATCGCCCCACGAGCGTTGAAGTGCGCAAGCAAGTCTTCACCGGCTCTTTTGCGTCCGTTCCGTCTAACGATTGGGCGAAGCCACCGACCTATCCGGCTAACAGCAAATGTGAAGTGAACAGCAACTAGCGCGCCGTTACGGCTTCGCAGCGGTTCGGCGCGATTGCGCTCGTAGGTTCTTGAACCAATCGCTCAGTAAAAGCTCCGCTATCAATACATTTGGTACCCAGCAGGCGAATGAGATAACTCGGTATCCGGTCTCGAACGACACTGGCAATAGCTCGAGCGACGGGATGTAGACGCGGAGCGTCAACGCCGCGCAGGTGAGAGCGAACGACCGGATCATCCACGCTTGGTGCTGAACAAAACGCCTTTCGACAGCGGCGCGCCATGCAATCACGGTCGACACCGTCCATGCGACCGCGAGGAGTCCGAACCCAAGCACCGATACCGGACCAGTGCTCGCGCCCAATGCGAGCACCAAGCCCGTGACACCGCCTGCGATACAACAAACAACGTAGATGCGCCCCAACCAGCGATGCAGCTTGGGCCGCGTCGCGCGCAAACGCGACACAAACTGAATTGGTCCGACGAGCAGAGCCGTTGCGGCGCTGGCGGCGTGCAGCACGAGCCACGGATGTTTGAACTTGTTCGCTGCAATCGCGGGGGGCACTGGCCCGAAGTCGATCAGGTAGCGATACGACGCAATCGCGACAGCGGAAGACATCAAAGCAAGCATGATCCATCCGATGGATACGGCCGGCCGTGCGACAACGAGGCGTCCTACAGAATTCATCACAACACTCCGTGAAGAATGTACTATAGTAATACATTCTCGGCAGAGTGTCGAATCGAGTTCGTGAAGGCCGAACCAGTGCAGGTGCTGACCGGAACGGTGGAGCCCGCGCAGCCGGTTGCCTGCCTGCTAAGCGGTGCTTACGATGACTGCGTGAAACAGCGAACTGCAACGAAACGCGCGAGCGACTATCATCACGGCGATCTGCGCAAGGCATTGCTCGATCTTGCGCTCGCGCAGATTGACCAAGCCGGAACCAACGTTGTCAGTTTGGCGGCGCTGGCGCGTGAACTCGGCGTCTCGCAATCTGCCCCGTACCGGCACTTCGGCGACAAGGATCAGCTGCTGGCCGCGGTCGCGAGCGAAAGCTTTCGGATATTCATCGACGCGCTGAGGAAATCGACACGAGGGGTGACCGGAAAAGCCGCCACTCTTGCGATCGCCAAAGCCTACATCCAGTTCAGCACGACGCGCCCAGGGCTATACGACCTGATGTTCGCATCGGGTCTGGTAGGTGCGGCGGCGGAGGATGATACCGTAAAGATTGCTGCGCGCGAAAGCTTTGGTGTTCTGGCTGACGCTCTGACGCTGGGGCCCAATCGCGAACTCAGAGCTTTGCGGATTTGGATCGGCCTGCACGGCACCGTGATGCTCAATCGGGAGGGGCTTCTGAAGCCGGACTACTTCAAAGTCTCGATCGACGAGCTGGTTGAAAGCATCCTTGCTTAGGTCGACTTTCAAGCCTCGAATGATTGGTGGTGCACGCACCAGAACGCCAACGCGTCTCTGCGGGCTCGGCCCTGGTTTTCAGGGAAAATACAGGCCTCGATCCAGAAAATTGGCTTTTAAGCTGCGGGTCGACGCAGCAAGCTGCCGGAAAATCGACAGAATTTCGCTTAAGCACGTGCAATCGGAACAGGACCGCGAACGGCGCTAACAGGATGTTATCAAGACAGATCGCTGCGATGCGCACTCGGCACTCTGCGCTTGCTTCCCCCGATCCCCCGGTGCGGCGATCGCACCGTAGCGAGTTATCCCCCGTTCGCTTCGTGATGAGGAGCAATCGCTGCTTGATCGAGCGATGCGCGAATGATGAAACGATCGAGCCGAGTTGCCGGGGTAAGCTGCGATGCAACGTGCCGCGCCAACATTCGATGACGAGCCGCTGAACCTGGCTTCACGCGACGGTAGCAGGCAACTGCGTCTTCATGCTTGCCGAGCGACCGGGGTAGCCGATGCGATTTCGCTACTCGAACTTGCGGTGAAGGCGACTAGCGCTCGCTCTTTCTCGGGTGACCGATTTTCCATCACGATGCGACAGACGTTTTTATCCGACAGGACCTCGTACGCCTTCACGGTACTGACAGAGGCTGACAGCGATGGTTTGCGTCTGGGCGTGTATGGCGAGCTAACGGAAGTGGAGGGCTCGATCGACGGAGAGCGCGTAGCGCTCGATCCATTGTCGTTGGACGGCCAGACCTGCGATGCAAGCGGAACGGTTGTCATGCCGGGCGGCTCTATCGTTCGCGGCATTACGTTCGCGAGGCGGTTGTCGCCGAATAACGATTTGACGGATGAGGAGCGAAAGATTCTGTCGCTCGTCGTCGCGTTCGTTGATCCTGACAACCGCTATGGTCTCTGGCGATTGCTTGTCAGCGACACTGGCATTCAAAGCAAGCTGCCAGAAGCACTTGAGAAGGCTACCGTCTTCGATTTCGCGCATGTTGGCGCTCTCAAGCTGCCATCATTGAAAGAACTTCACTGGCGCGTGCGCGAGCACATGCCAGCGATCAGCGCTTCCAAGGTCCAGCGTGCCCTGGAACGCGCCGGAATACGGAGACCACGCTCGGGACCCCGCTCGCGGCGTGGACCGCGCTCTGCCACAATTGCCTGCGTGAACGACTTGATGCGCGAATAGAATTTCTGATTATTGATATGGGCTCCGTTCTCACAGGAGCCTCATCATGAAGATGAAAATTAGCAAGCCTGCACGCGGCAAAACCCATGCTGCGCCCGATGCAGACGAAAGCGACGATCAGTCGCCAACGCTGAAGCAGCGTCGCATCGACCGCAAGCTCGAGAAGAACTATCACCAAATTGAGTATGTCTCGCCGTCGCGATTGACGCCAAACGCTCGCAATCCGCGCACGCAAAGCGCGGCGCAGATCAAGAAGCTAGAAGCAGTTGTCAAACGTCTGGGCTTCAACGAGCCGATCATTGTCGATGAGAATGGCAATGTCATGAGCGGGAACGCCCGACTGCAGGCAGCAAAAAACCTAGGCCTCAAGTCGATCCCAACTGTGCGCATCGATCACCTGACTGCGACTGAGAAGCGCATTTACGTTCTTGCAGCCAACCGCATCGCAGTCGACGCCGGCTGGGATTGGGAGATGCTTGCTTGGGAGCTCGACGAACTCGCCATTGAAGTCGAGGGGACGGATCTCGACCTATCGCTTACAGGTTTTGACATTGCGGAGATCGACGACGTAGTCGCCTCGCATTCGAATGGCGGTAGCGGCGCTGCCGACGACGAGGTTCCGGAGAAGGACGATCTGCCCATTTCGGCGATTGGGCAAGTCTGGACGCTTGGCAAGCACCGCTTGCTGGTCGGCGATGCACGCGATCCTGCTTCTTACGTCCGTTTGATGAGAGGGGCTCTGGCGCGCGTCGTCGTCAGCGATCCGCCCTACAACGTCCGCATCGGCACCTTTGCGCGTCGCAACTCGCAGCACCGCGAGTTCGCGATGGCCTCCGGCGAGATGTCGGAGGCCGAATTCGCGGCTTTCTTGCGCACGGCGCTGACGCAGGTCTCCTCGACGCTGGCTGACGGCGGCTTGGCTTATTTGTTTATGGACTGGCGCCATTCGGCGTTGCTTGAGCGCATCGGACGTGAGGTGATCGGGACGTTCAAAAACCCTGCGTCTGGGTCAAGTCGAATGCCGGCATGGGGACCTTCTATCGTTCCCAGCACGAATTGGTATTGATCTTCAAGAAGGGCACAGCCTCGCACACGAACACGTTCGAGCTCGGTCAACATGGCCGCTCGCGCACGAACGTCTGGCGCTACGCCGGCGTCAATGCTTTTAAGAGCGAACGGCGCGAAGAACTCGACCTGCATCCAACCGTCAAACCTGTCGAGATGATCGCGGATGTTCTGCTCGACTGCACGGCGCGAGGTGAAGCGGTGCTCGATCCGTTCGTCGGCTCCGGAACGACCATCATCGCCGCCGAAAAGACCGGGCGACGCGCCTACGCGATAGAAATCGATCCGCAGTATGCCGACGTGATTATCCGCCGCTGGCAAGCCTACACGGGCCGCGATGCCATTCTGGAGACGACCGGCGAGACCTTCGGCGCAGTCGAGAAACAAGCGATCGACGCGGCCGCCAAGTCGCTGGAGGATGCGTCATGAGCGAGGCCTCAAACCGCACCCGTTTCAAACCTGGTCAAAGCGGCAACCCAACCGGGCGTCCGAAGGGCGCTCTCGGCTTTGCGGCAATCGTCAAGAAGCTTCTGCACGGCAAGATCACCATCACAGAGAACGGCCGGCGCAAGAAGATATCGCGCGCAGAAGCGCTAGCTCACAGCATCATCAAGAAGGCTTTTAGCGGTGACATGAAGGCGTTGGCCTTTCTCGCGAACTTCCAGGAGCGCCATGATCCTCCCGACCACCCATCAGAGAAGGTCCCCGTTGTTGAGGAGGATCTCAAGATCATCGCCGGCTTCTTGAAGCGGATGGGCGGTGAAGGCGGCAAGCAATGATCGATAAACGCCTTCTTCGCCAAGGCGATGTCCAGGCGATTTTACGCACCGACTTTATTTCGTTCGTCGAGAAGGTCTTCTACACACTCAATCCAGGTGTCGTCCTTCAAGCCAATTGGCATCTCGACGCGATCTGTTATGCGCTGATGGGCCTGATCGATGGCGACAACAATCGCCTTGTCATCAACGCGCCGCCGCGATCGCTCAAATCAGTCATTGCATCGGTCGCACTCCCAGCTTTTCTGCTTGGTCGCGACCCGACGGTTCAGATCATCTGCGTAAGTTATAGTAGCGAACTCGCGCATAAATTCTCCAACGACTTCCGGCGTATCGTCACGAGTCGTTGGTACCGCGACCTTTTTCCGCTGTTTCTGATTTCTTCGTTCAAGAACACTGAGGCAGAGGTTGCAACGACGCAGGGCGGAGGTCGTCTTTCCGTCTCGGTCGGCGGCACGATCACGGGGCGGGGCGCCGACGTTATTGCTGTTGACGACTCGATGAAGCCAGAAGATGCGCTTTCGGAGAAAACGCGGGAGAGCGTCAATCGCTGGTTCGCCAGCACATTGCTGTCGCGACTTAATAACAAGAAGACCGGCAAGATCGTCCTGATCGGACAACGCATCCATCAAGACGATCTCAGCGGGAAGCTTATTGCGGAAGGAGTCCCGGCCCTCATCCTGCCGGCGATCGCAATGGCGGAAGAGACGATCCCAATTGGTAAACGCCGTTACCATCATCGCTACATCGGCGACCTGCTGCACCCCGAGCGAGAGTCGAAGATCGAGCTCGACACGCTCCGCCGTAGCATGGGCACCGACATCTTCGCGGCGCAATATCAACAGGAGCCGGTGCCGCCAGGCGGCAACATGATCAAGCGCTCGTGGATTAAGCGCTATCATCTTGATGATATCGATGGCGAAGAGGGAACGATCATCCAAAGCTGGGACACGGCGTCAAAAGCCGGTGGTCAGAACGACTACTCGGTTTGTACAACGTGGTTTGTCGCTGACAATGGGCACTACTATCTGCTGCACGTCTTTCGCGACCGGCTCAACTATCCGGAGCTGAAAGCGCGCGCGATCAAGCTGTTCAACAACTGGCCAGGAATAAGTAGCGTAATGATCGAAGACGCGGGTGTCGGCACGGCTCTCGTTCCGGAGCTATGTGAACACGGTATTCCGGCGATTGCGGTCAAGTCCGATCGCGACAAGGTGACAAGAATGTCGGTTCAGACTGGGAAGATCGAGGCAGGCTTCATTCATTTTCCCGAAAACGAGTCATGGCTCGCCGATTTGGAAGCCGAACTGTTCGCGTTTCCGAACTCTCGCCATGATGATCAAGTCGACAGCGTTAGCCAGGCGCTGGGGCATGTCATCTGGCGTCCGATGTGGAACGAAAAGAACGTCGGAACCTTCCCCTATTGAGCCCCGCGCTGCACTAAGAATGGCTCGCCTCACCGCAATCTGAAAAGAAGAGTCACGCATTCCGGCCACGCGCGGTTCATGCGGCCTTCTTGATTAGCCAATCGTAGAGGCCGGCTCTCACGACCGCGCCCGCAAGTGTCTCGCGGGTCCACAAGTGAACATCGTCGCGCTCCGGAGCGGTCAGTGAGCCATCAGGACTGTGGCCTGCGTGTCTCGGTTCACTTCAGTCGCGCCGGCTACGACGGACGTCTCGATCGCAATCTGACACTTGTCCTTTTCGACAGCCGAAATGCGGGCCGTGTGCTCGGTAACGCCCGCGACCGGCGTTTTTAGCCTCATTGACGCTTCGAGCGAATAGGCCCTGTCGAAAATCCGTTTGAGCACGCTGGCCTGATACATCTCGTTCTCCGGCATCTGGGTGCCATCCTTCGCGCCATAGACGATCATGATGGCATCGGCTGCGACGTCTGCGGAAGCAACGGGTGGGCTTGCCATCAACGCAAGCATGGCGGCGGCAGTCACAAGAGATTTCATAGCGCAAGGTCCTGGCGGGATGTGCCGGCGCGAATGGCATTTCGCCGAGCGCCTGTAAACGTCGCTCGCGCATCATCCGCAATTTGCTTGGCACCCGCACGGACTATTGCGAGTCTTCTTTCTCGCCCGTCATGACGATCCGCAGAACACCGGGCGCGAGCGGGCGCTGCAGCTCGAGCGCGTCGTTGATCTCGGCCTCAAGCCACGCGTCGATCTCGTCTTCGTCCTGCAGGATTACCGGCATCGCCTTGGCGTGAATCGGGCGGACGTCGTCGTTCGGCTCGCAGGTGAGGAATGAGTAGAGCAGGTGGTCGCCCTCGATGGGCGCCTTCTTACTTCCCTGCGCGCCGGTCCACGGCCGCCAGATGCCTGCGAAGGCGAATAGCGGCCGCTCGGGCGACATCGCGAACCAATGCGGCGTCTTCTTCTTTGTCACCAGATCGGGCTCGTCCTGGTATTCGCAGAACGACGTCACCGGCACGATGCAACGATGCGCAGTGTCGAGCCATGGCCGCCAGTGGCCGGACGCGATGTTGCGGACGTTGGTGACCGGCAGGCGGCCCGCATTCGGCGGTGGCGGGAAGCCCCAGCGCATCATGGTGAGTTCGCGCCCGCCGGGCGTGTTGCGCACGACCGGCGCCATCATGTCCGGGAAGATGCCCGGCATCGGCGGCAGATTGCCGGAGCGATCGTACATGGCTTTGGCGAATTCGCGGATCGCCTGCTGGCTCTTCGTCATCGCGTAGGCGTTGCACATCGCGCTCTAACCCCACATGCCGCGCAGCTTGCCGCGCACGTCGAGCGGGCTGATCGGACGGCGGAGAGAAGCATTTGCCTGCGCGGCGGGCCACGACCGGCTCTGAAAATGATGCGTCAGCGCATTTGGAATGAAGCGCGTTCGCTGCGCGTAAATGTGCCGGTCGCCCATGCTGCGTTGGCCATGCACGTAGAAGCGTTGCGGCAGCATCAGATGCAGTTGATCCTTCGCGCGTGTCATCGCGACATAGAGGAGGCGCCGCTCCTCGTCGATCTCGGCCGTGGTGCCGACGCCGAGGTCGGACGGAATGCAGCCGTCGACCGCGTTCAACACGAAGACCGAGTCCCACTCCTGGCCCTTGGCCGAATGGATCGTCGACAGGATCAGATAATCCTCATCGAGCAGCGGTGGCCCGGCCTGATCGCTCGTTGCGTCGGGCGGATCGAGCGTCAACTCGGTGAGAAAGCGTTCGCGCGTCGGGTAGCTTGATGCGATCTGGGCAAGCTGCGCGATGTCGCCTTCGCGTTGCGGCGCATCGTCGAAGCGGTGCTGCATCAGCGGCACATACCAGCGGCTGGCTAGGTCGAGATCGGCCGGCCATCCGGCTTTGCCGAGATGCAACGCTTTAATCGTCGCGCAAAAATCAATCCAATGCTCGGCTGCTGCGGTCGGCGGTCGAAACGCATTGAGGCCGCGGATCGGCCGTGCGCCGCCTTCGATCGCATCGAGAAGCTTTGCGGCCATGCCGGGCCCGAAGCCCGGCAGCAGCTGCGCAACGCGGAACCCCGCCACACGGTCACGCAGATTCTGCGACCAGCGGAGCAGGGCGAGCAGATCCTTGATATGCGCGGATTCGAGAAACTTGAGACCGCCGAATTTGACAAACGGAATATTGCGCCGGGTGAGCTCGACTTCGAGCGTCGCGCTATGGCTGGACGTGCGGAACAGCACCGCTTGCGCTTTCAGGCGAAGCCCGGCCTCGCGATTGGCGAGGACGCAGTCCGCGACGTAACCGGCCTGCGCGTTGTCGTCGGCGACGGACACCAGTGCCGGCAAATCGCCGGACGCGCGGTTTGACCATAGGTTCTTGGTGAAACGCTCCGACGCAAGATCGATCACCGCGTTGGCGGCGGCGAGGATCGGCTGCGTCGAGCGATAATTCTGCTCGAGCGTGATCAACGCGGCGGGCGGCGAGAAGTGCGCCGGGAAATCCAAAATATTGCGAACCGTTGCGGCGCGAAACGAGTAAATCGATTGGGCATCGTCGCCGACCACCGTCAAGCCTTGCCCGGTCGGTTTGAAGTTGAGCAGGATCGACGATTGAAGACGGTTCGTGTCCTGATACTCGTCGACCATCACGTGATCGAACCGATCCGACAATTGTCCCGCCAGCGCCGGCTCCATCATCATATGCGCCCAGTAGAGCAGGAGATCGTCGTAATCGAGGACGTTCTGCTTCTGCTTCGTCGCGACATAGGCCGCGAAGAGGCTCTGCAGTTCGCTCTCCCATTCGGCGCACCAGGGAAAGAACGTGCCGAGCACCTCGCCGAGGGGCGACGTCGCGTTGACGGCGCGCGAGTAGATCGAGAGGCAGGTATGCTTGGTCGGAAATCGCTTCACGGTTTTTGAGAAGCCGAGATCGTGGCGGACGAGATTCATGAGATCGGCGGAATCTTCCCGATCATGAATCGTGAAATCGACATCGATGCCGAGATCGGTCGCATATTCGCGCAGCAGGCGTGCACCTATCGCGTGGAATGTGCCCGACCAGGCGAGAGCATCCGTCATCGCACCGGCGGCGGGGCCGAGGACTTTGGCCGTGATGCGTTCGACGCGCCGCTGCATCTCGGTTGCCGCGCGCCGCGAAAAGGTGAGCAGCATCATGCGCCGCGGATCGGCACCCGACACGATCAGATGCGCGACACGATGCGCCAGCGTGTTGGTCTTGCCGGAACCCGCGCCCGCGATGATGAGCAGCGGCGGGTCGAAGACGCCGCTGCCGTGCTCGCCGGCGCCTCCGTATTCGACCGCATGCCGTTGTGCCGGGTTGAGGCCGGCCAGATACGCCGGAGCGGCCTTCGGCTCCCGAATACCGGCGTTTCCGTCGATTGTTGCAGATTCCCCCATGGGAAGTACAAAGCAGGAACGCTCGTAAAAGTCGAGGCGCTTTGCGACGGCATGCCGCCGCCGCTGCCAAATCAGGCGGGAGTGGCACCGCTGAGAAGTCTACGTGCCATTGAACGAAGGAATCACGTTTTGTGGTGGTGAAGCACGGCGATGCGACGCTCGCCATGCCAAACTTCGACGTCTTGGCCGTTGACCAGCAGACGTGCCTTAGCAACTGCTTCTTCGTCGCTGTCGGCGTCTAGAATGTCGGCCGGCCGGGTGATGCGCGATGTGGACGCATCTATGTGGTAGGCGCGGTAAACATTCGGCACATGCCGCTCCTGCGAGGGTCGGTTGGCGTTTTGCCGACGCCTTCACTGTGCCTCGGATCGCGGCCTGCGTACAGCGCTACCAATATCGTGGTCCCATGGCGCAAAAAAAGCGCTCGCAGCCGAGGAGGGGAAGCTGCGAGGGCTTTTTTGACCGGCCACGGGAATTTCGGGGCGGGCGATGCCGCTCGGACTAGCTCTTGAACGCCGATCCAAGGTCCAGGTTCCGCTTCACGATTGAGAGCGGACGCAGCAATCCGTTTAGGCTTGGCCCGGCTCCTGCCAGTGCGGATAAGTGACATAAGCCGTGATGGCACCTTCGTTGTAAGACGTGATGGTGACTTTTTCGCCCTTCGGCATGTAAATCATCTCGCCGGGCCCGGCCGTCAGCACGCCTTCGCGCGTCGACACCGAAAGGCAGCCTTCAAGAACGATCATCACGTCGTCAACGGCCAGCGTCTCATCAATGCTTTGATTGGGCTCATAGCGCCCATAACCGATCGTAATCGGGCCGCCGTGCCGCTGATCGATGACGTTGCCGGCGAAGACGCCGGCGTCTGTTCCAGGCGAACGCTCGAAAGTAGCGTCTGCCATGGCAATCTTGCGCACAGTCATCATCTCTCCCTCGTTGACCAATAACGACCCTGCGATGTCGGTTTGGACAGGCGAGCTCTCGCGATAGTTCAAGAATTTAGCGACGGCCGAGTGACCGATGAAGTGCCCGACCAAGACCGTATTTTACGACCGACGTTTGGCCTTCTCGCGCTTATAACGGGCCAACAATCGCCTGCCTTTATCGGCAATCCTGCGTGCGGCAGCCTCTGTTTTCGGGACGGGCTCACCCCAGGCGTGCGCGCTGAGCGCGTGCCGCGTCGGGCTTCCGTCCTTCTTGCGCAACGGCGGCAACGGCGTCCGGCCATAGAAGCGGACCGCCCAGCTGCCTTTTCGGCGCATCTCGTCGGGCGTCATGTCGGCGATCTTTTTCTTGACCCCGGGTTTGAGATGCGCCCCCTGCTTTTTTTCGAAGGCACGCCGGCCTGCAGCCGTCAGTCCGCCTTTCGGATTCTTCGTCGTTGTCTTCTTCTTCGGGTTGGGCATAGCGATCTCCTCTGGCTGAAACCGACGCCGATGCGCCAAGTTCCGCCGGATGGCAGCAGACATCCCATTCCCGTCTCCTACGATCTGCCATCGCGGCTGCTGTATGCGTCACGGAACAAACGTCTGCCTCGTCTCGTTCACAGTTGAACCAATCTAATCCAGGTGTGGACGATGACGCACGATGTCACGCGCCGCAGCATTCTCGGCGGGAGCGCCGCAGTCTGCTTAGTGGTGCCCGCAGGCGCTGACGCGCAGAGCAGCGCGCAAAAAAAATCGAGCAAGGCGAATGGGTCGAAAAACGTCAGCGTTCAGCTAATCGTGAACGGAGAGCCGCGATCGCTCGCGGTCGATCCGCGTACCACTCTGCTCGACGCGCTACGTGAGCACCTTCAACTTACGGGGACGAAGAAGGGCTGCGACCAGGGGCAGTGCGGTGCCTGCACCGTGATGGTCGACGGGCGGCGGATCAACAGTTGTCTGACACTTGCCGTCATGCACGACGGCGAATCCGTTACGACCATTGAGGGGCTCGGCGAAGCCACACATCTGCATCCGATGCAGGCCGCCTTCGTCAAGCACGACGGCTATCAATGTGGGTACTGCACACCGGGGCAGATCTGCTCGTCCGTTGCGATGCTGCGCGAAATTGAAGACGGCGTGCCGAGCCATGTCACGCAGGATCTATCGCGTGTGACGTTTTCCGACACCGAAGTGCGCGAACGCATGAGCGGCAATATCTGCCGCTGTGCCGCTTACGCCAACATCGTCGCGGCCATTCGCGACGTTGCGGAGGGCCAGTCATGAGGCCGTTCGAATATCACCGCGCCGGCGAAATCGCCGATGCGCTCATGCAGGGCGGCGCCGCCAACACGCGCTATATCGCGGGCGGAACGAACCTGCTCGATCTGATGAAGTTGCAGATCGAGCGGCCGGAAAAGCTGGTCGACATCAATCGGCTGGGGCTTGATAAGATCGAAGATACGGCAGCGGGCGGTCTG
This sequence comes from Variibacter gotjawalensis, assembly GCF_002355335.1. Lineage (GTDB taxonomy): Bacteria > Pseudomonadota > Alphaproteobacteria > Rhizobiales > Xanthobacteraceae > Variibacter > Variibacter gotjawalensis. The sequence continues at coordinate 1,139,488 of NZ_AP014946.1, forward strand.
CGGATCGGAGCGCTCGTGCGCAATACCGATCTGGCGGCACATCAGCGCGTTCGAACCGACTACGAAGTGCTCAGTCGGGCGCTGCTCGCAGGTGCATCCGGGCAGTTACGCAACAAAGCGACGACGGCGGGAAACCTACTGCAGCGGACGCGCTGTCCGTATTTCTACGACACCGCTCAAGCCTGCAACAAGCGCAAGCCCGGCAGTGGTTGCACGGCGCTCAAAGGTTTCAGCCGTGCGCTTGGCATCGTCGGCGTAAGCGACCAATGCATCGCGACTCATCCTTCCGACATGGCGGTCGCGATGCGCGTCCTCGACGCCGAGATCGAAGCGGTGTCGTCGAACGGGAGCAAACGAACGATACCGATCGCGGACCTGCACCGGCTACCCGGCGCAACGCCGCAGCGGGAGAATACGTTGAGCCCCGGCGAATTGATCACCGCCGTCACGTTGCCGAAGCCCGTTACGGGCAAGCACGTTTATCGCAAAGTGCGCGACCGATCTTCGTATGCCTTCGCCCTCGTCTCGGTCGCTGCCGTTTTCGGCGCCGACGGACAATCGCGCTTCGCATTCGGCGGCATAGCCCCTAAACCCTGGCGCGTTGCCGGCGCAGACAAAGCGCGCAATGCCGACGCCGTCGCGGAAGCCGCGCTGCAGGGCGCCACAGTCACCAAAGACAATGCGTTCAAGAAGGCGCTGGTCGCCAAAACGCTCAACTCTGTGTTCGCAGGAGCGCGTCAATGAAGTTCGAACAACGCGCAACGCAGAATCCGATTGATCGCGGCCGCGTCGTCGGTCTCCCGCTCGATCGCATCGACGGCCCGGCGAAAGTGTCGGGTGCGGCGCGCTACGCCTATGAGCATCATCAGGCGGCACCGAACGCCGCCTATGGCTGGATTCTTGGGGCCTCGATCCCCAAAGGTCGCATCGCGACGATTGATACGTCGGAGGCAGAAAGTGCCGAAGGTGTGCTCGCCGTCATCACGCACAAGAATTCCGGAGCGCTCGGGAAGGGCGAGAAGAACACGGCGACATTGCTCGGCGGGCCGAAGATCGAACACTATCATCAGGCCGTCGCCTGCGTCGTTGCCGAGACGCTGGAGCAGGCGCGTGACGCCGCACACCTGATCCGCATTCGTTACACTGCCGAGAAGGGCCGCTACGATCTCGCCGAGCAAAAAGAGCAGGCCGCGGAGCCGCCGCCGATCCAGGGCAAGATGCCGGCCGATACGGCAGTCGGAGATTTCGCGGCGAGCTTTGCGAACGCACCCGTCAAGATCGATCACACCTACACGACACCGGACCAAAGCCACATGCCGATGGAGCCGTTCGCGACTACCGCCGCGTGGTCGGGCGACAAGCTCACGCTCTGGACCGCGAACCAGATGGTCGCCTGGGGCGTCAAAGACCTCGCACTCACGCTCAAGATCAAGCCGGAGAACATTCGGCTGATGTCGCCGTATGTCGGCGGTGGCTTCGGCTCGAAGCTGTTTCTGCGTGCGGACGCGGTGCTCGCCGCGCTTGGTGCCAAAGCGGCAGGCCGCCCCGTCAAGGTCGCGATGGCTCGCGATTTGATGGCGAACAACAGCGTGCATCGTCCCGCCACGATCCAGCGCATCCGCATCGGCGCTGATCGCGAAGGGAAAATCTCGGCCATCGGCCATGAGGTTTGGTCCGGCAATCTGCAGGGCGGTGCGCCGGAGGCGGCTGCATTGCAGACGCGGCTTCTCTATGCGGGCGATCATCGCATGACCTCGCATCGTCTCGCGGTTCTGGATTTGCCGGAAGGCAATGCGATGCGCGCGCCGGGTGAAGCCGTCGGCATGCTGGCGCTCGAAGTCGCGATGGATGAGCTTGCCGAACAGCTGCGGATGGATCCGATCGAGCTGCGTTTGCGCAACGATATTCAACACAATCCAGAAACCGGCGAAGAGAATCCTTATTCGACACGCCAACTCGTCGAATGTCTCAGAGAGGGTGCGACCCGTTTCGGTTGGGATCGGCGCTCGGCACAGACCGGCGCAAGACGCGATGGACAATGGCTCATCGGCATGGGCGTTGCGGCCGCGTTCCGCAACAGCCCGGTCATGAAATCCGCCGCTAAGGTGAGCGTCGACATGATGGGCCGCGTCACCGTGCACACCGACATGACAGATATCGGCACCGGCAGCTACACGATCATCGCACAGACAGCCGCCGAAATGTTGGGCGTGCCGATCGACCGCGTGACCGTGAAGCTCGGCGACAGTACCTTTCCGGTTTCGGCCGGCTCCGGTGGCCAGTGGGGCGCGAACAGTTCGACATCGGGCGTCTATGCGGCCTGCATGGCGCTACGCGAAAAGCTGACGCAGAACGCGGGTTTCAACGCGCAGGATGACATTGTCTTCGAGGACGGGCAGATCAAGTCTTCGGGTCGCTCCGTGTCATTGGCGAAAGCCGCCGGCCCGAAGGGTGCTGAAGCCGAAGATGCGATCGAGTTCGGCGAGATCAACAAGAAATTCGTTCAGGCCGCGTTCGGCGCGCATTTCGTTGAAGCAGCCGTCGAAGCCTATACGGGCGAAATTCGCGTGCGCAGAATGCTCGGCGTCTTTGCGGCGGGACGCGTGCTCAATCCGAAGACGGCGCGCAGTCAGATGATCGGCGCGATGACGATGGGCGTCGGCGCGGCGCTGATGGAAGAGCTGGTCGTCGATACGCAACAGGGCTTCTTCGCCAATCACGATCTTGCCGAATATGCCGTCCCGGTCAGCGCCGACATCCCAGACCAGGATGTGGTTTTCCTCGACGAGATCGACGACACGTCATCGCCGATGAAGGCGAAGGGCCTCGGCGAACTCGGCATCTGCGGCGCCGGCGCTGCTATCTCGAACGCGGTCTACAATGCGACAGGCATCCGCATCCGTGACTATCCGCTCACGATCGACAAGCTAATCGGCGCTGGGACGGCCTCGCTGTAGGCGATTGCCGCGGGCCTTGGTCTCGGTCTCGATATAGTTGCCGAGCGAGCCAAGGCGCATCCGGGCGCGATCGACGTGGCGTCTGATCGAACCGCTACGATGTTCACCTTTAGCATGCCGATCAAGCCGGGGAACTGAGACTGCGCGGCTTTGCTGTGAGAGGCGACGCAAGCTCAGCGGAGAGCGTAAACCACCGTTTCAAGCCGATATGGCTTCGGCAAGAAGGTCGCATCGGCCGGTAGGTTATCTGCTGACGGCCGATGCTTGCCGCTGGCGACCAAGATGCGGATCGGCGCCCAGCGTTCGCGAACACGCTTAGCAAGGCGCAAGCCGTCCATCGAGCCCGGCATGTCGATATCCGTCACCAGGGCGTCGATGTCGCTACGCGATTCCAGAATTTCGATCGCTTCGTCGGCGTTGAACGCTACCAGCGTCACGAAACCAGAATCATCGAGATGATCTTGCAGGGCCATATTGATTAGGAAATCGTCTTCGACGATGAGAACGCACTGCGCCATTTCGTTCCTCAATCGGAAACAAGCAGGCCATACTTAAAACGTTCCGCAAATAGCGTGGTCGCCGGGCGCCGCACAGATGAACTGCTAGCGCGGCGCGCGGGAGGCCGTCAAAGATGTTCGGATCAAAGCGGCAGTCTCGTTCGGCTTTTCTTCCGGAAAGAAGTGCCCGGCTTCGATCGCCTGGCCTTGAACGCCGTCAGCCCAACGGCGCCAGAGACCGAGCGGACCTCCCGCATCAGCGTACCAATGCGCGAGGCCGCCGGTCGCACTCCACAGCGCAAGAAGCGGGCAGGCGATCGTCTTTCGCCGATCTGCTTCGTCTTGTTCGCGATCGATCGACGCTGCGGCGCGGTACTCTTCGCAGATAGCGTGAACATGCGCGGGATCGGTCAGGGCCGCCACATAGGCGGCGCGCACATCGTCCGAGAAGGTGCGCGGAGGCGAGCCCCATTGGCTGAGGGCATTGTCGACGATGGCGTCCGGCGCGCCGAGGATCAGCCTCTCCGGCAAAGGCGCGGGCTGCGCCAGCAGCGAGAACGGCCAGAAACTCAGCGCCAAGCGTTCGTCCGCGCGCTCCCACACATCGAGCGTCGGTATCACGTCGAGCACGACCGCATGCGTGACCGCGCCGGGATGGTCGAGCGCCATGCGGTAGGCAACGCGCCCGCCGCGATCGTGACCGACCACGGCAAAACGCGGTAGACCGAGTCTCTGCATCGCATCGACGAGCGTCGCGGCCATTGCGCGCTTCGACATCGCGGAATGGTCAGCGGAGTGAACCGGACAATCGCTGGCGCCGTAGCCGGGGAGGTCGGCGGCAACAACCGTGAAGTCCCGACAGAGCAGCGGCGCGATATCGCGCCACATCAGGCTCGTCTGCGGAAAGCCGTGCAGCAGCAGAATGGCCGGCCCGCGCCCACCGATGCGAACGAACATTGCTCCGGAGGGCGTGCGGACATGCCGTTCGCTCAGCCCTGCGATGGATGGAGGAGACGGCGACATCATCGCGATCAACGCACGAAGGCCGTGCGAAGCTCCCACGCCATGCTTCGGCGGAACTGTCGAAGGGCTGACCGCATTGCATCCATATGACGAAGGTATCTGAGATTGCGGTCGTATTGGCCGTATCGCTCGCCGCATGCGGCATTGTGTCGGCGCAGACCCGGCAAACCGAGCCGTCCGCGCCGCGCAACGTCAACCCGACGACGGGCCAAACCGTGCCGAGTCCGCAGGCATCGCCGCCGCCCGATAACCGATCACCCTCAGATGCTCGTTCGCGCGATACGGGCGGTACCAGCGGTCCGACCGGCCAAACCGTCCCGAACACCGGAACGCCGAAGATTACCGACGAACCCAGCACGCGCCGCTAAGCCAGTTTTCCCACCGCGGAGATGCGTTGAGGTTTGAAGAGCGAAGCGATGCCAACAAACAAATCACACCCGCCGCGAGCGCCGGACAAAATGAAGCCGACCGCGAGCGCGTTCACGGCGTCGACATCAGCATGAAAGTATAACGGACAACCCGAAGCCCCGCCTCACACGCCGGAACAACGCGGCAGCCGTTTCGTTCTCCATCGAACCTGGAGTTACTCGAAAATGCCGCTGCCCCAACCCATTCCGTTCAAGCCTGAGGTCGAGCAAATCCTTCCTGACGAGCAAACTACAATCGCGGGGCTGAACGAAGCGTTCGACCAAATTCTCGAAACGACGGCGCGAAACTATAAGCACGCCGTTCGCGCCGTTCATGCGAAATCTCATGGCGTGCTGGTGGCGACATTTACGGTCAATCCGAACCTTCCCGACCATCTCGCTCAAGGCATGTTCGCCTCGCCCGCAACCTATGAAGCCTATGTACGGCTTTCGACGAATGCGGGCGATATCCTGCCGGACGTAGTCTCATTGCCGCGCGGGATGGCGATTAAAGTTGTCGGCGTCCGGGGGCCGCGCCTCTCGGATGCGGAAGGTCAATCGCAGGACTTTGTGTTGGTGAATGGACCGGTTTTCCAGGCTCCGAACGCCGAAAAGTTTCTCGGCAAGCTTAAGCTTCTAGCCAAAACAACCGACAAGATGGAAAGCGGCAAGGTTGCTTTGTCTTCGGTGCTCAGAGGCGTGAACAAAGCGCTCACAGCTGTCGGCATCGAGAGCGTCGCCATCAACGCGATGGGCGGCGCGCCGAATGTCGATCCGCTCGGCGAAACTTACTTCAGCGTAACGCCGTTCCGTTACGGCGACTTCGTCGCAAAGTTCCGATTGGTACCGGCGAGCGCCGATCTTAAGGACCGCAGCGGCGTCGAAATCGACGCGTCGGACAATGAAAACGCGATACGCGACACTGTTCGTGCCGAAGTCGCGACGATCAACGGCCGCTGGAATTTCCAGGTCCAGCTTTGTCGCGATATCGAAAAGCAGCCGATCGAAGATCCGACTGTTGAATGGAAAGAGGACGAAGCGCCGTTCGAGACCGTTGCGACGCTTTCGATCGCGGCGCAGGATTCGTGGTCGGCGTACAACGTCCGCAACATCGATGAGGCGATGCGATTCAGCGTGTGGACCGGCATCGAAGCGCATCAGCCGCTCGGAAACATCAACCGCGCGCGCAAAGCGACCTATCGGCACTCTTCGGACTTTCGCCAGGCAACCAACGGATGCCCGATCCATGAGCCGCGCTAGACGACCACGCGGATCGGTATCGATTTTGCCGCCGGCGTCTTCGATTGCTCCTCGTGATGCTGTAGCGGAAGCAGCACGTTGAGTTCGGGATAATATCCGGCGCAATCGCCGCGCGGGATGTCGTATCGAACGACGCGGAGCCCGGGCACACGTCGGACGATGTCGTCATCTGAGACCGTTTCGATTGTCACGGTCTCGCCGTCGGCGACGCCGATACGGCGCATGTCATCGTCGTTCATAAACAGTACCATGCGTGTGCCGGACACGCCGCGAAACCGGTCATCATAGCCGTAGACTGTCGTGTTGAACTGATCGTTGGATCGCAACGTCATCAAGTTGAGAGTTGAAGCGTTGTGGGTGATGTCGGGATCCATCTCGATACTTTTCGGCACAATGAAATTTGCCTTCCGGTTCTTCGTCTCCCACACACGCTCGCGTGCGGCCAACGGCTTCGACAGCCCGCCGGGTTTGCGAAACTCCGCATTGAAGTTTTTGAACTTGTCCGGGTAGGTGCGCTCGATCGCGTCGCGGACCTTTGCGTAGTCGCCGACCCATTCGTCCCAAGGGACGAGGCGATTGTCCGGCAGAGTTGCCTTGGCGATCTCTGCAACAATCCATGGCTCCGACCTTGCAAGCGCGCTGACCACTGATGCGTTGCCGAGCGATGCGTGAAACCGCGATGTGGAATCCTCGACGGACATGTACTGCCGGCCGCTCTGCTGATCGTCGCGCTCCAGTCGGCCGAGACACGGCAAGAGAAACGACGCTTCGCCCGGAAAAAGATGCGAACGATTGAGCTTCGTCGCGATATGCACCGTGAGATCGAGCTTCGGCCACGCAGCTTCCATGCGGGCCGTATCCGGGACGGCGCGGAGGAAGTTGCCGCCCAGGCCGAGAAACGCCCGCACGGACCCGTCGAGGACGCCTTCGCATGCTTCGACCGTATTGAGGCCTTTATCGCGCGGCGGTTCAAACCCGTAGAGTTCGCTCAGCTTGTCGAGCGGCACCAGTTCCGGCTTCTCTGTGATGCCGACGGTACGCTGGCCCTGCACGTTGGAATGTCCGCGCACCGGACAGATACCGGCGCCGGGGCGGCCCATATTTCCGCGCAGGAGCAAAAGAGCAACCAGCATATTGATCGTCTCGGCGCCGCGCCGATGCTGTGTGATGCCCATGCCGTAGATCGCAATTGTACTTTTGGCACGCGCATAGACTTCGGCGACACCACGCAACGCATCTTGCGATAACCCCGAGCGGCTTTCGATATTCGCCCACGGAGTTCCGGTGCAAAACGCGCGCAAAGCCTCAAAGCCAGCGGTGTGCTGCGCGATGAACGCGCTATCCAAGAACCGCCCGTCGCGCAGATCGATATCAAACAGGGCCTTGCAGACACCGGTGATGGCTGCAAGATCGCCGCCGGCCCGCACCTGATGATACTGCGTCGAAATCTCGGTTGCGAGCCCAGTCAGCATCTGTGCCGGGCTCTGCGGATTGATGAAGCGTTCCAGACCGCGCTCGCGCAGGGGATTGAACGTAATGATCTCAGCGCCGCGTTGCCGCGCCGTCTGCAGCTCGTGCAACATCCGCGGCGCGTTCGAGCCAACATTCTGGCCGAAGAACAGGATGAGATCGGTCGCGGCGAAATCTTCAAGCCGGACGGTGCCGACCGGAACGCCGATCGACTGCGGCAGCGCGACGGACGTCGGCTCGTGGCACATGTTCGAGCTGTCCGGCAGATTGTTGTGCCCGTAGAGCCGCGCGAACAGCGCATACATGTAGGACGTCTCGAGCGAAGCGCGCCCCGACGCGTAAAAGACGCAGGCCTTCGGATCGGTCGCGAGAAGTTTTGTCCCGATTTCGCGAGTGGCATCCTCCCAGGATGTCGGCAGATATTTATCGCTGGCGCGATCATAGCGGCGCGGCTGGGTCAGGCGTCCCGCGCGCTCGAGATCGAAATCAGACCAGGAACGAAGATCACGAACCGTATGTGCGTCGAAGAATGCGCCGTCGGCGCGGCTCGCCGTGCGCTCCCAGATCGTTGCCTTTGCGCCGTTTTCGCAGAACTCCGCGATATGCGGGTTTGCCGGTTTCGCCCACGCGCAGGAGACGCATGCGAACCCATCGGGTTTATTCTGGCGGGCGAGCTGTGCCGCCTCGCCGGGCGAAACGTTATCTCGCCAAAGGTGTCGAGCAATCGATTTGAGCGATCCCCATCCACCCGCCGGCGAGCCGTATCGGCTGATCTTAGGCTCGGGCATTCCAATCTTTCACATCTGAAGGATGACACACTCAAACGTTCAGGCGGCCAAACGTGTTCCTTTCCGCGCGAGGACTACGGCGCTCAATTTAAATCTGATCCGCGCGAGGACTACGACGCTCAATTCAAATCTGAGCGTTTTCTTGCGAAATCGCGTTGGCTGGGATGTGAGGTCGAATAGCAACGGAACTTGAACGGCCACAATGAACTTAGCCCAGTCTCTGATCACAGCTTGTCAAGGCGCTACGCTCGGCAAAGAAATCGGCGACTTCGGATTGTGGTTATGAAACCAACCTGCATCAGCCATCAGACCACCTGGAAGCGTCACGTCAGTCGAGCAGGCGAACGCGCGGTACCGGAAGAGGTTGCGATCGCGCTGACTTACAACGGTGGCTCCTACGCCGTGATGATGGCGACCCCGCAAGATCTTGAAGACTTCGCTTATGGCTTCAGCCTGACCGAAGGCATAATTTCGTCGGCGACGGATATTCAAACGTTCGAACTGATCGAGCAGGATCTCGGCATCGAGCTGCGCTTATGGCTCACTAACAACGCCGGCTCAGCTTATGTCGAGCGGCGGCGGCGGCTTGCTGGCCCGACGGGTTGCGGGCTATGCGGCATCGAATCGCTGGAGGAGGCGGTTCGCTCGCCGCGCCGCATCGACCGATCCATCACGTTTCGTGCGACCGACATCATGCGCGCTCTCGACGCTTTGGCGCCTGCGCAAATCATGAATCAACAGACTCGCGCAATGCATGCGGCAGCGTTCTGTAGGCTGGACGGATCGCTTGTCACTTTGCGGGAAGATGTCGGCCGGCACAACGCGCTCGATAAACTTGCTGGCGCGTTAGCCCGCAACGCGACCAAAGCGGCCGAAGGCTTCGTCGTTATCACAAGCCGCGTCTCGGTTGAAATGGTGCAGAAGGCGGCCGCGATCGGAGTGCCGCTCATCGTTGCCGTATCGGCGCCGACCGCGCTTGCGGTGCGTATGGCGGAGCAAGCCGGTATCACGCTTGCCTGCGTAGCGCGAAGCGACGGGTTTGAGGTGTTTTCTCACTCTGAAGGGATCGAACCGGCAACCGATTCGCTCGTCGCATGATCAGGTTCGGTGAGCCCTCGATCCGTAATCTGCAGCCGTCGCGTCGCTTCGCGATTGCGGGTTCGTGTGGCTGCTTCCAATCGCGCCCGTCGTCAAGCCGCAACAATGGCGCTCTGTTAACGCTGTGTTCAATGCATCAGCGAACGCAGCTTCAGCTGCTCGGCTTCTCCAGGCTATCGCGGTAGGTGCTGAGGACGCGCATCAAATCTGTTCCGACTTGCAGCGGTACGACTCCTTTGATCTCCAGTTGAAGTAATCCGCCTGGGAGCGCTCGCATCACGATCTGAGGCAACTCATGCATCTTCGGCGCTTCTGGTGGCCGTTCATCCATCTCACTATCCTGATCCGTTCCGAACTTGCATGCAGCACTCCAACTTCAAGTTCTTCTACGATCTCGATCTGCACAGGTTCGTCGCATACCGCCGGGGTTGCGACGGGGCTTCGATACCTGACCGTTTGCAACAGCGCCGGTTGGTCGCGGGAAGATCGCGAAGCCGCGATCAAGCCTTGCTCCACAGCATCGATCTCAGTTTTATGCGGCAACCAACCTTGTAAGGCTGCGCATCACCGCGATCACTCGACAAATTCAACGGAGCTGCCGGGCTTACTGATGCTTGCGAGGTGCTCAGCGTCCCAGTTGGTCAGCCTCACGCATCCATGCGATTCCGTCTTCGACACTTTTGATGGCTCAGGTGTGCCATGGATGCCGAACGTTGGCTTAGAAAGTGCTATCCAAACAGTGCCGACTGGTCCATTCGGTCCGGCGGGAAGTGTCAGCTTTCTCGCGTTTTTGCCTTGTTTGAAATTTTTATCCGGATCGTAGCTATAGGTGGGATTTTTCACGACGCGTCGAACCGAATAAGAGCCAGGCGGCGTCGGAGTATCATCACTACCAACCGTTGCTGGATACGAAGCTAGCAGCTTCCCGCCTTCATCGATCGCCGACACTCGGCCGAGCGAGATCGACACGACAATCTTTGCTGCCTGAGGTGCAGTTAAGCCCTCAGGAGCCTTTTGTTTTTTCCGCGTTTGTGTCGTCTTCGATTCGGGATCGGGTAAGCCAACGTTTGCGACGATAAGCCTGTCTCCGCCGCGCAGGCGTTTCATCTTCGGATTGAGTAGCTGCACGAGTTTCTCGTCCATGTGAAATCGTTCGCCGATCATCTCCGCGGGCGAGCGAAAGCTGATGCGCTTGAGTTTCGCCAGCTTGCCATAATCTCTTGGCGTCGCAGCAAATTTGTAAGCCTCGTCCTTCTTCGAAACATCGTACATTGCGATGATATCTTGGATCTCGTCTGCTCGAATAGCAGCCCACACGGCCTCGTCCAGTCCGTCAGCTTCGGGAAGGCCTTTGAGCCTTCGTAACTCAGCCAGCGCCTTGCGAAAATTTTCACCGTCGTAGCCGTCGATGACCCCGGGCGAAACACGAAGTCGATCTAAAATGACTTGGACTTTGATGATGACAGGATCGGGTTCCGCATCCTTGCGCACAGCTTTTTTCTCGGGCTGCGGAGCGAATTGTGCTTTGTTGATTTCATCGGCACTCAACGCGAATGCCGTTGCGGGCGAGAAAGCGAACAACAAGACGGCGATCGAAAAGTGCCAAATCTCTAGTCGCGTCGTTTTCGTCATTGGTGCTTTCTAGAACAGCGCGGTCGCCCCTGCGGAATGCATTACGGCGAGCGCAGATCAAGCATTCCTCGCCCGCTTGGTTCCGACGGCAATTGTGTTTCGTGACGACCCACCGCTCTGTTGTTGCGACTATTTCGGTGGCGTGGTGCGTTGCGCGTACGTGCCGACAAGAACGCCTTTGGCTAATGTGTGACCTTCAGCAGCCTTGAGTACCGTGTCGCGATCGGCGCCTGCCGGCACATCGAGTAGCGTATCGAGCGCAAAAATCTGGAAGTGATAGCGGTGTGGCTTGTCGCCGACTGGCGGCCGCGGGCCGTAATATCCGACTGATCCTCGGCTGGTCATGCCTTGTAGCAACCCTTCAGGTTCGGTGAGGCGCGGCTGTTCCTGCAGTCCTTCGGGGAGATTCACAATCCGAGCCGGAATGTTCCAAGCTACCCAATGTACAAACGGCGTCGTCGGCTTGGCGTCAGGATCTTCCATGATCAGCATGTACGACTTCGCTCCGTCGACAGGCTTCCAAGTGAGGCTTGGGGATGCCCCGTCAGCGTATTCGCTGTGGCGTATCGGAATCGCTTTGCCGCTCGCGATCGAGGGCGAAGTCAGTTGCATCAACCCCTTAGCAGTGATGCGGGCCGAGGCTAGCGGAACGCCAACTCCTTTTGCAGTCTGTTGCTTCATAGGATCGGCCGGCACCGCCGACGTGTTCTGAACTTGGCTCTGACCCGTATAGGCAACTCGATAGATCACGCCGTTGGCATCATCGCTCATCAGCATCGAGCCATCCTTGGCCACGGCTAAGCCGACAGGACGCGCGATATGCGTGCGGCCGCCGTCGGTCAGAAAGCCGGTGATGAAAGGTTCGAACGATTTTGGTTGTCCGTTCTCGTAACGGATACGGACGATCTCGTATCCGGCGGCGTCTTTGCGGTTCCACGAACCGCGCATTGAAACAAACACGTCGTTGCGATATTCGGGCGGAAAAGCGGTACCGTTGCCAAACACCATCTGCATCGGGGCCGCATGCGCCGTGTAGCCAAGCGTCATGGGACGGCTCGCGGCCTTCCACTGCTCTTTGGTGATCTCGCCGACGGGAGTCGATTGCGGATTGAGCCCGCCGTCACCCCACACATGCGGCCAGCCATACTGCTTGCCGGCTTCTATCTTGTTCAGCTCTTCGGGTTGGATCTCATCGCCGAGGAAATCGATGCCGTGATCCATTCCCCACAATTCGCCCGTCTGCGGATGCCATGCAAAGCCGATCGTGTTGCGCAGGCCCGACGCAAAGATTGATCGCATCTTTCCATCCGGCGATGCGCGGAGCATCGTTGCGTTCTCGGGATTGCTCTCGTTGCAAGCGTTACACGTCGAGCCGGCGCTGATGTAGAGCATTCCGTCAGGGCCGAAAGCGAGGGTGCGGTTGGGATGTTGCCCGCTGTCCGGAAGATCGCCGAGGATCATCTTCAACTTGCCGATGCGCCCGTCCTTCAAAATGTCGCCGACGAATATTTCCTTGACGGTGGCGATGTAGAGTTTGTTGTCTTTGATCGCGAGCCCGTGGGCGCCTGACCGATTGGCGACAACCAACGGCGCATCGTCGGCGACCCCGTCGCCGTTTTTGTCGCGCAATAAAACGACGTCGCCCTGATCGCGGCGGCTCACATAGATGTCACCGTTAGGAGCGACCGCGATGATACGCGCGTTCTTCACGCCTTTTGCAAAAGCCGTGACTTTAAAATTCGCGGGCGCTTTGATCGCGGCAATGCGCTCATCTGTTGCTTCCACCTTTGCGGGCTTGAAGACGTGCGTCGAGATAGCAACGTCGGTCCCGTCGCCCTGTTGTGCGTATGCGCTAGCGCACAGAGCGAACGATGTGAAAGCCAATACTGCAGTTTTGCGCATCGTAAGGCGACTCCTTCGGCATCGAGCTGGTAGGGCAGACCGATTCCTACTTTAAGTGGCCTGCGCGTTTACTTGCGTCTCGGCGAGAGCGCTGAGCTTCCTGTCGGTAGCCGTCTCTTCGTCGAGCGTCTGCTGGAGCACGGATGCGCAATCTGAACGGCCGAGTACTTTCGCCCATGCGACGAGCGTGCCGTAACGCGTAATCTCGTAATGCTCGACAGCCTGCGCCGCCGCGATGAGGGCTGCATCGAGCACACGCTTGTCGTCAACTTCGCCGGCGACATCGTTGGCTTCTTCGAGGATGCCGTCGATCGCCGGACAGGTGACGCCCTTTTTTTCTGCGCCGTGCATGTCGAACACTTGTTCTAGGCGTTTTATCTGGCCCTTCGTTTCCTCGAGATGCGTTTGAAAACCTTGCTTGAGTTTTGCATCGGTCGCTTTGTCGATCATGTCGGGCAGGGCCTTGAGGATCTGATTCTCCGCGTAATAAATGTCCTGCAACGTGTGCACGAATAAATCATCCATCGTCTTAATGTCGGATGTGAACCAGCCCATCGGATATCTCCAATTATCGTCGTCGAGGTTGCTCTCGGCGCGATAAAGAGCCGGCGCTTGCTTTCGTTCCGTGGCTATCGTGTCGATCGAAGGTTCCATACGCTTTTTCATATTCCGATAAGGGCTGAAGTACGCTGACGTACGCTAACCTCGTCGGTACAGGTTTGCGGCGCGTTTCCCCAGCGCTCCGATCACAATCAATGCAACCATTGCGCAGGTGGAGGCTTAGTTCCGCAACGAGGGATGACCGGAGGAAACAATGCAGCTTTCGAAAACCATCATTGCGGTGGTCGCGCTCGCCGCGCTTCCGACACTGAGCTTCGCGCAGAGCGGCTCGGGCTCGGGCGCAATCGGATCGTCGACAGGCGGCTCAGCGCCCACCGCTATACCGTCGGCACAGCAGCCTGCGCCGATCGCGCCGGGTGCAACGCAGGAGCCGATGACTCGCGGAGGTAATACGGGCAACAACACGGGTTCTAGTTCTCCGAGCGGCCGTCCGAACGCAGCAGCTCCGGACCCGGCCGGCGGCGACGGCAAACGCGGCACCGCTCCCGGCAACGCTCCGGGCGGCGGATCGAACTGACACGCTCAGACGTCAGCGTGAAGCGTTCCACTCCGTTCGCTTCGCGCTTTCCCAGCAGCCTCCTTTCGGGTTCGCACCCGATTGGAGGCGCGGTGTTATTGGGCGTCAACGCAGCGCCGACGCTGCACGACAGAATATTCCGGAACAAAACCGAGTATGGCGCTGTTGGGTCACCACTTTGGTTTCAGTCCATCGACCTATCAGGTGGCATCTAGGGAGAAGACTATGAACAAGCTTTTGATGAGCGCCGCAATCGTTGCGCTCACGGCAACGACCGCATTCGCGCAAACGCCCTCGTCGGGCGGCAGTACGCCAGCTGGTGCAGGCTCGCCGAGCTCGACCAACCCGAATGCGCCACCGACACCGCCGGCCGGCAGCGGCACGAGCGGCAACATGCCGAGCCAGCCGGGCGCCGGTGCTGCGACGCCTTCGGCTTCGCCGTCACAGCCCGCCGGCACCGGCTCGCCGACCCCGCCAGCCTCGAGTCCTCAGCCGAATTCGCCGAATCCAGGTCGCGGCGGCTGATCCACGTAGCCGGCTTCAATTAGCGGCGTCGGCGAAAGCCGGCGCCTTTTTCTTGGACCGGTGAAATCAGGACGCCGACAACGGCCCAAAGACCTACGTTATTGGCTATGACGGCGCGCCGACGACATGGATGGTAGTCAGCCGCAGGAATCGCATCGTCAGTGTCGCGTCGGCATAGAGCCGAGCTACGCGCGTCGCAATTGTGCACGAGTTTTTCGCAATGGCACCGTGTGTCGCGAAAGCCGGCGAGGCAAAAGACTTCGCAGTTGGCGCAACCCAAGAGGGCTATCGATAACCGGATAGAGTGGAAAGCCTTTCCGCCTTCATGGATGCTATGGTAACCGAAATACTACTCGTTTTGCTAAGCCTTAATTGCGCTTCTGGCGTCATGTACGGAATTCGAATATCCCTTTGATATGTGTTTGCGCAGCAGCCACACCCCAACGAGGCAACAATGCGAGATCGAATAGTCAGCCCTGGGGCACGCTTGGTCGGTGTACAAGTTGGCTGGTAGCGTCCTTATCGTCGAGGACGATTTCCTCATCAACTTGACCCTTCAGGATCTGCTCGAAGAGATCGGGTTTTCGACCGCCATCGCGTACAACGCAGACGAAGCAATATCTATTCTCGAAGTTCGAAATGACTTCGATCTCGTGATCACCGACATTGACATGCCCGGTTCGATGGATGGTCTGAAGCTTGCGGCATTTGTCCGTGATCGATGGCCGCCTTTGAAGATCATGATTGTAAGCGGTAAGCATCGGCCTTCGCGCGACGTGCTTCCAGAAGGCTCGGCATTTCTCGCAAAACCGTTCAGCCTCGACTCGCTGAGCAAAGCAGTCCATCGGCTTGAGTGATCAGATGAACGTTCGACACAACGATCGATCGTCAGAGCACGAGCGACTGGATGCACTTGCGAGCTTTAGCATTCTCGACACGCCGCGCGAGGCGGATTTCGACGACGTTGCCGAATTGGCCTCTAGGATTTGTGAGACACCAATTGCTGTCGTCAATCTCATCGGAGAAGGGCGGCAGTTTTTCAAAGCAGAAGTCGGATTAGGTGTTCGCGAGACGCCGCTCGAAAGCTCTTTCTGCGCCAGAGCTATTCTTGAAGATGAATTTTTGGTGGTGCCCGACGCGACGAAGGATCCTCGGTTTGATTGCAATCCACTTGTCACCGGAGATCCACAGCTGCGGTTCTATGCCGGCGCCCTGCTGAAGACCGATGACGGGCACGCCATCGGCACGGTATGCGTGCTGGATATGAAGCCGCGAGACCTTTCGCCGTTGCAAGAAAAGACGCTGCGTGTCCTCGCGCGACAAGTGATGAACCAGTTGAATCTGCGTCGAGCGCTGGCAGAGAAAGCGAAGGCAGATGCCCGGCAAGCCGTGCTCAACCAAGAGCTTTCGCATCGGCTAAAAAATTCATTAGCGATGGTGCAGGCCATCGCTTTGCAAACACTCAAGAAAACTGCGAATGCTGAAGCTTACCAGTCTTTTGAACGGCGAATTGAAGCGCTTGGTCAAGCGCACGAACTGTTGCTCTCGAAGAGCTTCCGCTCTGCGTCCGTGCACGCCGTCGTCAAGTCGAGCTTGTTTCTCCACAACGATGGCGATCGCTTGAGCGCATCAGGTCCCGAAGTAAATCTCGGACCAAACGCGACTCTATCGCTCTCCCTCATTTTGCATGAACTCGCGACTAACGCAGTCAAATACGGCTCGTTGTCGAACTCCTCAGGGAACGTTGACATAAGTTGGCGAACTGATGGCGACGAGTGGTCTCTGATTTGGAAGGAAATGGGCGGGCCGACTGTACGCTTTCCGGGAAACAAGGGATTTGGATCGCGGCTGATACGGCTCGGCATGCTAGGCAATCGCCGTTCAGAGACAGATTACGCGGAAGATGGAATCGCAACTAGGCTAGTTGTGCCCATTGCGGACCTGACTGGCTGATGTCGGATTTGATTGCCAATTAAGGTAAACGTGGGGCCGGACAATTCAGCACCGTATCTTTGGCGGAAAGTCCTAAGGCGGCCGCCGCGGTCACGCCGAAAACTGGCGCAGCATGGTGGAAATTACGTTCTAACTGGTGTTGGCTTTGGTGCCCGCGGTGCCGTCACCAAGTTGCGCTGCCAATGATCTTTGCAATCAGGCGCTGGGGCCCTGACGGCTCGACCGATGTGTTGCGTAACCGCGGCCTTTGCCAACGTTGCAATCATCTCGGCGCGCTACTTCAAATGCCGACCGGAGGGCCGGGCACTGGATCGAACGGTGAAATGCCGAACGAGCCGCGCCTTCTGTGTTACGCGTGACCTCATGCTGACGAGCGGATTTCGAGTTGTTGGTCCGAGACGTGCCGAGTGAGACAAAACGGTCGATCAATTCTCAATCCGTTGAGCCCTTTTCAACCATTCACCAGCTTCGCGAAGCAGGCGAGCAGCTTTGTCAGCGTCGGCAACGTCAGCGGCTTGCATACAGGCTCTAGCGCTCACTATACACTCTGCGGCCGTCGGCTGCGGCGGGCGAGGTGCAAACTTTCGAATGTTGTTTGGTTCGTCTTTCATCACTTGCATCCCCACGATTTCGATGACGTCGACATTCCAAAGCTGAGACAAACGCTGGCTAAGCATACCTCCGCCGCGGCGCCTTGGCATCTGTCCAAAAAACTTGAACAACCATCGTCTTCCGATGGTAGTGTGTTCAGGGAGAGAGCGATGTCAGATGAAACCGATCATATGACGGCAGAGAAGGCCGCCACTGAGGCGAACTTCTGCGACGCACAAGCAGAGATCATCGACGATGTGCCCGAAGTAGCTGCGATATGGCGGGATCTGGCTGAACGATGGAGAAAGCTAGCTACTCGGCTCGGCGCCTCGATCGACGGTCAGGCAAACTTCTAGTTCCGGGTTCGCGTCAAATCACACCGGTCCCACCATTTGCTCCAAAGACGCTGCCATCCGTATAGGTGATCTCGCCCGAGGCGAGCAGCACATAGAGCGCGGCAAGTTCGGCTGGCTGTCCTGCACGGCCAAGCGGCGTGTCTTGCCCAAATTCGCCCATCGTTCCCGGAAGCTGTCCGCCAGCAACTTGAAGTGGCGTCCACACTGGACCAGGCGCGACGGCGTTGACGCGAATTCCTTTCGACGCCAACTGCTTCGCAAGCCCCTTCGTGAAGATCGAAATGCCGCCCTTCGTCGTGGCGTAATCGAGTAACTCTTCGCCAGGGTTGAAGGAATTGACAGATGCCGTGTTGATGATCGCAGCGCCCGGTTTCATCAGGGGAACAGCCGTTTTCGTTATCCAGAACATCGCGTAGAGATTGGTCTTCAACGTCTTGTCGAACTGCTCGAAGCTGATGTCTTCAATCGACTCTTTCGATTGCTGATACGCCGCGTTATTGACGAGAATGTCGATGCCGCCCAATTGGCGATTGGCGTCACTCACAAGGTCGATACAGAATTGCTGCTGTGTCAGATCGCCGGGGATCAGAACCGCTTTTCGGCCCTCGTCGCGGATGAGTTTAGCGACCTCTTGGGCGTCCGGTTCCTCGGTCGGGAAGTAGTTTATTGCTACATCAGCGCCTTCACGAGCGAATGCGATCACTGCCGCGCGGCCGATGCCAGAATCCCCGCCTGTCACGAGAGCTTTACGACCAGCCAAACGGCCCGAGCCCTTGTAGCTTTTCTCCCCGCAGTCTGGCACGGGATTCATCTTGCCCTGAAGAGCCGGCCACTCCTGCCGCTGCTCCTTGAACGGCTCGCTGGTGTATTTCGTTACGGGATTAGTCATTGGTTGAGCTCCAGCTGGCGAAATAGTCGAGGCTAAGGCGCCAGCAACGCCACCCAACGACACGACCTTGAGAGCATCTCGTCGAGTGGTGGTCATGACGGCTCCATTGGGTGCGGGCAAACGACAGGCAAGTTTTTCTGGCTCAGGACAAACCGTAACGAGGCCACTCGTTCCGATTGCAAAAACAGCTCGATCGAAGCTGAGCTACGATTTCACCGAACCCATCGCGCACGTAACGCACGACAGATTTGTCCAGACTACGGCCAATCGGCGACTTACAAGCGAGTTCGTGGAGTAACGGCCTGCGGCTAGCGCTTGCTGCCGCCTCCGCCGTTATTTCATCATCTCAAAATGGGCACCGGCTTCGCGGAATAGCGGATTCCTATCAACTCAACCTAAATTGGTAAGTGGTCCCTGCGCCACCGGCGCTCAGCTGCAATACGCGCTGTGTGGATGCGCTCAGCAAATTCACCGGCCCCACTATTCCGCGCCCTCGCTTCCAGCTGTTCGGCTTCAGCCAAATTTAAAAAGCATGGTTCGGTATGGGCGCCTTGCAGCACCACGGCCCACGCGCCGGACGGGTCCTTAGCGGATTGAATTCGGCTCGTGCGAGCATCGAGCCATGCCTCAAAGCCATCACTGTTCATCGCAGCACCTCACGCTTCGACCCCACACCGTTTGGCGTCAACTCATTGGCGAGTTCAGACATGCCGTCCGCGAAGGCGATGTTTGGCAACCAAGCAAGCTCGTTTCTCAAACGAGACGAGTCGGCTGTGATGTGCCGCACATCACCCAATCGAAAATGACCTGTGATCGTGGGCGAAGGACCATCCAGCGCCTTCGCCAAAGCGTTCGCCATATCGGCGACAGTGCGCGGCGTACCGGATCCCACATTGAATGCGCGCACGTCAGTGTCGTGCCGTTCGCAAGCCATCACGGTTGCGGCCGCAACATCGCGAACGTGCACGAAGTCTCTGCGTTGACCGCCATCCTCGAAGACCTTCGGCGCTTCGCCTCGGCGTAACGCTGAAGCAAAAATAGCTGCAACACCAGCATAGGGTGTGTCTTTCGGCATGCCTGGGCCGTAGACGTTGTGATAGCGCATTGCCGCGACCGATCCGCCCGTTAGTCGCGCCCAATTTGCGGCGTAGAATTCTTGCGCGACTTTGCTGCTCGCATATGCATTGCGCGGATCGAGCGGTGCATCTTCGTCGACCAGAGAGGTCTCAAGCGGAACGCCGCAGATCGGACACGGAGGCTCGAAGCGACCTTCTTCCATATCGGAAGCCGAACGCGGCCCTGGGCCGACCCGGCCGTGTTGACGGCATAAGCCGACACCTTCGCCGTAAACCACCATGGAGCTTGCAAGCGTTAGGCTTTGAACTTCGCGGTTCGCCATGCCGGCAAGAAGCACTGCGGTTCCGACATCGTTGGACGCGGCATAGTCCGGCAGGTCATTGACATCTACTCCAAGGCCTACTTTCGCTGCCAGATGAATAACACTGTCGATCCCCGACAGAGCCTGCGTGATCGCATCATTGTCGCGCATATCGGCGGCGACGAATTCGACATCCGGCGGAGGCCGCCACGCTTCATCTGTGCCGTGAACGTCGACCCGCATCGAATCCACAACACGGACCTGATGGCCGCGCCGCGTGAGCTCGCGCAAAACATGCTGACCAATGAATCCGGCGCCGCCGGTGAGCAGAACGCGCATCACTGTCCCTGCGTGGCGAAGTTGGCGCGCGCTTGATGCCGAAGCGACCAAGCGAGCCGAAGGAATGTCGTTGTGATCTTCCAGCCTGCCTGAAATCCCGCGACGAGATTTCCGGAGACTTTCGAGACACCGCCGCGGCGGCAGCGGTGGTCGACCGGAATTTCGATGAGGCGCAGGCCAGCGGCCGCGACGCGCATCTGCATTTCGAGATTCCAGCCGTAAGTCTGCTCCTGCATGCCGAGCGAACGCAGCCTGTCAACGCGCATCGCGCGAAACGGAGACATGTCGGTGTAACGGACACCGTAAACGAAGCGGATCAGTAGGCCGGCAAGCCATCCGGCAAAGACTTGCTGCGGCGTCATGCTGCCGTGTTCGCGGTAGCCGCGCAGTCGCGACCCCATGACGAAATCGGCACGCCCGGTGACGACTGGCTCGACGACAGCGCGCGTGAACGACGGCACATCACTTCCGTCACCGTCGAGAAAACAAACGATCTCCGCGCTTGGGCTAAGCGCAGCAACGCCGGCCGCGCAAGCGCGCCCGTAGCCGCGTTGAGGTTCCGCGATGACGCGCGCGCCTGCAGCTATTGCGCGTTCGGCGGTGCGATCGGTCGAACCATTGTCGACCACGATTACTTCGCCGACACCTTGCGAAAGCATATCGCTTACGACTTCGCCGATGGGTTCTTCTTCATTCAAGCACGGAACGACCACGCTGATGCGGTCGAGTGAAAACACCGTCTCGATTTGCTGCATCATGCGCGGCGCTCTCCAGGACCTTTTGACGTGTTACGAATTCTGAGAAACTCTCGCGACGAACGTGCTTCCGCGCCCATGACGCCTGCAATCGGCGAAACAGGATGTGTTTCGTCGAGTTCGCGTTCAAGCGTTGCCAAAGACGCAGCATCATCGACGTCATACCACCCCGTCAGAGTAACAACTGGCAGAGCAATCTCGCGGGCACGATCGAGCGTCAAACGATAAACCGCTTCAGTGCTCCACGGAATATCCGCGAATAAGCGATCATGCGGTTTGGAAAGTCCGATCAGCGTGTAGCCGCCATCAAAGGCGGGACTCAAGACGACGTTGTCGCCGGAAAGAACCGCGTCTACGGCCTCTCGTAGGATCGAAGCGGGAAGCGTCGGACTGTCAGAATTGACCAAAATTGCTCCGGCGTGACCGAGCTCGAGAAGGTCCCTGATGCCCTGCAGGAGGCGCACGCCGAAATCGCCATCGCATTGCGGGGCAATCTCGAACACTTCGGGAAGCAATTGTCTCAGAGCCGCTTCGGAACCAACCGGCGTGTAGACCGCAAAGCCGACGACGTCGTCGCTTTCCGCCAAGGCGCCGATGGTCTGCGAAAGATCGCGGATGAAGCACGCCGAGATTGCGGCACACTCCTCCGGTGCGAGCGGCGGCGAAAGGCGCGTTTTCGATTGCCCTGGGGCGGGGGTCTTGCACATGATGGCGACAGCGACGGTGCGATGGCTCTTGCTCATGGTTTCGTTCTCGTCCAGCTATCCCGCGTGGCTCAACGCACGCAAAAGATCGGCATAAAGATCGTCGATATCCTCCAACCCGACAGAAAGGCGCAGCAGGTCGGAAGGACAAGGTGATCCCGCGCCCTCAATCGAAGAGCGATGCTCGATCAGGCTTTCGACGCCGCCGAGCGAAGTCGCGCGTTTCCAAAGACGAACGTTACCAGCGGCTGCAATTGCGGCAGCTTCGCCTGCTTTGAACTGCAGCGACAGCATCGCGCCAAACCCGTCTTTCATCTGGCGCATGGCCACATCGTGCCCGGGATGCGAATTGAGACCCGGATAAAGCACGCGTTCGATCGCGGGATGCTCACTCAATCGATGTGCAAGAATGGATGCGGCGGCGCTCTGCGTCTTGACGCGAATATGCAAGGTGCGCATGCCGCGCATCAGAAGCCACGCTTCGAACGGCCCCAGAATTGCGCCGTGCCTGCCGCGTACAACATTGATACGGTCCCACAATTTGGTACGTCCCGCGGTCGCCAATGCGCCCGCGATGACGTCAGAATGACCGTTGAGATATTTGCTCGCCGAATGCATGACGATGTCAGCGCCCAACGCGAGAGGCTGCGTGAACACAGGCGTTGCAACCGTTGAGTCTACGCACAGTAGCGCGTCCGACGCGTGTGCGATCTCTGCGATCGCCGCAATGTCGGTGATCGTCCACAGCGGATTGCTGGGCGTTTCAATCCAGATGAGCCCGGTTTCACCGAGCCGGATCGCGCGTTGAACGGCGTCGAGGTCCGAAGTTTCGACGAAGGATATCGTATGTCCGTATCGTGCGATCTCGCTGAGCCATGAGCGAAAACCCCAATACATGACCTGCGAAGCGATAATGTGCGTTGGCTTGTCAAGTGCCAGAAAGACAGACGTCGCTGCGGCCATGCCGGAGCCGAACAGAATCGCTTCTTCTGCACCTTCGAGCGCAGCGATGACGGCCTCGGCCTGTTGTGTCGATACGTTGTCAGTGCGACCATAAACATAGCCAGACCGGTATCCGTTGTCAGCGTCGCGGATGTAAGTGGTAGAGACGTGGACTGGCGGGACGAGCGAGCGCGTCATGGGCTCGCCTGCACCGAGCGCCTGGGCGGCAAGGGTACAGGGCTTGAGGCCGCCTGTTGTTTGATCGTCCATATTCCACCCACAAAACTCGCGTCTAACTCTTTAAGTTCCCCGCGGCGCTTTACGCGGCTACTTGGAGCGCAATCAGCGCCGCGTAATCGCGATGCGGATCAATTCAGACGCAATCACTGCTTCGGCTTGAGTCTCAGACCAAGTCGGCGCCGCGTCGAAATCCTCTCGCGACATCTCAAGCGCTGCGATCTGCCTTGCCAGGATCGCGACTTTTTCGATCGGCACCGCGATCAATCGTTTGGGAAACCAAGGCATTGGCAGCCGCGTCCAGCCGAAACGCGCCGAGTACGGCACGACAAGCTTTAGCGCACCGTCATGGGTTCGAACGACGTCCCGCACGAAACCGATCGTCGCGTCGTTCCAATCGAGTACCGGCAAGCCCACGAGATCGCCGGCGCGTACCTGCTGTGGGTAGCGCCGCCGCATCAGCTCTTCCGCCGGCACGTTCTCTTTTGAGGTCGTTTCCGGTTGGCTTTGCGCTGCCGCTGCCAATCGAAACGGCCGATCATGCGCACGCGCCGCGACCGAGGACGATGTCAGAGCCGCCAGACATAACGCTGCAATGGCTAAGGTCCGCACGCGCATCGTCCTTCTTTTTATGGGCGCCGTAACAACCCTCTTGTCCGATACGTAGACCGTGTAGGGATCGTTACACCGGAATCAGACCATGGCGCAGAAACTTCCCCGTCGCCTGCATCCGTTACCGGTGCGATTGATGCATTGGATCAACGCGTTCGCGATGATCGTGATGATCGGCAGCGGCTGGAAAATCTATAACGACGAAGTTCTGTTCGGTTGGCTCCACTTTCCCGACTGGATAACGATCGGCGGCGAAGCGCAGGGCGCTCTCCAGTGGCATTTCTTCGGTATGTGGGTTCTAGGCCTCAACGGCCTTGCCTATCTGATATACGTGTTTGCGACCGGCAGGTTTCGCCGCAAGCTGTTGCCGATCAGCCTCCGCGCCCTTCTCGCCGACATCGGCGCTGCATTGCGTTTTCGCCTCGGCCATGACGACATCACACACTACAATACAGTTCAGAAGGTTTTGTACGCCGGCATCCTGCTGGTGATCGTTGTTCAAGTGATCTCGGGGCTCGTCGTGTGGAAGCCGGTCCAGTTCTCCGAGTTGGCCTTCCTCTTCTACGATTTTCAGGGTGCGCGGCTGGTTCACTTCGTCGGCATGGCCCTCATCGTCGGCTTCTTGCTCGTCCATGTCGCTCTCGCGCTTCTAGTTCCGAAGACCATTGGTGCCATGGTCACGGGTGGGCCAAGCGTTCCCGATAGCGACCAGGAGCCCGCGCCGATCACTCAAGACGCCGTGCGCTGAGAGGACTGTTATGTCGATCAAGACACCATCGCCTTCGCTCTTCAGGCCGTCAAACGGCGTAGAGAAGACAGCGCTCGATCAGGCAAAACAAATCGTCGAGGACATCAATCGCCGTAAGCTGTTGCGCGGCGCCTTCAGTGTCGGCGCGCTCGGTATGCTCACGGGTTGCAGCGTGACCGAAACGGCGCCGATCCAAAGCTTCCTGCGATCATTCTCCAGCTTCAACGACGCGATACAGGCGATGCTGTTCCGCCCCAATCACTTGGCGCCGACCTTTTCGGAGGCACAGGTCGTGAAGCCGCCGCGCTACAACGCCTTCTACGAAATTGAAGACGTGAAGCCGGTCGACGTTTCGCGGTGGAAGCTGGAACTTGCGGGTCTCATTCAGAACAAAGCCCCGTGGACCGCTGAGCAAATAGCCGCGCTGCCGCAGCAAGAGTGGATCGTTCGCCACATCTGCGTCGAAGGCTGGGACTATATCGGCCAATGGTCTGGTGTGAATTTGCGCCAGTTTTTGGAACGCGTCGGGGCCGACACCAAAGCGAAGTATGTCGCGTTCCGCTGCGCAGATGGTTACACGGGAAGCATCGACATGGCATCGGCACTGCACCCACAGACGATCCTTGCCACCAAATATGCACGCGATCCGATCACCGATCCTTTCGGCTATCCGCTGCGCCTGCGCACCGCCGTCAAGCTCGGCTTCAAAAACCCGAAGTGGATCACCTCGATCGAAGTCACCAACGTCTATCCGGGCGGTTATTGGGAGGATCGTGGCTTCAACTGGTTTAGCGGGATTTGATCAGTTGGCCTTCGCATCGCGGTCGAAGCGATAAATGCGCCATGCTCCGCGCTCTTCCTCGACGAGACGATACGCCGAACTGGTCGCGAATGGATCGCTGATCCACGCCCCGTCCGCCGCCGCAACGACGGCGACAGTGCATCCGTAGCGATCGGCAAGCTCATTCACGTCAGCCGGCTCGGCGCGCCCTTCGAATACCCGCTTGAACTGGGCGTCGATCGCGTTACGTTGCTGATCGTTGAGACGCGTGAACGGGATAGCGAACTCAAGTCCCGCGTAGCAGGAACGCCGATCCGACATCAGCGCCCATGCGATGTTGATGGGCCATGGCGTCAGATCACGCTGAAAATACGGATTGTTGGCGACGCGCTCGAATGGACCGGCGTGGCGGCGCACAGTGGCCCACATCTCCGGCGTTTTCGCAAACGCACGCGCAGACTCGGTCGCGTTAGGGAAAGCGTTTTGGCGGATGATTTGGAAGCCTTCTGGTGTGCCGAGGCCAAGTCCCAGCGCAGCTGTCGCCAAGCCGAGGCGCTTCGGCCTTGCCACCCAATCCGAAATTCCGGCGGCCGCGAAGACGATCATAATCATCGCGGCCGGCAAGGCGGCACGCCAGGCGAGATCATTGTTGATACCAACGGTGCTCACCCCGAATGCCGCGATGACAAGCCCGCACGCGACGATCGACAGTAATCCGGCGGTGATCGGCTTCGGCAAATGGTTTGGCATTCGGTCCCCCAGCATCAAAACAATGACGCAGACCGCTATGGGATAAATGGCCGGCAACTCGACGACCAGATGAATTAGCCAGAAGCCGGGTACGTCGAGCGGACGGCGAAACGGCACAGTGTCGCCAAAGACCCAGAAGGATTGCAACGCAAACGGGAAGCAGCCACCGCGCTGGACCGCGGCCATGTATTGATCGCGGAGCATCGGGGATGAAATCAGCGCGGTGAGAAGCGACGCGCACAATACGCCGGCGATGAATTCGATGCGCCGTTTCGGCATCATGCCGGGCAACAGCATCGCGGCAGCGGCAGCACTGGCGAGCGCGAATGTGACTCCGCCGATCCAAACCGAACATTCGAACGCGGCGGCGGCAATCAATCCCAGTAAGAGGATGCCGGAACGGTTTCGCAGCGAAGTTTCGGTGAGCAGGATCGTTGCGACGATCGCGCAGCTCGCCGACATCAGATGCTGCGGAGCCCAGGATGATTGGAATAGCCAGCCGCCAAATCCGCTCGCTTCCTGCAACAGCCATTCGTAAGCCGGGCGGCCGAGCGCGTACGCGAGCACTGGCCTAGCCGATGCGGTCATCGCGAGCAGCAGAACGATGGCGGCGCTGGCGGCGCGCCCGCTCATCCAGACAGCCAATCCCATCATAAGTAACAACGAACCGGCAGCAGTGAACCAGGAAAGCCCTGCGTCAGCCTCCCAACTGCTCACGCCGATGAGGACAGCGAGTTCGGCTGCGCTGAAATGCCAGAGGTAGTAGTACGAGAGCCGATCGCCGCCGCTGCCGAAGAACGGGTTGTTGGGAATCGCGCCGTTGCGAATGATTTCGTCGATTATCGCAACCTTCGAATGATCGAAGATTGGAGACGCTAACGCGACGCCGTCGGCGAAAGGTTTAGGAAACACCGCTATGGCAGGCGCCAACGCGACGAAAACGGCTGCGGCGTAGGTCCAAGGCGGTACCGAAGACACATCTGAGCGGTCGATGCGGCGGATAAACACCACGCCAGCTGCGAGCAGGGAAACCGCAAACTGCACCATGATGGCGGTTCGCGACATACCGAGCAGCATATGCAAAGGAAGCGCTAGCGAGCTGTGTACGGCCCAACCGATGACAGGCGCTGCCGCGATCCGCTGCGTGGGCGGCAAATTCTGCGGAGCAACGGCGAGTCCGATGGTCGTCCACGTCCCGAGTGCGATGACCAATACGATCAAGATGTGCGGGAAGAGAGCCATTCCTTCAGAACGTACGCGAAACGGTGAGCGGCGTCGATTCTGGGCCGCCCTTCGGCGTCGACCACCGGTGGCCGCCGGGTTCATGAAATCGATGCCCGAGCGTTCAGACAAGTTTTCCAAACCCGCGACACTAGATGGCAGAAAACTCGCGGCAAACAGAGCACACTTCAGCCCTTCCAGCATTTCGCAACTTTCCCAGCGAGCGATTTCGAACGCTCTCCTCGTGTCCATATCGGTCCAGATCATAGAATGTGATAACTGCGTACACTTTCGAGACAGAGCTTCGAGGAGGCAAAATGCTGCGAATCTTAGGTCGAGCAAATTCTTTCAATGTTAGAAAAGTTCTTTGGACGTGCGCCGAACTACAAATCCCATTTCAAAGAGAAGATTGGGGGCGCGGTTTCACACCGACCTCACGACCTGAGTTTTTGGCGATCAATCCAATTGGCCTAGTACCAGCAGTAGTCGACAACGGCGTCGTCCTGAGAGAATCGAACACAATTGTGAGATATCTCGCGACGAAATATGGAGGCGATGAAATCTATCCCAAAGATCCCATCAAGCGCGCTCACTGTGAACAATGGATGGATTGGGCAAACTACGAAACGTCGATTTCTCTACGAGGCGCGTTCCTGGGAGGAATGTTGAAGGAGCCGCCTTGGAATTTTCCGATGTTCGTAGAGCAGGGAAGGAAGCTGATCACCGCAGAAGTTGGGCAGCTTCAGACTCATCTTGAGTCGACTGGACAGTACATGTGCGGTGAGATGTTCACCGTCGCCGACATTACTATTGGCCTAGTCGTGAATCGTTGGTTTTCTCTCGACTTTGAACGCCCGCATTA
This sequence comes from Variibacter gotjawalensis, assembly GCF_002355335.1. Taxonomy (GTDB): domain Bacteria; phylum Pseudomonadota; class Alphaproteobacteria; order Rhizobiales; family Xanthobacteraceae; genus Variibacter; species Variibacter gotjawalensis. Next base: position 1,167,303 of record NZ_AP014946.1, read on the forward strand.
CCCGGCCGTGGAGCAGTATTTCGAACAATTGAGCAAGCGCCCAGCTTACATTGAGTTCGTGCGCAATGGGATGCCTTAAGTCGAGGACGGGACACGCCTGATCGCCAAAAGTTGAAACGCATCTGCGGCTTGAATATGCGGAACACGTACGAGCGATCGCCAACGTCGCCTCGACGATGCGCAGCCAAAGCTATGCGGCGGAGGTTATCGCGAGGTGCGTCCACGCGGAGCGCCTGAGGCTCGCGAAAGAATACAAAAAACTGACACCGCAGTCACTGCGATGTCTTGTTTATGAACGGACTCTGCTAGTTTACGGTAATACGACGGGCCCAACTGTCGATTTCTTGCGTGCTTCGGGTAAGAGTTGGGACGACATCATTGACGGAGCGTCTAGGGTCGGCGTCGACCCTTTGTTTCGTAACGACGAGCTAGCAGAGACCAGCCATTCACCAAGAGTACGCTGAGGTCCCGCCACTTCAATTTCTGGCGATATTCTGCTCGACTTCAGCGCAGAACAGAGCGTCAGTGTCGTCCGAAAGGACACGCGGTTATGACGTCGTTTATCAACAGCCAGGCAATGCCAACCTACTGTGAGCCGAAGTTATGGGCCCGTCAGTGTGGGAGGCTTGCGGTGGCGCCGGCGCACCTAGTCGTCACGTTGGTGCTCGAAATTGAGCAGTCATCACAGCGGCGACGCCACTAAATGCTGTGAGCTTTTTGCATCGCGCAGAGCGCGAATAGTCTGAACTCTGAGATTCGGACAACTGCCTCGCTACGGCTATTCGCCACCGCGAGGTTCCGGTCGTGCGGGATGGATCCTGCCAACTGGAGAACGTTATGAAATCGCCACAGTCAAAAAAGTCTCGCAAGCTAAGAGCCGCGAAGACGAACATCCGAGCCTCCCAGTCAAAGCGCACGTCCAAATCGCGCTCAGCCGAACCAACGGTCAGGACTGCAGAGGGGAGGTTGAAACCCGCATCAAAAGAGACGAAGCACGGCTCGATAATTGGCTTGCTGCGATCGGCCAATGGTGCGTCGGTTGCGGAACTCGTTGGCGCGACCGGTTGGCAGTCGCACTCGGTGCGTGGATTTCTGGCAGGCGTCGTGCGCAAGAAGCTCGGGCTCGATCTTAGCTCGGAAAAAGTCGATGGCACCCGCCGCTACTTCATCGGCAAGAAATGACGACCGAAGGTGTCAAAGCGCGGATGGCACGCGCGAAATCAGCGCGTTCAGTTTCCGAAGAAGGCATGGGCGCCGCTATCGCGGCGCTAATGAATGAAGACCGAGCACTATTGCTTGAGCGTTGGCGAAAAATACTTCGTGGCGACCCGCCGGCACATCTCCCGACGTGGCTGTTTCGCCGGGTTCTCGCCTACAGGATGCAAGCTGCGGTCTTGGGCGATCTTGATCGATCGGCGGTGCGGTTGCTCGATCAAATTGCCGCCGATCACGCGGGACGAAGGGCTACGGGCAAGAAACTTGGAAAGAAACCACCACCCGTACCGTCGGTGCCTCGCGCGCGCATGAACCCCGGAACAATCTTGATACGGGAGCATGATCGGCAGATGCATCACGTCACCGTAACGACGTCGGGATTTCGCTGGAATGACAACGAATACCGAAGCCTGACGGAAGTTGCCTTTGCGATCACGGGAACGCGTTGGAATGGGCCGCGATTTTTTGGCCTTCGCTCAAAATCATCGACGTCGGAGGTCGAGCGATGAAGCCGCAACCGAAAACGCTACGCTGTGCCGTGTACACGCGGGTATCGACAGAGTACGGCCTTGAGCAAGACTTCAACTCACTCGATGCGCAACGCGAAGCATCTGAAGCCTACATCAAAAGTCAATCGCACGAAGGCTGGCGCCTCCAGCCGGGCAACTATGACGACGGCGGTTTCTCGGGCGGAACACTCGATCGGCCCGCGCTTCAAAAACTTCTGACAGCCATTCGTCAGCGCAAGATCGATGTCGTTGTCGTCTATAAAGTTGATCGGTTGACCCGATCGCTCGCTGACTTTGCGAAGCTCGTCGAGTTGTTCGACGCGCATGACGTATCTTTCGTGTCAGTGACGCAATCGTTCAACACAACGACCAGCATGGGGCGGCTTACCCTCAATGTGCTGCTTTCGTTCGCTCAGTTCGAGCGAGAAGTTACGGGCGAGCGGATACGGGACAAGATCGCAGCTTCTAAGCGCAAGGGAATGCGGATGGGAGGCCCGACGCCACTCGGCTACGATGTCGTCGACAAAAAGCTCGTTCCGAATGCAGAAGAGGCCGAGCGTGTCCGAGATATTTTCCGGACCTACGTCGAGCAAAAGTCGTTGATCAAGACCTTAGTCGACCTGTATAGCCGCAACATCGTCACGAAGCGAAGCTCAAGACGAGACGGAAGCTTTCGCGGTGGCATCGCGTTCAACAAAAGTGGCCTCGTACATCTCCTACAGAATCGTGTTTATCGCGGAGAAGTGGTTCACAAAGGCAATTATTTCCCCGGTGAGCATGCCGCGATCGTTGATGCAGAACTCTTTGCTACCGCGCAGCGCGTTATGGGATCGAACACATGTCAGCGAGAATCCGCACGACTACCGCACGCGTATCTTCTCGCTGGAAAACTTTACGACGATGCCGGAAATCGCATGTCGCCGGTCACAGCGCGAAAGAACGGCCGACATTATCGGTACTACGTGTCGGTCGCAGAATCGCAGGGCCGAAAACCTGGCACCGTTGCACGTGCCTCGGCGGACGATCTAGAAGAGACTGTACTGAGCTCTATCCCCCTAGAGATCCGTGAGCGGCACGGAAGCTCAGCAACTGCCATCAGAAGTGTGGTCGAGAAAATCCTTGTTCAGGCTAGTCAGCTCCAAATCCATTTCGTTGCAGCTCGCGGCTCCAAGCGCAAACCCGCGATTATTCCATGGTCAGCTCCGACGCGGACGCGGAAACGCGAGGTCCTTCTTCCAAGCGACGCCGTTGCTGCCGAAGGGCGGATTCGATCAGAAAACCGGGCGCGTCTACTTGCTGGAATGGCGACAGCACGTCGATGGGTTGATGAACTGATCAGCAAGAAGTCGAGCACAACAGAGACGATCGCGCTGCACGAGGGCATTAGCGAGCGATCGGTTCGGATGAACATCAATCTGGCGTTTATCGCTCCGGATATCGTCGCTGCAATCATCGCGGGAACTGCGCCAAAATCGTTGAAACTAGAATTCGGAGCGAATGCGCCGCCAAGCTGGATTGACCAACTGGACAAAATGTCATGCTGAACCCACGAAGGCTCAACGATTGGCCGTCAAACCAAGGATTCTGTTTTTGGCGGCTACGATCGGGATGTGGCCGCGCCAGACGTGGAGCGCTATGGCTCAATCGAAACGGAGGTCCTGCGAACTTTCGGACATAGCTTTCGAAATCATTCAATTCACGCGTTGGACTTGAGAGCCCTACGCATATCCATGACGTACGTATATCGACCTTCCGGATGTGTCGTCACGGTAACAGCGAAGAGCTCGTCGTTCCGTCCGAAATATCGACGTATCATCGTTAGAGACGGCGATTCCGGTTCGGCGCCGAGGTAGGGTGCGATATCTGCAGGCATGCCGCGCGCTAGGACCTCAAGCTGCGCATGCTCAATCACTTGACCAAAGGTTCGAGCGATCTGTTCATGTACCGGCGTGCGGCCATGATCTCGACGATCAACGACGCTGGCGAATTTCGGCAAAACATAAAATTGTGCCCATCCAAGCGGAGCCGCGAATGCATCAGAGCGACGGACCGCTTCAATCAGAAACCATCGCTTCTTCGGTTCACATTTCAGTAGTGCTGCAATGTGGAAGTCGGCCGTGATTTCCTTAGTTGCAATGACTTCACGGTAGGTCTCGTTGGAATAACGAAGCCACTCCGATGCCGAGTCGATGCTGTGTGTAAACAGGGTCGGCGGCTCCGACGATATAACGATAGAGCCAATGCCGGGTCTGCGAACAATAAGTCCTTGTTCGGAGATGATGCGCAGCGCTTCCCGAATAGTCTGACGACTTGCTGCAAAACGCTCCATCAGCTGAGCCTCGATCGGAAGGAGCGATCCGATCGGATACTCGCCCGAGCGAATTTCTCGCTGAAGTTCACCAGCAATCTCGCGATAGCGTGGCAACTTCCGCGCTGCTGGCCCTCTCATTGGATCTTGACCGCCAAGCCGCTGCGCATGGCGGCCAATATACCTTCAAAAGCCGCCAGCGTGCTCGTTACTTCTTCCTCGCTCACCGGATAGGGGGCCCTTTCGGTGCACTGCGCAATGAAGGCTTCAATTTCGGCACGCAGCGTGTCCGTGGTTGGAAATTCACGTTGAATCATTGCCTGGCCGGATTTTCGCAAAATCATGCTGTTCTCGCCAAGCACCTCGGCCGATCCGTTGGTTCCGAAAACGTGGACGCGCCAGTAGTAAGGCGTCATTCGAATCGTAGACATTGTACCGCTCATGCCATTGGCGAATTGCATGACCGCAGTTGCCGTATCGAGCTGAGGCGGTTCCTCGCGTTGTGTTGTAAGGAGTGCTTGAATCGTGCTGACGGGTCCGAGCATAGCGACAAGACTGTCCAGGATATGGAGGCCCGATCCTGTCAATCCGCCTCCGGGAGATTCGGCGGCTGATAGGCGCCATCCAGCGAGAACAGCCTTCGAGTTCTCGTTGCTGTTGTGACCTTCGACGTGCAGAAGCGTGCCCAATTCGCCGCTACGAATGGTATCGCGCAACGCAATCATTGACGGCCAGAACCTGCGATTGTGTCCGACGGCGAGTTTGACCTTCGCGGCACGACAAGCAGCAAACATTGCCGACGCATCGTTTACTGTGAGTGCAAGTGGCTTTTCACAAAAAACATGCTTTCCCGCGGCAGCGCACGCCAAGACCTGCTCACGATGAAGAGAATGTGGCGTGACGATAAAAACAGCGTCGATCGTGGAGTCACTCAGGATGTCCTGCAAGCGATCCGTCAAACGGATGTCATGCTTCGCACAAAACGATCGAGCGCCGTCGAGGTCAGTTTCGACAGCGGCGACAAAGCGCAATTGGTGGCAGTCCTGCGCGGCTGCGACGATGGCGCGCCCCCATCGGCCAAGCCCTGCAATTGCAGCACGCATCATGCGGTTGCCTTTGAATGTGCCAATAAAGTCGCGATGATGGCGCAGCTGTCCACGTCAGTTCCTTGAGCTGCAATCGTGTCGCTTAAGATTGTCCGTTGCGCGCTCGTCATACGCAGCTTCAAGCCGTTGGCCTCTGCAGCGGAGAGAATTAGGTCAGCGTCTTTTAGCGTTTGTCCGATACGCGACTGTGGCGAGAAATCGCGCTGGAGCATTTTTTCGCCCTTTGTTTCCATAACACGTGAGTACGCGGCTGAGACTTTGGCAGCTTTTAGAAACGAAGCGCCGTTGATGCCAACCGCTTCCGCAAAAGCAATGCCCTCAGCGAGTGCGGCGCGGTTGCTCTGCAATACAAGATTGATTGCGAGTTTCATCAGACTTGCGGAGCCGAGGCCTCCGACGACAAACACATTTGCACATACCAGCGACATGACCGATTGAGCGACTCCCTGAGAAGCGGCATCGGCGCCGATGAAAACGCTGGATCCGCCGTCGCGAACCTCAGCACTGGTGCCTGAGATGGGCGCCTCTACAAACTGAATCTTTGCAGCGGCTGCGCGACTGGCGAGTCGCTTTACTGTGTCGAGGTCACAGGTTGTGACGCAGATAATCGTAGGTTTGAATCCACTGGCGATAATGTCTGCAACGACACGCTCTGCCTGCGGGCCGTCGTAGACCGCAATGACGATGACTTTGCATTCGACCAAAGACGTCCAAGGCGTTGGAGAAGTTCCCGACGCAGCTACACCTTCCATCCTATCCGGGACAATGTCGAAGCCGCACACCGGCACCCCCGCAGCGGAAAGCCGATCTGCCATCGCCGACCCGATCAGGCCGAGCCCCACGATGCCGATCGGAGTTCTCGGCATGCTATTTTGCCTCGATGTTTGCGGCCTTCGCATCGGCCGCCCAACGTGAAATCTCGCTGCGGACAAACACGCCGAACTCGTCCGGTTTCATAGGCGCAGTAACAACGCCGACGGCTGCAAGTTTGTCGCGCGTTGCGGGCATCGAGAGAAACTCGTTGCTGACGCGATACAATTTCTCGACGATGGGTTGCGGAGTGTTTGCGGGCGCAAAAATCCCATACCAAATCTCGGCCTGAAACCCCGGCATTGCCTCTGCTAACGCCGGCAGGTCGGGAAAGAGCGTGCTCCGAGTTGGCGAGGTAACGCCGAGGCCCTTCAGCGTGCCAGCTTGCATCTGGGGTAGCGACACAGAGAAATCGCCAAATGTCAGATCAATCGATCCGCTCATTGCATCAGTCATCGCGAGCGGCACGCCACGATACGTTGCCGCTATGAGCGAAAGTTTGCCGCGACTTTGCAACTGCGCGACAGAGATTTGCGCCGCGCCAGAACCAAATCCGGCCGCGAGTCCGGGATGGGCGCGACCGTAAGCTAAAAATTCATCGAGGTTGTTTGCGGGAAAGTTCGGGCGCACGAGCAACACCATTGCGGTTGTTGTCGTTCGAATGATCGGCGAAAAATCTTTTATCGGATCGTAGGGCAGGTTCTTCATCATCGACACATTGCTTGCGTGCGTCGTATTCGTTCCGATCATCACTGTGTAGCCGTCCGGTGCTGCGCGCGCCACTTCTGCGGCGCCAATGCTTCCGAGCGCGCCTGTGCGATTCTCGACGACGACAGTTTGTCCGAGCACTTCTTGCCAATGTTGACCGAGCAAACGAGCAACATGATCCGGACCTGCACCGCCTGGAAACGGCACGACAATGCGGATTGCTTTTTTCGGATAATCGTCGGCTGCCCGAGCAGCCGAAACCGCAGTTGCCAACGTCAGTGTTGCGACAACCGCCAAACGAGCAAGCATCCGAAATCTCCCCCGGTTATTGTTATTTGTACGGACAAACTATAGGATCATTATCTTGCCGTCAAACTCGACCAGCCTGTAAGTAGCCCTGCGACGCCCTTCACTCGGTGCCCAGAGCTGCAAATGACCGGACAAAGGAAAAACGCCATGGATGTCGAAGAGTTGAGCGCCCGAGGACTGAAGCTTCGCCAAAAATTCTTCGGCGAGGCCGACGTAGAGAAGAGGATGCAAGCCGCAGGCGAGTTTGGGGCGCCATTCCAGCACATCATCAATGCGTATGTTTATGGTGATGTCTGGAGCAGAGACGGAATCTCAAACGAGGTGAGAAGCCTCGTTATGCTCGCTATGACCGCGGCTACGGGCCGTACCAACGAGTTTCGAGTCCATGCGAAGGGTGCGCGTGCGAACGGCTGCACTCTGCCGCAGATACAAAACGTGCTTCTATTGATTGCGATGTATTGCGGGATCCCCGCTGCTATCGAGCCGCATCAAATTGTGGCGGAGATTTACGGAAGCGACGCGACCAAGCCGGAAAACCAAAAGTAGCTCTGCTGCAAATGCGAAGCTCAGCGGCATTCTTAGTCACGCTCTTCGCCGGATAAACTAATGGACTGCGGAACAATGGATCTCTCGTTAGGAACCGCTACGCCTGGCGGTGGCTTCCCGTTTTACGGAGAAGCTTTGGCAAAAGGGATCACCAAGACCGATAGTACAATTCGCGTTGCTTGCCGTAACACCAAGGGCAGCACCGAGAACGTACCATTGCTTGAGCAAGACCAACTCGATCTTGCGCTCGTTCAGGGCGAAGTCGCCTATGAGGCCTTCGCTGGTATTGGTCGCCCGCCGGCTTCGTTATGGATCGTGGCTGCCATGTATTCCACACCGGGCATGTTTGCCGTTCGCGATGACTCGCCTGTCCGAAACATCTCAGATCTCATCGGATCACGGGTTGCTTTCGGCGCCAAAGGGTCCGGACTCGTAATTCTCAATCGCTACGTTCTAGATGGGCTTGGGCTTAAACAGGATCGCGACTTCGACGCTGTTTTCCTCGATAAAGCTGGCGACGGGCCCGAAATGGTGATGGATGGCCGCGTTGCAGCGCTTTGGGGTGGCGGAATAGGTTGGCCGGGGTTCGCAAAAATTTGCTCTGGCCCGGCAGGTGGACGCTTTGTTACGCCTACCAACGAAGAGTGTGATCGCATCCTCGAGAAGCATTCTTTTCTAAAGCCGCTGACGTTGCCAGCCGGAAGCTATCCTGGCCAGAGTACCCCGTTTGCCTCCGTCGGTTCATGGAGCCTGATACTTGCCCGGCGTTCGTTGAACGATGATGCAGCCTACAGCTTCGTTCGTGCCCTCGACTGCGCCCGCGAAGCATTCATCAGTGAGATCGGTCAAGCCAAGGAGACGACTCCGCGTAACACAATAGCGGCCGCGCCGCGCCGCGAATTAATCCACCCCGGAGCGCTACGCTATTTCCAAGAGATCAACCTGATCTGACAGGTCTCTAATCAAAGCCGTATAGACGTGCGGGATTTGTGCAGAGGATCTTTTCGCGCGTAGCCTCATTTGGGATCCATGCCGACAGGAGATCGCAAAGATCTCCGTCGTTCGGCATTGCCCCGCGCACCATGACGTGCGGCCAGTCGGTGCCCCAGACGATACGATCAGAGTTCGCATTTACCAACGCGTGCGCCAAGGCGACAACGTCAGGGTAGGGCAATTGCTCTCGAGAAATACGGTACGGGCCGGTGAGTTTAACCCACGTGTTCCCGTTCCGCAGCAGCCTTAGCAAATCTCGAAAACCTTTGTTGTCTGTAGTTGTGCCGGGTGCCGTATACCCAAGATGTCCGAACACAATATCGACGGGAAAGTTTTCGAATGTCGTCGCAAGGTCGGGAAGCGTGTCTACGTGGAGCAAGAATTCCATGTGCCAGCCGAGCGGACGAATGCGTTCGGCAAGCAGTCGCAAACCTTGAAAATCAAAGGCAGCGCTGCCAGCCTTCACGTCTACGATGTTGATCCGGACGCCTCTGACGCCTGCAATCGACATCTGTTCAAGTTCATCGTCGCTTATTGCGGGGTCGACGACGGCGACACCGCGAAACTCACTTCCTGCATCCTTCAGAGCGCTCAACAACACCGTCATATCCGACGCGTAGACACTCGGTTGCACGAGCACGGCGCGCGTGACGCCCAATGTGCGAAGCATTGTCCGGTATTCGCTAAGCAGAGCGTCAGGCGGCGTGTAGATCCGGTTAGGGCTGTAAGAGTACACCGCTCCAGGTCCGCAAATGTGTGCGTGACAGTCGCACGTCAAATCCGGCAGCCGAAGCTTCGGAGCTCGCGGCAGGAAATCAGGCGGTAGACACTCTGGCGCCGAGGCAGCAGGAAGATTGTTCATTGTGGTTGACTAGGCATAAGGGCGGGACAGGTAGACCGGCAAAATGCACGGTGGATGATCACCGTCAAGGCGCAAGAGATCGTCGTCGAACGCTTTGTGGCGGGGACTGATCAAGCCAACACAGGGAAAGACCAGAGTGCGGCCTTCATACGAGCTCTGCAGTCAACGCTTGGCGCGCGCGAGCATGATTGCGAGATCATGCCTCGAGTTGGCTCGCTTCCTGTTCGTCGAGATGTTTTCGGAGCACTGCTGCCGTAGCTTCATAGTGCTGCGCAAGTAGCATTTTCGCTTCGCGCTTTTTACGCTTGAGTAATGCGTCGAGGATCGCACGATGTTCTTCCTCAACGTCGCGCGGTTCGAATTCGACCGTGAGCGAAAGGCGCCGATAGCGATCCGCTCGAGCGTACAGTTGTTCTGAGAACTGAATGAGTAGGGGGGAGTCACAGGCTGAGAGGATAGACGCGTGAAACTTCGCGTGCCGCTCTTCCCACGCTTCGTTGTGTAGCCGTTGTTTTTCCAGCTTGCGTGGCACGCGTTCTAGTCGATGCAGGTCGGCAACGCAGAGCGCCTCCCATTCGTCGTCGCCAACTTCGATTGCCCTTTCGAGCGCCCAGCCATCGAGCTTGATCCGCAAGCTCACAAGATCATCCAGATCTCGGCGAGAAACTGTCGTCACCCGATAGCCGCGGTTGTGCTCGCCCTCAACGAGGCCGCCCGCCACCAAACGCGTTAAAGCCTCGCGGACCGGAGAGACACTCATGCCGCATATATCTTGCAGCTGCTGAAAGGGCAGCTTTTTGCCGGGCGGTAGTTCGCCACTTAAAATTGCACCGCGCAGCCTGGCCCACGCTTGCTCGCCGCGACCGCTCATGCGATTTTCGAAACTATTGACATGTTTCGAAAATGCCAACTATGGTCGAAAAACACAACAAGAAACTGGGAGCGCGCCTGATGGGCCTTTGCCGTTTGCTTCTGCTGCCGATCATCGCCGCGACGATTAATTCTGCCGCTGCTGCAGAAATCACGATCCGTTTCCCGATCGAATACGCGGCAGACATTGCGCCCGGCGTTGCGAACCGCGAATTCAAGGAACTAGTCGAGCAGCAGACGAACGGTCGTGTAGAGGTCAAACTTTTCCCGAGCGGAAGCCTCTACAAGGGCCTCGATCTTGTTCAAGCGATCCTGCGCGGCGATGCGGAGATGAGCACGCTGACGTCGGCTTATTGGACAGCGCTATCGCCCAAGCTTTCTGTATTCGAGTTGCCATACGCCTTTCCCGAGCGGAGCGCGTTCTACCGTGCGATCGATGATGCCGGCTTCATGGAGTCTGCGTATAGCGACGTCGAACAGAAGGGAGCTAAGATCATCGCGGTCTTGCCGTATGATCATTTCGGCTTCGCGACCCGGACTAAAGCATTGCGCGCGCCTCGCGACATGGCGGGGCTCAAGATGCGCGGCCTCGGAAGGACAAACTCAGCCATTTTATCGTCGCTCGGCGCTTCGCCGGTGTCTCTGAATCTCGTCGAACTCTCCCCGGCGCTTCAGCAAGGGGTGATCGATGGCCTCAATGCGCCGATCGACATCATGCTGGCCTACAAGTGGTACGAGTCGGTCAAGCACATTACGTATGCGCCGGCGTATCTTGGGTTCTATCCTTGGATGGCCAACGCGAAATGGTGGAGTGGACTTCCGCCCGACCTGCGTAAGATCATTCAGGAGACTGCGATCGAAGTCGCACTGCGCCATCGCGCGCGATCTGAAGCCGAGACCGATAAAGCAATCGAAGCGTTGCGCCGGCACGGTGTCGACGTCCACGTTCAAACATCAGAAGAACGCGGGGCTTGGGCCGAGGCGACATCCAGCGTTTGGAAACAGGCTGAACCACAGATCGGCGCTGAACTCATCGCGCGCGTCCGCGCCTACAGCAAATAAATCAACGTGCGAGGAACGGTCATGTTACGCGCCATTGTCGCTCTTTTCATCTTAGTCTCGTTTCTCCCGAACGCATCGCGTGCGGCTGAAGTGACGATCCGCTTCCCAGTCGAATACTCACTCGACATTACGCCCGGCCTCGCAAATCAAGAGTTCAAGCGGCTCGTCGAGGAGCGAACAAAAGGCCGCGTCGAAGTCAAACTCTTTCCTAGCGGCAGTCTCTATAAGGGGCTCGATCTTCTGCAGGCTCTTCTTCGCGGCGATGCCGAAATGACAACGCTAATTTCGGCATACTGGAGCGCGCTTTCCCCGCGCTTGGCTGTGTTCGAACTGCCCTACGTGTTCCCGACCAAGGAAGCATTTTACAAAGCGGTCGACGACGGCTTCTTCGAGCAGGCGTACGGCGAAGTCGAAAGCAAAGGCGGAAAGATTATCGGCGTCTTGCCGTTCGACTATCTGGTCCCCGGCACCAAGCGTACTGCGATCCGAAATCCTCGAGATATGGCCGGCCTCAAGATGCGCGGTCTCGGCCGTGTCAACCTCGCGATGCTGAAAGCGCTTGGTGCTACGCCGGTCTCGCTCAATTTCGTCGAGCTGTCGCCGGCAATCCAACAAGGCGTGATCGATGGCCTCAACGTTCCGACCGACAACTATCTAATCTACAAGTGGAATGAGAGCATCAAGCACGTCACATATGCAAACTACTACATCGCGTTTTACCCCTGGATGGTGAACGCCACGTGGTGGAACAAGCTGGACCCGGAACTGCGCAAAATTATCCAAGAGGTAGCGGTTGACGTTGCGCGGCGGCACCGCGAGCGAGCGGAAGCTGAGTCGCAAAAGGCTATCACGGGTATGCGCGCCGTCGGCGTCGACGTACACATACAAACGCCAGAAGAACGCAAGGTTTGGATCGAAGCGACTCGACCAGTTTGGAAAGAATTTGAAACGCAGATTGGTCCGCAACTTATCGAGCGCGTTCAGCAGTACGGCAAATGAAATCCCTCAAGCGCTTCTCTGAAGTCCTCGGAAAGCTCGAGGATGTCGCGGCGGGCGGCATTCTCGCGGCTGTCCTCGGAATCGTGGTTTTCGAGCTGGTAGGGCGCGGCGCTTTTGGCAGATCGAATCTTTGGACTGACGAACTGTCGCGTGTGCTGCTGATTGCGATGACTTATGTTAGTGCGGTCGGTCTTACTCGCGACGGTGCCCACGTTCGCGTCGAATTGTTCGTCGACAAACTGTCCGCTTCAGCGAGGATTATTGCGGAACGCGTGACGGATGCGGCGTGCCTCGCGTTTGCGCTGACGGCGACGTGGTTAGGATTTCGCTACGTTCAGGAGTCCGCGTTATTCGGCATATCGTTTGCGCATTCCGATCTTCCATTCCCGATTTGGATGGCGCAAGCCATCATTCCGGTGTGCTTCGCGCTGATGAGCCTGCGCCTGCTTCTCCGCATCATCGGCATCCGGCCTGAACAACCGGTCGCGAGCGTCGAGGCTTGAGCTATGGCGGCGTTTCTCATCATCGCACTGCTCGTTTTGCTCGCGTTGGGGCTGCCGGTCGGATTCGCGCTTTGGCTGACGGGGCTCGTCGCTGTTGCGGTCTTCAAAGTGACGTCGTTCACACAGATCGCTCAGTCATTGTATTCGGGGCTCGATAGCTTCGTCCTGCTAGCCATCCCGTTCTTCATCTTGGCTGGCAACATCATGTTGCGGTCGGGTTTTGCAAAATTCTTGTTTGACCTTATGCAGAGTCTCGTCGGCTCCGTCGCGGGAGGTGCCTCTATCGGCGCAAGCGGTGCGTCGGCTATCTTTGGCGCGATGACCGGGTCGTCAGTCGCCTCTGCCGCTGCGCTTGGTCGTGTCATGATTCCGGTGATGGGCACACTCGGATATCCGCGCGCCTTCACGGCTGGCCTCATGGCTGCTGGTGGCACGTTGGGAATTCTTATTCCGCCGAGCGTGACCTTCGTGATTTACGCAGAGATGGCGCAGCAATCAGTGAAGGACTTGTTCGTTGCTGGAATTGTTCCGGGACTTGTGGCTGCAACCGCCATCGGCATCGTTGCCTTCTGGATTGCACGTCGCAATGGTTACGGAAAGAGAACTGAGCCATTCTCCTGGTCGCGCGTTTGGTCCAGCTTCGTCCTGGCTGGGCCCGCACTCGCAATGCCTGGCATCGTGCTCGGCGGGATTTACTTCGGCGTCTTTACACCAACGGAAGCTGCGGGTGTTTCGGCGGTCTATGGCATCTTGGTGGGTATGTTCGTCTACCGCACCATCAGGCTTAGCGACTTGCCCGGAATTTTCATCGATAGCGCCCGGTCTACCGGAGCAATTCTTTTCATTCTTTCCGGGGCGCTATTTGTCGGCATGGTCGCGACGCTCGCCGGAATTCCGGAAACCATCGTGGCGGGCATCAAGGCGCTCGATTTATCAGCGCTGTCGTTTCTGTTCCTCGTCAACGCCGTGCTCATTGTCTTGGGCTGCTTTCTCGATGGCTTCACGCTTTTAACTGTGGTCACACCGCTACTGCTTCCTACCGTGCACGCACTTGGGATCAATCCAATCCACTTTGCGATCGTTCTGACTTTGAACATCGAAATTGCAGCTATCACGCCGCCGATTGGGCTGAATCTTTTTGTGATCACCGGGGTCTCCGGAACTACAATGAAGGAAGTTGTTCAGGGCGCGTTTCCATTCGTATTCGCACTCGCTGCAGTGCTTATCCTCCTCACGCTGTTCCCTTCAATCGCGCTCGTCCTACTTTGAAAGAGCACAATGTCTGAGCCAATCATCGATGCGCATCACCACATCTGGCGGCAAGCGGATCAGCCGTGGCTGCAAGGACCGACAGTCCCGCGCATCTTCGGTGCCTACGATGCGATAAAGCGGGACTATCCAGTCGAGGAGTTCCTTGGCGACATCAAGAACACCGGCGTCGTCAAATCGGTCTATGTGCAAACCAACTGGGCAGTCGAGCGAGCCATCGAAGAGGTCGACTGGGTTCACTCCGAAGCCGAGCGAACAGGTTGGCCGCATGCGATCGTCAGCTTTGTCGATCTGCAGAGCGACAATGCTGCCGAAGTGATGAAGGCACAGTCGCGGTCACCGCTGATGCGCGGCGTACGACAGCAACTTCATTGGCATGAGAACACGCTCTATCGTTTTGCGGCAAAGTCGGATCTCATGAACACGCCCGCATTCCGCCAAAATATCGCGCGGCTCGAAGAATACGGCTGGCTCTTTGAACTTCAGGTTTTCGCTTCTCAGATGGCGGATGGCGCGGCTCTCGCGGCGAGCTTTCCAAATATCACCTTCGTCCTCGAACACGCGGGCATGCCCGAAGATTTGTCCAAAAGCGGCCGCGATCGTTGGCTTGAAGGCATGAAGCTTCTCGCGCAACAGCCTAACGTCAACACCAAATTCTCGGGCCTCGGCACGTTCATTCGCAAGAACGATGCTCAGCATATATCTGAGATTGTTGGTCAGACGCTCGAGTTGTTCGGACCGGACCGATGTGTCTGGGGTTCAAACTTTCCGATCGAAAAACTTTGGACTAGCTACGCCGACATCGTCAGCGCTATTCGAAATGCATTGAAAGCCGACGAAGGAATGCGACGCCGCGTCCTGCACGACAATGCAGCCCGTCTCTATCGGTTGTAGAAACTAACCCACTTCGCGCCGCACCATCAGGCTAGCAGTAGCATCCTGGCTGACCAGCATCTGGTTCGGGGCCGGGAGCAGAAGGTCCGATCTTGAGCATTGAAGAGCGGTTAGCCGCCATTTGGCAGCAAATCACGACAACTACTCGCGCCATTGTCAAAATCAGACGATCGAAAGTGGCTCGCTGCTGCTGCCAACCGCGGCCATGGCCGTGATCAAGCTACCAATGACTTCTCCTCGCTCATTCACGATCCAGTGCGCACGTAAGCCGGTGCCGAAGTGTCAGCAAAGCCGCGAGGAAGCGTAAGCGTTCGGTAATAAGCACATGAGCAAATGCTACGATGACGGATAAAACTAGCGGCTTCTGCGGAGCGCATCGACGAGGAGGGCGAATGCCGCCGAATGCTGACGACGGCTGGGATAGTAGAGGTGATAACCGGGAAACAGACCGCACCACTTTGAGAGAACGCTGACAAGCTCGCCGGCCTTGATGTAGGGCTCGACGTAGTCGAGCGGGAGATACGCAAGGCCAACACCTTGGAGGGCGGCTAAACGGGCCAAGCTGATCGTACTGACGACCAACTGGCACTCGACGCGGACATTGACGGCGCGTCCATCCTTGTCGAAATCCCAAATGCCGATCCCGCCCTCAGGCGTATACCGCATACCGATGCACGCATGTGCGGACAGGTCATGAGGCGTCCGGGGCGCGGGCTTTCGTTCCAGATAAGCTGGTGAACCCACCACACCCATGCGCAGGTCCGGCCCGATGGGGACGGCGATCATGTCCTGCGCCAGGGTTTCGCCAAGCCGAACGCCGGCGTCGAAGCGCTCGGCGACGATGTCAACGAAACCGTTGTTGACACTTATTTCCACGTTAAGGTCAGGATACTGCGGCAGTAGCTGGGCCACGACAGGCAACAGGATCGACTCGGACGGTTGATCGCCAACACTAATCCTGATGGTGCCCGCGGGCTTATCTCGCAGCTCAGTCAGTGCAGCCAAGCCGGCTTCGATTCCGTCGAAATGGGGGGCGATTGTCCGCAGCAACCGTTCACCGGCCTCGGTCGTTGATACGCTGCGTGTTGTTCGGCTGAGCAGGCGCAGGCCGAGTCGCCCTTCGAGCTCTTTGATCGTTTGACTCAACGCCGGCTGCGAAATTCCGAGTTGACCCGCACCTCGCGTAAAACTGCCTGCCCGCGCTACGGCCAGAAATGCAATCAGGTCACTAACGTTTCCACGAACCATTTATAACCTACTCTTATATCTCCATGATGTTTTTAGCAGATTTTCGACTAAACGCCTACGGTTTATCTTCCAGATCGACAGGAGAAGCGCGGTGCATCTCACCGTGCACCGGCCCACGAAACCCATCGATCAGGAGACGAAACAATGTCGCGACCTAACCGCTTTGAGGGCAAAACCGCTTTCATCACTGGCGCCGCCAACGGCATTGGACGCGCCACCGCTATCGCTTTTGCGGCGGAAGGCGCGCGAGTCGCTATCCTTGACCGTGACGCGCAGGCGTTGAGCGAGACAGCGGAGATGGTGAAGTCTGCCGTCGGCGAAGTACTCGCGATCCCATGCGACGTATCGCAGCCGGTCGCCGTCGAGGCCGCCGTAGCAAAGACCGTCGCGACATTCGGCAGCCTTGACTACGCGTTCAACAACGCCGGCATCGAGAACAAGGCGGCACCGCTGCACGAGATTGAGCTCGAGGAATGGGACCGCATCCTGAACGTCAATCTGCGCGGCACCTTCATCTGCATGAAGTATGAGTTGGCACACATGGTGAAGCAAGGACGAGGCGTAGTGGTGAACACATCGTCCGGAGCCGGCATCCGCGGAGTCGAGGGCGGCGCCTCTTACACCGCCTCCAAGCACGCCATCGGCGGCATGACGAAGTCGGCCGCGCTTGATTATGCGAAGCAGAACATTCGCGTGAATGCGGTACTTCCCGGCAACATCGCGACAGCGATGATGGACCGCTTCACGGCCGGAGATGTCCAAAAGGCGATTAACCTTGAACCGGTTGGCCGACTGGGCCAGCCAGAGGAAATTGCCGAAGCCGTTCTGTGGATGTGCTCGGATCTCGGCGGCTTCGTGACCGGATCCGAGATCGTAGTCGACGGCGGCTGGTCACTTTGATTCGACGGACCAGCGAGCCGACGATCGGGAGGAGGTAGCTTATGCGCTCCGCAAGGTGGATTATCTCGGCCGCTCTCAGTCTATTCATGACAGGAACGACTATGGCGCAGGAGCGCATCCGGATTATTTCTGAATGGGGTGACGTTACGGCCGAACTAGCTGATAACGCAGCATCTCGGGCATTGGCACTAATGCTGCCGCTCACGATTGGCATGCGTGATCATCTCCGTCAGGAAAAGACCGGTGATCTGCCATCATCGCTGCCGCAGGCCGCTCGGCAACGCGATTTTGAGGTCGGCACCCTTGGCCTGTGGGGGTCGGATGACTTCGTGATCTACTACCGCAAAGGTCAGGTGCCCGCGCCGGGAATCGTTATTCTTGGCAAGGTCACCGGTGACGTCTCGATCTTCAACCGACCAGGCTACGTATCGGTTCGGCTCGAACGGGTAAAATAGAGCTTCACAGCCACTTGTAACAGCTAGACGATCCCGCGCCCGAACGACAATAATTTATAAGCAGCGTCGATAACCGCATGCGTCATCGTCCGGCCAATCGGATACGTGCGCACCCTACTTTGGAGCAAAGCCAAGCTTTAGCGTCACTTTGCTGATGGCCGCGTAGCGCAGAGGTTGCCGCGTCCAGGACAAATTCAAAGGTAGTTGCAGATTATACAATTCGACAGCGATCCAACAAACATCACGCGGCGATCGCCAAGTTTGTTTGTCCTCTTGATGTCTCGCACGTATCGAACAGGGGCCGCCAATCGGCGTTACTTAGCCTAACAACCAAAAGCTGGTGTCATTCAAGATCATGGTCGTCAGCTATTTCCTGCCCATGAACGATAGGCAGCGTACGTAGTCCGCTTCAAAGTGGATGGTCCGTTATTTACCAATAGTGTCTGTCAGTGCACGCCGAACGAGCGGCAACTTTTGGAATGTCTACCGCTCCGGCTAGCGACCGATCTGGGGCGCAAAGCAGACATCGTTGAAAAGCGGTACGCGCGGTAGCGACTGAGAACCAAGTCGCGCAGACGCGCGCTCGCGCTCATCTTTCTACAAATCCACTTTCGCGTTGTCGCCGACATCGGGCTTAGCTCCGGTCACAGCTGCCATTACCATTTTGGCCGTCGCTACAATCTTTCCGGGGCTGTCCCATAGTTCAGCTTCGTCTGGCGCCACCGTGATTAAGCGGATCTCCGGGTCCTTCGCGCTGTCCCACCAAGCTTCATCAGTCTTCTCCCAAAGCTGCTCTATCTTGGGTCGATCGTTGGCGACGTTCGCCTTACCTGAAACCGTCACGTACTTGTATCTGCTGTTGTCGCTCCAGGCCAAAGTGACTTTGGGAAAACGTTCCAGTTGATGATTCTTAGCGCTGTCCGCATTCACGAGGAAATAGATTGCGTTGTCGTCACGATGAACACGCGCAGACAATGGCCTGGCGCGCGTATATTCCCCATCCCACGTCACAAACATGCAAATGTCGATTTCTTTTGCGAGCTCCCAGACGCGATCCGTAGCCTCCGCTTGCGAGAGTTCTGATTTCTGTTCCTGCTGGTTTGACATCGAGAGCCTCGTTTCGGTTCGGCAGATATCAACCACCGACCGCGGGAGACGTTCCTCACGGACTTCGCGGCAAAGACGCGTGACCGCATCCGCAATCGGTCTCTAGAGTTCGCAAACCCGTCTCCGACTTGGCGTACGCCTTCGTTTTGGAAAACGGTCAGCACCACGCGGAGACTGCGCGGCTCAAACTGACGCGTTGCGCTAGCGCGGTCATTACAGAGACGCGGCGTGAACCAGAGAAAGCCCGCAAACACGGCGCTTCTCGCTAGAATTCTGGAAAGTCTCTCGTTGCGAGAAGTGTGTGGTGGAGCGCTCAGGACTCGAACGAGTCTGCAGCATCACTGATTGAGCGCATTCTGGAAAATCTTATCGCCGACCGGGAAAATGCGAGCCAGCACTGCTAGGTTTGGATGATCTGCGAGGTCGTCGTTTTCAAGGTGAACTCGACGCAACCCTCAATGTGGATCCGCAACGTCTCGCATGCGGCTTTCGCATCACGGTCGAGTGCACTTTTCAGCAGTGCGCGATGTTCCCGTTCGGTGACTTCGCCGCGATACGTTCCTGCAACGATCAAGTAACGCAGATACTTGTCAAACACTGGGGCATGCGACGCGAGTAAAGTCTCCGAGCCGCACGCCGAAATGAGCGCATGGTGGAACTCGAAGTCGTAGCGCTTCCACGTCTCCTCGTCGCTCGTCTCCCCCGATTGGACCTTGCGTTCCATGCGCTCCAGCTTGTGGTGTGCAGCGACGATGCGGCCTTCCCATTCCATATCGCCAAATCGGAAAGATTGCGTGAGCGCGTGCTGTTCCAGGAGGAGTCGCAACTCTGCAATCTCGCGCAGGCCTTGGGCCGTGACCGGAGCGACCTCGAACCCGCGCTGACCTTCCGCCACGACGAAGCCATCGGAAACTAGACGACTCAGCAGCTCTCGCAGGGTCCCGACGCTAACGCCATAGTCCGCGCGCAGCCGCTCGAGCTTGAGCTTGATGCCCGGCGCGAGCTTGCCAAACACGATGTCGGTGCGGATCTGCCGGTACGCCGTTTCGCCAATGGTTTGAGTGTCGCTTCGTTCGAGCATGATCGAATCTCAGATTGGAGATTTTCAGAAATATCATACGATATCAAAAATACCTATTGCAATTCCACGCACTCTCGCGGACATTTTGCCGAATGGCCACGTAGAGCCAAATTGGGAGGATTACCGATGGACGGGAAATTCACTCGTCGTTCCGCGATCGGATCGGTCTTAGGCGCGATCGCTATTGCAGCGATGCAATCGGCTCGCGCACAGGCCAAGCCGAAGCTTCGGTTTAGTTCGGCCTTCACCGAGTCGGATCTTCGGACCGAGGCCTACAAAGCATTCTCCTCCGCAATGGCCGCCGACTTCGACTTCGAGCCTTACTACGGCAATGTCCTTTTCAAGCAGGGCACGGAACTCGTCGCGCTCCAGCGCGAAAATCTCGAGCTGTGCAATCTCGCACCCGCTGATATCTCCAAGCAGATTCCGGCGTGGTCGCTGATGACCTCAGCCTATCTTTTTCGCAACTACGATCACCTGAGGAAGACGTGGCAGAGCGATGTTGGCCAGGAATTCATCAAGATGGCGCGCGATCAGCTCGGCATCGAGCTGATCCGTCCGGTCTATTTCGGCGCGCGTCAGGTTAACCTGAAGCCGCCGAAGAAGATTAGCACTCCGGCTGACCTTGCCGGCATCAAGCTTCGCATGCCGCCCGGCGAATTCTGGCAGTTCCTCGGCGAGTCGCTCGGCGCGAGTCCGACGCCGGTGGCCTACGCCGAACTATACACGGCGCTGCAATCCGGCGCGGTGGATGGCCAAGACAATCCGTTGGTCGCCGGGCGTTCGATGAAGTTTTACGAAGTGACGTCGCAGTTCGTACTCACCAATCACGTGCTTGGCTACGATATGCTCGCGGTCTCGAAGAAGACTTGGGCGAACCTCAAACCGGAGCAGCAGACCCGGCTGAGAGCGGAGGCCGACAAGGCGTTTGACGCGAGCGCCGCGAAATACATTGCGCAGGAACAGGAAGCAATCGAGTTTTTCAAGAAGGAAGGCAAGCAAGTCTACGAGCCGGATCAGAATGCGTTCCGTTCCTTCGCGCAAAAGCGCTACATCGAGAAGTACGGAAAGGACTGGCCCAAGGGCGCACTAGAACGCATCAACGCCATCGCGTAGCTGCGTCCGATGGATCAATTGATCGTTGCTGGGCGCTGGCTGCGGCGGCGCGCAGAGAACATCTCGGCGCTGCTGCTGGTTGCGATGTTCGTCTGCTTCATCGTGCAGATCGTCTCGCGATACGTCTTCAACCGGCCGCTCGGCTGGACTGACGAGGTCAGCGTTCTGTTGTGGATCTGGTGCGTTCTCTGGGGAGCAGCATTCTTGCTTCGCGAGCGCGATGAAGTGCGTTTCGACATCATATACAGCGCATCGAGTGAGCGGACGCGGCGCATCTTCACGATCGTAACGGGTATTGCCGCGATCGCATTGTTTGGCATCGCGCTGCCGGCGGTGTTTGCCTATGTTACGTTCCTCAAGGTTGAGAAGTCGGCTTATCTGGGCATCCGCCTCGACTACCTTTATTCGATCTACGTCGTGTTCTCGCTTGCCGTCATTGTACGTTACGCGGCGCTGACTTGGCAGGCCATTCGCGGTAAAGCGCCTGATCTGGGGCAGGGCGGCTCCGCGCTATGATATCGCCGTTCGCGTCGTGCCTGTTCGCCATTCTTGCGCTTGGACTTCTCGGGCTGCCGATTGGCTACGCGATGATTGCGGGCTCGATCCTCTATCTGCTGCTCGCCGGGCTCGACCTGGGGACTTCCGCGGAGCAAATCCTCAACGGCCTCTACAACAGCTACGTGTTGCTCGCCGTGCCGCTCTTTCTCGTTTCGGCCGAGATCATGAACGTCAGCAAGATGACGGATCATCTCTTGCGCTTTTGCGACATGCTGGTAGGGCGCTTCCGCGGCGGCCTCGGTCATATCAACATCGTGCAGAGCATCATCTTCGCGGGCATGTCGGGCTCTGCCGTCGCTGACCTTGCGGGCACCGGCCGCATCAGCATCGACATGATGACTAAGAACAACCGCTATCCGGTGAGTTACGCGGCCGCGATCACGGCTGCGTCCGCTGTGATCGGGCCGATCATCCCGCCATCAATCCCGATGGTCCTCTATGCTCTTATCTCGGACACTTCGGTTGGATATCTGTTTTTGGCCGGCGTTGTCCCGGGCCTGTTAATGGCTGTGTCGCAGATGGTGATCAACACCATAATGGCGCATCGCCGCAACTTTCCCGTCGAGGCGCCGATCCCGGTGCGCGAATGGCCTGGCATTACGCTGGCGGCGCTCCCTGCGCTGCTGATGCCGGCAATTCTGCTTGGAGGCATCTACGGCGGCGTGATGACGCCGACCGAAGCCGCGGCGGTTGCGGCCGCCTATGCCTTTGTCGTCGCGGCCGTCTGGTATCGCAACATCACATATGGTGAAACCTACGGTGCAATACTCAATGCTTCGCGCGCAACTGCCTCGATTGGGATGCTGATCGCCGGAGCGTTGGTGTTCAACTATGTCGTGACGATCGAGCAAATCCCTCAAACCGTGAAGACGCTGCTGGCGGGTTACGATCTGTCGCCGACCGCCTTCCTCTTTTGGGTCAACGTCATTTTGCTCGTGCTCGGCTGCTTGCTCGAAGGCAGCACGATCATTCTTATCGTCCTACCCGTGCTTATACCGACTGCCAAGGCGCTTGGCATTGACCTCGTCCACTTCGGTATCGTCGCGGTCTTCAACATCATGATCGGTTTGATCACGCCGCCATATGGCCTTTTGCTTTTCATTATCTCAGCGATCTCTGGCGCGCCGCTGCGCGCCGTGATCCGCGACACGATGCCCTTCGTCATCGCAATGATCATCGCGCTTGGCATCATCACTTTCGTGCCGGAAACCGTTCTCTGGCTGCCGCGACTGATGGGTTACAAAGGATGAGGGAGGAGCGCTGATGATTAGATTGATGATTCTGAACGGACCGAATCTCAATTTGCTCGGCGTTCGCGAGCCACACATTTACGGCACGACGACGCTGGAGGCGATCCGCCGAAGCTGTGAGGATTTCGCGCAATCTGCCGGCGCATCGATGTCCTTCCATCAGTCGAACCACGAAGGCGCGCTGGTCGATCTGATCCAGTCGGCGCGCGAAGGGGTCGACGCGCTGATAATCAATCCGGCCGGCTATTCGTTCACGTCCGTAGCAATATTCGACGCGATGAAGACCTTCGAGCGTCCGATCTATGAGGTACATATCTCGAACATCCATGCGCGCGACGAGTTGCATCGGCACTCGATCCTGTCGGCGGCCGTGACGGCGGTGATCGCAGGCCTTGGTCCCTACGGCTACATCGTCGCGATGCAGGCCGCGATGCAGCGCGCTGGAAAATTGCCGCCGAACTTGCCGCGTAGCGCATGAGGTAAACCAATGAGCGGATTTCTGGTGATTTGGAGCGACCTAGCGGATAGTGATCTGACCGATTGGGCGCATTGGATGACGCGAGAGCATGCGATCGAGCGCCTTGGCATCGCGGGGTTTCGCCGTTGCCGCATTTTTCGCGCGCTGACGACACGAAACAGTTACGTCATCGTCTACGATCTTGATACCCCCGAGGTGGTTGCAAGTTCGGACTATGTGGCGAGACTGAATGCGCCGACGCCGTGGTCGCAGCGCACGATGCCCAAGTTGAAGAACTTTCGTCGCGGTGGCGGGCACGTAACGGCTCGCGCCGGCGTCGGCGATGGCGGCGTCATTGCAATGCTGTTCAGTTCGGCCATTGCCGACGCAGCATCGGTCTGCGGCAATGCGGTGTCGCACGACCGTATCGCAAGCGCGCAGGTTTTATCGACCGATGCAGCGCAGACCGGAATCGCAACGCGCGAGAAGGCGATGCGCAGCGGCGACGCTTCTTTCGAGACCCTCGTCATGATCGAAGGCCTCGACGAAGACGCGATCGATGCGGCCTGCGCGGCTCTGCGCGCAAGCCATCGCGAGCTTGCGACGAGCGACGCAGTGCTCTACGGCGCATGCTTCAGTCTGGCGCAGGAAAGCGCATAGAGGGGCTCAGGTGATAGCGAGCGAGAACGCGCCCGTCTTGGTCGGCTTGATCGGCAGCGGCATTCAAGCATCGCTAACCCCCGCGATGCACGAGCAGGAAGGGCGCGCGCAGGGGCTCGACTATTCGTATGGGCTCATCGATCTTGACGTGCTTGGGGTCGGCATCGAGGCCTTGCCCGAGCTCCTGCAGCAGGCCGAACGCGGCGGCTTTCGCGGACTCAACATCACATATCCCTGCAAGCAGGCCGTGATTCAGCATCTCGACGAACTCGACGCCGAAGCAACACTCATCGGCGCGGTGAACACAGTCGTGTTTCGGGGTAACCGCCGCATCGGCCACAACACCGACTGGTTCGGCTTTGCGCAAAGTTTTCGGCATGAATTCGGCGACGTCCCGCGCGAACACGTCGTCCTCCTTGGCGCAGGCGGCGCGGGCGCTGCTGTCGCCCATGCGCTGCTGAAGTCCGGAGTCAGGCAGCTCACCGTCGTTGACACCTTACCAGAGCGCGCAACGTCTCTGGCGGCCGAACTTGGTGCGCGGTTCGCCGACACGCGCGTAGACGCACTGCTTCGAGTCGAGGAGACATCCGACATCGATGGTATCGTCAACGCGACGCCTGTCGGCATGGCCAAGCTGCCGGGCTTGCCAATTGGTGCTAATCTGGTGGTGCCTTCCTCGTGGGTCGCCGATGTCATCTATTTTCCGCGCGAGACCGAATTATTGCAGCTCGCGCGTGCTCGGGGCTGTCGCACGATGTCTGGCGCTGGCATGGCAGTTCATCAAGCCGCGGAAGCGTTTCACTTGTTTACGGGGCGCATCGCTGATGCGGAGCGGATGCATCGTGTTTTTGAGTCAGCGATTTAGCCAAGCTCATCGCCCTTTGAGTCACCACGGCATGGCATGACGCACTTCGTTAAACCGGCAGGCGCCGTCCTGGGCAAACTGGTCTCTTGGACTTTCGAAAGAGTCTTTGGTGGTTCGGCTACGGACCGTTGGGAAATTCGAGGAAATCCACCTGAGACTCGATGGCCGTGTTACGGCGGCTCGTACGTTTGCTGACAACAGAGACCGATATGAGAGTGGAAGAACCCGTTTAAACGGCTTTTTTCGCATTCTATTGGAAAGTCTCAGCGCTTGAAAAGGTGGTGGTGGGGCTCATGAGACTCGAAGCCGTCTACTGCGAATGATGCGCCCCAAAGAAGGAAACACTCCTCTCGATTTAGGAATTTTCGCGCACTCCTCAGGCCCTCACTGGGTCTTCGGAAACATCATAAGCGTTCCGTAGCGAACACCCCTCTCAGCAATAATCTTGTCGGCGGCTGACTGCACGTCCGTGGCTTTACCTCGCAGAACAGCGACTTCTAGGCACGTATGATGATCGAGGTGCACGTGCAACGTCGCTTGTGCGATGTCGTGGTGATCGTGAAATGTCTGCACAATGCGTTGGGGTAGATCACGCGCATGGTGATCGTAAGTATAAGCAAGCGTTGCGACGCATTGCGTTTTACCTGTCAGCGACGGCTGAGCTTGTTTAAGACCGGCGCGCGCTAGATCGCGCATCGCTTCAGATCGGTTAGCATACTGGCGGTCCGCAACGAACGCGTCGATCTCCTTCGCCAGGTCCTCGTCGATTGTGATCGTCACCCGATGCATGTGTCTCTCTAATCTGCGCCGCCGCCTGTTGCAGCTGTTGCGCACGAGCATCTATCTCCCAGCGACAAACGCAAGGGCATGCGCGGCGTATGATCTTTTCTTGACGTCGTCATACTGAGACGTAACGTTGTGCTGTTCTTAAGGGTCGAGCCGGGGTCTTAGGAACAAACGACATGGGGGCTTCATGCGCTTCTGGGCGCTTTGCGCTGTGAGCATCGGCGCACTGACGGCTGTCGATGCCGCAAATCGGCTTTCTGCCCAGACTTCACAGGGCGCACAACAGTTGCCGACTGTCCGTGTCGTTGCACCAAGTCAGGCCCGACGTCAGACGGCACGCGCTCAACCGACACGGCGTTTGCAAGCACCCGCCCGACGCGCCGTCCCAGCGGCTGTGCCTCAGCGCGAGCCTGCGATTTCACGAGAGGCGGCTGAACCATCGCGCAATGCGATTTCCTCGTCAGTGAGCGCCCTACCGGCAGCTACGACCATTGTTCAAGCGCCTCAGATCGCGCGTGCGCCGATTGCGAGCTACGGCGACATCTTTCAGCCGCTGCCCGGCTTCAGCATCAGCAACTACAACCAGGGTGCCATCGGTATGGGCATCGCGATGCGAGGTTTCACGGAGGGTGAGCACGGACGCGACATCGCATTCTTCATCGACGGAATGCCGATCAACGAAGTGTCTGCGATCCACACACCGAACTATGTCGATCTCAACGTCCTGATCCCCGAAACCGTGGCGCGCGTCGAGGTCATCCGCGGCCCATTCTCCGTTGAAGCTGGCGACAGCAACCTCGGCGGCACCGTTAACATCACAACGAAACGCTCCGAGCCGGTGGCGACTGCCAATCTGTCCGGTGGCTCGTTCGGCACCGTTCGCGGCCTGGCTACCTATTCGTCTGTCGGCGGCACCGTCGAGCCGTATATCGCTGCAGAGGGCTACACGACGCAAGGCTATCGCGATAACAGCTTCATCGACCGCTACAACTCGTTCAACAAGTTCACGATCCCGTTCGCCGACGGCTCCGTCCTTTCGATGCGCGGGCAGTTCTACGGAACGACCTACGGCGCTGCGAGCTACATTAGTCGCGATGCCGTGAAATCGGGAGCGCTATCGGACAAAGCCGCCGTCAACGGCACGGACGGTGGCTCAAAGTACCAACAGAACCTCGTCGCCAACTATCAGTCCGGCGCACCTGACCAAGAACTGAACAGCACACTCTACTTCAACCACGATGTCTTCGACCGATACGCCGACTTCGGCGGTGGTCAGCGCATTCAGCATGATGAACGCGAAACGGTCGGCGGTCGTGTCCGCAAGCTTTGGACCGGCCAGATAGCAGATGGTATTCCGGCTCAGCTGCTCATCGGCGGCAATTGGCGCAGCGACTTCATCACAACTTGGCAAGGTCCGACCACGGCGCGTGTCGAGACCGGCCCACGTGTCATCGATGCAGGTGTCGATCAACACAATGTCGCGGGGTTCGCGCAGCTTCAGGTCAAGCCAACACCCTGGCTCAAGCTGACTGGCGGCGCACGCTACGATCGCTTCTTCTACGACATCAATAATCGAATCGACCCGGCAAACTCGCCGGATGTCAGCACGGGCGTTTTCTCGCCGAAAGCCGGTCTCGCAATCACGCCGACACATTGGCTGGAGTTCTTCACCAACTACGGCGAGGGCTTCCGAAGCCCAAATGCGGCACTGGAGCTTCTGAGCAATCCGACCTTGCGACCTCAGAAGATCAAGAGCGTGGAAGGCGGCGTGGCGCTGCGCTTCGACCGTTTCAATTTCCTGGCGGGCATTTGGAGCAGCGATATCGCAAACGAGGCTTACCAAGCTGCACCCGGCTTGCCTCTTCAAAATCTCGGCCGTTCGAAGCGCGAGGGCTTCGATCTCGAAGCGCGCTACGCGATTCTTAAAAGCACTGATGGCCAACTCTCTCTATTCGCGAATTTCACTCAGACGCGGGCGCGGCTTGAGAATGGTGTTCCGTCGTCGCTCTACGTCCCCAACGTACCGACGTCCGTCCTCAACGTTGGTGTCGATGCCGACATGGCAACCCGCAACGGCCAGCGCGTTTTCGGCTCCGCCTATGTGACGTATGTCGGTAAGAAGTACCTGACTGAAGATGGATTGCTGACCACGTCGGCCTACGCACGCGTGTCCGCCAAGGTAGGGTATGCGTGGCCGAGCGGCTGGAGCGCATTTACTCAAGCGACCTGGTATCCGGGCGACCGGCTGAGCGAAATCGCGATCAACTTCGGCCCGGGCGTCGGCGCGACCTCGGCCGACATCTTCACCAGCCCTGTCGCTAAACTGACTGTTCTCGCCGGATTGTCCTATCGATTTCCGCCTTCGAATGTCGGCATCTTCAAGTGAAAACACTCTTCGTATGCTTTTCTACGATCGCGACCTGCGGGTTGTGGACATGCGCATTGGCGTTTGAATTTCGACGACGCTGCGTGCCGCACTTCGTCGAACCGACGGACACCTGTCATCCGAAACCAGTCTCTCGCACTCTCGAAACAGTCTCTGGTTGTTCGGCCAGCGACCATTGGGAAAATTAAAGAAATCCACCTGAGACGCGATGGCCGTCTCACGGCGACTCGGACCCATGCCGACAATAGAGACCAATACGAACGTTGAAAAAATGCCCGTTTTAAAGGCTTTCTCCACACTTTCCGGGAAAGTCTCATCGCTCGAAAAGGCGGTGGTGGGCCCGGCAGGACTCGAACCTGCAACCAGACCGTTATGAGCGGCCGGCTCTAACCATTGAGCTACGGGCCCGGCAGCCATCGGCCGGTGGTCAGCTTTTGCAAGATGGCGCTGCCCTTGTCTACCGGCTCACGGTAGCGGCGGTTTGATGGCAGGTCCCACCGCCACGCTTGTGCCTTATCGATGCGGTCGTTACCTCTCCTGATATTCGGAGGAGATTGACGATGCGATTGATTGCCATTTGCGCGGCCGGCTTGCTGCTATTCGCGAATGTTCCCGTCCAGGCCGCGACCGAGCGCCCATTCCCGCTCGTCAGCGTGACAGGCGAAGGCACGATTTCCGCCGTGCCGGATATCGCGCTCGTCTCCGCCGGTATTGTCTCGGAGGGCAAGACCTCACGCGAGGCCGCCGAAGCCAATGCGAAAGCCATGACCGCAGTGATCGCAGCCGCCAAACAGGCCGGCATTGCCGAGAAGGACATCGGCACCTCCCGCTACAACGTGTCGCCGGTCTATGCCTCCGGCAGCTCGAACCGCGAGAATTCGCCGCGCATCACAGGCTATCGCGCGCAGAACATGGTGCAGCTCAAGGTGCGCGATATCGCCAAGGTCGGCGACATTATCGATGCGGTGACCGGGGCAGGCGCGAACAACATTCAGGGCGTCGGCTTCGAGGTCTCGAACGCCGATACACTGCTCGACAAGGCGCGTCTCGCCGCCTTCGCGGACGCCAAGCGCAAGGCCGAACTCTATGCCAAGGAGGCAAAAGCCCAGCTTGGCCGCGTGATCGTGATCGCGGAGCAGGGCACGGAGCTACCGCGCCCCATGATGGCTCGCGCTGCGCCCGGCTCATACTCAGGCTCGGCCCCTGCGACCCCGGTTGCGCCCGGCGAGGAGCAGATCAAGGTTCAGCTCAACGTTTCCTTCGAACTGTCGCAATGAGAGAAAAGCGGGCTTGAAGCCCGCCGGAAAGGCCCGCGCAACAAGGTCTTTTCCTCTGACTTCGGAATGACTAAAGAAAGGCCCAAGCTGCGCTGGACAACCAGAAGGCGCGGCCCATATTCCTAGCAGGACGAGTCCAATGGCCGCGCGTACGCTCTACGACAAGATTTGGGACGACCACGTCGTCGATCAGCAGCCTGACGGCACCTGTCTCCTTTATATCGACCGCCATCTCGTCCACGAAGTGACGAGCCCACAGGCCTTCGAAGGTCTTCGCGTCACCGGCCGCAAGGTGCGCGCCCCCGAGAAGACGCTCGCGGTCGTCGATCACAACGTCCCGACGACGGACCGCACGCAGCCGAATCCGGATCCGGAGAGCATCGCGCAGATCGAAGCGCTGGCGAAGAACACCAAGGATTTCGGCGTCGAGTATTACAACGAGTTCGACGTCCGTCAGGGCATCGTCCACGTCATCGGCCCGGAGCAAGGCTTCACGCTTCCCGGCACGACGATCGTCTGCGGCGACAGCCACACGGCGACGCATGGCGCTTTCGGCGCGCTCGCTTACGGCATCGGCAC
Organism: Variibacter gotjawalensis; assembly: GCF_002355335.1. Lineage (GTDB taxonomy): Bacteria > Pseudomonadota > Alphaproteobacteria > Rhizobiales > Xanthobacteraceae > Variibacter > Variibacter gotjawalensis. The sequence continues at coordinate 1,196,991 of NZ_AP014946.1, forward strand.
GTCGGAGGTCGAGCATGTGCTCGCCACCCAGACGCTGATCCAGAAGAAAATGAAGAACATGCTGGTGACGGTCGACGGCAAGTTGCCGGACGGCGTCGGCGCCAAAGACGTCATTCTCGCGATCATCGGCGAGATCGGCACCGCGGGCGGTACCGGCTACACGATCGAATACGCCGGCCAGGCGATCCGCGATCTAACGATGGAAGGCCGTATGACGGTCTGCAACATGTCGATTGAAGGCGGCGCGCGCGCCGGCATGGTCGCGGCAGACGAGAAGACATACGAGTATCTCAAGGGCCGACCGAAGGCACCGAAGGGCGCGGCTTGGGAACAGGCCGTGCGCTATTGGGACTCGCTCCGCTCCGACGAAGGCGCGCATTTCGACCGTCACGTTAAACTCGACGGCGCGAACCTGCCGCCGATCGTGACCTGGGGCACGAACCCCGAACAAGTCGCGTCGATCGCGGGCCGCGTTCCGGTCCCCGCCGAGATTGCGGACGAGGGCAAGCGCGGCGCCGCCGAGCGTTCGCTGCGCTACATGGGTCTCACCGGCGGCGAGAAGATCACCGACATCAAGATCGATCGCGTCTTCATCGGCTCGTGCACCAACGGCCGCATCGAGGACATGCGGCAGGCCGCTGCGATGATCAACGGGCACCGCGTCAACGCCAACGTCAGCGCAATGGTCGTGCCGGGCTCTGGTCTCGTCAAGGAACAGGCCGAAGCTGAAGGCCTCGACAAGATCTTCATCAACGCGGGTTTCGAATGGCGCGAGCCGGGCTGCTCGATGTGCCTCGCGATGAATCCGGACAAGCTTTCGCCGGAAGAGCGTTGCGCCTCGACGTCGAACCGCAACTTCGAAGGCCGTCAGGGCTATCGCGGACGCACGCATCTTGTCTCGCCCGCAATGGCGGCCGCTGCCGCGATTGCAGGCCACTTCGTCGACGTTCGAGACTGGCGCTAATCTTAGGCAACGCGTTCCAACACCAACGCCGCGGCGTCATCGCGGCGGCTTTTTTCGTTGCTGACAGCTGTGGCGAGACGTTCGGAACGCACGCGTGCCGCTCATCGTTGTGGTTCGAGACGACAGTCGACGGAGCGATTCAGCATGAGCAAAAAACCGACGATCGCGCGCATCTGGCGCGGCCGCGTCAAGCGCGAACGCGCCGACGAGTACGAAGCCTACAACTATGAAGTCGGCACAAAGCCACTGATCGAGAAAGCTCTCGGCGTCCAAATGTTGCGCGAGGATCGCGACACCGAAAGCGAGTTCGTCACCATCTCTTATTGGGAGAGTATCGAGGCGATGTCGCGTTTCGCCGGCAGCGATCCAACGAAGATCCATCATCTGCCGCGCGACGAAGAATTCCTGATCGAGCTACCGACATCGGTGCAGATCTTTTCACTGCTCCACAGCCACGGCAACACAGGCGGCGATTGAAAAGCGCAAAAAAAAGGCCCCGCGCTGCGGGGCCTTTGCTTATTGGCTAACTCAGCTTACCAGAAGCCGATGCCCGGTCCGAAGCCGAACGAAACGAACGGACGCGGACGGTAGTAGTACGGGCGATAGTAACCGCCATACGGATAGCCGTAGGCCGCGTATGGGCGATAGCCACCATAGTAGCCGCCGTAATACGGGCGATAACCGCGGTAACCGTAAGAACGGCCACCATAGTAGCGCCCGCCACCGTAGTAGCGGCCACCGCCGTAGCGACGGCGCTGCGTGCTAACTTCAGTCGAGCCCTGAGCATTGGTTGCACCGTGCTGCTTCGTCTGGCCGGAATCAGCTGCGATAGCTTGTCCGCCGGCCGCGATTGCGAGCGTCACGCCCGCCGCTAATGCCAAACTCTTCAACATTTTCTATTCTCCTATAGGCGTCGCCACCCTGATAACGCGCATCTAGGCTTCCGAGTTTCGTCAAGAAAATGGCGGTAAGAAGGTGCCTACCAAGAGCCGAAGCCGAACGTGACGTCAGGGTAGGGCGCATCCGTATACGGCCACATCAGGCCTTGCGGTCCGTACGAGTGAGGGCTGCCCCAATACAGCCGATAGCCCGGCCCGTAATAATAGCGGAACGGTCGCGGCGCGTAATACTCGGTGACCCGATAGCGCGGATAGTGGCGAACGTGCCGTCTAACGACGCGTTTCTTGCGGGCGCTGACATCAGATTTGGCTTGGTATGCCGTCGCTTCGATCGATCGAGAGGCCGCATCAGCGGGCGGTACGAGCGACCAAACGAAAGCGAAAGACAATAGCGCTATAAACGGCTTGAGCATCGATTCACTCCATAAGGGGCGAAAAACGGGCTGTTCGTGATGCGGCCACGTCGCGCGATATTCGTCAAGACTGTACCGGCACAACCAGAGGTTATGCCGGTGGTTGCCGTTACGACCAGATTGCCATCTTCAGTCCAAACGCGTCGAGTTGCGGTTGGTTTGGGAAGGATTGAGCTGTCCCGGCATGGAGCCGCCGCGCAACAGCCGCGCAAGCGAGCGCATCAAGGAGGTCGTCGTCGCCCGCTCCGGCCGGAGCAGCCGCATTGGCATCAAGCCCGGCACGCGCGAGGATGGTACGGCGCAGAGCGAGCCCCGCCGGATACGGCCGGCTTTTGACCCGCTTCGGCTCGCCGAGCGCGCGCTCGCCATTCAGCCGCCAAAAAGCGAGCTCCGGGTGAACTTCGAACACGCGCCTCGCCAAGGCAGCATCGTCTCGTAACACGGCATCGACCTCGCGTATCTTCGGCGCGAGATTGAACGTCTGCTTCGAGACTTTGCGCGGTGGATCGGATGTCGCGAGCGCAACGCTGCAGGCTTCGCTGTAATCTCTTGCATCGATCGCGGCACGCGACGGCACCGAGAAAACCGACGACTGCCGCTCGCCAAGTAGCGGGCGAATGAGCCGCTCGGCCTCGCGGCCGCCGGGACCCGCGCGATCCGGCAACCCGATCGGCATATCGATCGCGATGATGGCGGGATCTTCTGCAGCACACACAACATCGGCGAAATGCGAGACAACACGTAATCGCATCTCGTCGCCGTGTGGCCTTACAAAAGCGACCATCCACCCGCCGCGACAACCATCGACGCCTGCAAGCCAGGGCGATACGTCAGATGACATTGAGCTCACGCAGCGGACGGTTCTCCGCGATGCGCGCATAGCCGAACACGGAAAGATCGAGCGTCGTGTAGCGCCCATGCACGATCAGCTCAGCAGCCGCGCGTCCGGCCGCAGGCGCATGCTGCAAACCGTGGCCCGAAAATCCGTTGACGAATATCATATTCGCAACCTCGGGATGCGGCCCGATCACAGCATTCTGGTCGAGCGTGTTGTAGTCGTAGTGGCCCGCCCACGCGCGCTCCATCTTGATCGCCTCCATCGCCGGAATGCGATGCGCAAGCGTCGGCCATATAACCTCTTCGAACAGCGCATAGTCGACGTCGAAATTTTCGGCGCGCGGATCGCTTTCGGGCGGGACGCCGCAGATGAAGACTTGACCCTCCGGGCGCAGCCAGAGCCCGCTGGTGTCGACGATCAGGGGCATATTCGGCAACGCTTCACGGCACGCGAAAACGAAAACGCATCGCTTGCGCGGTTCGACCGGCAATACGAGATCCGCCAGTGCCGCAACGTCTCCGGCTTGCGGGCCGGCTGCATTCAACAGCGTCCCGCATGCGATCCGTCGCCCATCCGCGAGCCGAACCGCAGTGATCCGCGCGCCCTCGCGTTCAATTGCTGTCACATCGCCGTGGATGTAGTCAGCGCCGCGCTGGCGTGCGCCGCTGCGCAGCAGCATCAGCAATGCGTGCGCATCGAACCAGCCTTCGCCCGAAACGCCGAACGCTCCGAGCGCAATGTCCTCGGTGTTGAGCCAGGGGAAGCGTGCGCGGATGGCGTCGGGCGCAAGCAGCGCAATGTCGGCACCTTCGGATGTCTGCGTCTTGTGATTGGCCTGTAGCGTCTCGACACCTGCGTCGCTCGCCAGCAACAGATAGCCGTGTTCGCGAAACGCAATATCGGCGTCATCCCCAAAGCGATCTTTCAGCGCGTCGAAAAACGCGCGGCCGAACGCGCTCATGCGAATGTTTTCGGGGGTCGAGAATTGCTGCCGTATCGAAGCAGCCGATAGTGTCGTCGCCGCGTGCGCGTAGGTCGGATCGCGTTCGATCACCGCGACAGTGCCCCGAAATCCGTTCTCGAAAAGCAAGTAGGCGGTCGCCGAGCCAAGCGCGGCGCCGCCTACGATCACTACGTCATACGATTGGGTCGGCACGCGCACTCCTCCGGCGCGCTGTTCGCGCGCATCAAGCGCTCGCAAACTGCCTCAAGCCGAACTCAGCGGCAACGCCGCACGTTGACCCACTTGCCCTTGCGCTTGACCTTCACGACGCGACAACCGCGCGGCGGAAGTCCACCGTAATAGCGTGGCTGTGCCTGCGGATAGCGGTACGCCGGCTGGTCGTAATAGTCGTCCTCGTAGTAGCCGCTGCCGTAGTACGGATACGCGCCGCCGTAATACCCGTAACCCGGATAGGCGCCCCATCCGCCGTAGAAACCACCGCCGTAGTAAGGCCGGCGCCATCCGCCGGGGCGTCCAGCCCAGCCGCCACCTGGCCGGCCTGCCCATCCGCCGCCTGGACGAACGCCGGCTCCGCCGCCGAAGCTCGGCCTTGCCATGCCGCCGCCGGTGAACCCGCCACCACGCATGCCGCCGCCCGTGAAGCCGCCGCCCCGCATGCCGCCGCCCATCGAGCCGCCGCCGCGTGCACCGCCGCCGCCTGGGCCACCGCGTTGTGCTTCGGCGGCTGGGATCGCGAGCGAAATTCCAACAGCCGCGACTGCTACCGCAGCGAGAACTTTCATCATGACGATTGAACTCCTATCGGGGCGCCCCACGGGCGCAAAAGTGCATAGTCACCCAACGCACAACATGGCGTTTGGTCGCGCGGAAAACATCACAAGCGATTGATTTTCGACTCTAATCGTTCCAGCGGCAGTGCAACTGCTGGCGCCCGTCCGGCAAATTGACCGGTCGGCATCGACCAGGCGGTGACCGGTAATAGACCGTGTTTCGACCGGTAGGTCCTGGCGCGTTATAAGACCGCGCGCCGTATTGCGGCAGGCCGCCGCCCGCATACGACGGATAGCCGTCGTAGCGCCAAGCCGTCGACGTGCCGTAATATGTATTCCCATCGTAGCCCGAGACCGGGCCCGGGAAATAGCCGCCGTAGTAGCCGCGATAGTATCCACGGTGGTTCCGGTAGCGGCGGCCCTGCGCCGACACTTCGCTGCCGTTGCGCACGCCCGGTTTGAGCGGCTCGGCATGCACCACAGGTGCAGCAAGAACAGTCAGCAACGACAACATCAAAACGCGACGCATTCTTAAAAAGCCTCGATCGATCTCGATTCCGCGCGACTCTGGCACACCGCCGGATGAGGCGCTATCAAGGAAACGTGACCCTGGAGAAATTGTAATGTCGATCCGCCCGCGCCGCAGTGTCCTCTACATGCCGGGCAGCAATGCGCGCGCCATCGAGAAGGCAAAGACGCTCGACTGCGACGGCATCGTGATCGATCTCGAAGATGCGGTAGCACCCGATGCGAAAAAGACCGCGCGCGAGCAAGCGATTGCGGCCGTCACCGGCGGCGGCTTCGGCGGACGCGAACTGTTCATCCGCGTCAACGGTATCGAGACGCAATGGGGCTTCGACGATCTGACCGCAGCGGTGAAAGCCGCGCCGGACGGGATCGTGCTGCCGAAAGTTGGTAGCGCCGAGTTGCTCGAGAAGATCGGCACGCGCTTGCTCGACATGGGCGCGGACAGAAAGATCCGCATCTGGGCGATGATCGAAACGCCGATCGCGATTTTGCGTATCGGCGAAATCGCGTCGGCCGCAAAAGATTCCGAGACGCGGCTCGCCGGCTTCATTCTCGGCACCAACGATCTCGTCAAAGAGTCATACGGGCGCATTGTGAAAGGCCGCGGACCATTGTTGCCGTGGATCGCGCAGACCGTCGCGGCTGCGCGCGCCTTCAACATTCAGGTGCTCGACGGCGTCTATAACGATATCGCGGACACGGACGGCTTGCGTGCCGAATGCGAGCAGGGCCGGGACTTCGGCTTCGACGGCAAGACGTTGATTCATCCTTCGCAGATCGAGACCTGCAACGCGGTCTATTCGCCTGCCCCGAATGAAGTCGCCGAAGCGCGGAAGACCATTGCGGCCTTCGACCTGCCGGAGAACAAGGACAAGGGTGTCATCCGCATCGAAGGCAAGATGGTCGAACGTATGCATGCCGATATGGCGCGCCGCATGGTGTCGATCGCTGACGCGATCTCGTCGCGCAACCCGTAAAGAAAAACCCGGGCTCTCGCCCGGGTTTCGGTAGTCATTTCAAGTCGCGGCTCTTTCAGGCCGCTTGTGTACGCACCTGGAATTGTGCGGCCTGCGTCTCGGCGTTGTCGACCGAGATGTCGTCGCGATACGTCTCCGGCCCCATCCACACGGCGTAAGCCGTGCAGAGACCGAGGAAGATCGCGTAGATCGCGACCGGCCACGACGAGCCGGATGCCCACGAGACCATCGCGGTTGCGAGCGCCGGCGCCGGGCCGCCGGCGAGCAGCGAGCCGAGCTCACGCGCGAACGCGAAGCCCGAGAAACGCCGGGCCGGTCCGAACAGCTCGGAAAAGTATGACGCCTGCACGCCGAACATCATGCCGACTGCCATCTGCGCCAACCAGAACGCCGCGATCGATGCCGCGAAAGACTTCGATTCGAGGAGCCAGAAGAACGGGAAGGCGATGAGGCAGCCGAACAAAGCGCCCGCGATGTAGACCGGGCGTCGGCCGATACGGTCGGACAAAGACGCGAAGAGGATGCAGCACGAGATCTGAATCACGTAACTGGTCATCAGCACGAATAACGACTGATCCTTCGGGAAGCCGAGCGTATTGACCGCGTAGCTGAGCCCGAAGACCGGGAACAGATAGCCGAAGCCATTCTCGGCGAGGCGAGCACCGAGCACGACGAAAAAGTTGCGCGGCTGCTTCATTACCGACTCGATGATCGGATTTTTCGACTTCTGCTCCGGCTGCTTGGCGATGTTCTCGAACACCGGCGTCTCGTCGATGCGGAAGCGGACGTAGAGACCGAACGCGATGATCACGATGCTGGCGAGGAACGGCAGACGCCAACCCCAGCTCATGAATTGCTCTTGCGGCAGCTGCGACACGAGCCAGAACGCGCCCGAGGCCATCATCATGCCGAGGCCGACGCCGGCCGGTGCGAACGAGCACCAGAAACCGCGCTTATCTTTCGGCGCGTATTCGGCGAGCATGATCACGGCGCCTGTGTATTCGGCACCCGCACCGAAGCCTTGCACCAGCCGCATCGCGACGAGAAGGATCGGCGCCCAGATGCCGATCTGTTCGTAAGTCGGTAAGAGCCCGATGATCACGGTGCCGACGCCGACCAGCATCAGCGTGATGAGCAGCACCGGTTTGCGGCCGATGCGGTCACCGAGATAGCCGAAGAACAATCCGCCGAACGGGCGCGCGATGAAGCCGACGCCGAACGTCGCAAGCGCGATCAGCGTGCCTTTGCCGCCGAAGTCGGCGAAGAAGAGTTTGCCGAATACGAGTCCGGCTGCCGTTGCGTAGATGAAGAAGTCGTACCATTCGAGCGCCGAGCCGACGCACGATGCGACGATGACTTTGCGCGGATGCTTTTCCGCCGTACCAGCTGCCATGAGGATCCTCCCCAGGATCGTTGTTGTTCTTTATGTGCAGCCAGCGCCGCCCCGGGCGCCGGCAGTATTTGCGCTTTCGTTGCCGGAACGAAGCGTGGCAGTCCGCGCGATTACGCCGCGCGGTCGGATTTGGAGTCGGTCTTCGCGAAGGCACTGACGGCGCCCGCGCTCTTCTGCGTCTTGAAGATCGACGACGCATCCGGAGCCGGCGGCAGTGGCAACAGAACCGGCACATCCTTCAGGCGCGGACGCATCGTCTGCTCGCCGAAGATCATGCGGCTTTGTACCGTGTCGTAAACCTGCTGCTGGTTCATGTTGAGAAACGCACCCGCGCCGCCAGCGAGCGGCCACGCATCGGCCGCGCACATTTCGTAGAAGCAGATCAGGCGCGCGCGGTTCGACATATTCGGCGCCGAGCCGTGCAGCGTGCGGCAGTGATGCACCGTCATCGAGCCGGCTTTGCCGGTCAGCGTGACGATCTTGTCCTTTTCGAACAATGGATCGCTCGGATCGATCGCGCCGGCGAACACGCCGTTGACGAAGTGGCTGAGCACCGGACCCTTGTGCGTGCCCGGGACGGCGAGCAGCGGACCATTCTCTTCCTCGACGTCTTCGAGCATGAGGCCGATCGCCAGCACGTCGTCGTTGGTGTGTGGGTAGAAAGCCCAGTCCTGATGCCACTCGACGGCGGCACCGCCGCCCGGTGCTTTCGTGTTGAGCTTCGACGTCTGCAGGCGGACCGACGGGCCGAGCAGCGACTCGAGCACGCCGCGGAATTTCGTCGATTTCAGCACATCCCAGAACGCCGGCATCTGCATATGCGGCTGCTTGATGCGCGTGAGCTTCGGACTGTCTTTGGTGTGGCCATCGTCCAGATCGAAAATGTCGTCGCTTTTGGACACGGCGCGCGACTTGTCGATCATTTCGTAGGTCAGGCGACGCAGCTCTTCCAGCTCTTTGCCGGTCACCACGTCCTCGACAAGGATATAGCCGTCGTCGTGATAGGATTTAATCTGAGCTTCAGTAAGCATTTTTTCCTCCTGCATCACCGCTGTGTTTTTATAAGCGTCAGATGATGGCTGATTGCGTAAACATGATTACGATAACATTATTCCAAGTCAAGCCTCATGGTTGATTTGCACACCCAGAGGTTGTGTTTTTTGCGAAAATTGTCCAAAGCCAGCGGCCGATTGCACGGACATATTTGCGAAAACCTATAATCCTCCCCAAGCTGGATACAGTGATTAAACCTCAGCCCAAAGCCGAACGCCGCCTCCGCATGAACGACGTCGCCGAGCGCGCCGGCGTGTCCCAGATGACGGTGTCTCGTGCGCTTCGTACGCCCGATCTTGTCGCGCCGGCAACGCGCGCGCGCGTCGAAGCCGCGATGGCCGAACTCGATTACGTGCCGGATCTGCTCGCCGGCAGTCTCGCGGCGCGGCGCAGCGGTTTGATCGCCGCCGTCATCTCGACATTCGAGAACGCGATTTTCGCGCAGACGATCGCGGGCCTCACCGCATGCGTCGAAGCCGCCGGCTTTTCGATCCTGCTCGGCTCGTCCGATTATTCGGCGACCGACGAAGAGCGTTTACTACGCGCAATTCTCGGACGCCGCCCGGACGGCGTCGTACTGACCGGAACGTTGCACACACCGCGTGCGCGCCGCTTGCTGACGACGGCCGGCGTTCCCGTGGTCGAGACGTGGGAGCTTCCGGCCGATCCCGTCGATATGGCGGTCGGCTTCGACAATCCCGCGGCGGGCCGCGCGATGACGCTCGCGCTGCATTCTTACGGCTATCGCCGCATCGGCTTCATCAGTCCGAGCGACGAGAACGATCGTCGCGGCTTGCAGCGCCGCGAGGGCTATCGCGCCGCCGTCAAGGAGCTCAGGATCGAGCCGCGCGAAGTCTCTGCGCATGCGGTGATCACCGGCATGGAGAGCGGGCCGCAGCTGCTCGACGAGATGCTGAAGCGTTTTCCTGACACCGACGCGATCTTCTGCTCGCTCGATGCAATCGCGGCGGGCGTGTTGCTGGCCGCGCAACGGCGCGGCATCAAGACGCCGAGCGAGCTGGCGATCTCGGGCTTCGGCGATTTCGCCATCGCGCAGCCGAGTGGGCTCGATCTCACAACCGTGCATATCGGCGGCCGCGATATCGGTACGCGCGCCGGCGAACTCCTTCTCGCCCGCATGCGCGACGAAGAGGTTCCGACGCCGATAGTGGATATCGGTTACGAAATTATCCGCCGCACGTCGGCGTGATTACGCCGCGAGTTCGCGCATCGGCGTTATGAGATCGGTCTTGCCTTCGAAGCCAATGCCCGGAAGCTCCGGCATCACGATGTGGCCGTTCTCGACACGGACCGAATCCGGAAAGCCGCCATACGGTTGGAAAATATCCGGATAGCTCTCATTGCCGCCGAGGCCGAGACCTGCCGCGATATTCAGCGACATCTGATGTCCGCCATGCGGGATGCAGCGCGCGCGCGACCAGCCGCACTGCTCGATGACATCGAGCGTGCGCAGATATTCAACGAGCCCGTATGACAGCGCGCAGTCGAACTGCAGCCAGTCGCGATCCGGCCGCATGCCGCCGTAGCGCAAGAGGTTGCGCGCATCCTGATGCGAAAACAGGTTCTCACCGGTCGCCATCGGACCCGGATAGAATTCCGCGAGCGAGGCCTGCAGTGCGTAATCCAGCGGATCTCCGGCTTCCTCGTACCAGAATAGCGGATACTGCCGCAGCATCTTCGCGTAGTCGATTGCGGTCTCGAGATCGAAGCGGCCGTTCGCGTCGACGGCGAGCTGCGCGTCCTTGCCGATCTCTTTGAGCACTTCCTCGATACGGCGCGCATCGTCCTGCACCGACGAGCCGCCGATCTTCATCTTCACGACGTTGTAGCCGCGATCGAGGTAGCCGCGCATCTCGGCGCGCAGCGCGTTGTCGTCCTTGCCCGGATAGTAATAGCCGCCGGCTGCGTAGACGAAGACGCGGGGATTGGCTTCGCGGCCGCCGCGCTCGGCGAGGAGGCGGAAGAGCGGCTTGCCGGCGATCTTCGCGGTGGCGTCCCAGATCGCCATGTCGAGCGTGCCGACCGCGACCGAACGCTCGCCGTGTCCGCCCGGCTTTTCGTTCGTCATCATCGCGGCCCAGATCTTGTGCGGGTCGAGATTATCGTTGGCCTCGTCGATGAAGCTCTTCGGATCGGCTTCGAGAATGCGATTGCGGAAGCGCTCGCGGATGAGACCGCCTTGGCCGTAGCGGCCGTTGGAATTGAAGCCGTAGCCGATGACGCGTTTGCCATTTCGCTCGACGTCGGTGACGACGGCAACGAGACTTGCGGTCATTTTCGAGAAGTCGATGTAGGCGTTGCGGATCGGAGACGAGATCGGCTTGGTGACTTCGCAAACATCGACAATACGCATCGTCAGTCCTTATTATTCTTGCAGTGCTGAACGGATTTACTCGGCGGCTTGGGCTTGCTCCGAGAGGTTGTCAAGCGATTGAACGATGTGACCGGCGAGCGCATCCGTGAGTGCGGATGAGCCGTGCGGATTGCGCACGAGACCCACGCGGCACGGCGGCAGATCCGGCAAACCCTCCGCGCTGGTGAGCACGCGCATGCCGGGACGCAAACCCGACTCCGGCAGCACCGTGATGGCGAGACCTGCAAGCACGGCCGCGCTCAAGGCGCCGGCGTTCTGCGAGCTGTAGAGAAGGCGATAATTGCGATTGGCTTGGTCGAGCCGATCGATTGCAGCGACGCGCCACGCGCAGCTTGCGCGGCCGAGCGCGAGCGGGATGTGCTCCTCGGCATGCGCCGAGTGGCGTGACGAGCCGACCCAGTAGAGACGCTCTTGGCGGAACGTCTCGGCACCGGGGCTCGATTTGGTCGCGGTCACGATCGCGAGATCGATCTCGTCGCGTTCAATGAGCTTCATGAGCTCGCTCGACGGCTCGCAGATGACGCTGAGTTCGACGCCCGGATAGGCGCGCGAGAACCGCGCCATGATCTCCGGCAGATAGCGATCCGCATAATCGTCCGGCACGCCGAGGCGAACACGGCCCGAGAGGTCCTCGTCACCGAAAGCAGCCAGCGCTTCGACATTCAGCTTCACGATGCGGCGTGCGTAGTCGAGCAGGCGCTCGCCGTCCTCGGTGAGCTTCGAGGCGCGGCCGTCGCGTTCGAAGATCGGCTTGGCGATGCGCTCCTCGAGGCGCTTCATCTGCATCGAGACGGCGCTTTGCGTCTTGTGCACGAGATCGGCGGCCCGGGTGAAGCTGCCGGTTTCCGCAATGGCGATGAAAGTGCGCAGGTGGTCGACGTCGAGCAGGGCGGTCATCAAACCCTCCAAAGGCTCCGGGACCATGTGTATCCCGATACATCACGAATTCAGATTGATCGGATGAAAAACATTCGTTGTACTTATCAGTACCGGTCCGGCATGTAAAGGCAGCCCGGTAGCGCTGACGCCTACCGGAGATTGAGACGGCCCCGCGTGGAGGGTGGTGGACGTCGAGGCCGGGCAGGTGCCCGTCTTGAGCTTGATGGAGAAGACCGATGACGATCAATACTGTGCAATTGCCGACTTATCCCGCCGCCGCTGGCATCACCCGCCTCGCCGCTTCCATTTTCGCACACGTCGTCGACGTCTTCACGGCCTTCAAAAACCGCCGCGCCCTCAGTGAGTTGAGCAATCTCGACGAGCGCATGCTGCGCGATATCGGCCTCACCCGGGGGGATCTTCGCGACGCTATCTCGGAGCCGCTCTGGCGCGACCCGACCGCAATTCTGGTGAGCCGCGCCGGCGAACGCCGCGTGACCCGCAACCCGTTCTCGGCCGTGCCGGCAAGCTTCGTTGACTCGCCGTCGCTGGTTCCGACCGCAGGTGCGGGCGCGCGTCTCTACGTCGCCAGCCGATAAGTTCTCCCGAGATCCGGCATCCCCCTGCCGCTCTCGGACCGAAGCCCGGTTCTCCCAGCCGAGCTTCTATCGCCCGCCGGTTCCCTCCCGGCGGGCGTTTTTTATGCGCGAAGCCAGTCGAATGGGATGTCGAGCGCGTCAGCCAATTTTCGGATCGTTTCCTCGGTGCCGTTGCGATGCCGCTGCTCCAGCGCGGAAAGATAACCCTGCGCGATGCCGACTTTTTCGCTCAGCTCTTCCTGTGTCAGCCCGCGCCATTTGCGGATCGCGCGCAGCACTGCACCGCGCTCGCGCGTGATGAGCAACGACAGATCGGCAGGCAGCTTCGCGGCGCGTCCGGCTTCAAGGTCGAGCTTTGCCGCATCGTAAGCCGCCACGTCCGCTGCATCTTCCGCTGCCTCGGCAGCAAGTGATGCGAGTGCGTCGAACTGCGCCTTCGGGAGGACGACCATCTCGTCTCCATTTGGCGCCCGGATGATCTGCACGTTTGCGAGGGTCATTTCAGTTCCTGCGATACGTCGTCGTCTCGCGCTTGCCGATGTAGATCGCGAGAATGGTTGCTTGGTCTTCGTCAAAGATCACACGATAGCTGCCGATACGAAGCCGATAGCCCGATCGGCCTGACAGCGCTTTGACATCGCCATGGCCGCTGACCGCGTATCGTTCGATGCCTTCCGTGACACGCTCCTGCGCTTCATCCGGCAATGCGCCGAGCTGTCTGACAGCAATGTCGGTGTAGACGATCGTCTTCATAGCAATAATATCACTAAAGGCAGAAATAATTCAAGCAACAGAGTAATATTCTAAAGCGCGCTGGCCGCGATGTTCACCAGCAGCGCGATGATCGCCGTGTTGAAGAAGAACGAGACGACGCCGTGCGCCGTCGCGGTGCGGCGGACATGCGGCTTGGTGATCTGCACGTCGGAAACCTGCGCGGTCATCCCGATCACCAGCGAGAAATACAGAAAGTCCCAGTGATCCGGGTTCTTGTCACCCGGGAAATCAAGCCCGCCCTGATGCGTCCCGGCATCGCCGTAATATTGATGCGCGTAATGCTGGGCGAAGATCAGGTGAATGAACCACCAGGACAAGAGGATCGTCGCGATGGCGAGCGACATATGCCAGACCCGCGTCTCGGCGACCGCTTTCGCGATCCCAAGCTCGATCACGATCGCACCGAGACTGGCGAGCGCCGACAAAGCACAAAGGAACACGATGAAGGCCGCGCCTTCGTCGTCGGCAGCCGCGCGCGCCTTGAGCCGTTTGAGATCGCAGCGCCAGAATGTGAGGGCGGTCAGCGCCATATAGAGCGCGATCATGACGGCCCAGCCGGTCAGCACGCGCGTCGACAATCCCCAGGCGCCCGGCAAGGCCAAGCCGGTCGCGGACCCGATCAGGCATGTGACGATCAGCCGCCCGTGCAAACGCACGCCGCGCAGAATCGCATTACCTTCCTCGTCGGCCATTGCGGCATTGAAGCCGAAAATGCCGCAGGCTCAAGCCCCTGGCTTGCGGAAACTTCCTGTTCGCGCACCTGTTATGCTGCAATAGGGGACGATGCGGTTTTCATCCGGGACATCGCGTGTGCTGCGCTGGGCGATCGGGGTCATCCTGTTTGTCCTGCTGCTGCCCTATGTCCTGACTTTGGCCTATGCGGTGGTGACGCCGGTCTCGACGCCGATGCTGTGGCGCTATCTGACGCTGCAGCGCGTTACGCGGACTTACGTGCCGATGAGCGAGATCAGCTCCGCTCTGCCGCAGTCGGTCATCGCGGCCGAAGACGCGAATTTCTGCAAGCACAACGGCATCGATTGGAGCGGACTGCGTGCCGCGATCGACGACGCCGATTCGCTCAACGAAGCGCGCGGCGGCTCGACGGTCACGCAGCAGCTCGCCAAGAACCTGTTCCTCTGGAACGGCCGTAGTTTCGTCCGCAAGGGACTGGAGTTCCCGCTCGCGCTTTGGATCGACCTCGTCCTATCCAAGCGCCGCATCATGGAGCTCTATCTCAATGTCGCCGAATGGGGGCCGAACGGCGAATTCGGCGCGGATGCGGGAGCCCGCTATGCCTTCGGCAAATCGCCACGCGATATTTCGGGAAGAGAGGCCGCATTGATGGCGGCGATCTTGCCGAATCCGGTCCGGCGAAGCGCCCGAAAGCCCGGCGGCGGGGTGCAGCGACTCGCCGGGCTTTATCAAGGACGAGCGCGTAACGCCGAGGCGCGCTGCCTAAGTGTTAAAAGCCGTTAAGCTCTCGTAGCCACGGAAGAAATTTCTCCCACGTCCGGAACCGCGCACAGCGAGCCGCGTTGAATTCTTGGACCAACGAGGGGGAAATGTTCGATGGGCCTGCGCGACATCCGCCGCGATTACCTGACCAAGCCGATCTTTTCGTGGGCGGCTCGGATCATGCCGTCGATCTCGCCGACCGAGCGGGACGCAATCGATGCCGGCACGGTGTGGTTCGATGGTGAGTTATTTTCGGGCGCGCCGGACTGGAAGAAATTCATCGATACGCCGCCCTCTCGACTGACCGACGAGGAGCAGGCCTTCCTCGACGGTCCCGCCCGCAAGCTCTGCGCGATGATCGACGATTGGAAGATCGCCTTCGAGGATCGCGATCTTCCGCCCGCCGTTTGGGACTTCATGCGCCGCGAGAAATTCTTCGGCATGATCATTCCGAAGGAATACGGCGGGCTCGGCTTTTCCAACACGATGCATTCCGAAGTTGTCCGCTTGATCTCGTCCGCGAGCGTCGTCGCGGGTGTCACCGTCATGGTGCCGAACTCGCTCGGACCGGGCGAACTGTTGATGCATTTCGGCACCGACGCCCAGCGTCAGTATTGGCTGCCGCGCCTTGCGGCCGGCGACGAGATTCCGTGCTTCGGCCTGACATCCTCCGACGCAGGCTCCGATGCGGCGTCGATGAGTGATACCGGCGTCGTCGAACAAGGCATGCATGAGGGCAAGGAAGTCCTCGGCCTCCGCCTCAACTTCGCAAAGCGCTACATCACGCTCGGCCCGGTCGCGACCGTAATGGGTCTCGCTTTCAAGATGCAGGATCCGCAGAACTTGCTGGGCCGCGGCGATGACATCGGCATCACGGTGGCGTTGCTGCCGACCTCGACGCCCGGCGTCAGCCACGGCGAGCGGCACATTCCGCAGATGACGTTCTTCCAGAACGGACCGCTCTACGGCAAGAACGTATTCATCCCGCTCGACTGGGTGCTTGGCGGCGAAGAGCAGATCGGCCAGGGCTGGAAGATGTTGATGACCGCGCTCGCGGCCGGCCGCAGCATTTCGCTGCCGTCGCAGTCAGCTGCCGGCGCTGCTTTTTGCGCTCGCGCGACCGGCGCCTATGCGCGCATTCGCGAGCAGTTCGGGATTCCGATTGGCCAATTCGAAGGCATTCGCGGCCCGCTCGCCGAACTCGCATCGAACGCCTACACGATCGACGCGGCGCGGCGCGTGACCGTGGCGGCGCTCGACCGCAATCAGAAGCCGTCCGTCATCTCGGCGATCATGAAGCTGCACGCGACTGAACGCATGCGCCGCTCCGTCGAACTTGCGATGGATGTGCATGGCGGCAAGGCCATCATCGACGGTCCGAAGAATTACATCGGCGCGCAGCATCGCTCGGCGCCGATCGGAATCACGGTCGAGGGCGCGAATATTCTGACGCGCAATCTGATGGTGTTCGGACAAGGCGCGATCCGCTCGCATCCGCACATGCTCGACGAGTTGCTCGCGCTCTCTGAAGAGGACAAAGCGAAGGGCCTCGATGGTTTCGATCGCGCCTTCTGGTCGCATGTCGGTCATGCGATCAAAAATACGTGGCGCTCGTTCACGGGCGGTTGGTTCGGCTTGGCAGCCGCACCCGCGGGCGCAGCTATGCCGGCGCATTGGCGGAGCCTCTCCCGTTATTCCGCCGCTTTCGCGTTGCTGAGCGATCTGTCGCTCTTGACGCTCGGCGGTGCACTGAAGCGCAAGGAGATGCTGTCCGCGCGCCTCGGTGACATCTTGGCCGAGCTTTACCTGCTCGCCGCGACGCTGAAGCGCTTCGAGGATGACGGCTGCCCCGAAGAGGATCGCCCAATCGTCGACTATGCGATGGCGCGCGGCCTAGGCCGCATCGGTGAAGCATTCACGGGCGTGCTGCGCAACCTGCCGGCGCGCTGGGCCGCCGTTTTGATGCGTATCGTCGCGTTCCCGTTTGGTGTCGCGCATCCGGCGCCGAGCGATGCGCTGGCGAACGAAGTCGCCGAAATCCTTCTAGCTCCGTCCGAACAGCGCGACCGCCTGACGCCCGATCTCTATTGGGGCGAGGGCCGGAAGGGCCATCCGCTCGCCGAGCTCGAGGATGCGTTCTGGCAACGGACCGCATGCGCACCGATCGAGAAGAAGATGCGCGACGCGAAGTTGCGCGATGCCGAAACGGCGATGCGCAACGGCATCATCACGCGCGACGAGGCCAATCGGCTGCGGTGGGCGAAGGCGGCAGTGGCGCGTGTGATTGCCGTCGATGCGTTCCCGGCCGAAGCGCTGTCGCGCATGCCCGAAAAGCCCGACCACCTGCACCGTATCGCGGCCGAGTAGCTGCGTAGCGGCGATCAAGCGCGCGGGTGAGCGCTCTCGTAGATTTTCAGCAGATGATCCGAGTCGATCTCGGTGTAGATCTGTGTCGTCGACAGCGACGCATGGCCGAGCAGCTCTTGGATCGAGCGCAGGTCGCCGCCCCGTGATAGAAGGTGCGTCGCGAAGGAGTGGCGCAGCGCATGTGGCGTTGCCGAATCCGGCAGTCCGAGAGCGCCGCGCAAGCGCTCCATCGTCAGCTGAATGATGCGCGGCGATAACGGGCCGCCCCGCGCGCCGCGAAACAGCAGTTCGTTCGGCCCGAGCGGATACGGGCAAAGTGCCGCATACTCGGCGACGAGATCGACGACCTGCGACAGCACCGGCGTCATGCGCGGCTTGTTGCCTTTGCCGATCACCGTGATCGCATCGCCTTTTCCGGGCGTTGGAAATTCGCTGCGCCGGATCGACAACGCTTCGGAAATACGCAAACCCGCGCCATAGAGCAGGGCCATCACGGCGGCGTCCCGTGCGAGCACCCAAGGCTCGCGCGTCTCGCCGGCACGGATATCGACGTCCGCCAGTTGTTTGGCCGCGCCGGCGGCCAGCGGCTTCGGCAAGGTCTTGCCGATCTTCGGCGCGCGCACGGCGGCGAGCGCTCCGACTTTTCCCTTGCCGCTCTTTTCGAGATAGCGCGCGAACGAACGCGTTCCGGCCAGCGACCGCATGAGGGATCGGCTGCCGATGCCCTCGCTGCGGCGCGACGCCATGAAGGCGCGCACGTCGGCGGGTTTGATCTTTTCCAAAATGCCCAGCGAGACGCTTCCGCCGACATGCTCGGCCAGGAAGCTCAGAAACTGCAGCGCGTCGCGCCGGTACGCTTCGACCGTCTTCGGCGACATCCGCCGCTCGTGTTCGAGCTCGGACAGCCAGCCGACAAGCTCGCGTGTCGTATCTGTTGCCGCGAATGGAAGATCCGGAAGTGTATCGGTCATCGCAATTGGTATGGCAGCGATTCGTGTAGCGCAGGTTATCAACTGCACTGGCTGCAGGGAGTGAAATCCGGCATATCGGTTCGTCATGGCCCGGCTTGTCCGGGCCATCCATGTCTTGCTTCTCGGAATTGCAACGAAGAAAGACGTGGATGGCCCGCATGAAGCGGGCCATGACGAAGGCTGAAGCTTTTATGAGTCGGATCGGCAAAGCTGGCAGCCTTCTCGACGACGGCCAAAGCGAGACTGAATGACCGCCAAACGCATTGTCGACGTCCTTGTGCCGGTGGCGCTCGACCATCCGTATTCCTACGGTGTCCCGCGCGGCATGACGGTCGAGACCGGCCAGGTCGTCCGCGTGCCGCTCGGGCCGCGCGAATCGACCGGGGTCGTTTGGGGCGAAGGCGAGTGGAAGCCTGGCCTCCATAACCGTCTAAAGGACATCACCGACATCGTGCCGGTGCCGCCGCTCACTGACGAGCTGCGCGGCTTCGTCGATTGGCTCTCGAACTACACGCTCAGCCCGCGCGGCATGGTGCTGCGCATGGCGCTGCGAATGAACGAGCATCTCGGCCCCGAGCGTGAACGTGTCGGCATTCGCCTCGCGGGGCCTAAGCCGCAACGCATGACGCCGGCGCGCGGCCGCGTGCTGCGGCTCCTCGAA
This sequence comes from Variibacter gotjawalensis, assembly GCF_002355335.1. GTDB lineage: Bacteria > Pseudomonadota > Alphaproteobacteria > Rhizobiales > Xanthobacteraceae > Variibacter > Variibacter gotjawalensis. Next base: position 1,215,891 of record NZ_AP014946.1, read on the forward strand.
GACGGCTTTGTCAGGCCGAAAGGCGAGGCCGCGCGGGAGGCAGGTGTATCTCCGAGTGTCATTGACGGCTTGGTCGATGATGGCGCGCTCGAAGCCGTCGCGCTCAAACCCGAGCCGATCGCCGAGACGCCGGACCCGACCTACGACGTGCCGACATTAACGGCTGCGCAAGAGAAAGCCGCCGGAGCGCTGCGCGAAGCCGTCAAAGCCGAGACATTCGCCGTCACGCTGCTCGACGGCGTCACCGGCTCGGGCAAGACCGACGTCTATTTCGAAGCGGTGGCGCAGGCCGTACGCGCCGGGCGCCAGACGCTGATCCTGATGCCCGAAATCGCGCTGACCAACGCGTTTCTCGACCGCTTCGCGGCACGCTTCGGCGTGCGTCCGGCCGAATGGCATAGCCAAGTTGCGCCGCGCCGCCGTGCGCGCACCTGGGCCGGAATAGCGTCGGGAGAGATCCCGGTCGTCGTCGGCGCGCGCTCCGCGCTGTTTCTCCCTTTCGTCAATCCGGGCCTCATCATCGTCGATGAGGAGCACGACGCGGTCTACAAGCAGGAAGACGGCGTTCACTACCACGCGCGCGATATGGCCGTAGTGCGCGCCCGCATCGCGAATGTGCCGATCATCCTGTCGTCGGCGACGCCCTCGGTCGAGACCGAGGTCAACGCGCGCAAGAGCCGCTACACGCGGCTGTCTTTGCCCGAACGCTTCGGCGGCCAGCAGATGCCGCATATGGAAGCGATCGATCTCAAGCGCGAAGGCCCGATCCGCGGTCGCTATATCGCGCCGCGTCTCGCCGAAGCGGTCGGCATCGCGATCGAGCGCGGCGAGCAGGCGCTGCTGTTCCTCAACCGGCGCGGTTATGCGCCGCTGACATTGTGTCGCGGCTGCGGCCATCGCCTGCAATGCCCAAACTGCGACGCGTGGCTGGTCGAGCATCGTTTCCGCCGCCAGCTCTCGTGCCATCACTGCGGCTTCACGACATCGCCGCCGAAGAGCTGCCCGAAGTGCAATGCGGTGGATTCGTTCGTCGCGGTCGGCCCCGGCGTCGAGCGGCTGGAGGAGGAAGTTGCGTCGCTCTTTCCCAACGCGCGCGCGATGGTGCTCTCCAGCGACCTGATCGTCGGGGTCGAGCGAATGCAGCAGGAATTCGCCGAGATCGCCGAAGGCCGCGTCGATATCGTGGTCGGCACGCAGCTCGTCGCCAAGGGGCACCATTTCCCCAAGCTCAATCTCGTCGGCGTCGTCGATGCCGATATGGGGCTCGGGCAGGGCGACCCGCGTGCCGCCGAGCGGACGTTCCAGCTCCTGCACCAGGTGGCGGGCCGTGCGGGCCGCGAGACCGGGCAGGGCCATGGTTTCCTGCAGACGCATCAGCCGGAGCATCCGGTCATCCGCGCGCTGCTCTCGGGTGATCGCGAGGCCTTCTACGGCTCCGAGATCGCGAGCCGCGAGAAATTCGGCTATCCGCCGTTCGGCCGCCTGGCAAGCTTGGTCGTGACCGGCGCCGACAAGCACAAGACCGAGGCGCACGCGAAGAAGCTCGTCGCGCTGGCGCCGAGCGACCCGGCTGTGCGCATTCTCGGGCCTGCCGAAGCGCCATTGGCGCTCGTCCGTGGCCGCCACCGCTACCGCGTGCTGATCAAATCGCCGCGCGCGTTCGATTTGTCGGGCTATATGCGCGACTGGATCGCGCTGGCACCGAAAATGACCGGCGGCATCAAGCGCGAAGTCGACATCGATCCGCAGAGCTTTTTGTAGAGTCTCCGATCAGGGCAATGCGCCGGTAACTAAACGTGCCTCCGGCGCGTGAGTTGATGCGATGGCTCAGCTATAACGCGGCATGCGCGCAATTCTGCTCGGCCTCGCTCTCGCAACATTCGCCTCGGCCGCGAATGCCCAGGTTTATCCCGGCTGGCGCATCGTGCCGGTCGTGGGCGATCCCGGAGCGATCGAAACCAGCTTGCGCTGTATCGATGGCGAATGCGCCGCCGATACGCTGCAATGCGTCTACTTCCGCCGCACGGTCGAGAAAATGGGAGATGGCGCGCGCACCGAGTCGCTCGTCGGCCAAAACTTCACCTGGGGCCAATTCGAGTATTGGCTGGCACGCCGCTTCATGGATGAGCGAAGCGATCAGCCGATCGGGCTCGATACGATCTCCAACAGCCGTCGCGCCGAACAACCCGCGTTGAAGCAGGCGATGGGCAAAACTTACGTCTCCGTCGCCTACGCGACGACGGTCGGTGGTCAGGAGGCTGCGCTGCCGGTTGCGCTTTGGATCAGTGAGCGCGAAGTGCGCGGGTTGCGCTGCTCGTATCGTGTCACTGAGAACGACGACCCGCGCGCCAAAATCGCGCAGCTCCTCGAACTCGTCATCACGCAGTAGCGCGCGCAACGCGCGAAAGCGCGAGGGCGGCGCCGCCCGCTACGATCAACGCGCCGCCCGCGTAGGTCGCCGCCGTCGGGACTTCGCCGAAGAACACGAATCCGAACAGTGCCGCGAAGACGATCCACGTGTATTTCACAGGCGCGAGCAGGGCGATGTCGGTCAGCCGGAACGCCATGATGTTGCAGCTCTGGCCCGCGATCGCAAGCGGACCCAACATCAGAAACGCCGCGATGTAGGTCAGCGGGATCGGCCGCCACTCGATGAGACCGGGTACCGTCAAGATCAGCGAGCCGAACAGATTGACGTAAAACAGATATGCCATCGCGCTCTCTGAGCGCGCGAGACGCTTCATGATGAGGCTCTCGATGGCGAGAAAGAGCGCGCCTGCCAGCGCAACGCCGCTGGTGAACAGTGAGCCCTCGCTGAGATTCAGCCCGCGGCCGAACACGATGACGACCACGGCGCCTGCGAGACAGACGCCGGCAGCGAGCCATTGCCGCGCCGTCACGGTCTCCTTCAGCAGGAAGACCCCGAACAGCATGACGAACACGGCATCCATCAGGCCGATTGCAGTGGCGTTGGCGACCGGCATATGTGCGGCCGCGTAGATCGCCGCGATGCCGCCGCCGCTGCCCATTGCGGCGCGGAAGGCATGAAAATGCAGCTGACGTGTCTCGAGGGTCGCGACCGGCGTTCGCATCACCAGCATGACGACGACGACCGTGATGAAGCCGCCGGTGTAGCGCATCCACATGATCTGCGTTGCGGAAGCGGCGCCGTCCGAAAACTTGCCGGCCAGAAAGTAGAACGAGAATACGCCGACGCCGAGCAGCGCCCACACGATGCCCTTGAGATTCGACTGAGCGTCGTGATGCAGCGGCGGCGAGGTCATAGGAATCGGCCAACAAAAAACGCGCGCCGTTATGGCGCGCGTTTCTCGCAGAAGGAAAGAGCGATCAGGCGTCCGGCGTGAAATTCAACGCAACGCCGTTGATGCAGTAACGCTGATGCGTCGGCGGCGGGCCGTCCGGGAAGACGTGGCCGAGATGGCTGCCGCAGGTCGCGCAGTGCACCTCGGTGCGCACCATGCCGTGGCTGCGATCGGTGGTCGTCTCGACCGACCCGGATTCCGGATCGTTGAAGCTTGGCCAGCCGGTGCCGCTCTCGAATTTCGTCTTACCGCGGAACAGCGGCTGGTCGCAGCCGGCGCAGAAGAAGGTGCCGGGGCGCTTTTCGTAGTTGAGGGCGCAGCTGCCGGGGCGCTCGGTCCCGTGCTGGCGCATGACGGCATATTGCTCGGCGCTCAAACGCTGACGCCACTCGGCGTCCGTTCGGGTCACTGGATAGGTTCGGGTGTCCATAGTTCCTCCGCCGCTGGTGATCGAAGCGGGTGTTTGGTTGGCACTAATGTAGTCGGGAGTGTCGCGCTTTGCGAGGCGCTCGATAGGCTTACGGATCAGCCAGCCACGGCGTTACGTCAGGCTGTGATCTAATCAGAGCGCAACCAAAACGAGAAGTTGGACAACTGTTCAGTGTTTCCTAAGGGTGAAACTATGCTTTGGACGTACGTCGAAGAAATAACTTCCAGAACGCGCAAAAGTAGCGTAAGCGGTCTTACATAAGACGTTCACAACAGAACGAACTGCCGACCGTAGGTTTCGAGTTTTCGCGGTACCCGTAGGAAAGAGGCTCTATCCAAGAGAGCCGATCCACCGGAGCCGCAACAAGGAACCGCCCAGGACGCGCTGGAGCGGTACGGTGCAGAAAGTTCCGTCTAAGTGAACTTCCGCCCAGCACGATCGAAAGATCGTCTGAGTGGCTGCAAAGCTAGCCGGCGTAACAACAAGAAGAACAGAAAACCAAGAACAATGAGCCGGCCCCTTCAGCCGCGACTTCCGAAAGGAAGCTCGCGGCGATTTTTTTCTGGGGTCCGTTTTCGGCTTAGCATGCGACAAAGTGCGCCGGTCCGCGGACACCGCGACCGTTGAAAGCCGCGAACCAAGCGGCCCATCCTTCCGGCAACCTCGAACGCAATCGAGGGTGGAGGAAATGTCGATGAAATCGATCTTAGCTGCGGCGCTTATCACCTGCCTGTCCAGTGCAGCCTGGGCACAAACCCCAACCTGGACGCCGCCGCCCGAGCGAGAGCGCTGCCCGTCGAAATGGGGTGCGAGCGACGAGCGCGGCTCGATGAACCACCAGAAGCCCGGCGCCGTGCAGAACGCCGCCAAGCTCATCAAGACCGGAGAAGTGATCGAACTCGCGCACGTGCTCGGACCGACGATGCCGTTCTTCGGCACGCGCCGCTTCGACGTACACACCAAGCGCACCTTCATGAACCAGCCGTCGAATCGGCGCGGTTCGAACGAAGAACTCGTTGTTTCGGAAATCGGCCAGGTCGGTACGCAGTTCGACGGCTTCGCGCATCAGACGCACGAAGACAGCTGGTACAACTGCGCAAAGTCGAGCGAGAACGCGACGCGTAGCGGCTTTACGAAATACGGCGTCCACACTGTCGGCCAGCTTTTCACACGCGGCGTACTGATCGATGTCGCGGGCTACAAAGGCGTCGAAATTCTCGGCGACAATTACGAAATCACCGTCGAAGACCTGGAAGGCGCACTGAAAAAGCAGAACCTGACGCTGCAGCCGGGCGATGCCGTGCTGATCCACACGGGTTGGGGCAAGCTCTACGGCAAAGAGAATGCGCGCTACGTCAAAGGTTGCCCGGGCATCGGCGTGAAGGCCGCGCAGTGGCTGATCGCGAAAGACCCGATGCTGATGGGTGCCGACAACTGGCCGGTCGAAGTCAGCCCGGGCCCGGATCCGTTGATCTCGCTGCCTGTGCATCAGCTCGCGCTGGTCGTCCACGGCGTGCATCTGTTGGAAAACCTGAAGCTCGACGAACTCGCGCAGAAGGGCGTCGGCGAATTCGCCTTCGTCATGCAGCCGCTGAAGATGCAGGGCGGCTCGGGTTCCACAGTATCGCCGACCGCGATCCGTTGATCGGATACAACTTGCAGCATGGCGGGAAAGTCTCGCCATGCTGCCTCAAATCGTTCCAGACGGCGCGCGCTATATTGCGCCACAGCACCCCGTATGTTAGCACGCCACGACTCTTAAGGACGCCGGACGTTTTCTCCGTGTCCCCATCGTCGAAATTTCCGCTGATTCCAAGAGCTTGGAGAGCGCGACCGGTTGTGGCGCTCTGGTTCTTGGAATGATCGAAGCTCTCGGGGCACGGGCGAGCACAACGTGGCAGGCGAAGACGCGAACGTTTCAGGTATGGCGGGCCGCTATGCGACCGCACTTTTCGAGCTAGCGCTCGAGCAGAAGTCGGTTGATGCCGTACAGGCCGATCTCGACAACTTTGCCAAGCTGATCGCTGACAATCCGGATCTTGGCCGCCTCGTGCGCAGCCCGGTGTTTTCGTCGGACGACCAGACCAAGGCCGTGACGGCCGTTTTGGCGAAGGCCGGCATCGGCGGCCTCGCCGGTAATTTCATTCGCCTGGCGGCGCAGAACCGCCGTCTCTTCGCTGTCGGCGACATGGTGCGTGGTTTTGCCGCGCTCGCCGCCAAGCAGCGCGGTGAGGCAAGCGCGACCGTGACGGTTGCCGAGCCGCTGAGCGAACAGCATCTCGCGTCGCTCAAAGACGCGCTTAATTCCGTGACCGGAAAAGACGTCACGCTGAATGTCAAAGTTGATCCCGCCATCATCGGCGGACTGATCGTCAAAGTCGGCAGCCGTATGGTCGATACGTCGCTGCGCACAAAACTCAACGCTATGAAGCACGCCATGAAAGAGGTCGGCTGATGGACATCCGCGCCGCGGAAATTTCCGCAATCCTCAAAGAGCAGATCAAGAATTTCGGTCAGGAAGCCGAAGTTTCCGAAGTCGGCCAGGTTCTCTCGGTCGGTGACGGTATCGCCCGCGTTTTCGGTCTCGATAACGTTCAGGCCGGCGAGATGGTCGAGTTCGAGAACGGCACGCGCGGCATGGCGCTGAACCTCGAAGCCGACAACGTCGGTATCGTTATTTTCGGTTCGGACCGTGAGATTAAGGAAGGCCAGACCGTCAAGCGCACCCGCGCCATCGTGGACGTGCCGGTCGGCAAGGAAATGCTCGGCCGCGTCGTCGACGCGCTCGGCAACCCGATCGACGGCAAGGGCCCGATCACGGCGAAAGAGCGCAAGCGCGTCGACGTGAAGGCTCCGGGCATCATTCCCCGCAAGTCCGTGCATGAGCCGATGGCGACCGGCCTCAAGGCGATCGACTCGCTGATCCCGATTGGTCGTGGCCAGCGCGAGCTGATCATCGGCGATCGTCAGACTGGCAAGACCGCGATCGCACTCGACACCATCCTCAACCAGAAGCCGCTGAACGCAGCCGGCGCGCCGGAAGAGCAGAAGCTCTACTGCGTGTACGTCGCCGTTGGTCAGAAGCGTTCGACCGTTGCGCAGTTCGTGAAGGTGCTCGAAGAGCAGGGCGCTCTCGAATACTCGATCGTCGTCGCGGCAACGGCGTCCGATCCGGCTCCGATGCAGTTCCTGGCGCCGTTCGCCGGCTGCACGATGGGCGAATACTTCCGCGACAACGGCATGCACGCCGTCATCATCTATGACGACTTGTCGAAGCAGGCCGTCGCTTATCGTCAGATGTCGCTTCTGCTCCGCCGCCCGCCGGGCCGCGAAGCTTATCCGGGCGACGTGTTCTATCTTCACTCCCGTCTGCTCGAGCGCGCCGCCAAGATGGGCGACGCTGCCGGCAAGGGCTCGCTGACCGCGCTGCCGGTCATCGAAACGCAGGCGAACGACGTGTCGGCCTACATCCCGACCAACGTCATCTCGATCACCGACGGCCAGATCTTCTTGGAAACCGACCTGTTTTACCAGGGCATTCGCCCGGCCGTGAACGTCGGTCTCTCGGTCTCGCGCGTCGGTTCGTCCGCGCAGACGAAGGCGATGAAAAAGGTCGCCGGCAAGATCAAGGGCGAGCTCGCGCAGTACCGCGAAATGGCGGCCTTCGCTCAGTTCGGTTCGGACCTTGACGCGACGACGCAGCGCCTGCTCAACCGCGGCGCCCGCCTGACCGAGCTCCTGAAGCAGCCGCAATTCTCGCCGCTGAAGATGGAAGAGCAGGTCGTGGTGATCTACGCCGGCGTCAACGGCTACCTCGACAAGCTCGAAGTCTCGCAGGTGCGCAAGTTCGAGGACGGTCTCCTCAGCCTCGTGCGCGGCAAGCACAACGAAATCCTCGAAGACATCCGCAAGTCGAGCGACCTTTCGGACGCGACGGCCGGCAAGCTCAAGGACGTCGTCGATAACTTCGCGAAGTCGTTCGCTTAAGCACCATCGTCATGGCCCGGCTTGTCCGGGCCATCCACGTCTTAAAGGCGTGAGCCCGTTTTCAGAAAGAGACTGGAAGTAGAGAGAGATGGCCAGCCTCAAGGACATGCGCAATCGCATCGCTTCGACCAAAGCGACGCAGAAGATCACCAAGGCGATGCAGATGGTCGCCGCCTCGAAGCTCCGCCGCGCGCAGCAGGCCGTCGAGGTCGCGCGCCCCTACGCGGAGCGCATCGAAGCGGTGCTCGGAAATATCGCGGCCAGCGTTGCGGGTCAGGACGGCGCGCCGCGTCTCCTCTCCGGCACCGGCCAGGACAAGACGCATCTGCTGATCGTCTGCACGGCCGAGCGTGGCCTGTGCGGCGCCTTCAACTCGCAGATCGTCCGTCTTGCCCGCGAGCACATCAACCGCCTCGTGCGCGAAGGCAAAGAGGTCAAGATCCAGTGCGTCGGTCGTAAGGGCGCGGACCAGCTTCGCCGCCAGTACAGCAAGCTGATGCTCAAGACGATCGAATTGCGCGGCGTGCGCTCGGTCGGCTTCGAGAATGCGCGCGAAATCTCCGAGCAGGTCGTCGCCTCGTTCGATAAGGGTGAGTTCGACATCGCGACGCTGTTCTACTCGCGCTTCAAATCGGTGATCTCGCAGATCCCGACCGCGCAGCAGATTATCCCGGCCGCACCGCCGGTCTCGGAAGGCGACAAGAAAACCGACGCGCCGGCCGCCGTTTACGAATATGAGCCGGCCGAGGAAGAAATCCTCGCCGAGTTGCTCCCGGCCTATCTCACGACGCAGATCTATCGCGCGTTGCTCGAGAATGCCGCGTCCGAACAGGGCGCGCGCATGAGCGCGATGGACAACGCGACGCGCAACGCCGGCGAGATGATCCGCAAGCAGACCCTCACCTACAACCGCACGCGTCAGGCGATGATCACGAAAGAACTCATCGAGATCATCTCGGGCGCAGAAGCGCTATAAGGAGGACGCAGCATGGCATACGTCACCAAGGCAACTTCCAAGGGCGGCCGCGCCGGTCGCGCGCACCTCGAAGGCAACGCGCTCTCGCTCGCGATGGGCCTGCCGAAGGAAATGGGCGGCAACGGCGAGGGTCATAACCCCGAGCAGCTGTTCGCTATCGGCTATGCGGCGTGCTTCAACCAGGCGGTGCTCGCACTCGCCAAGAAGCACGGCCTCGACGGCCAGTCGGCCGAAGTCTCGTGCACCGTCACGATCGACAAGGACGAAACCAGTTTCGGCCTCAAGGCCGACATGTCGCTGAAAATTCCGGGCGCCGAAAAGGACAAGGTTCAGGCCTTGCTCGAAGACGCCCACAAGATCTGCCCGTATTCGAAGGCGACGCGCGGGAATATCCCAGTCACGCTGACCGTCGTCTAACTGCATCATCCGGAAAAGTGGAAACCGGTTTTCCGACAAGATGATGCACACACAAGTAATTCGTAGGAGCTGAGAAGTCATGGCTACCGCCCAAGAAGGCCGCATCACGCAAGTCATCGGCGCCGTCGTCGACGTGCAGTTCGATGGAGACCTGCCCGCCATTCTGAACGCACTCGAGACCAAGAACGGTGACAACCGTCTCGTGCTCGAAGTTGCGCAGCATCTCGGCGAGTCGACTGTCCGCACCATCGCGATGGACGTGTCGGAAGGCCTCGTGCGCGGCCAGAAGGTCACCGACACCGGGCAGCCGATCTCGGTTCCGGTCGGTGCCGGCATGCTCGGCCGCATCGTCAACGTCGTCGGCGACCCGATCGACGAATCCGGCCCGGTCCAGTCGGAAGGCACCCGCCCGATTCACGCACCGGCTCCGGAATACACCGACCAGTCGACCGAAGCCGAAATTCTCGTCACCGGCATCAAGGTCGTCGACCTGCTCGCACCGTACGCCAAGGGCGGCAAGATCGGCCTGTTCGGCGGCGCCGGCGTCGGCAAGACCGTGCTTATTCAGGAACTGATCAACAACGTCGCGAAGGCGCACGGTGGTTACTCCGTATTCGCCGGCGTCGGCGAGCGCACCCGCGAGGGCAACGATCTCTATCACGAGTTCATCGAGTCCGGCGTCAACAAGAAGGGCGGCGGCGAAGGCTCGAAATGCGCTCTCGTGTTCGGCCAGATGAACGAGCCGCCGGGCGCTCGCGCTCGCGTCGGTCTGACCGGTTTGACGATCGCCGAACACTTCCGCGATCAGGGCCAGGACGTGCTGTTCTTCGTCGACAACATCTTCCGCTTCACGCAGGCGGGTTCGGAAGTGTCGGCGCTACTCGGCCGTATTCCTTCGGCCGTCGGTTATCAGCCGACGCTCGCGACCGACATGGGCGCGCTGCAGGAGCGCATCACGACGACGCAGAAGGGCTCGATCACGTCCGTGCAGGCGATTTACGTCCCGGCCGACGACTTGACCGATCCGGCGCCGGCAACCTCCTTCGCCCACTTGGACGCGACGACCGTGCTTTCGCGCGACATCGCCGCCAAGGGTATTTACCCGGCCGTCGATCCGCTCGACTCGACCTCGCGCATGCTCTCGCCGCTCGTCGTCGGAGAGGAGCACTACCAGGTCGCGCGTCAGGTTCAGCAGGTGCTCCAGCGCTACAAGGCGCTGCAGGACATCATCGCGATCCTGGGCATGGACGAGCTCTCCGAAGAGGACAAGCTCACCGTCGCCCGCGCCCGAAAGATCGAGCGCTTCCTGTCGCAGCCGTTCCACGTCGCCGAAGTCTTCACCGGCGCGCCGGGCAAGCTCGTCGACCTCGCCGACACCATCAAGGGCTTCAAGGGCCTGGTCGATGGCAAGTACGATCACCTTCCGGAAGCTGCCTTCTACATGGTCGGCAACATCGAAGAGGCGATCGAAAAGGGCAAGCGTCTCGCGGCAGAGGCGGCGTAACGAGGCAATCGGGCTTAGTGCGTAGGCTGTCCGTTCGACTGCCTATTGCCTAAGCCCTCCTGCCAGATTTCTTAGATATTGGATTGTCCATGGCCGACACCTTCCACTTCGAACTCGTCTCGCCGGATCGTTTGCTGTTCTCCGGCGAAGTCACGCAAGTCGACGCTCCGGGCTCGGAAGGCGACTTCGGCGTGCTGGCGGGCCATGCACCGCTCGTTGCGATGCTGCGTCCCGGCATCCTCAAGGTGATCGAAGGTGGCAAGGAAGAGCGCATCGTCGTGTTCGGCGGTTTCGCCGAAGTCTCGCCGGCCGGCATGACCGTGCTCGCCGACGAAGCTGTCCGCACCTCGGACCTCGACACCGCGAAGCTCGCGTCCGCGATCAAGGACGCAGAGGAAGACGCAGCCGACACCAAGGACGATGCGCAGCGCGATCGTCTCCGTCGCCGCATCGGCCAGTTGCAGGCCGTGCAGGCGGCAATGTCGGGCGGCTCTAGCGCCGCGCACTAAGTTTTCGCCCAGAGAATTTGAAACGGCCGCTTCGGCGGCCGTTTTTTATTGCGCGGATGCTTCGGTGCAGTTCGGAGAGCTCCGCAAATCTGGGCACCACCTCTCCCATGGGGAGAGGTCGACGCGCGCAGCGCGGCGGGTGAGGGGCGGCAGTCTAACGACTAAATCTGTCGCTTGGGATCCAGCGTGCGATGGATCATCTCCACGACGCCATCGATGTTATCGTAGATATCGATATTGCTCACCCGGACGACCAAGTATCCGCATTGCTCGATTGCTTTCGTCCGGATCAAATCACGCGCTTGAGCAGCGTCGGAATAATGAGTGTCGCCATCGACTTCGATCACGAGCTTCGCGTCCAGCGAAGCGAAATCCACGATGTAGCGGCCTATCGGATGCTGCCGTCGAAACTTCCATCGTGCCAATTGCCTATTGCGCAGCAACTGCCACAGCAGCTGCTCTGCGCGCGTTTGCCGACTTCTCAATCCTTTTGCGAAACGGTGCATCCCCTCACCCGGATTTTCGCGTCTCGCTAGCGCGCGTTGCGCGCCGCGAGCACTGCTCAATCCGACCTCTCCCTATGGGAGAGGTTATCACAGGCCGTGGCTGCTCTCTTCAAATACGGCGATTAGCGCATCGGTACGGCGAACGGCGCGAACTGTTGCGCGACGTTGCGATAGACGTCGCGGCGAAACGGTACGACCAGCTCCGCCACGCGATCGAGTTTCTCCCAACGCCAATCGGAAAATTCCGGCGGATCGCCCGAGCCGTCGACCGAGATGTCGATCTCGCTGTCGTCGCCCGTGAAGCGCATCGCGAACCATTTTTGCCTCTGGCCGCGGAACACCGAGAAGCGATGTGGCGGGCCGTGATACGGCGGGAAGTCGTAGGCAAACCATTCTGTTTCGGCGAGATAGTCGACGCTGATGACTTGCGTCTCCTCGCGCAGTTCGCGATAGGCGGCTTGCAGAAAATCTTCGTTCGGATCGACGCCGCCCTGCGGCATCTGCCATTCGTGACCAGGATAAATTCGCTCCGGCCCGTCGTCGCGCAAACGCTTCGCGATCAACACGAGACCGTCGCGATTGAATAGCGCGATGCCGGCATTCGGACGGTAAGGGAGATCAACCACGCTCATTTCACCAGATGCGCGAATTCTTTCACGACGCGATCGTAGACCGGCCGCTTAAACGGGATGATGAGCTTCGGCACGTTCCGCATCGGCTCCCAGCGCCACTCAACGAACTCCGGCTTATGCGCACCACCGGCCGGGCGGAGGATGTCGATCTCCTTATCGACGCCGGTGAAGCGCAGCGCGAACCACTTCTGCGTCTGGCCGCGATACTTGCCCTTCCACGATTTCTTCCCGATCGCCGCTGGAATATCGTAGGCGAGCCATTCGTCGACCTCGGCAAGCTTCGTTACCGACTTGATGTTGGTCTCTTCGTGCAACTCACGCAGTGCGCCGTCGAACGGCTCTTCGCCGTCATCGAGGCCGCCTTGCGGCATCTGCCACGAATGTGTCGCGTCGACATGTTCGGCGCCGCCGGAGCGTCGGCCGATGAAAACGTCACCCTTGCGGTTGAGCACCATCACGCCGACGCACTGGCGGTAGGGGAGGTCTTCGTAGCGGGTCATCAAGTCCAATCCGTGCTGTGCGCCATGCTAGTTTGTTTGGTCGCATTTTCTTGACGTGAACCGGGGTCCACTTCACTTGAAAGTGCTCCTAGCATATGGGCGCAGCTGCACGGAATTACGACGCGCGGTTACTGCGGGAGGTTGATGACCTTCGCACCGGACGGCATCGCGGGCTTCTGCACCGACTCCATGTAACGCTTGATCTCGGCGACCTGCTGACCGTCGGCCGGCGTGATCTTCACGCCGCCGTTCGGCGCGACCTCGATGCGCATTGTGCCGGGTGGTGCGCTTTCGGCTTGGCGTTGGCGCTGCTGTTGCTGCGGCGTGCCGGCTGGTTGCGACGCGCCGCTGCCGATCTCGACTTCGTTCCGCTGACCCGTGAGGCCGTTGATAATGCTGATCGTGTTGCGCGGTGCTTGCGGAGCGGCAGCTGCAGCCATCGCGGGCTCGGGAGCGGCTTCGGCTGGGGCCTGCGCGCGCGCGGCGACGACGAGGGGCTTCACCTTCGCGGTGGCCCGCGCGACCGGCTCGCCGCCGAGCGGATCGGTTGCCATGAGCGCGTAAGCGCCGAAGGAAATCAAAACCGAGGACAGAAGCCCGACAACCAATGCCGGCACGACCGCGCTCAAGCGGTGCGCCTCCGCTGCGACCGGACGTCGGGTCTGACCGAGAGGGGCGGTCAACGCATTCGTCTGAAGGGCCATCACGTACCTCGGATCCTGCCGCGGAGCAGATTCCGCGACCCCAATAGAAAACGGGGCGTATGGTTACCGCCCCGTTAACAGATCCGAGATTTGGTTCGGTCGACGATTTAGTTCGCGACCGACTTCGGGTTCGGCGGGAAGGCTGAATGCTGCTTGGTGCCGCGCAGCAGCTCGAGAGCCGACTGGAGCGCCTTGTCGTTCTTCGTGTCCGGCGGAACGTAAGACTGCGAACCGGTCTCTTCCTGGCCTTCGGCCTTGAGATGGCCGCGCAGCGAGGCTTCGCCCTTGGTGTCGGCGCGGCCCTTCAGCTCGTCCGGGATTTCCTGCAGGACTTCGATATCCGGCACGATGCCCTTGGCCTGGATCGAACGGCCACCCGGCGTGAAGTAACGGGCGGTCGTCAGCCGCAGGGCGCCGTTGCCGGAGCCGAGCGGAATGATCGTCTGCACCGAGCCCTTGCCGAACGAGCGCGTGCCGATGACGGTCGCGCGCTTGTGGTCTTGCAGAGCGCCGGCGACGATTTCGGAGGCCGAAGCCGAGCCGCCGTTGATCAGCACGATCACCGGCTTGTTCTTGATGATGTCACCCGGACGCGCATTGAAGCGCTGGGTCTCTTCCGCGTTACGGCCGCGCGTCGAAACGATCTCGCCCTTTTCGAGGAAAGAGTCCGACACCGAGATCGCCTGATCGAGCAGGCCGCCCGGATTGTTGCGCAGATCGAGCACGAAACCCTTGAGCTTGTCGCCGTGCTGCGCCGCGAGTTCGTTGATCGCCTTCTTGAGGTTCTCGTTCGTCTGCTCGTTGAACTGCGTGATGCGGACGTAGCCGATATCCTCGCCCTCGATGCGCGAGCGCACGGCGCGGACGCGGATGACGTCACGTGTGATGACGATCTCGACCGGCTTGTCCTGACCCTTGCGCATCACCTTGAGGCGGATCTTGGTGTTGACCGGGCCGCGCATCTTTTCGACGGCCTGGTTCAGGGTGAGACCCTGGATCTGCTCGTCGTCGAGATGCGTGATGACGTCGTTCGCCATGACGCCGGCTTTCGCGGCCGGGGTGTCGTCGATCGGGGCGATGACCTTCACGAGGCCGTCTTCCATCGTGACTTCGATGCCGAGACCGCCGAACTCGCCGCGTGTCTGGATTTGCATGTCCTTGAAGGACTTCGCATCCATGTAGCTCGAATGCGGATCGAGGCCCGAGAGCATGCCGTTGATTGCGGATTCGACGAGCTTGGAATCTTCCGGCTTCTCGACGTAGTCGGCGCGGACGCGCTCGAAGACATCGCCGAACAGATTGAGCTGCTTATAAGTGTCAGCCGGCGCCGCCTTGGCGGGTCGTGCCGTGATGAGCTGCGGCTGAGAGACGGCAATCGTCATAGCCGCGCCAGCAGCGGCGCCAAGGAGAAGCAACGAGATCTTCCGCATTATCCGCGAACCTTTTCGCTGTCCGCAGTCCACCAAGGACCGGGGTCGACGGGCGTACCGTCTTTCCTGAACTCAATATAGAGGGTCGGCTGGCTCGAACCTATCGGGATAGCTGCGGCGGTTTTAGGGCCGTTACCCATGCTGGCAACAGGTTCCCCGGTCAAAACGAACTGTCCCAAATCCACCGAGATTCGCTCCATTCCCGCGAGCAAGACATGGTACCCCCCGCCGACGTTCAGGATCAAGAGTTGTCCGTAGGATCGGAACGGTCCCGCATAGACGACCCAGCCGTCCGTCGGCGCCGTAACCTGCGCGCCGATGCGAGATGCGATCGAAATCCCCTTCTGAGTGCTGCCGAGGCCGTCAGAACTACCGAAATTGCGAATTTTGATGCCGCCGACGGGCAGTTTCAGCGACCCTTTGGCATTCGCAAATAAAATTGACGGTTTGAGCTTGTTGGTATCCCGAGGCTGGCCGTCCGGCTGGTCCGGCGGCGGCGTATTCTCGGCCGGCGCGTTGCGATCAAGCTTCGCGATCAAATCTTTGAGCGAATCGGCCTGGCGGGCGAGCGCCATCATACGTCCGCGTTCGCCTTCGAGGGCTCGCTCGGCTTCGGCCTGGCGTTTTTGCCGCTCCTCGACCAGCGCCGTCATGCGCACGCGCTCTTGTTCAAGGCCGGCCGCATCCTTAGCCAGCGCCTCGCGCTCGGCCGTGATGGCGGCCCGGATGTTGACTTGCGCGGCGAGGTCGATCGCGAGCGCCTCGGTCTCAGCGCGCATCGCCGGAACGACGGCGCCAAGCAGCATCGCGCTGCGCACGGTCTTCAAGGCATCTTCGGGGCGCACGAGCAGCGCAGGCGGTGGACGCTGTCCCATCCGCTGTAGAGCCGCGAGCAAATCCGCGATGACATGGCGGCGCGCGTAGAGTTTGCCGCGGATCGCCTGCTCTTGTTCGTCGAGACCGCCGAGGCGCGCCTCGGTTGCGAAAACACGCTCTTCGGCTTCGCGCAGTTTCGTCGCGGTCGCGACGAGAAGCTCCGCGAGCTTGCGGCGATCCTGCCCGATGGTTTCGATTTCGCGCTTGAGCTTGAGTTCGGTTTCGGCGGCGCGACGCTGATCGGCACGCACACGTTCGAGTTCGCTCTCGCGCATTGCGCGCGCGCCGGCGGCGGCGTGGCGTTCTGCGGCGGGCGTATTGATGTTGAGTGGCGCGTTGGTTTGCTGCGCGTTCGCGGTCTGTTGCGCGTTCGCGGTCTGTTGCGCATGGACGAATGTCGGCAACCCCGCCGAGGCGAGCGCAATCATCGTCAGGCGAAGCACGGTCTGGCGCATCGCACCATTAGTGGCCTCGCATGGTGAAGAGAGGATTAAGTTTTGGCGCGCGGCGGCGGCGAGGTGCGCACCCTCCCCTGGAGGGGGAGGGTCGACGCGAAGCGGCGGGGTGGGGTGAATTATCGGTGTCGCCCAAGCTCACCCCACCCCGCTCACTTGCGTTCGCGACCCTCCCCCTCCAGGGGAGGGTGGGAGTGCGCGGCAGGCTCACTCCCGGTGATACGGGTGTCCCGACAGGATCGTCGTCGCGCGGTAGATCTGCTCCAGCAGCATGATGCGCACCATCTGGTGCGGCCACGTGAAAGCACCGAACGCCAGGCGCTTGGTG
Source organism: Variibacter gotjawalensis (assembly GCF_002355335.1). Classification (GTDB taxonomy): domain Bacteria; phylum Pseudomonadota; class Alphaproteobacteria; order Rhizobiales; family Xanthobacteraceae; genus Variibacter; species Variibacter gotjawalensis. The sequence goes on from NZ_AP014946.1 coordinate 1,232,468, forward strand.
GCTTGGTCGCGCACGCTCGGCGCCATCCCGTCGGCGCCGCCGATGATGAAGCAGCAATCGTGTCCGTCGTCGCGCCAACGCGCAATCAACTCGGCAAAGCCTTTGCTGCCGAGGATATCGCCGCGTTCGTCGAGCGCCGCGATACGCGCATGCGGCGGCAGAACGTTGGCTATCGCGATGGCTTCCTCGGTCATGCGGCGATCGGCGTCGCGCGCACGGCTTTCGTCGATTTCGATGATGTCGATCTGGCGGAATCCGAGGCCGCGTCCGGCTTTCACCGCGCGTTCGCGGTAGCGCTCGGCAAGCTGTCGTTCCGGGCCGGATTTGAGGCGGCCGACCGCCGCAATCGTGATGCGCAAAGTACCCGGGCTCCGAACGTCGGTTCGGAGCGAACCTTAGATCATCGCGAGAAATCCCGGGCGGGATTTCTTTTAACTCACGCGGCGCGCCATTTCGGGTGCCCACATCTTCTCGAGATTGTAGAAGGCGCGGACTTCCGGACGGAAGATGTGAACGATGACGTCACCGGCATCGAGCACCACCCAGTCGCAATGCGGCAGGCCTTCGATCTTCACGCCGCGAATACCGGCTTCGCGCAGCGCCTTTTCGAGGCGGTCCGCGATTGCGCCAACCTGACGGTTGGAGCGACCGGAGGTGACCACCAAGGCGTCGGCCATGGCGCTCTTCCCAGCGAGATCGATGGTGAGGGTGTCCTCAGCCTTGGCATCGCCAAGCTCGTCGAGGATCAGTTTCAGCGTCAGTTTCCAACCCTCTTGGTCGAGATCGACCGGCGAGAGCGGAGCGGACTTCGCTTTGCGAGTCCGAGGCGTCACGGTGGACAGTGAGGCAATCCTTTCCTTGTCCGGCCGCGGGTTTCCATTCGAAAGGTCCGTGATTCGAGAGGTGCCCGCGGACACATTAAGATAGGCACCAGTACCTTATCTTTTCAATGACAGCGCGATCTTTTGGTTGCGAGAGAGCGCGATAACACCAAAGTGTGGCGCGGTAACATCGGCGGTATCGCGAACGCATGCCCCGTTTCGGGACTTATTTGGCGATCCCGGCCCGGATGGCGCTGGATGACAGCGTCGACTTCATCCCGTGCACGAAAACCCAGGCCGGCGGCTTCATGCCGGCTAGCTGGGCGGCACGCTCCTCGGGCCATCGCGCGCGGGAAAAGCGCTGCGCGGCCGGAGAGCCAAGCGCGTCCAGCGTCTCGCCGCCGCGATCCATGAAACACAGCGGCACCATCTCGAAAATCTCGTCCCAGGCCCGCCAGCGGTGGAATTCTTCAAGCACGTCGGCGCCCGAGATCCAGACAAAACGCGCACGCGGGCAGCGCTCACGCAGATACCGCAGCGTATCCACCGTGTAGCGCGTACCGATTTGCTGCTCGACGTCGGTGACGACGATGCGCGGGTGGTTGGCGACGCGTCGCGCTGCCGCTAGGCGCTCGGCGAGCGGCGGCAGGCCGCGCGTGTCTTTGAGCGGGTTGCCCGGTGAGACGATCCACCAGACGAAGTCGAGATGCAGACGCTTCATCGCCAGCAGCGTGATGGCGCGATGCGCCGCATGCGGCGGATTGAATGAGCCGCCGAACAGGCCGATGCGCAGACCGGCGGAGGGCGGGAGTCGTGCGATCATGCAGAGCTTGCGATCACGGACGCGTCTGGCCCGATCCGTGGATGCGATACTTGAACGTCGTCAGTTGCTCGACGCCGACCGGGCCACGTGCGTGCATGCGGCCGGTCGAGATGCCGATCTCGGCGCCGAAGCCGAATTCGCCGCCGTCGGCAAACTGCGTCGATGCATTGTGCAGCACGATCGCACTATCGACCTGGGCCAAGAATTTATCGGCGGCGGCCTGATCCGCCGTGACGATCGCGTCGGTGTGATGCGAGCCGTACCGCTCGATATGCGCGATCGCATCGTCCACGCCGTCGACGACTTTTGCCGCGATGATCGCGTCGAGATATTCAGCCGGCCAGTCTTCCTCGGTCGCGGGTTTCACACGCGTATCGGTTTTCTGCACGGCCGCATCGCCGCGCACTTCGCAGCCCGCATCGATCAGCATGTCGACCAGCGGTTTAAGATGTGTCTGTGCCGCAGCGCGATCGACGAGCAGCGTCTCGGCCGCGCCGCAGACGCCGGTGCGCCGCAACTTCGCGTTGAGCACGATATCCTTCGCCATCGCGAGGTCGGCGGCCTTGTCGACATAGACATGCACGACGCCCTCAAGATGCGCGAATACCGGCACGCGCGCTTCCGTCTGCACGCGCGCGACGAGGCCCTTGCCGCCGCGCGGCACGATCACGTCGATGTTGCTGTCTAGGCCCGCGAGCATCATGCCGACGGCGGCGCGATCCCGCGTCGGCACGATCTGGATCGCATCCTCGGGGAGACCCGCGATGCGCAGGCCTTCGGTCAGCGCCGCGTGGATCGCACGCGAGGAGCGGAAGCTGTCCGAGCCGCCGCGCAGGATGACCGCGTTGCCGGCCTTGAGGCACAGCGCGCCCGCGTCGGCCGTAACGTTCGGGCGACTCTCGTAGATGACGCCGACGACGCCGAGCGGAACGCGCACGCGCTCGATCGTCATGCCGTTTGGCCGCTGCCAGCTCTCGGTGACCTTGCCGACCGCATCTTCCACCGCCGCGACGACCTCGAGGCCGGTCGCCATCGCTTCGACGCGCGCTTCGTTGAGCGTCAGGCGGTCGAGAAACGAGCCGGTCATGCCGGCGGCCTTGCCGTCTTTCACATCCTCGGCATTCGCCGCGATGATGTCGGCAGAGCGTCGGCGGATTTCGGCCGCCATCGCGGTCAGCGCGGCGTTTTTCTGCGCAGCGCCGGCCTGCCCGAGCGAACGCGCGGCAACACGCGCGCGGCGGCCGAGATCGGCCATCGCGGTCGCGATATCGTTGCCTTCGATGCTCTTCAGCGGGGCGGTCATTGGTCCATTCCGGTCAGTCGGCGCGGCTTATAACATAGGTTTGACGGCCGCCGAGGGAAGAAATCTGGCCAAAAATCCTTCGATCCGCCGGAGTTTGTGGGCTAGAAGGCTGCCCATGAGCGAAAAGAAGTCCGAACCGCCGCTGTTGCGCCTCGCCCTCGAACTCGGGCCGTTGCTGCTGTTCTTCCTCGTCTACTCGCGGGTCGAAATGTACACGGCGATCATCGTGTTCATGATCGTCACCGCGATCGCGATGGCGATCTCCTTCGCGCTGACCCGGCACATCTCGACCATGTCGACGGTCTCGGCCGTCATCGTCTTCGTGTTCGGCGGGCTGACGCTCTATCTGCACGACGAAACGTTCTTCAAGATGAAGCCGACGATCATTTACGGCCTCTTCGCCGCGACGCTGCTCGGAGGATTGCTGTTCGGGAAAACGTTGCTGCAGAACGTGTTCGGCACGATCTTCGAGGTGACACCGGCAGGCTGGCGCGTTCTGACGCAACGCTGGGGGTTATTCTTTCTCTTTCTTGCGCTGCTCAACGAGGTCGTTTGGCGCACGATGTCGACGGACTTCTGGGTGAAGTTCAAAGTCTTCGGCATCATCCCGCTGATCTTCATCTTCGGCATGCTGCAGGCGTCGGTTCTCGACCGTTACGCCGTCCCGAAAGCGCCGGAAGGCGAGAAAAGCTAGAGCATTTCCAGGCGAAGTGGATACCGGTTCGCCGTCCGGGAATGCGACTCAAAAACTACTGTCCGACCTTCGCGCGCTCGAGCGCTGGCTTGATCTGACGCTCGTAATTCTCCGGCGTCAGGCCGCCGACCAGCTTGAAGACGATCTTGCCTTCGCGATCGACGACGAACGTTTCCGGCACGCCGTAGACGCCCCATTCGATCGACGCGCGGGCATTTGCATCGGTGCCGATCGCGACGAACGGGTTGCCGTATCGGCCGAGAAAACGCCGCGCGTTTTCGGCCTTGTCGCGTTGATTGATGCCGACGAGCCGCACGCCGCTCTCGGCGAGTTGCATCAGCAGCGGAGCCTCGTCGCGGCATGGGTCGCACCACGACGCCCACACATTCACCAGCGTAACGTGTCCCTTGAGCGTTTCGGGCGACAGGCCCGGCACAGGCTTGCCGTCGCGCAGCAATCCGTCGATGCCTTCGAGAGACGTCTGCGGCGCGGGCTTCCCAATCAGCGCCGACGGAAGCCGCGACGGATCGCCGGCGAAGAGCCGGATAAAGAACAAGGTCGCCAGCGCCGCAAACAGCGCGAGCGGAATTAGCCACAGAATGCGGCGTGATGTATTTCGCGGTTCCGCGGCATCGCTCACAGGGTATCTCCCGCTGAACGGCGGCCGAAGCCGCGCTGTTCGAGATCGGCGAGCGTACGGCGTTGCACGCGATAATCAGCGACCACCCAGATGAGCAGAGCCGTGATCACGGTGGTCGCCACAGCGTAGGAGCCGACGATGAACGTCGCGTGCGGTCCGAGCGTGCTCATGCGGCACTCGCTTGCCGCAAGCGCATCGTGCGCACACGGCGGCGCAGGATCTCATTGCGCATCGCGGCGAGGTGTAGCGTGACGAAGAGGAGGAAGAATGCGGCCGCCATTGTCAGCAGCGGCGTCAGGATCGTCGGGTGGATCGCCGCGCCGCCGAGCCGCACGACCGACGCCGGCTGATGCAGCGTGTTCCACCAATCGACCGAGAATTTGATGATCGGCAAGTTGACGGCGCCGACCAGCGTGAGGATCGCGGCAAGCCGTCCGGCACGCGACGGCTCATCGACTGCGCTCCACAGTGCGAGCAGCCCAAGATACATGAGGAAGAGGACGAGCACCGAAGTGAGGCGAGCGTCCCACACCCAATAGGTGCCCCATGTCGGCCGCCCCCACAGCGCGCCGGTGACGAGACAAATCAGCGTGAACGCCGCGCCGATCGGCATCGCTGCGCGTGCCGCAACGTCGGCGAGCGGGTGCCGCCAGACCAGCGTGCCGAGCGCCGAGAGGCTCATGACGGCCCAAATGCCCATCGCGAGCCACGCCGACGGCACGTGAATGAACATGATCTTCACGGTCGCGCCCTGCTGGTAATCGTCAGGCGCGTTCCACGCGAGATAAAGCCCGGTCGCCAGCACGATCGCGGTCGCGGCGATGAGCCACGGCAAGACGCGTTCGGTGAAGCGCAAGAAGCGCGTCGGGTTGGCGAGGTCGATTAGAGCCATGCGTTACGATACTGCGGCCACCTGGCCGGATTGAGGGTGATAAGGGGCAAGAGCCGGTCGCGCAATGCGCTGCTTTTCGCGGTAACGCGATCGCGATGCATTACTCCATCCCCTGCCGCAACGCCGCCGCGGCCGCGAAAGGGGCCGCCGCGAGGCTGACGAGGCTCAGCGCAAGCAGAATGAGAAAAGGCGCGCCGAATTCGCCCGGCGTTGTGGCGGCTGCGACACCGAAGATCAACACCGGCACCGACAGAGGCAATACGAGGATCGGCAATAGAAGGCCGCCGCGCCGCAGCGTGACGCTGAGCGCCGCGCCGATGACGCCGATCAGCGTCAGCGCGGGCGTGCCGGCGAGCAACGTCAACGCGACGTGCAGCGAGACGGCGGGCTCGATGTTGAGCATCAAGCCGAGCAGCGGCGTCGCGACAACCAGCGGCAGCGCGCTGGTGATCCAATGCGCAAGCGCCTTCGCGATGACTGAAAGTTCAAGCGGCGTGCGCGCCATCAACATGAGATCGAGCGCGCCGTCGTCGTGATCCGCCGCGAATAAGCGATCGAGCGTGAGCAGGCTCGCCAGCAATGCCCCGAGCCACAGCATCGCGGGACCGATGCGTTTGAGCAGCGGCAGATCGGGACCGACAGCGAATGGCAGTAACGCTATCAACACGAGAAAGAACAACACGCCCATCAGCGCGCCGCCGCCGGTGCGCAGAGCGAGCTTGAAATCGCGGCCGAGGAGGGCGCTCATGCGGCGCCCCCGAGTGCGAGATTTTGCTCGCCCGGAAGCGCGAGCGGCGCATGCGTCGCCGCAACAATGATGCCGCCGGCCGCGAGATGCGCGGCGCACAGCGTCGCGAACATCTCCTGACCGGATCTGTCGAGCGCGGCTGTCGGCTCGTCGAGCAGCCAGATCGGACGATGGACCGCGATCAATCGCGCGAGGGAAAGACGCCTGCGTTGGCCGGCCGATAGGTAGCCGCCGGGCAGGTCGGCGAGGCTGCCGAGCCCGACCGCCGCGAGCGCGTCATCGATCGAGCGCGCCGGTTCGCCGCCAAGGAAATCGCGCCAGAACTCAAGATTTTCGCCGACGCTGAGCGACGCCTTCACGGGATCGAGATGCCCCGCATAGTGGCAATGCTCGGCGAGAGTATGCTCTGCGTCGCCGCCCTCGGCCGCGACCGTGCCCATGCTCGGCCTAACGAGGCCCGCGATGACGCGGAGGAGCGACGACTTGCCGGCGCCGTTCGGTCCCGTCAGCACCAGTGCGGAACCGGAGGGCACCGCGAAGCTCAGCCGCTCGAAAACGATGCGGCCGCCGCGGATGCAGGCTAGATCGGTTGCGATGAGGCGCGTGATGTCGCCTGCGCGGGTTGGCATCGTCGGAACTCTGGTCGCGGGCAGCAAGAGCGCCGACTCCGCCAAGTCTCTTGGCGACGGTTATCGCGTTCGCGGCTATCGCGAAAGCGCCCTCTAGGGATTGCCTGAATCGGCTTTGATAACTATTATCAAATTATGATCAGTGCCGATTTGGGTGCCAACCTCGAGGACTATGTCGCCAGACTGGTCGAGGCAGGGCGATATAATTCGAAGAGCGAGGTTTTGCGGGAAGGGGTCCGGCTCGTCCAGGAGCGGGAGACGCGGCTTGCCGTGCTCGACGCCGCCCTCGCACGCGGTCTAGCCGACGCGGATGCGGGCCGCATTTTCGCCGCCGAGGCCTTTTTCGATCAGCTCGACGGCAAACTGAAAGGTAGTTCGAAGACATGATCGTCGTCATCTCGGCCGCCGCGATGGCCGAGATCGTGTCGATTGCCGAAACGATTGCCGCCGATAGTCCGAGAAGAGCGATAACCTTCGCCGCCGAGCTGCGAGCTCAGTGTCTCAGCCTCGCCGATCTCCACGCCGCATTTCCGCTGGTGTCGCGCTATGAATCGCTTGGAATCCGCCGCCGCGTGCACGGCAACTACCTGATTTTTTACAAAGTCGAGCCGGATCGGGTCGTGATCTTGCACATCCTGCACGGTGCGCGTGACTACCTCGATATCCTCGAGGCCGGTTCGAAGCCGATGTGACAAAAATTCCGCCACGACGGAGCAGCTTCGCACATAAGAACTATAGCAAACTGGCGAAAACGCTCTTATAAAGCGGCCCGTTGCTGATGCCCCTCGCTGCTGCCGCACTCGGCGCCAAGGGGCAGGCGTTTGTGGTGGCACGCTCTCTGCTTGCCCACCCGCATCCCTTTATCGGGTTTCAAACGATGACATCACTCGACAGCTTCAAGTCGCGCCAGACCCTTAACGTCGGCGCCAAGACCTACACCTATTACAGCCTCCCGGCGGCCGAGAAGAACGGCCTCGCGGGAATCTCGCAGCTCCCGTATTCGCTCAAAGTGCTGATGGAGAACCTTCTCCGCTTCGAGGACAACCGGTCCGTCACCGCCGAAGGCATCAAGGATGCGGCCGGCTGGCTCAAGACCAAGACATCGAGCACCGAAATCGCCTTCCGTCCGGCGCGCGTGCTGATGCAGGACTTCACCGGCGTTCCGGCAGTGGTCGATCTTGCCGCCATGCGCGACGCGATGCGCAACCTCGGAGGCGACCCGTCGCGCATCAACCCGCTGGTGCCGGTCGATCTCGTCATCGATCACTCGGTGATCGTGAATTATTTCGGCTCGTCGACGGCCTTCAAGCAGAACATCGAAGAGGAATATCGCCAGAACGGCGAGCGCTACAAATTCCTCAAATGGGCGCAGACCGCGTTCGACAACTTCCGCGTCGTGCCGCCGGACACCGGCATCTGCCACCAGATCAACCTCGAATACCTGTCGCAGACGATCTTCACGGCGAAGCAAAAAATCGGCAACGAGACCGTCGAGGTCGCTTATCCGGATACGCTTGTCGGCACCGACTCGCACACCACGATGGTCAACGGCTGCGCGGTGCTCGGTTGGGGCGTTGGCGGCATCGAGGCTGAAGCCGCGATGCTCGGTCAGCCGGTCTCGATGCTGTTGCCGGAAGTCATCGGCTTCAAGCTCACCGGCAAGCTGAAGGAAGGCATCACGGCGACCGACCTCGTGCTCACCGTGACGCAGATGCTGCGCGGGAAGGGCGTCGTCGGCAAGTTCGTCGAGTTCTACGGCCCGGGCCTCGACCATCTCGCGCTCGAAGATCGCGCGACGATCGGCAACATGGCGCCCGAATACGGCGCGACCTGCGGCTTCTTCCCGATCGACGGTGAGACGCTGCGCTACCTCACCGAGACCGGCCGTTCGGCCGAGCGCGTCGCGCTCGTCGAAGCTTATGCCAAGGCGCAAGGTCTGTTCCGCGAGCAGAACGCTCCGGACCCGGTCTTCACCTCGACGCTCGAACTCGATCTTGGTTCGGTGGAGCCGTCGATAGCCGGCCCGAAGCGCCCGCAGGATCGTGTCCTCTTGAAGGATGCGGCGGCCGGTTTCGCGGTCGCGATGGAAAAGGAATTCAACAAGGCGGCCGAGCGCGGCAAGCGCGTTCCGGTCGAAGGCCGCAACCACGATATCGGCCACGGCGACGTCGTCATCGCGGCAATCACGTCGTGCACCAACACGTCGAACCCGAGCCTGATGCTCGGCGCCGGCATGCTGGCGCGCAACGCGGTGGCGAAGGGCCTCAAGGTCAAGCCATGGGTGAAGACCTCGCTCGCGCCGGGCTCGCAAGTCGCCGGCGAATACTTCGAGAAGTCGGGCCTACAGAAAGACCTCGACTCGCTCGGCTTCAATCTCGTCGGCTTCGGCTGCACGACGTGCATCGGCAACTCGGGTCCGCTCCCGGAAGAGATTTCCGCCGCGATCAACAAGAGTGATCTCGTCGCCTGCTCGGTGCTCTCCGGCAACCGTAACTTCGAAGGCCGCGTCAATCCGGACGTGCGCGCGAACTATCTCGCCTCGCCGCCGCTCGTCGTCGCGTATGCGCTCGCAGGATCGCTCGACGTCGATCTGACCAAGGATCCGCTCGGTACCGGCAGCGACGGCAAGCCGGTCTATCTCAAGGACATCTGGCCGTCGACGAAGGACGTTGCCGCGATGGTCCGCGGGACGTTGTCGGAGCAGATGTTCACCGGCATGTACAAGGACCTCTTCGAGGGCGACGCGCACTGGAAGTCGATCAAGGTCGACGCTGCCGCGACCTTCAAGTGGGACGACAAGTCGACCTACGTGCAGAACCCGCCGTACTTCACCGAGATGAAGAAGGACCCGGCGCCGGTCACCGACATCATCAACGCGCGCGTAATGGGTCTCTTCCTCGACTCGATCACGACCGACCACATCTCGCCGGCCGGTTCGATCAAGGAGTCGAGCCCGGCGGGTGTGTATCTCCGCGATCACCAGGTGCGTCCGGCCGACTTCAACCAGTACGGCACGCGCCGCGGCAATCACCAGGTCATGATGCGCGGCACGTTCGCGAACATCCGCATCAAGAACCAGATGCTCCAGGGCGTCGAAGGTGGTTTCACGACGCACTACCCGACCGGCGAGAAGCTGCCGATCTATGATGCGGCGATGCGCTACAAGGCCGAGAAGGTTCCGCTGATCGTCTTCGCCGGCAAGGAATACGGCACCGGCTCGTCGCGCGACTGGGCCGCGAAGGGCACCGTGCTCCTCGGCGTTCGCGCTGTCGTTGCGCAATCCTTCGAGCGCATCCATCGCTCGAACCTGATCGGCATGGGCGTCGTTCCGCTGGTCTTCGAGGAAGGCACGTCGTGGCAGACGCTCGGCCTCAAGGGCGACGAGACCGTGACGATTCACGGCCTCGCGCACGACTTGAAACCGCGCCAAACGCTGATCGCCGAGATCACGATGGGCGACGGTACGCTCAAGAAGGTGCCGCTGATCTGCCGCATCGATACGCTCGATGAGCTCGACTACTTCAAGAACGGCGGCATCCTGCACTACGTGCTGCGCCAGCTCGCGGCTTAACCACAACGGCTGACGCCGTTGCCGATTTCGCCAAGCGGTACGCCCCACGACGGGCGTACCGCTTTTTTGTTGGGCGAGTTTGTCGGCCCGGTCACACCTGCCGACAATTGCGTGATGTAACCCGGAAGTGAGTTGGCTCCGAACGCGGGGTTCGCCTAAATCTCAAGCCATAAGACCGCTGCCGGCAGAGCATCGGTCGAGGTATTATTTTTATGCGTTGCCCATCTTCGTTCGCCGGTTTCGCATTCGGCCTCGCCGCAGTCACGGCGGGAACGCCGGCTTTGAGCCAAACCGAGCCGCGCGCCGTCGTCGAGCTGTTCACCAGCCAAGGCTGCTCGTCGTGCCCGGCCGCCGACAAGCTGATCGGCGAGCTCGCGAAAGATCCCTCGCTCATCACGCTGTCGATGTCCGTCGATTACTGGGACTATCTCGGTTGGAAGGACACGCTCGCGCTCAAGGGCCATACGCAGCGGCAGAAAGGTTATGCGAACACGCGCGGCGACCGTCAGGTCTATACGCCGCAAGTCGTTATCAACGGCGTCTCGCATGTCGTCGGCAGCGATCGCGCCGAGATCGAAAAGGCGCTAAGCCGCGTTCGCCCGCGCGAAGCCTTGTCGGTGCCGGTCGGCATCTTCGTAGGCCAAGACGGTTTGACGGTCAGCGTGCAGTCAGGCTCGGAGGCGCAGCAAGCCGGCGACGTGTGGCTCTGCCTCACAGCACGCGAAGTCCACGTGAAGATCAACAAGGGCGAGAACCGCGGCAAGGAAGTGACGTATCACAACGTCGTCCGCCGCTGGGTGAAGCTCGGCACGTGGGCGGGCGGCGCGCAGACGTGGAAAGTCCCCAAGAGCGATCTTGCGGCCGACAATCCGGATGCCGCAACCGTGCTCGTGCAGACCGGCGGCGCCGAAAGCCCCGGCACGATGCTTGGCGCCGCGACCGCATCGCTGCGCTGATATCAACATAGACGTTGACGTTCGGACATTTTTGTCCGAGGATAGCATCCTCGGCAGAGTTCGGCATGGCTACGAAACGCGATCGCTTCATTTCCGAGCTTCGGGCCGAAGCGGAAGCGCGGAATTTGCCGTTTCGCGTTGCGTATGGACGCGGCAAAGGCGGTCACGCGATGGTCTATGTCGGCGATCGGCTGACGACACTGCCGAGCCGCGAGATCGATCCCAAGACGGGGCGCAAGATCAAGAAGCAACTGGGGCTCGGCTGACGATGCAGGATTTCAGTTACGGCGCAATTTTCGAGAAGGGCGAAGATCACGGCATCGTAGTCTCGTTTCCGGATGTTCCCGAAGCGATTTCGCAAGGCGACGATGTGGCCGACGCTGAGACAATGGCGGCCGATGCGCTTGCGCTTGCGCTGCTGTCTTATCTTGATCGCGGGTTAGCCCTGCCAACTGCGCGAAAGGCCGCGACCGCTCAAGGCAAGAAGTTGCGTTACGTTTCGGTCGAGCCGACCACTGCAGCTAAACTCGCCGTGCTGTCCGCCTTCGCCGACGCCAAGATCAGCAAGTCCGCACTGGCGCGCCGCATCGGCAAGGACGAGAAGGAAGTCCGCCGCATTCTCGATCCGTGGCATGCGACCAAGCTCGCGCCGCTGACGGTGACACTGCGCGCGCTCGGCAAGCGGTTGGTTGTCGGCGTTACGGACGCTGCCGCTTAGGGCGGATGCACCAAAAAGAAAAGCCAGCGCTTGGGCACTGGCTATGAGTCGTCAGACAGTTTTCTGGAAGTAGGACCCGACCCGTACAATACCCAGGGGGCTTGGGGGGCTGAGGAATCCGGGTCTCGCCGAGCCGGGCCCTATCCGCGATATATGCACGGGACCGGCGGCGCGCCAGCGGCGCAAATCGGGCCGCAATGTGATTTCTGATGCACGTCCTCGTGATGTGGTTACCGTTTGGCAATGATTTGCTCTTGAACCGGGCAACGTCCGGCGCGATCATGATGGCGTTGTAACGACCAAGGAGGCGCCGCATGGACGCGGGTTCCGGCGACTTGGAGCCGGGCGAGCCGATACGGGCTGCGGGCGTTTCGCCCTCCGGCCCGCGCGAGCGAGTGAGTTTTGACCGGCGCGAGCTGAGCCGAATTCTCGATCTTTATGGCCGCATGGTCGCGGCCGGTGAGTGGCGCGATTACGCCATCGATTTTCTGAAAGACCGCGCGGTGTTTTCGATCTTCCGCCGCTCGTCAGAAATGCCGATTTACCGCATCGAAAAAGATCCGAAACTGGCACGGAAGCAGGGTGCCTATAGCGTCGTGTCGATGACGGGTCATATCTTGAAACGCGGACCGGAACTCGAGCGCGTGCTGCGCGTGCTCGACAAACCGCTGCGCGTGGTAGCGAGCTAAATTCGCCCGCGAGGGCAGAAGCGATTTTTGCGATGTGGCCATTTAGGTCAAAGCCATTGCTCGATGCCGAGACGGCAGCTTGGCATGTCGAGAACTTCGCTTGGCTGCTGAGTGAGTTCGGACACGGCGACGATTTTTCCGCCTGCAAACTCGTTCTACCGAAGCCTGGTTTCTTTCCGAGCGATGGCGAACGCGGTCACGCCAAAGCGCTCCGCATCTTTCGTCAGACGCAGACGTATTGCGGAATGGGCGATTGGGAGATCGATCTCGTTGCCGACAACAACCCGGTCGCTCGGCGCGAAGCACCGGCTTACGTCATGCTCCAACATGGCAAGCACGCACTCGGCACGTATAGCCGCCGCGGCAATCGCTCGCAGATCACCTACGTGCCGACGCTGCTGGAGCGGCCCGAGCATCTCATCGCGACGTTCGCGCATGAGCTTGCGCACGATCTTTTGTCGTCGGCGCGCACGCCGCCACCGTCGGAAGCCGACGAAAACGAATTTCTCACCGACCTCACGGCCGTATTTCTCGGCTTCGGAGTCTTCCTCGCCAATGCACGTTTCGATTTCGAGACCAGCGGCGGCGGTGGCTGGAGCATGCGGCGCGCCGGCTATCTGCCGGAAGCGGATTTGATCTTCGCCCTGGCGCTATTCCTGCGCACGCGGCAAATCGGCCCCGACGCCGCGATGGAGTGGCTCAAGCCGCATCTTGGCAAGCTGCTGCGCAAGGCGCTTGGCGATCTGCCGGATACGCATGCGGATGTCGCGGCCCTGCGTGCCGCGCTCGCGGACGCGCAGAAAATCGCGAGCTAGACGAGCGTCATCGGAACATAAGGGTCGGTCGTGTCGCCTTCGCCGAGCGGGCGCTGCATCAGCACGGTCGCGAGCCATTTGCCGTGCTTGAAGCCGACCGCTTCGACGGCGCCGATCATCCGAAATCCTGCCGCGCGGTGAAGTTCGATGGACGGCGTTTGGCTCGCATCGCCGATCACCGCGATCATCTGGCGAAAGCCGCGCTTCTCGGATTCCTCGATCAAGGCGGTGAGCAGAATGCGGCCGATGCCGCGCCGCTGCGCGTCCGGCGCGATGTAGATCGAGTCCTCGACACTGAAGCGGTAGGCCGGGCGCGGGCGATAGGCGCCCGCATAGGCGTAGCCGAGCAGCGCGCCTGCTTCTTCCGCGACGATATACGGGAAGCCGTTGTCGATGAGCGCCGACATCCGCCGCGTCATCTCGGCCTCGTCCGGCGGATCGAGTTCGAACGACGCAGTGCCGTGCGCTACGGCGTGCGCATAGATGCGCGTAATTGCCGGGATGTCGGAAAGGGTCGCGGGGCGGATCGAAACAGGCATCAAATGACTGCAGCGGCGAGATGTCTCACGGTAGTGCCGGAAGACGCTGAAAAGGAAGGGATTTCTAACTCTTTTCGATTAACGCTTTGCTAACCATAAGTATGAACGTTGTTCAAAACAGCTTGAACTTTGCTGCGATTCACCCGACTATCAGATCATGAACGATGTTCATATCCCGAAACCAAGGAGTTTTTGATGTTCAAGTTGATCCGGACGCTCCTCGACGCCACGACGGCTCACGCCGAGGAAGCCGTTCAAGACAAGTTCGCGATTGAGCTCATCGGGCAGCATATCCGCGCTGCCGAGGCCGGCCTCTCCCAAGCCAAGGAGACGCTCGCAACCATCATCCTCCAACAGCGCACCGAGCAGGCGAACTTTAATGCCCTCGAGCGGCGGATCGCCGATCTCGAAACGCGCGTGCGTGCTGCGTTGGCGGCCGGAAGCGAGAAGCTGGCGCATGACGGTGCGGCCGCGATCGCCGAACTCGAAAACGAACGCGAGACCCGCCGCAACACAATCGGCGCCCTCGCCGAACGTGCCGAGCGGATGCGTCTTTCCATCGAGAAAACGCATCGTCGCATTGTCGACCTCAACCAGGGAATGATCGCTGCACGCGCGATCGACAAAGGCCAGAAAGCTCAGCGCCAGCTCGATCGCTCGATCGGACGCAGGGCGAATCTGCAAGCCGCGGAAGCGCTGCTTCGCCGCGTCAACGAGCGTAGCGATCCGCTCGACGAAGCCGAAGTTCTCGACGCGATCGACGCCGAACTCAGTCAGGACGGGGTGCGCGATCGCCTCGAACAGCACGGCTTCGGACCTTCCGCAAAAATTCGCGCGAGCGATGTCCTCACGCGTCTCACCGCTGCTTAACCGAACCTCGCAAGGAGCATCACAATGGATAAAGGCCTCAAGACCTACATCGCGTTCAACAGCGCCGCGGTTGCGGTCGCGCTCTTCATGCTCGCGTTATCGATCTGGCTGTCACCCGTCGACTTGTCGACGAAGGGATACTGGACGATGGGCGTGATCCTGCTGTGCGGCAGCCTCGTCAATCTCGTGAAATACCGCATGGACGAGCGCATCGCCGACGAGACGTCCTCGAAGATCGAAAAAGCGCGCCACGAGAAGCTGATCAGCGAATATGTCGGCAAGGACTGAGCAATAAAAAAGCCCGGCACTCGCGCCGGGCTTTTTCTTCGCGTGAGTTGCTTCAAGGCTTGAACACGAAGCCATCCTTGATCGCGACCGCATCGGGGATGGGCGGCAAGTCGGAGAAAAGTTCCGGCTTCTCCTTCATCACCTTCACGATGTGCTTGGCATCGATGTGCTTGTTGACGTCGAAGGTCGACTTGATCGTCCCGAGGCGCGACAGCACGTCCTGCGCGGCCCAAAGTGCGCGGAAGTTCTGCGCCGAGAGGCGGCGGTCCGCCTGCTGGATGTTGAACTGCATCGCAGCTTCGGCGACGTCCGGCTTCAGGCCCGGAATCCAGCGCGTCGCGACTTGCGCGGCTTGCTTCGGATTGGCGCGCATCCACTTGTCGGCTTCCGACACAGCGGCGAGGAATTTCTCGACCGTCGGACCGTTCTTATCGACCCACGGACGGAGTGCGACATTAAAGCCGAGATACGAGATGACATCGCCGCCACGGATGACTTCGATGGCGCCCGGCACGTCTTTCAGCGCAACGATGGGCCAGGGATCCCACGACACGAAGCCGTCGATGCCTTTGGCGAGCAGCGCGACCGTCATATCCGGCGGCGGCGTGTTGACGAGCGTGACTTCGTCGACCTTGAGCCCGGCCTTCTCGATCAGTGCCAGAATGTAGAGGTGGTTGATCGTGCCGAACGAAGCCGCGATCTTCTTGCCCTTGAGCGATTTGAGATCGCCCTTGTTGATGCCGGCGCCTTCGCGCGCGATCAACGCCAGCGTCGCGTCGGCGCCGAGTTTCGTCGCGCTGCCCGAGAAGTTGCCGAGGGCGACGAGGTCCATGCCGCGCAGCACCGCACCGATCATCGGCACGCCGACTTGCACCATGTCGCTCTCACCGGCTTGCAGCGCATTGAGTGCGTCGACGCCGGTCGGGTAGGGGCGCGCGATCGTGACGTCGAGGCCGTGCTTCTCGAAGAAGCCGCGCTCGAGCGCGATCGGCAGCCCGATCTGATCGATGCCGGTCACCATGCCGGCTTTCAGTTTCACAAGCTCCTGCGCATGCGCTGCGAATGGCGCCGCCAAGCACATGGCCAAGGCCAACAGTGTTTTTCTCATTTTGCGTTAGCTCCCTTCTTTCAGTGGCTCCACTTTGGTCACCCAGTAAGGCCGGGCGACAGCGGTGAGGTCCGTTTTCTTCACATTACGAAGTTCGATGCCGTTGTCGGTTGTACCCGCCATACGGCCGTATTTTTGGAAAGCCTGAACGTGATAGCGCTCTGGCGCGAACGGCAAGGTCACCAGCACGTTCACGCGCTCGCGATTTGCCGGAAACTCGCCCATGACCTTTGCGGGCGCCGCGACCGTGAGCCAAAGCTGCCACAGCACATAGGCACCCACAACCGAAAGAACGACGCGGCCGCGCGTATCGCCGAGCACCGTGCGGACGAGCTTCATGCGCTGCGCACTTTCTGCAGTACGCGCGCCGACAGTGTCTTGAAGGCATCGTCTTCGATGAGGTCGTCCCACACGCGCGGGCGCGGCAGATCGATAACGATCTCGTCGAGCACCGTGCCTTTCGACAGCACGATGACGCGGTCGGCCAAGAATACGGCTTCCGGCACATCGTGCGTGATGAAGAGGATCGTCGGCCGCCGCTCCTGCCAGATGCGCGTGAGTTCTTCTTGAAGTGTCATGCGGGTCTGCGCATCGACGCTCGCGAAGGGCTCGTCCATCAGCAGAATATCCGGATGATTGGCGAGCGCGCGCGCAACACCGACTCGCTGCTGCATGCCGCCCGAGAGTTCGTTCGGGTAGCGGTCTTCCGCGTGGCTGAGGCCTGCGAGCGCGATGTATTCGCGCGCGATGGTGTCGCATTCGGCCTTCGGTTTGCCGCGCATTTTCGGACCGAAGCCGACATTGTCGAGCACGGTCTTCCACGGAAACAACGCATGCGATTGGAAAACGACGCCGCGCTCCGGGCCGGGCCCGCTCACCGCGCGGCCGTCGAGTAGAATTTCGCCGCCCGAATTCGGAATGAAGCCCGCAATCATGTTGAGCACTGTGGTCTTGCCGCAGCCCGATGGTCCGACGACGGCAACGAACTCGCCCTGATTGACGTTGAGCGAAACGTCCCGCACGGCGGTGACATGCGCGCCCTGGTAAGCGTCGAAATAGGTCTTCGACAGATTTTTGATCGCGAGCGTTTTCACTTCTGAACCGTTCCCCAGCGCTGCCCGGTCGCGCGCTCGATCGGCGCGAGAATCCAGGCATCGACGATGTACCAAAGTGTTCCCAGAATAATCATGCCGAGCATGATCTCGACGACGGAGCCGGCGCGGCGCGCATCGAACATCAGGAATCCGATGCCGCTGGTGCCGACGATGATCTCGGTTGCGATCAGCGCGCGCCAGCCGAAGCCGAGGCCATTGCGCAGACCCGTGATGATGTTCGGAAGTGCACCCGGCAGAGTGACTTCCTTCAGGATCGCGAACTTGGATGCACCGAGACTCTGCGCCGCGCGGAAGAGATCGAGCGGCACGGAACGCACGCCGAGCACCGTGTTGAAGATCACCGGGAACATCACCGTATAGACGATGACAAACGTCATCGTTGTGAGGCCGAAGCCGAACCAGATCAGCAGGATCGGTAGCCACGCGATATCGCCTATCGCCTGGAAGAACAGCACGACAGGCCACAGTGCCGTATGAGCGCGCTTCGAAACTCCGATCAGAATTCCCAGCGGAATGCCAAGCGCGATGCCGCAAAGTGCGCCGACGGCGAGGCGGATCAGGCTGTCTTCCAAATAGTCCGGCAGGATGCCTTTGTAGGTCAGCGAGACGAACGACTTCCAGACTTCGACCGGCCCCGGAAAGAAGACTTTCGGAAACACTTCGGCGGCGGACACGATCCACCACAGCGCGATGACCGGGATGAACGGCACCAGCGTCTGCACGATCGGAAAGCGCGTTGTGAGGCGGACGTAGCCGCTCCAGATGGGGAGAAGAACGTTCATGTCGCGCGCACCATGCCCCAGCGTTCGATCGTACGGCGCTCGAGCGGCGCGAGCACGAGGCGATCGATCAGCAGCCAGATAATGCCGATCACGATCATGCCCATGACGATCACTTCGGTGCGGTAGAAATCACGCGCGACGAACAGCATGTAGCCGAGGCCGACATTGGTCGCGATCATCTCGGCTGCGATGAGACCGCGCCACGCAAAACCGAGACCTGTGCGGATGCCGGTGACGATGTTCGGCAGCGCGCCTGGTAACAGCACTTCGGTCAGCATCGCCCATGGCCCGGCACCGAGCGACGCGGCCGCGTTGCGCACCGGCTTCGGAATGGTCGAAACGCCGAGCAGCGTGTTGTAGGTGACGACGAAGAACACCGCGTTGAAGATCACGAACGTGATCGCGCCGAAGCCGTAGCCGAACCACAGCGTCGCGATCGGGATCCAGGCGATTCCGGCCAGCACCGAGAAGAACCGCAGCGGCGGGTTGAGGAAGTCGGCGACGATCTTGTTGACGCCCATCGCGATGCCAAGCGGCACCGCGACCAGGATGGCCAGCACGGTGCCGACCGCGATCCGGCCGAGGCTGGCGCCGACATGCTGGATCAGTGTGCCATCGCGTATCGCCTCGACAAACGCATTCCAAACAGCCGGCACGCTCGGGAAGATGCGCGGATTGACGTCGAAGCTCGCAACGATGACGGCCCACACCGCGACCAGCACTGCGAGCGGGAGGATGAACAGAAGCGTTGAAGAGAGACGGGACGCCATCAGGAGCTACGAGCGCCTGAAACCTCACGGAAGGCGCGTGGCGCGCGCTCAACGATTCGCGCTGCGCGATCGAATCGCGGCCTTTGAGTCACAGTTTCCATCCCCCGGTTGTGTTTTCGCTAACTTGGCGCAACCACAAGGCGTTGGGCAACCCACAACTGTGTGACGAAAAAGCAACGAGCGTGATCTTGTTTGTGCCCGCAAGGCCTGGTTGCACAATAAGTCGGCAATTGCTCAGGCAATTACCTTGTCGCATTTCAAAACTGGTGTCGAATAGGCCCATCGAATTTCGCGGCAATCGCTGAGGGTTGCCAAGGGGCGGTTCAACGAAGAGCCGTAAGGAAGAAGGGGCTAAGGACGATGAAAGTTTCGATGTTGACCAAGGTGGCACCGCTCGCAGTGGCCGCTGCACTGTTTGCCGCTCCGGCAAGCGCTGCTGATTTGTACGTGAAGGCACCGAAGGTTGCCGTCGTCGAGGCTCCGAGCCAGTTCGACATCGCCTTCGGCGCTCTCGTGCAGAGCGACTATAACTTCCGCGGTATCTCGCAGTCGGATCGCGGCGCTGGCGTCGGCGCTTACTTCGAGCCGCGCTACAAGTTCGGCAACTTCGAAGCTTACGTCGGTATCGGCGGCCTTTCGACGGCTCTCCCGACCCAGCCGACCGCTGAGATCGATCTCTACGGTGGTTTGCGTTACACCTGGGGCGCACTGACGTTCGACGTCGGCGGCATCTACTACTACTATCCGCGTGAGAAGCAGCAGTTCTGCATCGATGCGGGATGCACGGGCGTAAGCTCCAACGGCGCATTCGCACCGTTCACCCTCCGTGACACGGACTTCGCCGAAGTTTACGGCAAGGTGAACTGGACCGTGAACGATTGGCTCGGCCTTGGCGCATATGTCTATCACTCGCCGGATTGGCTGAACACGGGCGCTTCGGGCACCTACGCCGGCGGTACCGTCAAGATCACCGCTCCGAGCACCTTCCTGCCGAGCAGCATCGGAACGTACGTTTCGGCTGAGGTGGCTCACTACTGGTTCGGCACGCCGAGCGCCTTCTTCACGCTGCCGTTCGTCGACTACACTTACTGGAACGCTGGCATCGGCTTTACCTACAAGGCTCTCACGCTTGACCTGCGCTACCACGACACAGACCTCAGCCGCGGCGAGTGCTTTGCGCTCACCGGCGACCCGCGCGGTGTTGTGAGCGGCCAGTCGCGTTGGTGCGGTCAGTCCTTCGTCGCCAAGCTGTCGGTCGACACGACGCTCAGCGCGATCAAGTAATCGCCTCGCTCTAGCGAGACTTTGGAAAGGCCGCCTCCGGGCGGCCTTTCTTTTGCGCGTCAGCCATGCGCGCACTCCAGTTCCTCGCGCCTTCCGAACCCGTAAGCTGCGTCAAAACGACGCGTGGGGCGGCGGGGGAATTCGCATGTGGAATCAAGTCTACAATCCATTCGGCAACGCGACTTTGTCGACGCTGGCGGCGGCGCTGCCGGTCGTCACGCTGCTCGGCCTGATCGCGTCGAATAAGGTCAAGGCGCACATCGCGGCCGTGATCGCGCTGATCATCGCCAACCTCGTCGCGATCTACCTGTTCACGATGCCGGCCGGCATGTCGGTCCGCGCCAGCATCCTCGGCGCCGTCACGGGCTTCTTCCCGATCGGCTGGATCGTCCTCAACGTCATCTTCCTCTATCGCCTCACGGTCGAAAAAGGCGTCTTCCAGACGCTGCAGCAGACGATCGGCGGCGTGACGGAAGACCGCCGTTTGCAGCTTCTCCTGATCGCCTTCTCGTTCGGCGCTTTCTTCGAAGGCGCGTCCGGCTTCGGAACGCCGGTCGCCGTCACCGGCGCGATCCTGATCGGCCTTGGCTTCTCGCCGCTCGCGGCATCAGGCCTCTCGCTGATCGCGAACACGGCGCCGGTCGCTTACGGCGCGCTCGGCACGCCGATCCAAGGCCTCTCGAGCGTTACCGGCATCGATCCGTTTCTGCTCGGCGCGATGGTCGGCCGCCAGCTCCCGTTCTTCTCATTGTTGGTGCCGTTCTGGGTTGTGTGGGCCTTCGCGGGTTGGCGCGGGATGATGGGCGTGTGGCCCGCGATCTTGGTGACGGGCGTGTCCTTCGCGGTCCCGCAGTTCCTGATCTCGAACTTCATCAACCCGTGGATCGTCGATATCGGCGCATCGCTCGTCTCGATGGCATGCCTCATCGGCTTCCTGAAGGTTTGGCAGCCGAAGGAACTCTGGCTCTCGCCCGCTTTGCGCTCGAAGGACACGTCGGCAGAAGGTCGTCCGCCGCCGCCTCCGCCGGGACCGAAGCCCAGCCAGACCGAGGTGTGGCGTTCGATGATGCCATGGATCATCGTCTGCATCATCCTGTTGATCTGGGGCACCGATCTCTTCAAGCTTGCCGTCAACAAGTGGGCGATCTGGAACTACCCAATCCCAGACCTGCACAATCAGATCAACAAGGTCGCGCCCGTCGCGGCACGCCCGACGCCGGAAGGCGCCGTGTTCTCGTTCACGTGGCTGTCCTATACGGGATCCGGCATGCTGATCGCCGCGATCATCTCGGGAACGCTGCTCGGCTTTTCGCCCTTTGGTCTCGCCAAGGAATACGCCAAGACCATCAAGGTCTGCGCGTATTCGCTGATCACCATCTCGGCGATGCTTGCGATCGGAACGCTGACGCGCCTCTCCGGCATCGACGCGACGCTCGGTCTCGCGTTCGCGGGCACCGGCGTACTCTATCCTTTCTTCGGCACGCTGCTTGGCTGGCTCGGCGTCGCGCTGACGGGATCCGACACCGCGTCCAACGTGCTTTTCGGCAATCTGCAGAAAATCACGTCGGAGCAGCTCGGCCTCTCGCCGATCCTGATGAGCGCGGCGAATTCATCCGGCGGCGTCATGGGCAAGATGATCGACGCGCAATCGATCGTCGTCGCATCGACGGCGACCAACTGGTTCGGTCACGAAGGCACGATCCTGCGCTTCGTCTTCTGGCACTCGATCGTGCTGGCGTGTCTCGTCGGTGGTTTTGTGATGCTGCAGGCCTATGTCGCGCCGTTCAGTTACATGGTGGTGACGCCCTAGCGCGGCGCCGTCACAGAGTAACCATCACGCGAATGCGAGCGGGACTGCGACTATAGACGTAGGTCTAAAGGCTTGCGGAACACGGTGAGGTTGTAACAAAGTGTCTCCCAAGGCGCCCGAGCCATCGCGGCGCCACTTGAGCGCGCCCGTAAACAAGGGCCGCCTGCTTCTAGGGAGAACCGAATGGCTACCGATAAACGATCCGCTGTGCCGTCGCGCCGAAAATTCCTCGCCGGCGCGGCTCTCGCGGGCGCTGCCGCTACAGTCGTAGCGCCGTCCGTCGTCAAGGCGCAGGGCGCAACCTCGATGCGTTTCCAGAGCACCTGGCCGTCGAAGGACATCTTCCACGAATTCGCCAACGACTACGCCAAGAAGGTCAACGACATGACCGGCGGCGAGCTCAAGATCGAAGTGCTGCCGGCCGGCGCTGTCGTTCCGGCGTTCCAGCTGCTCGAAGCCGTCACCAAAGGCGTGCTCGACGGCGGTCACGGCGTGCTCGCCTATCACTACGGCAAGAACACCGCGCTCGCGCTGTGGGGCTCTGGTCCGGGCTACGCCATGGACGCGAACATGCTGATGGCTTGGCACAAATACGGCGGCGGCAAAGCGCTGCTCGAAGAACTCTACGCTTCGATCGGCGCTAACGTCGTCTCGTTCCCGTATGGCCCGATGCCGACGCAGCCGCTCGGCTGGTTCAAGAAGCCGATCACCAAGGTCGACGACCTCAAGGGTCTGAAGTTTCGCACCGTCGGCATCTCGATCGACGTGTTCACGGGCCTTGGCGCTTCCGTCAACGCGCTCCCGGGCGGCGAAATCGTCGCCGCGATGGACCGCGGCTTGCTCGACGCCGCCGAGTTCAACAACGCCTCGTCGGATCGCGTGCTCGGCTTCCCGGACGTGTCGAAGGTCTGCATGCTGCAGAGCTATCACCAGAACGCCGAGCAGTTCGAAGTGATGTTCAACAAGGACAAGTATAACGGCCTGCCGGAGAAGATCCGCGCGATCATTGCGAATGCGACGGAAGCCGCCGGCCAGGACATGCAGTGGAAGGCGATCGATCGCTACTCGACCGATTACCTCGAGATGCAGCAGAAGGATGGCGTCAAGTTCTACAAGACGCCGGACGCCGTGCTGAAGCGTCAGCTCGAAGTGTTCGATGAGGTCGCCAAGAAGAAGGCCTCCGAGAGCCCGCTGTTCAAGAAGATCGTCGAGTCGCAGCTGGCTTTCGCCAAGCGCGCGACGCGTTGGGAGCAGGACACACTGGTCAGCCGCCGCATGGCGTTCGACCACTATTTCGGTGCCAACGCGAAGTCGCCGATCTAACGGCGCCCTCAAGAAAGACAAAACCATCCGGCCGCTCGCCGGATGGTTTTTTGCTAGCTGACAGAGCGATTTGAACAATCGCACGCGGCGACTGGGAATAGGGGGAAGCGTATGAGCGTCGAAAAAGCGCTGCACGCGGTCGATGCGATCAGCACGTGGGTCGGCAAAGCCGCCGCCTGGCTGATCATTGGTCTGATGCTGTTGATCTGCGGCGAAGTGTTCAAACGCTACATCCTCAACGCACCGACGGCGTGGATCTTCGACGCCTCGAACATGTTCTACGGCACGCTGTTCATGATGTGCGGCGCCTATGCGCTGGCACAGAACGCGCACGTGCGCGGCGACTTTCTCTATTCATCGATGCGGCCCCGCACGCAGGCGATGCTCGACCTCGCGCTCTACATCCTCTTCTTCTTTCCAGGCATCGTGGCGCTGGTGATCGCCGGCACTGACTATGCGGCCGACTCTTGGCGCATCCGAGAACACTCGAACGTCACCGCCGATGGCCCGCCGATCTTCCACTTCAAGACTGTGATCCCGATCGCCGGCGCGCTCGTGCTGCTGCAAGGCATCGCCGAGACGGTCCGCTGCATTGTCTGCTTGAAGAACGGTGAGTGGCCGAGCCGCCTTGCCGACGTCAACGAGATCGACGTCGTCGAAGAGCAGCTCGCCAACTCCGAATACGTCGACGAAGAGTCGCGCCGCCGCGCCATCGAGAGCGCAAAGCACATTGATGAAATCGCGCGTCAACGCGGCTTGGGAGATTCTGAGAAATGAGTGATCCGGCACTCGGCCTGTTGATGCTCGGCCTGATCGTGGTCGTCATCGTGATGGGCTTCCCGACCGCCTTCACGCTGATGGGCCTCGGCATCGTCTTCGGCTACATCGCTTTCTACAATCCGGCACAAGCGCTGATCGACAACCGGGTCTTCGAGCTGATGGTCCAGCGCACTTACGGCGCGATGACCAACGACGTCCTCATATCCGTCCCGTTATTCGTCTTAATGGGCTACGTGATGGAGCGCGGGGCGCTCGTCGACAAAATGTTCTACGCGATCCAACTCGCGTTCCGGAACGTGCCGGCTTCGCTTGCGGTCGCAACGCTGATCGTCTGCACCTTCTGGGGTATCGCGTCGGGGCTGGTCGGCGCTGTCGTCGTGCTGATGGGCGTCATCGCGCTCAACCCGATGCTGCGCGCCGGTTATGACGTGAAACTCGCGACCGGCGTCATCACGGCGGGCGGCACGCTCGGCATTCTCATTCCGCCGTCCGTGATGATCATCGTTTATGCGGCCGTCGCCGGGCAGTCGGTGGTGAAGCTTTACGCCGCCGCGATGTTTCCGGGCTTCTTCCTCGCGCTGCTTTATCTCGTCTACATCATCGGTTGGGCGCTGATCAGCCCGCGCGTTGCGCCGAAGCTATCCGAAGAGCAACTGCGCGTGCCGGTGCCGGACTGGGTCAGCAAATTCCAGGCGGCTTATTCGAAGAACGTCTTCGTCAGCTTGGTCTCGGCGCTGTTCAATCCCGCCAAGGCGAAAGCGATCGAGACCGGCAAGGGCCATCTCGCCTACGGGCAGATCGTCAAGAACTTCCTGATCTCGCTGATCCCGTTCATCATCGTCGCCGGTATGCTCGCAACCGCGTGGTGGTACGTCGTCATCCACCAGCAGGTCGGACCGGAAGCGGTCGTGGAAGGCGTCGAGCAGCTCGGTTCGCCCGACATCGGCCCGAAGGAAGCGACCGACGCGCAGAAGGGCGCGCCGATGGGCTTCTACATCGGCTGGGGCATCGCGGTGCTGCTCGGCCTCTTCTACATTTTCCGCTACTACACGCGGCTCACTGCCGAGCGCTTCGAGATCCTGAAGCTGCTCACCTCCTCGATCATGCCGCTCGGCACGCTCACCGTGGTCGTACTCGGTGTCATCCTGTTCGGCGTCACCACGGCAACAGAGTCGGCCGCGGTCGGCGCGCTCGGCGCGTTCCTGCTGGCCATTCAAGCGCGCACGCTCGACTGGAAGCGGACGAAGGAGGCGGTGTTCCTCACCGCCAAGACGACCGCGATGGTGTGCTGGCTGTTCGTAGGTTCGGCCGTGTTCTCGGGCGTCTTCGCGATTCTCGGCGGTCAGGCGCTCGTGGAGAAGTGGGTGCTCGGCATGAATCTCACGCCGCTGCAGTTCATGATCCTGTCGCAGATGGTGATCTTCATCCTCGGCTGGCCGCTCGAATGGACCGAGATCATCGTGATCTTCGTGCCGATCTTCCTGCCGCTGCTCAAGCACTTCAACATCGACCCGATTCTCTGGGGCGTGTTGGTGTTCGTGAATCTGCAGGCCGCGTTCTTGTCGCCGCCGGTTGCGATGTCCGCCTTCTATTTGAAAGGGGTGGCACCAAAGCATGTGACGATCAACCAAATATTCGGCGGCATGATGCCTTACATGGGCATCGTCATTCTCTGTATGATCTTCATGTACATCTGGCCCGGCATGACGCTGTGGCTGCCGAACTTCCTCTACGGACGGTGACGTGACTGATCTATCGGGACTGAGTGCGCGCGAGGCCGTAGGCGAAATCGCGAGGGGAAAACTGAGCGCCCTCGAATACGCGACGGCTTTGCTCAAGCGCACGCAGGAGATCGACGGCGAGATCAAAGCCTTCATCCACTTCGATCCCGAACACGTGCTGATGCAGGCGGAGCGGCTCGATGAGCAGCGCCTCTCCGGCAGACCGCTTGGTCCGCTGCACGGCGTGCCGGTCGCCATCAAGGACATCTTCGACACTGCGGACTATCCGACCGAGAATGGCTGGGGCGCGCATGCGGGCCGCCGCCCGCGCCGCGACGCCGAAGCCGTGCGGCGCCTGCGCGAAGCCGGCGCGATCATCTTCGGCAAAACGGTGACGACGGAAGTCGCCTATTTCAATCCGGGCGCGACGCGCAATCCGCATGACCTCTCGCGTACGCCGGGTGGTTCGTCCTCCGGCTCCGCCGCGGCGGTTGCGGCCGGCATGGTGCCGCTCGCGCTCGGCAGTCAGACCAACGGCTCGGTCATTCGCCCGGCGTCGTTCTGCGGTGTCGTCGGTGTCAAGCCGAGCCACGGCACCATCTCGCGCGCCGGCGTGCTGCTGCTGTCGAAGAAGCTCGATCACGTCGGCGTCTTCGCGCGCGGTGTCGACGATGCCGCAATGCTGCTCGATGTTCTCGCGGGTCACGACCCGGAGGATAGCGACACGCGCATTCACGCAGCGCGCGGCTTTGCGGCGACGGCGGCCGGTGAGCCGCCGCTGCCGCCGAAGCTTGCCTTCGTGCGGACGCAGCGCTGGGACCGCGCCGATCCTTCGACACAGAAAGCCTTCGAGGAGCTCGCGACGAGTCTCGGCGATCACGTCGAGGAGGTCGAGCTCCCGGACTATTTCGCGACCGCTTGGGACGATCATCGCGCCATCATGGCGCCCGACATGGCGCATCGTTTCGGCGCGGCCGTCGATGCGAGCGGCGAAGCCTCCAGCAAGCAGCTTCACGAGCTGATCGCGCAGGGCAGGGGCTATTCGGCGGAGCGTTATCTCGGTGCGCTCGGCAACGTGCAGCGCATGCGCGCCTCGCTCGCCGGATTGTTCGAGCGCTATTACGCGGTCCTCACGCCGGCCACAACCGGCCCTGCGCCGAAGGGCATGCCGACCGGCGATCCGGTCTTCAACTCGATCTGGACGATGACGGGCCAGCCCTGCGTGACGTTGCCACTGCTCTCGCACGACGACATGCCGGTCGGCGTGCAGCTCGTCGGCGCATTCGGCGATGACGCGCGTCTGCTGCGCACCGCGAATTGGCTGACGCAGCACGTCGCGCCGAAGAAGCGGAAGAAAGCGCGGCGGTAAGCTACTTCCAAACGCTGCGTTCGGCGTCCCAGGTGCGGCCCTTCATGTCCTGCGCGACCGCGGTCGCGAGGCCGGTGGAGTCGACCGTGTCGCCGGAAGCTTCGCCCTCGCTGCCACCTGACGACGTGACGATGCCGAGGCGCGGTTCCGGCCCGGTGTCGGTCGTCGCGACCGTCACGGAGCCGACCCACAGCAGCAACTGTTTGCCGCCGACTGGCCGATCGGAGCCGACGATCAGCGCGACCTCGATCGTATCGGTGAGGTCGAGCCCCGGCACCGTCGTGTTGGCGCGCTTGAAGCGCAGGTTGGTGACGCCAGTCGCGGGCTCGGGCGAACCGCCATCCGGCTGAGCCTTGAGGAATTTCGCGATCGCGGGCGTTGCCGCCGCCACAAGCTTCTGGCGGCCTTCGGCGCTTGGATACTCGGCCGGATCGAACGCGATCGCGTTGTCGAGCGAATAGCTGCCGACCGTCCAACCGACATTCACGACACCGTCGGTGCCGCGCAACTTGGTGACGAGCGCTGCCGCGCGCAGCGGATCGACGTCGACGCGAATGAATTGACGCCCGGAGCGCAGCGCGCCACAATCCTGGATGAGGCTGTCGAGGGTGACGCGAACATTCTCGCTGCGCAGCAGCTTGATCACGTCGGCGAACACACGGCGCTCGATATGCGCGAAGATCGCTTCCGGCGAGACTTCCGAAAAGTCCTTCGGCTCGGCCACGATATTGGTGTCGACCACTTGGCTGTTGCGGAATTCATCCTCGGTGATCGCGCTGTTCTCGTGCGACGTGACTTCGCTCGTCGCGCCGTCGCGCGTGATAGTGCCGTCGTAGCCGACTGCGTTGCCGGCGGCTTCGCGCGTCAAGCGCACGGCGATCTGCGATTTGGCTTCCTGGCTCGTCGCGGTGCCGACGAGACGGCCGTCGTTCGGCGTCAGCTCGACGACGAAGCGATCCTTGCGGTTCGACGCCGGAGTCACCGCATAGCAAATGTCGAGCTGCGCCGACGTCACACGTCCGCCGTTGCGCTTCTCGATCAGATACGCATCGGCCGACGGATCATCCATGATCTCGCCGGAGAGCTGGAAGTAATGCGTCGACGGCCCGGTCGGCTGCTGCGCTGGGCGGTTCTGAGCCAGAGCCGGCACGGCGAGCACAGCGCAGGCCGTCAGGGTGAGGGGAAATAGGCGCATCGCATTCGTCTCCGGCACGGCGCGATTCGCGCCGGTCGGACCGGAGTTTGCCGCGCCTGATCCGTCAGGTCGAGCGATTTAGGCGCGTGCGCCCGCAGCTTCGGTCGGATGGAACAGACCATCTTCGCGCTTCTGCATCTGCACATGGCGCTTGTGGAAATTGACAAGCGATGCGCGGTGGCCGATCGAGATCACAGTGGTATTCGGCAGCGCCGCCAGCACCGTACGGTAGATGTCGGCTTGGCTTTGCTCGTCGAGCGCGGAGGTCGCCTCGTCCAGCAGCAGCCAGTCCGGCTTTTCGAGCAATGCGCGCGCCATCGCGAGGCGTTGCTGCTCGCCGCCGGACAGTCGCTGCGACCAGTTATCGGGCCGCTCGATGTCCTCGATCAGCCGTCCGAGGCCGACAGCGGTCAGCACGTCGCGGATCTGCTCCGGCGTGTAGGTATGGTCGTGCGCCGGATAAGCGATTGCGCCCGTCAGAGTACCGAGCGGAATGTAAGGCTTCTGCGGCAGCAGCATCACGCGCGCATTCTTCGGTAGCTTGATCGTGCCTTTCGCGAAGGGCCAAATGCCGGCGAGCGCGCGGAAGAGCGTGGTCTTGCCGCAGCCCGACGGCCCGCCGATCAGCGTCGCCTCACCCGGCTTCAAGCGGAAGCCGTCGGCCGAGACGATGGTGCGGCCGGTCGGAATGCCGAGCTGCAGATCGTCCACTTCGATGCCGCCGCTCGCCGACGTCTGAAGCTCGATCTCGCGTTGATGCCGCGAGTCCTCGACGCTCGCGAGCGCGCCGTTGAAGGTGGTGAGACGGTCGAGCGTCGCCTTGTATTCGGCGATCGTGCGGTATTGATCGATGAAGAAGTTGAGCGCGTCGGCGACGCGCGAGAAAGCTCCGGCGGTTTGCTGGAACGCGCCGAGTGTGATCTTGCCGAGGAAGTAGGACGGTGCGCCGAGCAAATATGGGAAGACGACCTGCGCCTGGCCATAGCCGGCCGTGAAGGTCGTCAGCTTCATGTTGCGGCTCAGAATCTGCAGCGTATTGCCGATGATCGCGCCGAAGGTGCGATCGAGCCGCGCGCGCTCGGCGGCCTCACCCTTCAGCAGCGCGATCTGCTCCGGATATTCGCGCAGGCGTGCGAGCGAGAACCGGAAGTCGGCTTCGACGCGCTCGCGCGAGAAATTAAGGCCGATGAGCGGCTTGCCGATCACGTGCGTGAGCCACGTGCCGATGACCGCGTAAGCGAGCACGGCCCAGACGAGGAGGCCCGGAATTTCGATGCCGAGGCCGGGAAAGACGAAGTCGCGCGAGAGCTGCCACAGGATGACGATGAACGACACCAGCAGCGCCGCTTGCTGCAGCAGATTGATGGTGAGCCGCATCGTCACGATGATGAAGTTGCTGACGTCGGTTTGGATGCGCTGGTCGGGGTTGTCGGTCGCTTCGCCTGCGAAGCTGAGGCGATAGTGCGTGTCGCCATCAAGCCAGCGGCCGTAGATGCGCTCAGTGAGCCAGCGGCGCCAGCGCAGCTTCACGCATTGGTCGACGAAGAGTTCGTAGACCGCGAGGCTGATCCAGATCGCCGCGATCGGCACGAACACCCACAGCAGCTGAAACCAAAACGCTTCGGCATTCTTGTCGCCGAGCGCGTTGAAGAGATCGCGGGAGAAGAGATTGAGGCGCACCTGCAGCGCGACCTGCAGGAAGTTGATGGCGACGAGCAGGCCGACCAGGCGCTTGCCGACCTGCGCCTCACCGCGCCCGAGCCACGTGAAAGGGATTTCGGCATTCTTGGTCGATGGGTCTTTAGTGTCGAAATACGGGTCCGCGATCGCCGTGACGTGGCGGATCGGCGTGAGGAACGACACGCCATAGACGACGGCCGCGAAGACGACGGCCGCCGACGCCATGAAGGTCGGCGGCAGCAGCGCCGCGATGCTTTCCGGCAGAATGCCGACCGAGCCCGCAAGGCCGAGCGTCGCGAGGAACAGAAACCCGAGGCCGTACATCGCGATGAAGATGCGCAGGAACGAAGAGATGCGCATTGCGAGGAACACGATGACGGCGAGGATCAGGCCGCTGGCGCCGACGTAGAGCGGCAGCCCGGTTTGCGTGGAGAGGCTGTGGCCGATCAGGAAAACCGAGAACGCGGCGATCAGGCTGCTGAAAGTGACCATGCGGGAATGTCCTTGGGCGGCCCTATGGGCCGCGGGCGCGCGACGATCATCGCGCCGTGAGGTGAGGCGTCAAGGAAGGCCCGTTTCTTGTGGCATTTTCAAGGGGGCGGATGATGGGACGTAGCCCGGATGGAGCGGCGGCGCAGCCGCACGCGTAATCCGGGGGTGAAGGTGCCGCTCCCGGATTTCGCACGGCTGCGCCGCGTTTCATCCGGGCTACAGCCGGTAAACGAAAATGGCCCGCACGAGGCGGGCCATCCTGGTCAAATTGGTTGCTTGCGGGCGGCGCGTGCCGCCCGCGATCACATGTGGATCGCTCGCTTCTCGACCGCGAGCGCGGCTTCGCGCACGGCTTCCGACATCGTCGGATGCGCATGCGTCGAGCGCGCGAGGTCCTCGGACGAACCCGCGAACTCCATCAACACGACGAGCTCGTGGATCATCTCGCCGGCGCCGGCGCCGAGGATATGCGCGCCGAGCACGCGGTCGGTCTTCGCATCCGCCAGGATCTTCACGAAGCCATCGGTCGCGCGGTTGGCACGCGCGCGGCCGTTGGCCGTGAATGGGAATTTGCCGATGTTGTAGGCGACGCCCGCGGCCTTAAGCTCTTCCTCGGTCTTGCCGATCGACGCGATCTCCGGCTGCGTGTAGACCACCGCCGGAATGACTTCGTAATTCACATGCCCGGCTTTGCCGGCGAGTTGTTCGGCAATCGCGATGCCTTCGTCTTCCGCCTTGTGCGCCAGCATCGGTCCGCGCACGACGTCGCCGATCGCGTAGACGCCCTTCACGTTGGTCGCGAAGTGATCGTCGATGACGACGCGGCCGCGATCCGTCGCGATGCCTGCGGCTTCCAGCCCGAGCCCGTCCGTATTCGGACGGCGGCCGATCGCGACCAGCACGATGTCGGCGTCAAGCACTTTGGCGGCGCCGCCTTTGGCGGGCTCGATCGTGACCTTGCAGCCGGCATCGCTCGCATCGACCTTGGTCACCTTGTGGCCGAGGTGGAAGGTGAAGCCTTGCTTCTGCAGCAAACGCTGGAATTGCTTTGCGACTTCCTCGTCGTTGGTCGGCAGGATCTTGTCGAGGAATTCGACGACCGTGACTTCGGCGCCGAGCCGCGCCCAGACCGAACCGAGTTCGAGGCCGATCACGCCGGCGCCGACGACGAGAAGCTTTTTCGGTACTTGCGGCAGCGCGATCGCGCCGGTCGATGAGACGACGCGCTTCTCGTCGATGGTGACGCCGGGCAGCGGCGCGACCGACGAGCCGGTCGCGATCACGATGTTCTTGGCTTCGAGCTGCTGTGTCTTGCCGTCAGCGCCCGCGACTTCGACCTTGCCGGCACCGAGAATTTTGCCGACGCCTTGATAGGCATCGATCTTGTTCTTCTTGAAGAGGAAGCCGACGCCGTTGACGTTCGCCGTTACGGTGTCGTCCTTGTGCTTGAGCATCGCGGGCAGATCGAGCTCCGGCGTCACCTTGATGCCGAGATGCGCGAAGTCGTGCCCGGCCTGATGGAACATCTCGGAGGCGTGCAGCAACGCCTTCGACGGGATGCAGCCGACGTTGAGGCACGTGCCGCCGAATGTCTTTTCCTTCTCGACCACCGCGGTCTTGAGGCCGAGCTGCGCGGCGCGGATCGCGCACACATAACCGCCGGGGCCGGAGCCGATGACGATGAGATCGAAGGTCATTGTTCGTCCTTACTCGGGTCGCGAAGCGCCGTTCTCACAACGGGCTCCGCGCATCTGCGTTCTTGATGATCTTGAAGTCTGTCACGAGCGCCAATGGCGTTCCGGCTGCGCACAAGCCCCAGTAGCTCTGATACGCGCCGTCGCCATTGCCGCTCTGAAATATCGCGACATTGACGGGGTCGTCGTCCAACGGCCAGTACATGAGGTTTTCTTCGGCCAGAAGGTCCATAACGTAGTCGCCTGCGTCGCCATTTTCGGCAGCGATCGCGACGTCTTTTTTTATCGCTGGGATTGCCTGAGCATCCATGAAGCAGCTTCGCGCGGAATCGACATCGTGTCCGTGAAATTCTTCAGGATCAGCCGCCACGGCTATGCCGCGCCCCGGCAATCGCGCGAGCTCCCAATGGTCGACGGCGCCGGGCGCAAATCGGATGGCTGCAAGGGCGACAAAGTACCCAGCCTCATAGAGCGTCACAGGATATCGGCCGGGCGGTACTTCGCGGACAAACGGCGCCTGGTCGAGATCAACGATCGGGTCGGTTGCGACCAGCTTTCCGCTCGGCACTTCCAGATCGCCGAGTGGAACGACATCTATGGCGCGCTTCGCCAGTTCGTCGGGCGTGAGATCGACGACAATGAGATTGCCGTCGCTCAGCATCGCATCACCGGCGCGTTGGTCGCGCTCCGGCATCGCTCGCTCCTTACAAATCCATCACGAGACGTGCCGGATCCTCGAGGCTTTCCTTCACGCGCACCAAGAACGTGACGGCTTCCTTGCCGTCGACGATGCGGTGATCGTAGGAGAGCGCGAGATACATCATCGGGCGGATTTCGATCTTGCCGCCGATCGCCATCGGCCGCTCCTGGATCTTGTGCATGCCGAGGATGCCGGACTGCGGCGCGTTGAGAATGGGCGTCGACATCAGCGAGCCGTAGACGCCGCCGTTCGAGATCGTGAACGTGCCGCCCTGCATGTCTTCAAGCTTGAGCGCACCGTCGCGCGCTTTCTTGCCGAAGTCCGAGATCGCCTTCTCGACGCCCGCAAGACCGAGTTGATCGGCGTCACGCACGACCGGAACCACGAGACCCTTGTCGGTGCCGACCGCGACGCCGATGTGGTAGTAGTTCTTGTAGATGAGGTCGCCGCCGTCGATCTCGGCGTTGACGGCCGGGATGTCCTTGAGAGCCTGCACGCAGGCGCGGACGAAGAAGCCCATGAAGCCGAGCTTTGTGCCGTATTTTTTCTCGAACAAATCCTTGTAGCGCGTGCGCAGCGCCATGACTTCCGTCATGTCGACCTCGTTGAAGGTCGTCAGCATGGCGGCGGAGTTCTGCGCTTCCTTCAGGCGGCGCGCGATGGTGGCGCGCAGGCGCGTCATCTTCACGCGCTCTTCGCGCGATGCATCGTCGGCCGGCGACGGAGCGCGCACGGCGACCGGTGTCGTCTGCGCGACCGGCGTTGCGGCAGCGGCAGCGCGCTCAACGGCGGCCAGCATGTCACCCTTGGTGACGCGATTGTCTTTGCCCGAACCTTCGACTTTCGACGGGTCGACGCCGGTCTCGCTGGCGATGCGCTGAACCGACGGGGCTTGCCCGGCCGGCGGCTGAGCCGCAGGCGCTGCTGCGGGCGCCGCCTTCTTCTCCTCGGCGGCCGGTGCGGGAGCGGCCTTCTTCTCGGGTGCGGGCGCTGCCTTTGCGCCTGCGCCGCCTTCTTGGATCTGGCCAAGCAGAGCACCGACGCCGACGGTCTCGCCGTCCTTCGCGGTGATTTCGCCGAGCACGCCGGCGGCCGGCGCCGGGACTTCGATCGTCACCTTGTCGGTTTCGAGTTCGACAAGCGGCTCGTCGACCGCGACGGCATCGCCCGGCTTCTTGAACCACTTTCCGATCGTTGCTTCGGTGACGGATTCGCCGAGTGTCGGCACGCGTATTTCGGTCATCAGTATATCCTCAAGAATTCGACCCGCCCTCATCCTGAGGAGCACGGGGCGGCAAAGCCGACCTGTGCGTCTCGAAGGATGGGCGGCCTCGTCCTTCGAGACGCCGTGCTGCGCACGGCTCCTCAGGATGAGGCCGAGAGACTCCTTAACCCAACGCCTCTTCCATGAACGCGGCGAGCTGCGCGAGATGCTTCGACATCAGGCCGGTCGCGGTAGCGGCGGAAGCCGCGCGGCCCGCATAACGCGGCACGCGATGCTTCGCCTGGATGGTGTTGAGCACCCATTCGATGAACGGCTCGACGAAGAACCAAGAACCCATGTTGCGCGGCTCTTCCTGGCTCCAGACCATCTCGGCGTTCTTGAAACGCGAGAGCTCCTGCACCAGCGCCTTGGTCGGGAACGGATAGAGCTGCTCGACGCGCAGCAGATAAATGTCGTCGATGCCGCGCTTCTCGCGCTCCTCGTAAAGATCGTAATAGACCTTGCCGCTGCACATCACGACGCGGCGGATCTTGTCGTCGGCGACGAGCTTGATCTTCTCGCCTTCGCGCAACTGCGCATCATCCCACAGCAGACGGTGGAACGACGTGTCGGCGCCAAACTCCGACAGCGCCGACGTTGCGCGCTTGTGGCGCAGCAGCGACTTCGGCGTCATCAGGATCAGGGGCTTGCGGATCTCGCGCTTAAGCTGACGGCGCAGGATGTGGAAGTAGTTTGCCGGCGTCGTGCAATTGGCGACCTGCATATTGTCTTCCGCCGACATCTGCAGGAAGCGCTCGAGGCGTGCGGAGGAATGCTCCGGACCTTGGCCCTCGTAGCCGTGCGGCAGCAGGCAGACGAGGCCGGACATACGCAGCCACTTGCGCTCGCCCGACGAGATGAACTGGTCGAACACGACCTGCGCGCCGTTGGCAAAATCGCCGAACTGCGCTTCCCACAGCGTCAAAGCGTTCGGCTCCGACAGCGAGTAGCCGTATTCGAAACCGAGCACGGCTTCTTCCGAGAGCATCGAGTTGATGACTTCGTAGACGCCCTGATTTTCGGCGACATGGTTGAACGGCTTGTAGCGCGCCTCGGTTTCCTGATCGATCAGCACCGAGTGGCGCTGCGAGAAGGTGCCGCGTTCGGAATCCTGTCCCGACAGGCGGACTCGATTGCCTTCCTTCATCACCGTGCAGAAAGCGAGGGCTTCGCCGGTCGCCCAATCGATGCCTTCGCCGGTCTCGATTGCTTTGCGGCGGTTGTCGATAAAGCGCTGGATCGTGCGGTGGACGTGGAAGCCTTCCGGCACCTGCGTGATCTTGTTGCCGATGTCTTTCAGCTCGGCGATATCGACGCCGGTGTTGCCGCGGCGCGGATCGTCGGCGTCGTGCGAGACCTTCAGGCCCTGCCACACGCCTTCGAGCCAATCGGCTTTGTTGGCCTTGTAGCCTTGACCGGCCTCGTATTCGGCATCGAGCTTGGCGCGCCATTCGGCCTGCACGCCGTCGACATCCGCCTGGGTCATCGTGCCTTCGGCGATCAGCTTCTTGCCGTAGATTTCGACGACACCCGGATGCTGCCGGATGATCTTGTACATCAACGGCTGCGTGAACGACGGCTCGTCGCCTTCGTTATGGCCGTAGCGGCGATAGCAGAAGATGTCGATGACGACCGGCTTCTGGAACTTCATGCGGAATTCGGTCGCGATCTTCGCGGCGAACACGCAGGCTTCCGGATCGTCGCCGTTCACGTGGAAGATCGGCGCTTCGATCATCTTCGCAACGTCGGACGGATACGGCGACGAGCGCGAGTAGCGCGGATACGTCGTGAAGCCGATCTGGTTGTTAACGATCACGTGGATCGAGCCGCCCGTGCGATGACCCTTGAGGCCCGACAGGCCGAAGCATTCAGCGACGACGCCCTGGCCCGCAAAGGCCGCGTCGCCGTGCAGCAGCAGCGGCAGAACCGCCGTGCGGTCGTCCGCCGTGCAGCCGTGCTGATCCTGCTTCGCGCGGACTTTGCCGAGCACGACCGGATCGACGATTTCGAGATGCGACGGGTTCGCTGTGAGCGAAAGGTGGACCTTGTTGTTGTCGAACTCGCGGTCCGACGAAGCACCCAAGTGGTACTTCACGTCACCTGAACCTTCGACGTCGTCCGGCGTCGACGAGCCGCCCTTGAACTCGTGGAAGAGCACGCGGTGCGGCTTGCCCATCACCTGCGTGAGCACGTTGAGGCGGCCGCGATGCGGCATGCCGAGGACGATCTCTTTGACGCCGAGATTGCCGCCGCGCTTGATGATCTGCTCCATCGCCGGGATCAGCGACTCGCTGCCGTCGAGGCCGAAGCGCTTGGTGCCGGTGAATTTGAGATCGCAGAACTTTTCGAAACCCTCGGCTTCGACGAGCTTGCGGAAGATCGCCTTCTTGCCCTCTGGCGTGAAGCTGATCTCCTTATCCGGACCCTCGATGCGCTCCTGCAGCCAGGCCTTCTGGGCCGGATCGGAGACATGCATGAACTCGACGCCGAGCGTCTGGCAGTAGGTGCGCTTCAGGATCGTGATGATGTCGCGCAACGTCGCGAATTCGAGACCGAGCACGTGATCGATGAAGATCTTGCGGTCGAGATCGGCTTCCTTGAAGCCGTAGGACGTCGGGTCGAGGTCGCTTTCCGGCGGCTTCTTCTCGATGCCGAGCGGGTCGAGATTGGCATGCAGATGGCCGCGCGCGCGGTAGGCGCGGATCAGCATGATGGCCTGGACCGAGTCGCGGGTGGCCTGCTGGACCTTCTCGGGGGCGATCGCGACGCCCTTTTCGGCGGCTTTGCCCTTGATCTTGTCGCCGAGCTTGGCTTCGACCGCGCTCCAGTTGCCGTCGAGCGCGGCGGTCAGCTCGTCATTCGGGCGGACCGGCCAGTTCGGCCGCGACCAGGATGGTGCCTTGTCGGTCTCGCCGTCGTTAAGCGCCTCGAAGAAGGTGCGCCACTCGGCATCCACCGAGTTCGGGTTTTTGGCGTAAGCGGCCTGAAGGTCTTCGAGGTAGCGCGCGTTACCGCCATAAAGGAAGGACGTTTGTGCGAAAGCTGCATTCGCATCTTGGCGAGACATGCAATGTTCCTGGCCAAACGGGGTTTGGTGCTACGGGGTTTAGTGCCCAATACGGGTCCGCTGGCATCCGGCGAGCTGCGAACCTTCACGTTGTCGCGCCGGATCAAGAAAACTGAATGACGCCGCGCGCTCCCCTGATCTAATGCGCGCGCGCCAACTTGTACACCGGCTTTGTCTCAGATTCCGCGCGAAATTCGCTTAGGTCTGTAAGTCGGATTCAGTTCTACGACTCCGGGTTGTGCTGCGAGCGCAAACAAAAACCCCGGCGGGTGAGCCGGGGTTTTGCAAGTCGTCGCTGCCGGTGGCGGACGTCAGCCGTTGAGCGCCTCGACCAGCGTCTTGCCGAGACGGGCCGGGGACGGCGAAACCTTGATGCCGGCCGCTTCCATCGCGGCGATCTTGGACTCCGCATCGCCCTTACCACCCGAAATGATCGCGCCGGCGTGGCCCATGCGGCGGCCCGGAGGCGCCGTGCGGCCCGCAATGAAGCCAGCCATCGGCTTCTTGCGGCCCTTCTTGGCCTCGTCGATCAGGAATTGGGCGGCGTCCTCCTCGGACGAACCGCCAATTTCGCCGATCATCACGATCGAGTGGGTGTCGTCGTCGGCGAGGAACATCTCGAGTGCGTCGATGAAGTCCATGCCCTTCACCGGGTCGCCGCCGATGCCGACGGCCGTCGTCTGGCCGAGGCCTTCGCGGGTCGTCTGGTACACCGCCTCGTAGGTCAGCGTGCCGGAGCGCGAGACAATGCCCACAGAACCGCGTGAGAAGATGTTGGCCGGCATAATGCCGATCTTGCAGGCGCCGGCGGTCAGCACGCCCGGGCAGTTCGGGCCGATCAGCTTTGACTTCGAGCCCGAGAGCGAGCGCTTCACGCGCACCATGTCGGCGACCGGAATGCCTTCCGTGATGCAGACGATGAGCGGGATCTCGGCGTCGATCGCCTCGCAGATCGCGTCGGCCGCGCCCGGCGGCGGAACGTAGATCACCGAAGCGTCGGCGCCGGTCGCTTCCTTCGCCTGCACGACGGTGTCGAAAACCGGCAGACCGAGATGCGTCGAGCCGCCTTTGCCCGGCGACGTACCGCCGACGACCTGCGTGCCGTAAGCGATCGCGGCTTCCGAATGGAACGTGCCGTTCTTACCCGTGAACCCCTGGGTGATCACCTTGGTGTTCTTGTCGATCAGGACTGCCATGCTCGTAACCCCTTAACCTTCCGAAACCCGTTCGACGCCAGCGCGCCGTTAAACCTGACTGACGCGGTGTGACCCGCGAGCGAAGAAGCCGCCGGCACTGAGGCCGGCCGCGAAAAACAATGCACCGAGCGCAACGACGTAAGCGATGTTGCCGACGAAGCCGCAGCCGATATCGGCGCAGCGCGCCGTGTTGCTCAGCGTAACGCGCAGCGTCTCGGCGAGATGCGAGCCGAACGCGCCGTCGACGAGACGCAAACCCGGCAACGTTCCAACGGCCGCGCTCACCACGACGAGGCTCCAATAGCGGCGATACGCACCGCGCGAGATCGCGAATGCGCCGATGACGGCGCCGAGCACGAAGGGCAGAAGCGCGAGCGCGATGCGCAGCATCGATCGATCCTCATGCCGGCTTCCAAATCAGCGGCAGCCAAGAGCCGGTGAAGAACGATGCGACGAGCGCGAAAGCGCCGCCGATCGTGACCCACAAGCTCAAACGTTCGCGCGACTTCAATTCGCTCCGCACATACGCGACCGCGAGGGTGCCGCCGGCGGCCACCACGTATTTCTCGATCACTTTGCGCACCATCGCGTTCGGGATCTTCGCGATGAGACGCGCGGCTTCCTCGCGTCCCATGGTGGCGACTTGGCCTTTCATCACACTCTCGAATGCACGCAGCGCGCGGCTGAACGCCTGATAGAAAACCGTGCCGACGACGAGCTGCAACAGGCCGAGAAGTCCCAGCACAATCGCAACTGCGTACGTTACGGCCGTCGTCATGGCGAAGCCTGCTTGCGCGTTACGCTGCCTTCAGCTTCTTGACCGCGTCGACGATCTTCTTGGCCGCGTCATCGAGATCGTCGGCCGAGATCACGTCGAGCCCGGAGTTGTTGATGATCTCCTTGCCCTTGTCGACGTTGGTGCCTTCGAGGCGCACGACCAGCGGAACCTTGAGGCCGACGTCCTTCACGGCGGCGACGACGCCTTCCGCGATGACGTCGCACTTCATGATGCCGCCGAAGATGTTGACCAGGATGCCCTTCACGGCTTTGTCCGCCGTGATGATCTTGAACGCCGCGGCGACGCGCTCCTTGGTGGCGCTGCCGCCGACGTCGAGGAAGTTCGCCGGTGCTTCGCCGTAGAGCTTGATAATGTCCATCGTCGCCATTGCGAGGCCGGCGCCGTTGACCATGCAGCCGATCGTGCCGTCGAGCGTGATGTAGTTGAGGTCGAACTTCGACGCTTCGATTTCCTTCTCGTCTTCTTCCGTCAGGTCGCGCAGCTCGACGATATCCGGGTGACGATAGAGCGCGTTCGAGTCGAAGCCGATCTTGGCGTCGAGGCACAGCAGCTTCTGATCCTTGGTGATGACCAGCGGGTTGATCTCGAGCATCGCCATGTCTTTGGCGACGAACGCTGTATAGAGCTGTTCGATCAGCTTGCCGGCCTGTTTGGCGAGATCGCCCGTGAGTCCGAGTGTCTGCGCAAGAGCGCGGCCGTGATGCGGCATGATACCGGTCGCCGGATCGACGACGATCTGCACGATCTTCTCGGGCGTGTCATGCGCGACTTGCTCGATGTCCATGCCGCCTTCGGTCGATGCGACGAAGGCGATCTTCGAAGTCTCGCGGTCGACGAGCGCCGAGAGATAGAACTCCTTCTCGATCGACGAACCGTCTTCGACGTAGAGGCGGCGGACTTCCTTGCCGGCCGGCCCCGTCTGCTTGGTGACGAGCGTGAGGCCCAGCATGCGCTGCGCTTCCTTCTCGACGTCCTCGATCGATTTGACGACCTTGACGCCGCCCGCTTTGCCGCGACCGCCGGCGTGGATCTGCGCCTTTACGACGTAGACCGGGCCGGGAAGTTCCTTTGCGGCCTTGATGGCTTCGGCCACCGTGAAGGCCGGGATGCCGCGCGCGACCGGGACCCCGAACTCACGCAGAACTTGCTTGGCTTGATACTCGTGGATGTTCATCTCGGGTCCCCTTCAATTCCTCATGGCACTGACGCGTGCCCAATCACGTGACCTCACCTCTCCCATGGGGAGAGGTCGACGCGCTTTAGCGCGGCGGATGAGGGGATTGTGCCCACCGAGGCCGTAACCCCTCACCCGGATTTCGTTTCGTCCGACCTCTCCCCATGGGAGAGGTGGACCGAGTGCGCGGCGCCCCTACGGCGCCAGCAGCTTACTTCGCCAGATCGGGCGAGACCTTCTTGCAGGCCTCGACGAGACCTTGCACGGAGTC
The DNA here is from genome assembly GCF_002355335.1 of Variibacter gotjawalensis. Taxonomy (GTDB): domain Bacteria; phylum Pseudomonadota; class Alphaproteobacteria; order Rhizobiales; family Xanthobacteraceae; genus Variibacter; species Variibacter gotjawalensis. The sequence continues at coordinate 1,273,058 of NZ_AP014946.1, forward strand.
GACCGACTTCTTGAACATCTCCTGCTCGGGTTTGGCGAGCGAGATCTCGACGACGCGCTCGACACCCTTCTCGCCGATCACGCACGGGACGCCGACGTAAAGATCCTTCACGCCGTATTCGCCCGACAGATACGCGGCGCACGGCAGCACGCGCTTCTTGTCCTTGAGATAGCTCTCCGCCATCTGAATGGCCGATGCAGCCGGAGCATAGAACGCCGAGCCGGTCTTGAGCAGGTTGACGATTTCGCCGCCGCCCTTGCGCGTGCGGTCGACGATCGCGTCCAATTTCGCCTGCGTGGTCCAGCCCATCTTGACGAGGTCCGGCAGCGGAATGCCGGCAACTGTCGAGTAGCGTACCAGCGGCACCATGTCGTCGCCGTGACCGCCGAGAACGAAGGCCGTCACGTCTTCGACCGAGACGTTGAATTCGTCGGCGAGGAAGTAGCGGAAGCGAGCCGAGTCGAGAACGCCGGCCATGCCGACGACCATGTTGCGCGGCAGGCCGCTCGACTTCTGCAGCGCCCACACCATCGCGTCGAGCGGGTTGGTGATGCAGATGACGAATGCGTTCGGTGCATACTTTTTGATGCCGGCGCCGACCTGATCCATGACCTTGAGGTTGATGCCGATGAGATCGTCGCGGCTCATGCCCGGCTTGCGCGGCACGCCGGCCGTGACGATGCAGACGTCGGCGTCTTTGATTTCTTCGTAGCCGTTGGTGCCGGAAAGCTTCGCGTCGAAGCCCGAGACCGGCGACGATTCGGCGATATCGAGCGATTTGCCCTGCGGAATGCCTTCCGCAATGTCGAACATGACGACATCGCCGAGCTCTTTCAGCCCGACGAGATGAGCAAGCGTTCCGCCAATCTGGCCAGAACCGATCAGCGCGATCTTTTTACGCGGCATTGTGTGCAGAGCCCCTATCCGGATGACCGGCCGAGAATGACCGGCGCGGCACGGTTATCGCGTTGCACATAACCATTCAAGCGTACCTCTTAGGCAGGCCGTGCCGATCACGAAAAAATCGGTGCGGGCTTCGCTCCCTGGTTGCTGGCGGCGTCTCTCGGCGAGATGCATCGTGTGCCCTCACCAATCGCGCCTTCTGATATACATTATGCCAGCGTAATGGGCTGTCAATTGCATTTTGATTGGTGAGCTTGCTGCGCCGCAGCGTGTAAGCCGCACTGCGCGGTTTTCCGAGCAGTAGCCCGGATGAGCGAGATGCGAAGCATCGATGCGACATCCGGGAATCACGCGTCCAGGATATCGCTACAGCACTCCGCGCTTCGCTCATCCGGGCTACGAACAACGCTTAAGTATCGATAACCCCGCTGCCGACATCCTTCTGCCCTTCGCGCTTGCCGTGCGGCAGCGCGAGGTATTCGTCGGAGCGCATTTCGGTCAGGCGCGAGATCGTGCGGCGGAATTCCATCTGCTCGACGCCCTCAGTCGCGAGATACAGCCCCTCGGGCTCCGCATCTGCCGACGCGACGAGCTTGGTCGATGTGTCGTAGAGCGTGTCGATTAGGGTGATGAACCGCTTCGCCTCGTTGCGATTCTCGTACCGCATGACCGGGATGCCGCTGATGATCAGCGTGTGAAACTCGTGCGCAATCTTCAAGAAGTCGGCGGCGCCGTGCGGCTTGCGGCAGAGATCGTCGAACGTGAAGCGCGCAACGCCGATCGCAGTGAGCGGCACGACAACGTCGCGGCCGTGAACCTTCAGCGTGCGCGGCTCACCCTTCTCGCCGCCCGTGAGTCTGCGCCACGCATCGTCGAGTTTGCCGTCATTCGTCTTGTCGCCCGGCACGTAATAAACCGGCGCGCCGGCAAGCTTTTCAAGACGAAAGTCCGTGCGCGAGGTGAGCCGCACGATTTCGCAATGCAGCTTCAGCAAATCGATGAACGGCAGAAACAGCGCGCGGTTGAGGCCATCGCGATAGAGATCGTCGGGATCGACGTTCGATGTCGCAACGACGACGACGCCGAGTTCGAACAAGCGTTTGAACAAACGCGCGAGGATCATCGCGTCAGCGATATCGGTGACGTGGAATTCGTCGAAGCAGAGCAGCCACGCTTCGTCGGCAAGCGCCGTCGCGAGCGGCTCGATCGGATCGTCACCCTTCACCTCGCCGCGCTTGCGCTGCTGCCGCCAGGTGTGCACGCGATCATGCACGTCGAGCATGAATTCATGGAAATGCGCGCGCCGCTTGCGCTGAATCGGGCTCGCCGCGAAGAACAAATCCATTAGCATCGTCTTGCCGCGGCCGACGTCGCCGAAAATGTAGAGGCCCTTGATGAGCTGCTGGGTATTCTCGCGGCGGCCGAACAGCCAGCCGAGCGCGGAGGATTTGCGCGCCATGCGATGTTCGGTGAGCCGCTGCTCTAGCGCCGAATACTTTGCGACCAATTGCTCCTGGGCGGGATCGCGCTCGATCTCGCCGCTCGCGATCAACGCTTCGTAGCGTCCGCGCATCGACTGCGGCGGCGGCTTGCCGGAGGGCGTGAGCACGCGATCCGGAAACGCATGCGCGCGGCCTTCGGGCGATTGCGGAGGAGGTTCTTTCGAGGGAGCCATGTGGGACAAACTTAACTGCGATGAACGTCTAGAGCGAAACGGCTTCGTTTGAAAAGCAGCGAGACCGAAATTCAGGCGGCTTCTGCGGAGCGTGGCAAATTGGCGTCGCCCCAGGCTTTCAGTGCCGCGATAACCGGCGCGAGACTGCGCCCGCGTTCCGTCAAACTATACTCCACGCGCGGCGGCACTTGCGCGAAAACTTTGCGCAGGACGAGGCCGTCGGCTTCTAGTTCGCGCAACTGCAGCGTGAGCATACGCTGCGTCACATTCGGGAGTTTGCGGCGGATCTCGTTGAAGCGCAGGGTGCCTTCGAGCAGGTGGTAGAGGATCACGCCTTTCCACTTGCCGTCGATGAGGCTGAGCGCGCCTTCGACCGGGCAGCCCGGGCTGCAGTCGAAGTTCGAATGCTTGATACGGGGCACGGTATCCTTTTTGATACTAGTGGCTGAATATGTGCGTTCTTGCGTCTTGCGAGCATAGGATGCATCTCGGCTCTGTTCAACGATCACAAGGAGCCACGCGATGCGCGCCGTCGCCTACCAAAAATCACTGCCGATCACCGACGCGAATTCGCTGCTCGATATCGATCTGCCGAAGCCGGAGCCGAAGGGCCGCGATCTTCTCGTCGAGGTCCGCGCAATCTCGGTCAATCCGGTGGATACGAAGGTGCGCATGCGGGCGCAGCCGCCGGCCGGCGAATACAAGGTGCTGGGCTGGGACGCCGCCGGTGTCGTCGTCGCGGCAGGTCCGGACGCGAAGCTGTTCAAAGCCGGCGACGAAGTCTGGTACGCGGGCGACATCTCTCGGCAAGGCACGAACGCCGAATTCCATCTTGTCGACGAACGCATTGTGGGGCCTAAACCGAAATCGCTCGACTTCGCGACCGCGGCGGCGCTGCCGCTGACCTCGATCACGGCTTACGAAATGCTGTTCGACCGTCTCGACGTGAGGCGCAAAGTGCCGGGCGGCGCGAACGCGATCCTTATCATCGGCGGCGCGGGCGGCGTCGGCTCGATCGCGATCCAGCTTGCGCGCAAACTCACGGATCTCACGATCATCGCGTCGGCGTCACGTCCCGAGACACAGGACTGGGTGAAGAAACTCGGCGCGCATCACGTCGTCGATCATCGCAAGCCGATCGCCGAACAGGTGAAGTCATTAGGGATTGGCGAGCCGTCGTTCGTGTTCTCGACGACGAACAGCGAGCAGCACATCAAGGAAGCCGCCGCATTGATCGTGCCGCAAGGACGCTACGGTTTGATCGACGATCCGAAGCAACTCGACGTGTCGGTGCTCAAGGGCAAGAGCCTATCGCTGCACTGGGAGGCGATGTTCGCACGCGCGCTCTTCAAGACCGCCGACATCGAAGCGCAGCATCGTTTGCTGACTGAAGTCGCGAGCCTCGTCGATAAGGGCGAGATCGTCTCGACGGTGTCGGAGAATTTCGGAACGATCAACGCGGCCAATTTGAAGAAGGCGCACGCGCTGATCGAAAGCGGGACCGCGAAGGGGAAGGTCGTCCTGGCGGGATTCTGATTTTCGATCGTCATGGCCCGGCTTGCCCGGACCATCCACGACTTACTTTTGAGTATTCAGCCAAGACGTGGATGGCCCGCATGAAGCGGGCCATGACGTCGTTGGGTCACATCACCACGACGCGCGTGCCGACCTTCACGCGATCGTAGAGATCCGTGACGTCTTCGTTGCGCATGCGGATACAGCCGGACGAGACGTTGGTGCCGATCGTCCACGGCTCGTTCGAGCCGTGAATGCGGTAGAGCGACGTGCCGAGATAGAGCGCGCGTGCGCCGAGCGGATTCTCCGGACCGCCGGCCATGAAGGTCGGCAGATCGGGGCGGCGCTGAAGCATTTCCTTGGGCGGACGCCAATCCGGCCACTCCCGCTTATTCGTGATCGTCTTCGTGCCCGACCACGTAAAGCCTTCGCGGCCGACACCGATGCCGTAGCGGCGCGCGCGTCCGTCGCCTTCGACGAGGTAGAGGAATTTGCTGGCCGTATCGACGACGATCGTCCCGGCGCCTTCTTTGCCGTGATACTCGACACTCTGCGGCAGATATTTCGGGTCCATCGGCCGGCGATCCGGCACAGTGATGTGGCTCGGCTCGCCGCGCGCAAGTTGCTGGTAGCGTTGGCCGGAGACACGCGGCGCGTTGTCGTCGCCGAACATTGCTTCGAAGAGACCGCCGCCCATGTTGCCGCGCTGGTGCGGGCCTTGCTGCACGGCGTAAGCCGGCGCGCGGACCGCGCGTCGCGGAGCAAACTGATCCGCATACTCGTAGGCCGGGACGACTTCGAACCGTTGGGCGTGAGCGGGGATAGCCGCAAGGAGAACCGCTGCGGCGGCGGAAACCGGCAGAATGATGCGCATCGACGTACTCTCGAACATGATCGTCGGAACAGAACGCGAGCCGCAACCGAAAGGTCCGCCCGTTGCAAGCGATTAAGCGCTGCAAAGGCCACCGAATCGTTAACCCGGCGTTTGGGTTACCGGTTAGCGTTAGCGGGAGGTTAACGCGGGCGCGGGACGAGCACGAAGGCGACAAGCGCCAGCGCGACGGCAATGCCCGATAGCGCCACGGCCGTGAGATCGGAGGATCGCTCGGCAACAAAGGCGATGATGAGCGGCGAAGCTGATTGGATCGCGAGCGCCGGTCCCGCAATGCGGCCGATGGTCAGCCCGTATCCTTGCGCGCCGAACAGCGCGAGCGGGACCGTGCCGCGGCATAGTGTGATCAAGCCGTTCGAGATGCCAAAGAGCAGCATGAAGGCGATCGCGACCGGCGTCGTCAGCCCGAAGATCGCGAGCAGCGCAAAGCCGATCAGCAAGCTTGCTACCGCGAACCGCGCGACAGTCAGCGGATGCACATCGCGCGCGAACGTGAACTCGCCGAGCCGCGCCAACGTCTGGCAAGGACCGAAAATCATTCCAAGCAACACCGCGGTCTGCGGATCGATGCCGGCGCGGCCGAACATCGAGAGCAGATGCGCGAGCAGGCCCGACGGCACGAAAGCGTAGACCGCGAAAGCCAGCACGACGAGCGCGAAGGCGGTGCCGCGCGGTTGCAGCAGAGCGGGGACGGGCGCGCCGTCTGGCGTCGGCGACGGAGTGACGGAAGCGCGCGTTCGCGGCATCAGAGCGTGAAGCGGCGCGGCAACGAACAGCAGCAGCGCAGCGTAGATCAGATACGTGTTGTGCCAGCCGACGCCGTCGATCAGCGCGCGCGTCGTCGGCCAGCTCACGGTCGATGCAAGCCCGCCCGCGAGCGTCAGCATCGTGATCGGCCGTCGCGCCGCCGCCCCGAAGATACGGCCGAGCGTCGCGAATGCGGGATCATAGAGGGACGCCGACATCGCGGCTCCGAGGACGACCCACACGGCGAGATAAGCTATCTGCGATTCGACATGCGGCAACGCCAGCAGACCGGCGGCGCCGAGCAGCGAACCGAACGGCATCACGCGATGTCCACCGTAGCGATCGATGAAGCTGCCGATGAAGCGCGCAAAAATGCCGGCCGTCAGGATGCCGAGCGAATAGCCGCCCATCGTGAAGGCCTTCGACCAACCGCGCTCGGCGGCGATCAACGGCACCATCAGCACCGGCGTGTAGTAGATCGCGCCCCACGCGAGGACCTGCGTGACGCCGAGAAAAACCACGGCGCGCCACGGACCGGCGAAGAAATCGGATGTGCGGGATGCGAACGACATGAAGTACGCGCATTAAACTACGCGCGTGCCGTTACGTCAGCAGATTGTTGAAGCGCCGCGCTTTTTAGCGCGGCGTCGAGGTCGGCGCTGCAGAGGCCTGCGGCGTGCGGCGGCCCGCCGTGCGCGGTGCCGTCGCGCCGCAGCGGACGTAGATCGCGATGCCGTAGCGGCCGGCAACTTCCGCATCGACCCACTTGAGCGACATCGTCGAGCCGTCGAACGTGACGAATTCGCGGTCGAGATTTTCACCGGATGCGCCATCCGGGCCGAGGAAGCGTCCGCCGCCCGGTCCACCCTTGGTGCGCAGCTCCTGCGGCGCGCTCTGGTCGGGCAGATGCATCATCACGCCGCCGTTCGGGCCGCGATTGATGACGTAAGGATTGCCGCATTGGCTGCGCGCCTGGGCCATCGTGCGGCCGCGGTCCGGTTCGTTGTGATAGGAGGCAAAGCCCCAGCGGCCGACGAGGTCTTCGTTGGCGATACCGGGTGCCGGAGGCGCATTCGCGGGCGCAGCCGCCTGAGGGGCAGGCGCAGGTGAGCCCCCACCGAAGAAGCTCGACGGTGAAGACTGACATCCGGCCAGCGTCAAAGCGGCCAACCCAACGATAGCAATACGCAACATTCGCTCCCTCCGAGCTTCAAACATTGCCATAGATCAGAGAATTTCGACACCATTTGGTTAATGCACCGTACCGGCACGAAAATCTTTGCGTGAAATCGGCAACAACCGTATGCCGCAACCGCTGCCGACGGCTTTGCAGCGCCGCGAGATACCGTCGCGATTTCTTGACACTGTCATGTCCCTGGCCTATCTCCCGTGCAGCTTTGGCACTCCACGGGAATGAGTGCTAAGTCCAGTCCGCATCACAAAATCCCCCTGGGCGCGGTTTTCGCGTTCACCCCCACGAGGAAGACGAATGGCCAAGACCAAATTCCGTCCGCTGCACGACCGCGTCGTCGTCAAGCGCATCGACGCCGAAGCCAAGAGCGCCGGCGGCATCATCATCCCGGACACTGCCAAGGAAAAGCCGTCGCAAGGCGAAATCACCGCCGTCGGCCCGGGTGGCCGCGACGAAGCCGGCAAGCTCATCCCGATCGACCTCAAGGTCGGCGACAAGGTCCTGTTCGGCAAGTGGTCGGGCACGGAAGTGAAGCTCGATGGTGTCGACCTCCTCATCATGAAGGAGTCGGACATCATGGGCGTGATCGCTTAACGCGCATAAGGACACAGAGCACATGGCTGCTAAAGACGTACGTTTCTCGACCGATGCGCGCGACAAAATGCTGCGCGGCGTCGACATCCTCGCCAACGCCGTCAAGGTGACACTCGGTCCGAAGGGCCGCAACGTCGTCATCGACAAGTCGTTCGGCGCACCCCGCATCACCAAGGACGGTGTGACGGTCGCGAAGGAAATCGAACTTGAAGACAAGTTCGAAAACATGGGCGCGCAGATGCTGCGCGAAGTCGCCTCGAAGACCAACGACCTCGCCGGCGATGGCACCACCACCGCAACGGTTCTGGCTCAGGCGATCGTGCGCGAAGGCGCAAAGGCCGTCGCTGCCGGCATGAACCCGATGGACCTCAAGCGCGGCATCGACCTCGCAACGAAGGCCGTCATCAAAGACATCGAAAAGCGCGCCAAGAAGGTCGGCTCGTCGGACGAAGTCGCGCAGGTCGGTACCATCTCGGCGAACGGCGACAAGGCGGTCGGCACGATGATCGCGAAGGCGATGCAGAAGGTCGGCAACGAAGGCGTCATCACGGTCGAGGAAGCCAAGTCGCTCGACACCGACGTCGAAATCGTCGAGGGCATGCAGTTCGATCGCGGCTACCTCTCGCCGTATTTCATCACCAACGCCGACAAGATGACGGCGGACCTCGAAGACGCGTACATCCTGCTGCATGAGAAGAAGCTTTCGTCGCTGCAGTCGATGCTGCCGGTTCTCGAAGCTGTCGTGCAGACCGGCAAGCCGCTGGTCATCGTCGCGGAAGACATCGAGGGTGAGGCTCTCGCCACGCTCGTCGTCAACAAGCTGCGCGGTGGCCTCAAGGTCGCTGCCGTGAAGGCTCCGGGCTTCGGCGACCGTCGTAAGGCGATGCTCGAAGACATCGCGATCCTGACCGGCGGTCAGCTGATCTCGGAAGACCTCGGCATCAAGCTTGAGACCGTCACGCTCGCGATGCTCGGCCGCTCCAAGAAGGTGCTGATCGAGAAAGAAAAGACCACGATCGTCAACGGCGCCGGCAAGCGTGCCGCGATTGAAGCCCGCGTCGGTCAGATCAAGGCTCAGATCGAAGAGACGACGTCGGACTACGATCGCGAGAAGCTGCAGGAGCGTCTCGCTAAGCTCGCGGGCGGCGTCGCGGTTATCCGCGTCGGTGGTGCCACCGAGATCGAAGTGAAGGAAAAGAAGGACCGCGTCGAAGACGCGCTCAACGCAACCCGCGCCGCTGTCGAAGAAGGCATCGTCCCGGGCGGCGGCATCGCGCTGCTGCGCGCCAAGAAGGCCGTCGGCAAACTGACGGCTGACAACGCCGACGTGCAGGCCGGCATCAACATCCTGCTGAAGTCGCTGGAAGCCCCGATCCGTCAGATCGCGGAAAACGCCGGCGTCGAAGGCTCGATCGTTGTCGGCAAGATCTCGGAGAACAAGTCCGAGACCTTCGGCTTCGATGCGCAGAACGAAGAGTATGTCGACATGGTGCAGAAGGGCATCATCGACCCGGCCAAGGTCGTCCGCACCGCGTTGCAGGATGCAGCATCGGTCGCAGGCCTCCTGATCACGACCGAGGCGATGGTTGCTGAGCTGCCGAAGGACGCTCCCGCTATGCCGGCAATGCCGCCGGGCGGCGGTGGCATGGGCTTCTAAGAAGTCCGACCAACTCAACAACGAAGGGCGCGGAGCAATCCGCGCCCTTTTTCTTTGCGGTTTGGCCAAGAGGCTTAACGCCGGCGTAACAACGTATGGTTGTGCGATTCCAACTTTGGTAACGGCTGTCTGCTAGCGTCTCGGCCAACAATAAGGCTGGGGATGCGCGGGTTTCTCTCACAACTGAGGCTGTGGAGCGCGGCTGTCGCGCGGCGACTGGCCGTGCTCGTCGTCGCGTTTGCGACGCCGGCGCTCGCGCAGGACGATACCCCGGTCATTCGCTTCCAGCTCAACTGGGTCAACCAGGCGCAATTCGCCGGCTTCTACGTCGCCGAGGCGATGGGCTTCTATCAGCGCGAAGGCATCGCGGTGGAGTTCGTGCCGGGCGGTCCTGCCTTCCCTGGCGCGCCGATCCAAGACCCGCTGCTGATGCTTGAACTCGGCGGTGCGGACGTTGCGGTCGCTTGGATGTCGAACGCCTTCGCGGCGCGCGCCAACGGCCTCGACGTTCTCAACATTGCGCAGGTTTTTCGCCATCCCGGCACGTCGCTGATCTGTCTGCGCGAGTCGGGCATCAAGCGTCCGGCCGACATCAAGGGCAAACGCATCGGCGTCTGGAACATCGGCGAGCAACTCAATCTCAGCTATTGGCTGCGTCAGCGCGGCATGACGATGGACGACGTGACGACGATCACGCAGCGGCCGGACGGCGCCGATCTCATCGAGCGCACGCTCGATTGCGTGATGGCGATGTCTTACAACGAGTATTGGACGCTGCTGGGCAAGTTCCGCCACGCCGATCTCTTCGTCGTTCGCTTCGGCGACGAAGGCAGCGCATTCCTCGAAGACGGGCTTTACGCGCGCGATGACACCATCGCGGATCCCGTGATGCGCGATCGCTTGGCGCGTTTCGTTCGCGCCAGCGCCGACGGCTGGCGCTATGCGAAAGACAATCCGGAAGTCGCCGTCGCGGTAACGATGCATCGTGCGCCGGGCGCCGACGCGGTGCATCAGCGCCGTATGCTCGAAACCATCTTCGCGATCGCCGAACCGCATCGCGATTTCGGGCTGCTCGATCTCACGAGCTTCGGCCGCAGCGTCGATATTCTGGCCGACAGCTCGGACGCGAAAGCTGCCGCCGCGGCGCGCGTCGGCTGGACGCACGAAGTGTGGCGCGAGGCACATCGCAATTCTGGCCCCGTGCAACTTACGCCTGCCGCAAAGCACTATCTGGCACGCATCGTCGACTCGCCGTGGTTCTTCATCATCGGCCTGACCGGAACGCTTGCCAGTATGGTCGGCGCATTCATGCGCGCCGTGCAGCGGCGTTACGATCTGTGGGGCGCGTTCATCCTGACGCTGCTGGCGATCGGCGGCGGCACGCTGCGCGATCTTCTCGTCGGCGGCGATCGTCTGCCGCTCTTCATGTTCAAGGATCCGATCTACATCACGCTCATCGTGATGGTCGTCGTCTTCGGCACGGCGATCACGCGCTCGCTGTCCGACGCAGCACTCGATTCACGACGTTTCGCGGTGTGGCGCGAAACGTTCGACGCGGTCGGCGTTGCAACTTTCACGGTGCTCGGCACCAAAGTCGCGATCATCGCGGGACTGCCTTGGTATTGGGCGCCGTTCTGCGCCGCGCTGAGTTGCGCCGGCGGCGGCATGCTGCGCGACATCGTGACGGGGCGCGAGCCGCGCACATTCCTCGGTGAACCATACGAAGAGATCGCGGTGGTCGGCAGTCTCGCGCTGTTCGGCATGCTGCTGTTCGCCAGCCGCTACGAGCATGCGGATTGGATGGTGACCGCCGCAATCCTCGTGACGATGGTCAGCGTCTTCGCAGCGCGTATGTCGGTGGTGCTGCTCGGCTGGCGTTCGTATCGCCTCGGCTCGGCCGTCGAGGATCCGCCGATTGAGCCCACGGTTACGATTCTGCCGTCGCCTGTCGCGGCGCCGTCGCTAGAATCGCAGAAAGTTGCGTAAGCCTAAGCCGCGTCTTCCAGCTTGCCGTCCTTGATGCAGTAGAGATGCTCGTCGCCGCAGCATTCGCAGCGGACGTAAAGGCGGATGTTGCGCGTGCGCGCGAAAGTCTGGCGGTCGGTGCGGATGCCGGAACGCACGAGGGCGCCGGTACGCGGGCAAGCAAACGTGAGACTCATGCGGGGTCCTCGAGCGTCTGACTGCCGTCCAGGATCGCGCCGGTTTGGTTAACGTTTCGCTAAAAGACTATAGTCCTGCGGCAACCTGCCGCTGGCGGCCTGCCATGGCGTTGCCCGGATTGATCGCCATTTGCGGCAACCGGCGGCTGAACGTTGACCGCCGAACCAGCGACAAATGTGTCATAGTTCGCTGTCACGAAAGATAGCCATGCGCCGCCTGTTAAAGCCGCTCTGGATCGTCCTCGCCGTCATCTTCCTCGCGGAAGCTTGGCTTTGGAGCCATCTGCAGCCGATCGTCGCCTGGATCGTCAATCTCGTGTCGCTCCCGGCCGTTCGCGCGAAAGTCGCCGGCTGGATCGAAAAGCTGCCGCCGTGGGTAACGCTGTTCGTCTTCATCATCCCGGCCGTTTTGTTGTTTCCGATCAAGCTGCTCGGGCTCTGGATGTTGGCCAAGGGGTCTTGGCTCGGCGCGATGGCGGTGCTCGGCCTTGCCAAGGTGGTCAGCATGGGCGTCACCGCCTTTATCTTCGAGGTGACGAAGCCGAAACTGCTGCAGATGGCCTGGTTCGCCTGGGCCTACGAGAAAGTGCTGGCTGGCTTGGCTTGGGCCCACCGCAACGTCGACCCGATCAAGGCGCGGTTGAAGGCATTCGCTCATGAGACCTTCGACCCGATCCGCCGCCGTGCACGCAAGTTGTTCTGGCTAATGCGCGGCGAGCGCCGCGGCCGGTTCCTCCGCCGCCTCATGCGCATCCGTAAGCGGATGCAGACGACCGCGCCGGCCGCCCCACGCAGCGTCTAACCCGGGCTGCCAACCCCAAGAGCGTCATGGCCCGGCTTGTCCGGGCCATCCACGTTTTACTTCCTCGCAGTCTCAGCCCAGACGTGGATGGCCCGCGTGAAGCGGGCCATGACGGCGTGATGAGGCGAGGCGTAGAGGGCAAAAACGCAAAAGGCCGCCATGCGGCGGCCTGTGGAGACGCCCTTTAGGCGCCCAAAATCCCAATCCGGAAGCTAAAGGCCGCCCCGGAGGCGGCCCGAGCCGTCTTAAGCCGCGCGGGCGGTTAGCTCGATCGAGCGGGCCGAGTCGGCCTGAGCCGTATAGCGCGAGGCCATACGCTTAAGTTCCTTGGCGATGTCCTCGACGGCGCATTCGCGCGCGAGACGCTCGCAACGTTCGGCCTGTTGTCGCAGATACGCAGAGTCAAACATAACTTTCTTATTCTCCGTTGGCGCCTAATGCGTCCTCTGACCATTAGTGTGCGCGCACAAGTTTAAGGTTCAGCTAAATCGTATGAATACGCTCGCTGTTGATCTTTATGTTGTGCCTGACTGTGCCTACATCGTGGCGGCAGAGGGGAAGTTTATGGCCAAAGTCGAAGTTTCCATTCCGCACAGCCTCGGTAAGGACGAGGCGGCGCGCCGGATCAAGGCCGGGCTCGAAAAGGCGCAGGGCGGCTTTGCCGGGCTCACACTGACCGATCAGACCTGGACCGGCGATACGATGGTGTTCAAGGCCGGCGCCATGGGGCAGTCCGTGCCGGGCGAGATCGACGTCGCGGAACAGAGTGTCCGGATTGCGGTCGATCTGCCGTTCTTCCTCGCCGCAATGGCGGAGACCGCCAAGGGCATGATCGAGAAGCAGGGCCAGTTGCTGCTGGAGAAGAAGTAGGGCGTTGGTCGTCATGGCCCGGCTTGTCCGGACCTTCCACGACTTCCTTCAACGACACAGAAAGCAAGACGTGAATGGCCCGCATGAAGCGGGCCATGACGTTTCTGGTCAGAACAAATGGATCGCGTGGGGGGCGAACAGCCCGATGCCCATGAAGAAGATCCCCAGGATTCCGAGACCGGCCGCGATGTAGGTCAGCGCGATCATGCCCGTGATCACCGTCGATGACGCGAGCACGATGCCGATCTGGAACGCGGCGGACGAAACCTCGAAGTGGTGATACTTCGCGAAGAACTTGTCGCGCTTCTCTTCGGCCACCTTGGCGCGCGCCATCAGTTGCTTGCGGCCTTCTGGCGGATCGGCTTCGTCCTGATAGCGGGCCGCGGTGTCGCGCCACTTCTTGATCTGCGCGTCGTAGGCGGCCTTCTTGGCCGGATCCGCGGTGGTCGCGGATTCGAGCGCGAGCGCTTCCGCTTCGGTCGCCAGCGTCGTGATGCGGATCGTCTTAGCCTGGAAGAAGTTCCAGAGGTTGGACGCCTCGATATTCAGGCTCAGCGCTTCGGTCTGCGCGCTCTTGCCGAGCGTCTCCGCGAAAGCGAGGAACAGCGCGATCACCGCGATCAGCAGCGCGATCGTCTTGTTGCGCCCTTCGATCGGCCCGTGGTCGTCGTGACCGTGTCCCGGGCCGTGATGTCCATGTCCAGACATAAGCTCTCCCATGCTGCCGTGCGGACCGGCAGGGTCCGTTGAAAATGGCGGCTAACGCTTTAGCGGAGAGATGTGACGACGAGAAGCGGCGCCGCCGTGGCGGTGCGGCGACGCACAGAAATTAATTGCGGCGCGGGAGCGTCAGCGAGCGCCGGCGGCGCCGAAGCGGCTCTCGAAGCTGCCGGCCGGGACCACCGGGGTTGCGCCCGAAAGGGTCGGGGCTTGCGGCTGATCGCCCGCGGCGGCGGTCCGCTGCTGCGGCTTGGCGTCCGCCTTCTTGGGCTCGGGCTTCTTGGCAACCTCTTGCGGCTTCGCGTCGGGCTTCTTGGCCGGCTCAGGCTTTTTAGCAACTGCACGCTCCTCGCGGCGCGGTTGTGTCGAACCCGTGCGGGTGGGAGCGGGGCGCTGGGCCTGCTGCGGAGCAGGGGCCGCCGGGGCAGCGCCACCAAACCATTTGCCGACCGACTCGCGGCTATTGGTGATGAGGTTCGAGACGAAACCGGTGGTGCCCTCGCTCTGCGGGGCCGGTTGAGCATATGCGGTCGGCGGTGCGGAGACCGGCACGGCCGAGCGGACCGTACTGGTGCGGACCGAGGTTGCCGGTGCGGCTTGCGCGGTCTGCGAGCGGCCGGCGCTCTTCGGCGCGGGACGCGGGAAGGGAACACCCGATGCCGTGCCAGCGCTCGTCGTTTCGACGCTCTGCACCGGCTCGGCTTGCATCGTGGCTTCCGGAGCCGACGCAAGCGCGACCTGCTCGGGCGTCGACTCGCGATAGTCGAGCGGGCCCGCGAGCGGACGCTTTTCGACCTGAACACTGAGGCGGCCGCGTTCGTCGCGCACTTCGCGCGACGTGTAGATTTTCTCGAACGCCGGATGCATGCCGCCGTCGCGACCGCGATGCAGCGCGATCGTCGGCGTGTTCTTCTTCACGAAGTCCTGGAAGGCTTGATCGTCGCGCCGCGCCTTGGCTGACACTTCGCTCATGATGGCTTCCGGCACGCGATAAGCCGGGCATTTCTCCAAAGCCTTGTATTCGAGCGGCGCGCCGTTCGGCGACTCGCTGCCGTTGAACACATATTTCTTCTCGCAGACATCGACCTTCGGCTGCTGACGCGTGACTTCGAAGTGGTCGTAGCCTTCTTTCAGGTTTTTCCAGAAGGCGAGATGCGGCGAGTTGCGATGCTTCGCCATGTTCAGCGCCGTCATCCGGAACGGAAATGCCTGCACCTGGAAGCCGCGTTGCCCCGCGAAGAATGCTTCGCGGCCGAGCGCGAAGATCTCGGCGATCTGTTCGTCCGTCATCGAGTAGCAACCGGACGACGAGCAATCGCCGTGCACCATCAGATGCGCGCCGGTGCGGCCATGCGCACGATCGAACGCGTTCGGATAACCGAGGTTGAACGACAGATAGAAGCTGGAATTCGGGTTCATCATCGTCGGCGAGATCGTGTAGAAGCCTTCCGGCGCTTGCCGATCGCCTTCCTTGATCTTCGGGCCGAGCTGACCGGACCAGCGGCAAATCGGATAAGTCTTCAGCAGCGCGAATTGGCCGGAAGCATCCTGCTTCCAAATTTCCATCTCGGCTTCTTCCTTGAAGACCCGGACGAGAACCGGGCTGCCCTTCGTCATCTGCTTGCGCTCGATCAGCGCGACAGTTTCGGCAGGCAGCGGTTTGAGATGTTTTGCCGAGTAAGGGCCGTCGACTTGGCAAGCCGATAGCGCCAACGCGCATGCAAGCGCGGCAGCCGCCGGGAGCAACCCGACGCGGGCGCGAACGTAACCAAAGCTCATCAACGCAATACTCTCCAGATGACGCTTATTAGCATCTGACCAGTACGGTTAAGAACCCGCCAAAATGAAGACGCGCGGGCCACGATTGCTGTGACGTGGGTCGGAATGGTTAACGCCCCGCTAACCACCCAAATCGATGGCTGAACCATAGCAAAAAGCGCCCGAAAAGCGAAATCACGCCCAGGCACCCTTTACAAAACAACAACTGGGATGATCCAATTACCGCTGAGCGAACATTCCAAGGAAGCTCGGATGCGTGCCGCCGTCGAGGCGGGTCGCCATCGTCGGCGCCAGCGGGGCAGCCTGCGTCTTCTTCGACAGCGCCGCGACTTGAGCAGCGTCCGCCTGCTTCTTGGCGGCAAGACGCGAGATCAGACTCGACGCTATGCGGTCGGCGCCGCAGCTTTGGCCGAAGCCGTAACGGCCGTTGCAGACCTGAATTTGCGGTGGCTGCCGCGTCATCTCGAACAGGTCGTGGCCTTCCTTCAGGTTTTCCCAGAAGTCGATATGCGGCGAGTTGCGGTGCTTGGCGAAATTGGCCGGGGTCATGCGGAACGGATAGGCCTGGATTTGGAACGCGGCCTGGCCGCCGTCGAACGCATCGTTGGCGAGTTGGAAGATCTCTTCGATCTGCGCGTTGGTCATCGCGTAGCAGCCGACCGATTTGCAGTCGCCATGCACCATCAGGAACGAGCCGGTGCGTCCGTGTGCGCGGTCATATGCGTTCGGGAAACCGACATTGAATGACAGGTGATAGGCCGAGTTGGGGTTCATCGCGCCCGGCGTCACCGCGTAGAAACCCTCGGGCGATTGCAGATCGCCGGTCTTCACTTTCGGGCCGAGCAGGCCCGACCAGCGGCAGATCGGATACGTCTTTAAGTGCACGTAGGAGCCGCTTTTCTCACGCTTCCAGACTTCAAGCTCTGCTTCCTGCTTGAAGATGCGCAGCATGATCGGAGCCTTCTTCTCGAGGCCCTTCTGCGCCATCAGCTGGCTTGCCGGAAGTTTGCTATGCGGCTGCGGCGTGAGCCCAGGCAGGTCCGCATGGATCATCGGCTGCGGTGCCGGCAGTGTTGCCGGAGCGGCAGCGACGCGATGCGGCTGCGGCGTCGCGGCGACGATCGGCGGGAAGGTGCTGGGTAGGGTCGCGTTCGGCACGATCGCGGACGGGTTCACCGCCATCAGCGGCGAAGGTTTCGGAGCGGGCAGCGGCGCGACGGTTGCGAGCTTGTCGGATTTCTTCGAGGGCGGCTCGAGCAGGTTCAGCGCGCCGGTCGTCTCCGGATCGGTCGCCGCGACAGGCTTGCGCACCTCGTCGGCTGAAGGGAGCACGAAGAGGATCACATAGACCGGCGCCATAAAGGCAACGAGACAGACCGAAACGGCTCCGATGAGCCACATCAAGTCTTTGAACGAACGCGACGCCAACAGATTCTCCCGGACGGGCCGACGAAGAGGCGGCGCCCTTATAGCGCGCCAGGCCTCGCCAGATGCTTAACAATCGATTGCGGCACGATATTGAAGCATGATCAAGCCTTAGGCACTAAACCGGTTAATCGCCATGGTCTCGCCACTGTGCCGGAACCGGCACAGTCTCCGAAACATTGTCGTGCCGCTCGCCGCAGTCGTTGTGGGAGCGCCGGCCGCCCGGTAAGGTGTGGCAGAATGTGATCATCGAGGGTTGCCATGCGTTTGAAAGTCCTGTTCGCGTTGCTGACGGCAGCCGGTGTCGTCTGGGCCGCCTGGCCAACCGATGCCGACGCGCAGACCCGCCGCCGTGGCGCCACCCGCGTTGTTGAGGACTATCCGGGCGCCCGTCCGCGCGTTGTTCGCTCCCGTACCCGCGTCACGGTGCGACGCGAGCGCTCGTTCCTGGATCCGGGCACCACGGTGCAGCCGCGCAGCTACGGCTATACGGACTACGCGCTGCCGATCAACAGCGGTCCGGATAGCGCGTATGACCCGAGCGGCTCGCGCCGCTCCCCGCTGCCGAACAATTTCGATCTGCCGTACTACACGCGCTACTGATCGCGCGACTGCGGCTTGCAACGAAAAGCGCGCCCGACGGCGCGCTTTTTTGTTGTCGCTCCCCTGCACGCACGCTCCGTCATGGCCCGGCTTGTCCGGGCCATGACGACGGGGCTAACTGCAACTTAATTAAACGGGTTCTTCCAGCCACGTTGCTGCTTCGGCGGGAACGCCGTCGACAGATAAGTGAGGATCACCTCGCGCTCTGCGCCTTCGATCGCCGGCATGTTGTGCCGCTGCGTCATCAGCGTGACCGTATCGTCCCAAGCATTGCGGGTGAGGCCCTGCGCCGCGATGAGTTTGAAGTTGTGGCACGCGATGCAGGCGTAGAACGTCTCGTCGCGCCCTTGCCCTTCCGGAAAATCCTCCGGCCTTTCTTCACCCGGCGTGTAACCCGGCACGGTGGTTTGCGCCGCAAGAGGAGCAGCGAAAGCGAAAGCCGCGAGCAACGCGCTCGCGGCCAAGAGTTTCGATTGACGCAACATCATCATCCAATCAACACGGCGATCCGGTGCATCGGGTTGGCGCCGTAGCCCTGCGGATTCCAATTCGCCGCAACGTGCGGCTGCGCGACATTCGCCGTATCGGTCGCGCGCGACCAGATCTCGTAGTAGCCGTCGCTCGGCACTTTGACGGACGCGGTCCAGCGCTGCCAATCGTACTTGTTCTTCGGCGGCGACAGCTTCGCGCGCACCCAGGTTGCGCCGTAGTCGGTCGAGACGTCGACGAACTTGACGGCGCGATCGCCGGCCCATGACGCACCGCGGAGTTTGAGTTCACGCGTGCCAGCCGCGAGCTTGGTGCCGTTCGCCGGTGACGTCACGATCGACCGCACCGGCATCGATTCGAGATCGCGGAAGTTTTTCTCGTCGGTCTTGCCTCCCGGAACCATCGGGTTGATCGTCACGCGATATGACGTGCCGCCCATGCCGGGCCCATCGTGTTCCTTCTCGCGCACCCAGACGCGCGTCACCCACTTCGCCGAGACGGATGCCGGCCAGCCCGGCACGATCAGACGCAACGGTCCGCCGTGAATGATCGGCAACGGCTGACCATTCATCGCCCAGACGAGAAGGTTGTTCTCGTCCATCGCCTTCTTGATCGGCACGCCGCGCGACAGTGAAACTTTTCCGGCTTCGCCCGACAAATGTCCGTCGGCGCCATAGTGTCCGGTGAACTTCGCTGACTTCTTGACGCCCGCGGCTTTGAGCACGTCTGAGAGTCGCACGCCGGTCCATTCCGCGCAGCCGACGCCGCCGTTGGTCCACTGATTGCCGCGCGCCGGCGGCGAATAGAACGAGCGTCCGTTGCCGCCGCATTCGAGCACCAGGCGTCGCGTCACGTTGGGGAATTTCGACTTGAGTTCCGTGATGGTGAACTTCACGGGCTTGTCGACTTCGCCGTCGATAACGAATTCCCACTTGTCGACGTCGACCGTCTCGGGCGGAATGCCGTTATTGCGGATGAAAAACTTCGCCGTCGGTGTCGTATCGTCGTCGAGGAGGCTTTCGGGCGTCTCCGCTACCAGCGGGCGATCGCCGAGAACGACGAGCCCTTCGTCCTTACCCGGGAACTTCAAATGCTGAGGCCCCTTCTGTTGCTGCGCGGCCGGCGCGCCACCACTTGGTGCGGCCTGTTGCGCGTTGGCTTCGCGAACGCTTCCTCCACTTCCAAGCCCCGCGCCGACGGCGGCAACGGAGCCAGTCGCCAACAATTGGCGGCGGCTCAAACCCAAAGCATAAGTCGTCGGCGTGGCGCCGGTTCCCATCGGATCCTGCACGTTTCTCTCCCGGTCGTTTCTCCACATCTGGAGAAATCTGTTCTCAAACTAGCGGCTGGAAGAGAACGGTCAACCTGGGAACACAACCTTCACAAGAAGAATTGATAGCCAATGGCTTCGACCGCTCTCCTCTGGTTTCGCGACGATCTTCGTCTCGGCGACAACGCCGCGCTCCGCGCCGCAGCAGGCGCCGACGCGCTCGTCTGCCTCTACGTTCTGGAGGAAGAGGGCGTGCGCCCGCTCGGCGGTGCGTCGCAATGGTGGCTGGCAAATTCGCTGCGCGCGCTCGACGCGGCGCTGCGCGAGAAGGGCCAGAAGCTGATCCTGCGCAGCGGCAATGCGGCCGAGATCGTGCCGGCGCTCGCGGATGAGATCGGCGCGAGCGAAGTGTTCTGGAATCGCCGTTACGGACCGGCCGAGAAGATCGACGGACAAGTGACGCGCGCGCTGAAGCAGCGCGGCATCGAGGCGAAGACTTTCGCGGGCGCTTTGTTGCACGAGCCGGACGCGATCAAAGGCTCTACTGGCGCTGCGCCAAAGATCTTCGCGCCGTTCTGGAAGCGCCTGCGCGCGGCAGGCGATCCGCCGGCGCCGATACGGGCGCCATCGAAATGGCCGTCGACGAAGCGCGTCGCCAGCGACGATCTCGCCGATTGGTCGCTCGAGCCGACGAAGCCGGACTGGGCCGGCGACATGCGCGACGCGTGGGCACCGGGCGAAGACGGTGCGCGCAAGCGCCTGCACGCTTTCGTCGACGGCGCGCTATCGACCTATGCGGACAGCCGCGAACGCGCTGACCGCGATGGCTCGTCGCGTCTGTCGCCGCATCTGCGTTTCGGTGAAGTCTCTCCTACGCAAGTTTGGCACGCCGCTAAGCACGCGCTCGATGCGCCCGCGAAGGAGCGGCCGTCGCCCGCGTCGGTTGACAAATTCCTCGCCGAACTCGCGTGGCGCGATTTCGCGCATCACCAGCTGCGCGCATATCCGAAGATCGCGGACGAGAACATGCGCGATCAGTTCGATCGCTTTCCGTGGTCGGAGGAGCGCAAGGGTTTCACGGCGTGGACGCGCGGGCAGACCGGCTATCCGCTGGTCGATGCCGCGATGCGCCACCTTTGGGCCGAGGGCTGGATGCCGAACCGCCTGCGCATGCTGACCGCGTCGTTCCTCATCAAGCATCTCCTTAGCGACTGGCGGCGCGGCGAGAAGTGGTTCTGGGACACGCTCGTCGATGCGGACCCGGCGAACAACCCGACCAACTGGCAGTGGGTCGCCGGCAGCGGCATCGATTCCGCGCCGTATTTCCGCATCTTCAATCCGGTGACGCAGAGCGAGAAGGCCGACCCTGACGGCGACTACGTGCGCAAATGGGTGCCCGAGATCGCGAAGCTGCCGGCACAGTTTCTCACAGCGCCGTGGGAGGCCTCGCCGATGGAGCTTGAGGAAGCCGGCGTTCGGCTCGGGAAGACTTATCCGGAGCCGATCGTCGATCACAAGGAAGCGCGCGAGCGCGCGCTCGGCGCACTCAAGAAGATGACCGGAAAGTAGACATCAACCGGCGTCATGGCCGGAGCAGGCCATGACTCCGAGTTTGGGATTAAGCCGCCTTCGCGAGCTTGCCGAATTCCGCGATGATCGCGTCGCCCATCTCGCTCGTCGACGCTGCTTTGCCGTCGCCCTTGATATCCGCGGTGCGCAGGCCGGACGCGAGAACGTTGGCGATCGCCGCATCGATCAGGTCGGCTTCCTTCAGCGCATCGAACGAATAGCGCAGCGCCATGCCGAACGACGCGATCATTGCGATCGGGTTGGCGAGGCCCTTGCCGGCGATATCCGGCGCGGAGCCGTGCACGGGCTCATACATCGCATGGCGCTTCTTCGTCTTCGGATTGATCTCGCCGAGCGAAGCCGACGGCAGCATGCCGAGTGAGCCGGTCAGCATCGCGGCGATGTCGGAGAGCATGTCGCCGAACAAATTGTCGCATACGATGACGTCGAACTGCTTCGGCCAGCGCACGAGCTGCATGCCGCCCGAGTCGGCGAGTTGATGCTCGAACTCGACGTCCGAATATTCGCGCTTATGCAACGCGGTCATCACTTCGTTCCAGAGTACGCCCGTCTTCATGACATTGCGCTTTTCCATCGACGTGACCTTGTTGCGACGCTTGCGCGCCAGCTCGAAGGCTACGCGGCCGATGCGCTCGATTTCGTAGGTGTCGTAGATCTGCGTGTCGATCGCGCGCTTCTGGCCGTTACCGAGATCCGTGATCGTCTTCGGCTCTCCGAAGTAGACGCCGCCCGTGAGCTCGCGGAGGATCATGATGTCGAGGCCTTCGACGACCTCTGGCTTCAGCGATGACGATGCCGCGAGCGCCGGAAAGCAGACCGCCGGCCGCAGATTCGCGTAAAGCTGCAGATCCTTGCGCAGCCGCAGGATGCCGGCTTCGGGGCGGATTTCATACGCGACCTTGTCCCACTTCGGGCCGCCGGCGGCGCCGAACAGAATGGCGTCCGTCGCTTTCGCGCGCTCCATATCGGCGTCGGTGATCGGCACGCCGTGCGCATCGATCGCGCAGCCACCGCACATCGCCTCTTCGGTTTCGAAGCGACCCATGCCGTTAGCATTCATGTAGGCAATAAGCTTCTTCACCTCGCCCATGACTTCGGGGCCGATGCCGTCGCCGGGGACGAGGAGGAGGTTGTGCGTTGCCATGATGAAAAGCCTTCGGGTGGGTGGATCAAGTCGGGCGGATTGCTAGTGCGACCCGCCCCGCTTGGCAAGCTCGCTAGGCTTTCTTCGCCGTGACCTCGATCTCGATCTTCATTTCGGGCTTATAGAGCCCGGTGACGCCGACGATCGTCGCGGCCGGGCGCGCATGCGCAAAATAAGTTCCGAAGATCGGAAACACGCGGTCCGCATAAGCGATTTCGGTGACATAGTAGACCGCGCGGACGACTTCGTTGATCGAGAAGCCGGCTTTCTCCAACGTCTCCGTGATGGTCTTGAAGCAATTGTGCGTCTGATCTTCGACGCTCTCCGGCAGCACCATTGTCGTATAATCGTAGCCGGTAGTTCCCGCCACGAAGCACATGTCGCCGACGATGACGGCGCGGCTATAGCCCGCGACTTTTTCGAACGGTGAGCCGGTCGAGATCAGGTGTCGGGTCAAGCGGGCCTCCATGTTATTGCTATTGCAAACGTAACGTTCGCCCGATCTATTCCGCATCAATAGCCACAGCGTCAAGAAAGCCCGACGGGTTCCCGCGAAATGACTTCCGATGTGCGCCCGCCGCAGCCTCTGCTTTACGACGCCTTCATCTCCTACAGTCACGCGAAGGATAAGCCGGTCGCTTCCGCGATCCAGTCGGTGATCCAGAAGCTCGGCAAGCCGTGGTACCGGCGGCGCATGCTGCGCATCTTCCGCGACGACACTTCGCTTGCCGCAACGCCGGAACTCTGGCCGACGCTGGAGAAAGTGCTCGACCAATCGCGCTTCATCTTGGTACTCGCCTCGCCCGAATTCGCACGCTCAAAGTGGTGCGGCATGGAGGTCGCGCATTGGCTCAAGCACAAGAGTCTCGACACATTTTTGATCGCAGTAACGGACGGCGAACTCAAATGGGATGAGGCGGCGGGTGATTTCGTCTGGGACGAAAAGACGCCGCTGCCGGCGGTCTTTAGGGGACACTGGAAGAACGAACCGAAATGGATCGACTTTCGATCGTGGCGCGAGGCGCCGAACGCGTCCGATCCGAAATTCGTCGACGCGGCGGCCGATCTTGCCGCCGCGGTGCATGGGTTGCCGAAAGAGGATTTGCTCAGCCAAGAAGTACGTCAGCAGAAGCGCGCGCTGCGCCTCGCCTGGAGTGCGGCGGCTTCGCTGACGATATTGGCGGCCGGCGCCGGATGGCAGTGGTACGAAGCTGAAGCGGCCAAACGCGCCGCCATCGCGTCGGAAAAAGTCGCGGTCGCCGAGCGAGATCGCGCCGAAAAGAATCTCGCACTCGCGCGCGGCGCGGCGGACGATCTCGTCTTCAAGATAGCGCAGGGCTTGCGCGAAGTGCAGGGCATGCGCGTCGAGTCCGTGCGCAAAATTCTCGAGACCGCGCAGAGCGTGATGGACGAACTTGTCCGCTCCGCACCGGACGATCCGCGTTTGCTGCGCAGCCGCGCCGCGATGTTCAGTGAGTTCGCCGTCACTTATATGGCGACCGGCGATCTGCCGCGCGCGCGCGAGGCCGCCGAGCAGAGCGTTGCGATCAGCCGCGGCGTTCTCACCAAGGCACCGAACGAGGAGGGCGCCGAGGATGCGTTGCGCTTCGGCCTGACTCGCCTCGCGCATGTAAAATTCCGCGCGGGCGACATCACGGGCGCGCTCGCGGCTTATCGCGAAAGCCTCGACCTTGCGAAGAAGCTCGCGAACGCTGCGCCTAACGATATCGACCGCCGGCGACAAGTCAGCGTCGGCCTCAGCCATGTCGGCGACACGCTGATGCGCATCGGCGATCGCAAGGGCGCTTTGCCTTATTACGAAGAGGCGCTCGGCATCACGCGCGAGATCGCGGCGAAGAGACCGGACGATACGGAAGCGCAGCGCGATCTCAGTGTCGCGATCGAAAAGATCGGCGATCTTCAGGCGCGCGTCGGCGAGATCGCGGCTGCGCTGGAGCTTTACGAAGAAGCGTTGGTGATCGGCCGCAAACTTGCTGAACGCGATCGCACCAACATGCAGGATCAGCGCTATCTCGGGATCTCGATGGAGAAGATCGCCGATCTGCGTTCGCGTTCGGGCGATCGCGCGGGTGCACTCGCGGCTTATGCCGAATGTCTGCAGATACGCCGCGAGATGGTCGCGCTCGATCCGGAGAATGCCGGCTGGCAGTCCGAACTCGCTGTCGCATACGGCAAGCTCAGCGATGCCAGGATGGAGGCGGGCGAAAAGGCAGGCGGGCTCGAAGCGCATCGCGCCGCGCTCGACATTCGCCGCAAGCTGGTGGCGCGCGATCCCGGCAATGCGGGCTGGCAACAAGCGCTAGCGCTGACCTTGCAGCGGCGCGGCGACTACACGAAGGACGCGGGCGACACCGACGCGGCACTCGCCGCGTATGAGGAATCGCTTGCGATCATGCGCGCATTGTCGGCGCGCGATCCCGACAACCACGATCTGCTCACCGACGTCAGCGTCAATCTGAACAAGATCGGCAATATGCGCATAGCGGCCGGCGACGTCGACGTCGGCCTCGCAATGCTCGAAGACAGTCTCGCGATTCGCCGCCGTCTGGTTGCGTTCGACAGCAGCAATGTCGATTGGCAATACAGCCTCGGCGCCAGCCTCGACTACATCGGCAATGTGCGGATGACGCGCGAGGATGTGAGCGGCGCGCTCGCGGCCTACGAAGAGAGCCTTGCGATCTTCCGCCGCCTCGTCGCGACCGAAGGGCGCAACGTGCGCTGGCGCTATGCCGCCGCGCTCGCGATGTCGCGCACCGGCGATGCGCTGGTCGCGCGCAAAGACCTCGGCGAGGCGATCAAGCGTTATGCGGAGAGCCTTGCGGGCTTTCAGCAACTTTCGAAGCTCGATGCAAGCGGTACGATCTTCATTCGCGATATCGCGCTGACGGCAGAAAAACTTGGCGATCAGCAGGCGCTGGCCGGCGGCAAGAGCGATGCGCTTGCGGCGTTCGAGGAATCCGCCGTGCATTTCCGTAAGCTCGCCGACGGCGATCCCGATGAGCGGCTGTGGCGCGTGCGGCTCGTCATCATACTTGCGAAGCTGAGCGAAGTGGCCGAACGGCCGCGCGCAATCGCGGCGTTGCGCGAAGGCCTCGCCATCATGGAGGCGTTGCAGGCTGCGGGCCGGCTGCCGTTAGCGCAGGAGCGCTGGCCCGATCTTTTCCGCAGCTATCTCGATCGTTGGCTCGCCGAGAACACGGTCTCGCCGTGACGGACGCGGGAATGCCGCATAGCCGTCCGGATGCGCTCTACGACGCGTTCATTTCCTACAGCCACGCTAAGGATAAACCGCTCGCGGCGGCAATCCAGTCGGTGATGCAGAAGCTCGGCAAGCCGTGGTACCGGCGCCGTGCGTTGCGCGTCTTTCGTGACGACACCTCGCTCGCCGCAACCCCGGAGCTGTGGCCGACGCTGGAAAAGACGCTCGACCGTTCGCGTTACCTCATCATTCTCGCATCGCCAGAATTCGCGCGCTCGAAGTGGTGCGGCATGGAAGTCGCGCACTGGCTCGAGCGCAAGAGCCTCGACTCCGTTCTGATCGCGGTGACGGACGGCGAGCTCGCATGGGAAGGCGACGATTTCGTCTTCGACGAACGCGCGCCGCTACCGGAGATACTCAAAGGCCGCTTCAAGAACGAACCGAAGTGGATCGATTTTCGAGCCTGGCGTGACATGCCGGTCGCATCCGATCCGCGGTTCGTCGATGCGGCGGCAAATCTCGCGTCCGCCGTACACGACTTGCCGAAGGATGATCTGCTCGGCCAGGAGGTGCAGGCGCAGAAGCGCGCGCTGCGGCTTGCATCCTCCGCGGCTGTCGTGGTGGCCTTGCTTGCCGCCGGCGCAGGCTGGCAATGGTATGAGGCATCGCGCCAGCGCGCCGAAGCGCAGATGCAGCGCGATCACGCCGAGCGCAATCTGGCACTTGCACGCAAAGCCGCCGACGATCTCGTTTTCAATCTGGTGCAGAAAGTGCGCAGCGTCGAAGGCATCCGCGCCGACGTGCTGCGCCGCGTGCTTGAAGTCGCGCAGTCGGTCATGGACGATCTCGCGCGCGGTGCGCCGAACGATCTCGAAGTGCTGAAAAACCGCGCCGCGATGCTGACCGAGTTCGTTACGACCTATCTTGCGCTCGGCGATGTGCAGCAGGCGCAGAAGTCGGCCGAAGAGGGCGTCGCGCTCCTGCGCCGGATCGTTGCGGCGCGGCCGGCCGAGACGCTCGCACTCGGCAATCTCGCGGTCGGTCTCGAAAAGCTCGGCGATGTGCGCAGCGCAGCGGGCAACCATGAAGGCGCGCGCGCCGCTTACGACGAGGGCGTCACGCTGGTGCGCCGGACCGCCGCCGCCGAGCCGAACGATACCGAGCGCGGCCACGATCTCTCGGCGCTCCTTATCAAACTTGGCGACGCACGCGGCCAGCTAAACGACGTCGCGGGCGCGCGGGCGGCTTATGACGAGGCGCTCGCGGGCGCGCGCATCCTCGTATTGCGCGATTCCAACAACACGCGATTGTTGCGGCTCGTTGCCGGTTGCCTCAATCGGCTTGGTCTTCTGCTGCAGGCCGACAAGAACGATCGTGCGGGCGCGCTCGCGGCCTATGAGGAAGGTCTCACAATCACACGGCGGCTGGTCGCGGCATCTCCGCAGGATGTCGACCTGCAGCGCGACTTGTTCGTCCACCTCACCAATTTCGGCGACGTGCAGCGCGACGGCGGCGATCGGCCCGCCGCGTTAGCGCTGTACGAGGAAGCGCTGACCGTGATCCGACGGCTGGCCGCCAGCGATCCCGACAACGCGATGTGGCAGGGCGATATCGTCTTCGTGCTGTATCGCGTCGGCCAGCTCGCCGAGCCGAAGCGCTCCGCCGCTGCTTACCGCGAAGGGCTCGCGATTCTCGAAGCGCTGGAGAAAGCCGGAAAGCTCGATGCGGCCCGACGCGGTTGGCTCGCCGAAATGCGCAGCATCGTCGCGAAGCTCCCGGCCGAAAACTAAACCTCCGCCCGCATATGTTCGACGAGCTGACGTGCGTAAGGCGCGAGCGTTTCCATGCTGCGCACGCAGATCGTCAATTCGCGCCGCGCCCAAGCGTCCGTAAGATCGACAACGCGGATCGCCATGCTTTTCACGGCCCAGCGCGCCGTCGTATCCGGCACGACGCCGATGCCGACCTCGCGCTCCGCCATGCGGCAGACGGCGTCGAACGAACGCAGCTGCACGCGCAGGCGCAACGATCGCCCCGCCCGGGCAGCTTTGTCGGAGAGAAAGCGCTGGATCGCGCTCGATCGATCAAGCCCGACGAAATCGTGGTCGAGCACTTCCTCGAAGCTCAAATGCGAGCGTTTCGCCAGCGGGTGATGATCGGCGACCACCAGCACGAACCGGTCGCTGCGGAACGGGAAGGTGACGAGACTACCCTTATCCACGGTCCCGGCCACGATACCGATATCGCCGACGCCTTCGGCGATCAGCCCAACGATTTCATCGGACAGGCGCTCCTCGAGGTCGACGCTGACATGCGGGTGCTTGGTGAGGAACGTGCCGAGCGTCTCCGGCAGAAACTCCGTCAGTGCGTTGGTGTTCGACAGCACCCGCACTTGGCCGCTCTGGCCGCCCGCATAGGCGCCGAGTTCTTCCCGCAACCGCTCCGACTGGGCCAAAATAATGCGGGCATGCTGCAGCAGCGTCCTGCCCGCCGGGGTCGGCGTCACGCCCTGGCGGCTGCGCACCAGCAGCGGGGCGCCGAGGGCTTCCTCCATGTTGCGGACTCGCGTGGAAGCTGCAGCTAGCGCGAGATTTGCACGCTCCGCTCCATGTGTGATGCTGCCCGCTTCAACCACGTGGCGAAACAAGCTGAGATCCGGGATGTCAAACCGGGCTGGCATGCCAATCCTTCGCGTTACGCGAAGGAAGAATACAAAAATAAGGGATTGAGCGCTACAGAAAGTCGGTTATCTGTTCGCGATAGACGAAGTTTAGGATTGTTCTGGTTTGAGTTTTCCGCGAATGCGCGGCATCTCGTCGCCGGCGGCAATTTTAGGCGGCATATCGGAGAGACTTGATGGCCGAGGCACCATCCCCCGCCAAGGCGCGGCCCCTATCACCGCACCTTTCCATCTACAAACCCATGCTCTCGATGATGATGTCGATCGTGCATCGCATTACGGGCGTCGGCTTGTATTACGGCATGATCATCCTTGCTTGGTGGCTGATGTCGGCCGCTATCGGCCCGAACCCCTATTCGAACGTTCAGGCTTTCGCCAACAACGTCTTCGGCAAACTGATCCTGTTCGGCTTCACCTGGGCGCTGATGCACCACCTGCTCGGCGGCATCCGCCATCTGGTGTGGGACATCGGCTACGGCTTCGAGCCGAACGAGCGCGAGATGCTCACTTGGGCGACGCTGATCGGCGGCATCGCGCTCACGATCCTCGTCTGGGTCATTGGTTTTCTGGTGGTGGGGCTCTGATGGCTGACAAGGGACAAAGCATCCGCACCCCGATGGGCCGCGTCCGTGGCCTCGGCTCGGCACACTCCGGCACCAAGCATTTCTGGCATCAGCGCCTGACCGCCGTCGCGGCCATTCCGCTGACCATCGGCTTCTTCATCATCATGTTCTCGGTGATCGGGCGCCCGCACGCGGCGGTGACGCAGACGCTCGGCTCGCCGATCGTCGCGATCATCATGCTGCTGTTCGTGCTGACGACGATTTATCACATGTATATCGGCATGCAGGTCGTGATCGAGGACTACGTCCACAACGAGCTCGCCAAGATCCTGCTGATCATGTCGAACAATTTCTTCTGCGTGGCGGTCGGCTTCGTCTGCGCCTTCGCGATCCTCAAAATGAGCTTCGGAGTTTAAGCATGGCAACGAATGGAAACGGCGCTGCCGCTCCGGGCGTCAACGGCAAGGCTTACCCGATCGAAGATCACACCTTCGACGTCGTCGTTGTCGGCGCCGGCGGCGCGGGTCTGCGCGCGACGGTCGGGTGTTCCGAAGCCGGCCTGCGCACCGCCTGCATCACCAAGGTGTTCCCGACGCGCTCGCACACGGTGGCGGCGCAGGGCGGCATCTCGGCCTCGCTCGGCAATATGGGCCAGGACGATTGGCGCTGGCACATGTACGACACCGTCAAGGGCGCCGACTGGCTCGGCGACCAAGACGCGATCGAATATCTCTGCCGCAACGCGCCGGCCGCGATCTACGAGCTCGAGCACTGGGGCGTGCCGTTCTCGCGTACGCAGGAAGGCAAGATCTACCAGCGCCCGTTCGGCGGCATGACGACGAACTACGGCAAAGGCACTGCCCAGCGCACCTGCGCGGCGGCCGACCGCACCGGCCACGCCATCCTGCACACGCTGTATGGCCAAGCCGTGCGACACTCGGCGCAGTTCTTCATCGAATACTTCGCCATCGACCTCATTATGGATGACGACGGCCAGTGCCGCGGCGTCATCGCGCTCAAGCTCGACGACGGCACCATCCATCGCTTCCGTGCGCAGACGACGATCCTGGCGACCGGCGGCTATGGCCGCGCCTACTTCTCCTGCACGTCCGCGCATACCTGCACGGGCGACGGCAACGCGATGGTGCTGCGCGCCGGCCTGCCGCTCGAGGACATGGAGTTCGTCCAGTTCCACCCGACCGGCATCTACGGCGCGGGTTGCTTGATCACTGAAGGCTCACGCGGCGAGGGCGGTTACCTCGTCAACGCAGAAGGCGAGCGCTTCATGGAGCGCTATGCGCCGTCCGCGAAGGACCTCGCCTCGCGCGACGTCGTCTCGCGTGCGATGACGATCGAAATTCGCGAAGGCCGCGGCGTCGGCAAGCAGAAGGATCATATCTATCTGCATCTCGACCATCTCGACCCGAAGATCCTGCACGAACGCCTGCCGGGCATCTCGGAAAGCGCACGCATCTTCGCCGGCGTCGACGTGACGCGCGAGCCGATCCCGGTGCTGCCGACCGTCCACTACAACATGGGCGGCATTCCGACGACGTATCGCGGCGAAGCCAAGACCAAGAAGAACGGCGATGCCGAGACTGTCGTCTCCGGCCTGATGGCGATCGGCGAAGCCGCATCGGTCTCGGTGCATGGCGCCAACCGTCTCGGCTCCAACTCGCTGACCGACCTCGTCGTGTTCGGCCGCGCGGCGGGCCTGCGCTGCGCCGAGCAGCTCGAAGCCGGCGCGCAGCAGCCGGATCTGCCGAAGGACTCGGCCGAGCGCGCGCTCTCGCGCCTCGATCGTTTCCGCAATGCTTCGGGCAGCACGCCGACCGCCGAACTCCGCCTTAAGATGCAGAAGGTCATGCAGACCAACTGCGCGGTGTTCCGCACCGGCGAAGTGCTCGACGAAGGCCAGAAGCTCATCCATCAAGTCTACGGCGGCATGAAGGATGTCGGCGTCACCGATCGCTCGCTGATCTGGAACTCCGACCTCGTCGAAACGCTGGAACTCGACAATCTGCTTGGCCTCGCGGTCGTCACGATGGAGTCTGCGCTCAACCGTCAGGAAAGCCGCGGCGCGCATGCTCGCGAGGACTTCCCGGATCGCGACGACCAGAACTGGATGAAGCACACGCTCGCCTGGCTCGATTACGACACCGGCAAGGTGTCGATCGATTATCGCGACGTGCACACCTACACGCTCTCGAACGATGTCTCGTACATCGAGCCGAAGGCGCGTGTGTACTGAGCCTTCGCGCTGACTTTAGGAACTGAGAGACACCGATGGTCGAATTTTCGCTTCCCCGCAATTCGAAGGTCACCGAAGGCAAGACCTGGCCGAAGCCCGAGAAGGCCGAACACGTCACCGAATTTCGCGTCTATCGCTGGAATCCGGACGACGAGAAAAATCCGCACGTCGACACGTACTATGTCGATCGTCACGATTGCGGCCCGATGGTGCTCGACGCGCTGATCTGGATCAAATCCAAAGTCGACGCGACGTTGACCTTCCGCCGCTCCTGCCGTGAAGGCATCTGCGGCTCGTGCGCGATGAACATCGACGGCACTAACACGCTCGCCTGCACACGGGGCATGGACGAGATCGACGGCACCGTGAAGATCTATCCGCTGCCGCATATGCCGGTCGTGAAGGATCTCGTGCCGGACCTGACGAACTTCTACGCGCAGCACGCCTCCGTGCAGCCGTATCTGCAGAACATTACGGCGACGCCCGAGAAGGAATGGCGTCAGAGCGAAGGTCAGCGCAACAAGCTTGACGGCCTCTACGAGTGCATTCTGTGCGCTTGCTGCTCGACCTCGTGCCCGAGCTACTGGTGGAATTCGGACCGCTATCTCGGCCCGGCCGCGCTGCTTCAGGCGCACCGCTGGCTGCAGGACTCACGCGACGAAGCGACCGGCGAACGTCTCGACTTCCTCGAAGATCCGTTCCGCCTCTATCGCTGCCATACGATCATGAACTGCGCCAAGGCGTGCCCGAAGGGCCTCAACCCCGCCAAGGCGATCGCCGAGATCAAGGCGAAGATGGTCGAGCGCCAGGTTTAAGCGCTCGATCGGTTCCGGCATCGCCGCGACCTCGGCTTCACCTCTCCCATGGGGAGAGGTGGGCGCCCGTGATGACGCTGACGTCTTGAGCGACTAAACCCACTACATGTCCGTCTACATCATCCTCTTTCGCGGCGTCGGTGGTGCGACGCAGCTGCCTGTCGCGAAGCTGCGCGAGGCGCTGACCGCAGCCGGCTTCGAGAATGTCGCGACTTACATCAACAGCGGCAACGCGGTCGTGAAGAGCGCGCTCGGCCACGAGAAGGTCGTCGAGACGATCGCGGGCATCTGCCGGAGGACCTTCAAGTTCGACAAAGCGATCTACGCCATTACGCTCGCCGAGTGGACAAAGCTCATCGCGTCGAACCCATTCAAGAACGCGACGGAGCCCGGCAACCTGCTGCATGCCGCGTGGCTCGCCGAAAAGCCGAAAGCTGCTGACGTGAAAGCGCTCGAGGATCTGGCAGACAACGGCGATCGCTTCGCGGTGGTCGGCAAGATAGCGTATCTGCACACGCCGAATGGTTTCTCGAAATCGAAGCTGTCGGAGAAGTTCGACAAGAAGATCGGCGTGCCGAACACCGCGCGCAATTGGAACACCGTGCTCAAGCTTGAAGAACTTGCGGAGAAAGCCAAATGATCGATCACGTCGGCATTCCAGTGACGGACTACGAGACATCGAAGGCCTTTTACACGGCCGCCTTCGCGCCGCTCGGCATCACGCTGATCGCCGAAGTCGGCGGCGATCTCACGAAGAGTAAATCACCTGCGGTCGGTTTCGGTCGCGGCGGCAAACCGGATTTTTGGATCGGCGGCGAGGGCGGCGTCGGAAAAAATCCGATCCACGTTGCAATCACGGCGCCGAACCGCAAAGCCGTCGATGCCTTCTATGCGGCGGCTTTGCGCGCAGGTGGCCGCGACAACGGCGCGCCGGGCATCCGCGCGCATTATCATCCGAACTATTACGCGGCTTTCGTGCTCGATCCGGACGGGCAGAATATCGAAGCGGTCTGCCACGGCGGCGAGACGCAAGTAAGCTTCACGTAGCCTAAAAAGAAAATGGCCGGCCCGAAGGCCGGCCAGTGAAAGAGGCATGCCCGGTTAACCGGGTTCCCTTTCTTATTTGATCGCTGCGGTCTGCGCCTGTTCGGTGTCGCCCTCTGCGCGCAGACGCGGGAGCGGGAACTTGAACAGCCGTTTGTGCACGTCGAGCATCGCGGTCGCGAAGTTTGCCGAGTCCGCGACGACTTCGCG
The DNA here is from genome assembly GCF_002355335.1 of Variibacter gotjawalensis. Taxonomy (GTDB): domain Bacteria; phylum Pseudomonadota; class Alphaproteobacteria; order Rhizobiales; family Xanthobacteraceae; genus Variibacter; species Variibacter gotjawalensis. Next base: position 1,305,870 of record NZ_AP014946.1, read on the forward strand.
CATTACCGACACCGGCGTTGGATAAGGCGTTTCGACTTCGCCGATCACGCTGCCGTACTCGAACGAGAACTGCGCATCGAACTTCTTCGCCAGCTGCTGCATGCGCTGATTGTCGGCGAGACAAATCATGTGCAGCGTGCGGATGCCGCGATTGCGTGCGGCAAGCAGCATCTGCGACATCAGCGCGGAGCCGACGCCGTGGCTCTGCCATTCGCGTTCGATGCTGAAGGCAGCTTCCGCATCGACGTCGGTCTTGTCGCGCACGGCGCGGAGTTCAGCGACGCCGCGCAAAACGCCGTCGACGTAATAGCCGTACAGCACCGCATCGAGCGTGCTCGCCAGCTTGACGTATTTTTGGATGAAGGCGTCGGACACGCCGCCGCCGAAGCGCAATCGCCGGCTCTCGGCATCGAGGCGCAAAAGGTGGTCGCGATACGCGTCCGTTTCGGTGATCCAAATCTTGCGGACCAGACTGTTGGCCGGAAGCAGATCGGTCATGGTTCAAATCTCCTGACTGACCTTGAACGCCTTCCGCCCCGCGACAAGTAACACGTCGCCATCTATCGGGTTCTTAAGATTCGCCCTGTGTTTTGTGTATGTAGACATACAACATAGCCGCAATAAGACAGTGCGCTGATTTTAGATGTCACGCTTAATGCGTGCATCATTTGGAAGCAGATCGCAGTTGTATTTGTGATTGCACGCTCGCAGTGCGTTTCATTTCGATGCTGATGCTCAATCTACCGGCAGAGATGCCGCGAATGATCCAGCGATCCCTGAAAAAGAACAGCCGGCGCGAGGCCGGCTGTCTTGAATCGGGATTGTCACAAGCGAGTGATTACTCCTCGTTGTAACCGTCCTGCATGTCCTCGTGATCGAGATCCTCGTCCTCGTTATCATCATCGTCGTTGTCGTCGTCGCCTTCGTCGTCTTCCTTCTTGGCCGACTGATTCTGATTGAAGCCGCGGCCACGCGAACCCGAGATGTCGTTAAGGCCTGCGTCCTTCGCGAGTTCGTTGTTGCCCGACGAACGTCCGCCGCCGAGCTGATCGAGCGCGCCTGCCATCGGACCTTTCTGGTCACCGTGGCCGCCCATCGCGGAGCGAATGCCGTTCATCAACAAGCCGCCGCCGATTGCGCCGGCCGCGACCGCTGCCGCGGTGCCGAGAAATCCGCCGACGCCGCTGCGCGGAGGTTCACCCGGAGGAGGGCCACCTTGCGGACCGCCATACGGCTGCGCGCCGCGCGGGTCACCGTATTGCGGGCCACCACGGGGATCGCCGTATTGCTGCGGACCGCCACCGCGCGGGTCCGCGCCGTAGCGCGGGTCGCCGCCGAAGCCCGGAGGTGCACCCATCGGCGCATCGCGTCCGCCGCTTTGCGGAACGGAGCCACGCGGGCCGTTGTCCCAAGGACTGCCGCCCTGCGGTGCGCCGCCGCCGAGCACGTCGCCCGTGTTCCACTTCGAGCGCCGATCGCCGAGGAAGCTGCCGCCGCTCTGCTGGCCGCCACTCTGCGCTTGCGCGAGCTGGCCTTCGAGCTCCGAGATGCGCGCGTCGGCCGAGCGCAGGCCTTCGTCCTGCAACAGCACGGTTTGCACCAGCGAGTAGATTGCGTTCGGCGCGCGCGAGAGGCCTTCGCGCATCAGCCGTTCAGCATCGGGATCGCGCTTTTCGCGCTCGAGTTGGGTCAGTCGATCGAATAGATCAACGACCAGCTGGCGTTCTTCCGGCGTCATCGAGACTCTCCCAGTTGCGCATTGGCGCGCGCGGAAAACCTATGTGTCGCGCGTGGCCGAATCATGTTTTCGGCTTAAGGACGCGCGAGCGTCACGTCTGCCTTTTGAAGATCGGCCAAGAAGGCGTCACTCGCGAAGTAGGCATGCTCGCGTTGACGTAGTTGGGTGACGGGGTCGAGACGTTCAAGCGTCGCGTCGACGAATCCCGGATGACACATGACAAGGCCGCCGTCCGGCAAGCCGTTGAGGAAGCTTGGGAAAATACGCGAAAAATCGGTCGCGGAGCTGAACGTATAGGTGCCCGCGAAGGCCGGATTTGTCGCGAGGCCAAATGCCGCAGCGTTTGCTTTGAACGTTCGCGACAGTGCGTCGAGTAACATGCCCTTTGGATCGCCGAGGCCGGCCGGCTGCGCGCGGCCCCCTTGGCGGACCCGAGCGCCGGGCGCGTGTTTTGCCGTTGCCGCCAGCACGGCGTCGCGGATTTGCGGGAAGAGTTGCACGTGCTGATGCCCGTCGACGAAATCCGGCGCGCGGCCGAACAGCTCAGCGAAGCGCGTGAACTGCGCGTCCACCTCGCGCGCCAACGCGGCACGATCGAGTTGGCGCGCCAGCGCACGCAGCAGCATCGGTGTCAGCGTCGGAAATGCGCCGTCGCTGAGCGGTGTGAAGTTTGGCGTTAGCGGCCGGAACGGGGCCGTCAGCGTGACGTGCAATCCGATCGCAGCATTCTTGTCGGCGCCTACGCAATCGAGGAGCGCGCGCGCAGCGTCCGCGTCGCATGCGGGCTGTGCCGTCATAACGGAGGTCGCGTTGAGGCGGCCACGTTCGATCAGATCGCGAATCGCAGCATTGACGCCCGGCGCCATGCCGTAGTCATCGGCGCAGAGCCAGATGCTGCGCATCACTCGGCCACGACCTCGCGGTCCGCGCTGCGGACTGAGTCAATCTTAGCCAGCGTCTTCACCGAATGCTCGGCGACGAAATACGACGGGCGGCCTTTGATCTCGGAGAGCACCTTGCCGATATATTCGCCGACGATCCCGATCATGATCAGCTGCACGCCACCGAGCACCATCATGCCGACGACGACGGACGGATAACCCGGCACGCTCTGGCCGAAGAACACGGTCTCGACCAATATCTGCACGCCGAAGACGAAGGCGACACCGGCCATCAGGAGGCCGAGCATGCTGGCGATGCGCAGCGGCGCGACCGAGAAGGACGTCAGCCCCTCGATCGACAGCGACGCCAGCGCTTTCATGTTCCAGCTCGACACGCCGTGTTCGCGTTCGGCCGGCTCGTAATTGACGCGAAGCTGCTTGAAGCCGATCCAGCTCGCCAGGCCTTTGAAGAAGCGATTGCGCTCCGGCATGCGGCGCAGCGCGTCGGTCGCCCGCGGCGAAAGCAGGCGGAAGTCGCCGGCATCTTCCGGGATCTTGTGCCGCGCGCTCCAGTTCAGCGTCTGGTAGAAAACTTTCGCGAACAATTTGCGCAGCAGCGGCTCGCCATCGCGATTGGCTTTCGCCGTGTAGACGACGTCGTAGCCCTCATCCATCCAATGCGAAACGAGTTCCTCGGCAAGCGTCGGTGGATGTTGGCCATCGCCGTCCATGAATAGCGTCGCGCCGAGCCGGGCGTGATCGAGACCCGCGAGCAGGGCGGCTTCCTTGCCGAAGTTGCGCGATAGCGAGACGGCCTGCACGTCGAGATACGGTGTCGGCGCAAGGTCGCTCGCGACCGCGAAGGTATCGTCGCGGCTGCCGTCGTCGACATAGACGACCTCGCACGCAAGGCCCCAGCGCGCGGCGAGGTGTTCGGCGAGCGTGCCAAGACGGGTATGCAGCGACCGCAGGCCCTGGCCCTCGTTATAGGCCGGGACGATGATCGACAGCCCGGACTTGGATGCGGGGCGCGCGGCAGGGGCCTGTTTCATTTCGCTCTCGGTTTACCTCTTGCTGGCATCATATCCCAGCAAAGTTGAAACTCGGTAGCTTTCGGGAAGCCGAGGCTTTGCGGAAATAATCTGCTATAGCGGCCGCGCGGCGGCGCTAGAGCATTTTCAAGTGAAGTGGACCCCGGTTCACGTCAAGAAAATGCGACCACTCAAGAATCGAGAGCCCCGCTTTTGATTTTATCAAAGCGGGGGCTCTGGCTGCCCGAGGAGCCGCGTTATGGTGCGCAAGACAATCAGTTTCGGCCTTGTCGGCGTCATCAACGCGGCCGTGGATGCCAGCGTTTTCTTTGCCGCAATCAATTGGCTGACCGATTCGCGCATCGTCGCCAACGTCCTGGCCTGGCTGGTGGCGGTGTCCGGCTCTTACGTGATGAATTCGTACACGACCTTCGCGGTCGAGTCGGGCCGCAAGCTCCAGCTCCAGGATTATTGGAAATTTGTCGCTTCGGGCATCCTCGGCATGGTGGCGAATACCGCGACCCTGCTCATCGTCGACCACTTTGCGCCGCTATGGGTCGCCAAGCTGGTCGCCCTCGCCGTCAGCTTCGTCGTCAATTTCTCGATGTCGCACTTCGTCATCTTCCCGGCGAAACGCGCCGCCGAGAATAAGCCGCCGGTGGGTTAGGCGGCGTCCAAGCCACCTGTGAGCTTGTCGTAGAGCGGATTGTCACGCGTGAAGACGTAATCGAGGCGCGAGACCGACACGGCCTCTGCTCCGCGCGCGCGCAATAACTCGGCGAGCGCATGCACGTTACGCGGCGGGCAGTGCAGCGTGATCATGCCGGACGACGTCGGCCCGCCGAACGGCGACACGACACCGAATTTCTCGCGCGCTTCCGACAGCAACGCATCGTCGCAACCTGCAAAGCGCGTGCGCACTTCGCTGAACGCATCGGCGCGATCCTGTGCCGTGATGCGATCGAGAATGATGCGCGCGGATTCGCGCGCCGCGTCGCTCCACGGAGCCGTCTTGCTGGCGACGAGGTTGGCCTGCGAGCGCAGCATCACCCCATCGTCGACGACCTTCAGCGCGTTGGCGGCGAGCGTCGAGCCTGTCGTCGTGATGTCGACGACGAGTTCGGCTGAACCGGCAGCGGGTGCACCTTCGGTCGCGCCGAGGCTTTCGACGATACGATAATCCGCGATGCCGTTCTTGGCGAAGAACTGCCGCGTGAGATTGAGGTACTTCGTCGCGACGCGCATCTTGCGATCGTTGCGCAGACGGAAGGATGTCGCGACGTCGTCGAGGTCCGCCATCGTGCGCACATCGATCCACGCTTGCGGCACAGCGACGACAACGTTCGCATAGCCGAAGCCGAGCGGCGTGAGCATGACGACCTTGCGGTCCGCGTCCGTGATGTATTCGCGGACAAGGTCTTCGCCCGTGATGCCGAAATGCGCCGCGCCTTGCGCCAGCTGCTGCGTGATGTCCGACGCCGACAGGTACGCGACCTCGACGCCGTCGAGCCCTTCGATCGCGCCGCGATATTCGCGCGTACCGCGCGGCTGCACCAGCTTGAGGCCCGCGCGCTTGAAGAAGTCGTGCGTCTGTTCCTGCAGGCGGCCCTTCGACGGGACCGCGATGATGAGGTGCCCGTTCACGCTGCACCTCCCACATCCGCCAATCGATCGGGCCAGACCGCGAAGCCGACCGCCGGGATCGCCTGCGCGGCACCAAGACGCGCCAGCATGCCGTCGTATCGTCCGCCGGCGACGAGATAACGTCCGTCGCTGCGCTTCGGATCATGCAGTTCGAAAACGAGGCCCGTATAGTAATCGAGGCCGCGTCCGTAGCTCGTCGAGAATTTCACGCGCGTCACATCGAGCCCGCGCGCGGCGAGGAAGCCCGTGCGGCTCTCGAACAGATCGAGCGCCTGTTCCATGTTGAGTTTGGCATCGGCCGACAGTGCGCGCAGCGCGGCCGCGGCTTCGTCCGGGTCCGCCGCGATCGCAAGGAAGCGTTGAATAACGGCCGTCATCTCTTGCGGCAGACGTGTCGCGGTCGACAGCGCGGCCTGATCGAGGAAACGCTCGGTGATTTCGTTGATCGAGCGTCCGCCGACTGCCGTAATGCCGGCAATCGAGATCAGGTCGCTGATCAGCGCCTGCGCGCCTTTGCGATCCTGCCCGGCAAGAGCCGCGAGCACGCCCTGATATTCCGAGCGCTCGCTCGCCGCGACATTGAGGCTGACGAGATCGTTCTGGAGCGACTCGGCGCGGTTGAAGTCTTTCACCAGGCGGCGCTTCCACGCCGCCGGCAGATCGATCGCTTCGATCAATGCTGCGAAGAGGCCGACATCGCCCATGCGAATGTCCGGCGCGGTGAGGCCGTAGTGCGCGGTCGCTTCTAGCCCAAGCGCAACCATCTCGGCGTCCGCCGCCGCGATATCGGTGCGCCCGAACGACTCGATACCACCCTGGATGAACTCAGCGGTCGCCTCGCCGCGATAGCGGAAGACTGGGCCGAGGTAACAGAAATTCGCCACGTCGCCGGCAGCAGCCGAGGCGAGATAGTCGCGCGCGACCGGGATCGTCAGGTCGGGGCGCAGACAAAATTCGCGGCCGCCAGCGTCGGTGGTCAGATACATGCGGCGGCGGATGTCCTCGCCCGAGAGGTCAAGAAACGGCTCCGCCGGCTGTAGAATCGCTGGATTGGCGCGCGCGTAGCCCTGCGCTTCGAACTGCGCGGTCAGGCTTTCGGCACGGGGATCGGTGGCAGTCACGATTACGGTCTTACGCTGGTGTGGAAGTGGTTGGTCGGAGACCACGGAAGTCGGTTCAATTCGTCGAAAATGTATCACGCCGCACGTTACGCTTCAGGCCGCTCGCTAAACGCAATTAACGCGGCCGTGTTAAGGATTTGATGACGATAGTCGCCGCGTCAGGAATGTCGGGCCAAGACCTCGCGAACCGCCTCGACGAGCTTGTCTTCCGGCACCGCGAATTGGGCGGAGCGCGCCTCGCGATACTCCTCGTGCGACGTGATGGCGGCAGCGGCCTTAGCGCCCTCGATCAAATCCTTGATCTGCACTTCGCCGCGCGCCTTCTCGTCGCCGCCCTGGATGACGACGCACGGCGCGTTGCGCTTGTCGGCATATTTCATCTGGTTGCCGAAATTCTTCGGGTTACCGAGATAGAGTTCGGCGCGAATGCCGGCGCCGCGCAGCGCCTGCACCATGCGCTGATAATCCGCGATGCGATCGCGATCGAAGATCGTGACGACAACAGGACCGAGTGTTTTCTCCGCGCCCAGCTTGCCGATCATCGTCAGCGCGGCTTGCAGGCGCGAGACGCCGATAGAGAAACCGGTCGCGGGCACGGGCTCCGGACGGAAGCGCGAAACGAGCCCGTCGTAACGGCCACCGCCGCCGACCGAACCGAAGCGCACCGGGCGCCCCTTTTCGTCCTTCGTCTCGATCAGAAGTTCGGCTTCGAACACCGGCCCTGTATAGTATTCGAGACCGCGCACGACCGACGGATCGATGCGGATGCGATCGTTGCCGTAGCCAGCGCCCTCGACGATCTTCGCAATTTCGGTGAGTTCATCGATGCCTTCACTGCGCCGTGCGGAAGCTTCGCCCGTGCCGCGAATGGCGGCGAGAACGTCCGTGTTGCTGCCTTCGTAGCGGCGGACCTTGCTGATGATTTCTGCGGCTTGCTCTGCACTGAGCCCGGCGCCCTTCGTGAAGTCACCGGATTCGTCTTTGCGCCCCGTCGTCAGAAGCAATGCGACGTCGGCTTCGGAGAATTTATCGAGCTTGTCTATCGAACGCATCACGGCGAGCCGCACGCCGGCATTCTCATTGCCGCCGATGCCGATCTCTTCCATCACGCCATCGAGCACTTTGCGATTGTTCACTTTGATCACGTAGTCGCCGCGCGGAATGCCGAGTGCTTCCAGCGTATCCGCCGCCATCATGCAGATCTCGGCATCTGCGGCGGGTGAGCCGCTACCGACCGTGTCGGCGTCGAACTGCATGAACTGACGGAAGCGGCCCGGTCCCGGCTTCTCGTTGCGGAAGACATAGCCGGCGCGATAGCTGCGATACGGCAGCGCGAGGTGCTGATAGTTCTCCGCGACGTAGCGCGCGAGCGGCGCAGTCAGATCGTAGCGCAGCGACAACCACTGCTCGTCGTCGTCCTGAAACGAAAACACGCCCTCGTTCGGCCGATCCTGATCCGGCAGGAATTTGCCGAGCGCGTCCGTGTATTCGATAGCCGGCGTTTCCACCGGCTCGTAGCCGTAAAGTTCGTAGACGCGGCGGATCGTCTCCGTCATCTCGCGCGTGGCTGCGATCTCGGCCGGGCCGCGATCCGCGAAGCCGCGCGGCGCGCGCGCTTTAAGACGAGTAGGTTTCTGTTTCGACATTTGAAAATTCCTTCGGCCCGCTTGGTATCCGACGCTTCCTTTGGCCACAAGGTGGCGGCTGCCTTTGCAGCATGTTCTTGTTTTGTTCCAATCGTCATGCGATGCTTTTCGCCATGGCCCGCAGCAACAAGCCGTTTCCGAAAAAGCCGGTCTTTGCCAACCCGGTGAAGGATTCGCCTTACGCTTTCACGTTCGACGAGACCGAAATCAAGCCGCAGGCGCAGAAGGGACGCGGCGCCGTCAGCAATCAGGCGAGCACACGCTTCGAGCGTTACACCTCGGTTCGCGTCGACGATGGGTGGCAGCATGCTGGCAGCGAAACAGAAGAAGAACCGCGGCCGGAGACGCAGCTCTTTCTCGATACATCGCGCAGCATCGTCATGCGCAACGATTCGCCCGATATCGGTTTCTCGGCGAGCCTCAATCCATATCGCGGCTGCGAGCACGGTTGCGTCTACTGCTTCGCGCGCCCGTCGCACGCGTATCTCGGCATGTCGCCCGGTCTCGATTTCGAGACGAAGATTTTTCACAAGCCGAACGCCGCCGAATTGCTGCGCGCCGAGTTCGCGCGGCGCACGTATCGGCCCGAGTCGATTCTCATCGGCATCAACACGGATTGCTATCAGCCGCTCGAGCGCAAACTCGAAATCACCCGCAGCATCTTGAAGGTGATGGACGAGCATCGTCATCCGTGCAGCATCATCACGAAGTCGGCGCTTATCCTGCGCGACCTCGATATCTTGGCCCCGATGGCTGCGCGACGTCTCGTGCGAGTCGCCGTGACGCTCGGCACGTTGAGCGCCGACATCCATCGCAAGCTTGAACCGCGCGCACCCGCGCCGCAAAAGCGCGTCGCGACGATGCGGGCGCTATCCGCCGCCGGAATTCCGGTGACGATCATGGTCGCCCCGATGATTCCGGCGATCAACGATCACGAGGTCGAGGGCTTGTTGGAAGCCGCGCACGATGCCGGAGTGCGTCACGCCGGCTACACGGTTCTGCGCTTGCCGTGGGAGCTAAAGCAAATTTTCGAGGAATGGCTCACCGCGCATTTTCCGGATCGCGCATCGCACGTGCTCAGCTTGCTGCGCCAGATCTACGGCGGGAAACTCTACGACTCGGCCTGGGGTGTGCGTGGCAGAGGGACGGGGCCGTATGCGCAGCTCATCGGCCAACGCTTCCGCGTCGCGTGCGAGAAGCTCGGCCTCAACCGCGACGACAAGACGCTCGACCACAGCCAGTTTCGCAAGCCGTCGAAAAATCCCGGGCAGATGGAGATGTTTGGGGATTGATGGTCATTCCGGGGCGCGAGCGCTGTGCAAAGCACAGCCGAGCGAGCCCGGAATCCATATTCGCTGCAGGGAGTATGGATCCCGGACAGCCGCCGTTCGCTTCGCGAACTAACAGCGGCTTCCGGGATGACTACGGCGATTTCTTACGTACGCCGTCATGGCCCGGCTTGTCCGGGCCATCCACGACTTCACTGAGCTAGAAAGCAAGACGTGGATGGCCCGAATGAAGCGGGCCATGATGGAGAGGGTCGCAGAGCCCTCAGTCCGTCATGAGCGCGGAGAGAGTTGCGAACTCAGCGTGACTTACTGAATCGTCACTGGGAGCGTTACGCTGCCCTTCTTTCCGGTGACTTCATCGCGCAGCGTCGTCTCGACCTGATAATTGCCCTTCGGCAGCCCCGTGATGTTGTAGGTGAAGTTCACCATGAACTCGCGATTGCGGAATCGACTCGTCAGATTGAAGCGCTGAAAGCCTTCCTTCGCGAACAACTGTTTGCCGTTCGAATCGCGGATCGCGACGTCGGCGATGAAGTCGGTCTGCCAAGCGTCACCCTGCTTGCGCCAACCGAAGCCGACCGGCTCTCCGTAGAGCAGGAACGGCTCACCATCCGAAAAAGTGTTGTTCGGCTTCTGATTATAGATGCCGTAGCCTTCGCCCTTCTGCGTCACCCAAACGGCGCGGCGGAAGACGAGCGGCGCTTTTTCCCACAACACGTCGATAGCTTGGTCGAGCGCGTCGATAGCCTCAATGGTGCGCCCACGCGCGAGCAGGCCCTCGGCTTCCTTCGCCTTGTCGCCGATCGATTGTGCGGAAGCGGGTAAAGCGGTCGCAAGCGTCAGCAACGTCGCGGCGATGATTTTGCGCATGTGTTTCTTCTTTTCTGAGTTTTAGTAGAGCGTCTGCTTGATGCGCTCCGGATAGAGCTTGTCGTATTCGACGCCTTTGATCTCGCCCTTCGACAGTGCCTCGACCATCGTGCCTGTCGAGGGCAGCGCGGAGCGCTGAATTTGCGTTGCCGGGTCCCAGAGCTTCGAGCGCACGATCGCTTTCGAACACTGGAAGTAGACGCGATCGACCGTGACGACGATCACGCTGCGTGGCTGCTGGCCGTTGACGACGAAGCGTTCGAGCAATGCGGGTTCGACGGAGATCGCGGCGCGGCCGTTGACGCGCAGCGTTTCGCCGACGCCGGGAATGAGGAACAGCAGCGAGATGCGCGGATCGCGAATGATGTTGCGCAGGTTGTCGATTCGATTGTTGCCGCGCCGGTCCGGCAGCAGCAGTGTCTTTTGATCCGCAACCTCGACGAAACCCGGCGCGTCGCCGCGCGGCGAGCAATCGAGCCCTTCGTCCGACACGGTCGCGACTGAGCAGAACGGAGACGCTTTAATCATCGCGCCGTAGTGCTCGGAGATGTAGTCGATCTCCTTCGCGACGGCCGCACCGGACGGGTGGCCGTACCGCTCTTCGAGTGCTTCGAGCGACGTGATGTGGTGCGGGTTGATAACGTTCTTGTTCATGCGATCCTCGTAAGCCGAATTTACAACAACCACACGTCGCTGACTATGCGGGAGTGAGAAACTTCCCGTCTTCGCCCGCAATCATGCAGTCGAGAATGCTTCCAGGTAAAACGTCGGTGAGACGCACCGGCAAAAAGTGCTCCGTTCGCCCAATCCCGCCGCGTTCCGCCAAAATCTGCCGCCGTGCGCCGACTTCGCCGGCGAGCCGCGCGCGGAAAGCAGCCTCACCCTTTTCGCGCAGCCGCTTCGCGCGCTCCTTGACGGCGCGGCCGTCGACCTGCGGCATGCGCGCCGCCGGTGTGCCGGGGCGCGGCGAATACGGAAACACATGGAGATGCGTCAGGCCGCATGCATCGACGAGATCAAGCGATTGTTCGAACATCGCGTCGGTTTCGGTCGGGAAGCCCGCAATGATATCAGCGCCGAAAACGATGTCTGGCCGCAGACGCCGCGCCTCGTCGCAGAAACGGATCGCGTCGCCGCGCGAATGTCGCCGCTTCATGCGCTTGAGGATGAGATCGTCGCCCGCCTGGAGCGAGAGATGCAGGTGCGGCATCAACCGCTCTTCCTCGGCAAGCGCGATCATCAGATCGTCATCGGCCTCGACCGAGTCGATCGACGAGATGCGCAGGCGTTCGAGTTCCGGCACGTGCTTGAGAATCTGCCGCACGAGTTTGCCGAGCGTCGCTTCACCCGGCAGCCCGCTCCCGTAGCTCGTGATATCGACGCCCGTCAGCACGACTTCGCGCGCGCCGCGTTCGGTCAAGCGCCGGATCTGCGTGACGACTTCGCCCATCGGAACCGAGCGCGAATTTCCACGGCCGTATGGGATGATGCAGAAGGTGCAGCGGTGATCGCAACCGTTCTGCACCTGCACGAAGGCGCGCGTATGCCCTTCCAGCCCATCGATCAGATGCAGCGCGGTTTCTTTGACGGAGAGAATGTCATCGACCGCGATTTTCTCTTCCGCGCCGATGCCGAAAGCGTTCGCGGTGGCGCGCCAGCCCTCCGCCGAGAGCTTTTCCGAGTTGCCGATGACGCGCGTCACTTCCGGCATGTTCGCGAATGTCTGCGGCTCGGTCTGCGCCGCGCATCCGGTCACCAGAATGCGCGCGCCTGGCCGCTCGCGCGCCGCGCGGCGGATCGCCTGCCGCGCTTGCCGCACGGCTTCGCCGGTCACCGCACAGGTGTTGAAGACGATCGTGTCGGTGACGCCCGCGTCGGCGGCGTGCGCCCGCATCACTTCGGATTCGTGAATGTTGAGCCGGCACCCGAAGGTGACGATGTCGATATCAGGCCGCATCGCTCGCCGCGAACAGCTTCGGGTCGAAGCGCCCTTCGTATTCGTACGCGACCGGCCCGGTCATCAGGACGTGGTTGTCCTTCTCACGCCACTCGATGACGAGATCGCCGCCCGGCAGCGTTACCGTCACGGTGCGGCCGGTGCGCCGTGTGCGCGCGGCCGAAACCGCCGCCGCGCAAGCCGCCGAACCACAGGCAAGCGTCAAACCGGCGCCGCGCTCCCACGTGCGGACGATGAGATGTTCCTTCGACACCACCTGCGCGAGTGAGATATTTGCGCGCTCCGGGAAGATCGGATGGTTCTCCAGCATTGGGCCGATGCGCGAGAGATCGTAGGCGTTGACGTCATCGACCCAGAAGATCGCGTGCGGGTTGCCCATGCTCATGACCGACGGCGAGTGCAGAATCGGCTTGTCGATCGGCCCGATCTGCAGCGCGATTGCGCGCGTATCCTGAAATTCGTCGGCGAGCGGAACTTCATTCCAGGCAAACTTCGGCACGCCCATATCGACCGTGAAGCGGCCGTCCGCGTTCGGCCAGGAGTCGAGCAAACCGGCCGCCGTCTCGAACGTCATCTTGCTCTTGCCGGTTTCCTTGGCGACCAGCGAGGCGATGCAGCGTGTTCCGTTACCGCAGGCGCCGGCTTCGGAACCGTCCGTATTGTAGATGCGCACGAACGCGTCGGTGCCGGGCGTCTTTGCCGGATAGAGCGCCATCATCTGATCGAACGGCGCGCCGTCCGGTCCGGCGGCAGCCCGCGCCTCGTCGGCACTGATCGCCAACGGCTTTTGCCGCATGTCGACGACGACGATGCGGTTGCCGAGCCCGTTCATCTTGACGAACGGATGATTGCCGAGCGTGCTCATATGGCTTTCCACGAATGCGCCATCTGCCTAACGGCGGGCGCGAAATTTGCAAGGCTTGAGCTTTGCAACGCGCAATATAGTCGCCGTGATGCGCTTTTGCGACTCTCGCGCCGGAATACTGAACAGGCTCAAGAATTTCCCTTTAGTGGGGGCGGACCCATGCTAGATTCCAGGCATTATCAGAAGGGGCGTTCCGCCTCTTTGTCCCGAGGAGACTCTATGGTTCGCGCCCTTCAGTTCGCCGCGATCCTGTTGCTGACAGGCTCATTGAGTCTCAATGCGCAAACGCCGGCTCCGACGCCGCCGGCCGATCCGCAGCCTGCGCAGCCCGCACCGGCACAACCGGCGCCTGCGCAGCCGCCTGCCGCCCAGCCGGCCCCGCCGGATCAGCCGCCCGCCAATCCGGATTTCGGCGTCGAAGTGACGGTGCCGCCGCGCACGATCGTCTTCCTCAAGGGCACGGCCAACTGGGACTCGGCCTACGACACGCTGATCGACAGCTTCAAGACGCTCAACGATTTCCTCAAGCGCGAGAGCCTGACCGCGGCGGGATCGCCGCTAACGATCTACACGTCGACCGACGATACAGGCTTCCAGTTCCAGGCCGCGATTCCGATCGAGAAAGCGCCGGCCAATCCGCCGAAGGGCGACATCGAGATCGGTCAAGCGCCGTCCGGCAAGATGCTGAAATTCATCCATCGCGGCTCTTACGACAACATGGACGCGACCTACGAGGCGATCACCAACTTCCTCGACACGAAGCAGCTCGAAGCGCAGGACACCTTCGTCGAGGAATACGTGACCGACCCGCTGACGACCGCCGAGGATCAGCTCGTCATCAGCGTTCTCGTGCCGGTGAAGAGCAACTGACCGAGGTCATCCCGGAAGCCGCACGGCTCGCGCAGCGAGCTGCGGCTGTCCGGGATCCATAACCCCGGTGCTAGCTAGCAATTTCTGTGAGTATGGATTCCGGGCTCGCTGCTGGCTTGCTTCGCAAGCTGCGCGCGCCCCGGAATGACCAGCTGCTAAAGCTCCCACCCTTCGCCTGGCAACAGCATGCGAAAATCGTTTTCCGAAATCGAGGCGGCTTTGCACGCGGCGGTCAGCGCCATGCGTGGTGCGTCGATAGCTTCGTCGGTGAGTTGGAACGTTCCGAAGTGATGGCCGATCGCGCGCGGTGCGCCGAGATCCGCCAACGTCTTCACGGCGTCGTCAGGGTTCATGTGCTGATCCTTCATGAACCAGCGCGGCTCGTACGCGCCGACCGGCAGGATCGCGAGCCGGAACGGGCCGTATTTCTCGCGCGCCGTGCGGAAGTGATGGCCGTCGCCGTAACCTGAATCGCCGACGTGATAGATCGAACCGCCCGGCGTCTTCAGCGCGAAGGCGGCCCATAGCGCTTTGTTGCGATCGCCGATGCCGCGCGCCGACCAATGCCGCGACGGATGCAGCGCGGCCGAAACGCCATTGCCGAGATCGACACGGTCGCCCCAATCGTAAGCCTCAGCGCGGATCGCCGGGACGTCGGCGCGCATGATCGTGTCGTTGCCGAGCGGTGTGACGACACGCGGGTTGTGCTTGTCCGCCAATAATTTCAGCGTCGCAATGTCGAGGTGATCGTAGTGATTGTGCGTCACCAGGACGATGTCGATCTTCGGCAGCGCATCGAATGCGATGCCGGGCGCACGCGCGCGCTTCGGCCCCGCGAAGGTGAAGGGCGACGCGCGCTGCGACCACACCGGGTCGATCAAGATGTTGAGACCCGCGGTCTGGATCAGCATCGACGCATGGCCGATCGCGGTGACGCGTAACGCGTCGCCATCGACGCGGGGCGGCGGCGGCGCAAATGTGCCGTTGGCGACATTCGTCGGCCACACCGCGACGCTGTTGCCGGGTAACTTGCTCTCGATCATCCACTTGAGCACGGAGCTGAGTGCTTTCGGCGGAGTTCCATATTGGTCGAAGAATTGCGTGCCGTCGAAATGATCGGAGACTGGGCCGTCGTAATAGCGCGCCAAGGCAGACCATCCTGTCATGAACGCGCCACCTGCCGCCGCGAGTGCGGCGAACGAGATGAAAAAACGGCGACGCGTGAGATTCATGACGCGCGATGTAGCATGGGGTGCGGCTGCGTTCAGCCCCTTGGTGCGAACACCATCAAGGTCGACGTGCCATGCGCGAGGATGCGGCCTTCGATGTCCTCGATCCTGCCTTCGACCGAGATGATCTGTTTGCCGCGCGAAACGACCTTGCCGGTGGCGCGGACACGGCCGGTCTTGATCGTGATAGCGCGCGAGAAATTGCCCTTCGTCTCAATCGACGCGTAACCGACGCCGGGCGGCAGCGTCGAATGGCCCGCGCAACCCGTAACGCTATCGAGGATCGTCAGCGCCCAGCCGCCATGCACACCGCCCATCGGGTTGAGGAATTCAGCGGTCGGCTCGCCCTCGAACACGCAGGTGCCTTCGCCGACTTCGGTGAGGATGAAGTTGAGCGTCTTCGAGATCGGCGGCGCCGGCAGTTTGCCGGCGAGCATCGCCTGCAACGTCTCAAGTCCGGTCAATCCGGCGATCTGCTGCGGTGTTGCTACTCCGTATTGAATGTCTTTCGGCGCCAGCACGTGTTGGTCTCCATTTACATGCAGATACATATAATGTATATGCATACAATGACGGAAACTTTCCTGCAAGCCAAAAACAAGGTCGAGCTGCCGAAAACGCTCACGGCCGACGCGAAAGCGATGATCGGCCAATGCGTTGCGGGTAGGGCGCGCTATCTGGCGCGCAGCGCAACGCAATTGCTTGAGCGCGAGCTTGAGGGCACGGGGCTTACTTTCCCGCAATTCAGCCTCATGGGATGGATCGCCGCCGCCAAGGACGACAGCATCGGGGCATTGGCGCACCGAACCGGGCTCGATCAATCGACGTTGTCGCGCAACCTGCGAGTGCTCGAAACGCAAGGTCTTGTGGAGATCGCCTCGGTCGCCGACGATCAGCGTAAGCGCTTGGTTTGGCTCACGGAAGCGGGCGCGCGTAAACTTGAAGCCGCGATCCCGGCGTGGCAGCGCGGCCAGGCGGCGCTAGCCGAAAAGATCGACCCGCGCGCATTGGAACAGATGATCGGCGATGTCTGGCAGCTGCACAAAAGCCGGACCGCAGAAGTCGAGGCGCCGGACGCCTAATCGGCGCGGCATTTAGCCGTAGACGCTACGGTTTCACGAAGCTATAACCCGCCCGCTCTCGTAACGATCTAACGACGAGCCACCGACCGGTCCCGCGAGGCCGGAGGTCAACGCCCGGCAGCGCGATGCGCCCCCGGGCGAGTTCGTCGTTTGGATTTTGGGACCTGTTGACGCCTGATGTTTGAAAACCTTTCAGAACGCCTTGGCGGTATTCTCGACAAGCTGACGCGGCGCGGCGCGCTGACGGAAGCTGACGTCGATACGGCGCTGCGCGAAGTTCGCCGCGCGCTGCTCGAAGCCGACGTCGCACTCGACGTCGTGCGCGAATTCGTCGAAGGCGTGCGCAAGGAAGCGGTCGGCGTCGCGGTCATCAAATCGGTGACGCCGGGTCAGCTCGTCGTGAAGATCGTTCACGATCAACTCGTCAGGACGCTCGGCCAGGAAGAATCTGGCGGCGTCGATCTCAACGCGGTGCCGCCGGTCGCCATCATGATGGTCGGTCTGCAGGGCTCCGGTAAGACGACGACGACGGCGAAGATCGCGAAGCGCCTCACCGAGCGGCTGAAGAAGCGCGTGTTGATGGCGTCGCTCGACGTGCGCCGTCCGGCCGCGATGGAGCAGCTCGCCGTACTTGGCCGCGATGTCGAAGTCGACACACTGCCGATCGTTGCCGGCCAGCAGCCGGTGCAGATCGCCAAGCGCGCGATGGAAGCCGCGCGCCTCGGCAACTACGACGTCGTGCTGCTCGACACCGCCGGCCGCATCACGCTCGACGAAGAGTTGATGCAGGAAGCCGCCGACGTGCGCAGCGCGGCCAATCCGCACGAAGTGCTGCTCGTCGCCGATGCGCTGACCGGTCAAGACGCCGTCAATCTCGCACGCTCGTTCAACGAGCGCGTCGGCATCACCGGCATCGTGCTCACGCGCGTCGACGGCGACGGACGCGGCGGCGCCGCGCTCTCGATGCGCGCCGTCACCGGCAAGCCGATCAAATTGCTCGGCGTCGGCGAGCGCATGGATGCGCTTGAAGATTTCTCGCCCGGCCGTCTCGCCGACCGCATTCTCGGCATGGGCGACATCGTCGCGCTGGTCGAAAAGGCCGCGCAGACGATCGACGCCGAAAAGGCCGCGCGTGCCGCCGAGAAGATGCGCAAGGGTCAGTTCGACCTGCAGGACATGCGCGATCAGCTCGACCAGATGTCGCGCATGGGCGGTATGTCGGGCCTGATGGGAATGCTGCCCGGCATGGCGAAGATCAAAAATCAAATCTCGCAGGCGAATCTCGACGAGAAAGTGCTTAAGCGCCAGGTCGCGATCATCGACTCGATGACTCCGAAGGAGCGCCGCAATCCGGATCTCTTGAAGGCGAGCCGCAAGCGCCGCATCGCGGCCGGCTCCGGCAGCAAGCCGGAAGACATCAATCGCTTGCTCAAGATGCATCGCGGCATGGCCGACATGATGAAGATGATGGGCGGCGCCAAGCGTGGTCCGCTCGCGGGTCTCGCCAGTGCGATGGGCTTCGGTGGCGGCGGCGGTATGCCGTCGCCCGAGCAGATCAAGGAGCTCGCCGAGAAGGGCGGGTTGCCGAACGTGCCGGGCGCGCCCGGCCTGCCGAATATGCCCAAAGGTTTGCCGCCGAATTTCCCCGGCGGTCTTCCGGGGCTCGGCGGTGCAAAATTGCCGCCAGGATTTCCGGGTTTCCCGGGGAAGAAGAAGTAATCGTCGCCCGACCGGCGACCTGAAATCGAAGAGTTCAAGAAAGGAAACTAAATGGCCGTTGTTATCCGCCTCTCGCGCGCAGGCACTAAGAAGCGCCCGTTCTATCACGTTGTCGTCGCCGACTCGCGTTACCCGCGTGATGGCCGCTTCATCGAGCGTCTCGGCTTTTTCAATCCGCTCCTGCCGAAGGATCGTGAAGATCGCCTCAAGCTTGACTTCGAGAAGGTGAAGGCTTGGATCGCCAAGGGCGCCCAGCCGTCGGATCGCGTGACGCGTTTCCTCGATGCCGCCGGCATCGCGAAGCGTGAGCAGCGCAACAATCCGGAAAAGTCGAAGCCGAAGAAGAAGGCGCAGGAGCGCGCCGCTGCGGCAGCCGCTGCTGCTGGTGCCGAGGCTGCTCCGGCTGAAGCTCCGGCTTCGTAAGCCTGATGATGACGGGCGCGTCCTCGCGCGTATGCGTGGCGCAGATCGGCGCCGCGCATGGCATCCGCGGCGAGGTGCGCCTGCGCTCGTTCACGGGCGAGCCGGAAGCGATCAAACGCTACGGCGCGCTCGAAACCGAAGACGGCAAGCGGTCGCTCGAAATCGTTTCGTTGCGGCCGCAGAAGGACATGTTCGTCGCGCGCCTCAAGGGCGTCGATGATCGCAACGCCGCCGAGGCGTTGCGCAATACTCGGCTTTACGTTTCGCGCGAGCGCTTCGGCAAGACGGAGGAAGACGAATTCTTCCACGCCGATCTCATCGGCCTCGATGTTTTCGATCGCGGCGGCACGAAGCTCGGTTCGATCGCCGCGGTGGAGAATTTCGGCGCAGGCGATCTGATCGAGATCGCGCCGGTGTCGGGCGATCCGACTTACTATCTCCCCTTCACGAAGCGCGCCGTTCCCGAGATCGACATTGCGGGCAAACGCGTTGTCGTCGATCCTCCGTCGGAAATCGAAGGCGACGAGGAGGAGGCGTGATGTGGCGCGCGTCCGTCCTCACGATCTTCCCCGAAATGTTTCCGGGTCCGCTCGGTGCGAGCCTCGCCGGTAAGGCGCTCGCGAACAGCATCTGGTCGCTCGAGGCGAATGACATCCGAGCGCACGCGACCGACAAGCACCGCTCTGTCGACGACACGCCCGCCGGTGGCGGTCCCGGCATGGTGATGCGCGCCGACGTCCTCGCGCGCGCAATCGACGCGGTGGCCGACGACCGCCCGCGTCTCTTGATGAGCCCGCGCGGCCGCCCGCTCACGCAGGCGCGCGTCGCCGAACTCGCGGCAGGGCCGGGCGCGATCTTCTTGTGCGGACGTTTCGAGGGGATCGACGAGCGCCTCATCGCGGCGCGAAACCTCGAAGAAATCTCGGTCGGCGACTACGTCCTCAATGGCGGCGAAGTCGCCGCGATGGTCCTGCTGGAAGCCTGCGTGAGGCTCCTGCCGGGGGTTATGGGGAAGGCTGAATCCGGGGCCGAGGAAAGTTTCTCGGCCGGCCTCCTGGAATATCCGCAATACACCCGCCCGCAGGTGTTCGAGGGGCAGGGCATTCCTGAGATCCTAACCTCCGGAGATCACGCGAAAATCGCGGCTTTTCGCCGATCCGAGGCCGAACGGCTGACGCGCGAGCGGCGTCCCGACCTCTGGGCAGCGTTCGAGACGCAAAAACCACCGACAAAAGCCAAGACAAAAGGGTGACAAACCGCGCTGAGTGTCGTATAGCCCCGCCCGAATTCAAGAATACGCCTGACGGTTTCGGCCCGGCTCCTTCCGGGGAGCGCCCCGTGCAGGTCGAGAAGGTAGCAGAACATGAACATCATCCAGCAGCTCGAAGCCGAGCAACTGCAGAAGCTTTCCGCTGGTAAGACCGTGCCGGAATTCGGCCCGGGCGACACCGTCGTCGTTAACGTGAAGGTCAAGGAAGGCGAGCGCACACGCGTTCAGGCCTACGAGGGCGTCTGCATCGCGCGCGCCGGCGGTGGCCTCAATCAGAACTTCACGGTTCGCAAGATCTCCTACGGCGAAGGCGTCGAGCGCGTGTTTCCGCTCTACTCGCCGAACATCGACTCGATCAAGCTCGTGCGCCGCGGCAAAGTCCGCCGCGCGAAGCTCTACTACCTGCGTGGTCTGCGCGGTAAGGCCGCTCGTATCACCGAGCGCGGCGCCAAGGGCGAAGCCGGCACAGCCGCTGCCGCAGAGTAACTTCTGTCATCAACGAATCACAAAAGGCGTGCATTAGCGCGCCTTTTTTGATTCGCGCTCAAGTTGATGCGTTTCAAAAGCTCGCGAATCTGTTGATATTGCAGACCGTTAAAGGTCGTTAACCGTTGTTAACCTCCGGTTAACCATAAGAGTCGCAGCTTGCCTCGAATAGGGCTGAGAATTCGCACCAACGGGAGCTTATCGAAATGAACGTTCTGGTTTTTGCTGCGCGTAAAGGTGGGTCGGGGAAGAGCACATTGACGGCGCACCTCGCCGCCAGCCGGCCGGCAAAGTCTTGCTTATTGATCGATTGCGATCCGCAGGGTTCGTTGACCCTCTGGCACAAGCTTCGCAACAATGAAGAACTCACGATCCGCAGCGGTTTGCGCGGCGTGGGCGAGATCATCAAAAGCGCGAAGAAAGAAGGTTTCGAGTGGGTGATGATCGACACCCCACCGAACATGAGCTCCATCGTCACCGAGGCGATCCGCGCCGCCACGATGGTCGTCATTCCGGCTCGTCCGACCGTTTTCGATCTGACCTCGGTTGCCGAGACGATCGCGCTCTGCCGCGACGTTCGTAAGCCGTATGCAGTCGTTATCAACGGCGCACCGGCCAAGCGCGAAGGCGTCGAGTCGCCGATCGTCTCGCAGGCGCGTGCTGGTCTCTCGAGCCTCAACGTCCCGCTGTGGCATGGCCAGATCACCAACCGCACGAACTTCGCGTTGTCGCTCGCCGACGGCGAAGGCGTTCGCGAATACGACGCTTCGTCGTTCGCCGCAGCCGAGATCGCCGGTCTGTGGACCGCGATCGAGAAGTCCGTGAAGGTGATCAACGGCGCATCCGGTGGCAGCACCGGCGTGATGCACAAAGTCGCTGCCTGACTCCCCAAGGTGCGGCCCTAAGGGGCGGATGTAAAAAATCCGCCCACTCCCGCCGCCCCAGAGTTGCCGACTAAATCCGCGCGGTTTCCGCGATGAAGGTTCTCATCGCGTCGATGCCGCGCTTCGCAACGAGCGTCGCATCGTCATCCCAGTGAATGGGGTTCGGCGCTTCGTAGCTGAGATATCCGCGATATCCCGACGCTTTCAGTGCCGCGACGAATTCGCGCCACTGCACGGCGCCAAGTCCCGGCGCGAGGCGATCCGTCAGCCCGACCGCACCGACCGCACCGACCGCGACATCGCGCGGCACGTCGCTGAACTGCACGTAGAAAATCTCATCACCCGGAATGTCATCGATCGCACCGCCCGGCCGTCCGCTGTGGTGCAGATGATATGTGTCGAGCAGCAATCCGACATTCGGGCATCTGGCGCGCGCGATGAGTTCGCGCGCGATCTCGGCGTGGTTGATGCTCGGATGCTGCGCCATGAATTCGAACGTCAGCCGCAAGCCGCACTGTCCCGCAATCTCTCCCGCCGTGCGCATATTCGAAACGCCGTCGATCAACGGGCCATCATGCGGCCCGACACCGCTCATCACCAAGCCGCAACCGAGCGCAACCGCGTTATCGCATTGACGGCGGAAGACATCGAACAGTCGGCGCAATTCGTCGCCCTGCGCGAACAGCCATCCATACTCGACGCCGACGGCGCTGACCGGCAATCCGGCTTCACGGATCATCCCGGCGATTTCCGTATCGCTCATGCCGCGCTCGCGGCAGCGAACGAAATCCGCGTTGCGAATTTCGACCGCATCGGCGCCGGCATCGCGCGCCGCCGCCAGAGCGTGGCGCAGCGGCGTCGTATCGATCGTCCAGGTATGGAGAGCGATGCCGGCGAACTGCATCTCAGGTGCCGACCTTCAGTGTCGCGGTGAGGCCGCGCAACATCGCGACCGCCGACAAAGCGGTGATCTTTCCGGTGCGCGGGTTTTCCACCGAGGGCACATTCTCGATCATCATCGAGAAGCTCGCCGTATCGGCATCGACTTCGATGCGATGCGTGTTGCGCGTGACTTGCGGATCCGCCCAAATCTGCAGACGCGTCTTGTCCGGGCCGATGCCCGCGAGGCTGAGCGCGGCCGCCACGTTGACGTTCGCCGGAAAGCCGCGAGCGCCTTCGCGTGCGCTGCCATCGAACACTTTCTTCGCCTCGTTGAGGCCGTGCAGCGAAATGTTGTTCTGCACGAGATACGGCGCGCCTTCGAGGCCGCCCGGCGGCTTGCGCGTGATCATCGTGACTGAACGAATGTCGCCTTCCGCGGCTGCACGCACAGCGTCGAGCCCAATCAGCGCGCCGGTCGGCACGAGAATGCGCGCGCCGGTTTCCTTCGCGCGATCGATGAGATCCCAATTCTCCAATAGCTGTCCGACACTCAGCGGCATGAACACTTTGCCGGCGTAGATCGTGGCACGCGCGATTTCGGCGAACGGCGCTTTCGGCAATCCTTCGACGATGACGTCGCAATGCTGCGGCAGCTCGGTGAGCGCGACGTTCGGAATCTCGGCACCGATTTTCGCAACCTTGCTCTGCGCTTTGCTCACATCTCGCACCGAGACGGCCGCGAGCGTCAGTCCTGGAATGCCTTGCTCCAGCCGCCGCGCCACTTCGAGCCCGACCGCACCTAACCCCGCCAATCCAACACGCAGCATTTCTCGTCTCTTTTCGAACGTTTGTTTGGTTTGTGACGCGTGTGCGTCCGCAAGTAACCGTTCCGATACTACAGCGCGCGGCTCTGGCCAAATGCACGCGGAACACGATTGCGCCAACTCGCGGTCCGCTTCGGAATGCTTGCCACCACTCACGGTTGCGGACATGCTTCGCGTGTCCCGGGAGGACAAACGCGCAATTGGAGGAATGCGATCATGAAGAATCGCTTTGAATTGTCACGTCGCCAGTGGCTCACCGGTGCGGCGGGAATTTCGGCGGTGGGTGCGCTTGGTTTGCGCCCCGATTTTGCCGAAGCCAAGGGCCCGATGGCGAAAGCGCAGGCGCCTTACTACTATCGCTTCAAGCTTGGCGACGCGCAGGCAACGGTCGTATCCGACGGACCACTACCGCTCGGCGATCCAAGCAAAGCCTTCCTCGGCCTCTCGGCGGACGAGATCAAGCAACAACTCACCGACAACTTTCTGCCGCTCGATAACGCATTGCTCGAGCAGAATGTCCTCGTCGTGAACTTCGGCAATCGCACCGTGCTGTTCGACACCGGCATGGGCAATGCAAAAGACTTCGGTCCAACGACCGGCAAGCTGCAGGAGACGTTGAAGCAAGCCGGCATCAATCCGAACACGATCGACGCAGTGGTGATGAGCCACGCCCACATCGATCACTGTGGCGGCAACTGCAACGACAAGGGCAAGTCGCTTTTCCCGAAGGCGCAGTTCTACATCGCGCAGTCGGACTTTGATTTCTGGACCGATGAAGCAAAAGCCGGCGGGCCGCTGAAGTCCTTCATCGCGCAGGCGCGGAAGAATCTCCTCCCGATCCGCGACCGTCTGAAATTCTTCAAGGACAACGAAGAATTCCTCCCCGGCATCACCGCCATGGCAGCGCCCGGTCACACCGTCGGCCACACGATCTTCAACATCCAATCCGGTGGCAAGCAGCTCGCCTATATCGGCGATCTGACGCATCACCCGACATTGCTGATGAAGAAGCCGCTGACCGAGTTCGCGTATGACACCGATCCGAAGCAATCGGCCCAGACGCGCGTGAAGTATCTGACGACGTTTGCGCAGAACCGCACGCCGATCCTCGCCTATCACTTCGCATGGCCGGGAATTGGACATGTGGCCAAGGATGGCGACGGCTTCCACTACTATCCGGCCCCGATCGATCTCGCTTCCAAAGTCTGACGCAAACATTTCGCAGGACGAACCGCCGCCGGGTCATCGCTCGGCGGCGGCATTTTTTTGCTCACCCTGCATCCGCTGTGCGCATAGCGCGTGCGCCGCAATATGCTATGCATACGGCTCTCCACTCATCCTCCAGAAGAAACTCAACGGAACGCAACTCATGCCGACGCTGCCGCGCATTGATAGTTTTGCTGACGAACTGACGGCGATCCGCCGCGACCTTCACGCCCATCCGGAAATCGGTTTCGAAGAAAAGCGCACCTCCGGCATCGTCGCCGAGAAGCTTGCCGGCTGGGGCATCGAGGTCCATCGCGGCATCGGCGGCACCGGCGTCGTCGGCGTGCTCAAGGGCAAGGGCGGCGGCAGCAAGCGCATCGGTCTGCGCGCCGACATGGACGCGCTGCCGATGGAGGAGAACACCAATCTTCCGTGGCGCTCGACGGTCCCGGGACGCTTCCACGGCTGTGGTCACGACGGTCACACGACGATCCTGCTCGGCGCGGCGCGCTATCTCGCCGAGACAAAAGATTTCGACGGCACCGTGCATTTCATCTTCCAGCCGGCCGAGGAAGGTCTCGGTGGCGCGCGTGCGATGCTGAAGGATGGACTGTTCGAGAAGTTTCCGTGCGATGAAGTTTACGGCCTGCACAACGCGCCGGACTTGGAGCACGGCGTCGTCGCGATCAGCCCCGGCCCCGCGATGGCCGGCGCCGATTTCTTCGACATCACGATCACGGGCTTCGGCGCGCATGGCGCGATGCCGAAGCGCTCGCGCGATCCCGTCGTCATCGCGATGAATCTCGGCCAGGCGCTGCAGAGCATCGTCAGCCGTAACGTCACCCCGACCGAAGCGGCCGTGCTCTCGATCACGCAGATTCATGCTGGCTCGGCCTACAACGTAATCCCGAACGAAGCGAAGCTCGCCGGAACCGTGCGTATGTTCGATGCCGGCGTGCGCAAGATGATCCAGGACCGCATGCGGAAAATCTGCGCCGGCATCGCGCAGGCATTCGAAGTCGAGGTCAAGTGCGAGATCCGCGACATCTTCAGCGTACTCGACAACACGGAAGAGCATTCCAAGGTGATCGCCGAAGTCGCGCGCGGTGTCGTAGAGCCAAAGGACGTCATCGTTCGCAAAACGCCGAAGATGGGCAGCGAAGATTTCGCCGACATGCTGATGCGCGTGCCGGGAGCCTATTTCTGGCTCGGCCACGATGGCTCGGTGCCGGTGCACAATCCAGGCTTCGTGCTCGACGACAAGATCTTGCCGGTCGGCGCTAGCATGTTCGCGCGCATCGTCGAGACGCGCCTGCCGCTCGGGGCTTGAGATAGGCTTGAGGCAAAAAGAAAAAGGCCGGGCATTGCCCGGCCTTTTGTTTTACTCCGCGGCTTCCTGCACGGGCTTCGGCGGCGTCCATTTCAGGATCGGCGAGCGTGCCGCGCGCGTCTCGTCGAGGCGGCGGCGCGGCGCGTGGTAAGGCGCGCCGGAGAACCGGTCGGTCTCGCCGCGTTTCGCCGATAGCGCCAGATCGCGCAACGCCGCGATGAAGAGATCGAGCGACGCCTTCGATTCCGACTCGGTCGGCTCGATCAGCATCGCGCCGTGGACGACGAGCGGGAAATACATCGTCATCGGATGATATCCCTCGTCGATCATCGCTTTCGCGAAATCGAGAGTCGTGACGCCAGTGCCGTCGAGCCATGTATCGTCGAATAGGGCTTCGTGCATGCAGGCGCGGTTGCCGAATGGCAGCGACATCAGATCGGTGAGCGATGCGCGAATGTAATTCGCGTTGAGCACCGCATCTTCCGACGCTTGGCGCATGCCGTCCGTACCGTGTGAGAGCATGTAGCTCATCGCGCGGATGTACATGCCCATCTGGCCATGGAAGGCGCACATGCGGCCGAGCGGCTGTGCATCGCCGGCGTCGCTTGTGTTCTCGACCAGACGCGCATTGCCGTCCTCGACGACGACGAACGGCACCGGTGCGAATGGCGCGAGCGCTTTCGAGAGCACGACCGGGCCGGCACCGGGCCCGCCGCCGCCATGCGGCGTCGAAAACGTTTTGTGCAGGTTGATGTGCATCGCATCGACGCCGAGATCACCCGGCCGCACTTTGCCGACGATGGCGTTGAAGTTCGCGCCGTCCGCGTAGAAAAATGCACCGGCCGCATGCACCGCATCCGCGATCGCGACGACGTCGCGCTCGAACAGCCCGCACGTGTTCGGGTTGGTCAGCATGATCGCGGCGACATCGGGCGAAAGGCGCTTTTTCACCTCTTCGGGATCGACAGTGCCGTCCTCGCGCGCCGGAACGCTGACGACCTGATAGCCGATCAGCGCGGCTGTCGCCGGATTGGTGCCGTGCGCGGATTCCGGCACGAGCACGATCGAGCGCTTCTCGCCGCGCGCTTCGATCGCGGCCTTGATCGCCATCATGCCGCAGAGTTCGCCGTGCGCACCGGCCTTCGGCGTCATCGCGACGGCCGGCATGCCGGTCAGCTCGCATAGCCAGCGGCCAAGCTCGCCGATCAGTTCGATCGCACCCGGCACGGTCGAGAGCGGCTGCAGCGGATGAATGTCGCCGATGCCCGGCAGCCGCGCCATCTTCTCGTTGAGACGCGGATTGTGTTTCATCGTGCATGAGCCGAGCGGGAAGAGACCTGTGTCGATGCCGTAGTTCTTTTGGCTCAACCGCACGAAGTGCCGCATCGTCTCGGGCTCGCTGAGACCCGGCAAACCGATGTCCCCGGTGCGCTCGAGTGCGCCGAGCTTCGACTTGAAATCTTTCGGCTCATCGATGTCGACGCCGGTCACCTCGTGGCGGCCGATCTCGAAGATCAGCGCTTCCTCGACTTGCAGCGCGCGATTGCCCGTGAAGGTCGGGTGATCGACCGCACCGGCGTCTCCCGAAGCGGAAGGGCGTCCCTGACGGTTCAACATCACAGCACCTCCTTCAGCGCGGCCGCATAGGCGGCGCGGTCGTCGTCCGTGTTCACTTCCGTGCTGGCGACGATGATCAGATCTTTCATATCCGCATTGCCCGGATAGAGGCGCGAGGCCGGCACGCCGCCGAGAATGCCCATATCGGCAAGCTTCTCGACGACGTCGGCGCCGTCGCCCGGCACGCGGATCGTGAATTCGTTGAAATACGTATCGTTCAAAACCTTCACACCCGGCACCATGCCGAGTGCGTCAGCGAGCGCGATCGCATTCGCATGATTGACACGCGCGAGCCGGTTCAATCCGGTCTGCCCGAGCAGCGTCATGTGGATCGTGAAGGCGAGAACGCAGAGCCCCGAATTCGTGCAGATGTTCGACGTCGCCTTCTCGCGGCGAATGTGCTGCTCGCGCGTCGACAGCGTCAGCACGAAACCGCGCTTGCCTTCCGCATCGACCGTCTCACCAGCGAGGCGGCCCGGCATCTGGCGCAGAAACTTCGTGCGCGTCGCAAAGAGGCCGACATACGGTCCGCCGAATTGCAGCGGCACGCCGATAGATTGTCCCTCGGCAACGACGATATCGGCGCCCATCTCGCCCGGCGGTTTGACGAGACCGAACGAGATCGCCTCAGTGACGACGACGATAAGCAGCGCCCCCGCCGCGTGCACCTTCTCGGCGAGCGCCGTGAGATCGCGCACTTCGCCGAACACATCCGGATTCTGCACGACGACGCACGACACTGTGTTGTCGATCTGCGCCGCGAGGTCATTTCCGCGCGCTGTCGAGACGACGACCTCGTCATCGGCAAAGCGCGACACCGTTTCGATCGTTTCGCGATAGTGCGGATGCAAGTTGCCGGAGATCAGCGCCTTGCGTCGCTTGGTGACACGATGCGCCATCAACACGGCTTCGGACGCTCCGGTCGAGCCGTCGTACATCGACGCGTTGGCGACATCCATGCCGGTCAGCGCAGCGACCTGCGTCTGGAACTCGAACAGATATTGCAGCGTGCCTTGCGCGATCTCGGGCTGATATGGCGTGTATGAGGTGAGAAACTCCGAACGCTGGATCAGGTGATCGACGGTTGCCGGAATGTGGTGCTTGTAGGCACCGGCGCCGACGAAGAACGGCACGCTCGACGCCGCGATATTCTTGACTGCGAGGCGACCGAGCGCACGCTCGACTTCGATCTCGCTTTTATGCCGCGGCAGGTCCGGCGCTTTGGCCAGCAGCTTGTCGTTCGGCACGTCGGCGAACAGCGCGTCGATATCTTTGACGCCGATCCGCGCGAGCATCTCGCCGCGATCGTCCGGTGTGAGAGGCAGGTATCGCATGTGTTCTTATTTCCCTGGCTGCGCGCGTCAGAGCGTTGCGACGAAGGCCTTGTAGTCGTCCTCGCTCATCAGCTCGTCGAGCTCGGACGGGTTGGCGATCTTGATCTTGAGGAACCAGCCGCGGCCTTGCGCATCCTCGTTCACGGTCGCTGGATTAGCACCGAGATCGGCATTCACCTCGACGACTTCACCGGACACCGGCGCATAGACCTCGCTCGCGGCTTTCACGGATTCGACGACGGCGGCTTCGCCGTTCTTTTCGAGCTTCTTGCCGGTTTCGGGCAGATCGACGAACACGACATCGCCGAGTTGGCCCTGCGCATATTCCGTGATGCCGACGGTGCCGACATCGCCGTCGACGGAAATCCACTCGTGGTCTTTGCTGTAACGAACAGTCATTGAAGCTTCCTCTTGTAGCCCGCATGAGCGTAGCGATATGCGGGGACGACGTTAGATTTCCCGGATGACGCTTGGCGGCTTCGCCGCTGCTCATCCGGGCTACTCATTCTCAGCGGTGATAGCGGTGCGGTACGAAAGGCATCGAAACGACCTTCGCGACGAGTGGTTTACCGCGCACGATCAGCACGACCGGTGTGCCGGGCTCGGCAAAGCGCGCGTTGACGTAACCCATCGCGAGCGGCCCGTTCAGCGTCGGCCCGAAGCCGCCCGAAGTGACTTTGCCGATCGGCGTGCCGTCGGGCGTTTGAATCTCGGTGCCTTCGCGCGCGGGTGCGCGCCCTTCGGGCAGAATGCCGACGCGGGCGCGCGGGGCGCCGCCGGCAAGTTCGCCTTGAATTTTGGCTGCGCCCGGAAAGCCGCCTTCCTCGCGCCGCCGCTTCTGGATCGACCAGTTGAGCTTGGCTTCTGTCGGCGTCGTCGTCTCGTCGATGTCGTGGCCGTAAAGGCAGAGACCGGCCTCGAGCCGCAGCGAATCGCGCGCGCCGAGACCGATCGGCTTGACCTCCGCATGATCGATCAGCCGCTCCGCAACCGCGATAATGCGCTTCGCATTCACCGAAATCTCGTAGCCATCCTCGCCCGTGTAGCCGGAGCGCGAGACGTGACAGTCGATGCCGTTGAAGGTCGTCGTCATGGCGGACATGAACGGCATATCCGCCGCGCCCTGCACGTGCTTCGACAACACCGCGGCAGCCTGCGGCCCTTGCAGCGCGATCAGCGCGCGGTTCTCGGCACGCAACAGTCTGACATTGGCGGGCAGGCGCGCTTCGATATGCGCGTAGTCTTCGTTCTTGCGCGACGCATTGACGACCAGCATCAGCACGCCGTCCTCGTCCGGATCGGCTGAGCGCGTGATCATCAGATCATCGAGGATGCCGCCGTCTTCGTTCAGCAGCTGCGAATAGCGTTGCCGTCCCGGCGCGAGATTGACGATGTCGGCCGGCACCAGCGCTTCGAGCGCGCGCGCGACCGTCTCGTGATCTGGCCCGGTGAGGAATGCCTGGCCCATATGCGAGACGTCGAAGAGCCCCGCCGCCGTGCGTGTGTGCGTATGCTCCGCAATGATGCCGTCTTTGTATTGGACGGGCATCTCGTAGCCCGCGAACGGAACGATGCGCGCGCCGAGCCGCACATGCATGTCGTAAAGCGGCGTGCGCTTGAGCAATTCTGTTGCTGGGGTAGCTACGTCCACTTCGCTCATGATCCCGCCTCGACAAGAAGAAACGCCGCCGGCTTCCAGGCCGGATGCGCCCCCTCTGTCTGCGGTACCTGAGAGATTTCGCGTGTCTCGCGTGGAGGACGAGACGCCGCTTACTCCTTCGGTGAGCTGCGCCTAAGCGGCGCCGCTGCTTTCCAGAGTCTCATCCCCCTGCGGTCCTTTTGCCTGAGCGTTTCCGGGGCGGTTGCGCCTTCGGCGCCGGCTCGTCGCAAATGCTTAGAGCCGGTCTCTCCCGCAGGGATCGAATGATGTGGCGCGACCTTAGCGGCATGTTCGCCGCGTGGGAACCCGCGCGATGCGGAAAAATGGGGCGTTTCCCGCTACGGTTGCGCGCAGTCGCGCGCCGCGCGGGAAGCCGGCGACGGGTTCGCTTATTGAGCGGTGCGCGCGCGGCGCTGCTTGCGGACCGGAGCCGCTTTCGTGCCCGGTACGGCGGGATCGTAGCCGGCGTAAACGACGTAGTTCTCGATGTCGCCGCCCGGCGGACGCGGAAATTCGATGCCGGATTCGATATGCTCGAACACAGTGTGTATGCCGGTCACATCAACCGGTACGCGATAGGCCTTCGTCCACACCGTGACCGGCGAGGGGCCTTCCTTCACGATCGCGATGCGGATCGGCACGTCGACACGACCGGGCGAACCGGCCGGCCCGATCAGCACGCGGCCCTGAATGCCGACCTTCATCGACACGTTGGGGCCGAGGAAGCCGCATTCGCGTGCCGTCTCGCCGATAGTGCCTTGGTAGCGGACCGTGGTCGAGTTCTGTTCACCGGCGGCGTAGACCGTGTAAGTCGACGCACCTTGGCGCACGTCGATGATCGGGCATTCGAGACTTTCGGTCTCGCGCGGCGCAGCACCGGTCGCCGGCGCACCGAACACGCTGCTCGACATACGCTCCGTAAAGCTCTGTCCGCTGCCCGATGGCGTACCACCGCCGCCCGGAACACCCGAGCAAGCCGCAAGTGCGAGACAACATGCCAGCGCGGACACCCGCGAACTCAAGCCGAAAGCCATAGCCTAAAATCCCCTGGCGGCCCCCGCCGCCGTCTTGGGCGTCTCTATAACAACCTGAGTGCGGCAGGCGAATGGCAAAATGGCGTGAGCGGTCGCTCTATCCGGACCACTCGGTCCGGACCAGGCCGTAAAGCAGGTGATCCTGCCATAACCCGTTGATGCAAAGGTATTGTCGCGCCAGCCCCTCGCGGCGGAAGCCGACCCGCTCCAGAAGGGCGATCGAGGCCTGATTCGTCGGAATACAGGCGGCTTCGATCCGATGCAGGCGCAAGGCGCCGAAGGAGAAACGGGTCAAGGCCCGCACGGCGTCCGACATATAGCCTTGGCCGGCAAAGGGCTCGCCCATCCAGTAGCCGAGGCTGCCGGCCTGCGCGACGCCGCGGCGGATGTTGGCGAGGGTCAGCCCGCCGACCAGCTTCCGGTCGTCCTTCCGGAAAGCGAAGAACGCATAGGCGTGGTCGTTGCGGACGTCCTCGGTGTAACGGCGCAGGCGGCGGCGGAACGCGCTGCGCGTCAGATCATCGGCCGGCCAGATCGGCTCCCACGGCGACAGAAACTCGCGGCTCTGCTCGCGCAGCGCCATCCATTCGGGGAATACGTCCATCTGCGGCACTTGCAGCACGACGCGCGTGCCCTCGATCGAGGGCAACGGGTCGGCGAAGCTGACCGAGCGGAAAAGGGCCATGCGGCTCCAGCACTATGCGGCGCGCTGGATCAAACTGTGAGCGATCGTCGCTGCATTTTCAAGACCGCGCCCCGGACCAAGCGCCGCAACCGCGATACCGTTGCGGGAGAGGAGCTTCCGGCCGGCCGCGCGGGCGGATTCGACCGTCACGGCATCGACTTTGGCCACGATCTCCTCAGTCGTCAGAACGCGGTCATAGATCATGACCTGGCGCGCCAGCTGCTCCGCACGCGACGACGAACTTTCGAGCGCCATCAAGAGCCCGGCCTTCATCTGTGCCTTGGCGCGGTTGACCTCTTCCTGCGTCAGCGTCTCGGTCGCCTCGGCAAGCTGCGCGATGCAGACCCGCATGAGCTCGGCGGTGTCGCCAGCGTCCGTGCCCGCATAGACTCCGAACGTTCCCGTGTCCGAATAGGGCCAGTGGAAGGAATAAATGGAGTAGCAGAGGCCACGCTGTTCGCGGACCTGCTGGAACAGCCGTGACGACATCCCGCCGCCGAGCGCATTCGTGAAGACGTGCAGGCTGTGCAGCATCGGGTCTTTCTGCGGCAGCCCTTCGAGCGCGAAAGTGACATGCACCTGCTCGAGATCGCGCGCTTCGAGACGCGTGCCGCCGACGAATTTGGCCGGCACCGGGGCAGGGCCTTCCGGTCCCGTGAAGCTCGCGAAGCGTTCCGCGACGTCGTCGACGATGCGCTTGTGATCGACTGCGCCGGCCGCGCCGATCACCATGTCGGGCGCCTTGTAGTTGCGCGACAGATAATTGCGCAACTTCTTCGGTGTGACCGAACGCACGCTTTCGGGCGTGCCGAGGATGGTGCGGCCGACTGGCTGATCCGGATACGCGGTGCCGTGCAGATACTCGAATACGAGATCGTCCGGCGCATCTTCCGCGGCGCCGATTTCCTGTACGATCACCTGCTTCTCGCGCTTCAACTCGTTCGCATCGAAACTCGGCTCGGAGAGAATATCGGAGAGCACATCAAGCGCGAGCGGCACGTCATCCTTCAGCATGCGCGCGTAATATGCCGTGGTCTCGTTGCTGGTCGCCGCGTTGAGATCGCCGCCGACCGCTTCGATCACTTCCGCGATGTCGAGTGCCGAACGCCGGCGCGTTCCCTTGAACGCCATGTGTTCGAGCACATGCGCGATGCCGTGCTCGTCGTCGTGTTCGTCGCGGCTGCCCGCGCCGGTCCAGACGCCGAGCGATGCGGTTTGCAGATGCGGCATGTCGTCGGTGACAACAGTTAGCCCCGACGGAAGCCGCGTAATTTCGACGCTCATGCGGCGTTCCCTTCCTGGGTGATGCGGCTGACGCCGACCACAAACTTTTCGAGTTCCGCCTGATCGTTGGCCATACGCGTAATACGCTCGGGGGCGCTGTTAAGATCACCGAGCCATTCCGGCAATGCCGGCCAGATGCCACATGCAGCCTTCACGGCATCCGGGAACTTTGCCGGATGTGCGGTGGACAGTACCACCATCGGCGTCTCGCCGTGCGTCTCTTTCTCGGCAACCGCCAATGCGACGGCCGTGTGCGGATCGGTGAGGTAATCGGCCTCGCGCTTCACCGTGCGGATGACGGCGGCGGTTTCGTCTTCATCGGCGCGTGCCGCGGAGAAATTCTCGCGGATCTTGGCAAGCGCAGGCGAAGCAATGCTGAAATTGCCGGACTGCGAGAGGTTACCCATCAACCCGCGCACCTGCGCGGCGTCGCGGCCATATGCGTCGAACAGCAATCGCTCGAAATTCGACGATACCTGAATGTCCATCGAGGGCGAGGACGACGGCAACACCTCGCGCGTCTCGTATGCGCCGGACGCAAGCGTGCGCGCCAGAATGTCGTTCTGGTTGGTCGCGATCACGAGGCGTTCGATCGGCAAGCCCATCTGCTGCGCGACATAGCCCGCGAAGATGTCGCCGAAGTTCCCGGTCGGCACCGTGAACGAGACCTTGCGGTGCGGCGCGCCGAGCGCGACGGCGGCGACGAAATAGTAGACGACCTGCGCGACGATACGCGCCCAGTTGATCGAATTGACGGCCGAGAGCCGGACGCGATCGCGGAAGGCGTGATGATTGAACAGCGCCTTCACGAGCGCCTGGCAGTCGTCGAACGTGCCGTCAACCGCGACCGCATGCACGTTGGCGTCGGCCGGCGTCGTCATCATGCGGCGCTGAACGTCCGAGATGCGGCCGTGCGGATAGAGAACCACGAGATCGATGCGCTTGGCACCGCGGAAGGCTTCGACGGCCGCGCCGCCGGTATCGCCGGAGGTCGCGACCACGATCGTCGCGCGGTCGCCGCGCTCCTCGAGCGCGCGGTCCATCAGGCGCGCCAGCAACTGCATCGCCAAATCTTTAAAGGCGAGCGTCGGGCCGTGGAAAAGCTCGAGCACGAAAGTATTCGAGCTGACCTGCGTTAGCGGCGTCACCGCCGGGTGCCGGAACGTCGCGTAAGCCTCTCGCGTCATACGGCCGAGTTCGGCGGCCGGAAGGCTGCTGCCGACGAACGGCGCGATCACTTCGGCGGCGACCTCGGCATACGGCTTGCCGGCCAAGCCCGCGATGCGATCAGGCGTGAAAACCGGATAGGTATCAGGCACATAAAGTCCGCCGTCACGGGCGAGCCCCGCCAGCGTAGCGTCGATGAAATTTAGTGACGGGGCCTCGCCCCTGGTAGAATGGTATTGCACATTGTCCTCGCGAGCCGCGACACTATGGGCTTCTGATTGACCGCACAAGGAAGCGATTGCGAAGCCGAGAGGATTGGCGTATATACTACAAGTATATACGGAAAAACGCGTGCCGCGTACCGCCAAAATCTTCCAATCCGGCAATTCGCAAGCCGTCCGTCTGCCGAAGGATTTTCGCTTCGACGTCAGCGAAGTCGAGATCTCGCGCGATGGCGACGCTGTGATTCTGCGCCCGGTGCAGACACGCGAGCCATGGGCTGGACTTAAAGCCGCGCAAGCGCTTGGATTTGACGAAACCTTTTCCCCCAATGGACGCGAACAGCCGGAAGAGCAGCATCGTCCCGAGCTCGACGACCTGTTTGAATGATCCAGCATTTTCTCGATACGAACGCCGCCATCACGCTCATGAACTATCGACCTGGTCGATTGTTTGCTCGCGTTGCCGCCGCTCCCGAAAAATCCGTCGCCGTATCCGCGCTCGTCGTGCACGAACTTCTCTATGGCGCGATGCGGAGCGCGAAGATCGAGCTGAACCTTAAGCGCATTCGGCTTTTCTTGACCGACATCCCTGTCTTCCCGTTCGATGCCGAGGATGCGCGTGTCGCTGGCGAGGTCCGTGCGGTTTTGGCGGCGCGCGGCACGCCAATAGGACCCTACGACGCGCTCATCGCGGCGCAAGCAAAGGTCCGCAATCTCACCGTCATCACCAACAACGTCCGCGAATTCTCACGCGTCGACGGTTTGCGCATCGAAGACTGGAGCGCGGCTTAACCGCGCCGCCGCATGAAGGCGAAAGCCGCGAACATCACGACGATCACGCCGGCAAGGCCGAACCACGTCAGCGCGTATTCGAGGTGCTTGTTAGGCAAGCTCACCGTCAACGTTCCGGCTTTTGGGACGCCGCCGGCCGGCGTCGGTGATTCGAGATCGATGTAAAACGGCGCAGTGAGATCGACGCCCTTCGCGGCCGCGATCGCGAAGTGATCGCGCAGAAACCAGATGTTATGCGCCGGATCGTCGGCCGGCGTGAACGTGCCGCGCGGCTCCGGCCAGCGCATCACACCGGTGAGATCGACGATGCCCTTCGTTTGTCCCGGTGAGCGCTGCGCCGGATCTTTTGCGGCTTCGGGCACAAAGCCGCGATTGACCATGATGATGCTGCCGCCCGGCAGCTGCGCCGGCGTGATCACCCAATAACCCGGCCCGGATACATCGGGCCGAAGCGCGGACGGAGACGCGTAAACCAGTGCCTCCTTGTCGTGTAGGAACTCAGCCGGGAAGGTAACGCGTTTGAACTCGGCAGCCTGCGCATTGAGATCGCGCCACATCGAGCGCGACGGCAGCTGCGCGGCCGGCGCGGCAAGCCGCTCCTGCAACGCCGCGATGAGACCTTCTTTCCACGCCTTGCGTTCGAGCTGCCAATTGCCGAGCGCAAGGCACGCGGCCAGCGCGACGATCGCGGCTAGCGCCGGAATGAGCAAACCGCCACGACGCTGCTTACGCATCACGGGGCGTCCCTGTCAGTGAGACGGCCTTCGCGCGCCTGAAAGTGATACTGAAGCGCGATGAGCAGCCCCTTGAGTGGCCGCAACGGACCGACGCAGACAACGACGGCGAGTGGTCCCCACAGGACCGCATGCACCCACAGCGCGGGTGCATATTTGACCTCGGTGATCAGCGCGGCGGCGGCGAGGATCGCGCCCGCGATAAGAATGACGAAAACGATCGGCCCATCGCCCGCATCGGCAAAGCTGAAGTCGAGACCACAGGTCTCGCAGCTCGGCTTGAGCGTCGCGAAGCCGGCGAACAACTTCCCTTCGCCGCAGCGCGGACAGCGGCCCGCGAGGCCGCGAAATGCGGCCGTTGTGGTCGAAGGGACCGGATATTCCATGGCTCGTTCCGTAAACGATTCGCCGCAAAACAAAAGGGGCGGCTCAAGGCCGCCCCTTCGATAACTCCAGAGCGCCCGCGAGATCAGTGCGCGGCAGCGCCGACGACCGGGCCGCCGTAGCCCCACACGTAGATCGCGGCGAAGAGGAAGATCCACACCACGTCGACGAAGTGCCAGTACCAAGCGGCAAATTCGAAGCCGAGATGCTGCTTCGGTGTAAAGTGACCGGCGTAGGCGCGCGCCAGGCAAACGATCAGGAAGATCGTGCCGACCAGAACGTGGAAGCCGTGGAAGCCGGTCGACATGAAGAAGACCGCGCCATAGACGTTGCCCGCGAAGGCGAAGTGCGCGTGGCTGTATTCATAGACCTGCACGCAGGTGAACAGCGCACCGAGGATGATCGTGCACCACAAGCCCTTCTTGAGGCCTTCGCGGTCGCCATGCAGCAGCGCGTGATGCGCCCAGGTGACGGTCGTGCCCGAAGTGAGCAGGATCAGCGTGTTGAGCAGCGGCAGATGCCACGGATCGAACGTCTCGATGCCCTTCGGCGGCCAAACGCCACCGATCAGCTCAGTGCGGACGACTTCCTTCGCGGCATTCGGGAACAGCGCGACGTTGAAGTAAGCCCAGAACCACGCAACGAAGAACATCACCTCGGAGGCGATGAAGAGGATCATGCCGTAGCGATGATGCATCTGCACCACGCGGGTGTGATCGCCCTTGTGCTGCGCTTCGTTGATAACGTCGCGCCACCAGCCGGCCATCGTGTAGAGCACGCCGACGAAGCCCGCGATGCCGACGATCGCGGCGCCCGGGAACATCTTGTGCATCCAACCGATCGCACCGACCGCCATGATGAATGCGGAGATCGAGCCGATCACCGGCCACGGGCTGGGGTCGACCAGGTGATAATCGTGATGCTTTGCGTGGGCGTCCGCCATCGTCGTCTCCGCTCTCAAAATTCCTAGCGCGTTTCCGGCGCGCTTGTCTGCGATGTCTTCACGCGCGAAGGCTCGCGCACGGGGTAGAAAGTGTAGGAAAGAGTGATCGTGTTGAGCCCGTCATGCTCAGCGTCTTCCGCGAGCTTGGGGTCGACGTAAAAAACCACTGCCATCTCGCGCTTTTCGCCGCGCGCGAAGGTCTGCTCCGTGAAGCAGAAGCAGTTGATCTTGTGAAAGTGGATGCCGGCCGTCAGCGGCGTGACGTTGTATGAGGCTTGCCCCGTCGTCTCGCGCGCGGCCTGGTTGGTCACCGTGTAGTAGACCGTGACGACTTCGCCGAGCTTGACCTTGATCGTGTTCTGCTCGGGTTCGAACTGCCACGGCAGGCCCGGCATAACGTTGGAGTCGAAGCGCACCGTCATCGTACGCTCGAGCGTCTGCGTCGGCGCCGCGGTGGCAACCTGCGTCGTGCCGCCGAAGCCGGTCGTGCGGCAGAACCAATCGTAAAGCGGCACTGCCGCGTAGGACGCGCCGACCATCAGCGCAACGAAAGCGCCGCAAGCGGCCGCGACATACATGTCGCGCCGTGTGGCTTTGCGTTGCGGTGTTGGTTGGCTCATCGCGCGATCTCTACAGCGGCCGCTTGAGCACGCCCGGCCCAAGCTTGGCGACGGTGACGAAATACATCAGCACCACGAAGGCACCGAGCAGCAGCGCGATCGCAACCGAGCGCCGGCGACGGCGCTTCTTCTGTTCCTCGGTGAGGACGATACCTTGATTGCGGGTTGGCTGATCCATCCATTGCGCCATCAAAGTGCGAAGGCGCGTGCGCCTTGCTCGACGAGCAGGGCTGCAAACAGCGCAAAGAGATAAAGGATCGAGAAGCCGAACAGGCGATAGCCGTCGCGATGCGGCGGCGCATCGGCGCGCGGGCGCCAAACGCACCACGCGAGATACAGCATCACGATGCCGCCGACGATCGCAGTCGCGCCGTAGATCCAGCCGGCGCGGCCGAACCAGAACGGCGTCATGCCGAGCGGCGCGAGCAAGATCGTGTAGAGCAGAATCTGCAGCCGCGTGACGCGATCACCCGCTATGACGGGGAGCATCGGCACGCCGGCGCGCGCATATTCACCGGCGCGCGCGAGGGCGAGCGCCCAGAAGTGCGGCGGCGTCCAGAAGAAGATGATGAGGAACAGCAGGATCGGCTCGATATCGAGGCCACCGGTCTTTGCGGCCCAGCCGATCACCGGCGGGAAAGCACCGGCGGCGCCGCCAATGACGATGTTCTGCGCCGTCGAGCGCTTCAGCCACATCGTATAGACGACCGCGTAGAAGAAGATCGTGAAGGCGAGCAGGGCGGCTGACAGAACGTTGACGGTGAGGCCAAGCGTCACGACCGAGAACACCGAGAGCGTGAGGCCGAAGCCGAGCGCTTCGCCGCGCGTCACCTTGCCGGCCGGGATCGGACGCTTCTGCGTTCGCGTCATGATCGCGTCGATATCGGCGTCGTACCACATGTTGAGGCAACCGGCCGCGCCGGCACCGACCGCGATGCAAAGCAACGCCGTAAAACCGATCACCGGATGGATCGAACCTGGCGCGACCATCAGGCCGACGAACGCCGTGAAGACGACGAGCGACATCACGCGCGGCTTCAGCAAAGCGAAATAGTCCGCGACGTCCGCGCCGCCGTCATAGGCGAGCTGAGTCTCTTCGGATGCGGCTGTTGTCGATAGTTCCGTCACGTCGTCTTTCCGGTCTTGGTCGGTAGGCAGTCGGCAGTCGACGTATTCGACTGACTTACTGCCGGAGCCCGACTGTCCGATTCTGATCTATCGCGATGAGAGATCAGAATGAGACAGTCGGGGAGCGGACGACTGCCCACTCCCCACTGCCGACTTACTACTTGATCTTCGGCAGAACCTCGAACTGGTGGAACGGCGGCGGCGACGTCAGCGTCCACTCGAGGGTCGTGGCGCCTTCGCCCCACGGATTGTTGCCGGCCGGCACCTTGCGGGCGAAAGCCTGGAACACGCCGAACAGGAAGATCAACACCGCGAAGCCCGAGATGTACGAGCCGATCGAGGAGATGAAGTTCCAGCCTGCGTATGCGTCCGGATAGTCGGCGTAGCGGCGCGGCATGCCGGCGAGGCCGAGGAAGTGCTGCGGGAAGAACACCAGGTTGACGCCGACGAAGGTGACCCAGAAGTGCAGCTTGCCGATGAAGTCCGAATACATGTAGCCGAACATCTTCGGGAACCAGTAGTACCAACCCGCAAAGATCGCGAACACGGCACCGAGCGA
This sequence comes from Variibacter gotjawalensis, assembly GCF_002355335.1. Classification (GTDB taxonomy): domain Bacteria; phylum Pseudomonadota; class Alphaproteobacteria; order Rhizobiales; family Xanthobacteraceae; genus Variibacter; species Variibacter gotjawalensis. The sequence goes on from NZ_AP014946.1 coordinate 1,345,279, forward strand.
CAGCACGTAGTGGAAGTGCGCGATGACGTAGTAGGTCTCCTGCAGCGATCGGTCGATACCGGCGTTGGCGAGCATAACGCCCGTGACGCCGCCGACGGTGAACAGGAAGATGAAGCCGATCGACCAGACCATCGGCGTCTTGAACTCGATCGAGCCGCCCCACATCGTGGCGATCCACGAGAACACCTTCACGCCCGTCGGCACCGCGATCACCATCGTGGCAGCGACGAAGTAGGCCTGCGTCGCCGTCGACATGCCGACCGTGTACATGTGGTGAGCCCACACGACAAAGCCGATGCCGCCGATCGCGACCATCGCGTAGGCCATGCCGAGATAACCGAACACGGGCTTGCGCGAGAAGGTCGAGACGATCTGCGAGATCATGCCGAAGCCCGGCAGGATCAGGATGTACACTTCGGGGTGGCCGAAGAACCAGAACAGGTGCTGATAGAGGACCGGGTCGCCGCCCTTGTCGGCCGCGAAGAACGCGGTGCCGAAGTTGCGGTCGGTCAGCAGCATCGTGATCGCGCCGGCGAGAACCGGCAGCGAGAGAAGCAGCAAGAACACGGTGACCAGAATCGACCACACGAACAGCGGCATTTTGTGCAGCGTCATGCCGGGTGCGCGCATGTTGAAGATCGTGGTGATGAAGTTGATCGCGCCGAGGATCGACGAAGCGCCCGCGATATGCAGCGAGAGAATGCCGAAGTCGACGGCCGGACCCGGATGACCCGAGGTCGAGAGCGGCGCGTAGAGCGTCCAGCCGGCGCCGACGCCGTTTCCGCCCGGCTCACCTTCGACAAACATCGAAATAATGAGCAGCGCGAACGAAGCCGGCAGCAGCCAGAACGAGATGTTGTTCATGCGCGGGAACGCCATGTCGGGCGCGCCGATCATCAGCGGGACGAACCAGTTGCCGAAACCGCCGATCATCGCCGGCATCACCATGAAGAACACCATGATGAGGCCGTGACCGGTCGTGAACACGTTGAACATGTGCGCGTCGGAGAAAATCTGCATGCCCGGATACTGCAGTTCCATCCGGATGCCGATCGACAGCGCGCCACCGATGATGCCCGCGACGATCGCGAAGATCAGGTACATCGTGCCGATGTCTTTGTGGTTCGTCGAAAAGACGTAGCGGCGCCAACCGGTCGGGTGGTGCGCGTGATCGTCGTGTGCGTGGTCGCCTGCGCCGTGCTGAACGGGTGTTGCTGTGGCCATCTTAAAATCCTCGTTCCGCAGCGTTACTGAGCGTTGGTCGCGGCGGCGAGTTGGTTCGCCGGCGCAGTCGTATCGGTCGCGTATTTCTTCTTCGCCTCTTCGATCCAGGCGTTGTAGGCCTGCTCGGAGACGACATGGAGTTCGATCGGCATGAAGGCGTGATCCTTGCCGCAGAGCTCGGAGCACTGGCCGTAATAGACGCCTTCCTTCGTTGCCTTGAACCACGTCTCGTTGAGGCGGCCCGGGATCGCGTCGATCTTGACGCCGAAGGCCGGCATCGCAAAGGCGTGGATCACGTCGGCGGCGGTGACTTGCACGCGGACGACCTTGTTCACCGGAACGACGAGCGCGTTATCGGCGGCGAGAAGACGCGGGCGACCCTTGAGGTCCTTCTCATCGCGCACCATCAGAGAGTCGAATTCGAACTTCTGGTCCGGATACGTGAAGCTCCAGAACCACTGCTTGCCGGTCGCCTTCACGGTGACTTCGGCCGCCGGCAGATCGAGCTGCAGGAAAAGGAGCTTAAAAGACGGAACCGCGATCGCGAGCAGGATCAGCACCGGCGCCAGCGTCCACACGACTTCGAGGCCGGTGTGATGCGTCGTCTTGCTCGGCACCGGGTTGGCCTTGGCGTTGTAGCGCCACATCACCCAACCGAGCAGCGCCATCACGAACAGCGTGATGACCGTGATGATGATGAGCACGTAGTTATGGAACCAGCGGATATCGTCCATCACCGGCGATGCGGACTGCGAGAGCCCCATCTGCCAGGGCTCCGGAAATCCGATCGCCCAAGCAGCGCTCGTAAAAGCCGCGCTTGCCATCAACGGCAAGATCAAGATCGCGGCGAGCGCTCCAAGAATTTTGCGCATTGCCCCGCGCGCCCCATTGTCCGTCCGCATAATTGCCAAAACTCCGTCACGGCCTTGTCGGCCCGCTTGGTCCCCGGCCCCTTGGCGAACGCCGCTCGCGGCCGAAATTAGGCCGTTTCAAACGCTCCGCCTCGGGATCGCCACGCTCGTGTCAAACCACAATTCAAGAAATGCCGCAACGGACGATGTGCACCGCAAGAAGCGCTTACGCCACAATCCGATGCACAGTTGTTTGAAATCATCTTGAGGCAGCGAAAACGCAGCATTCCGGCTACAATTTTGGCGCGTCCCGCCGATCAAATCCGCGTTGCCTTGAGCGCCTCATGAGGGTACCTGTGAGGGCAATGGACGCGGGATGTTGCCTTACTGATTCGGCACCGAAACGGAACCGTACTGTTCACACCAAATCGGAAGCTTTGATGCAGCACTATCCATGGTTGCGAGCCGGGCTGATTGCAGCCTTCGCCCTCGGTCTTTTTGCCGCCCCGGCGAGCGCGCAGGGCACGGTAAAATCTGTCCACGGCGATTGGCAGCTTCGTTGCGACACGCCGCCTGGCGCGCAGAGCGAGCAATGCGCTTTGATCCAGAGTGTGACGGCCGAGGATCGCCCGAACGTCGGTCTGACCGTGATCGTGCTCCGCACCGCCGACCAGAAGAGCCGTCTGATGCGCGTTCTTGCGCCTCTTGGTGTTTTGTTACCGTCCGGCCTTGGTTTGAAGATCGACAATCAGGATGTCGGCCGCGCCGGCTTCGTCCGCTGCCTACCGAACGGGTGCGTCGCCGAGGTTGTGATGGAAGATAATCTCATTTCGCAACTTAAGACTGGACAGGCCGCCACCTTCATCATCTTCCAGACGCCGGAAGAGGGTATCGGTATCCCAGTGAGCCTCAAAGGGTTCGGCGAAGGCTTCGACAAGCTGCCCTGACTAGCTGTCCGGCCGAGCTGTACGAACTCAAACGAAAACGGCCGCCCTGGAGCGGCCGTTTTGCATTTGGTGGTCGGCGTTGGCTTTAAGCGACGCCGTCGCGATGCTCGCCCCCGGCCGTTGCAGCCCAGTAGGCAGCACCCGCCGCGATGATCGAACCCGCCGCGATCAGGAAGGCGAGGATGATCGCCGCCTTGCGCGCCTTGTCGGCCGCCTGCTTCGCGCTCTCTGCGGCAGACTTCGCTTCCGCGATCGCGGCGTCGACGCGCTTGCGGGCTTCATCTTCGCTGACTCCGCTGCGTGCCGCGACGACACGCACGAGGTACGTCTTGTCGTCTTCGCTCACGCTGCCGCGCATCGCCGAAGCAGCGAAGATGCGAGCTACACTTGCGCGCGCGTCTTCACCGGTGCCTGCGTTGTTCGCGGCGCGCGGATCCGCACGCATCAAACCGTCGGTGATCGCCGACAGCTGATCCGATGACACTTGGCTCGCCGCGCTGCGCATACCAGCGCCGGCGGCAGGTGCTGCCATCGCGGCGGCATGACCCGTCACGGCTGCGGCCGTGCGGCCCGCGCCCGACGCGATCGAAGCTGCGATGAACGCGCCGACCAAGATGCCGACGGCCCACATCGCAAGACCATGTGCGCCATCGCGTGCAGTGCGCTCATCGAGTGTCAGCGCCGTATGCGTGACACGGCGGAAGCGACCGGCAAAATAACCGCCGAGCGTGAATGAGCCGATCATCACGACGAGCACCCAAAACGCGCCAGCGGCCGAGATCGTCGTCGCGGACGGATTGTTGCTGCTAAACGGCGAGACGGACGCGAGCCCGATCGCCGCGCCGAATGTGAAGAGAACGAAGGACAGCGCGGCCGCGACGACTGCACCGGAAAGGATTGCCGCCCAGTCCATTACGGACGCGGTCGATGGCGCTGCCGGCGGCACCGCTACGATTGTTGTGTCGGTCATTGTCATGCCCTCAACGCAGACCGAGCAAAGACAGGACCGCAAGTATGATGACGATGAGGCCGACGATGTAGATAATTCCGTTCATGGTGAACTCCCCACAAGTGTTGTGTGGAGACCCAACGCGGTCGTCACTACTTCGTTGCCTATCGTTGCGGCATTTTTAGCTGCCGGTTTGCGCGTTTGCGTACGGTGCAGCTTATCCAGACTTGCGTGATGCGTTGCGTTTGCGCGTTGCCGCGGCTTTCTTTGCGGCGGCCGAGCGTTCCGATTTCGGACGCGCCCCCGCAGCACGCCCACCAAGTTTGCCGCCACGCTTCGACGCCGGATGTCCGGTCTTCTTGCCGCGGCCTGAGCCGCCAGGATTCTTCCCGCCGCCGTCGTCTTTGTTAACGGTCGCCCACGCACGGCTCTTGGCTTCTTCTTTTGGCACACCGCGTTTGCGATAGCCCTCTTCGATGTGCTCGGCTTTGCGCTCTTGCTTGTCGGTGTATTTCGATTTGTCTCCGCGTGGCATGGCTGCACTCCCGATTGTTTCGATGACAAACGAAGAGGTCGCGCGAAGTTCCTGCGCGACATTTTGCGACATCTTGCTGCGGCGCGGAACCGGCGTGATCGCCGGCGCGTTGTCTCAACATCACGCAGTCGTTTTTCATATTGAACACATGGAGTTTCGTCATGGATTGGAATCGCGTCGAAGGAAATTGGAAGTCGATGAAGGGCAAGATCAAGGAGCAGTGGGGCAAACTCACTGACGACGATCTCGACGTCATCGAAGGCAAGCAGGACCAGCTCGAAGGCAAGATCCAAGCGCGCTACGGCTACGCGAAGGATCAGGCCAAGAAAGAAGTCGAGACGTGGTACGGCACGCAGAAGTGGAATTAATCCGCTTCGGATGAAATACGGAAAAGCCCGCTACGGCGGGCTTTTTTGTTGCGCTGTGTTAACCAGCGTACGGATCATGTTGGCAGTCTAGCCACGTGTGTGACAACGCGATTTCAAGACCGAATCCATGACGATCATGTGATGCGAAGGCCCTGGCGAGAGCAGCATCGAGACATTTAGTTCTCGCTATCCGCCGCCGTCACGCGCATACTACGCAGGTGGGGTGGAATGCATCGAGCGGTCTAAACACCGCGTGCTCGCGTCCTGAGAAAGGGACTGCGATGGAACCGACAGACAAAGCGCAGGCCAATAGAAATCTCGCAGCGGAGTCTCTGCGACTCTCGCGACAGAAGCAGCGTGAACCTAGCGAGCGCGAGCTCGATCTGCGGCTTGCCAAAACCTACAAGAGCCTCGCGGAAAGCCGCGAGTATTTGGAGCGCGCCGCGGTCGAGGTTGGGAAGCGGACGACCGAGAGGCCCATCCCTCCATCACAGCCCGACGCTCACAACGACGCTTGAGATTGTTCAGCTACGGCAGCCGCCGCGTTAGCGCGTCGAGCCGGCCCCAGAAAAAATCCTCGCCCGGATATCCTTCGATGCGGCCGATCTCACGGCCGCCTTCGGCGAGCACGAATGTCGGCGTGTAGATGATGCGGCTTGCGAGCGTAGTACCGCTGCGCGCTTGATCGCCGATGTCGAGTTCGCGGATCGGCGCGCGTTTGCCAATCGCGGTCTTCGCATAGATCGGCCCGATCGCGCGATCCCATGCGGCGCACCACGGACATGCGGCTTGCCGGAACATCAGAAGTTCTGCGGCGGATGCGGGGAGGCTGCTCAGCAGACAGAGAAGCGCGAATAGCGCGGCGCCGCCTGGCGTGCGCATCACTTATTCACCGGACTATCCGGGCTCATCAGCAGCGCGACGAGATCCTTGATTTGCTCGACCGACAGAACCTTGTTGCGGCCGAAGCGCGGCATCAGCGAACACGGATAGATCGCCTGCGCGTTGTAGATCTTCTCGTACAATTCCTTCGCGGCCTGCTCCTTGAAATCGCGCAGCTTGCCGTATTCGCGCAACGTCGGCCCGACAGTGCCGTACGAGAGTTCCTTCTGCGTGATCTCGTGACAGCCGTAGCAATTGCCGCCATGCGCCTGCCGCGCCGGATAATCCGAGAAGCGCAGGCCATAACCGGATTGCGCGACGCGCTCGCCCTTCTGCCAATCGCCAAGGAATTTTCCGTCCGCCGGATATTCGATCGTTGCGCGCTCGCGCTTTTCGATCGAAGCCGCGATCTCTTTCGGCGGCGAATTATCGTGCGCCGTGCATTGCGCCAGCGTCTCGTCGGGATCGAGGCGCGGCTTGAACGTCTCGTTGGCGCCAGGAAATGCGGCCGTGATGGAGGCATCGACGCGCGCTTTGTCGATCTGCTGCGCGCTCGCCGGAGCGACGAACGCGAGTGCGAGAAGGAGTGCGAGTTTTTTCATGTCGCGCTCCCTCAGCGCTTGATCGACGGGGCGGTGATCTCGCCGCCTTGCGCGTTCTTCACCAGATACGAAATCAGCGCGACGGAGACTTCCGAGCCGAGCTCGAGCTCCGGCATGCGCATCTGCCAATAGCAGTCATAAAGGCGATGCTGCATCGTCATCACGTGCGTGGATGAGACGCGATAGGCCGGCCATTCGCCGATCACGGCTTTGGCTTCCTTCGGGTCTGCGAGATACGGCAGGCCCTGCAGGCGAATGCGCTTGCCGGCTTCAGCGTGGCACGTCGTGCAGGCGAAATCGAACGGGCCCGAGCGGCGATTGAAGATCGCCTTGCCGAAATCGACCGCGTCCTTCTCCTTGGCGTGCTCGAATTTGGCCGCGAAGGTCATGCCGTTCGACTTGCTGGCGACATAGGTCGCGATCGCGCCGAGTTCTTTCACGGGCTGGCCGCCGCCCGGATGCGGGCGCTTGACGAGGTCGGCTTTGTTGAAGCCCTGCAGCTTCTCCATGCACCAAAGGATGCGCGTTTCCGCATCCATCACGCGGTCGGCGTCGGTGAAATAGCGCGGCAGTTCTGCGAATGCACCGTCAACGACACCCGGACCTTTGCCGAGATCGCATTTCTCGAGGCTTGCATTGTTGGGACCGCGCGCCGCCGTCCAGAGCGATTCGCCGCGATCGACGTCGAGCAATGCCGGATTGCTCCACGGGTCTTCTTTCATCATGCGGCGATACTTTTCCAGCGCCTGCTCGGTGGCGTCTTGAGCTATGGCTGGCGCGGCACTCAGCGCAAATACGAGCGCGAGCGCAATTCGACTGACTTTCAAGTGGCGTCCCCTCGACGGTCTTAAATCGTGAACCCCATCGGGCCCGGCAAAGTTCAGAATTCCGGATATATGCAAATTTTGCAATAGGTGGTTGCGTGCGGGCGAAATGGTGCGCTGCCAGATAGCTTTCGACTTCGCGGCCGCTGTATGAGGAGCGTTGCCGGACTTCTTGAATGCAACCTTCCCTTCTCGACAGCAAGCAAGCGTGGGGCGTCACCAGCGTCTGCGTCGCGATCCTCGCGTGCGGCTATGGCGCACCCTGGCTGCTGACCGTTGCGCTGAAGAATGTTGCGGCCGAGATGGGCGGTCAGCGCTCTGTTCCGGCCTTCGCCAACGCGCTCGCCTGGTTCGGTGCCGGCGCCGGCGGTTTGTTGATGGGGCGCCTCGCCGATCGCATCAGCATGCGTTGGACGGCGCTCTGCGGAACCGTGATGATCGCAGTCGGCCTGATGATTTCGTCGCAGTCGGGACGCTATGGGCTCTACGCCGGCCACGGCATTTTTATCGGCTTGTTCGGCATCGGCGCGCTCAATGCGCCGCTCGCCGTTTATGTTACGCGATGGTTCGAGCGGCGGCGCGGCTCCGCCCTCGCGCTGATTTCGTCCGGTTCGTATCTTGCCGGCACTGTCTGGCCGCCGATCTTCGAACGCCTGATCGGCTCGGTCGGCTGGCGGCAGGCGATGTTCACCTTCGCGATCGTCCAGCTTTGCATCATCGCGCCGCTCGCGCTGTTTTTCCTGCGTCCCGCGCCGGAGACGATCGTGGTCACGGCCGCGCCAGGCACCAGCCAGGAAACGCCGCGTGTCTTCGGTTGGCCGCCGAATGTCGTCTTCGGCATGATGATGCTCGCGAGCTTTCTCTGCTGCGTGACGATGTCGATGCCGCAACAGCACATCGTCGCTTTCTGCAGCGATCTCGGCATCCGCCCGGCCGCGGGCGCGCTGATGATCTCTGTGTTGCTGGGTGCCGCCTTCGTCGCGCGCCAAGCCTGGGGCGCGGTGTCCGATAAGATCGGCGGGCTCAACACGCTGATCGTCGGCTCGGCCGCGCAGATCGTCACCATGACGGGATTTCTGCTGACCCACAGCGAAGCCGGATTGTTCACGGTGTCGTTTTTGTTCGGCCTCGGCTTCGCCGGACTGATCCCGGCCTACATGCTGGCGGCGCGCGATCTTTTCCCGCCGCGTGAGGCGTCATGGCGCATACCGGCGCTCTATCTCTGCACTGGGCTCGGCATGGCGACCGGCGGCTGGCTCGCCGGCTACATCTACGATCAGGCGGGCTTCTATGCGCCCGCCTTCGCGACCGGCATCGCTTTCAATGCGGTGAACTTCATCGTCCTTGCGACGCTCGTTTGGCGTCAGGTCAGCACGTCGCGAACGCGCTAAGCCGAATTCCGTCCGTAATCCGCCAGCACCTGCGGGCCGATGTCGGAAATTGTCGTGCAGCCCGCGAGCGCCATCGTGATGTCGAGCTCTTTACGCATCACGTCGAGGCACGTGGTCACGCCGGCTTCGCCCCCCGCACCAAGGCCGTAGAGGAATGCGCGGCCGATCAGCGCCGCTTTCGCGCCGAGCGCGAGCGCGCGGAATACGTCCTGGCCGGTGCGCACACCGCCGTCGAAAAGAATTTCCGTCTCGCTCCCGATCGCGTCCGCGATGCGCGGCAACGCCGAGATCGATGAGGGCGCGCCGTCGAGCTGACGGCCGCCGTGGTTCGATACGACGATACCGTCACAGCCGATCTTCGCCGCGATCCGCGCATCCTCGATGTCCAGAATGCCTTTAAGGATCAGCTTGCCGGGCCACTGATCGCGGATCCACTCGAGATCCTTCCACGACAGCGTCGGATCGAACTGACTCGCGACCCAGTGGCCAAGCGAACCGACGTCGTCCATGCCTTTGACATGCCCGACGAGATTGCCGAACGAGCGGTTCTTCGTTTGCAGAATTTTCCACGCCCATGCGGGCTTCGTCGCGATGTCGATCAGGTTGGCGATCTTCATCTGCGGCGGCACCGTGAGGCCGTTCTTGATGTCGCGGTGACGTTGACCGGTGACGACGAGATCCGCCGTCACCATCAGCGCCGAGCATTTCGCGTCGAGCGCGCGCTTGATCAGCGCCTTGATGAAATCGCGGTCGCGCATCACGTAAAGCTGAAACCAAAACGGCTTCGGGTTCGCGGCCGCGACCGCCTCGATCGAGCAGATCGACATCGTCGACAGCGTGAACTGCGTGCCGGCGTTGTGCGCGGCGCGGCAGGCGAGAATCTCGCCGTCGGCATGCTGCATGCCGGTGAGGCCGGTCGGCGCAAGGATGATCGGCGAGGAAAGCTTTTCGCCGAGCACCGTCGTTTCGGTCGAACGTTTATCGACGTCGAGAAAGACGCGCTGACGCAGTTTGATTTTCTGCAAATCGTCGCGATTGGCACGCAGCGTATCCTCGGTATACGAGCCGTGATCCGCATATTCGAAGAACATGCGCGGCACGCGGCGCTTCGCCAGCAGCCTCAGATCTTCGACACAGGTGATGTCTTTCATTTCCGCCCCGCGTTTAACCTTTTGGCCGATTTAGCACGGGATGCGGCGGAAAACAGTACCGAAGCGCTGGGAACCGGGGCGCTCTGCCACACGTTGGTAGTTTGATCCGCATCCAAGGGAGTACGAGGGATGAACGCCGCACAGGCTAAGCCGAAAGAAAAAACCAAGGAAGAGCTCGATAAGGAGCTCGACAAGGCGCTGGAAGATTCCTTCCCGGCCTCCGATCCGCCGAAGCCGTCGCAACCGACCGGCACTGAGCCGACCGGCGATCCCAAGCATAGGCCGTAAGACTTCGGCGGTCCCGCGCGCTATCGCATCGCGCGCGGGAACCAGAGGGCGATCTCGGGCCACATGATCAGCAGCGCCAAGCAGATGATCTGAATGAACATAAATTCGAACATGCCGCGGTAGATGGTCCCGAGACTCCACTGCGGCACGACGTTTTTCAAATAGTAGGCGGACATCGCGACCGGTGGACTGAGGAATGCGGTCTGCAAATTGACCGCGACCAACGCGCCGAACCACAGCATCAGTTCCGGCTTCGACAGCCCGAGATCGAGTTTCTGCACGACCGGCAGGCAGATCGGTAGAAACACCAGAATGATCGCGGGCCATTCGAACGGCCATCCCAGAATGAATAGGAACAGCATGATCAGCAGCAACTTGCCGGTGTCCGGCAGCGGCACGTTGAGCAGGGTGTTCGCGATCAGGTCTGATGCGCCGAGCTTCGTGAACACCGCGCCGAACACATTCGACGCGACGGCGAGGAACAGCACCATGCTGGACGTCACCATCGTGCCGATAGCAGCGTTTTTTAGCGCCTTCGGCGTCAGCTTACCGTAGAGCAGCGCGAGGAGCGTCGCCCCGGCGGCGCCGCAAGATGCGGCTTCCGTTGCGGTCGCAAGCCCCATCAGGATCGTGCCGAGCGTGAACGCGATGAGGCCGGTGAGCGGCAGCACGCCGATGACCAGCTCGCGCAAGATTATCTTGATATCGGTGACGCGTTCTTCCATCGGCACGGCAGGGCCGAGCGATGGATTGAAGTAGCTGCGCGCCAGACAATAGATCGCGTAGAGCGCGGCAAGCAGGAAGCCCGGACCGAACGCGGCAGCGTACAGAAAGTTCACCGGAACGCCCATCGTCGGCCCCATGACGACAAGCATCACGCTCGGCGGGATGAGGATGCCCAGCGTGCCGCCGGCCGCGATCGCGCCGGCCGAAAGCCGCGCGTCGTAGCCCGCTTTGATCATGATCGGGCCCGCCATGATGCCGAGCACTGTCACGGCGGCACCGACGATGCCCGTTGCCATCGCGAAAATCGTCGCCGTCAAAATGACCGCGAGATAAAGCGCGCCGCGCACCGGCGCGAGCATGTTGCGCAGCGCGAGAAACAGCCGCTCCATCAGACCGGCTTGTTCGGTCATGAAGCCCATGAAGATGAAGAGCGGCACCGCAGGGAGGATGTCGTCCTTCATCGTCCCCCAAATCTGCAGATAGGCGAGATTGAAGGTGAGGTCGTGTCCGAGCCCCAACGAGCCGAACACAAGCGCGATGAAGAGCAGTGTGAACGAAATCGGAAAGCCGATGAAGATGACGCCGATCATCGACGCCATCATCAGAAGGCCGAGTACGACTTGCCACGTCATTGCGGTCAGACCTCGACCTTCTCGTGGTGCACGAGCGCCGTACCGGTGCGCGCGGCCCACAAGGATTTCATCAATTCGGAGACGCCTTGGAACATCAGCAGGAGCGCCGCGAGCGGGATGACGGCGCGCATCGGCCAGATGATCGGCTGCCACGTCGATAGCGTTGATCGCTCCTCGATCTCCATCGCGTAGAGAAAATCGTCGAACGAGAAGTAGAAAAGTATCGCCATCGTCGGAAAGAAGAAAACGATGAACGCGATGCTATCGATCACGCCTTTCTTCCGGTCCGAGAATTTGTCCCAGAACATGTCGGTGCGGACATGCGCGCCTTTGAGCAGCGCGTAAGCCGCACCGAGCATGAACAATGCGCCGTAGGACATCACGGTGATGTCGGACGCCCAGACGGTCGGTTGCTTGAGGAAGTAGCGCATGATGACTTCGATCGTGTTTGAGAGCACGAGCGGGATGATCAGGCATGCGACGATCCCGCCGACGATCGTTGTCGTACGATCGATGGCGCGGATCGTGCGCATATAGGCGCGAGACGGCGTAGCCATAGAGCCCCCGTGAGTTGGCGAGCCGTCTATTTTGCTTCAGGCCAGTAGTGATCGGCGCTGAGTTTGTATTCGGGGTGCGTGTAGCGTTTGGTCGGCACCACTTTGCTCGCGTAACTGCGCTGCGACTCGAGCACCTTCTTGAAGAACGGATTCTTCGCTTCTTCGTCCTTCGAGATCTGGTCCCACACTTCGAGCGTCTTCTTCAGAATGTCTTCAGGCGTTCGCTGGACGTTCACGCCATGCTTCTCGCGCAGTTCTTTCACCGCATTGGCATTGCGCAAGTTCATGTTGAGATACGCCCGCAGCGACGCTTCGAACGCTGCCGTCTTGATGATCTCTTGATGTTCTTTCGGCAGTGCCTTCCAAACATCGCCGTTGATCAGCATTTCGAGTGTGGTCGCCGGCTCATGCGTCGACGTGACGTAAAAATTCTTCCACACGGTCTGGAAGCCGATCTGCATGTCTTCGGCCGGGCCGACCCATTCGGCGCAATCAATCACGCCGCGCTCGGCGGACGGAATGATTTCGGCGCCCGGAAGGTTGACGGTGGCCATGCCGGACTTGGAGAAGACCTCGGCCGTAATGCCGGTCTGGCGGCACTTGCGGCCCTTCAAGTCGTCCCAGTTCTTGACCGGATTCTTGAACCAGCCGAGCGCCTGCGGTGACGCGACCGTCAGCGGAATTGGCACGATGTTGCGTTTGAGAACGTCTTGATAAAATTCACGGAAGAGCTCGGCGCCGCCGCCGTCATTCACCCAGCCAAGATAATCGAGCGTATCCATGCCGAATGGACCGCCGGGTGCAGGGCCGAACAACGTCGCGGCGCGATTGCGCCCGAGCCAGTAAGCCGTCGCCGAATGCGCGCCGTCGATGACTTTCTTATGCGTCGCGTCGAGCACTTCGAACGCCGGCACGACAGAACCGACCGGCATCATTTCGATTTCGAGTTTGCCGCCGGACAGCGCTTTGACGCGCTCCGTGAAGAACACGGCGTTCTCCTGGAACATGCCGGATGGCGGGAATGATGATTGAAAGCGGAGTTTCGTTGTTTGGGCTTCTGCTGTTCCACCGAGGCCGAAAGCGAGCAGGATCGCGCCGAGCGCGGCAAGCGCACGAGTCGTCATGAGCACTCCTCCTTGTTGCGTCGGCCATTTTTTGTTGTTGGGAGTGGCCGATCGCGAGCGGCTCTTCGTCCGCTCTTAAGTAGGAGTATTCCTGTGTTTCAGAAACCCGGCAAGGCGCTTTCCGCCGCATGCATGGTGCGCTGCGATCAGTCGTCGCCGACAAACGTCGTTCAGTTCGAGATGTTGCTCAGCTCAGACCCAGCGCAGCGATGACAGCCGTCGCGACCGTCGCGATCGCGGCTTCTTGTTTGGTCTGATCGACGGTCGCTCCGGTCAGATAGACGGTCAGAATGATCGGCTGTCGCCCGGACGGCGACATGATTGCAATGTCGTTGCTCGTGCCGCGCGGGCCTGTCCCGGTTTTGTCGCCGGCGGACCAGCCCATCGGCAACGATGCGCGAATGCGGTTCTTACCTGTCGCGCTTTCGCGCATCCAGGTCGAGAGCTGTTCGCGCGAGCCGATCTTCAGCACATCGCCGACGAGAATTTTGCGCATGTCTTCGGCCATCGCGCGCGGCGATGTCGTATCGCGTTCGTCACCGGGCGCGACATCGTTGAGATCCGGCTCGGTGCGGTCGAGCCTTGTGATCGTGTCGCCGATCTTGCGCGCGAAGGCGGTGAGGCCCGTAGGTCCATCCAACGAAGCGAGCAGAAGGTTTGCGGCTGTGTTGTCGCTTTGCGTGACGGCGGCTTCGCAGAGCTGAGCGATCGTCAGACCGGCAGCGTCGCCGGCGCGTTGTTCCGTCATCGGTGAATGCGGCAGAAGCTCCGCCTTCTCGAACCGAACGCGCCGCGCGAGATTCTCTTCGCGCGCGTCAGCCTTCGCCAGCACGGCGGCGGCGAGCAGGAATTTGAACGTGCTGCACATCGGGAAGCGTTCGTCGCCGCGATGGAAGGCCGTCTTGTCGGTCTGTAGATCGAGCAGGCCGACGCCGAGGCGCCCACCGGTGCTTTTCTCAATTTCGGCCATCACGTCTTCGAACGTGCGGCCCCAAGCCGGGCGGAATGCCAGCTGCCCCGCCAAAAGGGCGGTCCCTGCACCTAAAATCGCGTGGCGGCGTGTGATCACGGCCGGCTCCCTCAAATTGTCGGCCCGCAAGAAACGCTCAAATTGCGGGCGGCTTAAGGCCCCCCAACGGGGCCTAGTCAGCCGGGTGGCGATTATCCCCCTGGATGGTAAGAAAATCGGAAAGATTCCGCCTGGCGGGTGTCGGCTGCTGCCGGACCCGTACGTCCTAGTCACGAAAAGGGAATTCCCGATGCAGTACGCCATCCTCTGTTACCACGACGAGAACGTCACCAGCGCCTGGACCAAGGAGCAGGACGACGCCGTCATGGAAAAACTCAAGAAGGTGCAGGAGCCTCTGGCCCGTGCCGGCAAGCTCGGGCCGGTCGCCCGCCTGATGCCGACCACGGCGGCGACGACGCTCCGCAAGACCCAGGAGCCCCCGCTCATCATCGACGGCCCGTTCGCCGAAACCAAGGAGCAGCTCCTCGGTTTCTATCTAATCGACGTTCAGAACCTCGAGGAAGCGCTGCAGATCGCGCAGGACCTCGGCAAGGTCAATCCGGGCGGCGTGTACGAAATCCGCCCGGTCGGTTACTTCAACCGCGGCGCATTCCCGGAGGCTGTAGGCGCGTGACCGACCTCGACTGGATCAACACGGCGCTCACTCAGTCGCGCCCGCAGGCGGTTGCCGCCCTGCTACGCTATTTTCGCGATCTCGACACCGCGGAAGAAGCGTTCCAGGAAGCTTGCCTGCGTGCCTTGAAGAACTGGCCCGAAAACGGCCCGCCGCGCGATCCAGCCGCTTGGCTCATCATGGTCGGCCGCAACTCGGCGCTCGACGGCAAGCGCCGCACGTCCCGTCAGGTCGAACTGCCGGAAGAGGATAAGATCTCCGAGACTGGCGACGCCGAAGCCGAGATCGCGGATCGCATCGATGACTCGCACTATCGCGACGACATCCTGCGGTTGCTGTTCGTCTGCGCGCATCCGGATTTGCCGATCGCGCAGCAGATCGCACTGGCGCTCCGCATCGTCTCCGGCATGTCCGTGAAAGAGATCGCGCGCGCGTTCCTCGCCAGCGAAGCCGCGATCGAACAACGCATCACGCGTGCCAAGCGCAAGATCGAAGAAGCCGGCGTGCCGTTCGAAACGCCCGGTCCCGTCGAGCGATCCGAGCGTTTGGCGACCGTTGCCGCGATGCTCTATCTGCTGTTCAACGAAGGCTATTCGGCAAGCGGCGGCGAAGCGCATATCCGCGGCGCGCTCTGCGACGAAGCGATCCGCATCGGCCGCTTGCTGCTGCGTCTCTTCCAGACGGAACCTGAAATCATGGGCCTCACGGCACTGATGCTGTTGCAGCATGCGCGCACGCCGGCGCGCCTCGACGCGCAAGGCCAGATCGTGTTGCTCGACGATCAGGATCGCACGCGCTGGGATCGGAAGATGATCGGCGAAGGCCTCGCGCTCGTCGACAAGGCAATGCGGCATCGCAAGCCGGGCCCTTATCAGATCCAAGCCGCGATCGCCGCAACGCACGCGCAGGCGAAGAAGCCGTCCGATACGGACTGGGGTCAGATCGAAGCCCTGTATGGCGCGCTCGAGCGCATGCAGCCGTCGCCCGTCATCACGCTCAACCGCGCGGTTGCGGCCTCAAAAGTGCGCGGCGCGGAAGCCGCGCTCGGCATCATCGAGCCGCTGGCCGGGCCGCTCGGCAACTACTTCCACTTCCACGGTCTTAAGGGCGGGCTGTTGATGCAGCTCGGCCGCCACGACGAGGCGCGCGAGTCGTTCGACCGCGCGATCGCGCTCGCCAACACGGCGCAGGAAGCCGCGCATATCCGCATGCATATTGATCGGCTGATCCGCGAAAGCGCGAAGGCGTCGTGAACCTTTGCCTTGGTCATTCCGGGGCGCGATCCGCGAAGCGGGCGCGAGCCCGGAATCCATATCCCCGTGCGTTTGATCGGGTGTCCTGGAATATGGATCCCGGCCCGAGCGGCTCGCTGCGCGAGCTGTGCTCGGCCGGGATGGCCAGCGGTAGCGGCTACTGACAGGTTCGTGCCAAACCATTGCTATCTTGTGGCCACTCCGCTGACATTGCCGGCGGGAAACCTGACCAACTGACCAAAAACGCCACGAAAAAAATCCGCTCTGTGCCCGAAACATTTTCGCGCACGATGTCGGGAGCGCGTCGGCGTCTGCGTCCTTAGGTCGTGAACACGATGCAGAGAGACCTTACGATGTCACACTCGCTCAGCACTGCCGATCGCCGCACCCACGGCAAGATTCTCGTAGTCGCATCTGCCGTCGCCGGCATAGCGATCTTCGCGGGATTTGGTCTCGGCCATGCGCCGCGCGCCGAGGCCATCGCCAAGCGCGATGTCGCGCAGGGCGTCGTCAAAGCCGCGAAGCCGACCGCGACTGCGTCTCGCTTCTACGTCGTCCTTCGCTGAACGAATTCAATTCAATCACCACCCATAAACGAGACATATTCATGAGCACGAAAATCTTCGTCAATTTGGCCGTCAAGGATCTCGAAAAGTCGAAGGCCTTCTTCGGCAAGCTTGGCTACACGTTCAATCCGCAATTCTCCGACGACACCGCAACCTGCATGATTATCTCGGACGACATCTACTCGATGCTGCTCACCGAGCCGAAATTCAAGCAGTTCGCGACGAAGCCGCTGGTCGATGCCCACAAGGCAACCGAAGTGCTCATCGCGCTGTCGCAGGAGAGCCGCGAGGCCGTGGATAAATTGGTCGACACCGCGCTCGCATCCGGCGGCACCGAACCGCGCCCGGCCGACGATCACGGCTTCATGTATCAGCGCTCATATGCGGACCTCGACGGCCACGTCTGGGAGATTTTCTGGATGGACCCGAAGTTCGCCGCCGGTGAAGCCCCGGCTGCTTAAACGCTCAGGGCAGCCAAGAATATGAGGCTGTCATCCCTGAAGCCGTCGAAGACGGCTATCCGGGAACCACGTACCCCAGTGAATGCAGGGATGCATGGATCCCGGATCGGCGCGGCTCGCTTTGCGAGCACTTGCCGTCCGGGATGACGGTTCGCGGGCTCCACTGCACTAAAAAAACCCAACGCAGCAAAAATCAAAGCTCTCGTGCAGCACTGAACAAGAACGGGGAGACCCCACGCGTTGTCTCGTCGAACAACAGCTCCCGCGTCAGCGGCGGCTCCGCGCGCTGGCTGCAATTCGTCCGCTCGCACAAACGGCAATTCACGCCGATCGGCGTAATGTCGTTGAGATTGTGCCCCGCCGAATAGGTCAGCCGCGACGCGTATTTGATCTCGCAGCCGAGCCCGATCGCGTAACGCGGTTGCGGCTGTGCGAACGGGGCAGGCGGCCGGTTCACGGTCTGCGCCACCGAAAAGTATCGCGAGCCATCCGGCAACTCGACGACCTGCGTGACAACACGGCCCGGCGTATCGAATGTTGCATGCACGTTCCACAACGGACACGTGCCGCCGAATTTCGAAAACGGAAAAGTGCCGGACGAAAAACGCTTCGACACGTTGCCGGCGTGATCGACGCGCAGCATGAAAAACGGCACGCCGCGCGCGGTCGGACGCTGCAGCGTCGTCAGTCGATGACATGTCTGCTCGAAGCCCGCACCGAAACGCTGGCCGAGCAAACCGATATCGTAGGCGAGCGCCTCGGCGGCTTCATGGAAGCGCGCATACGGCATGATGACGGCCGCCGCGAAATAGTTCGCCAGCGTGATGCGGAACATGCGCCGCACCGGGTCCGAAACATCGCCCGCGCGTGCGACGACATCGTCGATGCCGGCGCCGGCTTCCATCAGCGCGAGTTGAAACGCGGTCTGAAACACGCGGCCCGGTGAATCGACCAATTCGGAAATCAGCAGATGGCGGCGATGCCGGTCGAAGCGCCGCAAGTTGTCGCGCATCACGTCCACGGGGAGAATACGCGTCACGATGCTGTGCCGCACCCGCAACCGTTCCGTGAGCGCGCGGAAAAGTTCGTGCGCCGGCACGTCGAGTTCGTCGCGCAGTTTTTCCGCCGCAACTTCGAGTGTCGGGAAGTGGTTGCGGTTCTGCTCGATGATGTCGCGCACGCGATCGACCGGGTTGGCGTCGAAACCATCGCTCTCGTCGCGGCCGGCGAAGCGTGAGGCCGCCAGCGTCTCGCCGCGCCGCGCTTCCATATAGGCCGCGTAGAGGCGCTGCATCGCATGCGCCATGTTCGGCGCCAGCTCGGCAAAGTCGCGCAGCTCCTGTTTCGGCAACTCCAGCGCGCGGAAGATCGGGTCCGCGATGATCTCGTTCAGCTCCGCAAACGCGCGGTCATCCTCGCCGGCCGCGAGATCGCGGAGGTCGAGGTCGTAGGTTTCTGCAAGCCGGAGGAGAATTTGCGCCGAGACCGGCCGCTGGTTGCGCTCGATCAGGTTCACGTAGCTCGGCGAAACGCCAAGGCCGTCGGCCATCTGCGTCTGTGACAAGCCAAGCTGGCGCCGGATGCGCCGGAAGCGAGGCCCGACGAACAGCTTGCGATTCTGGCTGATGTCCTGCAGCGACATGGGCTTGATCCGTCTTTTGTGACTATTGTTACAGAATTACAATTGTCACAAGTAAATCGATGACACAGTGGCATCGTTCGTCAAAAAGCCCTCTGTGTCAATTGGATTTGGCGAGTTATAGCTGTGAAGTCAGTTTTTACAAATCAGCCGATGTCACGGCTGTCAGGAGAATAAGATGTCTGCTTTCGATAAGTTGGTCCCGAATGCGCCGAAGGGCCGTTTTGACGGTATTGAGCGTCCATACAGCCCGGCTGAAGTCGAAAAGCTGCGCGGCTCGGTGAAGATTGAATACTCGCTGGCCGAGAAGGGCGCTCAGCGCCTGTGGAAGCAGCTCAACGAAATGCCGT
The DNA here is from genome assembly GCF_002355335.1 of Variibacter gotjawalensis. Classification (GTDB taxonomy): domain Bacteria; phylum Pseudomonadota; class Alphaproteobacteria; order Rhizobiales; family Xanthobacteraceae; genus Variibacter; species Variibacter gotjawalensis. The sequence goes on from NZ_AP014946.1 coordinate 1,364,242, forward strand.
ATGTCCACTCGCTCGGCGCCGTCACCGGCAACCAGGCGATGCAGCAGGCGAAGGCTGGCCTTCCGGCGATTTACCTCTCGGGCTGGCAGGTTGCTGCCGACGCCAACACGGCCGGCGCGATGTATCCGGACCAGAGCCTTTATCCGGCCAACGCCGGCCCGGAGTTGGCACGCCGCATCAACCGTACCTTCCAGCGCGCCGACCAGATCGAGCATGCCGAAGGCGGCGCGAAGATCGATTGGTTCGTGCCGATCGTTGCCGACGCTGAAGCCGGCTTCGGTGGCCCGCTCAACTCGTTCGAGATCATGAAGGCTTACATCGAGGCAGGCGCTGCCGGCGTCCACTTCGAAGACCAGCTCGCGTCGGAGAAGAAGTGCGGCCACATGGGCGGCAAGGTCCTCATCCCGACCGCCGCGCATGAGCGCAACCTGATCGCGGCGCGCCTCGCCGCAGACGTCTGCGGCACCTCGACCTTCGTGCTCGCCCGCACGGACGCCGAGAGCGCCAAGCTCATCACGTCGGATGTCGACGAGCGCGATCGCGAATTCATCACCGGCGAGCGCACCGCAGAAGGCTTCTATCGCCTGAAGCCGGGCACGGGCCTTGCTCACTGCATCAAGCGCGGCATCGCGTTCGCGAAGTATGCCGACCTGATCTGGTGGGAAACCTCGACGCCGAATCTCGACGACGCGCGTGAATTCGCCGAAGCGATGCACAAGGTCTACCCGAACAAGATGCTGGCTTATAACTGCTCGCCCTCGTTCAACTGGGAAGCCAACATCGACAAGGACACGATCGCGAAGTTCCAGCGCGAGATTGGCGCCATGGGCTACAAGTTCCAGTTCGTGACGCTGGCCGGCTTCCACTCGCTGAACCACGGCATGTTCGAACTCGCTCGCGGCTACAAGGCCGAAGGTATGGCGGCTTACTCGCGTCTCCAGCAGGCTGAGTTCGCTTCAGAGGTCAACGGCTACTCGGCAACGCGCCACCAGCGCGAAGTCGGCACCGGCTACTTCGATCTCGTCTCGACGACGATCTCGGGCGGCACGTCCTCGACGACCGCGCTGCATGACTCGACCGAGACCGCGCAGTTCAGCACCGCCGGCGCGCACGCCGAAGCGGCTGAGTAATTCGAACATTGACCTGGCGATTATCGCCAGGCCATCCACCAAGTTTTGGCCGGTGCCCTGATCACCATCAGGCGCTGAAATGAAGGAGAAAGATCATGAGCCAAGCACAGTTTTGGGTTGTCGGCGGCGAATTCGGTTCGCTGAATTTCCACTCGCTCGTTCAGGGCACGCAGCAGGTACGCGGACCGTATCCGACGCGTCCGGATGCTGAGGAAGCCTGGAAGGCGATCAGCCAAGAGTTCCGCTACAAGGCGAACTACCGCTTCACGATCGTGCAGGATTCGGCACGCAGCGCAGCGGCCGCCTAATCGATCGAACCACAGCTTAAAGTCTGAGGAAGCGCTTTAAGGCGGGACCCCGGTTTCTCTTGGGAGGGAGAAGCCGGGGTTTTCGTTTGCCTGTGCCAAACGACGCGCCTCTCCGTCGTCATGGCCCGCTTTATGCGGGCCATCCACGTCTTACTTTTTGCGGCCAAGTCGTGGTTGGCCCGGACAAGCCGGGCCATGATGGACAGCGGCGGCGACGTTGCGTGACCGGCTTCGCTCGTCCTAAACCTGATCGCACAAAAACAAGCATCAGGAGCGAGAGAAGACGCCATGACGGTTCGCATCGAAAAAGACGGCACGGTTTGGACCGTGATCCATTCGCGTTTCGAGGCGCGCAACGCGATGGATCCGGAAAGCGCTGACGCGCTGCATGATGCGATGCTCGCATTCAACGCCGATCCGAAAGCGAATGTCGCGGTGCTGTGGGGCGAGGGCGGCGCCTTCTGCGCCGGCTGGGATCTCAAATACGCCTCGAGCCTGATGGATCGCGACGCCTTCCAGCGCGACATGATCGAGGGGCTCGCATTTCCGCATGGCGCGAACGGCGCACCGCGCGGTCCACTCGGTCCAACGCGTCTCGAACTCGACAAGCCCGTCATCGCGGCGGTCGAAGGGCCGGCCGTCGCCGGCGGCATGGAGCTTGCGCTCTGGGCCGACGTCCGCGTCATGGGCGCGACCGCGTATTTCGGCGTCTACTGCCGCCGCTGGGGCATCCCGTTGCTCGACGGCGGCGCCGTGCGGTTGCCGCGTCTCGTCGGTCTCGGCCGCGCGCAGGAAATCATCATGACGGGCCGCAAGGTTCCAGCTGACGAAGCGCTGCGCATCGGCATGTGCGAGAAGGTTGTGCCGGAAGGCGGCGCGCGAGCCGCCGCCGAAGCGATGGCGCAGGAGATTGCGCGCTTCCCGCAGGCCGCCGTCCGCGCCGACCGGCGCACCGCCTACGAGACTCACGGGATGGGCCTGCGCGATGCGATGCGCCGCGAATGGGCGAACGGCGTCGAAGCGCATTCGCGCGAAGGCGCCGCTGGTGCCGCGCGCTTCGCCAGCGGCAAAGGCCGCCACGGCGATTTCAAGGATATCGCTTGAGCACGAAACCGTAGCCCGGATGAGCGAGGCAGCGCGAAGCGCTTCCGAGCGACATCCGGGGACTATTCTCGCCGCACCCAGCTCCCGGATATCGCTTAGCGATACGCGCCTCGCTCATCCGGGCTACTTCTTCTTCCGCGCCTTTTCAGCCTGCTGCAGTTCCTCGATCCAATCGACCGAGAGCTTCAGGCTCTCATCGATGAAGCGCAGCACCGTCGCGAGTTCTTTCTCGCTGAACGTCGACCACAGGGCGGTCGTGCGTTGCGCGATCGGCTCATACGCCCGCGCGATCGGCCCGATCTTCTCCGGCCGCACGCGCAGGATGACACGCCGGCGATCGTTCGGATCGTTGTCACGCCGAATGTATCCGGCCTCCACCAAGCGATCGATCATCGTTGTCGTCGCGCCGGAGGTGAGGCCGGTCGCCTTGGCGAGTTCACCCGCCGTTGCTTCGCCGCGCAGGAACAAAACATCGAGGCATTCGAGATCGGTCGAATTCATTCCGAAGCGCGACGCCATCGCTTCGCTCATCAGTACGCTCTGCGCGCCCATGCGGCGCACCGCGTGGCCGACTTGCTCGATCAACGGTGGTTCGTTCTTCTTCGGCATCACAACCTGGCGGCAGCCGCAAAAGCAGCAAGCATCGCGCCGCAGGTAACGAAGTCGAGCGGCAGGCGCAAGCGGCTGCGCGAAACCCAGCGCCGCGCCGCGCTTTCCGTGACGTTGGCCGGGTCGGCGCGCTCGAAGGCGAGCGCCTTCGGGATGAAATCGAACGCCGACCAAAGTCGCATCACGGCATGCGACGCGAACGCGACGAGCAACCAGAACCGCGCGCCGGGCGCGCTCCACAACAGATAGAGCGAGACGAACAGTGAAAGTTCGAACGCGACATGCGCCGGGATCCAAAACCGTTTGCGCGAGATGCCGCCATGCTCCGGCTGCACGAGCGCCGGCTTCCGCGGCCATGCCGGATCGACGACGGTGACCTCGTAAAATCCGCCGCCGAGACTGATCATCGCGAGGGCGGTCGCGAGCGCCGTAATGACGAGCGGCGCGGTTTGCGCGGCCTGCGCTAGAGCGCTGGTCAAATCGACAAACGCGATAACGGCGATAAGGCCGAGCATCACCAGGGGCTGCGTCAAATCCATCGTTGTCGAGCTGAAAATGAGCATGGCAGTCTCCGAAATTCCGTTGGTGCATATATCTTTACTGTCAAGAGACTTGATTGTCAAGATATATGATCGAGCGCTCGCCCAAAACTCCGCTCATACCCGCGAAAGCGGGTATCCAGCCAGCGCCCGGAAGGGCGCGAAATTGCTGCAGCGGTTATTTCTGCGTGCTTCGCACTTAGCTGGACCCCCGCGTTCGCGGGGGTGAGCGGAGGATGTGTTCTCGGCGCTAAACCACTCCGTCTTTCTTCAGCGCCGCGATCTCATCCGCGCTCAATCCCAGCTCCCCGAGCACATCGCCCGTATGCTCGCCGACATCCGGCCCGGTCCAGCGCACCGCAGCGGCACGGTCGAAACCCGAAATGATCGGCATCGCGCCCGGATGCAGAAGCTCGTCCTTGAAATACGGATCGGGCACTTTCTGAATCATCCCGCGTGCAAGGAATTGCTTGTCCGCCGCAATGTCCTCGATCGTGAAAATCTTCGTCGCGGGAATCTGCGCCTCGGCAAGCAGACGCACCAGCTCCGCGCTCTCGATCGCGCGCGTCCAATCCCCGATGATGCGATCGATCGCATCCATATTCTGCACGCGCTCATGGTTGCCGAGGAAGCGCGGGTCTTTTGCCAGCTCCGGCTGCTTCATCAGCGCCGACAAACGCGCGAACAGCGGGTTCGAATTCGCCGCGATCAGCACCCATGCGCCGTCTTTCGTCGGATAGGCATTCGACGGCGACGCCGTTGCGAGCCGCGATCCTTGCGGCTCACGCACCATGCCGAGCTTGCCGAATTCCGGCAGGCATCCTTCGAGCAAACTCAGAACCGACTCCGTCAGCGCAACGTCGATCGTGCGAAACGTCGGCACTTCGGCATTGTCCTGCTCATGCACGGCGGCGAGCGCGGCCATCGCGCCATACATCCCCGCGATGCTGTCGCCGATCGAAAAGCCGACGCGTACCGACGGCAAGTCCGTCATGTCGGCCGGATGATTGGTGAGGTAGCGCATGCCGCCCATGGCTTCCCCGATGACGCCGAACGCCGGCGCGTCGCGGTTCGGTCCGGTCTGTCCGTAGCCCGAGATGCGCACGAGCACGCAACGCGGATTAGCCGCCGCCATCACGTCGGGGCCCAAGCCCCAGCGCTCGATCTGACCCGGCCGATAGTTCTCGACGACGATGCGCGAACGCTTCACGAGATTGAGGACAATGTCGCGGCCACGCGGGTCCTTCACGTTGACGGTCACACTCTTCTTGTTGCGCGCATGCACCGACCACCACAGCGAACGGCCATCGACCTTCTCGCCCCAGGTACGGATCGGATCGCCTTCGCCCGGTGTTTCGATCTTGATCACGGTCGCGCCCATGTCGGCGAGCAACCGCGTGCAATACGGCCCGGCGATGAAGTGACAAAGCTCCAGCACCGTCATGCCGGAGAGTGGGCCAGTCGCGCCTGCCATGAGGCCTCCCGTTGCGTCTTTTATCGTTCGCTTGGTTTAGCGCGGCTTGACGGCATTCGGCAAAGGCTTGCCGTCGGCATGCGCCACGATGTTGTCGACGACCAGCATGCCCATCGCGGTGCGCGCCTCTTCGGTCGCGGTGCCGAGATGCGGCAGCGCGAACACATTCGGCAATGAGCGATACGTGGCGTGCAGCTGCGGCTCGCCCGAGAACACGTCGAGGCCCGCCGCCGCGACATGACCGGATTTGAGCGCCGCGATCAGCGCATCGTCGTTGACGAGATCGCCGCGCGCCGTGTTGACGATAATGACGCCGGACTTGCACAGCGCGAGATGCTCTTCGTCGATCAGGCCGCGCGTCGCCGGCGTCGACGGGCAATGCAGGCTGACGACGTCGCAGATTTCGAGCATCGTCTCGAGCCGCGCGTGGAACTTCGCCTCGGCACCGGAGACTTCGCGCGGCCCGTGATAGTGAACCTCCATGCCGAAGGCGGCCGCACGCGTTGCGACTGCTTGTCCGATACGTCCGCAGCCGATGAGGCCGAGCTTCGCGCCGGAAAGGCCGAGGCCGAGCAATTGGGTAGGCCGCCAGCCGCGCCAGCGATCCTGTTCGACCATCGCGAGGCCTTCTCGGGCGCGGCGGGCCGCTCCAAGGATCAGCAGCATCGCGATTTCGGCGGTCGTGTCCGTGACCGCACCAGGGGTGTTCGAGACCCCGATCCCGCGTGCCGTCAGCGCTTTGACGTCGAGATGGTCGGTGCCGGCCGAGACCGTGGAGACAAGCTTGATCGTTTCCGGAAATCGCTTTGTCACCTCCGCGGTAACCGGCTCCATCAGCGTCACGACGAGGACATCTCGGCCCTTGGCCGCCGCGACGATGTCGTCGGCCGAATAGTCGCGCTCGTCGTCGCCGAATTCGATCTCGGTGAGTTCGCGGAGCTTTTGCTCGACGGCGCGGGGCAGGCGGCGGGTGGAGAAAACCTTGAGGCGCGTGGGCACGGAAACTTTCGGGTGTCAGGAGAAGCCGGCGAGTCGGACTAGATCAACTTCGCCTGCGGCACTCAACCGTGCCGAAGGTCGCGCGCCACCGCGGTGGTCATTCCGGCCGAGCGCTTGCGGCGCGCAGCGCTCAAGCAGTGAGGGCCGGAATCCATACCGCCTGTGCTTTTCATGCACACCGGGGTTGTGGATCCCGGACAGCCGCTGAAATCAGCGGCTTCCGGGATGACTGAGGCAAATGGCGATACAAAGCTCTCGGTTGATTGATCGCGGCGCTGTTGAAAGTGAGTACAACTTCAAGTAGCTAGCCCACAGCCGCAGAGGGGATTTCGGCGGTCAGAGGGGAATTCGAACGCCGTTCAGGGCGTGTCCGCTGAGCATCTTGGAAAAGGCGCGATAGCGCACTAATCCGCTTAGGCCACGGCCAGCGTTAACGAATTTCTCACCAAACGAACGACGGTGGCGCGGAAGGCGCTAAAGATCGCTCATGGTCAAGCTCGTCCATATCGCGCTGACGCGGCCCTACACGTTTATCGTGCTGGCGCTCGCGATCCTGATCGCGGGGCCGCTCGCCGCCTCGCGCATGCCGGTCGACATCTTCCCGGCGATCCGTATTCCCGTCATCTCCGTCGTCTGGCAGTTCACCGGTCTGCCGCCGGACCAGATGGCCGGCCGCATGACGACGCCGTTCCAGCGCGCGCTGACGACGACCGTCAACGACATCGAGCACATCGAGTCGAACGCCTACACGGGCGTTTCCGTCACCAAGATCTTCTTCCAGCCCGGCGTCGATATCCGCACGGCAAACGCGCAGGTCACCGCGATCGCGCAGACGCTGCTGCGCCAGATGCCGCCGGGGGCGACGCCGCCGCTCATCCTAAATTACGACGCCTCGACCGTGCCGATCATGTTCCTGGCGCTATCCGGTAACGGATTGTCCGAACAGGCACTTTTCGATCTGGCGACCAGCCAAGTGCGCACGCCATTGGTCACTGTGCCCGGTGCCGCCATTGCGTGGCCGTTCGGCGGCAAGAGCCGCCAAATCCAACTCGACCTCAACCCGGCCGCCATGCAGGCACTCGGTCTGTCGGGTCAGGACGTCGCCAACGCGCTCGCGGCGCAGAACCTCATCACGCCGGTCGGCACGCAGAAGATCGGCGATTTCGAATACGCGATCCAGCTCAACAACTCGCCGACGCAGTTCGCCGATCTCGGCAATCTGCCGATCAAAACCGTCAACGGCGCGACCGTTTATATCCGCGACGTCGCCTCGGTGCGTGACGGCTTCGCGCCGCAGACGAACATCGTCCACGTCGACGGCGATCGTTCGGTGTTGCTGCAGGTACTCAAGAACGGATCGGCCTCGACGCTCGCGATTCTCGACGGCATCAAGCAGAAGCTGGTCGAGATGAAAGCCGGCCTGCCGGATGCGCTGACCATCGTTCCGCTCGGAGACCAGTCGGTCTTCGTGAAGAGCGCCGTCTCCGGCGTCATGCATGAGGGCATCATCGCGGCCGCGCTGACCAGCCTGATGATCCTGCTGTTCCTCGGCTCGTGGCGCTCGACGATCATCATCGCGACCTCGATCCCGCTCTCGGTTCTCGGCGCCATAGCGTTTCTCTGGCTCTCCGGCGAGACGCTCAACATCATGACGCTCGGCGGTCTCGCGCTCGCGGTCGGCATCCTGGTCGACGACGCGACGGTGACGATCGAAAACATCAACTGGCATCTGGAGCAGGGCAAAGGCGTCGAAGAATCGATCCTCGACGGCGCCAATCAGATCGTGACGCCGTGCTTCGTCTCGCTGCTCTGCATCTGCATCGTGTTCGTGCCGATGTTCTTCCTCGACGGCATCGCGCGCTTCCTCTTCGTGCCGATGGCGCTGGCCGTCATGTACGCGATGGTGTGGTCCTTCTTCCTGTCGCGCACGCTGGTGCCGACGCTCGCGCTCTATCTCCTCAAGGCGCATCACGGCGATCATGCCGCTCCGTCGCGCAACCCGCTGGTCCGCTTCCAGCGCGGTTTCGAGCGCGGCTTCGAGAAATTCCGTGCCAGCTATCTCGGCTTGCTCGGCCTGGCGCTGAAGCGCCGCGCCGTTTTCGTCATACTGTTTCTCGCCTTCACGGGCGGCACGTTTGCGCTGGTGCCGTATCTCGGCCGTAACTTCTTCCCGGCGGTCGATTCCGGACAGATCCTGTTGCACGCTCGCGTCCAAGTCGGCACGCGCGTCGAAGAGGCCGCGAACCAATTCGCGCAGATGCAGAAGTTCATCCGCACGATCATCCCGCCGAACGAAATTCAGACGATGGTCGACAACGTCGGCATGCCGATCTCCGGCATCAACCTGTCGTACAACAACACGGGCGTCATCGGCCCGGCCGACGGCGACATCCAGATCAAGCTGAACGATGGCCACAAGCCGACCGGCGATTATGTGCGCCAGTTGCGCGAAGAATTGCCGCGCCAGTTCCCCGGCGTGCAGTTCTCGTTCTTGCCGGCCGATATCACCAGCCAGATCTTGAACTTCGGCGCGCCTGCGCCGATCGATATCCAAGTGCGTGGCGGCAATCTCGAAGGCAACTTCGCTTACGCCAACAAGCTTTTGAGCAAGCTGCGCCGCATCCCCGGCGTCGCCGATGCGCGTATCCAGCAGTCGAGCAACGGCCCGGCCTTCAACGTCGATGTCGACCGCACGCGCGCACAGACCGTCGGCCTCACCGAGCGCGACGTGACGAACAGCCTCGTCGTCAATCTGGCGGGGTCGAGCCAAGTCGCGCCGACCTTCTGGCTCGATCCGCGCACGGGCTTTTCCTACAACATCGTCATGCAGACGCCGCAGTATAAACTCGACACGCTGAGCGCGCTGCAGACCGTACCGATCACCGCTACGAGCGGCACCGGCCTGCCGATGCTCGGTGCCATCGCGGACTTGAAACGCACGACGACGCAAGCCGTCGTTTCGCAATACAACATCCAGCCGATGGTGCAGATTTTCGCGGCAACGCAGGACCGCGACCTCGGTGCCGTCGCGACCGACGTGCAGAAGGCGATTGCCGAACTGCAGGGCGATCTGCCGCGCGGATCGTCCGTCGTGCTGCTCGGCCAGGTGCGCACCATGAACAGCGCCTTCGCGGGCCTGCTGTTCGGTCTCCTTGGCGCGATCGTGCTGATTTATCTGTTGATCGTCGTGAACTTCCAGTCGTGGTCCGACCCGTTCGTCATCATCACGGCGCTTCCGGCCGCGCTGGCCGGAATCATCTGGATCCTCTTCGTCACCGCGACGCCGATGTCGGTGCCGGCGCTCACCGGCGCGATCATGTGCATGGGTGTCGCCACCGCGAACAGCGTGCTCGTCATCACCTTTGCGCGCGAACGTCTCGAAGAGCTCGGCGATCCTGTACGCGCTGCTTACGAAGCTGGTCTCGTCCGTTTCCGCCCGGTTCTCATGACGGCGCTTGCGATGATCATCGGCATGGCGCCGATGGCCTTCGGCATCGGCGAGGGCGGCGAACAGAACGCGCCGCTCGGCCGCGCCGTCGTCGGCGGCCTGATCTTTGCTACCTTCGCAACGCTAATGTTCGTTCCTGTCGTCTTCACCTTGGTGCATGGCAAGCGGCCCGCAAGCCCGGCTTACGCACCGGAGCCCGCGCATGCAGTCTGAACTCGAAGTTGAAAAACCGCCGTCGCGTTGGAAATTGACCGTCTTCGGCGTCGTCTTCGCCGTCGGCATCGTCGCGCTCGTCATCACGGGCATTCAGTCACGGGCGACCGGCGCTAAGAAGCTGCAGGAATGGACCGACGCGCAGGCGATCCCCTCGGTCGCCGTTCAGGCGCCCGGCACGCGCAAGCTCACGCCGTATCTCGACCTTCCTGGCCGCCTCGAAGCCTTCACGCGCGCCCCGATCCTCGCTCGCGTCAACGGCTACGTGAAATCTTGGACCGCGGATATCGGCGCCAACGTGAAGGCCGGGCAGCTCCTCGCCGAGATCGAAGCGCCTGACCTCGATCAGCAGCTCTTGCAGGCTCGCGCTGACCTGCTCAACGCTCAGTCGGCCGCACGCCTTTCCGAAGCAACGCTCACACGCCGCCGCGCGCTGGCCGATCAGAAGATCGTTTCGGCGCAAGACCTTGACGAGCGCATGGCCGATCTCGCCAGCAAGCAGGCGAACGTCAAGGCGCAGACCGCGAATGTCGACCGACTCGAAGCGCTCGCCTCGTTCAAGCGCGTCGTCGCGCCGTTCGACGGCATCGTGACCTCGCGCGAGACCGACATCGGCGCGCTTATCAATTCGGGTACCGGCGTTCCAATGTTCGTCGTCTCCGACGTCAAGCGGCTGCGCGCGTTCGTCAGCGTTCCGCAGGCTTTCGTCCCGCTGATCCGTCGCGGCGCCAAGACGCTGATAACCGTCCCGGAATACGCCGAGCGTACCTTCGACGCGACGGTCGAGACCTCGACGCAAGCTGTCGATTCCGCGACCGGCACGACCCGCATGCAGCTCATCGTCGACAACGGCGAAGGCCTGCTAATGCCGGGCAGCTTTGCGAATATCCGTATCGACCTCTCGCTCGAGCGCCAGCCGCTTCACGTCCCGGCGAGCGCGCTCATCATGGGCCGCGCCGGCGTCCGCGTTGCGATCGTCGACGGCGACAACAAGATCCGTTTCAAACCGATCGTCATCGCGCGCGACCTCGGTCAGGACATCGAAGTAGCGACGGGCATCAATATCGACGATCGCGTCGTCACGACGCCGCCGGACGGCCTCAACGAAGGTGACGAAGTGCGCATCGCGGGAGCCGATAAAAAGGTGCCGGCGGCGCAACTTCCGACAACCACAAGCACGCGCTAAGCCATTGATCGCACTTCAACGTGTGCGTTTTAACGCTGCGTTAACCATACGCGTAAACTAACCTAAGATTGTGCTGCACAACTAACCACCGCTTTGCCTCTCGGTGCGAGTGTCACGTTCCCAAAAGTGGCGGTGGGAATGCAGGCAAGCGGCATCAAGAGAATGATCGGGATATTCGGCGCGGTGGCGTCGTGTGCTGCCGTTCTGGCGCCTCCCGTGGTGTCGCTGGTGGCCGATCACGCCCGGGTCGCGGGCAGCCTTGAGATCGCGCTGCGCCATCACTCCGTCAATCCCGAAGCATCCCTGCGCACGGCCGACAATGTCGGCACCGTCAAGCTGCGTCTGATTGGTGCGGATGGCGAGATGCTGCTCCAGCGCGGCAGCGAACCGGCTTGGCCGCGCGTCACCCGCGAGGCGACCGTAAAGCTGGCCGATGGCGAGGAAGCGCGCCTCGAAGTCGAGGGGTCGTTGCGCTCTGCGTTTCAGATCATCCCGCTCCTGACACTGATCGGCATTCTGCTGGGGATGCTTGTCTATTATGTCGGCTGCGTGCTGCCGACTCGCGTCATCGACCGCGTGCTCAGCGCGTTGCGCGTGCAGAACCGGCGCTTCGACCTCGCGGTCAACAACATGTCGCAAGGCCTTTGCTTCTTCGACGGCGATGCGCGGCTGATCGTCTGCAACGATCGCTATCTCGAAATGTACGGCCTGCCGGCCGGCTCCGTCCCGCCCGGCACGACCTTGCGCGAAATCGTCGATCGGCGCTTCGAGGTCGGCAGCCACCCGAAGATGACGCCGGAAGAATACGTCGTGTGGCGCTCCTCGCTCGCCGTCATCGATCGCCCGGTCGACACCGTCTCGCATCTGATCAACGGCGCAACGATCCTCATCCGCCATCGCCCGATGCCGGACGGCGGCTGGGTCGCGACGCACGAAGACATCACGGACGCCGAAGACGGCAAGCAACGCCTCGCGCAGCAGATGCAGCGCTTCGATGCGGCGCTCAACAACATGCCGCACGGCCTGAGCATGTTCGACGCCGACCGACGCCTCATCGTCTGCAATCGCAAATACAAGGAGATGTATCGGCTGCCGGCGCATCTCGCGGTCCCCGGCACGCTGTACGAAGACATCATCCGCTATCGCCAGGACACCAACCAGGAAGTTTCCGACCGCGCACTGTATGAACGCGAAGCGCGCGAGCGTGCCGACCGCAACAAGGCGATGCACTACCGTAAGCCGCTGATGGACGGCCGCATTATCCAGATCGATTTCGAGCCGATGTTCGGCGGCGGCTGGGTGACGACGCACCAGGACATCACGCAGGCGACCGAGGCCGAAGCCAAGATCAGCCATATGGCGCAGCACGATGCACTCACCGCACTGCCGAACCGCACGGCATTCCGGGAGAAGTTGGAAGCCGCGCTCAAAGCGCCGGATCGCGACACGAGCGTCGCGGTGCTTTACCTCGATCTCGATCGCTTCAAGGTGGTCAACGATACGCTCGGCCATGCGCTCGGCGACGAGCTCCTCGAAGCCGTCGCGGGCCGCTTGAAACTGTGCATCGACGATACGGACACGATCGCGCGCCTCGGCGGCGACGAATTCGCCATCATCCAAACCGCTGCCAAGCAACCGGACGCCGCGACCGAACTCGCCAGCCGCATCGTTAGCGCCATCGCTTATCCGTTCGACCTCGAGCGCCACCAGGGCGTGACGATCGGCACCAGCGTCGGCATTGCGTTGCCGCGCGTCGAGGACGATCCCGTCAGCATTCTGGAACACGCCGATCTTGCGCTCTACTTCGCGAAGGCTAACGGCCGCGGCGGTTATCGAATATTCGACCCCTCGATGGCGCGCGATATGCTCAGCCGTCGCGCAATGGAGCGCGAGCTGCGCCACGCTTTCGAAAACAATCAGCTCGAACTTCACTATCAACCGATCATCAATCTCGAATCCGGCCGTATCGTCAGCTTCGAAGCGCTGCTGCGCTGGAATCATCCTGAACGCGGCATTTTGCCGGCCGGCGAGTTCGTCAATCTCGCCGAAGAGACCGGCCTCATCGTTCCGCTCGGCAAGTGGGTTATCGAACAGGCCTGCGCAGCCGCCGCGAAATGGCCGCTCGATGTGAAGATCTCGGTCAATCTCTCGGCGCTGCAATTCCACGGCCGCACGCTCGCGCTGCATACGCTGTCAGCACTGGAGCGATCCGGCTTATCGCCGCAGCGTCTCGATCTCGAAATCACCGAGAGCGTATTGCTGCACGAATCCGAGACCGTGATGACGACGCTGCGCGGTCTGAAGGATCTCGGCATCACGATCACGCTGGACGATTTCGGCACCGGCTATTCGTCGATGCGCTATCTGCAGCAATTCCCGTTCGACCGCCTGAAGATCGACCGCGGCTTCGTCGCCGGCGTGCTCGATAACAAGGAATGCGCCGCGATCGTCGATGCCATCATCGGCCTCGGCAATGGTCTCGGCCGCACCACGACGGCCGAAGGTGTGGAGACCGCCGAGCAAATGCGCGAGCTGCGCAATGCCGGCTGCATCGAAGCGCAGGGCTATTATTTCAGCCCCGCTGTGCCGGAGCGCGAGATCGGCGCTCTGTGGGCGAAGATTCATCGCGCCGCCGCCTAAACTACCGACGAAACCCAAACGCCCCACCGCGCGTTACCGCCTCGGACTCGTGTGGGAGCGTGCTTATGGACGTCAGGTCAGCTGCCGGAGATTTGGATGAGGCAGCCAAGCAGAAGTCACAAGCTCGGCTCTTTTGGCGCAGCGGACGCGGTTTTTGGCGCGAAACGCAGGTCGCCTGGTGGCTGACGGGAGGCATTGTCCTCTTCGTCCTCGTCCAGCTCTGGTTTCAATACAAGCTTAACCTCTGGAATCGGTCGATCTTCGACGCGCTGGAAAAGAAGGACGGTGGCGCCGTCTGGTCGCTCGCGCTGTCCTTCGGTCCGCTAGCGCTCGGAAGCATCGTGACGGCGATCATCATCGTATACGTCCGCATGCGCATGCAGCGGCGCTGGCGCGGGTGGCTGACGCAGAACATCACCAACCGCTGGCTTAACGGCGGGCGCTATTTCCAGCTCAACTTCATGCCGGGCGACCACGAAAACCCCGAGCATCGCCTCACCGAGGATATGCGCGTCGCCACCGAGGCGCCGGTCGATTTCGCCACCGGCATCCTCACGGCGTTCCTCACCGCGACGACATTCATCGGCGTTTTGTATTTTGTCGGCGGCTCGCTCGAATTCGATTGGGGCGGCAGCAAGGTCACGATCCCGGCCTTCCTCGTCATCGCGGTTGTCGCTTACTGCGCGATCGTCAGCGGCTCGATGACCATCATCGCGCGCAGTTTCGTTCCGGTCGCCGCGGCGAAGAACCAATCGGAAGCCGAATTCCGCTACGCGCTGACGCGTGTACGCGAGAACGGCGAGTCGATCGCCATCCTCGGCGGCGAAGAGGAGGAGAAGGCCGGCCTCAACAAGTTGCTCTCCCGCGTCGTCGTCGCGTGGCAGAAGATGGCCGCGCAATACATGCGCACGACCGGCGTCTCGCACGCGAACTTCATCATCGCGTCGGTCATCCCGGTGATCCTATGTTCGCCGAAATATCTCGCCGGCACGATGTCGCTCGGCGAAGTGATGCAGGCGGCCGCTGCATTCATCCAGGTGCAATACGCGTTCAACTGGATCGTCGACAATTATCCGAAGCTCGCCGAATGGACCGCTTCCGCTCGCCGTGTCGGCAGCCTGGTTCAGTCGCTCGACAACATGGACGCGATCGAGAAGGACGACCGCGTCGGCCTGATCAAGCGCACCGAGACGGACGACGTCGCGATCCGCCTTCGTAATCTGCAGGTCAATCTCTCGGACGGCACCGTCGTCGTCGACGACGCGGACATCGACGTGAAGCCGGGCGAGAAAATCCTGCTCGCGGGCGAGTCCGGCAGCGGCAAGAGCACGCTCGTCCGCGCCATTGCGGGCTTGTGGCCGTGGGGCAGCGGCGAGATCGCGCTCAAGCGCGACGCCAAACTCTTTATGATGCCGCAGCGCCCGTATATCCCGATCGGCACGCTGCGCCGCGCTGCCGCTTATCCGGAATCGCCGGACAGTCTGGAGGAGAAGGATCTCCACGAGGCGCTCGAATTCGTCGGCCTGGCGCACGCCGCCGAACGCCTCGACGAGGAAGACGTCGTCTGGTCCAACGTCCTGTCGGGCGGCGAGCAGCAGCGCTTGTCCTTCGCGCGTCTCCTCCTGCACAAGCCCGATATCGTCGTGATGGACGAGTCGACCTCCGCGCTCGATACGAAGAGCCAGAACGAGCTCCTCACGCGGCTCAACGAACGCATGCCCGACATGGCGCTGATCAGCGTCGGCCACCGTGCCGAGCTCGAGATGTTCCACGACCGCAAGGTCAATCTGGTGCGCAAGCGTGGCGGCGCGCAGCTCGAAGACGAAGACAAGGCGGACGACATGCCAATCGCGCGCGGAATCGATATGCTGCGCAAACTGTGGCAGCGCGCCGAGAAGGCGCAGTCCAAAGCCGAGAAAAAGCCGGAGCCGAGCGGAGCAAAATGAGCGAAGAGGCGAGGCCGATCACCATCACGGTGTCGGAGGGGATCAGAGTGTCCGGCCTGGTGCAGCGGCCGCGCGATGCGACGGCGATCTACGTGTTCGCGCATGGCGCGGGCGCCGGAATGAATCATCCCTTCATGGCAGCGGTCGCCGCCGGCTTGGCAAGGCGCGATATCGCGACGCTGCGCTATCAGTTTCCCTACATGGAGAACGGCTCGAAGCGGCCGGATCGTCCCGAACTTGCGCACGCGACGGTGCGCGCTGCCGTCGACAAATGCCGCCGTGAGTTTGCCGGCCTGCCGACGTTCGCGGGCGGCAAATCCTTCGGCGGCCGTATGACCTCGCAGGCTCAGGCGAAAGCGCCGCTCGAAGGCGTACGGCGGCTCGCATTTCTGGGCTTTCCGCTGCACCCGGCCGGCAAGCCGTCGCGCGAGCGCGCCGCGCATCTGAGCGACATCAACATTCCGATGCTGTTCCTGCAGGGCACGCGCGACACACTGGCGCTGCCGGAAGAGATCGAGCCCGTCTGCGCCGCGCTCGGCAAACGCGCGACGCTGAAATTCATCGACGGCGCCGACCACAGTTTCCACGTTTTGGCGAAAAGCGGCCGCCGCAACCCGCAGGTGATGGACGAAGTGCTCGACGACCTGGCTGCTTGGATGCGTGTCGAACCGTAGCCCGGATGAGCGAGGCGCAGACGAGCGATATCCGGGGGTCTTAGCCCGACGTGAATGATGGCCCCGGATGTCGCGGCGCTACGCGCCGCTCATCCGGGCTACAGACGCGGGCATTCCCAAAGAAAAACGTGGATGGCCCGCATGAAGCGGGCCATGACGGAGTTCCAAATCAACGCAGCTTCGCGCCGAAATTCCGCTTCGGATCGAACTCCTGCGTCGCGCGGCCGAACGGTTCCGCCGCCTTGCCGCCCTTGCGCGGCAGAAACTGTCCCGAACCCGGCTTCGCGTGCAGCTTTTCGTCCGCGACCAGAACTTCGCCGCGCAGCAGGACGGTGGTCGGCCAGCCTTTCACAGTGCGGCCCTTCCACGGCGTGTAGCCGGATTTGTCCTTCACCATCTTGTCCGTGAAGGTGACGCTCTTCTTCGGATCCCAGATCGCGATGTCGGCGTCGGAGCCGATCGCGATCGTGCCCTTCTTCGGATAGAGGTTGTAAATCTTCGCCGGATTGGTCGACGTCCACTCGACGAATTTCGACGCATCGAAGCGGCCGTTCGACACCATCTCGTTGAACACCATCGGGAGACGGCCTTCGTAGCCCGGCATGCCGTTCGGCACCTGCTTGAACGTCGCCTTAGTCCCGCCCATCAATTTGCCGGTCTCGTTGAAGGCATACGGCGCGTGGTCGGACGAGATCAGCTGCAGATCGCCGAGCGACAAAGCTTGCCACAGCGCCTCCTGGTCCGACGCATTGCGTGCCGGCGGCGAGAACATCCACTTGCGCCCTTCGACGCCCGGCTTGTCGAGCTGCTCTTTGGTGAGAAACAGATATTGCGGGCACGTCTCGGCGAACACTTTCAGACCCTCGCCGCGATAGTGGCGGATCACCTGCGCGCCCTCGGCGGTCGAGACGTGGAAGATCATGATCGGCTGATCGACCAGCGCCGCGCAGGCGACCAGACGATGGAACGCTTCCGGCTCGCACAGGCGCGGATGCGAAATGCCGTGGAATTTCGGCGCCACGTAGCCATGCTTGACGAGGCGCTTGCCCATCCACGAGACCATGCCGTGGTTCTCGGCATGCACGCAGACCATCGCCTTGTTGTCGCGCGCCGCCTGCAGCACATCGAGCAGCTGCTCGTCGTCGACGCGCAGACGGTCGTAAGTCATGAACACTTTCAGCGACGAATGGCCGGCCTTCACCAGCGGCGGAACTTCCTTCTCAAGCACTTCCGGGCGCGGATCGGCGAGGATCATATGGAACGCGTAGTCGATCACGGCGCCGCGTTCGGCAAGCTCGTGATATTCCTCGACGACAGTCTTCAGCGACATCCCGACATGCTGAGCCGCGAACGAGATCACCGTCGTCGTGCCGCCATGCGCCGCCGCCGTGGTGGCGCTCTGGAATGTGTCGGCGTTCATCTTGCCGGAGGCGGAGAGCTGCTCGATATGCCCGTGCGCATCGACGCCGCCCGGCAGCACCAGCTTGCCGCGCGCGTCGATTTCCTTTTTGCCCTTGTCGAGCCCGAGACCAATTGCCGCGATCGTCTCGCCGCGAATGCCGACGTCAGCCTTCATGCTGTCGGTCGCGGTGACGACGGTTCCGCCGCGGATGACGAGATCGAAAGGCTGCATGCGTTCTTCTCCGAAAAGTGCTGGTCTGGCGCCATATCATAGCGGCACCGGCGAGCAAGGCGATTCTTCCGTGAGGCGAAAAGTTTCGCGGCCGCGCAGCCTTGCGCTACGCTCGGCATTCGCCGCGGGCGCCAACAAGAACAAGAAGCGATGCAAGAACAGATGACAGGGACGAGCAACGCAGCCAAGGCCACCGGGCCGCTCGCCGGGGTGAAAATCCTCGATCTGACGCACGTTCTGCTCGGGCCGCTCGGCACCATGATCTGCGGCGATTTCGGTGCCGACATCATCAAAGTGGAGTCAGCCGAAGGCGACACGCTGCGCGCCACCGGCATCATGCGCAATCCCGGCATGGGCGCAGCATTCTTGCAGGCGAACCGCAACAAGCGCTCGATCGTGATTGATCTGAAGAAGCCGGAAGGCGCCGCGATTTTGCGTGAACTGATCAAGGACGCGGATATTTTCGTTCACTCGATGCGCGCTGCCGCCGTGCGCCGTCTCGGTTTCTCCTACGATGACGTGAAGGCGATCAATCCGCGCCTTATCTATTGTGCGGCGATCGGCTTCGGCACCAAGGGTCCGCATGCGGACCGCCCGGCTTACGACGACATCATTCAGGGTGAGGCGGGCGTCATCGGAGCCGAGCTCGCGCTCACGGGCGCGCCGCGTTTCGCCTCATCGCTGATCGCCGACAAGACCGTCGGCCTCACCGTCGCTTACGCGCTGATGGCGGCGCTCTATGCGCGCGAGAAATCCGGCAAGGGGCAGGCGATCGAAATCCCGATGTTCGAGACCATGGTGCAGTTCTCCATGATGGAGCATCTCGCCGGCATGGTGTTCGAGCCGAGCCAAGGCCCGGTCGGCCATATGCGTATTCGCGGACGCAGAGCCTTTGCGACGCGCGATGGCCATGTCTGCATCCTGGCTTACACGGATCGCCACTGGCGCGCGCTGTTCCCGGTCTTCGGTCATCCGGAATTCGTCGCCGATCCGCGCTACGTCAACGCCGTCGAGCGGCAGAAGCGCATGGGCGAACTCTACGACATGATCGAAAAGAACGTCGCGCAGATGAGCACGGAAGACTGCCTCGCCGTGATGACGAAGGCGGACATCCCGTGCGGCAAGGTCAACCGCATCGAGGACTTGATTGAAGAGCCGCACGCCAAAGCTGTCGGCTTGTTCCAGGATATCGATCACCCGAGCGAAGGCCGCATTCGTAACGTGCGCCCGGCCGTCGAGTTCTCCGATACGCCCGCGCAGCTGCGCACACCGGCGCCGCGCCTCGGCGAACATACGCGCGATGTGTTGCGCGAGGCCGGCTATGCAGACGCCGACGTCGAGAGTTTGATTGCGGCGGGTGTCGTGAAGGCGGGGTAGAGCGTAGCCCGGATGAGCCTGACGCGAAGCGTCGGGCGACATCCGGGGAGCGCGCTCACGACGAATTCGCGGATGTCGTTCGGCACGCGCGCTGCGCCCGGCCTCACTCATCCGGGCTACGGTCAGTGACCGAGCACCAAACTCGCGCCTTTCTCACCGATCATCAACGACGCCGCATTCGTATTCGCCGACGTCACCTTCGGCATCACGGACGCGTCGATCACGCGCAAGCCAGAGACGCCGCGCACACGCAATTCCGGATCGACCACGGCGCGATCGTCGCGGCCCATCCGGCATGTGCCGACCGGGTGGAACACGGTGCCGCCGGTCTTCTGCGCGAAATCGAGAATCTTCTCATCGCTGTCGAATTCCGATCCGGGCACGACCTCGCGCGTCCACACATCCTTGAACGCCGGCTGGCGATAAATCTCCCGCAGCATCTTGATGCCTTCAACCAGCGTCTTGCGATCGATCTCCTCGGAAAGATAACGCGGCTCGATCATCGGGTCGGCAAGCGGGTCGTTCGAGCGAATCTGCAAACGTCCGCGCGAGGCCGGATGGCATTGCCAAGCCGCCGCCGTGAAGCCCGAATACTTGTGCAACGGCGTGCCCGGTTTATCGACCGAGAGCGGCATCACGTTGAACTGAATGTCCGGCCGCCCGCCGACCGCATGCTTGGTGCAAGCCGCGCCGCCGACTTGACCGGCGCCGACCGTCAGCGGGCCGGAGCCTTTGACAAGCCATTCGAAGCCCATCTGCGCAAGCTTGATCGGATTGCGCACATCATTGTTGAGCGAAATCTTATCGCGCAATTCGACGATCGTGCGCGCCTGATAGTGATCCTGCAGGTTCTCGCCGACCTCCGGCGCATCCGCGACGACATCGACGCCGTGCTTTTTCAGCAAGTCGGCGGGGCCGACGCCGGAAAGTTGCAATATCTGCGGTGACTGCAGCGAGCCGGACGAGAGGATGACTTCGCGCTCCGCTCGCACAATCTCGCGCCGCCCGTCCGCGAGCAATTCGACGCCGAGCGCGCGGCCCTTCTCGAAGACGACGCGCGCGACATGCGTCTGCGTCATCAGCGTGAGGTTCTGTCGCGGCAGCGCCGGGTGCAGGAATGCGACGGCCGACGACGAACGCCAGCGATCGCTGATCGACAGCGCATAAGCGCCGACACCGTAAGTCGTGTCGCCGTTGAAATCCGTGTTCGCCGGCAGCCCCCATTGCTGCGCGGCCGACAGCCACGCGCGGCACATCGGGTGATCGTTGCGCAGCTGTGAGACATCGAGCGTGCCATGCGCGCCGTGATACTGACTCTCAGCGCCGCGAAAACGTTCGAGCTTGCGAAAGTAGGGGAGCACGTCGCGATAGCCCCAGCCGTCCGCGCCGAGCTTTTCCCAATCGTCGAAATCGTCGTGCTGCCCGCGAATGAAGATCAGCCCGTTGATCGAACTCGAGCCGCCGACCACACGCCCGCGCGGCCAGATGATGCCGCGCCCGCCGGTGGTTTCGCTCGGCTCCGTCGTGAAGCTGCGCGAGAAGCGATTGTCGTAGACCGAGCGATAGAAGCCGATCGGAATCTTCAGCCAGAAATTCTTGTCCGGCCCGCCGGCTTCGATCACCAGCACGCGCGTCGCCGGATCGGCGGAGAGCCGGTTGGCGAGCACGCAGCCCGCCGAACCGGCCCCGACGATGATGTAGTCATACGTTTTCATCCGATCCTCACACGCGAGTGCTGCGGCTCAAGCGCTCCCCTCCATCCCATTCGCTCTTGCGAATGGTGGGGAGGGGTCGGGGGTGGGGGGCTTTCGAGCCCAGCCGCCAGGCAGTGCCTGGCTGCAAAGCTCAACCCTTCATCGCCGCGATATAGATCGACGGATCGAAGTAATCCTTCGCCGGAACAGCGTTGCTGATCTTGGCGAAGCCGACATAAAAATCGGTCACCTGCTGCAGCCAGCCCGTGACGGTGCCGTCCGCGAACATCTTGCTCCAGTCCGCATTGGAGAAAACTTTCTGACCTTGATACTGCTCTTTGATGTCGGCGATCGGCACCTGCGGGTAATGCTTCTGCTGCAGGAACGCGAGCGCCTCGTCGGTCTTGCCGAGCAGCATGTCGTTGCCTTCGCCCCACGCTTTGACGACGCGCGCGAGCACGTCCTTCTTCTTGGCGTGGAAGTCGTTGCTCGCTGCCCAGCCCGAAATGATCGCGGCCTTCGGGTAATAAGCCGAGGCATCGACGAGCTTCTTTGCGCCCGGCGTCTTGTCGCGCACCGGAATGTTGAACGGCACCCACAGCGCGACCGCCGGCACCGCGCCGGAGATGAACGACGTCACGGCCTCCGTCATGCGCTGGTTGACGATGTCGACATCGCTCGGGTTGATGCCGTTGGCGCGCAGCGCCGTGTCGAGAAACACATGCGCGGTCGTGCCGGTCGTCGTCGCGATGCGCTTACCCTTGAGGTCGGCGAACGTCTTGATGCCTTGATCCTCGCGCACCCAAAGCTGCGCGGTCGCGAATTCGACAGCATTCGCCATGAACATCTTGCCTTGGCCGCGCGCTGGGAAGTTCGAGATGACGGCGCCGGTGGAGAGCATGTCCAGGCTGCCGCCGACCATCGCCTGGAAAAGTTCGAGGCCGGTGGTGAACTGCTTGAAGTCGGGCTCCAGCCCGTGCTTGCTCCAAGCGCCGAGGTGGTCGGCGAGCCACATCTGCCCGTCGACCGCGAGCGTGTGCAGATAGCCGACGCGGATCTTCTCCTTCGCCTGCGCGATCGCCGGCATCGGCAATGCCGAAGCGGCCGCGAGTGCTGCGGTCGATTGCAGAACGTCACGTCTCGTGATCGTCATGGGTTCTCCCTCCCGTTTCTTATTCTGCGAAAGCCGCGCGTTGTTGTGCCTGCGCGGCATATTCTTGCATGACGCATTCGCGAATGTGCGAACGCAATTCACCAAATTCCTTCGACTCGTGCAGCGATTCTTCTCTCGGATACGCGAACGGCACCGTTACGATCTCGCGGATGCGCGTCGGCCGTGCCGTCATGATGACGATGCGCGACGAGAGGTAGAGCGCCTCCTCGACCGAATGCGTGATCAGCATCACGGTCTTGCCTTCGGTCTGCAGTACTTTCAGCAGCAAATCCTGCATCGCGCTCCGCGTCTGCGCATCGAGCGCGCCGAACGGCTCGTCCATCAGCAGAAACTCCGGGCTCACCGCGTAGGCTCGCGCGAGCGCAAGGCGTTGTCGCATGCCGCCCGAGATCGTATGCGGCCAAGCGTCGGCGAAATCCGACAAGCCCATCAGCTGCATGTAACGTTGGCAAATCTCGTCGCGCTCTTTGGCGTTCTTGCGGTTTGCCGCGAGTTTCAAACCGAACGCGATGTTGTCTTTCACGGAGAGCCACGGGAACACGCCGTATTCCTGGAAGATCACGCCGCGATCCGGGCCGGGGCCGGGGATCGGTTTTCCGTCGAGCAGGACCTTGCCGGATGACGGCTGCACGAAACCCGCGACGACATTCATCAGCGTGGTCTTGCCGCAGCCCGACGGCCCGATGATCGAAACAAATTCGCGATCGCGGATATCGAAGCTCACATCGTCGATGACGTTGAGGCGACCGCGCGCGGTGTCAAAACCAACCGAGACATTCTCGAACGTGATGCGCTGGCGCGTCATGCGATGCGCTCCTGCCACGCGACGAGCCGGCGCGAGAGGCGGCGCAGCGCGAAGTCCATCGTCAGCGCGATAAGGCCGATGCAGATGATGCCGACATAGATCGTATCGAGCGCGAAGAAATTCGCCGCGTCTTGGATGAGCGCACCGAGCCCGCGTTGCGCCGCGATGAGTTCCGACGCGACGAGCGTCGCCCACGCGACGCCGAGCGCGACGCGCAGCGCGGTCAGAATATGCGGCACCGTCAGCGGCAGAATGACTTTGCGGAAGATCTCGAAATCGGTCGCGCCGAGCGTACGCGCGACGCGCACATAGATCGGCGAGATCTGCGCGATGCCTTCGTACATCACGATCACGCCGGCGAAGAACGACGCGTAGAACAGGATGACGATCTTTGCTGTCTCCTCGACGCCGAAGTAAACGATCACGAGCGGGATCAGCGCGATCGGCGGCAGCGCGCGGAAGAAGTTGATCACCGGATCGACGAAAGCGCGGATGTCGCTGTACCAGCCGAGCAGAAAACCGACCGGCACCGCGAGTGCGGTCCCGAGCACGACGCCGATCAGCACGCGCTGCGTCGACATTAGAATATCGTAGGGAAGGCGGCCGGTCGCGAGTTCGGCGAACCGCTGCGCGACCGCATGCGGCGCCGGCACCAGCGCGGCGTTGATCAGACCGCTGTAGTGCACCGCGTACCAAGCCGCGATGATCAATAGCCAGGGAGCGGCGATCAGCACGCCACGACGCATTTCGTCTCGCTCCCCCGTGTTCTTGTTTCTACTCAACATCCTATAGTCAGGCCGTGTCGCGCTCTCAAGCCAAAAGCCCTGTACGGCGGCGGTAAAACAAGCCACCATCGCGTGAAGCGAATGCGGGGAAGGAATCGCCGATGACAATGGTTGGGAATGCGCTAGTAGCGCTGGTCGCGCTGCTGCACTTCTATTTTCTCGTCCTCGAAATGTTTCTCTGGACCAAGCCGGCGGGCCTCGCCGCCTTCAACAACACGCTCGAGAAAGCGCAGGACATGGCCGTGCTGGCCGCCAACCAGGGGCTTTATAACGGCTTCCTCGGCGCCGGCCTGATCTTCGGCCTGCTTTATCCGGCGGCTGGCCCGGCGCTGCACATCAAGACGTTCTTCCTCGTCTGCGTCTTCGTCGCCGGTGCTTACGGCGCCTACTCGACCGGCGCGATGAAGATCCTCGCGATTCAGGCGCTGCCGGCTTTCATCGCACTGCTGGTGTTGTGGATGGCGCGTCCACAGACGGCGTGACGTCTGCGCGCCACGCGTCAGCCTCGGCCGTCAATTCATGCTCCGTCATGGCCCGCTTCATGCGGGCCATCCACGTCTTTCTTTACTTCAGGAAGCAAGTCGTGGATGGCCCGGACAAGCCGGGCCATGACGACGTTATGCAAAGAGCGCTGCGTCAAAAATGCCAGCGCTGCGCCTTGTTCACCAGGAAGTCGCGGAAAGCTTTGATACGCGCGACGTTCTTCATCTCTTCCGGATAAACCAAGAACGCGTCGTAAGCGAAGCCGTCGCCGTCGCCGAACAGCTGAACGACGCCGCCGTTTTCCTCGACGATGTAATCCGGCAGCATAGCGATGCCGATGCCGCGCTGACATGCGCGCAGGATCCCGAGGATGTTGTTGACAACCAACCACGGCACGCGCGCGTCGCGCCCGTTGCGGCCTGCCGACAAGATCCAGCGCGAATGTTGCAGATAACTCGGGATCGCGCCGCCGAGCACGAGCAAGCGATGCTGGTCGAGTTCTTCCGGCGTGCGCGGCGTGCCGAAGCGCTTGAGATAATCCGGCGACGCATAAGCGTGGAAGTGAACCTGGAACAGCTTGCGCTGAATGAGATCCGGCTGCGTCGGCTGGCGGAGACGAATGGCGACGTCCGCTTCGCGCATCGCAAGGTCGAGCTCTTCTTCCGTCGTCATCAGCGTCACGCGGATGTCCGGATAGAGATCGAGGAATTCGCCAAGACGCGGGGTCAGCCAATTGACGCCGAGACCCGTCGTCGTATTGACGCGGAGTTCGCCGTTCGGCTTCTCGCGGCTGTCGGTCAGTTGCGAGCGCGCGGCTTCGAGCTTCATCAGCACTTCATGCGCGGTGCGGAAGAGCAGGTCGCCTTGCTCGGTCAGGATCAGCCCGCGCGCGTGACGGTGAAACAGCGGCACCGCGAGCTCATGCTCGAGCGCGCTCACCTGCCGCGATACGGCGGATTGCGAAAGCCCGAGCTGTTCGCCCGCATGCGTGAAACTGCCGGCCTCTGCGGCGGCGTGAAAAACCTTGAGTTTATCCCAGTCCATGCCCGTGAGCGCCGATACGCTGGCGCTTCCTCCCAAAGAGCCCGATCGGCAACACGCGGAAACCGGCTTCCCGCCCGATCGAGCAAAACGAGCCGGACGCGTGCCGGCCTTCTATCCGGTCGTTATTCTGCGGCCGCGCGAACCTCCGCGTGGCCGGCAAGAAATTTCTCGGCTTCGAGAGCCGCCATGCAGCCCATGCCGGCCGCCGTCACAGCCTGACGATAGATATCGTCGGTGACGTCACCGGCCGCGAACACGCCCGGCACCGACGTCGCCGTCGAGTCGGGTGCGGTTTCGATATAGCCGGAGGGCTTAAGCTTGAGCTGTGTCTTGAAGAGTTCGGCGGCCGGCGAATGGCCGATCGCGATGAAAACGCCGTCGGTCGCGCGTTCGCTGATCGCGCCCGTCTTGACGTTCTTGAGCTTCACGCCCGTGACCTTCGCGGGATCCTTCGCGCCGGTGATCTCTTCCAGCGCGTGATCCCAGATCACTTCGATCTTCGGATGCTTGAACAGGCGGTCCTGCAGGATGCGCTCGGCGCGTAGCGAGTCGCGGCGATGCACGAGCGTTACTTTGCTGGCGAAATTGGTGAGGAAAAGCGCTTCTTCGACAGCCGTGTTGCCGCCGCCGACGACGAAAACCTCTTTGCCACGATAGAAGAAGCCGTCACAGGTCGCGCAGGCCGAAACGCCGTAGCCCTTGAAGGTCTCTTCGGTCGGGATGCCGAGCCAGCGTGCCTGCGCGCCGGTCGCGACGACCAGCGTCTCGGCCAGATACGTGTCGCCGCCGTCAGTGGTCAGGCGGAACGGGCGCTGCGAGATGTCAACGGCATTGACATGATCGAACACCATCTTGGTGCCGACATGCTCGGCCTGCTTCTGCATCTGCTCCATCAGCCACGGACCCTGGATGACGTCGGCAAAGCCCGGATAGTTCTCGACGTCGGTCGTGATCGTGAGCTGGCCGCCCGGCTGGATGCCCTGAATAAGAACCGGCGCGAGCATCGCGCGCGCTGCATAGATCGCGGCGGTGTAGCCGGCCGGTCCGGAGCCGATAATGACGAGTTTAGCGTGATGCGTGGCCATGACGGTATTCCGATAGGATCTTGTAGTGGCCCAGGATGCTCACAATGTAGGGCAGCCCGGTAGCTATGCAAGATATGCAATGCGGCCGGAGACGACCAGCGCAAACCGCAGCTTTCAACCGGAAAGCGCATTCTAGCGACGATTGGACGCGATGATTGCAGCTATCTTTCCCTAGTTGGCAATTCGTCTGAAGGCGAACGGTGTTCCGGACGACCGCGGCAAATCCCTGACCTTTATAGAAGTGTTGCGCGGTATTATCTGGGTGTGTGCCCACTGCTAGCGCCAAACGTCCAAGTCGCTCGGCTTTCGCGCGCGCCGCCGCGACGAGTGATCGGCCAACGCCCTGACCCCGAGCGCTCAGCACTACGAAAGATGTTGGGAGGTCCATGACACGCTGCCCCAGCTGGGCCCGATGAGCCGGGACGAGCATCGCGTAGCCGAGAAGTGCTTCGCGATAGTTAGTCGCGTGCTTTTCTCTCGTCCATCTCGCGCAGTTCGGTCTTGAGAATCTTGCCGTAGTTGTTCTTCGGCAGCGCCGGCACGAAGACATAGTCTTTCGGCCGCTTGAAGCGCGCGATGTGATCAAGGCACAGCGTGTCGAGTTCGGTCGCGCTCGTCTCGCCGACCACATAAGCAACGACGATCTCGCCCCATTCCGGATGCGGACGGCCGATGACGGACACTTCACGCACGGCCGGATGCTGCAGCAGCACTTCCTCGATCTCGCGCGGATAGATGTTCGAACCGCCCGAGATCACCATGTCTTTCGAGCGATCCTTCAACGTTAGGTAGCCGTCGGCATCGAAGGCGCCGACGTCGCCGGTATGCAGCCAGCCGTCATTGAGTGTCGCGGCGGTGGCGTCGTGATTTTTCCAGTAGCCGCCCATGACGACATCGCCGCGCGCAAGAATTTCACCGATCTCGCCGGGCGCCAGACACGGCGCATCGGCGCTGCCGACTTTCGCTTCGAGACACGCATACGGACGGCCGACCGAACCGAGCCGCTCCATCCAGCGCGGATGGTCGCGATCCGCAATGTCTTCCTTGGTCAGCGTCGTGATCGTCATCGGGCTTTCGCCTTGCCCGTAGATCTGTGCGAAGCGCGAACCGAAACGATCGAGCGCCGCGAGTGCGTCCTCGACATACATCGGCGCACCGCCGTAGGCGATCGTGCGGATCAGCGATGGATCGCAGTCGGCGGGCGACTCGACGAGACGCTTCACCATCGTCGGCGCGGCAAACATGGACGTGCCCGGGAGAGCGCGGAACATCGCGAAGATTTCTTCCGGCTCGAAGCCGCCCGACTCCGGCACCGCGTTGATACCGAGCCGCGCGACATGCGGCATCATGTAAAGCCCGGAGCCGTGGCTCATCGGCGCTGCGTGAAGCACCGGCGCGCCCGGCGGAATCGGATTGACCTCGCTCAAGTAAGCGTGGCTCGCCCAGTTGAGATTGCGATGTGTGAGCATCGCGCCTTTCGGACGTCCTGTCGTTCCCGACGTATAGAAGAGCCAGGCAAGATCGTCGCCGCCGCGGTCAGCCACGGGCATCGCGTCGGCGATGAACAGCTTTTCGTGGGCGGGCGAGGCGATGCGGATCAATTCGCGGAGCGATGCCGGAACATGCGGCGCGATCTCGGCTTCGAGATCTTTCGAGACAAAGCAAAACTTCGCCTCGGAATGTTCGAGGATGTAGGCCGCCTCGCGTCCATGCAGCTTCGCGTTGATCGGCACCGCGGCAAGACCCGCATGCCAAATCCCGTAGATCGCCTCCGCATATGCGGGCGAATTTTTCGCGAAGATCGCGACGCGATCGCCGGGCTCGCATTGCGCCCGCAGTGTGGCGGCAAGACGCGCCGCGCGTAAACCGAGCGAAGCGTAGTCGTGTGCGATGTGACTGCCGATGGCAGTTGCCGGCATCGAACCGTGGCTGAGCGCAGCGCGAGCGAGCCAGTGTGCGATGTTCATTGTCGTCCTCCCGGCGGCTGTATGCAGCCGCTCGTCTTCTCCGTCACCCCATCACGGGGTAGCCCTCGCCGCCGAGCAGGTTCGTCGTTTCGTAAAGCGGCAGGCCGACGACGTTGGTGTAAGAGCCGATCAGTTTGACGACGAACGTTCCGGCCAAACCTTGGATCGCATAGCCGCCGGCCTTGCCGCGCCATTCGCCGGAGGCGAGGTAGTGCGCGATGTCCTGCTTCGAGAGACGTTTGAAGCGCACGCGCGTTTCGATCAGGCGTTCGCGCAGTTTCTCCTTCGGCGTGATCAATGCGACGCCCGTGTAGACACGATGGCTGCGGCCGGAGAGGAGGCGCAGGCACTGAGCGGCTTCGTCTTCGAGTTCGGTCTTCGGCAGGATGCGGCTGCCGACCGCAACGACTGTGTCGGCGGCCAGAATGTAGGAACCCTTCAGCTTCTGGTCGCGGCTTGCGGTAACGAGCGCGGCCTCCGCCTTGGCGCGCGCGAGGCGCGTTGCGAGAACGCGGGGGCGCTCCCCCTTCTTCGGCATCTCGTCGATCTCGGTCGGCAGCAGCATATCGGCGTCGAGGCCTGCCTGATTGAGCAAGGCGACGCGGCGCGGCGAGCCGGAGGCGAGGATAAGCTTGGGGCGGTCGGTCATGCGGAAGGAATAGTCCCTAGAGGCGGGGCGAAGCTAGCCCGAAAGGTTTAACGCCTCAACGTCACTCGTTCCCGCGTGCAATCGAGCCGAAACGGTCGCGGATGCGCTTCGCCAATATGTCGCGGACGGAGCGGTAGGCGTCGAGGATCTGCTCGCGGCTGCCGCCTTGATTGGTGACATCCGGCACCGGCCAGTATTCGACATCGGCGGCCAGTGTGCGCGTCAGATCGAGCGCCCGGTGGTGGGCAGGCGGCGAGAGCGTGACGATGAGGTCGAAGTTGAGGCCCTCGGCGTCTTCGAGTTCCTCGAAGGTGTGCGGCCGGTGCTTGGCGATATCGAGGCCGATTTCCTCCATCACGGCGGCGGCGAACGGGTCGAGTTCGCCTTTGCGGACACCCGCCGACTCGCCATACAGCGAACGGCCGAAGTAGTGGCGAAACAGCGCGAGCGCCATCGGCGAGCGGACCGCATTCATCTCGCAAGCGAACAGGACGGCCTGCGGTGCGCGCGTCGGACCGCCTGCGATCACGTCAGCCCTTCCAGTGCAGAACGCAGATGAGGGTGAAGAGCCGCCGCGCCGTATCGAAGTCGGTCGCGACTTTCGACTCGAGGCGCTCCAAGAGCAGGCGCGAGCCTTCGTCGTGCAAACCGCGCCGGCCCATGTCGATCGCCTCGATCTGGCTCGGCGTCGAGGTGCGGATCGCGTGGTAGTAGCTCTCGCAGATCAGGAAGTAATCCTTCACGATCTTCCGGAACGGCGACAGCGACAGCATGTGCGTGACGACCGGATCGCCGGCCGGCGTGCGGATGTCGAAAACCAAACGATTGTCGGCAATCGCGATGTTGAGCGCGAAAGGTCCGCCCGTTGCACCGACCGGCGCGAAGGTGTTCTCCTCGATCAGGTCATAGATCGCGACCGCGCGCTCGTGCTCGACGTCGGGGTTGGAACGCCCGATCGAGTTTTCGTCGAGTTTTACGGCGACGAGGCGGTGGACGGAATCTTTGGCGTCGGAGCTCATGCGACCAATCAAATCGAATGGCGTCAGCTTAGCGGCCGGGGCGGAATAAAAAAGCCACTCATCAGAGATTTAGCCGGATCGAGACCGAACGGGAATGCGCTTCGAGCCCCTCGGCCTTGCCGAGCGCGATGGCGGACGGCCCGAGCGCCCGCAAAGCGTCCGGCGAGAGGCGTAAAAGCGATGTCCGCTTCATGAAGTCGAGCACGCCGAGGCCGGACGAGAAACGCGCCGAGCGCGCCGTCGGCAGGACATGGTTCGAACCCGCCACATAGTCGCCGATCGCTTCCGGGGTGTGGCGGCCGATGAAGATCGCGCCCGCGTTGCGGATTTTGCCGACCAGGCGGTCTGCGTCCTCAGTCTCGATCTCGAGATGTTCGGGGGCGATCGCGTCGGTCAGCGGGATCGCTTCGTCGAAATCGCGGACCAGGATGATCGCGCCGAAGTCGCGCCATGACGCGGCGGCGACTTCACCGCGCGGCAGCGTCTTGAGTTGGCGTGTCAGCGCGGCTTCCACCGCGTCGGCGAAGGCCGCGTCGTTGGTGATGAGGATCGATTGCGCCGCGACGTCATGCTCGGCCTGCGCCAGCAGATCGGCCGCGACCCATTCCGGGTTGCTGTCGCGGTCGGCGAGGATCAACACTTCGGACGGCCCCGCGATCATATCGATGCCGACTTTGCCGAAGACGAGGCGCTTTGCTGCCGCAACATAGGCGTTGCCGGGCCCGACGATCTTCGCGACCGGAGAAATCGTCTCGGTGCCGTAGGCGAGCGCCGCAACCGCTTGCGCGCCACCGACGCGATAAATTTCATCGACGCCGGCAAGCGCCGCAGCCGCAAGCACGAGCGGCATCAGTTTCCCGTCCGGCGACGGCACCACCATCGCGACGCGCGGCACGCCGGCGACTTTCGCCGGCACAGCATTCATCAGCACTGACGAGGGATACGCCGCTGTGCCACCCGGAACGTAAAGTCCGACGGCTTCGATCGCGGTCCAGCGATGGCCGAGTTCGACGCCGAGCGCGTCGGTCCAGCTGTCGTCTTTCGGAAGTTGACGGCGGTGATACGTCTCGATGCGCGACTTCGCGATCGACAGAGCGCCGAGCGCTTCCGGATCGCACTGCTTCTGCGCGGCCGCGATCTCGTCAGCCGAAATGCAGATGCCGACCTTGTTAAGATCGATGCGATCGAACTTCTGCGAGTAGTCGACAAGCGCCTGATCGCCGCGCGCGACGACGTCATTCACGATCGCGCGGACGGTCTGCTCGACGTCCTGCGAGGCTTCCCGCTTGGCGCCGAGAAAAGCTTGAAACTGCTGCTGAAAATCAGACGCGCGCGTGTCGAGGCGAAGCGGCATGGCCAAATCCGAAGGAGGCCACCCGCTGGTGGCGCCCCGTCAATGGCGCGGGGGCGTCGCGGCGTCAACCCCGGGGGTGCTCGGGCTCGGACCTTCGAGCGCATGCTCGGGGCAGCGGGCGCAGGTCCAGGTCGGGCCGAGGTCGGCAAGCTCGGACTCGAGGCATTCGAGTTCGAGACGAATCGCGCCGCCGCCGGAGAACAGCAGCGTCGCGGTGCCGGAGGCGCCGTCGACCGGTGCGAAGTCGATCGCGAGGAGGTTGAGGACAGCGTCCTTGTTGCGCGGATCGATGTTGCGGACCTGGCAGGACAAGACGCGCTCGAAGCGCAAAGCGGCGAGCCGGCGGCGATAGATCGGGTCGTTGGTCAGTGCGGACTCCCAGTCGAAGCGATTGACGCCGAGGACCATGCGCTGCTCGCGCGGGCGCCAATGCACGTCGCCGACCTTGACGATCGCGTCCTGCAGATGCGCCGACACCACTTCGATATCGTCGCGATCGAGCGCGATCAGTTTCAGCAAATCCATCACATCACCTCTACGCGCCGCGTC
This sequence comes from Variibacter gotjawalensis, assembly GCF_002355335.1. Classification (GTDB taxonomy): domain Bacteria; phylum Pseudomonadota; class Alphaproteobacteria; order Rhizobiales; family Xanthobacteraceae; genus Variibacter; species Variibacter gotjawalensis. The sequence goes on from NZ_AP014946.1 coordinate 1,396,130, forward strand.
GCCCCGTTTCGCGCGCCTGCCATTTCTAGATGTGACTAAGGTGGTGGCGATACCACCAGCACGCAAGGCGTGAATTCGAAACGCGTCGCGTTACTGCGCGAGCGTTGAGCGGAGCGAGAGCGGTTTGCCGTCGGTGCGCGAGGCGCGGCGCATGATCGCGCGCTTGCGGCCGCCGCCGTGCTGCGTGAAGTCGCAATAGGCAAAACCGAAGCCGGAGATTGCGCCACGGAACGAGCGCTCCGACGTCTGCACGAGGTTGAAGCACGGCTCGAAGAACACGCCCTTCACGGACGCGCAGACGCGATCACCCTTCACGCGCACCGTATTGGCGGGGAGCACGGCGTTGCGCATCATGCCCTTGCCTTGCATCTGCACGCTGCCCTGAACGGAGCCGTCGCCGTTGATGCGGCCGGCACCACGGCTGCCATCGAAGCAGGAATAAGCGAAGGTTTTGCCGACGACGAATGTGCGCGCCTGGTCGACCGTCATTTCGGCAGCCGAAGCCGGTCCCGTCAGAGCCATCGCCCCGAGCAGAAGTCCGATCTTACGCACTTCCATCGCCAAACTCCCTTAACCCTAACGCGGCGTAAACTGGCGGCCATATTGGCCTTCAATCCCTAAGAGCCGGTTTACCCCGCAGATCGGGGCAAATATTTGCCCGAAGCTCAGATCTTCACAACCACCCGTCCGCGGACTTTCCCGTCCAGGATGTCACTACCGGCGCCGATGACCTGATCGAGGCCGATTTCGGTGACCATCGACTGCAGGCGGCTCCAATCGAGGTCGGTGGCGAGACGGCGCCAAGCCTCGCGGCGAAGGGCCTGCGGGGCCATCACCGAATCGATGCCGAGCAGCGCGACGCCGCGCAAGATGAAGGGTGCGACGCTGGACGGCAGGTCCATACCGCCGGCCAAACCGCAGGCTGCGACTGCGCCGCCGTATTTCGTCTGCGAGAGGACGTTGGCGAGCGTCTGCGAGCCGACCGAATCCACCGCGCAAGCCCAGCGCTCCTTGCCGAGCGGGCGGCCCGGTGCAGACAACTCGGCGCGATCGATGATCTCGGCAGCCCCGAGTTTTTTGAGGTAGTCGCCTTCGGAGACACGGCCCGTCGATGCGATGACGTGGAAGCCGGCTTTTGCGAGCAAGGCGATGGCGACCGAGCCGACGCCGCCGGCCGCGCCGGTGACGAGCGCCGGGCCGGCTTTCGGCGTGATGCCATGCTTTTCGAGCGCGAGCAGCGAGAGCATCGCGGTGTAACCGGCGGTGCCGACCGCCATCGCTTCGCGGCCCGTCATCCCGATCGGCAGCGGCACCAGCCACTCGCCCTTCACGCGCGACTTCTGCGCGTAGGCGCCGAGATGGGTTTCGCCGGTGCCCCAGCCATTAAGGATGACGCGGTCGCCTTCCTTCCAATCCGGATTTGTAGACTTCTCGACCGTGCCGACGAAATCGATGCCGGGGATCATCGGAAACCGGCGAACCACCGGGGCTTTGCCGGTCAGCGCGAGACCGTCTTTGTAATTGAGCGTCGACCACTCGACCGCGACGGTCACGTCGCCGTCCATCAACTCGTTCTCGTCGAAGTCGGCCAGCGCGACGGTTTGGCCCTTGTCGGCCTTCTCGATACGGATCGCCTTGAAAGTCGCCACTACGGTCTCCCGGAAGTTCTTGGGTTGCGCCGGTTTTGGCCCGCGAGGCCGGAGGGCGCAAGTTTTACGTGCTGCCGAGATTAATGGAGGCGGGCAGGGGCAGGGTTATGGGGTGCCGATAGACGGCCCCATACGCTGTCGCATCTACAGTTTGGGCAAGCTCTTGGTTTGAAGCGATCATCCGCGTAAGAACCCCCCATGCCGACACGAAAATTTCTGTTTATCCGCCATGGCGAAACCGACTGGAACAAAGCCGGGCGCATCCAAGGTTCGACCGACATCCCGTTGAACGCGACCGGACGCGCGCAGGCGCGTGCTGCTGCCGCAGCGCTGCGCTCCGCGACGTTCGACCGCGTGATCGCGAGCCCGCTATCGCGCGCGCTCGAAACCGCGCAGCTCGTCAACGAACCGCACGGCCGCCCGCTTCATACCGACAAGAATCTCCAGGAGCGAGGCTTCGGCAGCTTCGAGGGCTTCGGCATCGCCGAACTCAAGCAGCGCCACGGCATCCCGATGACGCAGTCGCTGACCACGATCCTGCCGCCCGACGCTGAACAGTGGGGCGAGACGCTCAAGCGCACGCGTGGCGTGATCCGAACGTGGACCGAACGCTACCCCAAAGAGACGCTGCTTTTCGTCAGCCACGGTGGTGTGTTCGGGGCTCTCCACGAACAGTTGTGCGGCGCCTGGGCCTCGACCCAAAACGCCGTCCCGTACAGTTTTTCACCCAACGCATCGGGCTGGGACGTCGCAGTTCTGGAGGCCGCTACGGCCGACCTCTCGACGCAATAAGAAAAAGGTCACTATTACTGACATATTTATCTTGCTCTAATCTGAGAACTGCATTTTAGTCGCCGGTCACTGCCAATGTGACCCGGCTTTGCCTAAGACAGACGCCGGACCGGGAGATGACGCCGATGGCGAAAATCAGCTTTGAGAAAGTTCCGCATAAGTCACCGACTCCGGCCGACAAGCGCACCGCGCTGATGGCCGATCCCGGCTTCGGCCGCGTGTTCTCGGATCACATGGTGACGGTGCAGTGGACACAAGGCGTGGGCTGGCACGACGCGAAGGTGCGCGCGCGCGAGCCGTTCCAGATGGACCCGGCCGCCGCGGTTCTGCACTACGCGCAGGAAATCTTCGAAGGCATGAAGGCCTATCGCAAACCGGGCGGTGGCTTCGGCCTGTTCCGTCCGGACGAGAATGCGCGCCGCTTCAATGAATCGGCCAAGCGCATGGCGATGCCGGATGTGCCCGAGGAGATGTTCCTCGAAGCGATCGATCAGCTCGTGAAGGTCGATGCCGACTGGGTGCCGTCCGGTGAGGGCTCGTACTACCTGCGCCCGTTCATGTTCGCCAGCGAGGCGTTCCTCGGCGTGCGCCCCGCGAACGAATACATTTTCTGTGTGATCGGCTGCCCAGTCGGCGCGTATTTCAAGGGCGGCTTCAAGACCGTGCAGGTCTGGGTCTCCGAGGAATACACGCGCGCGGCGCCCGGCGGTACCGGCGCCGCCAAGTGCGGCGGCAACTACGCGTCGAGCCTTGTCGCGACCAAGGAAGCGTTCGACAACGGTTGTGACCAGGTCGTCTTCCTCGATGCGGTCGAGCGCAAGTGGATCGACGAACTCGGCGGCATGAACATCTTTTTCGTGATGGACGATCGCTCGATCATCACGCCGCCGCTGAATACGATCCTGCCAGGCATCACGCGCGAGTCGGTGATGAAGCTTGCTTCGGATGCCGGCTATAAGGTCGCCGAGACGCCTTACAGCTTCGACCAGTGGCAGGCGGATGCCCGCAGCGGAAAGCTGCGCGAAGCTTTCGCGTGCGGCACGGCCGCGGTGATCGCCGGCATCGGCAAGGTGAAGTATCGCGGCGGCGAATTCGCCATCGGCAACTCAGGCGATGGCGAGGCGACGACGAAGCTGCGCGCCCAGCTGACCGGGATCCAGCGCGGCACCGTGGACGATACTTATGGCTGGATGCGGTCAGTCGCCGCCTAGCCCTGAGTCACCTCGCCTAATAGTTGAGCTGTCAACGGCCGTTGCTCATTAATTGAGCAGCGGCCGTTGCCTATCAGGTGGGCAAACCTGACTCACTCGTAAACATCCCTTCTGAATCAACCGGTTGTTGCATCGCACGTGGCTGGCACACGCTTTGCGAAGGCCCTCGCGCGCAAACGTGGGTTGCGTGCGGTCCAACGCAAGGGAACAAGAATGCTCAACATCACTCGCAGGGTGGCAGGGAAGGGTTTAGTCGCAGCAGGCCTCGCTCTTGGCCTCGGTCTGTCGGCTCCCGCCCAGGCTCAAGAAACCATCAAGGTCGGTATTCTCCACTCGCTCTCCGGCACCATGGCGATCAGCGAAACGACGCTGAAAGACGTCATGCTCATGCTCATCGAAGAGCAGAACAAGAAGGGCGGTCTCCTCGGCAAGAAGCTCGAGGCAGTCGTCGTCGATCCGGCTTCGAACTGGCCGCTGTTCGCCGAAAAGGCGCGCGAGCTGATCTCGAAGGAAAAGGTCTCGGCCGTATTCGGCTGCTGGACCTCGGTGTCGCGCAAGTCCGTGCTGCCGGTCTTCAAGGAACTCAACTCGATCCTCTTCTATCCGGTGCAGTACGAAGGCGAAGAGTCCGAGCGCAACGTGTTCTACACGGGCGCTGCTCCGAACCAGCAAGCCATTCCGGCTGTCGACTATCTCGCCAAGGAAGAGAAGGTGCAGCGCTGGGTTCTGGCCGGCACCGACTACGTCTATCCGCGCACGACCAACAAGATCCTTGAGGCCTACCTCAAGTCGAAGGGCGTGAAGCAAGAAGACATCATGATCAACTACACGCCGTTCGGTCACTCCGATTGGCAGACGATCGTCGCCGACATCAAGAAGTTCGGCTCGGCTGGCAAGAAGACCGCCGTTGTTTCGACCATCAACGGCGACGCCAACGTTCCGTTCTACAAGGAGCTCGGCAACCAAGGCATCAAGGCGACGGATATTCCGGTCGTCGCGTTCTCGGTCGGCGAAGAAGAACTCGCCGGCATCGACACGAAGCCGCTGCTCGGCCACCTCGCCGCATGGAACTACTTCGAGTCGATCAAGACCCCGGCAAACGCCGAGTTCATCAAGAAGTGGAAGGCCTTCACGAAGAACGAGAAGCGCGTCTCCAACGATCCGATGGAAGCGCACGTGATCGGCTTCGCCATGTGGGTCAAGGCTGTCGAGAAGGCCGGCACGACGGATCCCGACAAGGTGATCGACGCGCTGCCGGGCACCGAGGCTCCGAACCTGACGGGCGGCATGTCGAAGATGCTGCCGAACCATCACATCACCAAGCCGGTTTTCATCGGCGAGATCAAGGCCGACGGCCAGTTCGACGTGGTGTGGAAGACCGAGGGTCTCGTTGCGGGTGATGCCTGGTCGAAGGAACTCGATGGCTCGAAGGATCTCGTTGCCGACTGGGTTGAGAAGAAGTGCGGCAACTGGAACACCAAGACGAATAAGTGCGGCAGCTGATCGCCGTAGCGAACAGCACCTCGCCTCTAGCGTTCTCTCCCCCCTTGCGGGGGAGAGACAGAGAGGGGGGTGAGCAACGAACGCAGTGCTCACCGAACACCCCCCTCCCTAGCCCTCCCCCGCAAGGGGGGAGGGAACGCGCTGAGTTCGCGGCGCGCCTCGAATACGACAGCGGCACCGAAGGCGCCGTTTTGCTTCTCCGAATGCCGGGACACTTCGGATGACCTTCTTCCGCTTCATCGCCGCCGGGATTTTTCTCCTGGCGCTAAGCTTGTCGGCTCCGATCGCACGCGCGCAGGACTTTGCCGCAGCGCTCGCCGACTTCACCACCGACTCATTTTCCGACACCGAGAAAGCCGTCACGACGATTGCGACGAGCGGCAATCCGCGCGCTGCCGATGTGATCCAGGCGCTGCAGGACGGCCGGCTCTTCTTCACCACGGAGCCGAAAGCCGTCTTCATCCGCACCGCCGATGGCAAATTCGCCGATGCCGCGACCGGTCAAGCCGCCACGCCGGCATCGCCGCGTCCGGTGCGCCTCAACAACCGCCTGCGCCGCAGCGTCGACGCGGCGCTCGGCGGCCTGACGCTGCTTTCGCCCGACGCGAATAAGCGCCTCGAAGCCGCAATCTCCGTCTTCCGCTCGCGCGATGCCGCCGCGCTTCCGACGCTCGATACCGCGATCGCCAAGGAAACCAACACACGCGTCAAGCGCGCGCTGACTGAAGCGCGTGCGGCCGTGATCCTCTTCAAGACCGACGCTAGCGAGACCGACAAACTCGACGCCGTCGCTGTGTTGCGCGCGCGCGGCGATCAGGAGGCGAAAGCCTTGCTGTCGAGCTTGCCAGCCGACTCGCCCACTAACGTCAAGACGGCTGCGCAAAGCGCCGTCGCCGCGATTGAGTCGAATCTCGCGCTGTGGGCAACCGCGCAGAATGCCTGGTACGGCATCTCGCTCGGCTCGGTGTTGCTGCTCGCTGCCATCGGCCTTGCCATCACGTTCGGCGTGATGGGCGTCATCAACATGGCGCATGGCGAAATGGTGATGCTCGGCGCTTACACGACTTTCGTCGTGCAGGAGATCATCCGCACGAAGAACCCGGCGCTGTTCGACTATTCGCTGCTGATCGCGCTGCCGCTTGCGTTCTGCGTCGCCGGTCTTGTCGGCATCGCGATCGAGCGCGGCGTGATCCGCTGGCTTTATGGCCGCCCGCTCGAAACGCTGCTTGCGACCTGGGGCATTTCGCTCATCCTGCAGCAGGCCGTGCGCACGCAATTCGGCCCGACCAACAAGGAAGTCGGCAACCCGTCCTGGATGTCTGGCGCATTCGAGGTCGGCGGCTTGACGATCACCTACAATCGGCTGTGGATCGTTTGCTTCACGCTCGCGGTCTTTGTCGGCTTGCTCGCAATGCTGCGCTTCTCCCGCATCGGACTCGAGATGCGCGCCGTCACGCAAAACCGCGCGATGGCGGCCTCAATGGGCATCCGCACCGGCCGCATCGATGCGCTGACCTTCGGCCTCGGTTCCGGCATCGCCGGCATCGCCGGCGTCGCGCTCTCGCAGATCGACAACGTCTCGCCGAATCTCGGCCAGAGCTACATTATCGACAGCTTCATGGTCGTCGTTTTCGGTGGCGTCGGAAATCTCTGGGGCACGTTGGTCGGCGCGTTCACGCTCGGCATCGCCAACAAATTCCTCGAGCCCTTCGCGGGCGCCGTTCTCGGCAAGATCGCGATCCTCGTGCTGATCATCCTCTTCATCCAAAAGCGTCCGCGCGGTCTGTTTGCGCTCAAGGGCCGCGCGGTGGAAGCATGACGATGATCGGCCGATATCTCATGCTCCTTTTGCGTGGCGGCGATCTCGCCACATCGCGCTGCCGGTGCCGTGCGCGGTTCGGAACCAAGATCGGGGGCGCCGCATGATCACGCGCACGCTCGATCGCGGCGGTTGGATCTTCATCTCGATCCTCATCGCGGCGGCGATCATCGTCCCGATCCTCAACATCGCGACGTCGCCGTCATCTCCGCTGCATATCCCAAGCTATGCGGTCGCGCTGCTCGGCAAATATCTCTGCTACGCGCTGCTCGCACTCTCGATCGATCTCATCTGGGGATACGCTGGAATTCTTTCGCTCGGCCACGGCGCTTTCTTCGCGCTCGGCGGCTATGCGATGGGCATGTATCTGATGCGCCAGATCGGAACGCGCGGCGTCTACGCGCATCCGACGTTGCCGGATTTCATGGTCTTTCTGAACTACAAACAGTTGCCGTGGTTCTGGTATGGCTTCGACATGTTCTGGTTCGCGGCGCTGATGGTGCTGCTGGTTCCAGGACTGCTCGCTTTCGTCTTCGGCTGGCTCGCCTTCCGCAGCCGTGTCACCGGCGTCTATCTCTCGATCATCACGCAAGCGCTGACTTACGCGCTGATGCTCGGCTTCTTCCGCAACGATTTCGGCTTCGGCGGCAACAACGGCCTGACCGATTTCAAGGACATCCTCGGCTTCAATGTGCAGGCGCAGGGTACGCGCGCGGCGCTGTTCGTCCTGTCTTGCGTCGCGCTCGGTGGCTGCTTCTTGCTCTGCCGTGCGATCGTGACGTCGAAACTCGGCAAAGTGCTGATCGGCGTGCGCGATGCCGAAAGCCGCATGCGCTTCCTCGGCTATCGCGTCGAGAGCTACAAGCTCTTCGTTTTCGTGCTGTCAGCCATGATGGCAGGCGTTGCCGGCGCGCTCTACGTGCCGCAAGTCGGCATCATCAATCCAGGCGAGTTTGCGCCATCGAACTCGATCGAAGCCGTCATCTGGGTCGCGGTCGGCGGGCGCGGAACGCTGACCGGCGCGGCGCTCGGCGCTTTCATCGTCAATTATGCAAAGACGACATTCACGAGCGGATTCCTCGCGCCATACTGGCTCTTCATGCTCGGCGGCTTGTTCGTTATCGTCACGCTGCTGATGCCGCGCGGCATCGTCGGCACCTTCCGTCATTGGGTTGCGCAGCGCAAAGCCAAGAAGGATGCGGCGAAAGCCGAACCGAACGGCGCGCAGCCACAGGCCGCGGAGTAGCACGATGGAACAGCAACCTCGCACAACACCTGCGCTGCTTTATCTCGATGCGATCACGGTCGCGTTCGACGGCTTCCGCGCACTCAACAAGCTCTCATTCACGATCGCGCCCGGCGAGATGCGCGCGATCATCGGCCCGAACGGCGCCGGCAAAACCACGATGATGGATGTCGTCACCGGCAAGACGAAGCCGGACGAGGGCGACGTCGTATTCGACGGCTCGCACGATCTTTCGTCGATGGATGAGACGCAGATCGCAACGCTCGGCATCGGCCGCAAATTCCAGAAGCCGACCGTATTCGAAAGCCATACGGTCGAAGACAATCTGCGCCTTGCGTTGAAGGCGGATCGCCGGCCGCGCGCGACCTTGTTTTGGCGCGACTCGTCGGAAGAGCGCGATCGCCTCGACGCAATCCTCACGACGATCAGAATGACACCGGATCGCGGCCGCCTCGCCGGCGCGCTGTCGCACGGCCAAAAGCAATGGCTCGAGATCGGCATGTTGCTCGCACAGGAACCGAAGCTCTTGCTGGTCGACGAGCCGGTCGCCGGTATGACCGACGCCGAAACGATGCAGACTGCCGAACTGCTCCGCGAAATCAATCGCGAGCGCTCGGTCGTCGTCGTCGAACACGACATGGCTTTCGTTCGCGAGCTCGGCGTGAAGGTGACGTGTCTGCATGAAGGTTCGGTGATCGCCGAAGGTTCCATCGACCAGGTGTCGGAGAACCAGCGCGTGGTCGAAGTGTATTTGGGACGCTAGCGAATGCTCGAAGCACGGTCCGTCAATCTTCATTACGGCGCGGCGCAAGCGCTGCGCGGCGTCTCGATGGTCGCCGAAGCCGGCAAGATCACCTGCATTCTCGGCCGCAACGGCGTCGGCAAGACGAGCCTACTGCGAGCGCTTACCGGTCATCAGCCGATCAGTGGCGGCTCGATCGTGTTCGACGGCCAAGAGATCGAGCGCCTGCGGCCATACGAACGCGCGCGACGCGGCATCGCTTATGTGCCGCAAGGCCGCGATGTGTTTCCGCTCCTCACCGTCGAAGAGAATCTGCACACAGGTTACGCGCCGCTCAAACGCGCTCAGCGCTACGTGCCGGAAGAGGTCTTCGATCTCTTCCCTGTGCTCGCCGACATGATGCGTCGCCGTGGCGGCGACTTGTCCGGCGGTCAGCAGCAGCAGCTCGCCATCGGCCGTGCACTCGTGATGCGGCCGAAGATCTTGCTGCTCGACGAGCCGACTGAAGGCATTCAGCCGTCGATCATCAAGGATATCGGTCGCGCCATCACCTATTTGCGCGACACTGCCAAGATGGCGATCGTGCTGGTCGAGCAATATTTTGACTTCGCGCATGAACTCGGCGACCGTTTCGCCGTCATGGACCGCGGATCGGTCGTCTTCTCGTGCGGCCGCGACGACATGGACGAAGGCGCCCTGCGGCGCGCGTTGGCGATTTAAAGTATTTCGTCATGGCCCGGCTTGTCCGGGCCATCCACGTCTTTCTTCCTTCGTTTTGATTTGAGAAAGTCGTGGATGGCCCGCATGTGGGTGCCCCAAGGGCACCAAGGCCATGACGGAGAGAAACGAAACGGCTGTGCTGGATACGCTCGCAACACAACAAACATTCGCCGCCAATCGCGCCACCGGCAGGATCGCGCTCGATCTTACCGGCGCGAGCGGCGTGACGCGCCGTGTGCGTGTCGGTGAAGACGGCTCCCTGCGCGCGCGTTTCCCGAACGCGGAGCGTGGCGACACCGAAGCCGTCATCGTCAACACGGCGGGCGGGATGGCGGGCGGCGATGCATTCTCGTTCGACATCACGCTGCGCGGCGGCGCCAACCTCGCGATCACCACAGCAGCGGCGGAGAAAGTCTACCGCGCCATCGGCGCGCCCTCGCGCATCGATGTGCGCCTCAATGTCGAGGCCGGTGCGCGTCTCTCGTGGGTACCTCAGGAAACCATCGTTTTCGATCGCACGCACCTCGAGCGCGGTATCGAGGTCGATCTCGCCGGCAACGGCGAAATCCTTCTGGCCGAAGCCATAGTGTTCGGCCGCGCCCTGATGGGCGAGGTCGTCACATCGGGTTCGGTCCGCGATCGCTGGCGCGTCCGGCGCGATGGGAAACTTATATTCGCCGAGACGTTGCGCATCGACGGGCCGATATCCGAGAAGCTCGCGCAGGCTCCGATCGGCAATGGCTCGATCGCTTTCGCGACCGTTTACATCAGCCCCGGCCGCGAAGAGCATGTCGAAGCGTTCCGCGCCGCGACCTATCAGGGCGAAGCCGGAATTTCGTGCTGGAATGGGCATTGCGTTGCGCGCTTCAGTGCGCACAATAGTGCGGCGCTGCGCAACGATATGGCGGCGGCGCTTCACGCGATGAACATGACGCTGCCGCGCATCTGGACGAACTGACGCTCATGAATTTGACGCCTCGCGAAAAAGACAAGCTGCTCATCGCCACCGCCGCGATGGTCGCGCGCCGCCGCCTCGATCGCGGCGTGAAGCTGAACCATCCGGAATCGATCGCGCTGATCTCCGATTTCATCATGGAAGGCGCGCGCGATGGGCGCACCGTCGCCGAGTTGATGGAAGCCGGCGCGCATGTGGTAACGCGTGCGCAGGTGATGGAAGGCGTCGCCGAGATGATCCACGACGTTCAGGTCGAAGCCACGTTTCCGGACGGCTCCAAGCTTGTCACGGTCCACAATCCGATCAGGTAGGACATGAAGATGCGATCGAAGCTGCTCATTGCCGCTCTTGTTCTCACGCCAAGCCTCGCCTTCGCGCACGGTGGCGCGCCGGGTCACACGCATTCCTTTATGGACGGGGTCCTCCACCCGCTCAACGGCCTCGACCATCTGCTCGCCGCTTTCGCGATCGGCCTCTGGGCCGTCGTCTCCGGCATGCGCCGTCCGTGGCTCGTGCCGCTCACTTTCGTCGCCGCGATGACGGCCGCAACGCTCGCGGGCGCCTCCGGCATCGTGCTGCCGCGCGCCGAATGGATGATCGCCGCCAGCGTGATGGCGCTCGGTCTTCTCTGCTTGTTCGCACCGCGTCTGCCGGTCGCGGCCGGTATGGCAATCGCTGCGCTGTTCGCGCTCGCGCACGGCTATGCCCACGGCTCCGAAGGCGATGCCTCGACGCCATATCTCGCAGGCCTTATTGCTTCGACCGCCGCGTTGCACGTCGCCGGCATGGCGAGCGGCTATCTCGCGCTCTTTGCGGAGCGTCCTGCGCTTGCGCGCCTCGCCGGCGCGGTGATCGCGGTCGGCGGTGTATTTGTGCTGGTCGCCTAATCATGAAACCCGGCGAGGTCTTCACGAAGGACGGCGACATCACGCTCAACGAGGGCCGTGAAACGCTGACGCTCGAGGTCGCGAACACGGGCGATCGTCCCATCCAAGTCGGCTCGCACTACCACTTCTTCGAGACCAACAACGCGCTCAAATTCGACCGCGCAAAAGCGCGCGGCATGCGGCTCGATATCGCCTCCGGCACCGCGGTGCGTTTCGAGCCGGGGCAGAGCCGCACCGTGACGCTGGTCGCACTCGGCGGCAATCGGACCGTCTACGGCTTTCAGGGCAAAGTGATGGGGAAACTCTAGATGGCCGCCAAACTTCCCCGCCGCATCTATGCCGACATGTTCGGGCCGACGACCGGCGACCGCGTCCGTCTCGCCGACACCGAACTCTTCATCGAGGTCGAGAAGGATTTCACCACTTACGGCGAGGAAGTGAAATTCGGCGGCGGCAAAGTCATCCGCGACGGCATGGGCCAGAGTCAGGTGACACGCGCGCAGGGCTCCGCCGACACGGTCATCACCAACGCGCTGATCCTCGATCACTGGGGCATCGTCAAAGCCGACATCGCGCTGCGCGATGGGCGCATCGCGAAGATCGGCAAGGCCGGCAATCCGGACATTCAGCCGAACGTCGACATCGTCATCGGCCCCGGCACAGAGATCATCGCGGGCGAAGGCAAGATCATCACGGCCGGTGGCTTCGACAGCCACATTCATTTCATCTGCCCGCAGCAGATCGAAGACGCGCTGATGAGCGGCGTGACGACGCTGCTTGGTGGCGGAACCGGCCCAGCACATGGCACGCTGGCGACCACCTGCACGCCCGGCCCATGGCATATCGGCCGCATGATCCAGGCCGCCGATGCGTTCCCGGTCAATCTCGGCATTTCGGCGAAGGGCAACACTGCGCTCCCCGCTGCGCTCGAGGAAATGATCCGCGGCGGCGCCTGCGCGATGAAGCTGCACGAAGATTGGGGCACGACGCCGGCCGCGATCGACAACTGCCTCTCGGTCGCTGACGAATACGACGTGCAGGTGATGATCCACACCGACACGCTGAACGAGTCCGGTTTCGTCGAGGATACGGTCGCGGCGTTCAAAGGCCGCACCATCCACGCCTTCCACACCGAAGGTGCGGGCGGCGGCCACGCGCCGGACATCATCAAAGTTGCGAGCCTGCCGAATGTGCTGCCGTCGTCGACCAATCCGACGCGCCCGTTCACGCGCAACACCATCGACGAACACCTCGATATGCTGATGGTGTGCCACCATCTCGATCCGTCGATCGCCGAGGATCTCGCCTTCGCGGAAAGCCGCATCCGCAAGGAAACCATTGCGGCCGAGGATATTCTGCACGACATCGGCGCGCTCTCGATGATGTCGTCGGACTCACAGGCGATGGGCCGCATCGGCGAAGTCGGCATCCGCACCTGGCAGACCGCGCACAAAATGAAGATCCAGCGCGGGCGCTTGAAGGAAGAGCAGGGCGACAACGACAACGTCCGCGTCAAACGCTACATCGCGAAATATACGATCAATCCGGCCATCGCGCATGGCATTTCAAAACACATCGGCTCGGTCGAGCCCGGCAAGATGGCGGACCTCGTCGTCTGGTCTCCGGCTTTCTTCGGCGTAAAGCCCGATATGGTGCTCAAATCCGGGATGATCGTCGCGGCGCCGATGGGCGACCCGAACGCTTCGATCCCGACGCCGCAGCCCGTGCACTATCGTCCGATGTTTGGCGCATTCGGCAAAGCACTGACGGCCAGCTCCGTCGTCTTCACGTCTCAGGCCGCGATCGAGAGCGGCTTGCGCGATCGCCTCGGCACCGAGAAGGATTTGATCGCCGTCGAAAACACGCGCGGCGGTATTTCGAAGAAGTCGATGATCCACAATGGCGCAACCCCTCATATCGAGGTCGATCCGGAGACCTATGAGGTGCGCGCCGACGGTGAGCTGCTCACCTGCGCCCCTGCCGAAGTCTTGCCGATGGCGCAGCGCTATTTTTTGTTCTAACGCAGGCCTCGTCATTGCCGGGCTTGACCCGGCAATTCATCTTGCAAACAGAGTTTCTTTGATTGATGGATGCTCGGGTCAAGCCTTGTAGTCGGCTTTGCCGAGTACCCGCATGACGACCGAGAGGAACTTCGATGTCCCGTCCCCGCGCTTTCGCGGTCAAGCCCGCCGGCAAGCTCGCCCAAGAGCCGTTCGATTTCGTCGAATTGCCGCATGACGGCCGCTACCGCCGCCGCATCACGATGCGCACCGAGGGCGATCTCGTGTTCCTGCTCGATCTCGAAGAGGCTGTGCATCTGCGCCACGGCGACGGCCTTGTGCTCGATGATGGTCGCATCATCGGCGTCGTCGCGGCGGATGAGCCGGTCGCCGAGATCACGGCGAGCGACGCGCACCATCTGACGCGGCTCGCCTGGCACATCGGCAATCGCCACGTGCCGGCGCAGATTCTGGCCGACCGTATCCGCATCGCTCCCGATCCCATCATCGAAGAGATGGCGCGCGGCCTTGGCGGCACGGTGGAGAGCCTGTTGGCGCAGTTCGATCCGGAAGGCGGTGCTTACGAGGCCGCCGAAGCGCACGGCCACGCTCATGCGCACAGCGCGCATAGCCATTCGCATAGTCACGCGCATGCGCACAGTCATTCGCATTCGCACGATCATGGCCAAGATCGCAGCCACGTGCATGGCCCGGGCTGCGGCCACGATCACGTGCACGACGAGAATTGCGGCCACGGTCATGCTCATGACCATGCGCACGATCACGCGCATCATCACGGCCACGCGCATAAATCATGACGCCGTGGCGTGAGCCGGATCAGCTCTCGCTCGCCAAATTGATGGCGTGGCTGTCGCCGTCCTATCCGGTCGGCGCATTCTCATACTCCGGCGGCATCGAGTGGGCGGTCGAAACCGGCGACATCGCGAGCGCCGCGACGCTCGAAGCCTGGATCGCCGCTTTGCTGCGCGACGGCGGCGCATTCTGCGACGCGGTCTTCTTCATCCACGCGTATCGCGCCGTGAATGACGAGCAGGACGCGACGCTGCGCGGCGTCGCGGAGCTTGCCGCAGCCTTCACGCCATCGAAAGAGCGCCACCTGGAGACGACCGCGCAAGGGCGCGCCTTCTTCGACACGACATGCAAGGTGTGGCCTTGCCCGGCGCTCGATCGGCTCGCGCGCGTGTGGGACGGGCCGATCGCCTATCCGATCGCCGTCGGTGTGACATGCGCGGGTCATGATATCCCTCTGCCGCAAGCGCTGACGGCTTATCTGCATGCGCTGGTCGCGAACTACATCTCGGCCGGCGTGCGCCTCGTGCCGCTGGGCCAAACCGACGGCCAACGCGTACTCGCCGCGATGACGCCGGTGATCGCCGAAACGTGCGAGCGCGCTTTGGTCGCGCGGCTCAACGATGTCGGCGGCGCGACGTTCCGCGCCGATCTCGCAAGCCTTCATCACGAAACGCAGTACACAAGACTGTTCAGGAGCTGACATGAGTAACCACGGTCCTCTTCGCGTCGGCGTCGGCGGTCCGGTCGGCTCCGGCAAAACCGCGCTGATGGATGCGCTCTGCAAACGCCTGCGCGATCGTTACGAGATCGCCGCGATCACCAACGACATCTACACGAAGTGGGACGCCGAATATCTGGTCCGCTCCGGCGCGCTCGACGCTGATCGGATCGCAGGCGTCGAAACCGGCGGCTGCCCGCATACCGCGATCCGCGAGGATGCGTCGATCAACCTCGCGGCCGTCGCCGACATGCGGCAGAAATTTCCGAACCTCGATCTCGTGTTGATCGAGTCGGGCGGCGACAATCTCGCGGCGACCTTCTCGCCGGAGCTCGCTGACATCACGATCTACGTCATCGACGTTGCGGCCGGCGAAAAGATCCCGTCGAAAGGCGGCCCAGGCATCACGCGTTCGGATTTGCTGGTGATCAACAAAACTGACCTTGCACCGCATGTCGGCGCATCGCTCGACGTGATGGATCGCGACTCCAAGCGCATGCGCGGCCAGCGACCGTTCGTGTTCACGAACTTGAAAACCGGCGACGGCATCGAAGCTGTCACGAAATTCGTCGAAGAGCGCGGCGGGCTTTCGTCGTAGCGAAGTTCTCCGTCATGGCCCGCTTCATGCGGGCCATCCACGTCTTGCTTCCTAACTGACTCAGCCAAGACGTGGATGGCCCGGACAAGCCGGGCCATGACGTGGAGCTTTAGATTGGCGGTGAACTACTCCGCCGCCTCGACCTTGCCGAGATAAGCCGCCTCGAGGGCTTTATCGCCGCGCAGCGTATCCGGATCGCCCGAACGCACGATGCGACCCGACTCGATGACATAGCCGCGATCCGCCACCGTCAGCGCCATCGCGGCCATTTGGTCGACGAGTAGGATCGTGACGTCTTCGTCGCGCAGCTCGGAGAGAATGTCGAACACTTCGTTGATGATCGCAGGCGCAAGGCCGAGCGACGGCTCGTCGAGCAGCAGAACGCGCGGCTTTGCCATCAGCCCGCGCGCGATCGCGAGCATCTGTTGCTCACCGCCGGACAACAGCCCGGCGCGCTGATCGATGCGCTCGCGCAAGCGCGGGAAGCGGTCAAGCAGCGCTTCGATCTCGCTCTCGTCGACGTCGGAACGCCAGAACCCACCGAGCCGCAGATTGTCGCGCACCGAGAGTTCCGGAAACACCTGACGGCCTTCCGGCACCAAGACGAGCCCCTTGGCGGGCAGGCGGTGCGCTTCGGTCCTCTCGATCGACTCGCCATCCAGCATGATGGCGCCGACGACAGGGCGAAGCAGGCCGGAAGCCGCGCGCATCGTCGTCGACTTGCCGGCGCCGTTCGCGCCGAGCATCGCGACCATCTCGCCGGCTTTGATGTCGAGGCTGATCTCGTTGAGCACCGGCGCGGCGCCGTAACCAGCCGTGAGCTTTTCTATCGCGAACAAAGGGCGATCCGAAGCTTTCAGATCGAACATGCGCGGGCGCTCGCGCATCTCGGTGCCGCCGAGATAGGCGCGCAGCACCTTCGGGTCCTGCCGCACGTCGGCGGGCTTGCCGTCGGCGATACGCTGACCGGCATCGAGCACCACGATGTGATCCGAGATGCCCATCACAAGCGCCATATCGTGCTCGACCAAGATCACGGCGACGCCCGCATCTGCGATCCGGCGGAGCAGCAGCGACAGTTCTTCCTTCTCGCGTCGCATCAGGCCGGCGGCCGGTTCGTCGAGCAGCAGCACGCGCGGCTGTGCCGCGAGCGCGCGCGCAATCTCGACGAGGCGGCGATCGACGTGCGGCAGATTGCCGGCAAGTTCCTCGATTGAGCCGCGATAGCCAACGAAAGCGATCAGCGCTTCGGCGATCTGCCGCGCCTCGGCGCGGTCGAGCGGCATCACCAGCGAGCCGAGCTTGCCGCGCCGCAGCGCGAGCAGCACGTTGTCGAGCACGCTCATCGCCTCGAAGAGCCGCGTCGTCTGATACGTGCGCGCAATGCCACTGCGCGCGACGCGCCACGCGGGTTCGCCGGCGAGTTCGTTGCCCGCGAGCGTCACGTTGCCGGCGGTCGGCTTGTAGAAGCCGCCGATCATGTTGAGCACGGTCGTTTTACCGGCGCCGTTCGGCCCGATCACGCTGGTGACCTGACCGGGCTGCGCCGTGAAGCTCACGTCATGCGCCGCGCGAATGCCGCCGAACTGGATCCCGAGACCGGCCACCGAAAGAGCCGCGCTGGTGTCGGCCTGACGCAACCAAGCGACCGCGTCGAACCCGTCGGCATTGGCAAGACGCGCGGCGGCCCGTGGCCAAAACCGCTGCAGGCTGCCGAGAATGCCGCTCGGCGCCAGCCACAACACGACGAGCAGCAACACGCCGAAGAAGAGAAGGCGGTATTCCGCGAAACTCGAAAGCAGCTCCGGCGCGACGACGCTGACGGCTGCGCCGACCGCCGGTCCGAGCACCCAGCCGGCACCGCCGACCACGACGGCGAGCAGGAACAGGATCGACTGTGAGAACGGGAACGACTCAGGCGAGATGAACATCAACAGTGGCGCGAAGATGCCGCCCGCGATGCCGGCGAAGAAGGCAGAGAGTGCGAAAGCCAGCGTCTTGATCGTTGTCGGGTTGAGGCCGATCGAGCGCGCCGCGGTCTCGCTGTTCGCGACCGCAAGCATTGCCTTGCCCCACGCGCTCGCCGCGATCCGCGCAAAGAGATATGTCGAGATGCCCGCGATCACGATCGCCAACATGCCCATCTCGCGTTCGCCGAATATCTTGCCAAAAAGATGCGGCGCCTGCAGCCCCATCAGTCCGTTCTGGCCGCCCGTGACAGGCTTCCATTCGATCAGCACATGCTGGACGATGAACGCGAACGCGATGGTGACCATCGCGAGATAGGGGCCGGTGATGCGCAATGCCGGCAGCGCGAGCGCTGCGCCGAGCAATGCGGCGACGAGCCCGGCGAGCGGCAACGCGATCCAGAAGTCGACGTGCTTCAAGGTCAGTACGCCGACCGTGTAAGCGCCGATCGCGTAGAACGCGACGTGGCCGAACGACATCTGTCCGGCGAGACCGACCAAAATGTTGAGGCCAACGCCGACGATCGTTGCCAGCGCGACAAGCGCGAGCACGAACGGCGTATAGCCCTCCGAGTAGGTCGCGAAGGCAAGCGCCGCCGCTGTGAGCGCGAGAATGAGGAGAGACTGGTAGCCGCTCTTCGCCATGCCGTCAGACCTTGTTGACGGCGGCGCGGCCGAGTAGCCCGTTCGGCATGAAGGCGAGCGCGAGGATCACCACCGAGAACGAGATGATCTGCGTGTGCGAGGAACCGAGAAACGCTGTCGTCAGCGTTTCGATCAGTCCGAAGATCAAACCCGCCAGCACGACACCCCAAGCCGACGTGATGCCGCCGAGGATCGCGACCGCAAAGGCCTTGATGCCGAACAGCGTGCCCATATCCGAGTTGACGCTGAACAGCGGCGCGATCAGCACGCCCGCTATGCCGGCAAGCGCGGCCGAGAGAATGTAGGAGAAGACGATCGCGCGGCGAACGTCGATACCCATCAGCCGTGCCGCGTCGGTGTTCTGCACGACGGCGAGCAGCGCCTTGCCGTAGCGCGTGCGCGTCGCGGCAAAATGCAGCGCCACCGCAAAAGCGAGGCCGACCACCGGAATGACGAGCTGCAGCGGGTAGACGCCGGCGCCAAAAATATCGACCGGCTTGATCGCAAGCGGCGAGGGCAGGGCGCGCGGCTCCTTGCCGAATGTGAAAAGCACGATGTTGTCGAGCACGATGCCGCCCGCAACCGTCGCCATCAGCCACGCGTTGGAGCCACGGCTCGCGAAGGGGCGCACCAGCGTGCGCTCGACGACGGCGCCGAACAGCGCGCAGCCGATGATCGCCAGCAGGATGGCGAGCGGCATCGGCCAGCCGAGCGTCACCGCGAAGGTGAAGGCGAGCACCGCCCCCAACATGACGGTCGACCCTTGCGAGAAGTTGACCGTGTTGGAGACGATGTAGGTGACGTGGAAACCAAGCGCGATCAGCCCATACATGGCGCCAAGGCCAAGGCCCGAGATGATCGCGGAGGTAACGAGCATGCGTTAGTTCGTCAGCGGCAGAATTTCGCCGTCCTTGAAGTAAGTGAAGACGTAATCGTCGGCGCCGAGCGCGTCGTGGTTCTCCTTCGAGAACGGCTTCTGATACGTCTTGATCAGACCTTCGTATTTCTCGATCTGATAAAGCGCATCGCGCACCTTGGTGCCGTCGCTGCTGCTGGCTTTCGTCACCGCGAGGCCGAGGAGGTGCATCGCGTCGTAGGCATTCGCGATACCTACAGCCGGTGTCACGTCGGCCATCGACTTGATCTCCGGATACTTCTTCTTCAGCGCGGCGAGCACCGCCTCACCCTTCGGCGAGAGCTTGCCGGAGAAGGAGTAGGTCTGGATGAAATGCACCTTCGAGGCGCTCGGGCCCGCGAGCTCCGAGAAACGGCCGCCGGCCGGTCCCCAATGCGAGACGATCGGCACATCCCAGCCCATGCGGTCGAGCGATTTGACGACCTGCGAGGAGGGCGCAACGTTGGCGACGAGGAACAGCGCGTCGGCGCCGGCCTGCTTGAGGCGCGTCAGTTGCGGCACGACGTCGACATCGCCCGTCTCGAATTTCTCGATCGCCGCATACGGGATGCCCTTGGCGGCGAGCGCCTTCTTGAGGCCCGCCTCGTTGGATTCGCCCCAGGGGTTGTTGATGAGGATCATGCCCGGCTTCTTCACGCCGTACTTCTTGATCGCATAGGCGAGCATCGCTTCGTCGACGATCTCATCGACGGCCGAAACGCGGAACGCATAATTGTCGGCCGCGCCGTTGCGGGTGATCGGCGTGCCGGCAGCCCAAACGCCCATGAACGGCACCTTGGCGGAATTCGCATACGGCACGATCGCGATGGACACCGGCGTATCGAGGCCGCCGATCAGCGCCGCAACCTTCTCGCGCTGAACGAGTTCGCGCGCCGCGGTTGCGCCCTTCGCCGGATTGCTTTCGTCGTCGCGCACGACGAGCTCGACCTTGCTGCCGTTGAGGCCGCCGGCCGCATTGATCTCATCGATCGCGAGCGAAAGGCCGCGCACAATGGCTTCGCCGGATTTCGCCGATTGTCCCGACATCGCGGCGACGAGGCCGAATTTGATGGTGCTCTGGGCCTGCGCCGGGAGGCCGGCCAGCAGGACGAGGCCGCCGGCGAGGATCGCGCGCCGGTTCCACGCGCCGAGTTTATGGGTCATGATCGCGTCTCCCTAAGGTCGTGTCCGATTGCCTCGGCTCTTTCGCAAACCGTATGCCAGTGAGGCGAGGCCGAAAGTGTACGCGAATTTCCTCTCGCCGCGAGTTGCTTGCCTACCGGGGGTGCAACTTTCTGTATGGCTGATCAAATCGTATGCAATTATGGATACGAATGACAAGTGAAATTGTATACGATTTTGGATCGCGTTACACTGCCCACAGCAGAGTGAGGAGCCGATGATGAGCAAACCGCTTCCCAAGGTCACCGACGAGACCGCCGCCGCTGCCGATATCGTCGAACGCTTCCTGGTCGCCTCGATGGTGCCGGACCCGGAGAC
This sequence comes from Variibacter gotjawalensis, assembly GCF_002355335.1. Taxonomy (GTDB): domain Bacteria; phylum Pseudomonadota; class Alphaproteobacteria; order Rhizobiales; family Xanthobacteraceae; genus Variibacter; species Variibacter gotjawalensis. The sequence goes on from NZ_AP014946.1 coordinate 1,416,790, forward strand.
CGCCGCGACCTTCATCAGTCCAGAGCTGAAGATCACCTTCACGGGCGGCCGCAAATACTCCCACCCGCGCGAGACCGCGGCGTTCAACGCCGGCCGTTACAAGTGGGTGAAGAAGAAGATGGATCGCACGGACGTCTCGCCTGGTGTCGGCGAAACGATCGTCTACAACACCGGCACGCTTTACGGCGAATGGCCGGACGGCACGCCGTTCGAAGGCAACCGCTACGTCGATCGCTTCGTCGTGCGCGACGGCAAGATCGTCCAAATGGATGTTTGGAATGACAGCGCCGAGCGCTTGCTCACGCGCCACGGCATCAAGGCGTAAATCAAACCACCGTCATCCCGGACGGGCGCTTCGCGTAGCGAGCGCACGGTCCGGGATCCATATCCCCTGTGCCATCGACTTGAGTTCAGCGATTATGGATTCCGGGCTCGCTTTGCTTGCTCCGCAAGCTACGCGCCCCGGAATGACCAGCGTCTCAGGCTACTGCCCCAGCGTTTTCGCGAGCGCTTCGTAGGTCGGCAGCGTCACGGGATCGTTCACGCCGTTTGCAGCCTGCGGATGCGACGCATAGCGGACGACAACCATCTCGGCCTTCGGATCGACGTAGATCGCCTGGCCATAGATGCCGCGCGCGACGAAAGCGCCGTTGGCGTTGTTCGTCATCCACCACATGTTGCGATAGGCCCAACCCTTGAGCAGCGGATAACCCGCCTTGGCGAACTTCGCCGGATCGCCGCTCTTGCGAATATCCGCGACCGCTTCCTCCGGAACGATCTGCTGGCCGTTGAAGCGACCGTTGTTGCGGATCATCTCGCCGAAGCGTGCGAGATCGCGCAGCGTCGTCGCGAGCCCGCCGCCGCCTGATTCCGTGCCGATACTGTCGACCATGAAGTAGGCGTCTTCTTCCGCGCCGAGCTTCTGCCAGATTTCGGTCGAGAGCAGGTCCGCCATCGACTGTCCGCTCGCGCGTTTGACGATCCCGGCGAGAACTTCCGCGTTCGACGTTTTGTAAGCGAAGGCGTCGTCATGCGCGCCTTCCTTTTCGAGCTTCACGAGAAATTCGAAGGACGTCTTCGGCCCCGCATAGCCGGGAGGTTGCGGCAGCATGCCGCCGGCGCGCGCGTAGTCAAACACTTCGGCTTTCGGGTCCGAATAGTTCTCCGAGTATTTGACGCCGATGGTCATATCCATGACCTGACGCACCGTCGCGTCGCCATAAGCGGACGACGCCAGCTCGGGCACGTAGCGCGTCACCGGCGAAGCGGGGTCGAGCTTGCCCTTCGCGACGAGCGTCGCGGCAAGTGTACCGACAAAAGACTTCGTCACCGAGAATGCGAGATGCGGCCGGTGCGCAGCACCTTCGCCGAAGTATTTCTCGTAGACGATCGCGCCTTTGTGCATCACCAGCAGGCCGTCGGCGTAAGTCAGCGCGGGCACATCCGCGAAGGTGATCTGCTTGCCGTCGAGCGTCGTGATCGCGATGCCGTCGAGATCGCGCAGCGCGCGCGGCAGCTTCGATGGGACGCCTTCGCCCCGCCAGACGCCGGCGGTCGGCACGAGTTCGCGGATGTGGTTGAAGCTCCAGCGCGTGCCCGGAAAGCGGCTACTCGAGCCATCGCCGAAGCGGACGAGCTTGTCGGGCGCCGGCGGAAAGCCCTGCATCACGCCGTTTGTCTTAGGGTCGCTGGCGGCAGCGCTCTGCGGCGGCGCGGGAGATTGGGCTGCGGCGGCGTGGGCCACGATAACGAAAGCCGCCGACAGCGCGGCGGCGCGATACGAGCGAAGCATCATTCCTCCCGGACTTTGTTGAGGCGATGCTAGCCTCGACGCGGTCCAGGAGGAAGACCTTACCTTAGGTGTTCGTCCACTGCGGCTCGCGCTTTTCCGTGAAAGCTTTGACGCCTTCGCGGAAATCGTTGCTGCCGTATGTCTCGCGGACAAGATCTTCGCCATCGAGTACGAAAGCTTCCGTCGACCGGCGAAGTGCCTCTTTCGAAACGCGCATCGTGATCGGCGCGTTCTTGACGAGGCGGTCCGTCATCTCCTTGACGCGCGCATCGATCTCTTCCGGCGGGACGACGGCGTGCACGAAGCCGAGACGCTCGGCGGCTTCCGCCGTGAGCAATTCGCCGAGCAGCAGCATGCGCTTTGCGACAGCCGGGCCTACGTTGGCAACGAGGCGCGCGACGTTACCGGTCGACATGCAGTTGCCGAGCGTGCGCGCGATCGGCACGCCGAACTTGGTGCCAGGCGTTGCGACGCGGAAGTCACAGACCGAAGCGATTGCCATACCGCCGCCGACCGCGAAGCCTTCGACGACCGCGATGGTCGGAATGCCCAGCGTCTCGAGGCCGGTCAGAAAGCCTTCGATCTTCTTCTCGTAGGCGAGGCCGTCTTCCGGCTTCTTGAATTCGAGGAACTGCGCGATGTCGGTGCCGGCGATGAACGCCTTGCCGCCGGCGCCGCGGAATACGGCCGTGCGCACGCTCTTGTCGTTCCGCAGTTCGTTACAGATCGCGACGAACTCGTTGTACATCTTCCACGTCATGGCGTTGCGCGCCTGCGGCCGGTCGAACGTTACGTAAGCCACTGGGCCTTCGCGGACGAGCCGCACTTCACCATCGCTCATTGGATCGATCCTTTTTCGTTATGGGTCATCGCATAAAGCAATCGGGCGGCGTCCTCAACCGCGCACAATGCCCGCAATCGGCGCTTGCGTTTTGGGCAGCGCGCAGGTTTCCTTCGGCAAAACATCCGCTGGAAAACGCGATATGACTCATATCCTTCACCGCAATATCCGTCCGACGATGCCGACCGCTGCGAGCAGCAAGGGTATCCGCATCACGGACACCAACGGGAAGGAATATATCGATGCCTCCGGTGGTGCCGCGGTGTCCTGCCTCGGCCATGCCCATCCGGATGTGACGAAGGCGCTGCACGAGCAGCTCGACCAACTTGCCTATGCGCACACCAGCTTTTTCACGACGAGCGTTGCCGAGGAACTCGCCGACACACTCATCAAGGACGCGCCGGACGGCATCTCGCACGTCTACTTTCTCTCCGGCGGCTCGGAGGCGATCGAGACCGCTCTAAAGATCGCGCGTCAGTATTTTGTCGAGATCGGCCAGCCGCAGCGGCGCTACGTCATCGCGCGCGATCAGAGCTATCACGGCAACACGCTCGGCGCTTTGGCGACCGGCGGCCATGCGGGACGGCGCAAGATGTTCGCGCCGATGCTGTTCGAAACGCATCATATCGCGCCGTGCTACGAGTATCGTCATCGCCAGGCCGGTGAGAGCCTCGAAGCCTACGGCGAGCGCGCCGCGAATTTGCTCGAAGCGAAGATCCAAGAACTCGGCGCCGAGAACGTGATTGCATTCGTCGCCGAGACGGTCGGCGGCGCGACGGTCGGCGCCATCGCGCCCGCGCCGGGCTATTTCAAGCGCATCCGCGAGATCTGCGACCGCCATGGCATTCTACTGATCCTCGACGAAGTGATGTGCGGCATGGGCCGCACCGGCACGCTGCATGCCTGCGAGCAGGATGGCATCGCGCCTGACATCATGACGATCGCGAAAGGCCTCGGCGGCGGCTATCAGCCGATCGGCGCGACGCTGATGCAGCAGAAAATCTTCGACGCCTTCGACAAAGGCGGCAACTTCCTGCACGGCCACACTTACGTCGGCCACCCGATGGCCTGCGCGGCTGGCCTCGCAGTCCAGAAAGTCATCAAGCGCGACAAGCTGCTCGACAACGTGAAACAGATGGGCGGGCTCCTCCATCGCCGCCTGTCCGAGCGTTTCGGCAATCACCCGCATGTCGGCGATATTCGCGGCCGCGGACTGTTCCAGGCGATCGAGCTTGTCGCCGACCGCTCGTCGAAGACGCCGTTCGACGCGAAACGCAATCTCCACGCGCGCGTAAAGGCCGCCGCCATGGCCCGCGGGCTGATGTGCTACCCCTCGGGCGGCACCGCCGACGGCAAGAACGGCGATCACGTTTTGCTCGCGCCGCCCTTCATCGTCGACGCTGTTGCCATCGATGCGATCGTAGAGCGCCTCGGCGATGCGGTCGATGCGGCCGTCGCCGAAGTATCGTGAGCCGAAAGCGTGCGACTTTAAGCATGGTAACCGCCGCTGATGACACGTTGGTCCGGATGTGGTGTCTTTAGCGCCAGCAAACCTCGGGGGGTTTTATGACTGGTAAGTTTAGCTATGCGGTCTCTGTAGCCGCACTCGGCATTGCGCTCTCGATCGGGCCGGCCAGCGCGCAGCAGAAATTCGTCACCATCGGCACCGGCGGCGTGACCGGCGTGTATTACGCGGTCGGCGGCGCGATCTGCCGCCTCGTCAACAAGGACCGCGCCAAGCATGGCATTCGCTGTTCGGTGGAATCGACCGGCGGCTCGGCCTTCAACGTCAACACGATCAAGGCCGGCGATCTCGATTTCGGCATGACGCAGTCGGACGTGCAGTTCAACGCGATCAAAGGCGAGGGCCAGTACAAGGACAACGCTTACGGCGATCTCCGGGCGGTCTACTCCGTGCACCCCGAGCCCTTTACGGTGCTCTCGCGCAAGGAAGCCAACATCGCCAAGTTCGAGGACTTCAAGGGCAAGCGCTTCAATGTCGGCAATCCGGGCTCCGGCACGCGCGCCTCGATGGACCAGCTTCTCGCCGAGATGGGCTGGAAGATGACCGACTTCTCGCTCGCATCCGAACTCAAGGCCGACGAACACGGCCCGGCGCTGTGTGACAACAAGATCGACGGCTTCTATTATGGCGTCGGCCATCCGTCGGCGAACATCCAAGACCCGACGACGACTTGCGGCGCGAAGCTCGTGTCGCTGGCCGGGCCCGCCATCGAGACGCTGCTTAAGAAGTATCCGTATTACGCCAAGGCGACGATCCCGGGTGGCATGTATTCGGCGAACCCGCAGCCGACCGAAACTTACGGCGTGCTCGCAACGCTCGTCACCTCCGCGAAGGTTCCCGAAGAAGTCGTCTACACGATCGTCAAGGCGACGTTCGAAAACTTCGATGAGTTCAAGAAATTGCACCCGGCCTTCGCCAATCTCGATCCGGCGAAGATGGTCGTCGACGGCAATTCGGCGCCGCTGCATCCGGGCGCAGCGAAATATTACAAGGAGCGCGGTTGGCTGAAATAATCAGGTCCTAAGACATCGAGGCTTGGCGGAGCCTCGCTCGTCCCTATCCGCGTGAGCGGATCCGTAAGCGTCCGGCAGAACGCGAATAACGAAATGCTCTCGGCCGACATGGGCGTGCTGCCGCACGCGGGCCGGACTCTCGCTCTCCCGCGAGAGTGAGCGAGTCTGAGGCACAACCGCTATGACGCCCTCCACTGCTACGCCGGCCAGCAAGGCCGAACTCGAACAAATCGTCGCCGAGGCCGACACCGGGGGGCGCAAGCTCTCCGGCAACACGGCGCGGCTGATGACCTACGTCGCCATCGCGTGGTCGCTGTTTCAGCTCTGGTATGCATCGCCTCTGCCGTTCATGGTCGGCTTCGGTGTCTTCAACGACACGTCGGCGCGCGCGATCCATCTCTCCTTCGCGCTGTTCCTCGCCTTCACGGCTTACCCGGCGCTGAAGTCGTCGCCGAACACGCGCATTCCCATCACGGATTGGCTGCTGGCTGGAGCCGCCATCGCGACCGTGATGTATCTCGTCGTCTTCTACAACGCGTTGGCGCTTCGGCCCGGTCAGCCGACGACGGCCGATCTCGTTATCTCCGTCGCCGGCGTCATCTTGTTGCTCGAAGCATCGCGGCGCGCCGAAGGCCCGTGGATGCCGGTCATCTCGATCGTGTTTTTGCTTTACGTCTTCTGCGGCCCGTATTTGCCCGGATTGATGGCGCACAAGGGCGCGTCGATCTCGCGAGCCGCCTCGCACTTTTGGCTAACGTCTGAAGGCGTGTTCGGTGTCGCGCTCGGCGTCTCGATAGCCTTCATCTTTCTTTTCGTGCTGTTCGGCGCACTGCTCGAAAAAGCCGGCGCCGGAAATTACTTCATCCAGCTTGCCTTCTCGTTGCTCGGTCAATTCCGCGGCGGACCCGCGAAGGCGGGCGTCGTCTCGTCCGGTCTCACCGGGATGATCTCGGGCTCGTCGGTCGCCAACGTCGTGACGACCGGCACCTTCACGATCCCGCTGATGAAGCGCGTCGGCTACACGCCCGTGCAGGCCGCCGCGATCGAATGCGCGGCCGGCGTCAACGGCCAGTTGATGCCGCCCGTGATGGGCGCGGCTGCATTCCTCATGGCCGAGTATGTCGGCATCACTTACGCGGACGTTGTGCGGCACGCATTCTTGCCTGCGATCATGACCTACGGCGCGCTCTTTTACATCGTCGACATCGAAGCGGCGAAGAAAGGCATGACCGGCATCGCGCGCACGCGCCGACGCTCGCTCGCGCAGGGCGCGATGAAGGCGCTGTTGACCTTCTGCGGTTTCGTTATTCTGGCCGGCCTCATCTACTACGGGCTCGGCTGGACCAAGAAAGCCTTCGGCGAAGCCGCGAGCATCGCGGCTCTTGCGACGGTGATCGTCGGCTACGTCGCACTCGTCTGGCAGCGCGCGCGTTTTCCGGATTTGCCGCTCGACGATCCGAACCAATCTTTCGTCACGGTCCCGGATTTTTACGAAGTCGCGCGCACAGGCTTGCACTTCATCTTGCCGGTCTCGGTGCTGATCTGGTGCCTCATGGTGGAGGAGATGTCGCCCGGCCTCGCCGCATTCTGGGGCACTGTCGCGATGGGCGCTCTCGTGTTGACGCAGCGCCCGCTGACGGCCTTCTTCCGCAAACACGATACGCTCGGCGCTGAGTTCCGCGAGGGCGTGCGCGAATTCTTCGGTGGTCTCGAACTCGGCGCCCGCAACATGGCGGGTGTCGGCATTGCGACCGCCGCCGCCGGCATCGTCGTTGGCACCGTGACACTCACGGGTGTCGGCCTCGTTATGACGGAGCTTGTCGAACTCCTGTCCGGCGGCTCCTTCGTTGTGATGCTCGCGCTCACCGGCTTGATCTGCCTCGTCCTCGGCGCCGGTCTGCCGACCACGGCGAGCTACGTTGTCGTCGCGACGTTGATGGCGCCCGTCATCGTCGAACTCGGCGCACAGAACGATATCGCGGTGCCGCTCATCGCGGCGCATATGTTCGTCTTCTACTTCGGCTTGATGGCGGACGTATCGCCCCCCGTCGGCCTCGCCGCTTATGCGGCGGGAGCGATCGCGGGCGCGGACCCGATGAAAGTCGGCTGGCAGGGCATGCGTTACGAAAACCGCACCGCGCTCCTGCCGTTCGTGTTCATCTACAATCCGGCGATCCTGATGATCGACATCGGCGGGCCGTTCCATTTCATCATGGTGGTGACGTGCTGTGTCCTCGCGATGGGCGCGTTTGTCGCGGCCAGCCAACATTGGCTCATCGTGCGCAATCGCATCTGGGAAACGCTGGCGTTGCTGCTCATCTGCTTCACGCTGTTCCGGCCGGGTTGGTGGCTCGATTGGATCAAGCCGCCTTACACGGAAGCGCCTGCGAGCCAGCTCTTGCAGGAAGTCCAAAAGCTCCCGACTGGCGGCAGCTTGCGCGTGCGGGTCACCGCGCAGGACATTCGCGGCGACAATGTCGACAAAACATTCCGCTTCACCATCGGCGCCGGCAACACGCCGCAGGAGCGGCTGAACACGGCAGGTCTGACGGTACGTCAGGCCGGCGACATCGTGATGATCCAGGCGATCCGTTTCGGCAGCGAAGCGCGCAAGTTCGGCCTGCAGCAGGGCGACGAGATCAAGGCTGTCGTGGTCCCGGCCGAGCGGCCGTCGCCGTATTGGTTCGCGATCCCGGCATTGCTGTTGTTCGGATTTATTATCTTCCTCCAGAAGCGGCGGCAGCGCGAGGCCGTCGCGGCACTGCCGAAGCTCGTGACGGTCTAAGCCGACAGCACACGTCGCATCGCCTCGCCGTAGCGGCGGGCGATCGCGTCGCGCGCGATGTGGCGGCCGTTCGCGACGACTTTCTGTCCACGGCTCCAAACGTCCTGCACGGCATTCGCGCGTCCGCCCGAGCCAGCCGCGAAAATCCACGAGTCGAGGATCTGCTCGGCCGGGCGGCCGATGAGGCTCGGATGCTCGACGTCGAGTGTCACGACATTCGCCTCGTTGCCGACGACAATCGCACTCGCTGCGCCGAGCGCGCGTGCGCCGCCTTCGAGCGCCGAGCGATAAAGCGTCTCACCGGTCGACGCGCCTTCCTGCGTCGTCATCACGTTGCGCTGGCGATACTGCAGCCGCTGCGAGTATTCGAGCTGACGCAATTCGTCGGCGGCTCCTATGAGGATATTTGAGTCGCTGCCGACGCCGTAAAGCCCGCCCGCGCCCGCGAAGGTCGCGCCGTTGAAAGTGCCGTCGCCGAGGCTCGCTTCCGTCAGCGGACACAGCCCCGCGACCGCGCCGCTGTAAGAAAGCTTCGCGGTCTCGTCGGGCGTCATATGCGTCGCATGGATGAAGCACCAGCGCGTATCGACCGGCATATTCTCCAGCAGCCACTGAACCGGGCGCCGCTCGCTCCAGGCGAGACACGCGGCGACTTCCTTGATCTGCTCCGCAACGTGAATGTGGATCGGCGACGCACCGCCGATCTCGATCGCGGCGAAGAGTTCGTCCGGCGTGACGGCGCGGAGCGAATGCGGTGCGATACCGACCACGCTGCCCTCGACGCTCTCCGTAGCGGCGCGAGAAGCTTCATGCAGTTTCGCGAATTGGTCGACCGAGTTGATGAATCGGCGTTGCCCGGGGTCGGGGTTCTGACCGCCGAAGCCGCCATGCACGTAAAGGCTCGGCAATAGCGTGAGGCCGATGCCGGTGAGATTCGCCGCGGCTGCGATGCGCTCGGCCATCTCGGCAATGTTGTCGTAGGGCTGCCCATCCGGGCCGTGATGCAGATAGTGAAATTCGCCGACGCGCGTGAAGCCGGTCTCCAACATCTCGCAATAAGCGAGCGCCGCGATAGCTTCGACATCCTCCGGCGTGAGCGCCTCGAGAAATCGATACATCACCTCACGCCACGTCCAAAAGCTGTCCGAGCTCGGGCCTCGCGTTTCCGAAAGTCCCGCCATCCCGCGTTGAAACGCATGGCAGTGCAGGTTCGGCATTCCGGGCACGCCGATGGAATAGCGTTCGTCGCCGGCTTCCGGCGGCACGCCGACATCGATGCGCGAAAACGCGCCGTCCGCGATCAGTACGCGGACTTCCTGCGCCCATCCTTGCGGCAACAGGGCTTGGCGAAAATGGAGAGCCGAGAATGACAAGGAAGCCTCACGACGGCGCGGATCGCGCAACTTACAATACGGCTAGACGCCGCGAACCGAAACGGGAACACTGCGCGGAATGATCACGATTACACCCGGTCAAGCAAGTCTCGACGATTGGCGCGCCATTCACGCCGGCGCGCAGGTGCGGATCGATCCCGCGGCGGAAGGCGGCATCGCCGCGAGCGTCGCGGCGGTCGAAGCGATCGTCGCCAAACAGGATGCGGTTTACGGGATCAATACGGGTTTCGGCAAACTCGCCAGCGTTCGCATCGCGCGCGAGGATTTGACTGAACTTCAACGCAATATCGTCTTGTCGCATGCAGCCGGCGTTGGTCCGCCGATGGCGCGTGCCAACGTTCGCCTCATGATGGCGCTTAAGCTCGCGAGCCTGTCGCGCGGCGCCTCCGGCGTCCGCCCAGCGACACTCGATCTTCTCACCGCGATGTTGGAGCGCGACATCGTCCCGGTCGTGCCCTCGCAGGGCTCTGTCGGCGCGTCCGGTGATCTCGCGCCGCTCGCGCATATGACGGCCGCGATGATCGGCGTCGGCGATGTGTTTGTCGGCGGCGCCAGGGTGCCGGCAGAATCTGCGCTCAAGAGCGCGGGCCTCAAGCCTATCGTGCTTGGGCCCAAAGAGGGGCTGGCGCTCCTCAACGGCACGCAATTCTCGACGGCCGAAGCACTCGCCGGCTTGTTCGCGATCGAGCGGGCCTTCCACGCCGCGCTCGTCACCGGTGCGCTGTCGGTCGATGCCGCGAAGGGCTCCGACACTCCGTTTGATCCGCGTATTCATGCGCTGCGCGGCCATCGCGGCCAGATCGATGTCGCAGCCGCCTTCCGCGATCTCATCGCGGGCAGCGCGATTCGCGCCTCGCACCTCGTCGGCGATCCGCGCGTGCAGGACCCGTATTGCCTGCGCTGCCAGCCGCAGGTGATGGGCGCCGTGCTGGACATGGTGCGCTTCGCCGCCGGTACGTTGCTGACCGAAGCGAACAGCGTTTCGGACAATCCACTGATCTTCGCCGACACCGGCGAGGCTTTGTCGGGGGGCAACTTCCACGCCGAGCCTGTCGCCTTCGCGGCGGACCAGCTCGCCATAGCGGTTTGCGAGATCGGCTCGCTGTCGGAACGCCGCGTTGCCATGTTGGTCGATCCGGCCTTGTCCGGCTTGCCCGCATTCCTGACGCCGAAGCCGGGGCTCAATTCCGGTTTCATGCTCGCGCAGGTGACGGCGGCGGCGCTCGTCTCCGAGAACAAGCAGCGCGCCTATCCGGCGAGCGTCGACTCGATCCCGACCTCGGCCAATCAGGAAGATCACGTCTCGATGGCCGCGCATGGCGCCCGCCGCCTCGGCGCGATGGCGCGCAACCTGACCAACATCGTTGCGATCGAACTTCTAGCGGCCGCGCAAGGTTGCGAATTCCACGCGCCGCTGCGCTCCAGCGATCCGCTCGAGGCCGTACGGGCACTGCTGCGCGAACGCGTCGCGCCGCTCACCGACGATCGCTATTTCGCACTCGACATCGCGGCCGCTGCCGAACTCGTTCAGTCCGGCGCATTGAGCCGCACCGTCACGATTGCGCTCCCGCCCGTCGACGCGTCGGAGACTCGCTGACCGCTGTCCACAGCGACGAAACGGTCATCTCGGCGTTACCGCACTGTCAATTTTCTCTGGTTGTTTGCGCGCCAACTGAACGGCGCCGCGATTCACATCCGCACGTGGCGCTCCAACAAGAAGAAAATCCATGGCGGCCGGTTCCAAAGCAAAATCCCCCGTTGCGTCCTCGAAGAAAATTCAAGCGCTGCTCAGCGATGGCGACGATACGCAGGAGATCCGCGCTGGAGAGCCCGTCAATGGTCCGCTTGACGGCGGTGCCGGCAACGACACGCTGAAGCTTATCGGCCCGGGCCTGGATTCCCTCGGCGCGAATCAGAACTTCGAGAATCTCGACGTTCAGAGCGGCACGTGGAGCGTGAACAGCGCCGCCTACGACATGATCAACATCCGCGCCGGTGCGATGGTGACGTCGCAATTGCGTCTTGCGCCGCAAGGCGACCTCGGGGTCTCGGCCGGCGCCACGCTTCTCGTGACGAACGGCACTAACGCCGTGACTTCGACGGGCGCAGGAAATGTCGACAATGCGGGCTCGATCATTGCGCTTGGCGCAACCGCGAACGCGATCAACGGCGGCACGCTCTACAATCGCGTCGGCGGCTTGATCCTCGCACAGCTCGCCGTCATCGTTTCGGAAGCCGCAGCAGCGCCCGGCAATGAGATCGTCAACGAAGGCATGATGCAGAGCCTCTCCGGCCGCGCCATTGTGCTCAACGGCGACGCCGGTGATCTGCTCGTCAACACCCGCACGGGTTCGATCGTTGGTTCGGTCGAGACGGGCGGTGGCAATGATCTGATCACCAACCAAGGCTCAATCGCGGCAGCAGGCGGCACCGCGATCGACGCCGGCGCCGGCAACGACACGGTCAACCTGCATGCCGGTTCGACACTCGTCGGCAAAGTCATCCTCGGCGCCGGCAATGATGTGCTGTCGTCGCAGATGGCGGGCGCGCTCGACATCGACGCAGGCGACGGCCAGGACTCGATCGCGACGGGTGACGGCAACGACCGCATTCTCGGCGGCGCCGGCATCGATCTCATTCACGCAGGCGGCGGAAACGACATCATCGAAGGCGGCGCGGACAACGATACGCTCAACGGCGGCACCGGCAACGATATCATCGATGGCGGCGCTGGCGAAGACACGGCGAGCTTCTACGACGATGCTGCCGGCGTCACGGTCAATTTCGCAACCGGAACGGCGACCGGCGCGGCAAGCGGCAACGATACGCTGATCAGCATCGAGAAGGTCATCACGGGTACAGGCAACGACACCATCATCGTCTCGACCGCCGGCCCGCTGCCGACCGGCATCGACGGCGGCGCGGGCACCGACACCGTCCGCCTGATCGGAACCGGCACCGGTGCACTCGTTGCGACGACGGGCGTCGAAAACCTGGTCGTCCAGCAGGGCACCTGGACCGCTGCTGCGAGCGACTACTCGGCCGTCACGATCCAAGGCGGCGCGCGCCTGAACAGCACCGTGAACCTCAACAACAACGACAAGCTCACGGTCGAAACCGGCGGCATTTTGGCGAACCCGACGGCGATCAACTGGGCCGGCGGCGGCAATGCGATTGTCGACAATGCGGGCCGCATCGAAAGTTCGACCCGCGTGCTCAACACGACGGCGGGCGCGACCGGAACGCTGACCTTTAACAACCTGATCGGCGGAACGGTCGTTGGACCGATTACACCGGCAGGCGCAGGTCAAGCCGACGCCGTGATCACGCTCAACAATGCCGGCACGATCGAGTCCGGCGTAGACGGCCGCGCAATTGATTTCCGCACTTTCGACAACAACGGTGCGAACGCGGTGATCAATAACAACGTCGGCGGAATCATCCGGAAGATCGGTGGCGATGATGCTGACGTCATCCGTCCGGGTGCTGACGCAACGGTCAACAACCGCGGCACGATCACGACGGTGGCGGGTTGGGCCGGCGGCGGCGATGCAATCGACTTCCAAGGCGACGCTGGCGGTAAGGTCAACAACTGGGGCTTGATCGAGGGTTCGAAACACGCGGTGACGGGCTCGCAAGCGCTGACGGTCGTCAACAACGGCACGATGATCGGCCGCAACGGTTCGGCCGTAAATATCGACAACGGTGGCACCGAAGCCGAGAAAGTGTTCATCACCAACAACGCGGGCGCCGTGATGGAAGGCCGTTCCGCCGAACTCGGCGACTCGGATGGCGATGCGGTCGATGTCGACGGCCTCGCGCAGATCCTCAACTACGGCCGCATCTCCGGGCTCGGTCACCAGGGTTACCACGACGGCGAGCCGAACGTGTCGGAAGGCATCGCGATCGGGGGCGGCACCATTCTCAACTATGGGAAAGACGCGATTATTTACGGGTATGGTCGCGCCATTCAGGTCGACAATTCGGGCAATGCAAACGCGCTCGGCAAGACATTCATCAACAACGAAGGCCTGATCCAAGGCGATGGTCATGGTCCGGAAGGCGTGAGCGCAGCCGATGCCGCGCGCTTCGATCTGCGCGGCAACGAGGCAGTCAACCTCGTCGGCGACTATGCGGACGAACTGCTGAACCAGAGCACGGGCCGCATCGTCGGCGGTGTGTCGATGGGCGGCGGCAACGACCACCTGCAGAGCCTCGGCGCATTTGTTGCGACCGGCGGCTCCGCGATCGATATGGGTGCCGGCAACGACACGGTCTATTTCTATACCGGCACGACCGTGCAAGGCACCGTGCTACTCGGCACCGGCGACGATCTCGTTCTGTCGACCGCCGACACATCGCTCGTCATCGAAGGCGGTGATAGCGACGATCAGATGTACATCGGCGGCTACACCGTGGGCGACGACATCCTGAGCGGGGGTGCCGGCAACGATCGTATCTACGCTGGCATCGGCGAAGATCAAATCGACGGCGGCATCGGTAACGACGCGCTCTACGGTGAGGCCGGCGACGACCTCATTCTCGGCGGCGCAGGCGACGACACGATCGACGGCGGTGCCGACGATGACGTGCTCTACGGTGATGCCGGCAACGACACGATGATCGGCGGTCTCGGTGACGACATCCTCAAGGGCGGCGCCGACAACGACACCTTCATCATTACGAGCACGGCGGATGGCCACGATAAGTACGATGGCGGCGCGGGCATCGACACCGTCGACTTCAGTGCCGTCACGGCCGCGGTCACTCTGACGCTGCGTGATACTGGTACGTCGTCCTTTGCGACCGATACGTTCGAGAATATCGAGAACGCGATCGGCGGCAGCGGAGCCGACAAGTTGACGGGCAACGCGTTCGCCAACGTGCTGGTCGGCAACGGCGGTGACGACATCCTCAAAGGCGGTGCCGGCGACGATCGTCTCGAAGGCGGCGAAGGTGCCGACGACCTCGATGGCGGTGCCGATAACGACACGCTTCTCGGTGGTGCCGATAACGACATCATCAAGGGTGGTGCCGGCAACGATATCATCATCGGCGGCGCCGGTGCGGATACGCTGACGGGCGGTGCCGGCAACGACGTCTTCGTCTTCACGAGCATCGGCGACGGCATCGATACGATCACGGATTTCCGTACGTCCGGCGCATCCGAGGACCACTTCCAGTTCTCGGCGTCGATGTTCACCGGCTTCACGGGCGACGACGCCTTCGACTTGATCGGCTCCGGCTACCTCCGAGCCGTTGCGGCGAATGGCTCGACGCAGATTCAGGTCGACGTCGACGGCGGCGGCAACAACTTCCAAACACTCGCCATCGTGAACGGCACGATCAGCAACGGCATTCTGGCTGACCATGTCGCTTTGCAGTTCGAGCTCATTGCGTAGTCAACGTTCAAGAAAGAATGCCGCGCTGGCAACGGCGCGGCATTTTTTTGTGCCATCGCGTGGGTGTTTGAACGCTCGCGTACGATCCCGGAAATTTTACGCCGCTTTTACGAAACACGCCTGCCGTGAACGCATTGACGTGTCCTGATGGGAGAATAGGCGAGCCACGCCTAACGATCCGGCACACGGGAGTGGAACGTGCCAGGGCTATTCCGCGTTTATACCGTTGACGACCGGGGGCGTACCGATGGCGAGGCGATTGTCCTCAACGTCGACAGTGTCGATGCTGCCATCCGGAAAGCACGGAAACTCGCGAAGGAGCATGCAGTTGAGCTTTGGCACGGAGAGCGCCGCGTCGCGCGCATACCCAAAGATGAATAGCCGATGAGCGACGGTTTCGGGCCGCTCGCGACGCGCGACGGTGTTCTTTTTCGGCTTTGGGCTCCCTCCGCCAACCAAGTGCGTCTTCTGCTCGACGGGCAGGCGCTGCCGATGCGAGCCGACGGTGGTTGGTATTCCGTCCAAGTGCCGGCTGTCTCGGACGGCTCCTCGTACCTATTTGAGATCGACGGCGATTTGCGCATGCCGGATCCTGGATCGCGCTTTCAGCCGGATGATGTGCATGGGCCGAGCGCGGTCGCTCCCGAGACATACGGCTGGCGATGCAAAGACTGGAAGGGGCGACCCTTTGCGGAGGCCGTCTTCTACGAGCTTCACATCGGCACGTTCACGCCGGAAGGCACGTATCGGTCCGCGATCGACAAGCTCGATCATCTCGTCGCTTGCGGCATCACGGCGCTCCAAATTATGCCGCTCTCGGATTTCCCCGGCCGGTGGAATTGGGGCTACGACGGCGTGCTGCCGTTCGCGCCGGATTCAAGCTACGGCACGCCCGACGACCTCAAAGCCCTGATCGACACCGCGCACGAACGCGGCCTGATGGTCTTCCTTGACGTCGTCTACAATCACTTCGGGCCGGACGGAAACTATCTGCACGGCATCGCGCGCGAAGCCTTCTCGGACGCACAGACACCGTGGGGCGAGGCGATCGATTATCGCAAAACGCCGATGCGCTCGCTTGTCGTCGAGAACGTGCTCTATTGGCTGCGCGATGTCCGCTTCGATGGACTGCGCTTTGACGCCGTCCACGCCATCGTCGTGCCGGGCGAGCCGAACATCCTCGCCGAGATCAGCCACGCGGCAGGCGAGCTTGCGCGCGAGACCGGCCGCCACATTCATCTCGTGCTCGAGAACGACGACAACGCCGCGCAGTGGCTTGACCCGTTGCGGGACGTGCCGAACGGCCGCTATCGCGCGCAATGGAACGACGACTATCATCACGCCTGGCACGTGCTGCTGACCGGCGAGACGGCCGGCTATTACAAGGATTATGACGACGCCGGCCGCCGCATCGCGCGGAGCCTCGCCGAAGGGTTCGTCTATCAGGGCGAGGCCTCACGCCATCGCGATGAGACGCCGCGCGGAGAGCCGAGCGCGCAGCTGTCACCACTCGCTTTCGTCAATTTCCTGCAGAACCACGATCAGATCGGCAATCGCGCGCTCGGCGAGCGTCTGACCGTGCTGGCAAAGCCCGAAAGTCTGATCGCTGCGCACACGATACTGCTGCTCGCACCCGCGCCGCCGATGTTGTTCATGGGCGAGGAGTGGGGCGCGCGCGAGCCGTTCCCGTTCTTCTGCGATTTCAAAGGCGACCTCGCGAATGCCGTACGTGAAGGCCGCAAACGCGAATTTGCCGAGGCGTATGCGGACAGCGCGCAAGACGTGCCGGACCCGCTCGCCGAGAGCACGTTCAAATCCGCCAAACTCGATTGGTCGGTGCTTAAAGTGTTCGAGCACGAGGAACGTCTGCATCTGACAGCCGAGCTCCTGCGGCTGCGCCGCGAACACATCGTTCCTTTTGTCGCCGACGCGAAGAAGATCAACGGGCAAGCCCGCTTCGATACCGGCTTTCTCGTCGCCGCGTGGGCCACCGAGACGCAGAAGCTCACGCTGATCGCCAACCTTAGCGATCACGATATCGACGCTGACGTGCCAAGCAGCAAGACCCTGATCTGGGGCGGCACTGTGCCGAAGCGTTTGCCGCCGTGGTCCGTCTATTTCAGCATCGGGGATCGCTGATGCCGCCGCGCATTCCCGTCGCGACTTATCGCGTTCAACTGACGAAAGACTTCGACTTCGACGCGGCGGCTTCGCTCGTGCCGTATCTGAAAGACCTCGGCATCTCGCATCTCTACGCGTCGCCGTTTCTCAAAGCGCGCCCTGGTTCGACGCATGGTTATGACATCGTCGACCACAATCAGCTCAATCCAGAACTTGGCGGCGAAGCGGGCTTTGTGCGCCTCTCCGATGCGCTCGCCGCTGCCGACATGGGCCTGATCCTCGATTTCGTGCCCAACCACATGGGCATCGGCTTGTCCGACAACGCGTGGTGGCTCGACGTTCTCGAATGGGGCCAGCAATCGCCTTACGCGGCATCATTCGACATCGACTGGACCGGCCTGCCGCATCGCAACGCGCCCGGGGTTCTGTTGCCGATCCTCGGCAAGGCTTACGGCGACGTGCTGCGCGACGGCGAAATCGAACTGCGTTACGACGCGGAAACCGGCAGCTTCGCGGCTTGGTACTACGAGCACAAACTGCCGATCAATCCGCAGCGCTACGGCGAACTCCTCCGCACGCTGGTGACGGCCGCGAGCGCGCACGATATCGAGGCCGGGCAGGCGATGATCACCCTGGCACAGCGCTCGCGCGAACGCGAAGCTCCGACCTATGACGACGCCAAAATACTCAAGCGCGATCTCGCCGCGATCCCATACGCGGACGCGATTATCGCGCGCGGCCTGAGCGAGGCTTACAGCGCCGGCAACGAAACCGGCCGCCTCGCGTTGCATCGCTTGCTGGAGCGCCAAAACTACCGCATCGCTTATTGGCGCGTCGCGTTCTCTGCGATTAACTATCGCCGCTTCTTCGACATCAACGATCTCGCCGGGCTGCGCGCCGAGCATCCGGCGACGTTCCGCTTGATGCACGGGCTGGTCGCGCAATTGATCGCGGAGGACCGCCTCCACGGTATTCGCCTCGACCACATCGACGGGCTGCATGATCCGGCGCAATACGCGCGCCGCCTGCGCGAAATGATCCGCCGCGTGACCAAAGACCCGCGGCGGAATTTCTACGTCGTCATTGAGAAAATCCTCGGCCACGACGAGCCGTTGCCGCATTTCTCTGGCGTTGCCGGGACGACCGGCTACGAGCGCCTCAACGTCATCATGCAGGCGTTCCTCGATCTTGCAGGCTTGCCGTCGCTGGAAGAGACGTGGCGCGATTTCACGGGCGAACGCGCGACGTTTGTCGCGATGCTGGCCGAAGCCAAGCAGATCGTCATCACGACGATGCTGGCGAGCGAATTCACTGTTCTGGCGCGCGCTTTGTCGCGCATCGCTGCCGGCAATCCTGCGACGCGCGATTACACGCTCGACCGCATTCGCGCTGCCCTGCAGGCCTACACGATCGAGTTTCCGGTCTACCGCACCTATATCGCGCGCGCGGACGTATCGGACGCCGACCGCATTTTGGTCGACGCCGCTACCGAGCGGGCGCGCGACAAATGGCGCGGACCAGATCCCGAAATCTTCGATTTCCTTCGCGACGCCATCACGCTCGATATCGCGACGAAGCCGGGTTACAGCCCGCGCCGGGCGCGCGCTTTCGCGTTGCGCCTGCAGCAATTCACCGGACCGCTGATGGCGAAGGCGCTCGAAGATACGACCTTCTATCGCTATCACCGCCTTGTCGCGCTGAACGAAGTCGGCGGCGAGCCCGCGCATCCCGCGACATCGCTCGACGAATTCCACGCGAATGTCGCGGCGCTGGCGAAGGCTGCGCCGCATGGCATGACCGCGACTGCCACGCACGACACCAAGCGTGGAGAAGACGCGCGCATGCGCATCCTCGCGTTGTCGGAACTGGCACCGGAATGGCGCGAGCGCGTTCAGACATGGCGTGCGATGAACGAAAGCGTGTGCCGCGAGGCAGGCGAGCCGTCGCGCGCACACGAGTACATGCTCTATCAGGCGCTCATTGGCGCATGGCCCGACAAGATCGACGCCGATTTCGTCGCCCGCATGGAGGGCTACGCCGTCAAGGCGATGCGCGAAGGCAAGCAGCAGACGAGCTGGACGAACACGAACGAGACGTACGAGCGCAAGGTCATCGCATTCCTCCATGCGGTCCTCGATCGGAAGCGCAGCGCTGCCTTTCTCGACGACTTTGCCGCCTTCGCCGAGCGCACGAGTTTCATCGGCGCGCTGTCGAGCCTCTCGCAGCTGGCGCTTAAGATTTTGCTGCCCGGCATTCCGGATTTCTTTCAAGGCACGGAGTTCTGGGACACTTCGCTGGTTGACCCCGATAACCGCCGTGCGGTCGACTACCATCTCCGCCGCGCGCGTCTCGCAGACGATGCGCCGCCTGCCGATTTCAAAGCGAGCCTCCGCGATGGCTCGCTGAAATTCTGGCTAACGCGGAAGCTTCTGCAAATCCGCAACGATAGCGCCGATCTTTTCCGCGATGGAACGTACGAGCCTATCGATCTTTCCGAAGAAGCGGGGGACAACGTTGTCGGCTTCAAGCGTTCATCGCGCCACGGCGAGATCGCGATCGTTGTCGGCCGCCACTTTGCGCAGCTGACGAATGGCGGCAAAGCCCTTCCGCAAGCTTGGAAGGGCGAGACACCGGTAAACAGTGCGGAAGATTTGTTGTGGGGCGGGACTCGCGATAGGGAAACCCTGAGTTTCTCTCAGCTTTTCCATCGGTTGCCGGTCGCTGTCCTGCGCATCAAGTAGCAGCACGGAACCATTATCCCCGCCGCCTCGTTCACCAGAGGCGCAGGTTTGTGCGTGGAGGTGATATGATCCAACGAGACAAGGCTACAAAGCCCGAAGCCGACAACGACGACGATCTCTCGATCGTGCCGGCGGAAAAGGACGTCGACGTGAGCGCGTCGGGTGACGAAGAGACCGAAGATGGCCTCAACGAACTCGACGAAGAGACTCGGCGCGGTGCCGAAGACATTCCGGCCGGCGAACGCAAACATCGCGACGTTCCCGTATTCGAGCGCGCGGAGCGAGATCGCGACGACGGCTGACTTATTTCAGCGTGATCCACGCCGGTGCGTGGTCGCTTGCATTGTCGAGCCCGCGGATCGCGCGATCGACATCGGCTTTCTTTAGCCGCTGCGCGACATCGGGGCTCAGCAGAAAATGGTCGAGCCGCAGCCCATCGTCGCGCTCGTAGCGGTTCCGCCAGTAGGTCCAGAATGTATAGATCCGCTTATCCGGATTGACCGCACGGAGCGCGTCTGTCCAACCCTGCGCGACCAGTCGCTCGAATGCTTTGCGCGGCTCCGGCTGGATCAGCGCGTCATCGTTCCATGACTTTGTCGGATAGATGTCGATCTCTGTGGGCGCCACGTTGAAGTCGCCGGCAATGATTACGGGCGCGCCTGTCTTCAGAAGAGCCGCGGCGTGCGTATGTAGCCGCTTCATCCACGCCAGTTTGTATTTGAATTTGGGGCCTGGTTGCGGATTGCCGTTCGGCGCGTAAACGCACGCAATGAGGACGCCATCGACAGCCGCTTCGATGTAGCGGCTTTGCTTGTCGCTCGCATCGCCGGGCAACCGGTTTTGCGTCACGACGGGCTTATGCTTGCGCGCCAATATGGCGACGCCGTTCCAGGATTTCTGCCCGGCCCAAACTGCTTCGTATCCGGCCGCACGCAAGGCTTCGTCCGGGAACTGCTTCTGCTCGGCCTTGAGCTCCTGCAGACATACGACATCCGGCTTCGCCGCCTTCAGCCACGCAAGCAAATTCGTCAAACGCTTGTTGATGTTGTTGATGTTGAACGTCGCGACCTTCATGGCCGCGACAATAGCACGGCTACGACTGCGCGAACGATGTCGTCAAGATGCGGACATCGCCGTCCGTCCTGCCAAGCTCGACCGATACGCGATCTGCATGCCGACGGACGATGAGATCGACTTTCGCAGTTCCGACTTGCAGGTTTCGAACGACCGCGTGATCGATGAAGCTCGGCAGACACGGATTGCGCAACTCGATTTCGCGTCGCCACGGATTGAACGACAAGCCGAGGCTCGCCTGAAACAGTGCCAGCGGTGTCGCCGCTGCCCATGCTTGCGGCGAGCAAGCGACCGGGTAGAGCGTCGGCCCCTGCTTCGGCACGCGGCGGAAGCCGCAGAACAATTCCGGCAGGCGCTGCAGGTCCATGTAAGCGGCCGCGTCGAACATGCCGCGGAACACCGGTTCGAGCAGATGCGAGAAGCCATAACGCGCGAGACCGAGCGCGATCAGCGCGTTGTCGTGCGGCCAGACCGAGCCGTTGTGATACGACATCGGATTGTAAAGCGCTTCGCCGACCGGGATCGTGCGAATGCCCCAACCGCTGAAGAAGCGCGGCGAGAGAAAATCTTTCGCAATCACTGCCGCGCGATCCGGACGCGCGAGACCGCAGAACAGAAGATGCCCCGCGTTGGAGCTGCGCACCTTGCATTGCGCCTTCGCGCCGTCGATCGCAATGGCATAGCTCTGAATATCCTCGCACCAGAATTTCGCTTCGACCGTCTCGGCGGTCGCGTGCGCCTCGGCGCTCAGCTTCGCGGCAAACTCCGCGTCGCCGAGCAACTTGGCGCATTTCGCCGCGAGGCGCTTGGCCTCGACAACATAACCTTGAACTTCGGAAAGCGCGATCGGCCCCTTCGCCATGCTGCCGTCGGCGTGAAAGATCGAATCTTGCGAATCCTTCCAGCCTTGATTGGCGAGACCTTCCTCGGTCGCGCGCGCGTATTCGATCAGGCCGTCGCCATCGATATCGCCATAAGTGTCGATCCAAGCGAGGCCCGCGCGAACATGCGGCCACAAGCGGCGCACCGTCTCCATGTCGCCGGTCCGCTCGGCATAGAGGCCCACGAGCATGACGAATAGCGGCGTCGAATCGACGCTGCCGTAATAAAGACCGAACGGGATCTCGTTGAGGGCGGCCATTTCGCCGGCGCGCATCTCGTGCAGGATCTTGCCAGGTTGTGCGTCGGCAGCCGGATCGTTTCGCGTCGCTTGGAATGCGGCCAAGCGATTGAGCACACCGCGCGCGATCGAAGGATCGAACCACAGCATCGCGATCGCCGTGATGATTCCGTCGCGGCCGAATGTCGTCGAATACCAAGGGATGCCGGCGTAAGGGTAGGGCCCTTGCGGCGTCGGCGTCATCAGCATGTCGAGATCGGCGATCGACCGCGACAACACCTTGTTGAGCATCTCGTTCGATGTCTCGATCGTCGTGCGCTCACGCGCGAGCGCATTGGACTCGCGGAGCGTCGAACGGAGCCCGCCCAAGAACGATGGTTGCTCCGGCGCTTTGTCCTCGATGCAGGCAATCACGACGAAGATGACACGCCGCTCTTCCGGATCTACATTGAAGCTGTAGACCGCGCGGGTCTGCGTGATCGTGTTCGGCGCCGGATCGAACGCGATCGACGTTTTGCGCGGCGCATGATCGAGGCCGAGATAATTGAGAATCACAGTCTGATCGTCGGCCCGCTTAGCGACCACGCGGCCGCGCCGCTTGCGCCGCATGCCGCGAACTTCGAAAATATCGGCAAAGTCGCTGCTGTAGTCGAAACTCAACTCGCAGCGCGTCGGCGCGCTCGCGTAGTTCCGCACGCTGAAGCGCGCATAAACCAAGCCTTCGCGAAGAAAAATGGTGCGGCGGATGTGCAGCGTGTCCTTCTGCAGCAACAACCGTTCGCCGGCGAACATGTCCGGATTGGTTAGATCGACATTCAGGATCGTGTTGTCGTCGCGCACATTCGATCCGAGCACCAACGGCTGCTCCCCGTTGATGGAGAGATCGAAGCGCGAAAGAAAACGCGTGCCGTTGTGAAAAACGCCGTCCGGGCCGCCCGGAACGGCGCCGATGTCACCATGGCTGTCGAATACGACAAATGTCTCCCCGCTCTTCAAAGTCCGGCGGGGGCGCGTCGAGGAGCCATCCGCCGGAATGTAGAACGGAGTTTCGAGATTTTGTTCGACCAGCGTCGGAGTCGTAGCTTCTTGCTTCATTCACGCCTCGATGATTCGTTGCGTTATGAAGTTGCGAGCCTAACCCCATTCGTCGCCGACATGTGTTTTTTATAGCTCGGCTTCTCGCTCTGCCCGGCTTCTGCAAGCATGCGCTTGTAAAGACTGACATAGTCCTTTGCCATACGCGCCGCCGTGAAGCGCTCTTCGAAACGCTTGCGGATGACGCGGCGATCGAGCGCGAGCGCCTTCGGCACCGCCGCGACGGCTTCGTCCATCGTGTCGACGATCATGCCGGTGACGCCGTCCTCAAGAATTTCCGGCACCGATGCGCAGCGCATTGCGACGACCGGCGTGCCGCAGGCCATCGCCTCGATCATCACAAGGCCGAATGGCTCCGGCCAATCGATCGGGAAGAGTAGAGCAGCCGCTTCGTTGAGGAATTTCGATTTCTGCTGCTCGTTGATCTCGCCGATGAATTCGACACCAGGCCCGTCGAGCAATGGCTCGATCGTCGTTTCGAAGTATTTTCGGTCGACGCGGTCGACCTTCGCGGCGATTTTCAGCGGAATGCCGGCGCGGCGCGCGATCTCGATCGCACGATCCGGTCGCTTTTCCGGAGATATACGTCCAACGAATGCCAAATATCCGCCTGCGGGATCGAACGACGGCTTCAGCATGTCGGCCGGCAGACCGTGCTGCACAGTCTCGACATAATTCGCGTGCGGGATCGGTTTGCGTTGATGCTGCGAAATCGACACCAATGGCATACGGTTGAAACCGACGTACAGCGGCACAAGATCCGGCAGATCCTGCCGACCATGTAGCGTCGTCACCGTGACGTGCGGCGTGTGATGGAAAAGCGGAAAGTGAAATTGATCAATGTGGAAGTGAAGGATGTCGAAATCTTCGGCCTGTTCGCGCACACGATCGAGCATCAACATGTAGTAGGAGATCGGATCGCGAACTCCTGGCTCCAGACGCAGCGCACGCGCCGCACAGCTGACCAAATTCGCTGATGTGATCGAGTCTCCGCTCGCAAAGAGCGTCACGTCATGTCCCTGTCGCACAAGTTCTTCGGTGAGATAGGAAACGATACGCTCAGTACCACCGTAGAGTCGCGGCGGTACGCTTTCCATCAAAGGCGCGATCTGCGCGATTTTCATTGAAACACCCTCCTGCGTTCGTACACGAACGGCGCGGGGCTAACAAAGTTCCGCATCGCAGCATCGTTGGTGAAATTGATCGGAACCATCGCGCCGAAGCACGCTTACCAACCGGGAGCGTGCGGCCTGCACTACGGAGAAACGAGATGATTTTGGGCGCTTCTCGCACCCCGCACATCGCAATGATGCTTGTTGTCGCGCTCTTCAGCGGCGCTACGATGACGAACACGGCAACTGCACAAAATCCGAGCGACGAGAACGCACCTGCGACGACGGCGACAACGCCGACAACTCCGCCTGAAGTGCCGCGCACAGATCCGATACCGCCAGCCGTCGTCAAAGCAGTGCTCGGCAGCGAAGTGCGCAGCGTCGCGGGCGAAAGCATGGGGCGCGTCGTCGATGTCATCGTCGATCAAGCCGGCCAAGTGCGTTCCGCCGTGATCGATTTCGGCGGTTTCCTTGGTGTCGGCAGCCGGCAGATCGCCGTCGAGTGGAGTTTGTTGCGTTTCAGCGTCGGAAACATCGAGCCGATCAGCGTCGAGCTGACCAAGGCACAGGTGCGAGAAGCGCCTGAATACAAACCGGGAAAACCGATCGTCATTCTCGGCGCTCGCGCTCGTCCAGCGCCGGAAGCTGAGAAGCGAGACTAGGGGCGAGTGTGGCGATTGCGGAGCGCACGGACATAGCAGCACGCGAAACGGCATCGCCAAGCCCGCCATCGCAGAGCCAACGCGGGCTCGATTGGTTTGTCTTTTCGGTCGCGGATATCCAAACCGGCTTCGGTCCGTTCATCGTTGTCTATCTGACGACGCAGAAGTGGACGCAAACCGACATTGGTTGGATTCTGACAATCGGCGCAATTGCCGGATTGCTCTTTCAAATTCCCGGCGGTGCGCTCGTCGATTGGGTACGGAATGAGCGTGCGGCGGCCGCCGGCGGTGTCGTCAGCATATGTTTCGCCGCTCTGCTCATCGCACTCTCTCCAGTCTTCTTCATCGTCGTCATCGCGCGTGTCATTCACGCGGCGGGAAGCTGCATCCTTGGGCCCGCGCTTGCGGCGATTAGTCTCGGCCTCGTCGGGCATGCGCGGGCCGGCGAGCGTCTCGGCCGCAACGCGCGCTTCGCCGCGATCGGAAACGGGCTGTCGGCCGCCGTGATGGGGGCGCTCGGCTACTATGTGTCGAGCGGCTCGGTGCTTTTCGTCACGGCATTGCTCGCAATTCCGGCGCTGATCGCGCTGTCCTTCATTCGCAGTCACGAAATCAATCCCATCGCGGCGCATGGCGGGTCCACTCCGCCGCAGGATCAAGGTTTTCGCGCGGGCGTCGATGTAATGCTGCGCAACAAGCCGCTCATCATTCTCGCCGTTTGTATCGCGCTGTTTCAGCTCGCGAATGCCAGCATGCTGCCGCTCGTCGCGACGTCGATGACGCGGCGCCTGCCGGATTGGGCGCCTGCGCTGATCGCAGCGTGTATCGTACTTCCGCAGCTCGTCGTCGCGGCGTTTTCGCCATGGGTCGGCCGCCAAGCGCAAGCGATCGGACGCAAGCCGTTGCTGCTGGTCGGTTTTCTCGCGCTTCCCATTCGCGGGCTGCTCCTCGCGCTGGTGTCTGATCCGATACTCGTTATCGCCATTCAGATTTTCGACGCGGTTTCCGCTGCAATCTTCGGCGTGCTGACGCCGCTCATCATCGCCGACGTGACGCGCGGCACCGGGCGATTCAATCTTGCGCAAGGCGTTGTCGGCACTGCGGTCGGCATCGGCGCATCGTTGAGTGGCGTGCTCGCCGGATATTCTGCCGATCACATCGGCAATCCGCTGACATTTATCGGCATGGCGGGCATCGGCGTATTCGGACTGCTCGCGATTTGGGCATTCATGCCGGAGACTCGAGAGTTGCACTCAGCGTAAAGCTGCCACGCAGGAACCATCACATTGTCGCGACGTTTTGCGGCAGTCGCGAAGAACGTTTGATCCGAGCGCGGTGTCGGGCCGCCGAAATTAAGTGGAGCTCCACCGTATGGATCTTGTCCGGTTTGCAGGACGTCCGATTCCTTTTCTGCTGCACTACGTGCGCAATCGCCGCGTCTCGCACCTCGCAATTCTGTTTGTAGTCCTAGGCGCGGTGACGTGTTCCGTCTCAACACAGTACGGCGTCAAACTTCTCATAGATGCGCTTGCGAAAAACAACGCGATTTGGATCGCATTCGGCATTCTTGTCGGCCTCATCGCGGCCGACAATTTTTTGTGGCGCATCGCGACTTGGATCGCGAGCTACGCGTTCGTCAATGTCACGGGCGATGTGCGGCGTGATCTCTTCCGGCATCTCACCGGCCACGCGCCGGCATATTTCTCGGATCGTTTACCGGGCACACTCAGCAGCCGCGTAACGTCGACGGCGAATGCGACATTCGCCATCGAGAATATGTTCATGTGGAATGTGCTGCCGCCATGCGCAGCGACTGTCGGCGCGATCGTGCTGGTCGGCACTGTCAGCGTGCCGGTCGCGCTGGTGTTGGCAGGTATCGGCATCGTGCTGATCTTCGCGATGATCAAACTCGCGGCGGCGGGCGGCCATCTGCACCACGATTTTGCCGACAAGGCCGCGCGCGTCGACGGCGAGATGGTCGACGTCATCGGCAATATGTCTACGGTCCGCGCCTTCGGCGGCATCACACGCGAGCATCGCCGTTTCGCGTCCGTGATTGGGCGCGAGCTGCTCGCGCGCGGCCGCAGCTTGCGTTACCTCGAGATCGTCCGCCTGATCCACGCGATCATCACGGTCACCTTCACGATCGGTCTCCTCTATTGGTCGCTGCATCTTTGGCAGGCCGGGTCGATTTCGGTCGGTGACGTCGTGCTGATCTGCACGCTCGGCATTTCGGTGTTGAGCGCGACGCGCGATCTCGCCGTCGCATTGGTCGATGCAACGCAACACATCGCCCGTTTGTCTGAAGCGCTCTCCACGCTGCTCGAGCCGCATCAGATGCCGGACCATCCGGCAGCCAAGCCGCTAGTGCCGATGGCGGCGCGCATTGAATTTCGCGATGTCGGCTTTGCCTATCCGGGCGGCGCGCCAGTGCTCGAGAATTTCAATCTGAAGATCGAGTCGGAAGAGCGCGTCGCGCTCGCCGGTCATTCCGGCGCGGGCAAGTCGACGCTTTTCGCGTTGCTCCAGCGCTTCTACGATCCGAAGTCGGGCGGCGTCCTCATCAACGGCCAGGATGTCTCCCGCATCGAACGCGAAAGCTTGCACAAAGCCTTTGCGGTGGTGCCGCAGGACATCTCGCTGTTCCAGCGAAGCATCCGCGAGAACATCCGCTACGGCTCGCGCGCCTCGACGGACGAAGACGTGTACGAGGCCGCCGCCGCCGCGCAGTGTCTCGACTTCATCAACGAGCTGCCGGAAGGCTTCGACACGATCGTCGGTGACCGTGGCGCGAAATTATCCGGCGGTCAGCGTCAACGCATCGCGATTGCGCGCGCGTTCTTGAAGGATGCGCCGATCCTGCTGCTCGACGAGGCAACGTCTGCACTCGATGTTCAGTCGGAAGCCGCCATCCGCACCGCGATCGAGCGCTTGACCAAAGGCCGAACCGTTATCGCGATCGCGCACCGCCTGTCGACATTACGCGCCTTCGACCGCGTCCTCGTGCTCGACAGCGGACGGATCATTCAAGACGGCCCGCATCAGCAACTTGCGTCGGTCAACGGCTTCTATCGCACGCTGATACGTCACGAAACCGCGCGGCTTGTTGTACCGGAAGAACATGACGAGATGGAGAACGACATGCACAAGCGAGCAGATGTATCCTGATCGCGCGATATCCCCCGAACGGGTGATGCGACGATTTCCAATGTGCGGTTAGCTTGCTACGCCCACCCCGTGGGTACTTAGAAGCAAAATCAACTTGCCCCTCGTCACGGCCTAAACTGGCGAGGGGCAATTTTTCTAAAATCGGCATCATCTGAATGGGATCGTAGCGAACATTCGCACGATCTCCGCAGGATCCATCGGCGCTGCGATTGCCGGAGCAGTCTCTGCAACTTCGCTTGGATCAGGTGCACGACGCATTCGCTCAAGCGCCGCAACGATTGTGGCGACCATCGCGGCCGGGTAGGGCCGCCCCTCGATGAATCCGTCCGCCCATAGCGTATCGAGCAGCGCAAGCGCTTGGGCTTCGATCGGGCCGTTCTCGTCGTCTTGCCGCATGCGCCGACCATAATGCAATAACGAGACCGAAACGCGACGCCAATTTGCTTTTTCCCACGCGCGAGCAGTCGTTTACCGTTCCGTTACGCAGCGCGTACCGAACCAATTCGCTCCCGTGCTGTTGCCTTCACGGGGCAGCCGCACGGAGGCGAAGGTGAGAACGCATTGCAAGATATTCGTCGGAGATGCCCAGACATCGCTCGACGGCTGGTTCGCCGTGTTGCCGCGCGTCGGCGAATGGGTGTCGCTCGCCGGCAGCGATGAGCGTCATCAGGTTTCGGCCGTCCATCATCGCGTTGCCGTGACCGAGGACGACGACGCGCTCGTCGCGATTTATCTCATCAAGCGCGACAGCACGCTGCTGTGACGGCTATCGCGGGAGCAGCGTCGCAGCAGCCGCCGCAGGACTGAGTTTGTCGGTATCGCGATCGACCATGAGATTGGCTTTCCGCATCGCATCGACCGAAATCGCGCCGACCAGCGGCTTCAGCGCCGCGATCAACGTCGCATCATTAGCCCGGCGCGGCGAGATCAAGATCACGGCGTCGTAGGGCGGTATGGCGCGCCGGGGGTCTCCCAGCACTGTGAGAGAATCCGCCGCGATGCGCCCGTCGCTGGAGAAGGCCGAGATGACATCGGCCTGTCCGCCCTGCAGCGCGCGGTACATGAATGTCGGATTGAACGAATTCTCCGCTTTGAATTGCAGGCCGTAAGCCCGCCGAAGCGCCGCCCATTCGGGGCGCGACAGGAATTCGAGATCGGCGCCGAGTGTCAGCCGCGATGCTGTCGGCACGAGCGCAGCGATGTCGGTAATGCCGAGCGATTTCGCTCTATCGGCTTTCATCGCAAGCACGTAGGCGTTCTCGAACCCGAGCGCGCCGAGCATCTCGACGCCGTAACGGCGCTTCAGCTCGCGACCGAGTTCGGCAGTCAGTTCTTCGCGTGGCGGCGTATCGATGCGACCGAGCACGTTCGTCCACAGCGTCCCCGAATAGTCGACGTAGACGTCGAGATCTCCGGCCGCCAGCGCGCGGAAGATCACGGCCGAGCCAAGCCCCGTTTTCTGCTCGACGGCGGAGCCCTGTGCCTTCAGCCGCGCCGCCATGAGTTCGGCAAGGATGAACTGCTCGGAGAAATTCTTCGCGCCGATGACATAGCGCGCCGACGACGAGGCGAACATCGGCACCAGCGCCGCAACAGTGCCGATCGCGAGCCCGAGAGCGCCGGCGACGATGCGAACGCGGCTGCGTTTCGCGAGCCCGGTCTCGATCAGCCCCAACAGCTGGTCCGTAACGAGCGCGAGCACGGCTGCCGCGCCGCAGCCGAACAGAACGTAGACCCAGTTCTCGGTCTGCAGTCCGGCGAAGATGTAATTGCCGAGGCTCGTCTGGCCGACGGGCGTCGACAGCGTCGCGGTGCCGATCGTCAACACCGCAGCCGTGCGGATCCCGGCCATCGCGACCGGCGCGGCGAGCGGCGCCTCGATCTGCCACAGGCGCTGCGATGGTGTCATGCCGACGCCGTTGGCCGCTTCGATCACCGCGGGATCGAGCCCTGTCAGCCCCGCAACGGCGTTGCGCAAAATCGGCAGCATCGAATACAGCGTCAGCGCGAGCAGCGACGGCACAAAACCCAAAGCTGGAATAGCCAACCCAAATGCTTTCAGGGTCAGCGCCGAGAGCGCGAGCAGGACCGGATAGAACAGCGCAAGCAGCGCGAGGCTCGGTATCGTCTGGATCAAGCTCGCAATTGCCAACGCCACCCAGCGCACTCTCTCCGAGCGCGCCGCCAGCACGGCGAGCGGCAGACTGATCGCAATGCCGATGCCGAGCGCCGCCGCGCTCAGCGCGACATGAGCGCTGAGATAGTTCGGCAAAAGCGCCCACGCATTGGCGAATTCGGAGTTCACGGCCGCTCCCGATCGATGAGAGCCTGTACGCGCTCGGCCTGCCTGCGCGGCGCCGCCATCAATGTTGCGACCTCAGCATCAGGATGGCCGGCCAGCAATGTACGCGGCGTGTCGTCCGCAACGATGCGGCCTTTGCGAATGACCACGATGCGGTCCGCAAGCAGAACCGCCTCCTGCACATCGTGCGTCACCATCACGGTGGTGAGGCCCAGCTTGTCGTGCAGCGCGCGATAGGCCTCGCCAAGCGCCTCTCGCGTGATCGGATCGAGCGCGCCGAACGGCTCGTCCATGAGGACGATGCTCGGACGCGCCGCAATCGCGCGCGCGACGCCGACGCGTTGACGCTCACCGCCCGATAAGGCGTCGGGGCTTCGCCGCGCATAGTCTGCCGGTAGGTTGACCAGCGCGAGCAATTCGCTGACGCGCGCCGCGATCTCGGTCTGCTCCCACCCCAGCAATCGCGGTGTGATCGCGATGTTCTCGCCGACCGTCAGATGCGGAAACAAACCGACATTCTGAAACGCGTAGCCGATGCGCCGCCGCAGAGCCCAGGCCGCGCCATCGCTCGCCGGCCGGCCCTCGATCTCGACACGGCCCGCGTCCGGCTCGACGAGACGATTGATGCATTTGAGCAGCGTCGTCTTACCCGATCCCGAACCGCCGACCAGCGCGACGAAACTGTTCGGCGCGACCTCGAGATTGACGCGGTCGATCGCCGGCGCGCGCTGCCCGGTAAAAGTTTTGGAAACTTCGATCAATCGGATCGGCGCGCTCACGCGAGACACCTCATGCGTCAACGATGCCCGATGCTTATCGCGGCGGCAACGCGCCAACTTCAGCGCCCGCACTTTCGTGATGCAGGAGAAAGCGGCGAGATGGAACTCGGGACGCCGCAAAGATTTAGAGCGCTAACACATCTCGCAACGGGGGCCCTTATGGCTTGGCTCATTTCCATCACGCTGGTGAGCAGCGCTGCTTACATCGCGTTTTTCTACTGAGACCCGAGGCGCGGACTTTCGGACCCAACGCCGTGGCACAACAGACCGAAGCAAAGGAATGTATCGATCTCGAAGCCGAAGCCGTTCGCTACGAACGCTTCGCCAAAGAGGCGAAATCGGACTGGGAACGCAAATCTTGGGGCGATCTGGCCCGCCGTTGCCGGGCGCTCGCCGACCGGCTGTGCCGCGAATTTGAGTGAAGCTTTACGGATAGGGACTGTCATTCGGCAGGCAGGGCAAGCCGGTACAATGGTTGCCCAGGCCAAATAAGTTCCAATTTGGCCGATTCTGCAGCGTTTCTGGCATATGCGTTCAATTTCCGCTTGCTAATAGCGCTGTGACCTGAACAGTGCGCGTGCAATCGCGCACAGGAGTTAAAATTGGCGACCGGTACAGTGAAATGGTTCAATGCGACGAAGGGCTACGGCTTCATCCAATCCGATAGCGGTGGAAAGGATGTGTTTTTGCACATTTCGGCCGTCGAACGCGCAGGATTGAGCACCGTCAACGAGGGCGCCAAGGTGTCTTTCGACGTGATGAGCAATCGTGGCAAGGAAAGTGCCGAGAACCTCAAGGTTCTCTAAGCACTCACAAATTTGGCGAGACCTCGCTTGTTAAAGCGAGGTCTCACCCAATTCTTCACAATGCAGAAGCGCGCGCTTTAGCCTTGCTTCTGCTTTTGCGGCTCCACGCCTTCTGGCGCTTCTTGTGCCAGCCGCGCCGCCCGTAGGCGGTTCGTTTTGGCGAGGCGAGCGGCTGTCTCGCTGTCGATAAGCTGCCGCGCTGCGCGCGACGTCGCTTCGTTCTTCGCTTCAGCGCGAGACGGCATCGGGGCGACCCCTTTTTTCATATGACCTCTCGACATTGATGCGGGCGCTTCAAGTAGCCTGGATGTTGTCTGCTTGCGCTTTGCCGGTCCGCTTGTCGGCGACGACCTCGAACTCCAGCTTCTGTCCTTCCGCGAGTCCGCGCATTCCGGCGCGCTCGACAGCCGTCATATGCACAAACACATCGGCACTGCCGTCGTCGGGGCGGATGAAGCCAAAACCCTTGGCTGCGTTGAAAAACTTCACTGTACCTTGAGGCATGTCGATCCTTGTTTTTTGCGTTAGCGCGAGGTCACCACGACGGCCTGGCGGCCGGCGAAGGGTGTGAGGGTTACGGCGATCACGATGGCGAAAGCCGTGATGGCGATAAGTTGCGAGACGAAGAGTGGCGCGTAGGCCGCGAGGAATGAGCGTGTCATCGAGCGGCTCCTTCAACGATGGCGCCGTCCACGGTGTCATCGTTCGCGGCGGCGTCGCGCAGATGACGCTGCGCGATGGCCCGTAGCCGCAGCGCGGTCGGTTCGTCGCCGATGGCCTTCGCCATCGAGAGCATATTGGCGGCCATGGCGCGAAGCGCCGTCGGGCTTTCGGATTGGGAGGCTTTGAGAGGGGATCGGACGTATCCGGACATCGATTGCTCCACTGCCTTAAGGCGGGAGCGCGGTCGCGTCTCTCAGTCGCCGACGCCCAAGATCTTGGCCGGCGATGCGTTTAGATAGGCACGAAAGCCACAAACCGTAAGAGGGTGGATTGGTTTTATTCGACCCCCCGCGGTCTGCTTCGACTATGCTGAAGCTGTCGGTCAATCGCAGACGGGGGGTGTCGTGAGCAACCGTTGGGGCGTGCTGCTTCTGTTGTTCGTCGTGCGCCTCAGCATGGCGTTTCAGTTTCAGTCGGTGGCGTCGATGTCGCCGGCGCTCATGGCCGAGTACAAAGTGGGGCTCGGCGAGATCGGGCTCCTGATCAGCTTATATCTCGCGCCCGGCTTAGCTTTTGCGCTGCCGGGAGGCGAGATCGGCCGCCGCTTCGGCGACAAACGCGTCGTCCTGTTCGGCCTCGTGCTCATGACCGTCGGCGGCCTCATCATGGCGTCGGCCCCGAGCTGGGGATGGCAAGTTGCCGGGCGCCTCTGCGCCGGTGCCGGCGGCGTTCTGCTCAACGTCCTGATGTCCAAGATGGTCACGGACTGGTTCGCCGGCAAAGAGATAGCGACCGCGATGGCAATCTTCGTCAATTCGTGGCCGGCCGGCATCGCACTGTGTTTGCTGGTCGTCCCGGCTGTAACAGCAGCATACGGCATCTCGGCCGCGGTCCTGCTTGCGGCATCGCTCTGCATCATCGGCTTTGCGCTTCTCGCGATCCTCTATCGCGCACCCGCCGAAGGCCAAGCCGCGAGCGCGCGTTCGCGATGGCCGGCCGGATCGGTTCTGCAAGCCATCATCGCCGCCGGCGTGATCTGGGGCTTGTTCAACGCTGCTATCGGCATGGTCTTCAGCTTCGGCACGCCGATGCTGGTCGAACGCGGATGGAGTCTCGCCAGCGCGGGTTCGGCGACCAGCCTCGTGCTCTGGCTCGTGACCCTCTCCGTACCGCTTGGCGGTTACGTCGCCGATCGCACCGGCAAGCACGTCGAAGTCATGCTTGTCGGCTTTGTGTTGTTTGCGATTGCGTTGGTGGTCGCAGCGCTAACGACAGCGACTATCCCGGCCTTTGTTGCGCTCGGTCTTTTCGGCGGGCTCTCCGCGGGCTCGATCATGAGCCTGCCGGCGCGCGTTCTTACGGCGGAGGTTCGCGCAGTCGGCATGGGCGTTTTCTTCACGCTGTTCTACGCGATCTGCGTGATAGCGCCCATCGTGGCGGGCGTTGTGTCGTCCCGCCTCGGCACAGCCGCCGCCGGCTTCTTCCTCGGCGCAGCGATGCTGGTCGCTTGCTTGCCCTGCTATTGGATTTTCCGTCAGCTCGCCGCGCGTTCTCGATTCTGATTTCGCCCGTTTAACGCTGACGCCGGTCAATCGACCTTGATGCCGGCGGATTTGATCAACTCCGGCCAGCGCTTCTGCTCAGCCTTGAGCAGGTCGTCGAACTGTTTGGGAGAACCGCCTACGATCTCGGCGGCTTGCGCCTGTGAGATCGCCTTGGCCACAGCGGGTGTCCCGATCACCTTGTTGAAGATGCCGTTGATCTGGCTGACCAACGCGGGATCCATCCCGGCGGGCGCTACAATGCCGTGCCACAAATCGATCGAGAATCCCGGGACGGCTTGAGAAGCCGGTGGTGTTTCCGCGAGTTCGGGAATCTGCTTAGCGGGAAAGCCGGCCACTGCGCGCACCTTGCCTTCGCGGATGAAAGCGATGCTCGTGGACACCGAGACCGCTGCAACGTCCGCCTCGCCTCGCAAAAGCGATGTCGTCATTTCCGCACCGGAGCGATACGGAATGTTGATCATCTGAACGCCCGCCTGTCCGTTCAGGTAGGCCATAAACAAATGCGTCCAATTGCCGATGCCTGCAGAAGCGTAGTTGAATTTGCCGGGCTGTTGTTTCGCCGCGGCAATCAACTCCCCGAGCGATTTGTAAGGGAGATCAGGCCGCATCAGCACGACAGTCGGCAGATTGGCGACATGGATGATCGGCGTGAAGGCGGTCTGAACGTCGTAGCTCAGCTTCGACTGCAAAGCGTTGGCTGCAGCATTGGCACCGATCTCGGCGAGCAGGAGCACGTAGCCGTCAGGCTGTTCGCGCGCGACGCCCGTCGCGGCGAGTGTGCCGCCGGCACCTGGCCGATTCTCGATAACAAGTGGCTGTCCGTTGGCGAATTGCGCGAAGCCATTCGATAGGTTGCGCGCCAAGGTGTCGGCCGCGCCGCCGGCGCCGACGGGCACGACCAGTTTGACGGGCCGGTCCGGCCATTTCGTTGTCTGCGCTGAAGCCGGCGTCGCGGCGAACAGGAGCGCGAGTGCGACGACAAAGTGAAGTGGGCGTGCATTCATTAGCTTTTGCGGCTCCCTGCTGCAGTTCGCTTCATCGGAGAACAGCGTGGAAATTTTTTTGGGCAACGCTCACGAATAAGAGTGAGGCGTTGTGCTGAAAACGTTCAGCCCAACGCCTACTCCGCCGATTCAACCGACAGCTTTGGTGTGATCAAAGTTTAGTTGCCGCGCGGGACAACAACTTCCAGTCCGCGCCCTGCTTTTGCCAGTTCATCAAGATGTGGAGGTTCTGAGGGACCTTCTTGCCATCAGCCGTGAATTCCTGCTCGCCGACAAAGTTGAAGCGCACGATGGCGGTAGGGCCCACGATACGGATCGTGGGATTTTTGTATTCGAGCGAAGCCCATTTGTAGTTCGCGTTCTTGGTGCCTGTCGCCAAGCTCTCTCGAGTGTCGATCGAACCACTGGAGTGGCTGTAGCTGAGTTCTGGTGCGCTGAGCGAAGCGAGCGCCTCGCCATTGTTGGCGACCTGCGCGACGCGGAAGGCTTCGAGATTTTTCGCAATCGCGTCTTCATCCGGACCGGCATAAGCCGGGACGACGCTGAGCAGTGCCGCGGCAAGCGCGGGAACCATCAAGATACGACGATTGAAGTTCATTTTTTCCTCCAGTTTTTTTTATTGACGACAGTGTTGCAGCCAAGCTCGCTGTTGTCGAGCGACATTCAAACATCGCCGCGCATGCGAAACGGCTACCTGCGCAGGCTACACCACAAACGCACGAATAGGATGATCGCGAAAACCCGCCAATCTGTGATGGCCGTCACAGCCGGCAATACCCCGTTCGCATACTAAACCCACAGACCGATCGCAGTGATCGATCAACACGGGAGAAAAGTTATGCGAGCACTAGCATCCAAAACGACCTACGCCGACGATACCACGCTCAACACCTCTACGATTGATTACAGCCAAGCGGTTCTTACCAACAAAGTTTTGTTGCCCAAAGGTCCGCTTCCCGACCTTGTCAGCGTACCGACCGAAGGCAACGATGTCCTTCGGGGCACCTCGTCCGCCGACACGATCAATGCTCTTGGCGGCGACGACAAAATATACGGCAGCGCCGGCGCCGACTTCATCGATGGCAATCGTGGTTTCGACACCGTCGATTACACGGCGTCGTCAACCTTCGTGATGGTCGATATGCACCGCACCAGCGGCCCGATGGGTTTCTTCGGAGATGCCGACGGCGACGTCCTGATTAACGTAGAACGCGTCGTCGGCTCGAAGTTCGGCGATTTCATCAACGGCAACGACGCCGGAATGACGCTCGATGGCGGTGGCGGTGGCGACTATCTGACGGGTGGCATCGGCAACGATATCATCATCGGCGGTGCCGGTGACGACGTGCTCCGCGGCGATTTCAATGCAAACCCGTTAAGCGCTGCGCCCGGCGGCTACGACACGTTCGTGGTCGGCCAAGGAGCAGATCGCATCGTCGACTTCGAGCACGGCAAGGACAAAATTGTCGTCGAGGGCATGACGGCGGCGGCATTCGGCACCGACGGCATTCTGGCGACCTATAACTCGTCTCGCTACGACGAGTATCAAAACTTGTCGCAAGACAAAATGCTTTACGACTACGACACCGACAATCTCTACAAAGTCGAGAGCTATCAGATCGTCAACGGCCACGTAAATTACGTCAACGTGTCGCTGATCGCGCACTTCGACAACGGCGCCGTACCAACGGCCAGCGATTTTCTCTTCGTCTGAGATGAGCTGGCAAGCAACCGCAGAGGGCGAGAACTTCGGTTCTCGCCCTCGTCGCTATCGCGACCTGCGCCGCGCCACGTCCAGCGAAAGGGCGTGAACGTCTTTTGATCCATCGGGAGAATTGAGGCGTCGTCGCTGACCCGCCGATAGCAGCGGCATCTGAAGTCGCGCATGAATGAGCGGAGAAAGACAGCGACCAAGACATGGCGGAGAGAGAGGGATTCGAACCCTCGATACGGTTTCCCGTATACACGCTTTCCAAGCGAGCGCCTTAAGCCACTCGGCCATCTCTCCGTGCGGCGCGCACTATAGTCAAAAGCGCCCCTACAACAAGGGGCGCGGGCCGTTTATTTCGGCCGCCGATATCGGCCAAAAATCTCGCCGCTAGAGCCACTTAGCAACCGATCGCGCGCCCGCGAGAACGCCGCCGTCGAGCCATGCGCGCGCCGCGTTTGCGAGTCGCGGCGCAATCTGCGAATCCGGAGCGCAACCACAAGGAGGAAAGCCGAATGGCAAAAACCGAAATGTTCGATAAGGGCCTGAAGATCCGCCGCGATGTGCTCGGCGCCGAGTATGTCGACGCCGGCATCGCCAAGGCGGACGACTTCATGATGGCGTTCCAGGAAATCACCACCGAGTGGTGCTGGGGTTATGCGTGGGGCCGCCCGGGCCTTGACCGCAAGACGCGCAGCCTCCTGAACCTCGCGATGCTCACCGCGCTCAACCGCGCTCCTGAGATCAAGCTGCACACCAAGGGCGCGCTCGCCAACGGCGTCACGGTCGACGAGATCAAGGAAGTGCTGCTGCACGCGACCGTTTACTGCGGCATTCCGGCCGGCCTCGATGCTTTCAAGGCGGCGCATGAAGTGCTCGTGAATGAAGGCGCCGTCTCCGGAAAGCCGGCCAAAGCATGAGCACGAAGCGAGTAGCCTTCATCGGCATCGGCAACATGGGCTGGCCGATGGCCGCGCGCCTCGTCGGCGCCGGCTTCGACGTGACGGTGGCTGACGCAGTCGCCGGCCGCGCCGCGAAATTCGCCAAAGAGGTCGGCGGCAAAGCCGCGAACAGCGCGGCCGACGCCGTCGCGGACGCCGACGTCATCATCACGATTTTGCCGACCAGCAAATTCGTCACCGACGTGATCGGCAGCGTGCGCGAGCAACTTCCGACCGGCGCGCTCGTCATCGACATGACGTCCGGCGCTCCGGCGGTCACGCGCGACCTCGCAAAATCGCTCAAGGGCGACGGCATCGATATGATCGATGCGCCGGTCTCCGGCGGCGTTTCGCGCGCGATCACCGGCGAACTCGCGATCATGGCGGGCGGAGATGCCAAAGCGCTCGATCGCGCGACACCGGTGCTCAACGCGATGAGTACGACGATCCACCGCGTCGGCGATGTCGGTGCCGGGCAGGCCATGAAGGCACTCAACAACCTCTGCTCCGGCGGTGGATTCTTGATCGCCGTCGAAGCTCTCGCGATCGGTCAGAAATTCGGTCTCGATACGCAGATCATGACCGACGTGCTCAACGCCTCGACCGGTATGAACAACGCGACGCAGAAGAAGCTCAAGCAGTTCGTGTTGTCGCGGAAGTTCGATAGCGGCTTCGCGCTCGATCTCATGGTCAAGGACCTGTCGATCGCGCTCGAAGTCGGCCGCGATACCGCAACGCCGACGCCGTTCGCGGCGCTCTGCCGCGAAATGTGGGCAAGCGCCGCCGCGATGCTGGAACCCGGCCAGGACCACACGGCGATCGCGAAAATGACCGAGCAATTGGCGGGCACCAAGCTCGGCGGGAACTAGTTTCCTTAACGCATGGCGGCGTGGTAAAGCGCCGCCATGCTGTCCGTCGTTGCCCTTTATCGCTTTGCGCCGCTGCCGGATTTCCGCGAATTGCGGGAGCCGATCCGTGCTGCCTGCGCGGAACGCGGCATCAAGGGCACGCTGCTGCTGGCGCCGGAAGGCATCAACGGCACTCTCGCGGGTGAAGACGCCGCGCTGAAGGGCGTTCTCGGCAAACTCGAAACACTGCTCGGCGCTCGCTTCGCCGGCGCCGAGGTGAAATTCTCGACCGCGCAAGAAATGCCATTCCGCCGCCTCAAGGTGCGTCTGAAAAAGGAGATCGTGACACTCGGCGAACCGTCGGTCGATCCGCTCGCGTTGCGCGGCATCGATGTCGCGCCCGAAGCCTGGAACGATCTCATCGCGGCGAACGATGTGTGCGTCATCGATGTGCGCAATGCCTTCGAGGTCGAGATGGGTACCTTCGTCGGCGCGACCGATCCGAAGCTCGAACACTTCAGCGATTTTCGCGACTATGCCGCCGAGCAGCTCGATCCCTCGCACCATCGCAAGATCGCGATGTTTTGCACCGGAGGCATTCGCTGCGAGAAGGCGAGTGCGTATCTGCTCGCGCGCGGCTTCGACGAGGTCTATCAGCTCAAGGGCGGCATCCTAAAATATCTCGAAGTCGTGCCGGAAAGCGAAAGCCGCTGGCGCGGCGAATGCTTCGTGTTCGATGAGCGTGTCGGGCTCGGCCACGGCCTGCGCGAAGCCAAGAAATCCGCGCCCGGCGACGCGTGAAGATTATCGTAACCAGCCACTGCTAGCGTGCGCCCGACGGAGGGGCCATGGCAAAGCAGAGCAGCACGAAAACGCCGAAGAAAAAGCGCGAGCCTGCGCCGCCGCCGCAAACCGAAGCGCATCGCACGTTCTCGCACGCGCTCGGCTCTTTGCGCGAAGGCGCTTACGCCGTTATCGGCTGCGCGGTGATTGCCGGCGTGCTGATGCTGCTGCACATGCGCCCGTTCGGCTGACGCAAACTCATCTTCTCCATTCCCCGCACGGGAACGAATCCTTTTCTCAGCGATTGGTATGGGCATAGGGGCTGCTGACGGCCTAAGTCCACGCGGCCGAATTGTCACCCGTAAAAGCGCGTGACGCCAAACGCAGGAGAAGACGGAAATGAAGGCACCGAAATTCGCAACGATGTCGCTCGATGCGCTGTACAGCATGCGCAACACGCTCGAAAAAGCGATCTCGAGTCAGCTGAAGACCGCACGCAAAGGCATCGCATCGCTGACCGCAACGAAGCCGAAGCGCAAGACGAAGAAGAAGGCGTCCAAGGCGCGCGGCGCAACAGGCCGCAAGACGACGGCGCGCAAGACCACTGCACGCAAGGCAACGCGAATGGCAAAACCGATGCGGCGCGCCGCTGCGAAGCGCAAGACGATGACGCGCGTCTCGCGCAAGCGCAAATAAGATCCGCACGTGGATCTCGCGTTCGACGATATCGCACTCCGCCTCGGCGCCGCCACCGGCGCCGGGATGCTGATCGGGCTCAACCGCGATCTCGCCAGCAAGCCGATCGGCATGCGCACGCTGGGGCTCGTCAGCCTCGGTAGCGCGGCCGTCGCGGTCGCGGGAATTCAACACTCTAACCTGGCCGACAATGCCGATGCGCTCAGCCGCGTCGTGCAGGGCGTCATTCAAGGTGTTATGGCCGGCATCAGCTTCATCGGCGCCGGCGTTATTCTGCGTGACGCAAAAGCGCGCTCGGTCGAAGGCCTGACTACGGCCGCGACAGTGTGGATCGCCGCAGCGCTCGGCATCGCGAGTGGGCTCGGCGCATGGCGCACGCTTGCGATCTGCGTCCCGTTGACGCTGCTCGTTCTCTATTGCGGGCCGATGATCGAAAAGCTCACCAGCAATCCGGACTAGTAGTCAGAGCGGCGCGGACCTCTTAAGCTACGTCGCATGACCGAGACCGATCCAAAACTAAGCCTCGATGCTTTGACGCGCAGCCTTTACGACGGCTTGCGCAAGATTGCTCATCGCGAGCGTATGCGCGCCGGCCGTCCGTCGACATTGCAGACGACCGCGCTCATCAACGAAAGCTACATGAAGCTGCGCGCGAGCGGCGGCTGGACAAGCAAGGAGCATTTCCTTGCCTCGGCGGCGACCGCGATGCGCCACGTTCTCGTCGATGCGGCGCGCGCGCGTTTGTCGCTCAAGCGAGGCGAGGGCGTCAAAGCGGTCCCGATCGACGAGGCGCTCGACGCGGCCGAGGTCGACGATCCGGAAGTCGTCCGCATCAACGACGCACTCGAGCGTCTTGCCGAGATGGACCCGCGCATTGCGCGCGTCGTCGAATGCCGTTTCTTCGCCGGCTACAGCGAGGAGGAGACCGCGAAAATTCTCGGCATCAGCGATCGCACGGTGCGCCGCGATTGGTTGCAGGCGAAGGCCTGGTTGTTCAAGGAACTGCAGGAAAACGATTAGCCGTCACGGCCGCTCCTTCTGTTGCGCGGCACCTGCGATCACGGCGCGCAGTTTCGCGACTTCGTCGAGATGAACCTGAGCGCTCGGGCCGAGCTCCTTCAGAATCGATTCAGCCGTATCCGCGTCGGCGCGTGCCGCATCGAGATCGCCGCGCCGCAGATTAATCGCGCAGCGCGTCACGATGCCGAGCGCCGTATAGAGGTGCCGTTCTCCGTAAGTACCGCGCGCCTGGATCAGCGCTTCGTTGTTCTCCGCCGTTGCGTCGTCGATGCGGTCCCGCATCAGCAGCGTGACCGCACGGCTCTGCCGCAGAATGATCGCGATCTGGCTTGCCGGCCCGCCGAACGTGATCGCGGCCGGCAGCGCCTCGTCGAACACCTTCAGGGCCTCGTCGGGCTTCTCCAGCACGATCAGCAGGCGACCGTAGTTGAGTTGCAGGCTCGCAAGCGCCATCGAGGGTCCGTAAAGCGTGCGGCGAAGCTCGACGGCTTCGCGCCACATCGCCTCGGCTGCGGGCACGTTACCGGCGCGGAGCTGCGCCGCCGCGCGATGCGACATGACCGCGATCGCGGTTCCGGAACGCATACGGCCTTGTTTCTCCAACAGCCGCCACGCCTCGTTGAATGCCGCGTCGGCTTCGGCGGCTTGTCCGCTTTCGATGTAGTGGACGCCGAGATTATTGTAGCGAATGGCTAGGATCTCGCTGTCTTCGCCGAGCAGTTTTCGCGCAGCCTCCGTCGAAGACCGTAACAGCGCGATGCCGTCCTCGCGCTTTCCGTTTTGCCGCAGAAGCGATGCTTCGATCGCGTCGGCTTCCCCGATCTCGCGCGCGAACCGCTGCGGCTCCTTCATCCATTCGGCGCGCGCCTCGGTGAGATAACGCCGCGCGGCGTCGAGCTGACCGCGGCGCACCGCGATCACCGCGAGCGATTGCTTAGCTTGCGCGATCGCCACCGTCTCGCTCGGCGGCGCAAGTTTGATGTAGCGCTCGAGTAGCGGCGCTGCCGCCGCGAAATCGTCGATCTCGGCATAGAGTTCGCCGATGACGCGGAACAACTCCGGCCGCGCCGTGCCTGCGTCGGCCTCGCGCACGAGTTCGCTCGCAGCCGAATCGAGCACCTGCTTTGCTGTGGCAAGACCCGGACGTCCTGCTCCGCCCGCCGCACGGAACGACAGCATCACGTAGTCGCGCACCGCTTCGGCGCGTGCTGTCTCCGCCTTGGCGCGCTCGCTCGCGATGGCCGTGCGGTAGGATTGCCAGGTGTAAGCCGTGAGCCCACCCACCGCGACGAGAAGCACCAGCGCCACTGCCGCAAGCGCTCCGCGCCGCCTGCGTAGAAAGCGGCGGACGCGGTACCACGTATCGCCGGCGCGCGCTTCGACCGGCCGCAACGCAAGATGCCGGCCGATATCCTCCGCGAGTGCGCTCGCGCCCTCGTAGCGCAGCGCCGGTTCGCGCCGCATCGTCTTCGCGATGATGGCATCGATGTCACCGGTGAGCAGTGTCGGCGCGATCGGCGGAGACGAAACTTTCGCGGCTTCTTGGCTTGCGCGCGGTGGCTCGTCCTGCAGGATGCGCAACGCGGCCGGGAACGGCGATCCGTCGATCCGCCACGGCGGTTTGCCGACCAGCACTTCGAACAGATTGGCGCCGAGTGCGTAGACATCCGTCGCCGTCGTCGG
Source organism: Variibacter gotjawalensis (assembly GCF_002355335.1). Lineage (GTDB taxonomy): Bacteria > Pseudomonadota > Alphaproteobacteria > Rhizobiales > Xanthobacteraceae > Variibacter > Variibacter gotjawalensis. Next base: position 1,459,433 of record NZ_AP014946.1, read on the forward strand.
CAAGCGGCCTTCGAGCTGCTCCGGCGCCGTGTAGTCCGGCGTGACGATCGCTTCCGTCATCGCGCCTTGATCGGTTTCCTTGATGAAGCGCGCGATGCCGAAATCGAGCAGCTTCACCTGTCCGTCGCGCGTCACCAGGATGTTGCCGGGCTTGAGATCGCGATGGACGATCAAGTTGCGATGCGCGTGCGCGACCGCCGCGCAAACATCGGCGAACAGCTTCAGCCGTGCCGCGAGATCGAGATTGTTCTCGGCGCAGTAGGTCGCGATGTCGACGCCTTCGACATACTCCATCGCGGCATAAGGCCGCCCATCCGGCGCGATGCCGCCGTCGATCAGGCGTGCGATGCCGGGATGTTCGAGCCCGGCGAGAATCTGCCGCTCGGTCTTGAAGCGCTCGAAATGCTGCGCGGCTTCGGGCCGCAGGAGTTTCAGCGCGACCGTTTGATCGAAGGCGCCGTCGGCGCGCGACGCGCGATAGACCTCGCCCTGTCCGCCACGTCCGATCAACTCTTCGATCCGAAATGCGCCGACGCGCTCGCCCGGCTTCAGCGACGAGTATTCGGGCTTCGCCTCGACGGCTTTCGCCTCCATGAAATCGCCGGTCGCATCCGCAGCGACCAGAAGCTGCCGCGTCTCTTCGACGATATCGGGCGCAAGCGTCGAGCGCGCGAGAATCTGTTCGCGCTCCGGCGGCGGCCGGTCGACGAGATCGTCGAACAGGCCGCGCACGGCGTTCCAGCGTTCGCGCTTTGCGTCCATAAAATAGTCCTCTGCGCCATCATACCGGCGCGCCCGGCGGCCGCAAAACCCGCATGTGATAGGATAAACGAGAAATCGCTGCCACTCCGGCCATAGCCGCGTTGCGCAGCGCGGTCTTGCGTCGCGGCCCGGCAAGTGACAGAGACGGCGAGGGAGGAACAATCAGAAATGACCGACGCGACCACCTTCGCATTTCCGAATGCATTTCGCCGCGGGCTGCCCGAACCGGCCGCGCGGTTTGCCGGATTGCCGAAGCACAATTTCGTCTGGGGCCACAACGATCCGACCCAAGTTCCCGCCGAAGAGCTCGCCGCCTGCGCCGAGAAAGTGCTGCGCGAGAAGGGCCATCTGCTCGGCATGTACAATCTCGGTCAGGCGCCGCAGGGTTACGAGCCGCTGCGCGCCTTTGTCGCCGAGAAACTCAAGCGCCGCAGCGGCATCACGACGACGGCGGCCGACATCATGCTGACCTCCGGCTCGCTGCAGGCGATGGATCTCGTCAACAACGTGATGCTCGATCCGGGCGACACCGTGATCCTCGAAGAATTCACCTATGGCGGCGCCATCACGAAGGTCCAGAAGCTCGGTGTCCAAGTCGTCGGCGCGCCGCTCGACGAGGGCGGCATCAAGATCGATGAGCTCGATCGGATTCTCGCGAACCTCAAGACGAAGAACATCAAGCCGAAATACATCTACACGATCCCGACAGTGCAGAACCCGACCGGCTCGATCATGAGCCTCGAACGGCGGCGGCAACTCATCGGCGTCGCCAAGAAATATGGCGTGCCGATTTACGAGGACGAGTGCTACGCCGATCTCGTCTGGACGCATGAGCGCCCGCCCGCGATCTATTCGCTCGATCCTTCGCACGTGATCCACATCGGATCGTTCTCCAAATCGCTCGCGCCCGCGCTGCGCATCGGCTACATCGTCGCGGATTGGAGCGTGCTCAGCCGCATCCTCTCGATCAAGACCGATGCGGGCTCCGGCGCGCTTGAGCAGATGGTCGTCTCCGAGTACGTCACCGATAAATTCGACGAGCACGTCACCGATCTAACCGATGCGCTGAAGGAGAAGCTCGACGTTCTCGTCGATGCGCTCGCGCAGGAGTTCGGCACGGCGGCGGAATTGTTTGTGCCGAAGGGCGGCATCTTCCTGTGGCTGAAATTGCCGGACCATGTCGACGTGCGCAAATTCACGCAAACCGCACTCGCGCAGGGTCTTGCGTTCAATCCGGGTCCCGAATGGTCGTGCAATCCCGATAGCGCGAAGAGCCACATGCGGCTCTGTTTCGCATTGCCGAGCGTCGAGCAAATTCGCGACGGCGTCGCCGAGCTTGCGCGCATCTGCCACGAAGAGACGGGCGTGCCGGAGCGCGGCCGCAACGTGAAACGTGGCTGAGCGTTCCCATTGGTTCGCTGGTGGCGATGCGGCCGGCGCATTGCACTCGCCCGCGACGGTGCGCAATCGCGAGCCGATCCTCGCCGTCCTCAAACGGCACTTACCGGAAACCGGCACGGTGCTCGAACTCGCCGCCGGCTCCGGCGAACACGCTGCGTTCTTCGCCGCCGCATTCCCGCAGCTCGCGTGGCAGCCGAGCGATCCGGATGCCGCCGCGCTCGCCAGCATCGAGGCGCATCGCCAAGCCACAAGCGTGCCGAACCTGCGAACGCCGCTGCAGATCGACGTCACGGCGGCCGATTGGCCCGTGACCGTGGCGGACGCCATCCTTGCCATCAACATGCTGCAGGTCGCGCCGCGCGCCGCGCTCGGCGGTCTGATGCGCGGTGCCGCGCGCACGCTGACGCAAGGCGGCGTGCTCTATCTCTACGGCCCTTACCTCGATGGCGCGGAAACCGCCGACAGCAACATCGGCTTCGATACGTCGCTGCGCCTGCGTAACCCCGGCTGGGGCCTCTACGATTGGCGCGATGTCGAGGCGGCCGCCAACGCGGATGGCCTCACATTGGTCGACCGCGTCGCCATGCCGGCCGACAATTTCAGCCTGGTTTTCCGCCGTGCCGCGGACTTGGATGCGGACTTGGGCGCAGACTTGGACAACCGCCGGGACCTCGAATAAAGGTAGCGGGCCGGAGCCTTCCCATGAATCGCGATCGCCTGCACTTCCTCTACCTGAATATCGGCCACTTCCTCGATCACATGTTCACGCTGATCTTCGCGACCGTCGCGGCGCTCGCGCTCGTGAAGGAGTGGAACCTCTCCTACGGCCAACTGCTCGCTTACGCGACGCCGGGCTTTTTCGCCTTCGGTCTCTTCTCGTATCCGGCCGGTTGGCTCGCCGATAAATGGAGCCGCGACGGCATGATGGCGGTGTTCTTCGTCGGCATCGGTATCGCGTCGATCGCGACCGGTTTTGCGCAGACGCCGCTGCAGATCGGCATCGGCCTTTTCGTCGTCGGCGTGCTCGCCGCGATCTATCATCCGGTCGGTCTCGCGATGGTGACGGCGAAGTGGAAGAACACCGGCATGCGCCTCGCCGTGAACGGTGTGTGGGGTAATCTCGGCGTCGCCAGCGCCGCGCTGCTCACCGGCTATCTCATCGACAATGCCGGGTGGCGCAGCGCATTCTTCATCCCGGGCGCGATCTCGATCGTCATCGGAATTTTCTACACGGTCTCGCGTTGGCAGGACATCGTCGCGGATCGCAAGCCCGCCGCCGCGCCGGTCGCCGGGCCGCCGATGTCGGCGGACTTGAAAGCGCTGCTGCTGCGCATCTCGATCATCGTTTTCTGCACGACGGCCGTATCGAGTATCATCTTCCAGGCGACGACCTTCTCGCTGCCGAAGATTTTCGACGAGCGCCTACGCGGTGTGGCGGCATCCTTCTCGGCGTGGCTGGAGTCGCTCGGCTTTCCCGGCAATGCCGATATCGCGACGATGATCGGTGCGTTCGCGTTCGTCGTCTTCGCGGTCGCGTCGATGGCGCAACTCGTCGTCGGAAAATTCCTGGACGTCGTTGGCCCGCGCCCGGTCTTCATGGTCGTTGCGACCATGCAGTTGATCTTCTTCTTCCTGATGCCGGGCTTGAAGGACGGGCTCGCCTTCGCGGCGGCGCTCGGCTTCATGCTCGGCGCCTTCGGTCAGATCCCGATCAACGACTACATGATCGGCAAGGTCGCGAGCGGCGAGGCGCGCGCGCGCGTTTACGGCGTCCGTTATGTCGTGAGCTTCACCTCGCTCGCGGCGGCGCTGCCGCTCATCGCCTTCGTCTACGAGAATTGGGGCTTCGACGTGCTGTTCCGCATTCTCTCGGCGGCCGCACTCGTGATCCTGCTGGCGGTGTCGCTGCTGCCGCGCAAGCTTCCAGTCGCGGCGTGATCTCGTGAAGCTGTCGCTCTGCAACGAAGTCATTTCGGGCGGCCGCTCGTTCGCCGAGCAATGCGACCTCGCTGCCAAGCTCGGCTATGCGGGCCTCGAAATCGCGCCCTTCACGCTCGGCACCGAGCCGCATCGCTTGAAGAAACCGGAAATCGAAGTCGCGCGTAAAGCCATGAGCGACGCGGGTCTCCGCTGCTCGGGGCTGCACTGGCTGCTCGTCAAACCGGATGGTCTGTCGATCACCAGCGACGAAGCCGGAACGATGAAGACGACGCGTGACGTGATGAAGCGTCTCGTCGATCTCTGCGCCGAACTCGGCGGCGAATATCTGGTGCACGGCTCGCCGTTCCAGCGCCGTCTGCCGGACAAGAATGCGGACGCAGCGCGTGAGCGCGCGGTCGAAGCTTGGACGCTGGCGGGCGAACACGCGGCGCGCGCCAACGTCATTTACTGCATTGAGCCGCTGGCGCCGCCGGACGCGAACTTCGTCAACACCATCGCGGAAGCGGCCGAGATCGTCCGCGCCGCCGATAACCCGGCGCTGCGCACGATGATGGACGCGAGCGCGATCACGGCGCACGAGAAGCAGTCGCTCGAACAGCTCGCAGCCGAATGGCTGCCGACGGGACTCATCGCGCATATCCAAGTCAACGACCGCAATCGCCGTGGTCCCGGGCAGGGCGATGTGAAATTCGCGCCGTTCTTCCGCGAGCTGCGCACGCAGAACTACAACGGTTGGATCGCGATGGAGCCGTTCGACTATGTGCCGGACGGCGCCGGCAGCGCGGCGCGCGCGATTGGCTATATCCAAGGCATCATCGAGGGAACCGCATGACGGAAGCGCCGCGCATTCGCGTTCTCGCGATCGAACCGTACGAGCGGACCTTCCGCCTGCGCTTGCCGTTCCGTTTCGGCAACACGACGGTGACGCATGGCACGCAGATCATCATGCGCGCGCGCATCGCGACGCAGGACGGCCGGGAAGGCTGGGGCTACACGTCGGAATCGATCGCCAGTCGCTGGTTCGACAAGAACCCGGCGCTCTCCGACCAGCAAGCCGCCGATCAGATGCGCACCGCCGTGCTCATCGCGCAGGACGCGTATCTCGCTGCCGGAGCGAATACGCCGTTCGGCCACTACGCCGATCTCTACAACGGGCAGATCGAAGCCTGCGCCAAGCGCGGCCTGCTGCCTCTCGTCGCGAGCTACGGCCCGGCGCTGATCGATCGTTGCATCATCGATGCGATCTGCCGCCTCGAAGGCATCAGCTTTTACCGCGCGATGCAGCAAAATGTTCCCGGCATGGCGCCGCACGCCGTCGCGCCGGATCTCGCGGGCTTCGATTTTGCGGCATTCCTCAAAACGCTTAAGCCCGCGAATGTCATCGAGGCGCGCCACACCGTGGGCTTGCTCGATCCGCTGGTCGCGAGCGATCAGAAAGCGGGTGAGCGCGTCGACGACGGCTTGCCGGAGACGCTCGAGGAAGTCATCGCGGCCTACGGCCATCGTTATTTCAAACTCAAAGTCGGCGGCGATCTTGAAGCCGACATCGATCGGCTTTGCCGCATCGCGTCCGTCATCGCGCGCGTGCCGGATTATCGCGTCACCATCGACGGCAACGAGCAATACGAGAATGCCGAGGCGGCGCTCACGTTATGGCGCGCGATCGAGAATGAGCCGAAGCTGAAACAGCTCGCCGCAGCGACCCTGTTCGTCGAACAGCCGATCAAGCGGCAGACCGCGCTCGAAGCGAGCGTCGCGCCTTTCGCCGCCGCGAAAGCTGTCATCATCGACGAGTCGGATGGCGAGATCGACACCTTCGTGCGCGCGAAAGCGCTGGGCTATGCGGGGATCTCGTCGAAAGTCTGCAAGGGCTTCTACAAGTCGACCATCAACCGCATCCGCTGCGCGCAGTGGAACGCGGCCGAGGGGCACGAACATTATTTCATGTCGGCCGAAGATCTCACCGTGCATGCCGGCACGTCGGTGCAGCAGGACCTCGCTCTGGTGAATCTGCTCGGCCTCCGTCACGTGGAACGCAACGGTCATCACTTCATCGATGGATTTGCCGATCGGCCGGAGAGTGAGAGCCGCGCGTTCCTAACCGCGCATCCGGATCTGTATCACGAGCAGAGTGGGCGCGTGCGCCTTAACATCCGCGATGGAAAACTCAACATCGCGTCGCTGGATTGCGTCGGCATGGGCGCATTGCCGACGCCGAGCGTCGAAGGCTTGAAGGCGATGCCTCAGCCGGCTTCGGCGTAGAATTCCGGATCCGGATCTTCGTCGACGATCACCGGCATCGATGGCGTCGGCGTTGCGAGCGTGATGCTGCGGCGTGCCGGAGCTGGGATCGGCGCCGTGCCGGTGCGCGCTTGCGCGTAAATCGCTTCGCCGAGTTTGCCGCCAGCTTCGATCAACGCGGCCGGATCGCATGTCGCCGCGACCGCGAGACCGATCGCCCGCATATGCGCGCGCTCGTAACAGAAAAGAGCAAGGCGCGCCTTCTGGATATCGGAAGCCGATGCCAAGACGTCGGCGACATTCGCCGTACCTGCCGAGTAGAGCTGGCCGATGATCTCGTCGAAGGCCTGCTGATTGCGTAGGGGAGCTGCCACAGAAACCTCTCGAAGCGCTTTGAACTTGGCGCCAGGGTCGCGCCTCGCTGGTTAAGCAGTGGTTAACCCTTGGTTTGGATTCCTCTTTGCAAATGTGACGTGTCTAATCGGCCACAGTTTTTGAGGCGGGCTTGACGATGACCGGAGCGGCATCGCACATCCTCGGCACAACAAAATTGACGGGAGGGCGATCATGGCCATCGGGTTCAAGATTCTCAAATGCGAGCGCCGTGTGAGCGCCGAAACGGTGGCGAAGTTCCGCACCCTCCCGGTCGCCAACATCAGCGATTGCATGTTCCGCATGACGGCCGGCGGCCCGCGTCTGCTGCCGATGCACGCCGGCGGCGTGATGTGCGGTCCGGCCTTCACCGTGAAGTGCCGCCCCGGCGATAATCTCATGGTCCACGCGGCGCTCAATCGCGCCGAGCCCGGCGATATCATCGTCGTCGATGCGGGCGGCGATCTCACCAACGCGATCATCGGCGAGCTGATGTCGAGCTACGCCGAGCACGCTGGCTTCGGCGGCTTCGTCATCAACGGCGCGATTCGCGATTCGGGCGCGCTGCGCGCGAGCGAGTTTCCGGTCTATGCGGCCGGCATCACGCATCGCGGTCCGTACAAGGACGGTCCGGGCGAAATCAACGTGCCGATCGCTCTCGACGGCATGGTGATCAATCCGGGCGATCTCATCATCGGCGATGATGACGGTCTGATGTGCGTGCCGTATGAGCAGACCGAAGAGGTTTATCGCGCGACGAAAGCCAAGTTCGAGTCGGAAGAGGTCACGCTCGCCGAGACGCGCGCCGGCAAAGTCGATCGCAAATGGGTCGAGGATCTCTTGAAAAAGCTCGGCTGCGAAGGCGCTTAGTTTCTCTCGAGCTCCACACCCTCAGCCGTCATGGCCCGCTTCATGCGGGCCATCCACGTCTTACTTTCTTCTGCTTGTAGCCTGGATGAAGCGAGGCGGCGCGAAGCGCGCCCGAGCACAATCCAGGGCGGGCAGAGCCGCTAACTCTTGCCCCGGATTTCGCGCGCGGCTTCGCCGCCGCTCCATCCGGGCTACTTCAGTTAAGACGTAACGGAGTTCTCTGCGCGTTGCGCATAGAACATCCGGTGCGCACAGGGTAGCATTCGGGGGAATTCCGTCTATATGAGGCGCACCCACAAGGCGTGCTCCCCGATGGAACCCATCATTTCGATCAAGAGCCTGTCGAAGTCGTATGCTTCCGGCTTCCAGGCACTGAAGAACGTTTCGCTCGACATCAAACGCGGTGAGATCTTCGCATTGCTCGGCCCGAATGGCGCCGGCAAGACGACGCTCATCAGCATTGTTTGCGGTATCGTCAATCCGAGCGGCGGCGACATCAAAGTCGCCGGCCATGACATTCGTCGTGATTATCGCGCGACGCGAAATCTCATCGGTCTCGTTCCGCAGGAACTCACCACCGACGCGTTCGAGACCGTGTGGAACACGGTGTCGTTCAGCCGCGGCTTGTTCGGCAAACCTGCGAATCCGAAACACATCGAGCAGGTGCTGAAAGACCTGTCTCTGTGGGACAAGAAGGACAGCCAGATCATCACGCTGTCGGGCGGCATGAAGCGCCGCGTGATGATCGCGAAAGCGCTCTCGCACGAGCCGCAGATTCTTTTTCTCGATGAGCCGACCGCAGGTGTCGACGTCGTGCTCCGCAGCGATATGTGGGGTCTCGTCGAGCGCCTGCGCCAATCCGGCGTGACGATCATTTTGACGACGCACTACATCGAAGAAGCCGAGAACCTCGCCGACACGGTCGGCGTCATCAACAAGGGCGAATTGATTCTCGTCGAGGAAAAAGCCTCGCTGATGCGCAAGCTGGGCAAGAAGCAGTTGACGCTGCAGCTGCAGAAGAAGCTCGACGCGTTGCCGCCGTCGCTCTCCGCGCACAATCTCACGCTCGGCGAAAGCGGCGAAGAGTTGCTGTACGAATACGACACGAAAGGCGAGCGCACCGGCATCACGGCGCTGCTGCATGACCTCGCGGAATCCGGCATCCGCTTCCGCGATCTGCAGACGAAACAATCGTCGCTCGAAGATATCTTCGTCGGCCTGGTGGGGAACGGCCGATGAATTTGTACGCCGTCGCTTCGATCTACAATTTCGAAATGGCGCGTTGGAAGCGCACCGTGCTCGGCAGCATTGCTTCGCCTGTGATTTCGACGTCGCTCTACTTCGTCGTCTTCGGCGCCGCGATGACATTCAACGAGATCGAAGGCGTGCCGTATGGCGCGTTCATCGTGCCTGGCCTCATCATGCTGATGCTGCTGACGCAGAGCGTTTCGAACGCCTCGTTCGGCATCTACTTTCCACGCTTCTCCGGCACGATCTACGAAATCCTCTCGGCGCCGGTGTCTCCGTTCGAGGTCGTCGCGGGTTATGTCGGCGCGGCCGCGACGAAATCGATCATCCTCGGTCTCCTCGTGCTTGCGACGTCGTTCTTCTTCGTCTCGTTGCGCATCGAACACCCGATCTGGATGCTCGCGTTCCTCGTGCTGACATCCGTGACGTTCAGCCTGTTCGGCTTCGTCATCGGCATTTGGGCCGACAGCTTCGAGAAGCTGCAGGTGATTCCGCTGCTGGTGATCACGCCTCTGACCTTCTTGGGCGGCACGTTCTATCCGCTCAAAGTGCTGCCGCCGTTTTGGCAGACCGTCAGCCTGTTCAACCCCGTCGTCTATCTGGTCAACGGCTTCCGCTGGACGTTCTTCGGCACCGCCGACGTCTCGATTCAGATGAGCGCCGGCGCGACCGTGGGCTTCATGGTGGCCTGCCTCGCCATCATCTGGTGGATATTTCGCACGGGATATCGCCTTAAGAACTAGGTTTCGGGCACAGTAGAGAGTTGGTCATCCCGGGGCGCGCGGCGCTCTTTCGCGCCGCTGCGAGCCCGGGATCCATAGTCACCGTTCTATCGATAGTGCACGGAATATGGATCCCGGCCTTCCGGCGCTTCGCGCTCTGCGCGCCGCGCCTACAGCCGGGATGACCAGCGCATATTGTCTTGAGCCGTATAATACTTCGGCCGCAAAAAGTATGGTAAGGGAGGGCGCGCTGTCTCCACGATAGACCCTCCATGGCCGACATTTTCATCTCCTATAAAAAAGAAGACGCGGGGCGTGTGATCCGCCTCGTCGAGACGCTGCGCGCCGAAGGCTTCAGCGTGTGGTGGGACCACGGCATCAAGGCTGGCAGCGAATGGGATCGCGCCATCCGCAGCGAACTCGACGCCGCGCGCCTCGTCATCGCGGTGTGGTCGAACGCATCCGTCAGCGCGATCTGGGTCAAGGAAGAAGCCAACTTCGGCAAGAACCGCGGCATCTTGCTGCCGGTGAAGATCGACAACGTCGATCCGCCATTCGGCTTCACGATGATTCAAGCCGCCGATCTCGTCGGCTGGGCCGGTGACCGCGAAGACCCGCGTTGGGACTTCCTGATGCATGCGGTCCGCGAGCAGCTCTCGGGCGAGACGCCGGCGACATTCGAAGCGCCGCTGCGCCAAGCGCCGAAAGCACCCACGCCGCCGCCGCAGAGTTCGTCGAAGACCGCGATTATCGCGATCGCTGCCGTGTTGCTTCTGGTGTTGATCGGCGGCGCGATCGCGCTGTTCACGTTAGGCGGCAATCGCCAGACGGCGGTACCCACGCCTGCGCCGGCCCCGCCGCCGGTCGTCGCCGCGCCGACGCCGCCGCCACAGCCGCAGATCACCGAGAACGAACAGAAGCTGTGGGATCAGGCGTTCGAGGCGAAGACGCGCCAGGGCTTCCAAACGTATCTCGTGTCGTACCCGAACGGCGCTTACGCGCAGCGCGCCCGCGATATCCTGCTCACCTGCCGCAGCGAACAGCGTGAAGGCTGGAAGCCGGGTCCGGACGTAGCCAACCAGATGCTGCGCGGCGTCGGCGACACGACGTCCGGCATGTCGCAGCCGCAAGCGTGCCAGAAGGCGAAGGACGACGTCATCGCGATGGCGAAACGCCTGTGCGAAACCATCACGACCAACGGCGGCTATCGCGCGCCGAAATGGACCGTCGGCGACAAGGACTGTGAATGCAACAGCCCGAACCCGCGCGTCACCATCTGCATCGCGGACCTGCCGTATTCGTGCCGGTGGGAGATGAAGGTCTCCGAGCGCGTCGAAATCTGCGGTTGATTGTCGCCGCAGCGATGAAGTGATTTAATCGCTCGCGGAAGCGAGGCTGGGCTCGCGAGGCGTGCCGAAAATGGCCGACACCAAACATCGCGTCGTCATCGTCGGTGGCGGAGCCGGAGGGCTCGAACTCGCGACGCGCCTTGGCGACAAATTCGGCAAGCGCGGCCGCGCCGATATCACGCTCGTCGATCGTATGCGGGCGCATCTTTGGAAGCCGCTGCTGCATCAAGTCGCCGCCGGCACGATGGATCTCGGTGACCACGAACTCGACTATCTCGCGCAAGCGCACTGGCATCATTTCCATTACCGCGTCGGTGAGATGATCGGCCTCGACCGCGAGACGCGCGAGATATTGCTCGCCGCTTATGTCGACGACGAAGGCCACGAAGTCACCGCGCCGCGCCGCGTTCCCTACGACACGCTGATCATCGCGATCGGCAGTATGAGCAACGATTTCGCGACGCCCGGCGTGAGCGAGCACGCGGTCTCGCTCGATACGCCCACACAGGCGGATCGTTTCCATCGCCGTCTCGTCAACGCGGCGATCCGCGCGCACGCGCAGGATCACCCTTTGCGCCCCGGCCAACTCAACGTCGCAATCATCGGCGCGGGCGCGACCGGCACCGAACTCGCCGCCGAACTCCACTACACGACGCGTCAGCTCGTGATGTATGGCCTCGATCGCATCGACGTCGAGCGCGACGTGAAGATCAACCTCATCGACGCCGCGCCGCGCATTCTGCCGGCGCTTCCCGAGCGTCTCTCCGTCGCGGCCGCGAAGCTGCTCGAGAAGCTCGGCGTCAAGATTTTCACCGGCGCGCGCGTCACCGCCGTCACGGCGGACGGCGTGAAACTCGACGGCGATGTGCTGATCCCGGCCGAGCTCGTCGTCTGGGCGGCGGGCGTCAAAGCGCCGGACTTTCTGCGCGACATCGGCGGGCTCGAAAACAATCGCGCCAACCAACTGGTGGTCACGCCGACGCTGCAGTCGACGCGCGATCCGAACATTTTTGCGATCGGCGATTGCGCCGCCTGCACATGGGATCAACCCGGCAAGCTCGTGCCGCCGCGCGCGCAGGCCGCGCATCAGCAGGCGTCGCACATGGTCGGACAGATTCGCCGCGTGCTCGCCGGCGAAGCGCTCAAAGTCTGGCGCTACCGCGATTTCGGTTCCCTCGTCTCACTTGGCGAATATTCGACGGTCGGCAATCTGATGGGCGGACTCGCCGGGCGCAGCTTATGGATCGAAGGCCTCTTCGCACGGCTGACATACAAATCGCTCTACAAGATGCATCAGCTTGCGCTGCACGGCTTCTGGAAGGTGTCGCTCGATACGCTCGCGCGGCTGATCACGCGGCGCACCGAGCCGCATGTGAAGCTCCACTGAGGGCTCCACTTGCGCGGCCGCGCCGACCGCGCGATGCTACCGCCATTGGTAAGACCAAATTTGGGAGAGAACGACATGGCCGTTAAAGGATTTGCCGAGCAGGTTCAGCAGCAGCAGGAAGTCTGGCAGGCCCAGATCAAGGACTATCAGGCGAAGCTCGAAGCTGCGAGCGGCCAGGCCAAGGAAGAATATGCCAAGGCGCTCGCGCAGCTGCAGGCACAGTCCGAAGCCGCCAAGGGCCTCGCCGCGCAGGCGCAGGCGGCCGGCGAGACGGCGTGGAACGACATGAAGACCGCGTCCGAAAAAGCCTTTGCCGAGATGCAAAAAGGCTGGGCCGACGCGCTCTCGCGCTTCAACAAGTAATCACCCGATGAGCGAAAGACTTCGATGAGTGAAAGGCCTGGCGACCGCGCGGCCGCGATCTATCGTGCGCTGCGCCAGGCCATCATCGAACAGGCGCTGGCGCCCGGCGCCAAACTCCCCGAAGACGCGATCGGCGAGAAGTTCGGCGCGAGCCGCACCATTGTGCGCCGCGCGCTCAGCCAGCTCGCGGCGGACGGCCTCGTCGATCTTCGCCCGAATCGCGGCGCTGCGGTCGCGACGCCGAGCTGGGAGGAGGCGCACGACACGTTTGAGGCGCGCCTCGCGATGGAGCGTCTCGTCGTCTCGCGCCTCGTCGGCAATTTGACCAAGGACCAAGTCCGCAAACTGAACGAACACGTCGTCGCGGAAGAGCGCACGCAAGGTCAATCGGAGCCGCGTTCGATTCGTCTCGCGACCGAATTCCATCTGCTGCTTGCTGAGATGACCGGCAGCCCGGTGCTGCTGCGCTACGTCACCGAGCTCGGCCTGCGCTGCGGCCTCATCTTGGCGCTCTACGCGCGCCCGCATTCGTCGGACTGCGCGATCAGCGAACATCGCGAGATCATCGAAGCACTGGTCGCCGGCGATGAGGCCCGCGCAATCGCCGTGATGGACCAGCATCTCCACGCGGTGACCAGCCGCGCGCTGATCACGCAGCGCAGCGCCAAGGGCCGCGACATTCAGGACATTCTCGCGATGTATGCGGAGCCGAACGTTTCGAAATCAGGTAGCAAACGCCGCGCTTAGCCCCCCGTCATTGCGAGGAGCGGCTCTGCGCGAAGCGCCGCCGCGACGTGGCAATCCAGAGGCCAAGCTGTAAAAACTGGATTGCTTCGTCGCGCGCGCACAGCGCGCTTTGCGCGCCGGCACCGCTCCTCGCAATGACGGGGGCCTATTGGCTATCGCCCGGCGGCGTATCCGATTTCCGGAGCCGCTGCATCAGTTTCACGATGATCGGCATCGACAGCAGCACCAGCAGGAATCGCGCGAGATGGTGCGCGCCGACAAAAGCCGGTTCAAGGTTGAGCGCGAGCGCGAGGATCATCATCGCGTCGAGCGCGCCGGGCGCATAAGCGATCACCAACGTGCCGACATCGCGGCCAAGGATCCAAGCCGCCAGGAATGCTGCCGCAAAAGCGACGGTCGCGCTTACCAGCAGCGCGCCGAACGCGGCGCTCGCGAGATGCCGCAGTGTTGCGAGGCTCGTACCGGCGAAGCGCGTGCCGACCAGCGAGCCGAGCATCATGAAGGTCGCGATGGTCAGCCAGCGCGGCAGCGAGACATGGATCAATCCGGTGCCGTGCAGGATGGCGGACGCCGTCATCGAGCCGAAAATCAATCCGCCCGGAAACCGGAGCAGCTGCGTCACATAAGCGGCCGCGACCGAAACGACGACCAAGATCGCCAGTTCGAAAGGCCGATCAAGTGGCGAGATCGTCGCGACCGTGACGGGCGATCCGCTCAGCCCCATCACGGCGATCGCCGTCGGCAGCAGCACCGCGATCGCGACGACGCGCACGGTCTGCACGATCGCGATGGCGCGCACATCGGCCTTGTATTGTACGGCAAGAATCAGCGTCGTCGCCATCGCGCCCGGAAACGCACCGAGCAGGGCGGAGCCTGGCTCCCAGCCATGCACCATGCGCAGATACACCGCCACTGCGGCCGTCAGCGCGATCACGGCGACCGCCAGGATCACCAGGCTGATCGGCCAGTTCGCCATCCCGGCGACCGTTTCCGGCGTCACGGTGGCGCCCATCGAGATGCCGGTGAGCGCGAAGGTCACGCGTGTCAGTGCGGTCGGCATCTGAACCTGCCGGCCGGCCAAAGCCGCGACCGAAACCGCCAGAATGGCGCCTGACATCCATCCGGCCGGAAAACCCGTGAGCCCCAGCGCGATGCCGCCGCCGAAGCCGAGTGCCAAGGTCTCGCCGACGCGCCACCAATCGATGGTTTTGGCGGGCGGAACAGTCGGTGCTGGTTCGGGCTGGCTCACGCGCTGGCTTATGCCGTTTTGTGGCGCTGGCGGGAAGTGCCTCGATCACCGGTGAGGCATGCGTTCAGCTTTCCAGCACCTTCACGATGCTCGCCGCGGCTTGGCGGATATGCTCGGGGTTCCGCGCAAAGCAGATGCGCAGATAGTTGTCGCCGCCGGCGCCGAACGCTGTGCCGGGCGCGAGGCCAACGCCTCCCTCGTCGATTAGACGGAAGGCGAGCTGCCGCATGTCTTTCACGCCGTCGACCGAGAAGAACAGATAGAACGCGCCCTGTGGCGCGCCGAAGCGCACGCGCGGGCTCGCGCCAAGCGCTGTCGTGATGATGTCGCGGGATTCGCGCGATCGCGCGATCTGTTGCGCGACGAAGTCTTCGCCGTGCTCGATCGCCGCAACGCCGGCGCGCTGCATGAACTGCGCAACGCCGGACGTCGAGTACTGGATAAGATTCTCGATCACCTGACCGAGTGAGGGATGCGCCAGTATCCAGCCCATGCGCCAGCCCGTCATCGCCCAGTTCTTCGAGAACGTGTTGACGAACAGAACGCGGTCTTCCGGCTCCATCACGTCGAGATACGACGGCGCGCGCTCGCCCTCGCCATACCAGAAGCGCGCGTAGGTCTCGTCCGCGACGATCCACAGACCGTGCTTCCGCGCCATCGCGAGCGTGTGGCGAAGATCCTCGAGCGTCGCGGTCCAGCCGGTCGGGTTCGACGGCGAGACGAGGAACAGTGCGCGCGTCTTCGGCGTGATCGCCTGCTCGATGCGTTCGAAATCGAGAGTCCAGCCTGCATTGCCGAACGTCATCGGAATCTCGACCGCGCGCGCCCCGATAACACCGGTCGCCGCTGCCGCGTTCGGCCAGGTCGGCGTCGGGATCAGCACTTCGTCGCCGTCCTGCGCGACCATCGCGAGGACGATCTGGATCGCCTGCATGCCGGAGCCCGTGATGTAGAAATTCTCCGGCTCGAACGGCTTGCCGTAGAGGCGCGTGTGATAACCCGCGAGCGCTTGACGCAAATCCGGAATTCCGCGCTGCCAAGTGTAGAACGTCTCGCCGCGGCGCAGGCCCTCGGCGGCTGCTTCCTGGATGAACGCAGGCGTCGGTAAATCGCCTTCGCCGGCCCACAGCGGCATCACGGCACGGCAACTGCGGCGCCCGTAATTCATCACTTCGACGATGCCGCTTTCCGGTGCAAGCCGCGCCGGTGCGCTTAAAGCCTGGACAAGGTTATCGCCGCTATCGCTGCGCGCTGCGTTCGCCACACGTTCCTCCAAATATCATTCCGCGCATCATAAACGACGATGCCGCGCCGTCTTATCAAAAGACGCGCGGCATCGATCAATCCTGGTGATTAAAGAAGCTTAGGAAACGATTTTTTCGTCATTGCGAAGAACTGCGTAGCAGTGACGAAGCAATCCAGCTCTTCTCTTGGAGTTCTGGATTGCCACGTCGCGGCTGCGCCGCTCCTCGCAATGACGCAGAGCCTTACGGCTTCTTGGCGAGCAAATCGCGGATTTCCGACAGCAGCACTTCCTGCTTCGGCGGCTCGCTCGGAGCTGCCTCTTCCTTCTTCTTCACGCGATTGATCAGCTTGATCACGACGAACAGCGCCGCCGCGATGATCATGAAATTGATCGCGATCGTGATGAAGTTGCCGTAGGCGAGAACCGCGCCCTGCTTCTTCGCGTCCGCCAGCGACGTCGCCGTCACGGCGCTCGAAAGCCGAATGAAGTAGTTGGAAAAGTCCAGACCGCCGATGGCGCCGAAAATCGGCATAATGATGTCGGCGACCAGCGACTCGACGATTTTGCCGAACGCCGCACCGATAATCACGCCGATCGCCAGATCGACGACATTGCCCTTCAGCGCGAATTTTTTAAACTCTTCTAACATCGTCAAAACCCCTTGCTGCCGCGCCGGGCCTCGAAATTGGCGGCGCGCGACTCATCCAGCCCCGGATGTGCCTTCACAACCGGGAGTATGGCGCGGTCTGCGCGCAAGCGCCATACCGCGCGCGGGAGGGGTGTATGTCGTTCGAGGATGCGGGCGGTTCGAAAGAACTCCGTCATGGCCCGGCTTTTCCGGGCCATCCACGACTTTCTTCTTCTATGCGGCCTGAAAGTAAGACGTGGATGGCCCGCATGAACCGGGCCATGACGGAGTAACATTCAAAGCAGAAATCTAGTCACGCAGCTGTAACGCGTGCACGGAGAATTTGTCGTCCGGATCGGTCCAGGCGGACAGCGACTGCCACCCGCTGTCACGTGCCAAAGCTTGGAACGTTTCGATTGTGTATTTGTAGCTGCTCTCAGTGTGAATGCTCTCGCCCTGACGGAAACGGAAAGCATTCTTCCCCACGCGGACGCGCTGGTCGTCGCGGCTGACGAGATGCATTTCGATCCGGCTGGCCGCTTTGTTGAAATAGGCGTGGTGCTCGAATTGGCCGAGATCGAACGTACCGCCGAGTTCGCGATTGATGCGCGTCAGCAGATTGAGGTTGAACGCCGCCGTTACACCGGCCGCATCGTTGTACGCCGCGTTCAATGTGCCGCGATCCTTCACGAGATCGACCCCGATCACCAGGATCGCGCCTGGCCCCAGCGTCGCGCCGACGCCGAACAGGAATTGCCGCGCTTCGGCCGGTTCCAGATTTCCGATCGTCGAGCCCGGAAAGAAGCCGACGCGCGGCGCGCCCGCGATCTCGACCGGCAGGTCGAACGGATGCATGAAGTCCGCCGCGACCGGAACGACATCGAGCCGCGGAAAATCGCGCGCGACGCCTTCGGCTTCGTGCTGCAGCCAATCGGCTGAAATATCGACCGGGACGTAAGCCGCGATGTTCCGCGTCGCGCCGAGCAGGATGCGCGCTTTGCGGCTTGAGCCTGCGCCGAACTCGACAAGCGCTGCACCCGGCGGAATCAAATTCGCGATATCGCGCGCATGATCGCGCAAGATCGCCATCTCGGTGCGCGTCGGATAATACTCCGGCAGCGCCGTGATCTGGTCGAACAACTCGGCGCCGCGCGCATCGTAGAAATACTTGGGCGCCAGATACTTTCGCGTTGCGGACAATCCGCGCAATACGTCCTGCGCGAACTCGGCCTTCTCGTCATGGGTCTGCGGTAGCAGTGCGGTGGCGAGCGACATGGGGTACCTACAAATTTTATTGTTATGAGAAGCTGGCGAGGCGCAGGCCGGTGAACTGCCAGCGATGCGGCGGATAAAAGAAGTTGCGATACGTGACGCGCGTGTGATCGTCCGGTGTCGCGACGGACGAGCCACGCAGCACCATCTGGTTGATCATGAATTTGCCGTTGTATTCGCCGAGCGCGCCTTCGATGGCCGCATAACCCGGATAGGGCGCATACGCGCTGCGCGTCCATTGCCACACGATGCCGTAAGCATCGTCCAGCAGACCGGCGCGTGCCGCGACCTCCCACTCGGCTTCGCTCGGCAGATGCTTGCCGCTCCAGCGCGCGAAAGCGTCGGCCTCGTAGTAACTGACATGCGACACCGGCGCGTCGAGATCAATCGCCCGCTCGCCGCCGAGCGTCATCTGCCGCCAGCCATCCCCCTCACGGCGCCAATGGCCGGGCGCTTCCCACGGATCGTTCTGCACTGTTGCCCAACCGTCCGAGAGCCACAGCGTCGGGGTCGTGTAGCCGCCGTCCTCGATGAAACCGAGCCACTCGCGGTTGGTGACGAGGCTGCGCGAAACGCTCACCGGGTTGATGAGCACATCATGCGCCGGGCCTTCGTTGTCGAACGAGAACGACGTGTCGCCGTGGCCGATGCGCTGAATGCCGTTCGGCACCGCGACGAACTCCGCTGCGCCGCGCGATTGCGGCAATGTCCAGTTCGCGTCGTAAGCCGGGAAGGTCGGGTTCTGCGCGAAAGCGTGGAGAATGTCCGTCAGCATCAACTCCTGATGTTGCTGCTCGTGATTGAGCCCGATTTCGATGATCGGCGTGAGTTCCGCCATCAGCGCATCGTTGGCGTCGCGGATGAGCGTCTCGACCGCATCGTCGACATGCCCGCGGTATGCGGTCACTTCGGCAGCGTCCGGCCGCGTGATCAGTCCGCGTTGCGGGCGCGAGAAGCGCGGACCCGCCGAGACGTAATAGGAGTTGAAGAGAAACGCGAAGCGATCGTCGAACGGCTTGTATTCGGGCTGATGCGGCGTCAGCAGGAATTGCTCGAAGAACCACGTCGTATGCGCGCGGTGCCATTTGATCGGGCTCGCATCCGGCATCGACTGGATGATCTGATCTTCCGGCGTGAGCGGCGCGGCCCTGCGTTCCGTCTCGTCACGAACCGACCGGAAGGCATCGAGCCATTTCTGTTTTTCGGGTGCCAATGCCGGCTCACGCGACATGCGAACGACGGATGCGGGCATTCGGTACCTCCAGCAAACAACAGCGCCCCGCCTGGACAAGAATCCAAGGACGGGGGAGTTCCTAAAAGGTCGCTCGGGAGAAGTTCGTTCCCCTCGGCCGTGATGTTACGTGGGCGGTCGCTCTTCGAAGCGCAAAGCCGGCAGCGCCAGAATCTGTCAGCAGGCTCTCAATCCGTTGAGATGACGAGCCGGAACGCTTATGTTACAACGTAACAATAATCATGACGCACCATCATCACCACCACGACCATCATCATGCGCCGCAGATCCAGGCGCTGCCCTCGCTGCTGCGGCTGTCGGCCGTGCAGCGTCTGGCCGCCGCCGGATCGCTTTCGGTGTTGATTTGGTTGGCGATTTTCTGGGCGATGCAATGACGGCCGCGCTGCAATTCCGCGATCTGACCCTCGGTTACGACCGCCATCCGGCCGTCCACCACCTCAACGGGGCGGTGGAGAAGGGGGCCCTGATGGCCGTCGTCGGCCCGAACGGCGCCGGTAAATCGACCCTCTGCAAGGCTGTCGCCGGCGTTTTGAAGCCGCTCGCCGGCCGCATCGAGCGTGGCGACGTTGCGGCGACCGATATCGCCTACCTTCCGCAGGCCGCCGAAATCGATCGCACTTTCCCGATCAACGTCTTCGACATGGTCGCGATGGGCGCCTGGCGCCGCGCCGGGCTCTTCGGCCGAATCGGGAAGCAGGACCGCGCCCGTATTGAAACGGCGATCCAGTCCGTCGGCCTCGCCGGCTTCGAATCGCGCCCGATCGGCTCGCTCTCCGGCGGCCAGATGCAGCGCACCTTGTTCGCGCGCCTGCTGCTGCAGGAAGCGCGCATCATTCTGCTCGACGAGCCGTTCACGGCGATCGACGCGAAAACCGCCTCTGACCTCTTCGACGTCGTGCGCCGCTGGCATGCGGAAGAACGCACCGTCGTCGCGGTGCTGCACGATCTCGAACTCGTCCGCACCGGCTTCCCGCAGACGCTGCTGCTGGCGCGCGAGCCGGTCGCCTGGGGGCCGACCTCCGAAGTGCTGACGCCGGAAAATCTGCTGCGCGCGCGCCGCATGTGCGAGGCCTTCGACGAAGGCGCCGAAGCCTGCGCGCATCAGGCCGCGTGAGTTCCCGGTGAACCCCTACGACCTCCTCATTGCGCCGTTCGCGGAGTTTTCCTTCATGCGCCGCGCGCTGGTCGGCACCATCGTGCTGGCATTCGGCGCCGGTCCGATCGGCGTCTTCCTGATGCTGCGCCGCATGAGCCTCGTCGGCGACGCGATGGCGCACGCGATCCTTCCCGGCGCCGCCATCGGCTTCATGGTCGCGGGCCTTAATCTCTTCGCGATGACGGCCGGAGGAATCGTCGCCGGCGTTCTCGTCGCGGTGCTCACCGGCATCGTCGCGCGTGTCACGGAACTGAAGGAAGACGCATCTCTCGCGGCTTTCTACCTGCTCTCGCTCGCGCTCGGCGTCACCATCGTGTCCCTGAAGGGCACCAACGTCGATCTGCTGCACGTGCTGTTCGGCACCGTGCTCGCGCTCGATGATCCAACGCTGATCCTCATCGGCTCGATCACGACCGTGACGTTGCTGGTGCTCGCGATGCTGTACCGGCCGCTCGTGCTCGAATGCGTCGATCCTGGCTTCCTGCGTTCGGTCAGCCGCTCGGGGGGCCCGACGCATCTCGTGTTCATGGCGCTCGTTGTGATCAATCTCGTCGCCGGCTTCCACGCGCTCGGCACGCTGCTCGCCGTCGGCCTCATGATGCTGCCCGCCGCCGTATCGCGCTTCTGGGTGCGCGACATCACCGCGATGATCATCTTCTCGGTCGCGACAGGCGCGGTGTGCGGACTGATCGGCCTGCTCGTCTCGTATCACGCCGGCGTTCCGTCCGGCCCGGCGATCATCCTCGTCGCCGGCATCGCCTACATCGCGTCGGTGATCTTCGGCCGCCACGGCGGCTTGTGGCGGCAACTGTTCCCAGGCCGCCACCTGGAAGCCTGATCAGGCGTATTCGACGAACCAGCGCGTGCCGGTAAAACCTCCGCCCGTACCCGGCGCGAGGCCGACCGTGCCGTCCACCGTGCGGCCGTCGAGCCACCGCTTACCCGGCAGATGGCCGAGGCATTCGAGGCCGATCACGCCCGGTTCGCCTGCTTCGTGAAGCCGCCAGAATGTGCCCGAATATCCACCCGTCGTGCGCGGCGCGAGGCCGACGGTTCCGTTCGTCGTCCGCCCGTCGAGCCAGCGCGGGCCTTCGATGTGACCCTGGCAGTTAAACGCCACGACATCCTGCTCGACGAAATGGACGCGCCACAGCGCTCCCGAATAGCCGCCCCCGCGCTCAGGTGAGAGCCCGACAGTGGCGCTCGTCGTGCGCCCGTCGAGAAACTGGTTGGCGGTGCGGATATGACCAAGGCAGCGCAGCGAGACGATCGAGCCGTCCTGCAGCGAGCCACGAGCTTGCGCGCCGGCGATCGAGGGCAGGGCGGGCGCCAGAGTGGCTCCGGCGAGACCGAAAAGCATGGTGCGGCGGGTGAGCATCGAAATCTCCTTCGTGACAACGTTGTAGGGAGATACGAAAGCGACACGCAATTCCGGACATGGCTCGTTTGCGGCCTTTGCGCGCCGCCGCCGCGCCGCCTATATGAGGCGCAGAAACGTTCCTCACGAGTTCCCGCAAGAGTTCCCGCATGTCCGAAAAGACCCCCGTCACGGTGATCACCGGCTATCTCGGCGCCGGCAAGACGACGCTCCTCAACCGCATCCTGTCGGAGCCGCACGGCAAAAAATACGCGGTGATCGTCAACGAATTCGGCGAGATCGGCATCGACAACGACATCATCGTCAACGCGGACGAGGAAGTCTTCGAGATGAACAACGGCTGCGTCTGCTGCACGGTGCGCGGCGATCTCATCCGCATCCTCGAAGGCCTGATGCGCCGCAAGGGCAAGTTCGACGCGATCATCGTCGAGACGACCGGCCTCGCCGATCCGGCCCCGGTCGCTCAGACTTTCTTTATGGACGAGAATATCGGCGCGAAAACGAAGCTCGACGCCGTCGTCACGGTGGCGGATGCAAAATGGCTGCGCGAGCGCCTATCGGATGCGCCGGAAGCAAAGAATCAGGTCGCCTTCGCGGACGTGATCATCATCAACAAGACGGATCTGGTGACGCCGGAGGAATTGCGCGCGGTCGAGATGCGCATTCGCGCGATCAACCCGTATGCGAAGATCCACCGCACTGAGCGTTGCTCGCTGCCGATCGCCGACGTCTTGTCACGCAATGCCTTCGATCTCGAGCGCATCCTCGACATCGAGCCGGAATTCCTGACTGCCGACGATCATGACCACGATCATCACCACGGCGATCACGATCATCACCACGATCACGGCCACGGCCTGAAGCACTATCACGACGAAGACATGCAGTCGTTGTCGCTGAAGTCTGAGAAGCCGCTCGATCCGGACAAGTTCTTCCCGTGGGTGCAGAACCTCGTGCAGGTCGAAGGCCCGAACATTCTGCGCACCAAGGGCATTTTGGCGTTCAAGGACGATCCGCAGCGTTTCGTCTTTCAGGGCGTGCACATGATTCTCGACGGCGCGCCGCAGCGCGATTGGAAGTCGGACGAGGCGCGCGACAGCCGCATCGTCTTCATCGGCCGCAATCTGCCGGAGCAGGAAATCCGCGCCGGCTTCGAGGCGTGCGTCGCGTAGCTCATCTCCTGTTGGCCGCTGTTCGGAGCTGGTCATCCCGGGGCGCGTCGAGCGGCGCGCGAATGCGCGAGGCGAAGGCGCGAGCCCGGGATCCATAGCCCCAATGCTATCGATAGGGCAGGGAATATGGATCCCGGCCCTCGCAGCGCGCATAGTGCGCGCATTGCTCGGCGGGGATGACCGCCAATTGCGGAGGCCGCCCGCAGCATCACCGCCAAAACGGCTTCTCGCATTCGCGCCGCTGGTCGACGCGTGTGATGCCGATATCGCTCAGCATGTGATCGTCGAGATCGGCAAGTTGCGCACGCTGCCGCGCGCGTTCCCGCCAGTGCGTCACCAGCCGTAACGCATCGCGGCACAGCGCGCGCAGCGAAATGTCGCTCGCGCGAGCGCGGATCAGCGGAACGCTTGTCGTCATGTCGGTCATGGCTTGTCTCCCGTGTTGTCGTGCACACGAGAAAGCCACCGCGAGGCGGTCCGTTGTTACGGCCGCTGCCGAATTGGGCCGCTAATGCTTCGGCCGTTGCCGAAGCATCGCGCGATGCGCGCCGCCCGCATCCGCGCTATAACGGGCGCATGAGCAATCCCCTCGACGTTGCCTCTATCGCATCCCTGGTCGGCGATCCGGCCCGCGCCAACATTCTGGTCGCGCTGCTCGACGGCCGCGCGCTGACCGCAAGCGAACTCGCTTACGCGGCAAGCGTTTCCCCGCAGACCACTAGCGGCCATCTCGGAAAGTTGACGCAATCGAATCTGCTAACCTCGCTGCAGCAGGGCCGCTTCCGCTACTATCGCCTTGCCAATCCGCATGTCGCGCGCATGCTCGAAAGCATCATGAACGTCGCCGCGATGGCGCCGCCGCGCTTGCGGCCGATGGCCAAAGCGGTCGCGAAGATGCGCACCGCGCGTTTCTGCTACGATCACTGTGCCGGTCTGCTCGGCGTCGGCCTCGCGGATTGCCTCTGCGAGCGCGGCCATATCGAACTGACGCACGACGGCGGCGAAGTCTCCACTTCCGGTCTGCAGTTCTTCTGTGATTTCGGCATCGACTTGTCGGCGACGAAATCGAAGCGCATCTTCTGCAAGCCGTGCCTCGATTGGAGCGAGCGCCGCTTTCATCTCGCCGGCGCCGTCGGTGCAGGCCTCGCGCGGCGTCTGATGGAACTCAAGTGGATCGAGCGTGTGCGCGATACGCGCGCGCTGACGATCACGCGGGCCGGCGAAAAAGGCTTGCGCGAAACCTTCGGCTTCACGCTGCCGCTCGAAGAGCCGGCCGCTCAGCGCATGGCATCCTGACGACACGATGCCTGAAATCTCCACGCATCTCGTGATGGTCGTCGCGGCCTTCTTGGTCGCCGGCATTGTCAAAGGCATCATCGGCCTCGGCCTTCCGACCGTCGCGATCGGGCTGCTGAGCCTGTTGATGCCGCCCGCGCAAGCCGCCGCGATCCTCACCGCGCCGTCCTTCGTCACCAACGTCTGGCAGGCGGTGGTGGGCGGCCGGCTTCTCGATTTGCTCAAGCGCTTTTGGTTGATGTTGGCTGGCGTCGTTATCGGCATCTTCATCGGCGCCGGCATGCTGACCGGAGCCAACACGACGCTCGCCGTCACCGGCCTCGGCATCGCGCTGATCGCTTACGCGGTGTGGGGCTTGTTCGGCGTGCCGCTGCGTGTGTCGCCATCCGCCGAACGCTGGCTTTCGCCGATTATCGGTATCGTGACCGGCTTGGTGACCGGCGCGACCGGCGTCTTCGTTATTCCCGCGGTGCCTTATCTTCAGGCGCTCGAAATGGAGCGCGACGAGCTCGTCCAGGCGCTCGGCATTTTCTTCCTGATCTCGACGATCGCGTTGACGGTGGTGCTTTATCGCGCCGGCTTATTCCAGACCGGCGGCGTTGCCGCGATGTCGTTGATCGCCATCGTCCCGGCCGTCATCGGCATGTGGATCGGGCAGAAGATCCGTGAGTTCATCTCGCCCAAAACCTTCCGCATCGTGATGCTGTGCGGCGTCTTGATCCTCGGCCTCCACCTCGCCTCGCGTGCTTTCATCTAACATCGGCTTTTGCACGCGGCGTCATTGCGAGGAGCGACGCGGAGCGTTCGCGACGAAGCAATCCAGCTCTTCTTTTTGGTTCCTGGATTGCCGCGTCGCCGCTTCGCGGCTCCTCGCAATGACGTCGACTAGAAAAATATTCCTTGACATAAATTCCTATATTGGGCTAGATCGCGACACACCGGCGCGAGGGGATGTCTTCCGGAGACAGACCGTTGGGCAGCCGGTGGACGGCACCTGCGGCTGAGCTTGTGACTCAGTCCCGGGCGGTTGGGAGAAATAGGCCGCTTGGCACTAAGACCAGGCGTCCGACGGTGGACCGGGCGGAAATCGGGACACTTTCGGGCTTTAGGCAATACCCACCGCAAGCGCGTCGGCGTTGCGTATGCCGCCGGTCGCGTGGAGAGCCGTGCGGAGCGCCGGTTGGCGTGCGTCCCTCCGTCAATGGGACGCTGCCGTATCCGCAAGATACGGCCTCCACCCCTAGCGCCCGCCGGCGCACCGCTCCCCTCAACTGTTGAGAGGCGGGAATTTTCAAACCTCGGAGCGCAGTCGCTCGCGAGAATGCTCAAACATGTGTCATCACGCCTGAGTGAGCCGCCCTTCCGCTACCGCGAGCGATCGCCCACATAAATTGGCACGATGTTCGCTACGAAGCGCTAAGAGGCTATCGCTGCTGCCATTTTTGAGGATTACGGAAGCTTAATCTCTCCGTAATACGGCGGTTAGGCGCCCGCCCATAAAACGCTGAGCGTGCATGGATGAAACTTTTTCGTCCCTGTCTCGTTAAGAGCACATCTGAGTAACGCGTACCCCAATTCGTTCGAAAGAATGTTTGAAAGCGCTGAACCTAATCCGAGGCCGGCGCGACAGATGAACGGGCTCCAAAGGGCAACGTGTCATGAATCACTCAATTGCTACCGCTGATCGTAATACGCATCTCAAGGTTATCGTCGTCGCACTTATTGCGGCGATCTCAGTCGCGACCATTGGTATCGCGGCACGCATCTCGAATTCAGGTGTTGAACTCGCTGGCGTCCAGGCGCCGGGCAGCGCTCAGGTCGTGAAGGCAGGCAAGCCGGTCGTATGGACCGGGTCGGGCCGCTCGACCGTCAACTAGTTTACCTACGCACTACCTCCAGATAACTAGCGCGCCTTCGAGGCGCGCTTTTTTTTGCGCCGCATGCTAGTGGCGCGCGATGACGACCCCGACGACAATTCCGCAACGGCAAGCCGCGGCCCGCGCCTGGTTCGAAACCTTGCGCAACGAGTTGCATACCGCGCTCGAGGCGCTCGAGCGGGATGCGCCGTCCGCGCTTTATCCAGGAGAATCCGGCAGCTTCGAGCGCAAGCCGTGGCAGCGCACCGATCATTCCGGCGCGCCTGGCGGCGGCGGCGTGATGGGCATGTTGCATGGACGGCTGTTCGAGAAAGCCGGCATCCACACTTCGACGGTGCATGGCGAATTCGCCCCCGAGTTCCGTGGACAGATTCCCGGCGCGGCGGAAGATCCGCGCTTCTGGGCCTCCGGCATTTCGCTGATCGTGCATCCGCGCAATCCGCATGTGCCGGCCGTGCATATGAACACGCGCTTCGTCGTCACGACGAAAGCCTGGTTCGGCGGCGGCGCGGATTTAACGCCCGTGCTCGATCGCCGCCGCAACCAGGAAGATGCCGACACGGTCGCCTTCCATTCCGCGTTCGAAAGCGCATGCCAAGCGCATGATGCGCCGTATCAGAAATACAAAGACTGGTGCGACGAGTATTTCCATCTCAAGCACCGCAACGAGCCGCGCGGTATCGGCGGCATTTTCTACGATTATCTCGAGAGCGATTGGGACGCGAATTTCGCCTTCACGCAGAGCGTCGGCCGCGCCTTTCTCGACATTTACCCGCGCTTGGTGCGCGCTAACTTTGAGACGCCGTGGAGTGAAGCCGATCGGCAGGAGCAGCTGATCCGCCGCGGGCGTTACGTCGAATTCAATTTGTTATACGATCGTGGCACGATCTTTGGATTACGCACAGGAGGCAATGTCGACTCGATCTTGTCGTCGCTGCCGCCCGTCGTTCACTGGCCTTAGTATTTTTCCAAAAGAGTTCTCAAGACATGCATGTCGTTATTCTCGGCGCCGGCGTCATCGGTGTCACTTCGGCCTATTATCTGGCGCGCGCCGGCCATCAGGTGACGGTCATCGACCGTCAATCCGGTCCCGCGCTGGAGACGAGTTTTGCCAACGCGGGTGAAGTCTCGCCCGGTTACGCATCGCCGTGGGCCGCGCCGGGCATTCCACAAAAGGCCGCCAAGTGGCTCTTCATGCGCCACGCGCCGCTGATCATCCAGCCGCTGCTCAACTTTGCGACAATCGAGTGGTGCATCGAAACGCTGCGCAACTGCACATCCGCGCGCTACAAAGTGAACAAGAGCCGCATGGTGCGCCTCGCCGAATATTCGCGCGATCAGTTGATCGCGCTGCGCCAGACGACCGGCATTCAGTACGATCATCGCACGCAAGGCACGCTGCAGCTCTTCCGCACGCAACATCAGCTCGACGGCATCGCCAAGGATGTCGAGGTGCTCAAGAAAGACGGCGTGCCGTTCGAAGTGCTCGACCGCGCCGGCTGCGTTGCCGCCGAGCCCGGCCTCGCCGCGACACGCGATCGTTTCGTCGGCGGACTGCGCCTGCCGAACGACGAGACCGGCGACTGCTTCATGTTCACCAACGCGCTGGCGAAACTCGCCGAGGCCGAAGGCGTTCAGTTCCGCTTCCGCACCGCCGTGCGGGGTTTCCGCATGCAGGGCGGCAAGGTTGCGCTCGTGGAAACCGATGCGGGCGATATCGAAGCCGATATCTTCGTCGCGGCGCTCGGTAGCTTTACGCCGCAATTGGTCAAACCGCTCGGCTTGAAAATCCCGGTCTATCCCGTGAAGGGCTACTCGATCACGGTCCCGATCGTCGACGAAACCCGTGCGCCGCAATCGACCATCATGGATGAGACCTACAAGGTCGCGATCACGCGCCTCGGCGATCGCATCCGCGTCGGCGGCATGGCGGAGATCGCGGGCTTCGACACCACGCTGCACGAACAGCGGCGCGCGACGCTGGTGCATTCTGTCGAAGATTTGTTCGGCGGCGCGGGCGATCAGAAACGCGCGACGTTCTGGACGGGACTTCGTCCGATGACGCCGGACGGCACGCCGGTTGTCGGCGCGACGCGCTATCCGAATCTCTATCTCGCGACCGGCCACGGCACGCTCGGCTGGACGATGGCTTGCGGCACTGGCCGCGTCCTCTCCGACATGATCAGCGGCACGCGGCCCGAAATCGAAACCGCGGATCTCTCGCTCTCGCGCTACGCCTGACGTCGCGGCTCAGCGCGCGAAAGCGTTCCACATCAGGAAGACGCCGCCGATGATGATCACGCCATCCAGGATGGCGGTGTGCACGCGCACCGGCATGCGCTCGACGAGCGCCTTTGCAATGAAGGCACCCGGCACAACGACGACGCCGATCATCAGCGCGAATGCGATCACCTTCGGCGTCAGCACGCCCGCGATGCCGAACACCGAGACCTTCGCGATGCCGACGATAACGGACACCATCGCGTCGGTGGCGACGACGGCGCGGCCGGTCAGTCCGCACGCGAGTAGCAGGGAAAGAAGCACGATGCCGGAACCTGACGTTCCGCCGACAAGCACGCCGTAACCGACCGCACCGATACCAAGCCCGCGATCGCCAATGACGAAACCGCGGCTTTGCAGAATGCGCCGCAGCGGAACGCTGGCGAGCAGCGTGCAAGCAATAACAATCAGTGCTCCACGTCCCGTCAGTCGCGTAAAGCCGTAAGCACCGAGGATGCAGGTCGGTAGCGCGCACGCCGCGACGATGCCGACGCGCCGCCAATCGATGTATTCGCGAAACGCTACGGCGCGGCTCGGATTCGTAAAGAGCGCCGTCATGCCGACGATCGGCACGACATTCTCAGGCTCCGCAATGGGAACGAGCACCAGCGGCATCAGCACGCCGGTTCCGTAGCCCGCGACGCCGCCGATCAACGAAGCGACGAACGCCATCACGGCCACCAACACGAGTTCGGCAGGCGGGACGGCGGCGAGGGCAGCATAAAGGGAGTCGAACATCGGTGGACGGGAGCGCGTCAGTGAGGGGAGGTCAAGCCAAATACCTCACAACGGCCGTCATGGCCCGCTTCATGCGGGCCATCCACGTCTTTCTTCCTTGCTTATGTCGCGCGCGTGAGGTCGGCCGGTGAGATCAAAACGCCAAATTGCTCGCACCAGATCACGACGCTTTCGAAATCCGCCACGTTGATGTGCGACGGGATGGCATAGCGCTGGCTACCCTCGAAAGATCGCAGGCGGCCGAGATCGACGAATTTCTGTCCCTCGACGTCGCCTTCGCCGCGCACGCGTGCCTTAGGCACCAGATAGACGTGATACTTCGGACCCGGCCCAACTTTGAAGTCGGGCTCCAGAAACACTGTGCGCTGATAGAGGCTCACCTTTCCGCGGCCCCAATGCACGGGGTCGGCTGGATTGGCGTGAATGAACGTCCCGTTGGCGACGAGCGCCGTCCGTTCGCTGTCGGCCAGCATCTCGGCGGCAGGCGGCGGCGGGAACAGATACGGAAAGAAGAAGATGCCGAGCACGAAACCGAGGCCGGTGCCGAGCAATCCGCCCAGCACGAAGATCATCAGTCCGCGATAAAAGCGTCGCATCGGTTCTCCCTCGTTGAGACCCGTACGTGGCGGCTCAAGCTTTCGTTACATCAATCGGCTGTGGGTAGGCGCCGCATGGTGAACTCGATGCGCCCGTCGGAAAGCTCGCGCCAGCTTTCGACTTCCGTCATGTAGGCGGCTTTCGGGAACCGGTCGAGAATGTCGCGGGCTTTGGCGCGGGCGGCTTCGCGATCCAGCACGAAGGTTTCCCGGTGAAACCCGTCGCGCAGCGAACGCACGCGATCCGGCGCACGCAAGCGCTCGGCGCTGCGTGCCGCGATATCGGCCGGGGTCCGGACGCGGGTCATAAGGCAGAATGTAAGAGGAAACGCGCCGGCTTGCGAGTCAGCGCCTGGCGTGGCGGGCGGCGAGGGCCTTCACTGTTGCCACATCCGACGGGAAGCCCGCCGAGATCCATTCGGCTTCGGCGGCAGCCAGGGCCGCGCCGAGCGCAGGCCCTTTTTCCAGCCCAAGCGCGATCAGATCGGCGGCGCGGATCGGAAACTTCGGCGGCTGCCAGCGTCCCGGCAGGTCGAAAAGCGCGCGCCAAGCAGGCTCGTCCGGCGCGGCTTCCGAGCGCACCCAGGCCAGCAGCACCTTGTCGGCGAAGGCTTCACGGTTGCCCTCGCAGCGGTAGAGCAGAGCCTGCCCGGCAGCTTCGCTATGATCGTGCATCAAGGGCGGTAGGCTTTCGGCCATAGCGCGCAGCCGCTCTTCCTCGTTGGCCGACAGTCGCAGCCGCTCGGCGAACCGTGCGGCATCGTCTGTTACGAACAACGCGAGCGCGCCGAGCCTTCGCACGGGAGCAGCTTCGAGGCTCAACGCTGCTTCGAGGCGTGCAAGCCGGGTCAGCTGCGGCGGTATCGCAACGCCGAGGAAGGGCAGCAGCAATCCAGCCTCCGCCATCAGCGCGACGGTTTCGGGCGCGCCCGGCGCCGCCAGCAGCTTCAACAACTCGGCGCGCACCCGCTCGCGCGACAGCAACTGAAGCCCATCGCGTTCCGCGATCGTCGCCGCGACGCCTTCAGCGTCCGGTGCGCCCGCGCCATAGCGCGCGTGGAAGCGATAGAAGCGGAGGATGCGCAGATAGTCTTCGCGAATGCGTTGACGCGCATCACCGATGAAGCGCACGCGCCGCTGCTCGATATCCGGCAGCCCGCCGACAGTGTCGATCACGTCGCCATGTCGCGTCATCGACAGCGCGTTGATCGTAAAATCGCGGCGCTCTGCGTCTTTCTGCCAATCGCGGCCGAAACGCACGATGGCCTTGCGGCCGAACGTTTCGACATCTTCGCGCAACGTGGTCACTTCGTGCGGCTTGCCATCGATCACAACCGTCACGGTGCCGTGCGCTGCGCCGGTCGGCACGACCTTGAAGCCGAGCGCGCGCGCGCGCCGCGTCACTTCGTCCGGATGCGCCGTCGTCGCGATGTCGAGATCGGCAACCTGCTCGCCCAGCAGCAGATTGCGGACCGCGCCGCCGATCACGCGCGCTTCTTCGCCGTCGCTGTCGAGCGCCGCGATCAGCCGCGCGGGTTCGCCAACCGCCCACGGCGCGTCGGGAAATCGCAGCGTCGCCGGTGCCATCAATTCTCTCCCGGCACCAGTTTGCCATTCTCCATATGCGCGGGTCGATAGTTCGATCCGGACGGCACGCCCGAGAATGTCGCGAGAATGATGAAGCTGAAGATCACCAGGATGAGCCCCGCGAGCGAAAGCCAGCCGATGACCTTCCAGGTCCAGGCATTCGGGTCATTGACCGAAACCCGCGTCGCGATCAGGAACGCCGCGTAGAGCAGGAAGGGCGCGACGAACAGCGATATCTCGGTGAGCAGGGGGCGTATCATCGGGCGAGATCACGCATAGAGGCGCTCGTAAAGCACGCGCAGAATTCCGGCTGTGACGCCCCAAATGTAGCGATCGCCGAACGGCATCGCGTAGTAGCTGCGCATCATGCCGCGCCATTCGCGGCTGTGGCGCTGATGATTTTCGGGGCCCATCAGAAACTGCAGCGGCACCTCGAACACGTCGGCGACCTCGGCCGGGTTCGGCTTGAGCTCGAAGCCTGGTTCGACGCGCGCGACGACTGGCACAATGCGGAAACCAGTGCCCGAGAGATAAATGTCGGAGAACCCCACGACCGAAACGAAGCGACGATCGAGCGCGATCTCTTCCTCCGCCTCGCGCATCGCGGTTTCGGCCGGCGTTGCATCGGTGTCGTCGATGCGCCCGCCCGGAAACGCAACCTGTCCGGCATGCGTCGAGAGATTGTCGGTGCGCAGCGTCAAGAGCACGCTCGGCTCGCGACGGTTGATGACCGGCACGAGCACGGCCGCATAGCGCACCGGCTTGATCTCGGACAGCGCGCGCAGCGCCTGATCGCCGTCGTGGTCGCCGCGCAGCGGCAGGTGCTCGTCATAGAGATTTGTCGGCGGCGTCGGCGACAGTTTTTCGCGCGCGCGCGCGAAAAAGTCAGACCCCGACGTCACATCGTTATTGGCCGCAGCGTCCATCAGGTGATCTTCAATTCGGCCGCAGGTGCCATCGGGAAAAACACGCCGGCCGAAACGACGCCGAACATCCGCGTTCCTTCGTGGTCGCGCTCTTCGCCGAGCGCCGCGAGATCGTAGAACAGCGCCTGCTTCACGCGCGCCCAAAGGCCGCGGCGGATATGCAGATACGGCTTCATGCCGCCGGTGCCTTCTTCCGGCTCGAAGCGCAGCGTGTGATCGGCATCGCAGGTCACGATGTCGTCAACGTTGGTGCGAAACGTCAGCGTCTGCTCCGGCCCTTTGTTCTCGACAGTCAGCTCGACCGCGACAAATGGCGCGTCGTCGACCGTGATGCCGACCTTCTCGACCGGCGTAACCAAGAAGTGCTTACCGTCCTCGACCTTCAGGACCGATGCAAAGAGTTTAACCAGCGGCAGACGGCCAATCGGCGACTTCATGTAAAACCAAGTGCCGTCATTGGCGATCCGCATGTCGAGATCGCCGCAGAACGGCGGATTCCACAGATGCACAGGCGGCGGGCCGCGTTTGGTGCTTTTCTGCACCTCGCCCGCCAAACCGTCCAATCCACCCTTTTGTTCGTTTTTGACGCTCATTCGACCTGATTTCCGGTGATATGCGGCTCTGACACGATCGTGAAGGCGGTTATCAGCCATATCCCTCCCTTAAAATAGCGTAAGCTCCATGTATCGCGAGGGGCGGCGCCGGAGATTCGCCGCTTTTTGGTCCGCTCGTTGCATATCGTACTGGGAAGTTGGACCCTACGGCGAAGTCAGACACTTTCGGGCCAAGGAGATAAGCATGGCGGTTGCGAGCGGCGAAGGCCTCGAACGTTTCGAAGACATGATCGTCCGGGCAGCGGAAACCACCGCCGGCCAGATGCGTTCCGCCAAAGCCGCCATCGGCGCCGTCATCTTCGGTCAGGAAAAGGTGGTCGAGCAAGCGCTCGTCACGGTGCTCTCCGGCGGTCACGCGCTGCTGATCGGCGTCCCGGGTCTCGCCAAGACGAAGCTCGTCGAGACGATGGGCACCGTGCTAGGCCTCAACGCCCGCCGCATCCAATTCACCCCAGACCTGATGCCGTCGGACATTCTGGGGTCCGAAGTGCTCGAGGAAGGGCAGGGTGGCCGCCGCGCCTTCCGCTTCATTCCGGGCCCGGTCTTCGCACAGCTCCTGATGGCGGACGAAATCAACCGCGCCTCGCCGCGCACGCAGTCCGCGCTGCTGCAGGCGATGCAGGAGCAGCACGTCACCGTCGCGGGCGCCCGCCACGATCTGCCGGCGCCGTTCCACGTCCTCGCGACGCAGAATCCGCTCGAGCAGGAAGGCACCTACCCCTTGCCGGAAGCCCAGCTCGACCGCTTCATGATGGAAATCGACGTCGACTATCCGGACCTCGAAGCCGAGCGGAAGATACTGTTCGACACCACCGGCGCCGACGAAGCTAAAGCCAAGGCCGCGATGACCGCCGAAGATTTGATCACGGCGCAGCGCCTCGTGCGCCGCTTGCCGGTCGGCGAGTCGGTTGTTGAGGCGATCCTGCAACTCGTGCGCTCGGCACGTCCGGGTCCCGAAAGCGGCGAACTCGCCCGCGCGATCGCCTGGGGCCCCGGCCCCCGCGCCAGCCAGGCGCTTATGCTCGCCGTCCGCGCCAAGGCCCTGCTTGATGGACGCTTGGCGCCCTCGATCGACGACGTGCTGACGCTTGCCGAGCCTGTGCTGAAGCATCGTATGGCGCTCACGTTCTCGGCGCGTGCCGAAGGCGAGACGGTCGGTGCCGTCATCGGCCGCCTGAAGGCGCGCCTAGGCTAACGAATGGCAGAAACCAAAACGCCGGAATTCTCCAACGACGTCCGCCGCGCCATCGGCGAGGGCCGCACGTTGGCGGCGTCGATGCCGCGTTTGATGCTGGAAGCCCGCCGGATTGCCGCGACCGTCGTGCATGGGTTGCACGGCCGGCGTCGCGCCGGCGTCGGCGAGAATTTCTGGCAGTACCGCCGCTTCACCTCGGGCGAGCCCGCGCATCGCGTCGACTGGCGCCGCTCCGCGCGCGACGACAATCTTTATGTCCGCGAGCGCGAATGGGAAGCTGCCCACACCGTCTGGATTTGGCCGGATCGCTCGCCCTCTATGTCGTTCGTTTCGGACGAGCGCCGCGACACGAAGCTCGAGCGTTCGCTGACGATCGCCTTTGCGCTGGCCGAAATTCTCGTCGAAGGCGGCGAACGCGTCGGCGTTCCCGGCGTGATGCGTCCGACCGCGAGCCGTAACGTGATCGACACGATCGCGCAGTCGGTGCTGCACGATGCGTCGGGCCGCACCAGTTTGCCGCCGAATTTCTCCGCCTCGCGATTGTCGGAAGTCATTCTGCTGTCGGATTTCTGGTCGCCGATCGATGAAATTCGCGCCACGCTGACGCAAGTCGCAGGCTCCGGTGTCCATGGCCATCTCGTGCAGGTCGTCGATCCGGCCGAAGAAACCTTCCCGTATTCGGGCCGCGTCGAATTCGTCGAGCCGGAAGGCGCCGGCAGCATCACGGCGGGCCGCGCCGAGACGTGGCGCAAGGACTATGAGGTGCGTCTCGCGCAGCATCGCGACGCCTTACGTGCCGAAGCCGCGCAGCGCGGCTGGACCTTCACGATTCATCGCACCGACCGCCCGGTCGGCGATCTGCTGTTGCGGCTGCATGCGCGCCTCGGCGCCGGCGGCGACACGGCCGACTACCGCAATCAAGCGAGCGCTTCCGCCAACCAGGGAGCTGCCTGATGCTGGGCCTCCCGCTCGCATTCACAGCGCCCTGGATCCTTATCGGACTAGCAAGCCTGCCCGTACTGTGGTGGCTGCTGCGTCTCGTGCCCCCGCGTCCTCGCGTCGTGCACTTCCCGCCGACACGCATTCTGTTCGACATCGCGCCGAAGGAAGAAACGCCGTCGCGCACGCCGTGGTGGCTCACGCTGCTGCGACTGCTGCTCGCTGCGCTTCTCATTCTCGCGGCCGCCGGGCCGCTGTGGAATCCGCCGGTCGGCGTCGAGGCGAGCAAACGCCCCATCCTCATGCTGCTCGATGACGGCTGGTCATCGGCCGCCGCTTGGGACCAGCGCCTGCGCAGCGCGGACGATATCGCGAGCCGCGCGGAGGCCGATGGCCGTGCCGTCGCGTTGATGCCGCTGTCCGAGGTCCTGCAAGACTTGTCGCTGCAGGTTGCCGGCGCAGCGCGCGTGCGCGCGTCACAGCTCAAGCCGAAGCCGCAGACGGTCGAGCGCGCAGAAGCGCTGCCCACGATCCAGCGCTTCCTCAACGGCACGCCGGACGTCGACATCGTCTGGCTCAGCGACGGCGTCGACATCGGCAACGCGCAGGATTTCGTGCGTGGCCTCAAGGGCGTCGCGAAAGACAACAACATCAGTGTTATCGCCGGTGGCTTGCCGCCCGCGCATGCACTTGCGGCGGCCGAGAACACAGCGGGCTCGCTCACCGTGAAAGTTCTGCGCGCTGAGCCTTCGCGTGGCGAGCCAAACGCCGGCGTCGTGCGCGCGCTCGACCTCAAGGGCCTGCCGCTCGGCGAAGGGCGCTACGCGTTCAAGTCCGGCGAGAAGGAAACCGACGCGGTGATCGATCTTCCGGTCGAAATCCGCAACGATGTCGCGCGCATGGAGATCGCGGGCGAGCGCTCGGCCGGGGTTGTTCAGCTGCTCGACAAGCGCTGGCGCCGCCGCACCATCGGCGTCGTCTCGGGTGCCTCGGTCGACACCGCGCAGCCGCTGCTCGCTTCGACCTTCTATCTCTCCCGCGCACTCGCGCCGTTCGCCGACGTGCGTC
The DNA here is from genome assembly GCF_002355335.1 of Variibacter gotjawalensis. Classification (GTDB taxonomy): domain Bacteria; phylum Pseudomonadota; class Alphaproteobacteria; order Rhizobiales; family Xanthobacteraceae; genus Variibacter; species Variibacter gotjawalensis. The sequence goes on from NZ_AP014946.1 coordinate 1,495,305, forward strand.
TCGCCGAAGCTGTCGCTCCGGCCGAGGGCGTTCGCCGCTTCCTCGATCAAAATCTGCCGCTGCTGATCCTCGCCGACGTCGGCAATGTGGGCGATGCACGCGATCGTCTCGCGCGCTGGGTGGAGCAGGGCGGCGTGCTGGTCCGCTTCGCGGGCCCGCGCCTTGCGGCAGCCGACGACGATCTCGTGCCGGTCAAACTCCGCCGCGGCGGCCGCACGCTCGGCGGTTCTTTGACGTGGGAGCAGCCGCAGCAGCTCGCGAGCTTCGGCCGCGATACGGCTTTCACCGGCATGCCGGTGCCGAACGATGTTACGGTCACGCGTCAGGTGCTCGCCGAGCCCGACGCAACGCTCGCCGACCGCACCTGGGCGTCGCTCGGCGACGGCACGCCGTTGGTGACTGCAGTCAAGCGCGGCCGCGGCATGATCGTGCTGTTCCACGTCACGGCCGACACGCGCTGGTCCGATCTGCCGCTGTCCGGCAGCTTCGTCGATATGCTCAAGCGCATCGTCAATATCGCGGGCTCCGCCGCGGCCGAAACAACCACCGCGAACGGTGAAACCCGCGAAGTCGTGCCGCCGTCCCGCGTGCTCGATGGTTTCGGTGCCTTCACGGTGCCACCCCCCAGTGTGCGTCCGGTCCCGGCGCGCTATAGTGGGCGCGGAACTGCGGAATACCCCCCGGGGTTCTATGGTCCGCCGGAGGGCCTGGTAGCCGTGAACACGCTGACGCCGACGGATCGCATCGCCCCGGTCGACTTCTCGCCGCTCGGCGGGCGCGTCGAGCCGTATCGTGTCGGCGAGCCGCAGGATCTGCGTGGCCTGCTCTTCATGGGCGCGCTCGCGCTGATGCTGCTCGATGCACTCGTCGTCTTCTGGCTCGCGGGCGGAGCCGCTCGCTTCGTGCGAGGCCGGCGCACTGCGACTGCCGCCATTCTGCTCGCCGTCCTTGCGGGCGCCCTGGCCGTCTCGACGCCTTACGCGAACGCACAGGACGAACCGCAAATCAAATCCGCGCTGGAGACGAAGCTCGCTTACGTCATCACGGGCGACGCCGAAGTCGATGCCATCAGCAAATCGGGCCTGCAAGGTCTGACGTTGTTCCTCGCGCAGCGCACCGCGCTCGAAGCCGGAGAGCCGATCGGCCTCGACATCACGAAAGACGAACTCGCTTTTTATCCGCTGATCTACTGGCCGATCGTTGCGGGCGCACAGAAGCCGACGCCCGAAACGCTTTCGCGCATAGACACGTATATGAAGCAGGGCGGCACCGTATTGTTCGACACGCGCGATGCGATCGAAGCGACGCCCGGCAACGAGAGCAACACGCCCGGCATGGTGACGCTGCGCAGCATTCTGTCGGGTCTCGACGTGCCGGCGCTTGAACCGGTTCCCCGCGAGCACGTGCTGACGAAGACGTTCTTCCTGCTCAAGGATTTCTGGGGCCGCTTCTCGGCCGGCCAGCTTTGGGTCGAAGCGTTGCCGAACGATGTAGACGAAGAAGAGCGCGAGAAGCGTCCGGCCCGCGCGGGCGATGGCGTCTCGTCCGTCCTCATCACGTCGAACGATCTCGCCGGCGCGTGGGCGACGCGGCCGGACGGCCAGCCGACGCTACCGCTGACACCAGGCGAACCGCGCCAGCGCGAAATGGCGTTCCGCGCCGGCGTCAACATCGTGATCTACACCCTGACAGGCAACTACAAAGCCGATCAGGTCCACGTGCCCGCGCTGCTCGAGCGGCTCGGTCAGTAGGAGTTTGGTTTGAATTTCGGGATTGCATTCTCGCCGTTGGTGCCGGTCACCGTGCTCTGGGTGGCGCTTGCCGCCGTTGCCGTGATCGCGCTGCTGTTGTTTATCTCCCGCGCACGCGGCGCGGTGATCCGCACGGCCGCGTTGCTGCTGCTGATCGGCGCGCTCGCCAATCCCTCCTTCACGCGCGAAGACCGCGAACCTCTGACGTCCGTCGCCGCCGTCATCATCGACAAGAGCCCCAGCCAAGCTTTCGGCGATCGCGCGCAACAGACAGAAGCCGCACGCGCCGCGCTGGCCGAACGCCTCGGCCGCATTCCGGGCCTTGAAGTCCGGTTCGCCGAAGCCGGTCAGGCCGACGGCGAGACCGACGGGACGCGTCTTTTCTCGGCGCTGAACGCGACGTTGGCGGACGTGCCGCCGGATCGTGTCGCCGGCGCGATCTTCATAACGGACGGCCGTGTGCATGACGTGCCGGCCGATGCTGCCGAACTCGGCTTCCGTGCGCCCGTGCATGCGCTCGTCACCGGCCGCCCGAACGAACGCGATCGCCGTGTCGCGCTCGAGGCGACGCCGCGCTTCGGAATCGTTGGGCAGCAGCAGACCATCACGTATCGCGTCGAGGACCATGGCAACCCGCCTGGCCCGGTGCGCGTCACCATTCGCCGCGACGGCGAGACCGTCGACGCACAGACCGTGCAGGCCGGCCGCTCGACCAAAGTCTCCGTCACGATCCCGCATGCCGGGCAAAACATCATCGAGATCGAAGCGGCGCCGCTCGAAGGCGAGCTCACGCAGGTCAACAATCGCGCGGTCGTCTCGATTGACGGCGTGCGCGACAAGCTGCGCGTGCTGCTCGTCTCCGGCGAACCGCACGCGGGCGAGCGCACCTGGCGCAATCTTTTGAAGTCGGACGCCGCCGTCGACCTCGTCCACTTCACCATTTTGCGTCCGCCGGAAAAGCAAGACGGCACGCCGATCAACGAATTGTCGCTGATCGCATTCCCGACGCGCGAATTGTTCCAGCAGCGCATCGGCGACTTCCATCTGATCATCTTCGATCGCTACGCGCGTCAAGGCGTGCTGCCGCTGATCTATTTCGACAACATCGCGCGCTATGTCCGTGATGGCGGCGCCGTGCTGATCGCGGCCGGCCCCGATTACGCGAGCCAGACGTCGCTGTGGCGCACGCCGCTTGAGCCTATCCTTCCGGCCGAGCCGACGGGCACCACAATCGACGAGCCGTATCACGCCAAACTCTCCGACGTCGGCAAGCGTCACCCGGTGACGCGCGGCCTCGAAGGCGGTGCGTCGGATCCGCCGAAGTGGAGTCGCTGGTTCCGCCTCGTCGATACGCGCAACACCACCGGCATGCCGCTCCTGCAGGGCCCGGGCGATCGTCCCGCGCTTGTGCTGCAACGTCACGGCGAAGGCCGCGTCGCGTTGCTGCTCTCAGATCACATTTGGCTCTGGGCGCGCGGCTACGAAGGCGGGGGCCCGCACATCGATCTACTGCGCCGTCTCTCGCACTGGCTAATGAAACAGCCGGATCTCGAAGAGGAAGCACTGCGTCTCGTCGTCAGCGGCAAGACGCTGCAGGTGCGCCGCCAAACGATGGCCGAGTCGGTCGAACCCATCAAGCTGACGTCGCCGACCGGCGAGACGCGTCAGCTGGTATTGACCGCGAACGACAACGGCTTGTGGCAAGGCAGCATCGAGGTCAACGAGCTTGGACTCTGGCGCGCCACGGACGGCAAACTCACAGCATTGATCAATGTCGGCCCGGCTAACCCGCGCGAATTCGCCGAGGTCACGTCGACGACTGAGGTAATGGCGCCGATCGCCGCAGCAACCGGCGGCGACTCCCGCCGTCTCGGCAACGACGGCGCGACGCCGCGCGTTCTCGGCGTCCGCACCAGCGAGATATTCCGCGGCGACGATTGGATCGGCCTCAAGATGCGGCAGGCCACCGTCGTGCGCGGCATCGGCGTCTTGCCGGTCTTCGCCGGCTTGCTCGGCCTGTTGCTGCTGATCGGCAGCCTCGCCGCAACTTGGGCGCGCGAAGGGCGATAGCCCCAGAAGGCCGCTGACAGTTAAAGCTGCGCCATCACGGCTTTGGTAACTTCGGCGGTGCCGTCGCGTCCGCCGAACTCGAACGGCTTCAGTCCATTCGCGAACGCCTTGTCGACGGCCGATTCGATCTGCGTCGCGGCTTCCGCCGCAGCCGGGTGATCGTGTTTCTCGGCAAGCCAATCGAGCATCATCGCGGTGGAGAGGAGCATCGCGGTTGGGTTCGCTTTGCCTTGCCCCATGATGTCGGGCGCGGTGCCGTGACAGGGCTGAAACACCGCATGCGTGTCGCCGATGTCGGCGGATGGCGCCATGACCATTCCGCCGACGAGACCGGCGGTGAGATCGGACAGAATATCGCCGAACATGTTCTCGGTGACGAGCACGTCGAAATCCCACGGGCGTCGTACCAGCGCGGCGCAAACTGCGTCGATATAGGTGTGATCCGGTGTCGCGCCGTTCTGCAGCTTGGCGCGCTCGTCGGAGATCTGCCGGAAGTAAGCAAAGGCGCGGAAGACGTTCGCTTTGTCGACGCAGGTGCAGACACCTTTGCCACCCTTGGCTTTGCGCCGTGCCGCGAGCTTGAGCGAGAAATCGAACAGGCGCTCAGACGTGCGCCGGGTGATCACCATCGTTTCGCGCGCATCATCGTGCGTGACAACACCTTTGCCCATCGAAGCGAAGAGGCCTTCGGTCGACTCGCGGATGACGACGAGATCGATCCCACGCTCGGACGCGCCGACGATCGGGCTCCACGCGCCCGGGATCAGACGTGCGGGGCGAACGCCCGCGTAGAGATCGAAGATGAGCCGCAGTTCGATCTGCGGCGCGATCTCAGTTCCGTCCGGACGCCGCACGTCCGGCAAACCGCAAGCGCCGAGCAGGATAGCGTCGGCCTCGCGGCAGAGCTTCACGGTCGATTCCGGCATCGACTCGCCGGTCTCGCGAAAATGGCCTGCGCCCGCCGGCGCTTCGCTGAAGCGAAAGCTCAAGCCGGGTGTCGTCTTTTGGATGTGTTCCAACATGGCGAGCGCCGGCTTCATGACTTCGATGCCGATGCCATCTCCAGGCAGCACCGCTATGTGAAAACTGTCGTTTGCGCGCATAGCCACTTTCTGCAAGATCCGAAGTGGCCGAACCATAGAGCCCCGCGTAACGGGTGCAAGCGCTCAATCAGCGGTGGCGGCGTCGCGCCCGGCGACGAGAATTCCAAAGTCAGAAGAATTCCATCGGAGGAAACATGAGCGCCGTGAAGCAGTTCAATGATGTCATCGACGGCCAACCGCACGTCTTACGGTCTGGTTGCATCAGCGTGGACGAACGACGGCGCGCGCCAGATGCGCATGATGAAGGCACTGCGTGCCGGACAAGTGTTCATCAACGCGTATGGCGCGGCGGGAGGCATCGAGCTTCCGTTCGGCGGCTTCAAGAAATCCAGTCACGGCCGCGAGAAAGGTTTTGACGCGCTATACGAATTCTCGGCAACGAAAACGGCGGTGGTCAAACACGGCTAGTTCTTAAGCTGCACAGAAATCGGCATTGCTCTTGCTTGTTGATGCGCTTCGAGGCCGATCAGGTGCGGCGGGTCGACCTTTCGTTGATGAATTGTTGCAAAAGACCGCGTTTAAGATAACCCATTGAGAGGCTGGTCGGTCGGATCAGACTCTCGTCGCATTTTGATGCCATCGAGAACGACATGGAACCAGCCATCAAGTTCCCCCATCGCTCCCCGGAAAAGATGAAAGCGCAGCACGAGCAAGCCGTCACGGACATCAAGGCTGCGATCATCAGCAAGCTGACGCTCGGCGTCGGCAAAGATGCCGCGCAGGCAACCGAGCGCGACTGGTTTCTGGCGACCGCGCTCGCGGCGCGCGACCGCGTTATCCATCGCTGGCTTGCCGAAGAGCGCGCAACCCGCGCCGAAGGGCGCAAGCGCGTCTACTATCTCTCGCTCGAATTCCTCATCGGCCGATTGATCAGCGACGTCATTTCGAACCTCGGTCTCACCGACGTGTTCCGTGATGCGCTCGGCGATCTCGGTGTCGACTTCAATCGCCTGCAGGCCGCGGAGCCGGACGCCGCGCTCGGCAACGGCGGCCTCGGCCGTCTCGCGGCGTGCTTCATGGAGTCGATGGCAACGCTCGGCATCCCGGGCTCCGGCTACGGCATCCGTTACGACCACGGCCTGTTCCGCCAAGTCATCAAGGATGGCTGGCAGCACGAATATCCGGAAAACTGGCTCTCGTTTCGCAACCCGTGGGAGTTCGCGCGTCCGGAAGTGATTTACGACATTCACTTCGGTGGCCGCGTCGAAAACACGACGACGCCGCGCGGTACGCAGCGCGCCGTGTGGCACCCGGAAGAGCGTGTCGAGGCTGTCGCCTTCGATACGCCGATCGTCGGCTGGCAAGATCGCCACGTGAACCCGCTGCGCCTATGGTCCGCCCGTGCCCCCGACCCCCTCCGGCTCGATGCGTTCAACCGCGGCGATCACGTCGGCGCGGCTTCCGCGCAGGCGCGCGCCGAAGCGATCTCGAAGGTTCTCTATCCGAGCGACGAGACGCCGGCCGGCCGTGAGCTGCGCCTGCGTCAGGAATACTTTTTCGTTTCCGCCTCGCTGCAGGATCTCGTCCAGCGCCATCTGCGCGATTTCGGCGACCTGCATTCGCTGCCGCTCAACGCCGCGATCCAGCTCAACGACACTCATCCGAGCATCGCGGTCGCCGAGTTGATGCGCATCCTCATCGATCTTCACGGCATGGAGTGGAGCGAGGCGTGGCAGATCGTTGTCGGCACACTCTCTTACACCAACCACACGCTGTTGCCCGAGGCGCTCGAGTCGTGGCCGGTGCCGCTGTTCGAGCGCGTGCTGCCTCGCCACTTGCAGATCATCTATCGCATCAACTCCGAACATCTCAAGGTCGCCGAAGAGAAGTTCCCGGACGACAGCGACTTCCTCGCGTCGGTCTCGCTGATCGACGAGCATCACGGCCGCCGCTTGCGCATGGGGCATCTCGCTTTCATCGGTTCACACCGCATCAACGGCGTGTCGGGTTTGCATACCGACCTGATGCGCAAAACTGTGTTCAGCGATCTGCATGCGCTCTATCCGGACCGTATCGTCAACAAGACCAACGGCGTCACCTTCCGCCGCTGGCTCAATCAGTCAAATCCGGGTTTGTCGAAACTCGTTCGCGAGGCATGTGGCGACGTTTACAGCGATTGGACGCGCATCAAGAAGCTCGACGAATATGCGAATGACAGCGCGTTTCTCGAAAAGCTCGCCGCCGAGAAGCGCGCCAACAAGGTCGCGCTTGCCAAGGTGATCCGCGAACGCGTCGGCATCGTCGTCGATCCGTCCGCGATGTTCGACATCCAGATCAAGCGTATCCACGAATACAAGCGTCAGCTGCTGAATTTGATGGAGACGGTCGCGCTCTACAACGCGATCCGCTCGAACCCAAACCGCAACTGGGCGCCGCGCGTCAAGATCTTCGCCGGCAAGGCCGCTGCGAGCTACAAGACCGCCAAGCTCATCATCAAGCTTGCGAACGACATTGCGCGCACCGTGAACGACGATCCGGCCGTGCGCGGTTTGCTCAAGGTCGTGTTCCTGCCGAACTATAACGTCTCGCTTGCCGAATGCATCATTCCGGCCGCGGATCTGTCAGAGCAGATTTCGACCGCCGGCATGGAAGCCTCCGGCACCGGCAACATGAAGCTCGCGCTCAACGGCGCGCTCACTGTCGGAACTTACGACGGCGCGAATGTCGAAATGTGCGACAATGTCGGCGACGACAACATTTTCATCTTTGGCCTGCACGCACACGAAGTCGAAGAATGCCGCGCGATCGGCCACAATCCGGGTGCGATCATCGCGAAGACGCCGATGCTTGCCGAAGTCATCGAGTCGATCGAGCAGGGTGTCTTCTCGCCGGACGACAAGTCGCGCTACGGCGAGCTCATGGCCGGCATCCGTAACTCAGACTACTACATGATCAGCAACGATTTCGCGTCATACGCCGAAGCGCAGCGCAAGATCGATCAGGTGTGGCACACGCCGGATGTTTGGCGGCGCATGTGTGTGCACAACATCGCCGGCATGGGTTGGTTCTCGTCGGATCGCACGATCGCCGAATACGCCGAGGATATTTGGAGCGTGCCGGTTTAGCCTGCTTCGCTCGCGATTGTAGCTTCGTCATGGCCCGCTTTATGCGGGCCATCCACGTCTTTCTTAGATAGGTCAGAAAGCAAGTCGTGGATGGCCCGGACAAGCCGGGCCATGACGGCGGAAATATTCTCGTTATGCAGTTACTGCTGCATGCCCCAGCGGCGCACGGTTGCGTTCTCGATCGCGCGGAAGATCACGCTCTCGACGAACAGCCCGATGATGATCACCGTAAAGAGGCCGGCGAACACCGACGCCGTTTCGAGCTGATTGCGGTTCTCGAAGATGAACCAGCCGAGACCGCCGGAGCGCGAAGAGACACCGAACACCAGCTCAGCCGCGATCAGCGTGCGCCACGCGAAAGCCCAACCGATCTTGAGGCCGGTGAGGATCGACGGAAACGCTGCCGGTATCAGCAAATACGCAACGTACGACAAGCCGCGTAGGCCGCAGTTTTGTCCCGCCATCCGCAGCGTCGGCGAGACCGACGTGAAGCCCGAATGCGTGTTGAGCGCGACCGCCCACAGCACCGAGTGGATGATGACGAAGACGAGACTCTTGTAACCAAGACCGAACCACAGCAGTGCGAGCGGCAGCAGCGCGATTGCCGGCAGCGGGTTGAACATTGCGGTAAGTGTCGACAGCAAATCCGTGCCGATGCGTGAGGATATTGCGAGCGACGTAAAGATCGCCGCGAGCGCGAGTCCGGCCGAATAGCCCATCAGCAAAACTTGCAGCGACGTCCAGGTGCGTTCGAGAAGCACCCAGCGATTTTCCCACATCGCGGTGAGCATGTCGGCGAATGTCGGGAACAGCAGCGGGTTGCTGACGTATGTTGCGTAAGCCTGCCAGATCGCGACAAGTCCCGCGAGAATGACGAGACGGCGCACCCAGGTCTGCGACCAGATGCGTTCGCCGAACGACAGCGGCCGCTCGACGTCGCCGTAGTTGCCGGATTTGTCGGGCTCGACCGTGCGTTCGGGACGGCGCGGCGGCGACAGCGGACCGCGCGTTGCAACATCAGCCATGCGCGATCTCCTTGGTGAGTGCGGCTTCTTCGACGCGATCGGCGAACAACAAATCGTGCACGCGGCGATGCACTTGCTCGAAGCGCGGCGTGCCCATGTCCGCGAAGGTCAAATCTTCGACATCGATCTCGGCCTTCACCTGACCGGGATGCGGTGACATGACTAGGATGCGGCTGCCGACAAGCAATGCCTCTTCGATCGAATGTGTGACGAAGATCACCGTGAAGCGAACGTCGTTCCAAAGCTGAACGAGTTCTTCTTGCATCTTCCGCCGCGTCAGCGCGTCGAGCGCTGCGAATGGCTCGTCCATCAGAAGGACTTCGGGCTCCATCGCGAGCGCCCGCGCGATCGCGACACGCTGTTTCATGCCGCCGGAGAGCATGTGCGGATAGACATTCTCGAAGCGCGAGAGATTGACCTTGGCGAGCAGGCTGCGCGCATGATCGGTAGCCTGCGCGCGCGTCATATTCTTGTTGCGCAGCAGCGGAAATAGGACGTTGCCGAGCACAGTGCGCCACGGCAGCAGCTGGTCGAACTCCTGAAACACCATCATGCGGTCCGGGCCCGGACGATCGATTGTGCGACCCGAAAGGCGCATCGCGCCGCCGACCGGCTTCATGAAGCCGGCGATCGATTTGAGCAGCGTCGACTTGCCGCAGCCCGAAGGACCGAGCAGCACGAAACGTTCCGCCTGATAGACGTCGAAGCCCACCTTCCACGTCGCGGTGACCAAATGCTGTGCCGTCTTGTATTGCAGCGTGACGTTGTCGACCGTCAGCAGTGGTTTGACGTTTCCTTGCGGCGTATCAACGCCGGTGCCGCTCGCCATTCAGCCCCTCCGCGGGCGCGATACGCTCGCGCCGCCCTTCTTCTCGTTGACCCGCGTGGTTGTCGCGCGGTCTGCGTTGTAGTATCGCCACGGAAAGCATGCGGAAGGCAACCCCTACATTGCCGCCGCCAAGAAATGTGAGCGCAAAGCTCGCGATAAGCGCCGACAAGGCGTCGAGGAGGGAACATGATCCGCTATTTAATGGCAATCGCAATTGCGTTGTTCTCGCTGACGAGCGTGCGCGACGCACGCGCCGAAGCGAATACGGTCCGTCTCGCGAACCAATTCGGCATCGGCTACATGCAATTCATGGTGATGCAGGATCAAGCGCTGATCGAGAAGCATGCCAAAGCGGCCGGCCTCGGCGATGTCAAAGTCGAATGGGCATCCTTCCGTTCGTCCGACGTGATGAACGACGCGCTGATCTCCGGTTCGGTCGATTTCGTTTGCCTTGGTATTCCGGGCATCATCACGATTTACTCGAAGACCAAGGGCTCCGCAGTCGAAGTCAAAGCCGCGAGCGGGCTCAACGTGTCGCCGCTGATGCTTCTCGTGCGCGATCCGAACATCAAGTCGCTCGCCGATTTCAAAGATCAGCATCGCATCGCGCTTCCGGCGATCAAGGTATCGATGCAAGCGATCATGCTGCAGATGGCGGCTGCGAAAGTTTTCGGCGATGCCAAGTACAGCTCGCTCGATCACCTGACAGTGTCGATGGCGCATCCGGATGCAACGGCCGCGATGCTCGGCGGTCAGAGCGAAATTGTCGCAAACTTCTCTTCGGCTCCGTTTCAGTATCGCCAAATGAAGAACAGCGGCATCCGCCGGATTCTCACCAGCACGGAATTGTTTGATGAGCCTCTGTCGTTCAACGTCATCGCGTCGACGTCGAAATTCCGCAGGGACAATCCGAAGCTCTATGGTGCATTTCTCGCGGCGCTTAAGGAAGCGACCGATATGATCAACACCAAGAAGAGAGAATCCGCCGCGATCTATCTGAAGTTAACGAACGACAAGATGCCGGTCGACGACCTCGTCGAAATCCTCGCCGATCCGGCGATCCAGTACACGACGAAGGTCGGCGGCATCAACGCGTTCGTCTCCTTCATGGCGAAGACCGGAACGTTGAAAAACCCACCGGCTGATTGGAAGGATATGTTCTTCCCGGAAGCGCTCGCGAACTAAGACTGTAGGAATCGGAAATGCCTGTCTCGCTTGACCCGAAGACCACGCTGCCGCGCGACGGCTTGACCGGAACCCTCGTCGGCCGTGTGTGGCGGCCCGACGTCCAGGGCCCGTCTGTCGTTGTTCTTCGCCAGGACGGCGTCTTCGACGTCACGAAGGCATTCCCGACGATGCGCGATCTCTGCGAAACGCGCTCGCCGGCCGCGACGGTGCAAGCAACGCAAGGTGAGCGCATCGGCAGTTTCGAGGACATTCTCGCCAACACGCCCGAGCATTCGCGCAACAATGCGAAGCCATGGTTTCTTGCGCCTAACGATCTGCAAGCCGTCAAAGCGGCTGGCGTCACGTTCGCGATCTCGCTGCTCGAACGCGTTATCGAGGAGCAGGCGCGCGGCGCACCTGAGGGTGCGGCGGCCGCGCGTCAGGAAGTCGAGAATGCGCTCGGCGGAAAAGTCGAAGGCCTCAAGCCCGGCTCGCCAGAAGCGATGGAGCTCAAGAAGCTGCTTCAGGCGAAAGGCCTGTGGTCGCAGTATCTCGAAGTCGGCATCGGGCCGGACGCCGAAATTTTTACCAAGGCACAGCCGATGTCGGCAGTCGGCACCGGAGCATCTATCGGCATCCTCCCGATCTCGACCTGGAACAATCCGGAGCCTGAAATCGTCCTCGTCGTTACTTCGCATGGCGAGATCGTCGGCGTGACGCTTGGCAACGACGTCAACTTGCGCGACATCGAGGGCCGCTCGGCGCTGCTGCTCGGCAAGTGCAAAGACAACAACGCGTCGGCCGCGGTCGGCCCGTTCATTCGTCTGTTCGACGCGACCTTCTCGCTGGACGATGTCCGCGCCTCGACTGTGACTTTGTCGGTCACCGGCACGGATGGCTTCGTCCTCGAAGGCGAAAGCCACATGAGCAAGATTAGCCGCGATCCGGTCGAGCTGGTTGAGGGCATGATGGGGTCGCACCATCAGTATCCGGACGGGGCGGTGCTCTATCTCGGGACGATGTTTGCCCCCATCAAGGACCGCGATGCCAAAGGGCAGGGCTTCACGCATCACCTCGGCGATGTGGTCACGATCGCGTCCGAGAAGCTCGGATCGCTCACCAACGTGGTCACGACCTGCGAACAGGCGCCCCACTGGACCTTCGGCAGCGGCGCCCTAATGCGGAACTTGGCCCGCCGTGGCCTGCTGACCGGCGCATAAATCGCTCGAAAAACCGGCGTTTTCCACCATCTGCGGGCTTTTGCAGCCCGCGGGGCGGTGATAATTTGTTAACTATGATGGATCCCGACCACGCTCCCGCCGTACGCGCGGGCGATGTTTCGCCCCTCACGGCGGCGATGCGCGAAGCCCGCATCGAGACAGCCGAGCAGACCGGCGTGGTCGTTGATCTGCACGATGCCGAGCTGGCGCGGCTCGAAATTCTCAACGACGCGTTGTCCCCGATTTTCGCCGACATCCCCCCGGAGATTCAGATCTTCGATCGCGGCATCACGCAGGGCCGCCAGCCCCGCCTCTGGCTCGATTCGGTCGCGCACGTGGAAATGGGCCGCGACAAGCGCGTCTATCGCTTCTTGCTGGATTCGCATCTCGGTCGCCGCATCGGCGCGGAATCGACTGCCGTTGAGCCGATCGTCCAAGCGGTCACACGCTATGTCGCGCGCCGTCTCGTCGAGCGCGAGCGCGCCCTCGCGGCCGGTCCGGCACCGAACGTTGCCGAGCAGCGTTTTTTTGCCGAGACGCACCGCCGCCGCAAATGGCGCGGCGTCGGATTGTTCGCGCTCGGTGTGCTGGCCGGAGCGATCGGCCTCTTGGCGATCGCCTGGTTTCTCCCGCCGCACTACTAACCGAGCGGCAGTGACGTCCGCGCGCTCTCGGTGATCACGCTGGAGCGCCAGCGCCGTGAGACGATCTCGCAGCGCCAGCCGTCTTCGTTCGAGAAGCCGTAGAGATTGTAGCCCGCAGTCTCCGAACCCTTCGTCATCGACGCGGACGGCACGCCGAACACTGGAACGCCGCCGATCCATGTCAGCGCACCGACATGCATGTGTCCGTGCAGAACGGCCGCAACACGATGTCGGCCGATCAGCGCGCGAAAAGCGTATGCATCGAGCAGCAGCTTGTGCTTGTCGTGCGGGAACGTCGTAGGCGGATGATGCATCAGCACGACGACGGGTTCGCTCGCATTGTCCAACTCTGAGAGCACAGCATCGAAGCGCTGCATCTGCTCGGGCCCAATCAAGCCAGTCGCGCGGAACGGCGGCGTCGGCACCGCTGTCGATAGTCCGACCAAAGCAACACCGCCCCGCCGCCGCACGAACGGAAACGACGCGCTGCCGTCATCGCCGCGCATGTAGTCGCCCCACTGCGCCGCAGCGTGACCCATTGTCGCGCGCACGTAAGCGTCGTGATTGCCCGGCACGAGCGTAACGTCGTGCGGAACGCCGACTTGCGACAGAAAGTCGCGAGCCGCCGCGAACTCGCCCGGCAGCGCGACGTTCACGAGATCGCCGGTCAGAGCGATGTGATCCGGCGCTTGCGCTTTCAAATCCGCGAGGATCGCAGCGAGCGTTTCGATGCGGTGTTCATGGCGTCGTCGGAACGACCAATTGGCAAATCCGATCGCGCGCTTTCCCATCAGCTCGCGAAAGCGCGGGCGCGGCATGGACGGCAGATGTGGATCGGAAAAGTGCGCCAAACGAAGCATTCGGCGCACGCTAGTGTAATTCGCCACCAGCGCAAAATCGGGATCGCCATGGACAAAATAAAACGGCGCCCCCGGGGGGAGGGGGGCGCCGTCGTCGCGAGGTTATTGAGGGAGGACAACAACCGTCGCGTGGACTTAGTACGTAGGTTGTACGCGAGCGTTCGCCAACGTCGCCGCGGCATCACTGCCATGCATGCGCCGCGCAGCTTTGTTGGCGAAAGTCCGTAGGTGTGACATGACGGCGTCATGCTGAGCCGCTTCCGACAATTTGCCGAACCGGCGATCCGCCGCGTTCTCCATTTTTACTGGCGCTTCGCGCGCGGCATGACGCTGGGCGTGCGCGGCATCGTTCTCGACGCGCAAGGCCGCGTCTTCCTCATCCGCCATTCCTACGTGCCGGGCTGGCATCTGCCCGGCGGCGGCGTCGAGACCGGCGAAACGATGATACTGGCGCTGACGCGCGAGTTGGAGGAGGAAGGCAAAATCGTCTTCACGGCCCCGCCGCCGCTTTTCGCAATTTACTTCAATCTCCATGTTTCGCGCCGCGACCATGTCGCGCTGTATGTCATCCGCGACTTCAAGCAGACCGAAACGCCGAAGCCGAACCGCGAGATCGTCGAGAGCGGCTTCTTCCCCTTCGATTCGTTGCCGGACGGCACGACGCAGGGGACTCGCCGCCGCATCGCCGAGGTCACCTCCGGCAGCCCGCCAAGCCCGTATTGGTAGGCGGATGGACGGAGCCGCCCCGCAATGCTATCGCGGGCCGGAACTGCCATGAACGATCTGACCTTCACCATTCGCCAAGAGACCGCCGCCGACGCCGAGGCGATCGAGCGCCTGCACGAGCGCACGTTCGGCCCCGGCCGCTTCGCGCGGACGGCTTTTCGCATCCGCGAGAAGGTCGGACACCGCATCGACCTCTCTTTCACGGCGCGCGTCGGAACGCTGATGGTCGGCTCGATCTGGCAGTGTTCGATCACGATCGGTGAGACGCCGGCTCTGTTTCTTGGCCCGGTCACCATCGAACCGGCCTTTCGCGGCCGCGGCATCGGCCAGGAGCTCATCCGCCGCTCGCTCGAAGAGGCGACCAAACTCGGCCATCGCCTGTGCGTATTGGTCGGCGATGAGCCATATTACGGAAAGCTCGGTTTCAAGCTGATCGAGAAGAAGCGCGTGACGATGCAAGGGCCGGTCGACCCGGCGCGCCTTTTGATCTACGAGCTAGAGCCTGGCGCCTTCGAGGGCGTAGCAGGCGTTATCCGCCCCGATTGGAACGGCATCGGCGTCATCGGGTAAGTTCGACAGTATCGCGTTCGCGGCAGCTGATCGCGGTGTATTCGCCGCTGATATTCTTCATCCCGATATTGCGCAGATCTTCCAGCACATGCTGCTGCTCGCGCAGCTTGCAGAGATTTTCCTTGGCGAAAGCTTCGAGGGGCGCACGATCGCCGGTGACGCGGAGGATCGCGCCGATCCCCTCGTTCACGCAGCAGCCGATATACTTCGTCAGATACTCTTCCTCGACCACGACAAGCTCCTGACCGAGGAAAGTCGCCGGCCGTTTGACGATGCGATAGTCGGTGTAGTCCATCCGCCGGTCTGGTTTGAGCGCCAGCACCTTCTCGCGCACCAGGGCACGGATCGCTTCGCCGGGTTCCTTGATCCTTTTCTGCTCCACCTTCGAATACGCCATCGCCTGCATGAGTTCGGCCTCGGCCTTGTTCTCCTGAGCCATCGCGGCGAAAGGCAGGACGATCAGCAGGGCGGCGAGCAGAACTTTCATCGACAACCTCTCGAAAACAGCACGCTTTGCATTAGCGGCAGGACGTGGCGAAATGTGGAGCAAATGGCAAGCCGGGAGGAAGCCAGCCATGGACGTCGCGTGGATCGCGGTCGATTGGGGCACGAGCAACGTGCGCGCTTGGGGCATCGCGCCGAATGGCGACGCGGCTTTTGGAGTTTCGTCCGATCAGGGCATGTCGCGTCTCGCGCGCGCGGATTATCCGGCCGTGCTCGGCGAATTGCTGACGTCCGAAATCGACATCGACGGCGATCTCTTGGACGTCGTGATCTGTGGCATGGCCGGCGCGCGGCAAGGCTGGTGCGAGGCGCCGTATCTCGAAACGCCGGCGCGGCTCGATGATCTCCTGCAATATGCCGTGACGCCCGATATGCCGCCGTCGCGTCTGCGTCCGCGCATTCTGCCGGGCGTGTGCCAGCGCGGCGGCAATGACGATGTCATGCGCGGCGAGGAAACGCAGCTGCTGGGTCTGATCGCGCTCGATCCGAAATTCGAAGGCATCGTCTGCATGCCGGGAACGCATGCGAAATGGGTCGAGCTGCGCGATCGCCAGATCAAGCGCTTCGCGACCGCGATCACCGGCGAATTGTTCGAAGTGCTGAGTGTGCATTCTGTGCTGCGGCATTCGCTCGGCGGCGAGATCAAAGAAGACGAGCGTCAGGCCGGAACGCTCGAAGGATTGCAGCGTGGTATCGAAGCCCCGGAAAAACTCACATCGACGCTGTTCCGTACACGCGCCGGCGCGCTGCTATCCGGACATTCGCCGAGCTGGTGTGCCGGCTATCTTTCTGGACTGTTGATCGGTGCGGACATCGGCGGCCAGCGCGATTGGATCGGAAACGCAGAGATTCCGCTGATCGGTGGGGCTACGTTGAGTCGCACCTATCAGGCCGGGCTCGAGATGATCGGCGCGCGCTCACGTGTCGTCGATGCGACGGAGGCCACGCTCACGGGCCTCCGCGCTTCTTACGTCGCGTGATTACTCCGCGCCTTTCGGCAGCGCTTCCCACTCGCGCATCGCGACCGCGTCGCGTGGCGTGATGTCGGGGTAGGCCGCATCGGCGGTCGCCGGATCGAAGTAGCGCCACGATCGCGCGCACTTTTGCCCGTCGGCGCGCTGCGACACGACAGAAACGCCCGGCACTTCGGGCATGCGGAACGCATCCGCCGGACCTTCGCCCGAAACCAAAGTCGCGGCCGACGTGATGCACACTTCGGCAAAATCGATATCGGAGACGGCCGCAAACAATTCCGCGTCCGCAATGTGAATCGCCGGAGCGGCTTCGAGCGACGAGCCGATCCGCTTCTGCGCGCGCTCCAACTCCAGCGCGCCGGTGACGACGCGGCGTACGCTGCGCACCTTGCGCCACTTCTCGGCCAGCCCGTCGTTACGCCAACCTGCCGGAAGCTCCGCGAAGGTCTCGAGATGCACCGAATTCGTGTCGCCCGGATGCCGCGCGATCCACGCCTCGTCCGCCGTGAAGCACAGCATCGGCGCGAGCCATCGCACTGTGTGCTCGAACAGACGGTCGATCACGGTCAGCGCCGCCTTGCGCGTCACCGACGAGATCGGATCGCAATAGAGCGTATCCTTGCGGATGTCGAAGTAGAACGCTGACAGGTCGATATTCATGAAGGCCGCGAGCGTCGCGAAAATGCGCTTGTAGTCGAAATCGCGATACGCCTGCTCGACCTGTTCGCCAACTTCGGCGAGACGATGCAGCATCAGCCGCTCAAGCTCCGGCATCGTGTCGACCGCGACGCGATCCTCGGGACGGAAATGCGCGAGCGAGCCGAGCATCCAGCGGATTGTGTTGCGCAGCTTGCGATAAGTTTCCGCCGTGCCCTTCAGGATCTCCGGGCCGATGCGCAGATCGTCCGCATAGTCGGAGGCGCAGACCCACATGCGCAGGATGTCGGCGCCCGAAGTCTTGATGATGTCCTGCGGCGCCGTCGTGTTGCCGAGCGACTTCGACATTTTGCGCCCGTTCTCGTCGAGCACGAAGCCGTGCGTCAGCACGACATCGAACGGTGCGCGGCCGCGCGTGCCGCAGCTTTCCAGCAGTGAGGAGTGGAACCAGCCGCGATGCTGGTCCGAACCTTCGAGATACATGACGGTGTCGTTGCCGCCGTCGACCTTGCGTTTCGTGCCCGCGAGCTGCGGGAACGCGACCGGGTCTTCTAGCGTGAAGGCGTGCGTCGACCCTGAGTCGAACCACACGTCGATGACGTCCGTGACTTTCTCGAAATCCGCCGGATCGAAATCGGGTTGGAGGAAGCGCGCGCCGGATTTATCGGCGAACCACGCATCGCCGCCCTCGGCGAGGAATGCGTCGTAGATGCGCTGATTGACGCGCGCATCGCGCAGCACGTCTTTTTCTTTCAGCCCGTGTTGCGGCAAGTCGCGCTTGGCGACAAACACACTGATCGGCGTGCCCCAGGCGCGCTGACGCGAGACGACCCAGTCCGGCCGGTTCGCGATCATGCCGTTGATGCGGTTCTCGCCCGCCGCCGGCACCCACTGCGTTTCCTTGATTGACGCAAGCGCAACATCGCGCAGCGTCGGCTGATTGCTGCCGGCGCGCGATGTCGCGCCGCCTTTGCCCGCGTAGTCGAACGGCTGGTCCATCGCGATGAACCACTGCGGCGTATTGCGGAAGATGACCGGCTTCTTCGAGCGCCACGAATGCGGATACTGATGCTTGAGGCGGCCGCGCGCGACCAGCGCATTGGCTTCGATCAGTGCCTTGATCACGGCGTCGTTCGCATCGCCTTTCGCGCCCTTGTCGGTGATGACCCGCGCAGCGCCGCCTTCGCGATCCGGCCCGAAGCCCGGCGCGTCGTTAGTGTAGAAGCCGTCTTCGTCGACCGTGTACGGGATGCGCGGGTTGATGCCGCGACCGGCGAGCATTTTTCCGCTCGCCATCCAGATATCGAAGTCTTCGCGGCCGTGGCCCGGCGCGGTGTGGACGAAGCCCGTGCCGGCGTCGTCGGTGACGTGATCACCGTCGAATAGCGGGACGTCGAACGTGTAGCCGAGCGCTTGCAACGGATGCGCGCAGGTAACGTGCGCGAGATCGTCCGCCGTCACATCCGCGACCTTGCGGAACACGATCTTCGCCTTGTCGGCGACTTCCTGCGCGAGTTTCTCCGCGATGATGTAGCGCGCGCCTTTCTGCGGGCCAAAATCGTTCGTTGCCGACTCGACCTCATAGAGCGCGTAGGCGATACGCGACGAATACGAGATCGCGCGGTTACCCGGGATCGTCCAGGGAGTCGTCGTCCAGATGACGATTGCGGCTTGTTTGAGTGCGTCGTTCGCGGTTTGCTTCACCGGAAACGCGACCCACACCATGTCGCTCTGATAATCTTCGTATTCGACTTCGGCCTCGGCGAGCGCGGTCTTCTCGACGACGCTCCACATCACGGGCTTCGAGCCGCGATACAGCAAGCCGTTCTCGGCGAACTTCATGATCTCGCGCGCGATGACCGCTTCGGAGGCGAAATCCATCGTCGAGTAGGGATGATCCCAATCGCCTTCGACGCCGAGACGCTTGAACTCTTCCCGCTGCACGTTGAGCCAATGCGTCGCGAAGGCGCGGCATTCGGCACGGAATGCGTTGATCGCGATTGGATCGGAGAAGTCAGGCTTAGCCTTGCCCTTCGCGCGATACTCTTCCTCGACCTTCCACTCGATCGGCAGACCGTGACAATCCCAGCCCGGCACGTAGTTGGAGTCGTGGCCGAGCATCTGCTGCGAACGCGTGACGACGTCTTTCAACACCTTGTTGAGGGCGTGGCCGATATGGATGTTGCCGTTCGCGTAGGGCGGGCCGTCATGCAGGATGTAGCGCGGGCGCTCTTTCGCGACATCGCGCAGCCGGTCGTACATCTTGAGCTTCGCCCAGCGCGCGAGCAGCTCCGGCTCCTTCTGCGGAAGGCCGCCGCGCATCGGGAAATCCGTCTGCGGCAGAAATAGTGTTTCGCTGTAGTCGCGTGCTTTGTCGGTCATCTGTGGCGCTTTGGAAATGAGTGGCGATACGGGCGGAAAGTCCCGGTCTTCCGCAGCGCGGTCCTTGGCGCATGATCCACGTTCGGGGATCATGCGTGGCGCGTCAGGCGGAAGCCGGGCCGATAATCGGCCGAATGATGCTGCGCAGTATCGTCATGCCGGGTCTTCTAATGCATCGTTGCGAAAAGTGGAAACGCGTTCTCGGGAATTAGCCAACGCTTCGCACCCGGTTTGGCGAGGGCGCCGGCTGCCCCTTGTCCCTTTCCGTCCCCGCCGAAACCGGAATGGAGCGCCGGGAGGCGCCAGGGCGCCGACGAGCGCCCTTCAGAGCGGGTGGCGACCCGCTCTCACGCCTCACGCGGACACCGACATTACTGCCGGGCCGCGCTTAGGAGGCGTGGGGTCCACATGACGCGGGACCCAGCGCCTCCCGGCGCTCCACATACGGCCCCGCCTCTAGATGCGAGATCGTCATAGATATTTATTCCTATAAAAGAGCTAGGTCAAGCACTTCTCTCCGCCCTCATCCTGAGGAGGACCGCGTAGCGGTCCGTCTCGAAGGATGGGCGGCCTCGTCCTTCGAGACGCAATGCGTGCTGGCTTCGCCAGCCAGCATTGCTCCTCAGGATGAGGCCGAGCTGACACGGAATGAAGTGTTTTAGATCTGCTGGATCGAACGCGCAGCCGGGCGCGATTTGGCGTCGTCCTTCACGAGGATCGCGCGCGCTTTCGCGACATCGTCTTTCATCTGGACGATCAGCGGGTCGAGCCCGTTGAATTTGAGCTCCGGCCTGATCCAGCCCGCGAAGGCAACGTCGATCGTCTTGCCGTAGAGGTCGCCCGAGAAATCGAAGATGTAAGTCTCGAGCAGCGGTGCGCCGTTGTCGAAGGTCGGGCGGCGGCCGAAGCTTGCGACACCGTCATGCGTCTTGCCGTCGATCGTCACGCGCACCGCATAGATGCCGTGGCGCAGTCCGCAGGCCGGATCGAGTTTCAGGTTCGCGGTCGGGAAGCCGAGATCGCGGCCCCGCTTCTCGCCGTGCTGCACGACGCCGCTGACGAACCACGTATAGCCGAGCATCGCGTTGGCGTCGGCAATGCGGCCGTCGCTGAGCGCCGTGCGGATTTCGGTCGACGAGAAGGTCTGTCCGCCGGCGCGCTGCTGCGCCACGACCTCGACGGCGAAGCCGTGCTCTTTGCCCTGCGCGATGAGAAAGTCCGGCGAGCCGCCGCGGCCTTTGCCGAAATGAAAATCGTAACCCACGACGGCGCCGTGGATCGCAAGATGTTTGACGAGGATGTCGCGAACGAACTCTTCCGCCGTCAGCGACGCGAAGGCCTTGTCGAAGGTCAGCACGATCGCGCCGTCGAGGCCGGTCGCGGCGAGCACCTGCAGCTCGGTGTTGCCGTCGGTAAGCCGGAACATCGGCACGTCGGGCCGGAAAAACACGCGCGGATGCGGATCGAAGGTGAGCACGACGGCGGGCGCTTTTAACGTTGCGCCGAGTGCGCGCGCCGCATCGATCACGGCGCGATGGCCGCGATGCACGCCGTCGAAATTCCCGATGGCGACGACAGCGCCGGAGAGCGCGCTGCCGGCCGGCGGCAGTCCGCGCGAAACGAGGAATGGCTTGGTTGCACTCATGGTGCCACGAACTCGGCGCGCTCCCTCCCCCGGAAAGGGGGAGGGTTGGGGAGGGGGTCACGTAGCGATGACCGGAGCGGGTCATACAGCGACGACCGAGTTGACGAAAGACCCCCTCCCGCCGCTTCGCGTCGACCTCCCCCTTGCAGGGGGAGGTGGGTGCCCGGGACTTGCGCCGAGCGCTCGCTCACCACTTCAGCGCCTGCATGACGGCGCGCGGGTGAACGCCCGACACCGCGAAGAGGCTGGCGAGTTTCTCAAGCTCCGGAGAATCGCGATGGCCGAGCTCTTCGGCATGAATGCCGGAGGTGACGAACACGCAATCGATGCCGGCATCGGCCGCGCCTGTGAGGTCGGTGCGCACCGAGTCGCCGACCGCGACGATGCGTTTGCGATCGACCTTGGCGTGACGCATCTCTTCCGCGACCGCGTGCGCGAGATCGTAAACCGGCGCGTGCGGCTTGCCGGCATACATCACGGGCCCGCCGAGCTTCTCGTAGAGATCCGCGATCGCTCCCGCGCAGTAGACGAGCTTGTCGCCGCGCTCGACGACGAGATCCGGGTTGGCGCAGATCATCGGCATATGCCGGCGCAGCATTTTTTCCAGCGTCGGGCGATAGTCGTCCGGCGTTTCGGTCTCGTCGTCGAAGAGGCCCGAGATGACCACATAGTCGGCTTCGTCGATCAGCTCCATACGCGGCGCATCGAGCCCGCCGAACAGTCCGTGATCGCGTTCCGGCCCGATGTGGAACACCGGCACGCCGGCGCGCTTGCCGATCTCCGCAACCGTGATGTCGCCGGACGTCACGACGCGATCGTAGGCTTCGCGCGGCACGTTCAGCGCATCGAGCTGCGCGACGAGCCGATCGCCGGGACGCGGCGCATTGGAGAGAAGGATGACGGTGCCGCCGGCTGCGCGGAAGCGCGTCAGCGCATCGCAAGCGTCTGGCCAGGCGGCGGAGCCGTTGTGAACGACGCCCCAGACATCGGAAAAAACAACGTCGTATGCGGGCGCGAGCGTTGCGAAATGATCGGTGAGGGAAAGTCTGGGAATGGTCATTACTAAATCTCTCGCAGCTCCCCGCCAAAATCGGCGCTGCGATTCTTGCGTTCTCTCCCCCCTTGCGGGGGAGAGACAGAGAGGGGGGTAATACTAGCTCCGATTTCGCGGCTCACCCCCCTCCCTGTCCCTCCCCCGCAAGGGGGGAGGGAACCAAGGAGCCGAGAGGTATGAGCGAACACGGACACTAAAGTAAGTTAGAGATAAGTCCCTTACATCACGGCCTTGATGACGCGGCGGGTCTTGTCGACCATCTCGTCGATCTGGGCTTCGGTGACGATCAGCGGCGGCGACATCGCGAGGGTGTCGGCCATGCCGCGCAGCATGATGCCTTCCTCGTGGAAGCCGTGGCCCATCGCTTCGTAGCCGCGCTTGCCGAATGCATCCGGCTTCGACGCGAGATCGATGCCGACCGTGAGGCCGACCTGGCGGATGTCGAGCACGCCCGGCTCGTCCTTGAGCGACATGACGGCGTCGGCCCAATACGGCTCGAGCTTCTTGGCGCGATTGAAGAGATCTTCGTCGCGATAGACGTTGAGCGTCGCGAGGCCGGCCGCGCAGGCGAGCGGATGCGCCGAGTAGGTGTAGCCATGGAAGATTTCCGGCATATGCTCGGGGCCGTTCATGAACGCATTGTAGATTTCGTCGCGCACGACGATGCCGCCCATCGGCACCGAACCCGACGTCACGCCCTTCGCGAAGGTCATGATGTCCGGCGTCACGCCGTAACGCTCGGCCGCGAACGCCGCACCGAGCCGGCCGAAGCCCGTGATGACTTCGTCGAAGATCAGCAGGATGCCGTACTTGTCGCAGATCTGGCGCAGGCGCTGCAGATAGCCCTTCGGCGGAGGCAGCACGCCGGTCGAACCCGACATCGGCTCGACGATGACGGCTGCGATCGTTGCGGCGTCGTGCAGTGCGACGATCTTCTCGAGATCGTCGGCAAGGTGGGCGCCCCACTCGGGTTCGCCCTTCGTGAACTGCTGATGCTCGCGATTGTAGGTGTGCGAGAGGTGGTCGACGCCCGGCAGCATCGCGCCGAAAAAGCGGCGATTGGCGACCATGCCGCCGACCGAGATGCCGCCGAAGCCGACGCCGTGATAACCGCGCTCGCGGCCGATCAGGCGCGTGCGCGAGTCCTGGCCCTTGGCGTGGTGATACGCGATGGCGACTTTCAACGCTGTGTCGACCGCTTCCGAACCGGAATTGGTGAAGAATACGTGGTCCATCGTCTTCGGTGCGAGATCCGCGATGCGGCTCGCAAGTTCGAACGACATCGGATGCGCGAACTGGAAGGCCGGCGCGTAGTCGAGTTCGGCAGCGCTCTTCTGGATCGCTTCGACGATCGGCTTGCGGTTATGGCCGGCGTTGACGCACCAGAGAGCCGCCGAGCCGTCGATGATGGCGCGGCCTTCCGGCGTGTAATAGTGCATGTCCTGCGAGCGCGAGATGAGCCGCGGCTTCGCCTTGAACGAACGGTTCGGCGTGAACGGCATCCAGAACGCTTCGAGGTCGTTCGGCACTGCCACGGTTTGATCTTGTTTCTTGGCCAGCGACATGGCGCCTCTCCGTCGGTTTCAAGCGGGAAAACGTTAAGACAGAGCGTTAGCAGACAAACGGTCGCCCTCGCAATGTGCGAACGCGCGCGGCAGCCGCGCGAAGGCATGAGAAAAGCGGCGCTCGCTTGGCGACGCCGCTCACCAGATCAGCAGGTTTCGGATGGTCGGCTTAGAAGCGCGAAGCGACCGCGTCGCTGACCATCACGGCCGCAACCAAGAAGACGATGGCAGTGGTGCTGCCGAGCAGCCAACCGATCAGTTGCAGGCGGGTTTTATCGACCATGACGGATACTCGGTACTCTCAAGAGTTCGGTTCGTTGGCGCCGGCTCTCCAGAGGAGAAGCGTGGCGAGGATGAGGACAGCGAAGACGGCGCTGGCAATCGGGAAAATCAACATGGCGGCGACAGTGATCCAACTTCGTTGATGCATAGATAACGATTCGCTGTTTCGAGAAGTTGTCTCGGCATATTTCTGTTCCGAAATGTGCGTTAACGCGGGCGCTGATTGTTTGGGCAGTCGTTAACGCGGGCAGGCCTGCGGCGATGCGCCATGCAACCGACCTCGGCGTCCCTGCGTTGCCCCTGGGGTAATGAAGGAGAGCGCCATGAGTGAAGACCGCAAATTCGACCTAAGCCGCCGGACGGCGCTCATTTTGGTTGTGATTTCGCCGTCTCTGGCTTGGGCGCAGAGCGCAACGCCGGATGCCGAGGGTGATTTGCGACTCACGCCGGCCCAGCGCGACCTCATTTATTCGAGCATTTCGAACCAAAAGCACGTCAGTACGGCCACCCCGCCGACTTGGCAGCCGAAAATCGGCGATACGGTGCCGCAAGGCGTCGAAGTGATCGCGATGCCGCCCGCGCTGACGGAAGCGATTCCTCAGGTAAAAGGGTATAGCTGTGCGTTTGTGGGTGGGCAGGTGATCATTATTCAGACCGAGAAGCGCACGGTGGTCGAGCTGATCACGCAGAAGGCGTGAGCGTCGCCCGCTAGCAAAGCCTTTCGGTCGTCATGGCCCTTCTTGTCCGGGCCATCCACGTCTTACTTCCTCGCTGGCCCAGCCAAGACGTGGATGGCCCGCATGAAGCGGGCCATGACGGAGTTCTGATCGTTAAACCCCTCAGCACAAAAGAAAAACCCGGATCGGGGGCATCCGATCCGGGTCAGGAAGTCTGGAGGTAGTGTAGGCTTACAGGTATTACTGAACCGTACGGGCCGGGGCAGCGGCGACGGTGCAGGTCGGGGACGCCGCTTTCGACGGGTCCGAGCAGTTGATCGCGCGGTGCACGGTGGGGCTAGCCACCTGAGCGCCGGCGACAGTCGGGTTACGCGAAGCGGTCTGCGCCAGCGCGACGATGATCGTCAGCGCAATGAGGGGCAGCGCGAGAAACCGCGGCGAGAAGATCGTTTGGGGCGACAGTTGGAACATTGTGACGGTCCCTGTGGCTCGGTGGCCTGTTGTCCCCTTTATGAGCCGCTCCCGTTTCGGCCGAATGTCGTCAATGTTTCCGGAACGTTTCAGCGAACGATTTTTGAATCTTTTTCGCGTGAAAGTTGTCTCGGCTTGGGAAACGCCAAAAAGAAAGAGCGCCAGGCGGGGCCGGGCGCTCTTTTATTCTTTCGCGGGATAAAGCGGGTTAACCGCGGTCGCGTGGCGGCGTTACGGCCGTCTTCCACTGGCCCATGCTGTCCAAAATCACTTTGGCGGACGACATCGCGGCCTGGCTGACCTGCGCATAATTGGCGATCTCGCGCTGGACGCGTTCGCCTTCGGACTTGAGATAATCGCGAACGACGGTCAGCTCGCTGATCAGCTGGTCGAGCTCCTTGATCGACGTGCCGCCGACGCGCTCGATCAGCGCGTTGAGGTTCTGCGGCTGATTCTCTGGCTGCTCCCGGCGCGGCGTCTGCACGTCGCGGCGAACGAAGTCGCGGATTTCGCCCTCGACATTGGCAACCATGGCGGCTGCCTCTTCGGGAGAGCGGTTAGGCTCTTCGGTCCGAGCCGGCTTCTGCCCCGGATTGGGTGTGTTCATTTAAATCTCCTTTGCCCCATGAAGTCGCGGCTCGCCGTTGGTGAGGAGCCGCCCGTCCGCGGTTCGCGCACGCATCGCTGCGCCCGTAACCGCTATCGTCCCCGTTATCTGCCCGGCATCCGGCCCATTGTGTCCCCTGGCCGGCAACTTCACACCAGCGTGACAATTTTTTTGCAGCAACATTGCGGCGGTGACCGAACGCCACCCGCATTATGAGCGGCTATTTCTTCGCCTTTCGTTGCCGTGCGCGCTTTTTCTTCTCGGTCATCTCGCCGTAGCGCATGCCTTCGAGCTTGAGCCCGTCCGGGTCGCGGAAGAAAACCGCGTAATAATCCTCATAATATTCGTCCGGCGGATCGACGATTTCGGCCTTCTTCTTTTCGAGGAAAGCGCCCAGCGCATCGACATCCTTCCGGCTGCGCAGCTGGAAGGCATAGTGATGGAAGCCGACATCGCCCTCGCGAAACTTCCGCGCGCCGGACTTTGCCTCGCTGATCCAGTAGCGGGTTTTGCCGTTGGTCCAGCCGATCATGCCCGTGTACTCGTCGAGCACTTTGAAACCGAGGAAGTCGAACAGGGCGCCGTAGAACGCCTTCGACTTTGCGAAATCGGAAACCCGGATGACGAGGTGGTCGATGCCGACGACGCGGGATGGCATGTTTATGTCCTGGATGCGCGAGTTGAAGCTCCCCGACGATCAACGATGCTTTGCCCCGGCCGTTCCGGCTTCTGCGTGACCGCCCTTAAGGTTGACGGGAAAATACGCCGCCCGACAGCCGAGCCAGCTCTGGCCACCTCATGAAACGCGGCCCTATAGTACCTCTCCCGCTAGAGAGGAAAAACAATGAAGAAACTCGCAATTCTGTCGCTCGTCGCCGCCGCCCTGATGTCGGCCTCGCCGGCCTCGGCTCAGAAGCTCGATCTCTCCACCGTGAAGTGCAAGGAGTTCATGACCTCGGGTCCGGAGAACATCGCCTTCATCATGATGTGGCTGCAGGGCTACTACAGCGACGAAGACGCATCCCCGATTGTCGACTTCGATAAGATGAAGGAAGCCATCGCCAAGATGGGCGAGTACTGCACGAAGAATGCTGACAACGGGCTGATCACCGCAGCCGAAGAAGTCCTGCAGAAGTAACGAGCGTCACGAAGCAGCCATGAAGGCCGCTTAAGCGGCGCCATCCATTCTGCGAACGACGGCCAACCGCGCGGCACTTCCGCGCGCGCGTCCGCGTCCGCGCTGTGTATGAGCCGCACAATGTTCGCGATTTTCGAAAAGGCGTTGCACCCGACGCAACTCGACCCGCAAGGCGGACCGCCTTCGGGTCTTGTCGCGTTCTATTGGCACTATGCGCGGCAGGCGAAGGGGCTCTTCGCGGCACTGTTCGTTGCCGGCTTCACGGTCGCGCTGCTCGACGCGACGATTCCGGTTTTCATCGGCCGCATCGTCACGCTGGTGACGAGTTCGACGCCCGAAAAGTTATTCGCTGACCACAGCGCGCTGCTGATCACGATGGCGATCGTCGTGCTGATAGCGCGCCCGGCCGCGATCCTCGTGCAGAACCTATTCGCGCATCAGGCAATCGCCGCGAACCTTACGAACCTGATCCGGTGGCAGACGCATTGGCACGTCGCGCGCCAATCGTGGGCGTTCTTCCAGAACGATTTCGCCGGCCGCATCGCCAACAAGGTGATGCAGACCGGGCCGGCCTTGCGCGAAAGCATCGTCGCGCTGATCACCGGCGTTTGGTACATTCTCGTTTACGGCACCAGCGCGATCGTGTTGCTGGCCGCCGCTGATGCATGGCTCGCGCTGCCGGTGTTCCTGTGGTTCGCGGCGTATGGCGTGCTGCTGCGCCTTTTCGTGCCGCGCATGCGCGATCGCTCGAAGAATGTGTCGGAAGCGCGCTCGATGCTGACCGGCCGCATCGTCGACACCTACACGAATATTCTGACCGTGAAGTTGTTCGCCCGCGCGCGCAACGAAGACCGCTACGTGCGCGACGCGATCGGTGAACACACGAACGCGTTCCACGCGTCGCTGCGTATGAACACGCTGTTCAGCTACTGCCTCTCGACGCTGAATGCCGCGCTGGTCACCAGCGTTGCGGCGCTGTCGTTGTGGCTGTGGTCGCGCGGCACGGTCGGCGTCGGCACAGTCGCGATGGCGATCCCGCTCGCGTGGCAGATCATCAGCGCGGCCGGCTGGGTCGCGTATCAGATCACGGCGATCTTCGAGAATATCGGCGTCGTGCAGGAAGGCATGACGGCGATCGCGCGTCCGATTGCGCTGCAGGATCGCGACGGCGCGGGCGAACTCGCCGTGTCGAAGGGTGAGATCAAGTTCGAGGATGTCAGCTTCGGCTATGGCCGCGAGGTCGGCGTCATCAAGGACTTCTCGCTGACCGTGCGCGGCGGCGAGAAGATCGGCGTCGTCGGCCGCTCCGGTGCCGGCAAGTCGACGCTCGTCAATCTGTTGCTGCGTTTCTTCGATGTCGAGAGCGGGCGCATCCTGATCGACGGCCAGGATATTTCCGCGGTGACGCAGGAGAGCCTGCGCGCGCAGATTTCCGTTGTGACGCAGGATACATCGCTGCTGCATCGCTCGATCCGCGACAACATTCGCTACGGCAAGCCCGACGCGGACGATGACGCGATCGCGCGCGCGGCCGAACTCGCGCATGCGCACGAGTTCATCACCGGCCTCGAAGACTATCGGCAGCGTCGTGGCTACGACGCACAGGTCGGCGAGCGCGGCGTGAAGCTGTCCGGTGGCCAGCGCCAGCGTGTCGCGATTGCGCGCGTGATCCTGAAGAACGCGCCGATCTTGGTGCTCGACGAGGCAACCTCCGCGCTCGACTCCGAGGTCGAGCAGGCGATCCAGCAGAGTCTCGAAACGCTGATGGCCGGCAAGACCGTGATCGCGATCGCGCATCGCCTCTCGACCATCGCGCAGATGGATCGCCTGGTGATCATGGATCACGGCCGTATCGTGGAGCAGGGCTCGCATGCCGAATTGCTGCGCGCCGGCGGCCACTACGCGTCGCTATGGCGACGTCAGTCCGGTGGTTTTATCGATGCCGGTGCCGAGGCGGAAGAGGCGGCGGAGTAAACGTTCGTGCCGAGCTGGCCTTAGTTCAACAGCCAGGCGGTTCTAGCGTCCCTCTCCCGCTTGCGGGAGAGGGTGGCGGCAGCCGGGTGCGGGGAGCTTCAAACTCTGAGCGTGCCGCTTGCCCTCACCCCAACCCTCTCCCGCAAGCGGGAGAGGGAGCGCGCTGAATCCGACGCATCAGTGTCGATTTCATCAATGCTGTGGGTTCCAGCGCAGAAGCCGACTCGCTAGACCAACCCATCGAGCGGTTTGACGTTTTCGCTGCCTGGGAACACTTTTGTGCCGAGCGCTTTCGCATCGACGCGGACGTGATCGCGAAGCAAGCCCTTCATCACGGCGCGCAGATCCGTCGTCGGCTTCAGATCGCGGCCCTCGAACAGGTTCGCGACCTCGAGGCCCGGCCAATCCGCAATCACGCGGCCGCCTTTGAGCGCGCCGCCTGCGAGCAGGGCGGTCGTCGCCGTGCCGTGGTCGGTGCCCTCAGTGCCGTTGATGCGCGCCGTGCGGCCGAATTCGGTGATCACCGCGACCACGGTGTCCTTCCACGCGCCGCCCATCTCGGTCTCGATCGCCGCGACCGCACCGTCGAGCGCGCCGAGAAGCGACGCGAGGCGGCCGTTCATCGCGCCCTCGGCCGCGTGTGTGTCCCAGCCATCGAAGGCGAGCGCGCCGATGCGCGGGCCATCCGGCCGGGCGAGAAACTTCGCCGCGGTGCCGGCGCTTTCGGCGAAATAGGCGCGCACCTGCGCGGCGCCGCCGGGGCGCGGGGCCCCCGGCTGCGGCGGCTGCATCTCACCGGCTTTGGCGATTGCAGCGAGCCCGACGCGCTCTTCCAACGCGCGCGCCAGCAGCGGATCGGAGTGGCGATAAAGATCGAGCAGCCGCATCAGCGTCTCGTCGCTCGTCGGCGGCAGGCGCGGCGGCGTCCAGGACAGAACGCGCGCCGGCCCTCGCGCGATCAGCGGCGTAACTGGGCCGACCGCGAAGGCTTCACGCCCGCCCGGATTGGCACGCCCGCCGGGCTCGAGCGCCGCCAGCGCGCGGTTGAGCCAGCCGGTGTCGACCGCACCTGCGCGCATTTGGCCGCTTTCAAGAATGTCCTGTCCGTCGAAGTGCGAGCGCTCGCGATACGGCGTCGCGGCCGCGTGCACGATGGTCGCTTGGCCGGCTTGGTAGAGCCGGTGGAAATTTGGCATCGCGGGATTGAGGGCGAAGAAATTGTCGAGCCGCAGCGCCGGCGTCTGCGTGTCGAGCCGCAGCGCATGCTCGCCGCGCAGCGCGATCCAATCCGGATCGCCGACCGGAGCGACGGCGGCGAGCCCATCAAGCGCGCCGCGCAGCACGATGACGAGAAGGCGCGGATCGCGCCCCTCGGCCTGCGCGAGTTTCGGCATATAGGCCCAGGCGAATAATGCGCCGGAGGCGAGCAGCAATTCGCGGCGTGTCGCGGCGTGCATCGTCATCTCCTCAAGAACTCGGGCGCCATCAGCGCGAGCGTGATGGCCTGTTGACGGCTCTCGGCGCGCGCGACGGCTTGGCGTGTGTCCGCCGACGCGAGCGAGCCAAGCGCGGTGTCGAGCAGCGCGGCAGGTTCGAGCCGCTCGCCGACGCGGCGGCCGAAAGCATTCGCGATGTCGAGGCGCTGCGCGAGTCCGTCCATCCACGCGGCCGCATCGTCCGGAAAGCCCTTCGGCGACGGCGGTCGCCACAGTGGCTCGCCGAGCAGCTGTTGCGATTGTACGATGCGCGGCACTTCCGGCTGCAAGCCGGTGCTGCGCAGGATCGCCATCGCCCATTCGGCCGGCTTCTTGATCTTGCTGCGCTTCTCGTCCCACGCTTCCGGCGCTGTGACGAGCGCTTTCGCAACCTCTTTGAGATTGCCGTCGCTGTCGCGGAAGCGTTTGGCGAGGCGCTGCACCAGCGCGTCGGGCGGCGTATCGGAAACGAAATGCCGCGCGAGTTTGCGCGCGACATGGCGTGCCGTGTTCGGATGGCGCGCGAGATCTGGCAGCACGGCGCGCGCTTCGTCGCCGCCAGCCTCCGGATAGCTTCGGCCAAGGATCATCTTCGCGTCGGGCTCGTGCCGTCGCTTGATGAAGGTGACTTCGCCGCCGCGATCCGGGTCGCTGTCGATCGGCAGAATCGTCCAGCCGGTGAGCACCTTGGCGAAGTTGGTGACGTCGTCCTGCGTGTATCCGCCGTCGACACCAAGCGTATGCAGCTCGAGGATTTCGCGCGCGAGGTTCTCATTCAGCCCGCGCCCGCGGTTGATGCCCGCGACGGAATTCGGCCCGATCGATTGCGCGTTGTCGAGATAAAGCAGCATCGCGGGATGCAGCGCTGACGTTTGCAGCATGTCGGCGAAGCGGCCGAGCACGTGCGGACGGATCACTTCGCGCTCGTAGCCGCCCGAGCGGCCTTGCGTTTTATCGACCGAAACGCAGAAGTGGTTCGACCAGAACCAAACCAAACGCTCGACAAAGCCGGTCTCGGACGCGAGCACCGCATCGGTGCGCGCGCGGACTTCTTGCTGGAACAGCTTTTGCGGCAGAGCGGGACCGGGCGGCGGCTCGGCCATCGGGGCGGGGGCCGTAACAGGTGGCGTCGCAGCAGCGCCCTGATTCTCCTGCCGTCTCTTGTCGCGAGCCTCGGCCGCGCGGCGTTCGGCTTGGAAATCGAAAATGGCGCGCGCGGCTTCCGCGCTCGTCGGCAAGCCTTGGCCATTGATCTGCCCGGCGCCAGGCTTGTCGAGTTCCGCGAGCAATGCACCGCGCGGATCGGTCGCGATCGCTTTCAGCGAGCCGGCGCGTGGGCCGAAGCCGAAGCGGTGGAGTGCAAGTGCCGCAGTTGCTTGACGATCGAGAGCCATCTCCATCCTCACAGTTGCGCACATTTTATATCCGGCGGGACCCAACGCCGAGTTAAACTTCAGCCATGTTGGTACATGACCAAGCGGATAAAATTGCGGTAGGATCGCGGCAGCGGCGCCACCGGATGTCCCATGACGGCCCTCTACGACGCGTTCATCTCCTACAGTCACGCCAAGGATAAGCCCGTCGCTTCTGCGTTGCAGGGCGTGATGCAGGCGCTTGGCAAGCCGTGGTATCGCCGCCGCGCGCTGCGCATCTTCCGCGACGATACATCGCTCGCCGCGACGCCCGAGCTATGGCCGACGCTCGAGCAGATGCTAGACCGCTCGCGCTCCATCGTACTGCTGCTCTCGCCGCAATTCGCAGCGTCGAAATGGTGCGGCATGGAGGTGGCGTGGTGGCTCGAACACAAGAGTGTCGACACGATGCTGCTCGCCGTCACCGACGGCGATCTTGTTTGGGACGAAGCCGCGCTGGATTTCCGCTGGGACGACCGGACACCATTGCCGGCGCTGCTGCGGGGCAAATTCCGCGCCGAACCGAAGTGGATTGATCTTCGCGGTCATCGCGATGCGCCGGACCGCAGTGATACGAAATTTGTCGAAGCCGCCGCCGATCTCGCTGCCGCGATCCACGGCATGCCGAAGGAAGACTCGGCCAGGAACTCCGCCAGCAGAAGCGCGCACTCACGATTGCATCGTCGGCCGCGGTCGTGTTGCTCGCCCTTGCTGCGTTGGCGGCATGGCAGTGGACAGAGGCGGTGCGGCAAGAGCGGATTGCGCGCGCGCAGCGCGACCGCGCCGAGCTCGCCCTGTCGGCCGCGACCGAGACCGCAAACGCGCTCGTGCGCGACTTTGCGATCGAGTTCAAGGATCGCGTCGGCATTCCGTCCGATCTCGTCCGCCGCATTCTCGATAAGGCACGCGATCTGCAGCAGCAGCTCATCGGCAGCGGCGAGACATCGCCGGCCTTGCTCGATAGCGCGTCGTCCGCGCTCGATCTCCTCGTGACGACGCTGCTCGACCTCAATGAGACGCAAGCCGCGCTGGATACCGCGATGGCCGCCCGCGATATCATGCAGCGCCTCGCAACGAACGACCCAGCGAACGCGCAGTGGCAGCGCAAACTCGCGGTAGCGCACAACAAGGTCGGATCTGCACTGCAGCGCCTCGGCCGACGCAACGATGCGTTGACGGCACATGAAGCATCGCTGGCTCTCGTCGAGAAACTGCTTGCAGCCGACCCAACCCGGCGCCAGCTGCAACGCGATCTGGAGATCACACTGGCCCAGATCGGAGATATCCTGGCTGTCGTCGGCCGCCGCGACGAGGCGTTGCGATATTTCCGCCGCGCCCACGCAACGGTCGAAGACTACGCGAACGGAAACCCGGCGGACGCCCTCGCGCAGCGCGATCTTGCCGTCTCATTCGAGAAGATCGGCGACATGCTGAGCGAGACGAAAGGTCTCGAAGAAGCCCTCGATGCCTATCGCAAGAGCGCCGCGATCCGCGAGCGTCTTGCCACGAGCGATCCGAACAGCATCGAGGCGGGGCGTGATCTTTCCGTCATCACGGATCGGCTCGCCGACGCGCTTGCCCGCGGCTGGCGCTACGACGAGGCACTCGCCGCGTATCGCAAGAGCCTCGCCGTACGCGAGCGATTGGCGAAGAGCGATCCCGCCAATGCGGCGCGGCAAAACGACATCACGGTCAGCCTGCATCGCATCGGCGACATGCTGCTCAAAATGCGCCAGGCCAAGGAGGCGTTGCCGCACCTCGAACGCGCGCTAACGATCAACGAGAAGCTCGCGCTCGCTGCGCCGGATAACGTTCAACAACAGCGAGATTTCGCGATCAGCCTGAACTGGGTCGGCGACGCGCTGACGGCACTGCATACACCGCGCGACGCGCTCGGCTCTTATCAACGCAGCCTCGATATTCGGAAGAAGCTTGCCGCGCTCGACCCGGCCAATGCGCTCTGGCAGGAAGACCTTGCCAATGGCCTTGCCCGCGTTGCCGACACGCAAAGCGTGATCGGAGAGAAAGATGCCGCGATTGAGAACTTCCGCGTCAGCGCTGCGATCAGCGAACGCCTGATGAATGCGGATGCGATGAACGGACGTCACCGCCGTGGATTTGCGGTAGTTCTCAATCGTCTCGCCGCGACGCTTGCCGAAGCCGGACAAGCCGATGCGGCGCTGGCGACATATCTGCAGTCGCTCGATACAACAGAAGCGCTTGCGGCGCTCGACGCATCGAATGCGCAGTGGCAGACGGATCTTCAATTCGTGCTCAATCGCGTCGCCGCGACGCTCGCGGCTGCGGCGCGCACGGGCGAGGCAGTACCCTATTTGAAGCGCGGGATCGCGGTTGCCGAAAAGCTCTGCGCCGCCGACCCCGACAATGCCTTCCTGCAGCGCAATCTATCGATCAGTTACGAGGGGCTGGGGTTAGCGCTTGCCGCGCTGAAGGACTTCGATGCCGCTCTTGAGGTTTATGCCAAGGCGCTCGCCATCCGCGAGCGCGCCGTCGCGACAGAGCAGGGCGCCGCTCTCGATACGCGCGCGCACGACGATCTATATTTCATCTTCGCCAACATGGCGGCGGCGGAAGAAGCCGCAAAGCGCTTCGATCGCGCGATGCTATTCCGTACGCGCGCCGAGGAAGATACGCGCCGCGTGTCCGAAGCGGACCCCGCGAATGCGCGTGCGCGACTGCAGTGGCATCGTGCCCTTCAGCAAATCGCGAACTCCTTCGTCATGGCGGGCAACTCCGCAGACGCCGCCGTGCCACTATCGACGATGCTGGCGTCCGCAGAGCGCATGGCGGCTAGCGAGCCCGAGCAAGCCGAATGGCAGAAGCAAACCGCGATAGCGCTTTATCAGCTCGCGAGCGTCGGCGATGCGCCGCGCGAGCGGTTGGCGCGAGCACTCGAGATTGCACGCACGCTTGCGGCACTCGGCCAACTCGGGCCTGCCGAAACCGGATGGGTCGATTTGCTCGAGAAGGCGCTGGCGGCGCTGCCAAGCTAGCGCGCCTCCTCCAGCGCGACCTCTTCGCGGCGTTTGCGCAAGCGCGGCAGCAGCGGCGACAGCAAGATCACCAACGCGACGATGAGGCACGTGAGCGACAAGGGCCGCGCGACGAACGCCCAGAAGCTGCCGTCCGACAGGATCAGCGCCTTGCGCAGATTGTTCTCCATCAAAGGCCCGAGCACGAAGGCGAGAACGAGTGGCGCCGGCTCGTAGCCGAATTTGCGCATCAGATAGCCGAGGATGCCGAAGGCTATCATCACGTAGAGATCGAACACGGAATTCGACAGCGAATAGACGCCGATAAGGCAGAACAAAAGGATCATCGGGAAGAGGATCTTGTACGGCACTTTCAGCACCTGAACCCACAACCCGATCATCGGCAGATTGAGGATCAGCAGCATGATGTTGCCGATATACATGGACGCAACGATGCCCCAGAACACGCCGGGGCTCTGCGTCATCAACAGCGGGCCGGGCTGCAGGCCGTGCACAATGAACGCGCCGAGCAGCAGTGCCATCACGACATTCGGCGGGATGCCGAGCGTCATCAGCGGGATGAATCCGCCGCCCGCCGCCGCGTTGTTCGCGGCTTCCGGACCTGCGACACCTTCGATGGCGCCTTTGCCGAAACGCTCCGGCGTCTTCGAGATGCGTTTCTCGATGCCGTAGGAAAGGAACGACGCAATCACGGCGCCGCCGCCCGGCAGAATGCCGAGCAGGAAGCCGAGCAGCGAGCCACGCGTCAGCGGGCCTGCGCTCGCTTTCCAGTCTTCGCGGGTCGGCATCAAACCGGTGACCTTTTCGCGCACGAGCTCGCGCGACATTTTCTGTTCGAGATTGACGAAGATTTCGGCGACGCCGAACAGCCCCATGACGACAGGCACGAGGCCGATGCCGTCGACCAGCTCCATCTTATCGAAGGTCAGGCGCCCAACCGCCGAGATCGAATCGAGACCGACGAGACCGAGGATCAGGCCGATGCACGCCATGATCAGCGCTTTGATCATCGACCCGTGCGACAGATACGTAAGGATCGAAAGGCCAAGCACCATCAGCGAGAAATATTCGGTCGGCCCGAACTTCACGGCGAAGCGCGCGAGGATCGGCGCGACCAGCATCAGCCCGAGCACAGCAAAAGTGCCGGCGATGAACGACGCGATTGCCGACATGCCGAGCGCTGGGCCGGCGCGTCCGCGCTTTGCCATCTCGTGGCCATCGAGGCAGGTGACGACGGACGCGGCCTCTCCCGGAATGTTGACGAGAATGGCCGTGGTAGAGCCGCCATACATCGAGCCGTAGTAGATCCCCGCCAGCATGATGATGCCGGCTTCCGGTGTCGCGTTGAATGTCACCGGCAGCAGCAGCGACATCGCGGCGACAGGGCCGATGCCGGGCAGCACGCCGACCAGCGTTCCGATGAAGACGCCGATGAAGCAGTAGAGCAGGTTGATCGGCTGCAGCGCGACGCCGAACCCGAGCGCGAGATTTGAGAAGATATCCATCGGGTTAGCTTCCCCACACACTGCCGAGCGGCAACTGCGTGCCGAGCCATCGCGCGAAGACGAGCCACGTGATCCCGGTGGTGATCAGCGCGCCCGCGATCGACGCGAGCCAGCCCTGCGGCTCGACCGTGCGGAACAGCACGAGCAGCAGCAGCACGGTGACAATCGGGAAGCCAAGCCAAGGCAGGAAGTAAGCGTAGAGCGCGAGCAGCACCGCGACGTAGGGGATGTAGTGCCAGCGCGTGTCGTTCCACAGCGCGGCTAACCCCGCGCCGACCGGCTCGCGCATCGCGAAGCCGAGCGCGACGGCGGAAAGCGCCGTCATCGCTAGGCCGACCCAGAAAATCATGAAGCCGGGACCGGGATCGACAAGCGTGCCGAGCCTCAGGTCCCAGCCGGACCACGTGATGAACGCGCCGACCAGCAGCCAAAACAGTGCGGATAGAAGATCGGCGGTGCGCATGCGATCAGTTCGTCTTCAGGCCGAGATCCTGCACCAGCTTCTTGGCTTCCTCGACCTGCTCGGCCGCGTGCTTCTGATACTGCTCGGTGTTCAGGTAGAAGAGCTCCTGGTCGAACTTGTCGAGCGCGGCTTTGTAGCTCGGCTCCTGCAGGCCCTTCGCGAAAGCGTCGTGCAGTACCTTCACGATCTTCGGGTCCATGCCTTTCGGCCCCGCGACGCCATACGGCGAGTTGGCGACAAGCTCGATGCCTTGATCTTTCAGCACCGGAACGTCCGGCCAGTTCTTTGAGCGCGTCGCGCCCCACGTCACCAGCAGGCGCAATTCGCCGGCGTTGACGAGCGGGCCCCAGCCGGTCGAGTCGGCGACGGCGTGAACGTGGCCTCCGAGCACGGCGGCGTTCGTCTCGGCGCCACCCTTGAACGGAACCTGCGTCCACTTGATGCCGCCCGCCTGCTTGGCGATCTGTTCCATGCCGATATGCAGGGAGGTGCCGGTGCCGGGCGTGCCGTATTTGATCTTGCCAGGGTTCGCCTTAGCGTCGGCGAGGAACTCCTTGAAGTCCTTCCACGGCGCATCTTTCTTCACGACGACACCGAACGTATAGCCGGTGAGGCCCGCGATGAAGGTGAAGTCCTTGGTCGGGTCGAAGGTGGTCTTCGTCATGTAGGGCAGGCGAAAGACCGTGATCGGCATCTGCGCGATCGTGTAGCCGTCCGGCTTCGCGGTCGCCGCCATCTGTGCCGGCCCGAGCGTGCCGGACGCACCCGGGCGATTTTCGACGACGAGCGGCTGGCCGAGATGCTTCTGCGTCGCTTCGGCGAGCGCGCGCATCACGAGATCGGACGAGCCGCCGGCCGGCCACGGCACGATGAAGGTCACGGGCTTGGTCGGATAATTTTGCGCATGCGCAGGTGCAGCAAGCGCGGCGGCGAGCGCGACGGTCGCCAAAGCGAAATGACGGCGGTTCATGTTCCCTCCTGTTTTTATTCTCTGCGCCGATATTCGGCGATGCGGCGTGCGTGCACAACCCGTAACGCGTTGTCCGCGGTTCATATTTTCGCCAGAGGCCGTTTCGGCGCGCGAAACGGCACAGGCAAATTCTTCTCCGCGCGCGGCGCAGCGTGATGACGTTTGCTCGCCCGCATGTTGCGCCACGACGGTGTCGTTGCTTTCTTTTAAAGGGCTATGTTCTTTTTTCTGCCGAGGAGTAAGGTTCGCGCAAAGCCGTCGGAAGCGGCTGGCAATAAGAGGAGACGGCGATGACGTTCGGCCGACGCGAATTCCTCAAAGGTTCTGCCGCACTTGGCGGCGCCGCGTTAGCGGGTGGTTTTACGTGTATCGAGATCGCGGATGCTGCACCGATCGAGGTGCCGACAATCGACAAGCTGACGATGCGCGTGCTCGTCGATTCAAGTCACGATCAGTTTCTGCGTCCCGCCGAAGTGCAGGGCGTCAAGCATCTGCCGCCGGGTTCCGGCCGCGGCCCGGATTATCGCCTCACGCTGCACAATCAATGGGGTCTCTCGCTTTTCCTCGACTCCGTGCGCGGCGACGACGCGAAGACGATCATGCTCGATTTCGGCTACACGCCTGAAGCGCTGTTCAACAACATCGATCTCCTCAAAGTCGACATCAAGAGAATCGGCGCGCTCATCGTGAGCCACGGTCACTACGATCACTTCGGCGGCCTTGCCGGCTTCCTCAATAAGTATCGCAGCGCGCTGCCCGCGGACCTGAAGCTCTATGCGGGCGGCGAGGATAATTTCTGTCATCGCTTCACGGGGTCGGCCAATCAGCTGCTCGACTTCGGCGTGCTCGATCGCCGCGATCTCGTCGCGCACAAAGTGACGACGGTGCTCGCCGAGAATCCGACAGTCGTGTCGGGTCATGCCTTTACGACCGGCAAGATCGCGCGCCGTTCCGTCGAACGCGTGCTGCCGAACACGCAGGTGAAGTTCGAGATCAAGGACGGCCTCGGCTGCGATGCGAGCCACTACACGGCGGCCGAACTGCAAGGCAAAGTCGTGCCGGACGAGCACATCCACGAGCACGCGACGTGCTTCAATATCAAAGACAAGGGTCTCGTGGTGATCTCGTCCTGCGGTCATGCCGGCATCGTCAATTCGGTGCTGCAGGCGCAGGAAGTGTCCGGGATCAAGAAGGTGCACGCGATCGTCGGCGGATTCCATCTCGGCCCGGCTCCGCCGGATTACCTCAAGAGTATCGTTGCCGAGATCAGGAAGCTGGAACCGGACGTTGTCATCCCGATGCACTGCTCAGGCGGTAATTTCGTTCGTGAAGTGCAGGCGCAGATGCCGGGCAATGTGCTGCCCTCGACGACCGGCAGCCAGTTCACGTTCGGCGCGTGACGCTGCCACGCAGACCAATATCTCGTTCGTCATGGCCCGCTTCATGCGGGCCATCCACGACTTACTGTGGGGCGAATAAGAAAGACGTGGATGGCCCGGACAAGCCGGGCCATGACGGGATTCCAATCTTACGCGTCTGCTTGCTTGGCGTTGTTACAGCGTTGCTCTGGCTGACGCCGGCCCACGCCCAAGACGCCTCCACCCGCACGGCGGCCGAACTCATGGACGCCGTGATGTGGGGCAAGGAGCCGATCGGCGGTCCGTTCAAACTCATCGACACCGAAGGGCGCGAGCGCACGAACGACGAATTCCGCGGGCGCCTGATGCTCGTCTATTTCGGCTTCACGTCATGCCCGGACATTTGCCCGACCGATCTGCAGGCCATGGGTCTCGCGCTCGACGGTCTCGGCGAAGCGGCGGGCGGCGTGCAGCCGATTTTCGTCACGCTCGATCCCGAGCGCGACAGCCGCGAATACCTCGCCGAATACGTCAAGATGTTCCACCCGAAGCTCATCGGGCTCACCGGCGATAAGACCGCGATTGCGGCCGCGGCGGCCGCGTATCGCGTCTATCACGCGAAGACGCAGACCGGAGATGGGCTCGGCTACACGATCGATCACTCGTCGTTCGTCTATCTGATGGGACGAAACGGCGAGTATCTCGGCATCTTCCCGCCCGGAACACCGCCGGAGCGCATGGTCGCGGCGATCAAGTCCCAACTGACGGCGCGCTAGGATGGCCAAGCAACCAGACTAGCCATCGCGGGTTTGATGCGGCATACCTGACCGCAAGAAGCCGGGGGCGTCATGTCGTTGTTCCGAGTTTACCTGCGTGTGCTCGACATGCTGGGCAGCGACAAGCGGCTCGGCTGGTTCCTCGCGCTCGGCAACGTGTTGCTCGCGATCGCGCAATTCGCCGAACCCGTTCTGTTCGGCCGCATCGTCGATGCGTTGTCCAAATCCCAAGCCGGTACGACGAAGCTCGAGTGGGGCGGCCTGACGCCGCTGCTCGCGATGTGGGTCGGCTTCGGCCTCTTCACCATCGTCTGCTCGACCTGGGTTTCGCTGCAGGCAGATCGGTTGTCGCATCGCCGCCGCCAAGCGGTGCTGACGGACTATTTTGAGCACGTGCTGCAGTTGCCGCTCGCCTATCATGGCCAGACTCATTCGGGCCGCTTGATGAAGGTGATGCTGCAAGGCACCGATTCGCTTTGGCAGCTGTGGATCGCATTTTTCCGTGAGCATTTCGCCGCCTTCATCGCGGTGCTCGTGCTGATGCCCTTGTCGCTCTTCATCAACTGGCGGCTCGGCTGCTTGCTGATTATTCTTTGCGTCATCTTCGCTGCACTCACCGCGATGGTGGTGAGCAAGACGCATGCGATGCAGACCGACGTCGAAGGACATTACTCGGCTCTCGCCGAACGCGCGTCCGACACGCTCGGCAACGTCGCGCTGGTGCAGAGCTACGCGCGCATCGAGCAAGAGGTGCAGGACCTGCGCAATCTCGCCGGCCAGCTGCTCTCCGCGCAGATGCCAGTGCTGTCGTGGTGGGCGGTCGTCGCGGTGGCGACCAGAGCCTCGACCACGTTGACGATTCTCGCGATCTTCGTGCTCGGCACGTGGCTGTATTTCCAGGGCCTTGCGACGGTCGGCGAGATCGTCACCTTCGTCAACTTTGCCGCGATGCTGATCTTGCGCCTCGAACAGGTCGTCAGCTTCACCAACGCGCTGTTCATGAGCGCGCCGCGTCTGCGCGAGTTCTTCGATGTCTTCGACTACGAGCCGGTGCGCGACCGCCCGGACGCCGTCGATCCGGGCCGCGTGCGCGGCCTCGTCGAATTCAAGGACGTGACCTTCTCGTACGACGGCAAGCGCCCGGCGATCGACGATGTCAGCTTCACGGTGCTGCCCGGCGACACGATTGCGCTCGTCGGCTCGACGGGTGCCGGCAAGTCGACCGCGATCGCCTTGTTGCACCGCGTTTTCGATCCGCAATCCGGCTCGGTGTCGATCGACGGCATGGACATTCGCGGCATCAAGCTCGGCGCGCTGCGCAAGAATATCGGCGTCGTGTTCCAGGAAGCGCTCGTGCTCAATCGCTCGATCGCCGACAACTTGCGCGTCGGCAAACCGGACGCGACCGACGCGCAACTCCGAGATGCCGCGGCGCGTGCGCAGGCGCTCGACTTCATCGAGCGCAACCCCGAAAAATTCAACGCCACGGTGGGTGAGCGCGGCCGCTCGCTCTCGGGCGGCGAACGCCAGCGTCTCTCGATCGCGC
This sequence comes from Variibacter gotjawalensis, assembly GCF_002355335.1. Lineage (GTDB taxonomy): Bacteria > Pseudomonadota > Alphaproteobacteria > Rhizobiales > Xanthobacteraceae > Variibacter > Variibacter gotjawalensis. Next base: position 1,536,784 of record NZ_AP014946.1, read on the forward strand.
GCGCGCTGTTGAAAGATCCGCCGATCCTCATCCTCGACGAAGCGACCAGCGCGCTCGACGCCCAGACCGAGGTCAAGATTCAAGCCGCGCTCGACGAGGTGATGAAAAATCGCACCACCTTCGTCATCGCGCACCGTTTGGCGACGATCCGTAACGCGAAGCGCATTCTCGTGTTCGAGCGAGGGCGCGTCGTCGAAAGCGGCACCTTCGACGAGCTGGTTGCGCAAGAGGGCATCTTCGCGGGACTGGCGCGCGCCCAATTCATGGTCAAGCCGAAGGGCGACCAGGTCGCGGCTGCCGAAGAGCCGGTTGCTGTGGCTGATGAAGGCGGTGCGCCCGAGAAAGCTTAATCGGCAAGCCGCCACGTTGACGGCTTGTTAAGCAGCCGCCCAAAATATGCCGTATCGAGTCGTAGATATCAGTCACCGGCGTCTGCCGGCAGTGCTCGCGCGTTTCCCGATCCGTTGCTCCAGGAGCTTATCGCCATGAATCGTCGGACTGCTGTGCTCGGCCTTTTGGCCGCGGCGGCCATCCCGTCAACCGCGCGCGCGCAATTTCACCGCCCGGTCGGCAATATTCCCGAGCCCACGATTGAAGAGCCGCCGATCACGATGAGCCCGCAGCTGCAATCGGGGCCGGTCGAAATGCCGTACCAGTTTCGCCGACAGCCGGTGACATATCGCACGCAGGAAGAGCCCGGCACCGTCATCATCGATACGTCGGATCGCTACCTCTACGTCATACAGGGCAACAACCGCGCGATGCGCTACGGCATCGGCGTCGGCCGCGATGGCTTCACCTGGCAGGGTATCTTGAAGGTCTCGCGCAAAGCGGAATGGCCGGATTGGACGCCGCCGCCCGAGATGATTCAGCGCCAGCCGTATCTGCCGCGCTGGATGGCCGGCGGTCCGGGCAACCCGATGGGCGCCCGCGCGCTTTATCTCGGCAGCACGGTCTACCGTATTCACGGCACCAACGCGCCCGACACGATCGGCCACGCGGTATCGTCCGGCTGCTTCCGTCTTGCCAATCCGGAGATCGAAGATCTCTACGAGCGCGTCGGCGTCGGCACTAAAGTCGTCGTCCAGCAGTAACGCTTAAGCGACGCGCCGCTCGTCTTTCCGCAGCGTGAACTCGCCGAACACGCTCTCGGCGGGCTGCGGGTGGCTGATGAAATTGCCTTGCCCGGCCTGACAGCCGAACGCGCGCAACAATTTGTATTGGTCGATCGTCTCGATGCCTTCGCCGATGGTCGGGATGTTGAGATTGCGGCCGAGGTCGACAACCGACTTCACGATCGCGTTGCTATCGTCACGTGCGCCAAGTCCCGCAATGAATGAGCGGTCGATCTTGATGCGATCGAACGGGAAGGCACGCAGATAGCTCAGCGACGAATAGCCGGTGCCGAAATCGTCGAGCGAAATCCTGATGCCGAGCGCGCGCAACTCATGCAGTGCCGCGAAGGCGCGGTCGAGATCGCGGAGCAGCAATGCTTCTGTGATTTCGAATTCCAAGCGGAACGGCATCAAGCCGGTTTCTTCGAGAATCTTCGGCACCAGAGCCATCAACCCATGTCGCAACGCGAATTGCGCCGGCGATATGTTGACGGCGATCTTCACATTCGGCGGCCAGCTTGCTGCCGTGCGACACGCCTCGCGCAACACCCACTCGCCGATTGGAACGATCAGCCCCGTCTCCTCCGCGAGCGGGATGAAATCGGCCGGCATGATCAGCCCGCGCTCGGGATGGTTCCAGCGCAACAGGGCCTCGGCGCCGATGAGTTGATCGTCCTGCAGCCGCACCTGCGGCTGATAGTGGAGGACGAATTCTTGATTGCCGAGAGCGCGGCGCAAATCGTTCTCGATCGTGCGGCGCTCCAAGATCTTCCGGTTCATCGCCGGCTCGAAAAGTGCGTAACACCCGCGCCCTTCGGCCTTCGCGCGATAGAGCGCGAGGTCGGCGCATTTCATGAGATCGTTGGCGTTTTCCGCATCGGTCGGCGCGACCGCAATGCCGATACTCGTACAAGCATTGAGCAACTGGCCGTCGCAATCGAGCGGTTTAGCCATCGCGGCAGCGATACGTTCAGCCAGCCGAATAGCATCGTCCGGCTGATGACCGGTTTGAATGATGGCGAACTCATCGCCGCCGAGCCGCGCGACAGTCGCGCGTTTGCCGGCGACGCGACGCAGCCGCTTGGCAAGCTCCTGCAGCAGTTTGTCGCCCGTCGGGTGCCCGAGCGTGTCGTTGACGGATTTGAAGTCGTCGAGGTCGAGACACAGGATCGCGAGAGCGCCTTGGCGCCGCCGCGCGCGTTGAAGCCCGGCATTGAGGCGGTTGAGGAACAACTTGCGGTTCGGCAAATCCGTCAGCGCGTCGTGCGTTGCCATATGCGCAACGCGCTTGTGCGCAAGCGTCGACTCGGTGACGTCCTGATAGATCGCGGTCCAGCCGCCGCCGGCGGCGCGTTGATGCGTGATGCGGATGGTGCGGCCGCTTGCCAGGGTGAATGTCGAGACGAGCCCTTTCTCGGCATTCTTGAAAATCTTGCGCATAAACGGTCGCGGCTTGATCGATCCGAAGACCCCCGACTCGACGATGCGCGTGATGACGTCGCGAACGTCTTCCCCGCGCACCGCCTCCAGCTGCACGCCGAATAAATCCTCAAAGCGTTGGTTGATGACGAGAACACGGAAATCCTTGTCGACCATCGACAAGCCGTCCGTCATGCTATCGAGCGCATTGTTGAATTGCTGATGGCTGATCTTGAGCTCTTCGACCGCCGTCAAGTAATCGGCATCGCGCTGGCGGCGCGTTGTCACGTCTTCGATCGTGCAGATCCCTGCGCCGTTCTCGATCGGCCACACGCGATATTCGACGATCTGCCCATCCGGCAGCGCACGATCGAACTGCCAGGTTTTGCCTTTGGCAAAAGCCGCGAGCCATTTCTGATAGACCTCTTCGGCATTCTCCGGATCGATAACTCCGCGCAAGACGCCCAGTTCGTGTAGCTTGCGCAGTGGCGTGCCGGGTGGAAACTCGTCAGTCGTCGTGCGCACGATGTCGAGGAATCGCGAGGAAAGAACTTGGATGCGTTGCTCTGCATCGAACATGCAGAGACCTTGGTTGAGTTGCGCGAGCGCAGCATCCAACCGTTGGTTTGTCTCTATGAGATTGCGCGCTTGCCGACGCGCGGACGTGGCGTCCGCTTCAACGGCACGGAGTGCTGCGCGCTTGATCGGCGCGAGGGCAGTCTTTTGAAGTCGCGTCATGGAATCGTCTGTCCCGCAGATAACAATCTGGGCAGCGTTGTTCCCTCGCTTTTCCCGGTACGCGAGTATCGGGGCGCGATTACAAAAGTAATTTAAATGGATCGATCAAACTTTACGGGTCTAACAACCGCAGGTGCCGTGGTTAAGTGCGGTGGTTAACCGAGCTTGATGTTGCCTTCCTTCACGACAGCGGCCCATTTCGTCATCTCGGCTTGGATGAAGGCGCGGCACTCGTCCGGCGTGTTTGCCTTCGCTTCGAGGTTGAGCTCGTCGAGGCGGCTGACGATGTCCGGTTGTTTTATAACGTCATTCAATCCTGCATTGAGTTTCTGCACGATCGCAACCGGCGTGCCGGTCGGCACGAAGACGGCGTTGAATTCGTAGGCTTCAAAACCCGGCAACGTCTCGGCGACGGTCGGCACATCCGGCAAGCTCTTCAAACGCTCGCGCGCCGAATGCGCGACGGCACGCAGCGAGCCTGAGCGCACATGGCCGATCGATGCCGCGCCATTGGAGAAGAAGTATTTCACTTGGCCGCCGATGAGATCGTTGAGCGCCGGCCCGCCGCCGCGATACGGCACGTGATTGATCGCGATGCCGGTGCGCTGGCGGAACATCTCCATCGCGAGATGTTGCACTGTGCCATTGCCGGATGAGGCCCAGTCGAGCCCGGCCGGCGTCGCTTTTCCGATCGCGATGACGTCCGCGACGGTCTTCGCCGGCACCGCGTTGTTGACCAGCAGAAAGTTCGTCACCAGCGTCGCCAGAAAAACGGCCTGAAAGTCTTTCGCGGTATCGTAGGTGAGGTTCGGATACAGCGACGGATTGACCGAATGCGCGGTGCCGTCATGCAGGATCGTGTAGCCGTCGGGTGCCGCCTTCGCGACCGCCGCAGCCCCGATTGTGCCGCCGGCGCCGCCGCGGTTATCGATGACGAATTGCTGGCCCATTTTCTCGCCGAGCTTTTGGTAGAGGATGCGCGCCGTCGTGTCGGCGCCGCCGCCCGGCGGATAGGGGACGACGACGCGGACCGGCTTGTTCGGATACTCGGCCTGACCGAAGGCGACGCGGGGCAGAACGAGCGGTGCCGCGAGAGCCGCGATAACACTGCGCCGGGTCGAGCCATTTTTCTGCATCGCGTGTGTTGTCCTTGGGTGCACTTATTGGTTGTGGCGCAGGATAGAGCGGTCTCGCTGCGAAATGAACCCTAACGGCTCATTTACGCTACGGCGGGAATTCACGATGTGAGGAGACGGCGGGAAACGACTTGCCAAGGCGAATCGCGGTAAAGCAAGCCAAACCGCAAAGAAGATGAGGCGTCCCGTGCGTCGGCCTGGCGAAAGTTGGATCGAAGATATCGCGAAGACCATTCTCGCGTTGGGCCTCTATTGTGGCGTCATCGCGGGGGCTGGTTATGCGGCCTATACGTTCTTCACGGAATTTCCGCTGCACGATAAGCCGCAGATGTCGGCTCCGGCCTCGCCGCAGAAGCAGAGCAATGCCGGCGCGTTGACGCGCCAAGCCGGCGGCCAAATCCGCTAAACTTTAGATCGCGAGCGCGCGGCCGATTGCGAGGAACTTCTCGCGGCGCTGCTGGCGCACGGCTTTGTGATCCATGCCGGCAAATCCCGCGAACGCGGTCGCGATCGCCTTGCCGGCGAATTGCATCGTCGCCTGCTTGTCGCGATGCGCGCCGCCGAGCGGCTCCGGGATCAGCGTATCGATGACGCCGAAGCGCAGGAGATCCTGCGCCGTGATCTTCATGTTGGTCGCGGCTTCCTGCGCCTTCGCGGTGTCGCGCCACAGGATCGAGGCGGCACCTTCCGGCGAGATCACGCTGTAGATTGCATGCTCGAGCATCAGCACGCGGTTTGCCGTCGCGATTGCAATCGCGCCGCCCGAACCGCCTTCGCCGATCACCATCGCGACATTCGGAACGCCGAGCGCAAGACACGCGTCGGTCGAGCGCGCAATGGCTTCAGCCTGACCGCGCTCTTCGGCGCCGATGCCCGGATAGGCACCGGGCGTATCGACCAGCGCGAGCACCGGAATCGAGAAGCGGTCCGCCATCTCCATCAGCCGCGCGGCTTTGCGATAGCCTTCGGGGCGCGCCATGCCGAAATTGTGCTTGAGACGCGCGTCGGTGGTGGAGCCCTTCTCGTGACCGATAACGCAGACGCTCTCGCCCTGAAAGCGGCCGAAGCCGCCGACGATGGCGGCGTCATCGCCGAATTTGCGGTCGCCCGCGACCGGCGTGAAGTCGGTGATCAGCGCGTTGACGTAATCGAGGCAGTGCGGGCGCTCCGGATGCCGGGCGACTTGTGTCTTCTGCCACGGCGTCAGCGCCTGATAGAGTTCACGCAGCGTCTGGCTCGACTTCGTTTCGAGACGCGAAATCTCGTCCGCGAGCCCGAGCGATTGATCGCCCGTATGCATCACGCGCAATTCGTCGGCTTTGGCTTCCAGTTCGGCGACCGGTTTTTCGAAATCGAGATAGCTGCGCATGAAGCCTTAGGTATACAGACTGATGTGAGGAATAGGGCTGGCGGACGTCGCGAATGCGGCTTTGTGGCCCTCCGGACCCTGCGAAGTCAAGCAATTGCGCCCGAAGCATCAAGTGCATAAATCGGGGCACACACCACGGAAGGCACGTATGCAGGGAACACAACCTGAGCTTTGGCATGGAACCACGATTCTAACGGTCCGCAAGGGCGGAACCGTGGCAATCGGCGGTGACGGCCAAGTCTCGCTCGGACAGACGATCATAAAGGGCAATGCGCGCAAGGTTCGCCGCCTCGGCAAGGGCGACGTCATCGGCGGCTTCGCGGGCGCGACGGCTGATGCCTTCACACTGTTCGAGCGCTTGGAGAGCAAGCTCGAGCAGTATCCTGGGCAACTGATGCGCGCCGCCGTCGAACTCGCGAAGGATTGGCGGACCGACCGCTATCTGCGCCGGCTCGAAGCGATGATGATCGTCGCCGACGCGAATGTTTCGCTGGTGCTGACCGGCACCGGCGACGTGCTCGAGCCGGAGAACGGCGTGATGGGCATCGGCTCCGGCGGCAACTATGCATTGTCGGCCGCGCGCGCATTGACCGACAGCGATCACTCGGCGGAGGAGATCGTGCGCCGCGCGATGAGCATCGCGGCCGATATCTGTGTCTACACGAACCGCAACGTCACGCTCGAGACATTGGCGACCGAATGACCGACGCGGCCCTCGATCGCGGACCGGTTCAGCGGCTGACGCCCGGCGTCGCCGTGGCGATTGTGCTGGCGCTGCTTGCCGCGCAGGCCGCGATCCTGTTCGCCATGGGGCGCACGCCGATCTGCACCTGCGGTTACGTGAAGCTTTGGCACGGCGTTGCCAACAGCTCGGAGAATTCGCAGCACATCGCCGACTGGTATACGTTCTCGCATGTTCTGCACGGCGTGCTCTTTTACGCAGGACTCACTTGGTTAGTCCCGCGCTCCAGCGTCGCGTTGCGGCTCGTGCTGGCGGTTGTCATCGAAGGCGCGTGGGAGATCGTCGAAAACACCGACATGATCATCAACCGCTATCGCGCCGGCACGATCTCGCTCGACTACTACGGCGATAGCATCCTCAATTCGGTCAGCGACAACGTCGCGATGATCCTCGGCTTCTTCGCCGCCGCGTGGCTGCCGGTGTGGGGATCGGTCGCGATGCTGATTGGCTTCGAAGTGTTGATGCTCTACGCAATCCGCGACAACCTCGCTCTCAACATCATCATGCTGCTGTATCCGCTCGACGCCATACGCCAATGGCAATCGGCCGGCGGATAACTAAGTAAAACGCTCTCATTTTTGGATAGCTTATGACCGATTTCTCTCCGCGCGAGATCGTTTCCGAACTCGACCGCTTCATCATCGGACAAGCCGACGCGAAGCGCGCCGTCGCGATTGCGCTGCGCAATCGTTGGCGCCGTCTGCAGCTCGACGACAAGATGCGCGAAGAGGTTCTGCCGAAGAATATCTTGATGATCGGGCCGACCGGCGTCGGCAAGACCGAAATTTCGCGCCGCCTCGCAAAGCTCGCGGCTGCGCCGTTCCTCAAGATCGAGGCGACGAAATTCACCGAGGTCGGCTATGTCGGTCGCGACGTCGAGCAGATCGTGCGCGATCTCGTCGAGATTTCGATCGGCATGACACGCGACAAGCGGCGCAAGGATGTGCGCACACGCGCGCATCAAGCGGCTGAAGAACGCGTGCTCAACGCGCTCGTCGGCGAGAATGCCAGCGCGGCGACGCGTGACTCGTTCCGGCGCAAATTGCGCGCCAATGAACTCGACGACAAGGAAATCGAGATAGAGCTTCAGTCTTCGGGCGGCGGCATGCCGATGTTCGAGATCCCCGGCATGCCGGGTGCGCAAATGGGCGCGATGTCGATCGGCGATATCTTCGGCAAGCTCGGCGGCGGACGCACGAAGCAAGTGCGCACGACCGTGAAAGATTCGTACGAGCAGCTCATCAACGAAGAGTCCGACAAGATGCTCGACACCGAGCAGCTAACTTCGGAGGCGATTCACATCGTCGAGAACAACGGCATCGTCTTCCTCGACGAGATCGACAAGATCTGCGCGCGCGATGGCCGCGCGGGTGGCGACGTGTCGCGCGAGGGCGTGCAGCGCGATCTTCTGCCGTTGATCGAGGGCACGACGGTTTCGACCAAGCACGGGCCGGTCAAGACCGATCATATCCTCTTCATCGCATCGGGCGCGTTCCACGTCGCCAAGCCCGCCGATCTTCTGCCGGAACTGCAGGGCCGTCTACCGATCCGCGTTGAGCTCAAACCGCTGACCCGCAACGACTTCCGCCGCATCCTGACCGAGACGGAAGCCTCGCTGATCAAGCAGACGGTGGCGCTGCTCGCGACTGAGGGCGTGACGCTCAGCTTCACGGACGATGCGATCGACGCGATTGCGGATATCGCTGTCGAGGTGAACAGCTCGGTCGAGAATATCGGCGCGCGCCGCCTGCAGACCGTGATGGAGCGCGTGCTCGACGAGATTTCGTTCTCGGCGAGCGACCGCTCCGGCGAGACCGTGACGATCGACGGCAACTATGTGCGTCAACACGTCGGCGATCTCGCCAAGAACGCGGACTTGAGCCGCTTCATCCTGTAACGCGCGATGAGAGCGCGTGCAGTTCCGCGCGCGTTTCCCGCAAGGCTGCCCACAGCACGGCGATCAGTTGATCCGGCCGGGTCCACTGCCGGCTGGTGGGATCATTCTTATCGTCAAGGCCCCATGCGCCGAAGTCGAGGTGCTGCGCGTCCATCGCGGCTTTGATCTCCTGCGCGATGAAGCCGGCGTGAATGCGCGTCCCCGGAATTTCCGCAACCGTGCCGTCGTCGTTCTGAACGTTGCCGCCGACTTTCCAGCGAAACAGTACAGGCTCAATGGTGTCGACCAATCCGCTCGCAGAGCTGAGCGGCCCGACGAGATCCTTGTCGCGCGCGTCTGACGTTTGGATCGTGCCGTTTGCCGCATAGATGGCCGACCACCGCCGCGTGGAATTGCCGAGCGTGTACGAGTTATCGACGTAAGGCGCGGTCACGCCGCCGAGGCTGATATAAGCCGCGCCATCGATGATCAGACCCTCGCGCCATGTCGAGCCGTCGGGCGAAACTTTGAAGTGGAGCTTGTCGTCGCCAGTTGCGCCGACTTCTGCACGGCCAGACCATCCGGTCTGAAACAGGAAGCTCACCGTGTCGCCGGTGGTCGCCTTGTTGAGTTTGATCTGATGCCCTTTGCCCGCGTTGTTAAACAGCGATGCGTCCGACTGCACCGCGAGCCGGTTCGTTGCGTCTGCCGTCGCGTTGATGCCGAACATCGGAATGTTCTGCGTCTGCTGCGTGCTGCTCGGGCTTCACGAACTGCCGTTGAACACGAGCAACTGCGCTTCGTCCGCGACCCACAGAGCCCAGCCGACTTTCGGCTTGAAATACGACCAGCCGCCGCTCTGCCACGCGGCGATGTCGCCGGCGTGCCCGGCCCAGGCTCCGGTGGGCGCAGTTGCAACGAGATAGCGCGCGCCGCTCGCCGGCAGATCGGGCGGGGCCTTCAGGTCACGATCGAGGACCGAGAGCTGGACGAGCGCGTCGAGCATCGCCAATGCTTCGTTGTGGGTGATGTGTTTCTGCGCCTGCGCGGCCATCAGCAGCGGGAATTCGAGCCTTTCGGTAATCTCTGACATGACAATCTCCAAGGAAATAAATCCTTGTAGCGTTTCGGCGATCAAGTGTCAAAGAATAAAATCTTATGGGTGTGCGCTTTGGTCGCACCCTTAAACCGCTGGTATTCCATGGAAAAACGGCTTGGTCGCCAGCAGCCATGCGCCACTCGCGTGGGTTGCAAGGAATAAACGGGTTAGCATTTCGGCGGCTAACCTGGGGAGGCTGCCAATGACAGACGTGACCGCGAACGGCCAGACGAAGGTCGAACCAAGTCTTCATCGCGTGATGGGGCCTTGGCTCCTGCTGCTTTTCATCGTCGGCGATATTTTGGGCACCGGCATCTATGCGTTGACCGGCCAGGTCGCGAAACAAGTCGGCGGCGTCGTTTGGTTGCCGTTCCTGGTAGCTTTCATCGTCGCGGTCATCACTGCCTTCAGCTATCTCGAACTCGTCACGAAATATCCGAAGGCCGCCGGCGCTGCGCTCTACACGCACAAAGCGTTCGGCATTCACTTCGTGACCTTCATCGTCGCCTTCGCGGTGATGTGCTCTGGCATCACGTCGTCGTCGACCGCCTCGCGCGCTTTCGCCGCGAACATGTCGCACGCCTTCGGCTTCAACTTCTCGACGACCGGCATCACGATCGTCGGCCTCGCGTTCATGGCGATTGTCGCGGCGGTCAACTTTCGCGGCGTCGGCGAGAGCGTGAAGGCAAACGTGCTGCTCACCTGCGTCGAACTCACCGGCCTGTTGATCGTCATCTTCGTCGGCCTGTGGGCGATCAGCGCCGGGCAGGGCGATGTCTCGCGCATCACGCAGTTCAACACGGTGGACGGCAGCTTCATCTGGCCCGTCATAGCGGCGACGACGCTAGCCTTCTTCGCGATGGTGGGCTTCGAAGATTCCGTGAATATGGCGGAGGAAACAGAAAATCCGACAAAGATCTTCCCGAAGATCTTGCTCGCGGGCCTCGTGATCACCGGTGTGATCTACGTGCTCGTTTCGATCTCGGCGATCACGCTGGTGCCGCCGGAGCAACTCGGCGAAGGCGAAACGCCGTTGCTCAAAGTCGTATCGGCAGGTGCGCCGAACTTCCCGCTCTGGATATTCGGCTTCATCACGATGTTCGCGGTGGCGAATTCCGCGCTCATCAACATGCTGATGGCGAGCCGCCTCGTATACGGCATGAGCCGCGAAAACGTGCTGCCGGCGGTGCTCGGCAAAGTGCACGCGACGCGCCGCACGCCTTACATCGCGATCGCCTTCACGACGCTGCTTGCTTTCGGCCTCATCACCTTTGTGGGCGGCGTGCCGCAGCTCGGCGGAACGACCGCGCTGCTACTGCTCTGCGTCTTCACGGTGGTGAATGTCTGCGTGCTGATCTTGCGCAAGGACAAAGTCGAGCACAGTCACTTCAGGACGCCGACGCCGCTCGCGATCCTCGGCGCGCTTTCTTGTGCGTTCCTGGTCGGCCCATGGACCGGCCGCAATCCGGAGCAATACACCATCGCGGGCGTGTTGCTCGCGATCGGCATCGGGCTTTGGGTCGTCACAGTGCTCGTCAACCGCGCGACCGGCGTGAAGCCGTCCGATCCGACGATGGAAGACATCGGCGGCACCGGCCCCGTCAACTAAGTCACGGTCCTGCAACGGAAAACGGCGGCCCGCGTGGCCGCCGTTTTTTATGCGTCGAATTGTCGGATTGCTGCCAGCCCATGCGTCCTTGATCCATAGACTTCAGAAATAACCAAGGAGAGTGCTGATGCCATATGTCGACGGCTTTATCGTCGCGGTGCCGAAGGATCGCGTTGAGGATTACAAGGTTTTGGCAGGCAAGGCTGCTGATGTCTGGATGGAACACGGCGCGTTGTCGTTCATCGAGAATATCGCCGACGATGTGCCGGTCGGCGAACTGACGTCCTTCCCGCGCGCCGTACATTTGAAAGATGACGAGGTCGTCGTCTTCTCGTGGATCACTTACGAATCCCGCGAGGCGCGCGACGCGATCAATGCCAAGGTCATGGCCGATCCCCGGCTTAAAATGGATGATCCGACGAACATGCCATTCGATGGCAAGCGCATGATCTACGGCGGCTTCAAGCCGATCGTCGAACGCTAGCGCGAACGCGGCGGCGCCTATCGAGCCTGCGCTTTGATAAACAAAGCGTAGGCTCTCGTTTATGAATGGTCGCATTTTCTTGACGCGAACCGGTGACCACTTCACTTGAAAATGCTCTAGTGCGCCGCCTCTCACATTTTGGACTGACGCCGTGACGAAAAAAGCCGAAGGACGCATCCGGGTTGGTATCGGTGGCTGGACCTTCGAGCCGTGGCGCGGCACGTTTTTCCCCGACAAGCTGTCGCAGAAGCGCGAGCTCGAATATGCGAGCAGCAAGCTGACGTCGATCGAGGTCAACGGCACGTACTACGGCTCGATGAAGCCTGCGACCTTTGCCAAATGGCACGAAGAAACGCCGGATGATTTCGTCTTCGCGCTCAAGGGCCCGCGTTTTGCGACTAATCGGAAAATTCTTGCTGAAGCTGGTGACTCGGTCGAGCGCTTTTTCAAGAGCGGCGTTCTCGAACTCAAGGACAAACTCGGCCCGATCAACTGGCAGCTGATGGGGACGAAGAAATTCGATCCCGAAGATTTTGCGAAGTTTCTTGCGTTGCTGCCGAGGACGGTGGAAGGGCGCGCGATCCAGCATGCGGTCGAAGTGCGTCACGAGAGTTTTGCCGATGCCGAAGTGATCGCCGCTGCGCGCGAACAGGGCATTGCGATCATCACGGCGGGCGACTCCGAATATGTCGAAATCGCCGATACGTCCGCGCCGTTCGTCTACGCGCGTATCCAGGGGACGAGCGAAGACGAGAAGCTCGGCTACAGCAAGAAAGCGCTGGACACGTGGGCGGAGCGCGCGAAGACCTGGGCGTCGGGAAGCGTTCCGTCGGACATGAAATCGGTCGGCAAAGCCGATGCGAAGAAGCCGCGCGACGTGTTCCTGTATGTCATTTCGGGACACAAGGAGCGCAACCCGCAAGCCGCGATGGCATTGCTCGAGCGGTTAGGCTGAAGCTCAGACCAAAACGTCGTCATGGCCCGCATGAAGCGGGCCATGACGGTGACGTTAACGCGCTAGTTACTCTAACTACCGCGCGTGGCTTCACGGCTCCGAAACTCTTGTCATCTATAAGGCTACCCATCAGGGAAGCCGCCACATGCTCAATCCGAAGCAAGCTCACGCTCTCGAAATTCGCGGGCTGTACAAAACTTTCGATCGCCCCGCGGTTGCGGGCCTCGATCTCACGGTCAATCGCGGCGAATTCTACGCATTGCTCGGCCCGAACGGCGCCGGCAAAACGACGACGCTGCGCATGGTTGCCGGATTGCTGCAGCCGGACGCCGGCACGATCCACATCGCGGGCCGAGACGCTTTGCTCAACGCGGTCGAAGCGAAGCGCATCGTCGCCTGGATCTCTGACGAGCCGATGATCTACGACAAGCTCACGCCGTTCGAGTATCTCGAATTCGTCGCCGGCCTATGGGCGATCGACGCGAAGGTCGCGCAGAAGCGCGCCACCGACTTGTTCGACTGGCTCGGCCTGGCTCCGCACGCGCACGAATATTGCGGCGGCTTTTCGAAAGGCATGCGCCAGAAGGTGGCACTCGCCGGCGCGCTGGTGCACGAACCCGAGGTCATCATTCTGGACGAGCCGCTGACCGGCCTCGACGCAGGTTCGGCGCGGCAGGTGAAGCAAGTGCTGCGTGAGCGTGTCGATGGCGGCGCGACCGTCATCATGACAACACACATTCTCGAAGTCGCCGAGCGCATGGCCGAACGTATCGGCGTCATTGCGAAGGGGCGATTGATCGCCGAAGGCACGTTCGCACAATTGCGTGAGCAGACGCGCGGCACGACGACGCTCGAAGAGACGTTCCTGGCGCTCGTCGCCGAGGAGAACGAGACCTCCGATACGGCTGCCGCATGAGCACGCCCGGCTCTATACCGTGGCTTGCGGCGCACGAGCTGCGGCTGTCGTGGCGCGATTGGTATCAGCTGCTCACCGCGGGCAAGAAGTCGCGCGCGCGTAAAGTCGCGTTCATTCTTATTCTCTTCGCGATCGGCGTGCATGGATTCGCTTGGTTCATGGTGCGCAAGTTTTCGGCTACCGACTTCGCCGTAGCGAAGGCGAATTATTTGCTGCTGACCGGCGGCTTTCTGCTCTACTTCTTCTTGATGATCTCGCAGGCGATGGAATCCGCGACCCGCATTCTCTACGCTCGCGCTGATCTCGACCTGATCCACTCGTCGCCCGCTGTGCTGCGGCGCGTGTTTGTCGTGCGTCTCGCTATCGTCGCCATCTCGATCGCCGTGATGGCGCTGCTGCTCGCTTCGCCCTTCATCAACGTGCTGACGGTTCGCGAAGGCGCGTTTTGGCTCAGTGCCTACGGCGTCGTCATGGCGATGGGCTGCGTTGCGGCCGCTTTGGCGGTGACGCTCACCGCAATCCTCTTCAATGTCGTCGGCGCGCGTCGCACGCGGTTCGCGGCACAACTCGTGGCGGCGATCGTCGGCGCTTTCTTTATTATCGGCCTGCAGGTCGTTGCGATCTTCACTTCGGAAACGCTGTCGCATCTCTCTCTGCTGCAGACCGATTGGCTTGTCGCGATCGCGCCCGATGTCGACAGCGCATGGTGGTATCCGGCGCGCGCGGCTCTCGGCGATACCTCGCGATTGATCGCGGTGCTCGGAATAGCATTCGGCTTGATCGCGCTCGTCATTACGATCTTCTCGCATCGTTTTGTACGATATACGGCGCTAGCCGCGAATGTCGGCGAAGCGCAGACGCGCCGTGCCAAAGTTCTGAAAGCATTCCGTTGGAGATCGCCGGCGCAGGCGTTGCGTCGCAAGGAGTGGGTGCTGCTGATGCGGGACCCCTGGCTGATATCCCAGAGCATGATGCAGCTGCTGTATCTGCTGCCTCCGGCGCTTCTCCTTTGGCGCACCTACGGTCACGGGCGGGACTCGCTTGTCCTGCTCATGCCGGTTCTCGTTATGGCTGCAGGTCAACTTGCCGGCGGCCTCGCATGGCTCGCCATCTCGGGCGAAGACGCGCCGGAGCTGGTCGCCACCGCACCAATCTCTCCGGCTCAAGCAACGCGCGCGAAAGTCGAAGCCGTTCTCGGCGCGATTGCGATCATCTTATTGCCGTTCGTATTCGCTTTCGCGTTGGCCTCCGTTTACCTCGCGCTCGTATTGGCAATCGGCGTGCTCGTTTCCGGTGGCTCAGCGACAATGGTTCAGCTGTGGTTTCGCGCGCAGGCCCGGCGTGCGCAATTCCATCGCCGGCAAACGTCGTCGCGCATCGCGACCTTCGCGGAAGCTTTCTCATCGATCGGGTGGGCCGGGACGGCAGCGGTGCTTGCCAATGGGATGCCGCGTTCGGCGACCGTCAGCGCTCTCCTTACGATCGCTGTCTTGCTCATCGCACGCTCGCTGGCGCCGAAGCCGGAACGATGAGCGGCATATTAGACACACTCTGAGTGCGAAGCGCCGCCACACCGTCGCCATAAATTGACTCGGGCGACCCCACTACCATAACTGACGGTGACGGTTCCCTTCGGGGATCAAAAGGGAACGCGGTGCCGGGGAGGCAACTCCACTATGCCGCGGCTGCCCCCGCAACTGTAAGCGACGAGCTTGCTTTCATGAGACCACTGGGTTCGCCCCGGGAAGGTGAGAGCAGGCGATGACCCGCGAGCCAGGAGACCTGCCGTCATTCGTGGTCACACGCGAGCACGTCGGTCGGGGTGAACTGGCGGTTACTGCTTCTTCGTACGAAGGAGCGGTTTCGTTCGCGGTGACGTGCCACGTACCTCGAGGCCGTCATGTCTCTTTCGTCTCTTAAGATTCGCCACATCCTGCTGGCGAGCAGTATTCTCTCCGTTTCCACCATAGCGACCGAAGTGAAAGCGCAAGCGACGCTCGATCCTGTCGTCGTTCCGGCGCCGCAGCCGCGCGAGGCCGTCGTGCCGCAGCGTCAGCGTACGACGCAGGGCCGCCGCGGCACGCGCCGCGCTACCCGTCCGGTTGCGCCCGTTGCCGCCGTACCGGCTCCGGCCGTTGAGCGCGCAAGTCTGCCGACAACCGTTCCGACGCCGGTCGAGCGTATCGGCTCGTCCGTCACCGTGATCGGCGCTGCGCAGATCGAGCGCGATCAGCGCCGCACCGTGCCGGAAGTTTTGCAGACAGTGCCAGGCCTTGTCGTCGTGCCGAGCGGTGGTCCGGGCAACCAGACATCGGTCTTCATGCGCGGCACCAACTCGAACCACGTCAAAGTGCTGGTTGACGGAATCAGCATCAACGATCCGGCGACCGGCTTGATCGATTTCGGCAATCTCGCCGCGACGGGCGACATCGAGCGTGTCGAAGTGCTGCGCGGTCCGCAGAGCGGGCTCTACGGCTCGGATGCACTCGGCGGCATCATTGCGATCACGGCCAAGCGCGGCGAAGGTCCGCCGAAGGCTGCCGTTACGCTGGAAGGCGGCTCGTTCGGCACTTTCAATCAGAACGTCAACGTGTCGGGCTCGCACGAAAGGTTCGACTACGCCTTCAACGTCAGCCACTTCCGCGCCGAGTCGGTGCCGGTGACGCCGCTTGAGCTGTTGCCGCCGGGGCAGCGGCGTATCAACGACTTCTACGATAACCTTACGTTTTCGACGAAGCTCGGCGCGCAACTGACGGAGAATTTCCGCATCAACTTCGTAGCGCGCTACACCGATGCGACGTTGCGCTTCACGGGCGACGGCTTCGACCCCGTCACATTCGCGGCTGTTCCGAACGCACAACAGAGCCGGCAACAGATCGAGCAGTTTGCGACGCGCGGCGAAGCCGTCTGGCAAACCTTCGATGGTCGCTTGGTCAATACGCTCGGCGCGAACTATTTCGAGCAGAAGAGCTACAGCGCGTCGCCGGATGGAAGCTCGCGCAGCACGATCGGCGATCGCACGCGGATCGATTGGCGTTCGCAATATGCTTTCCTACCGGGTCAGTTCTTGATCGCGGGCGCGGATCACGAGATCGAACGCTTCAGTAAGCCAGGCTTTGGAGCCGAGAACTCGAACACTGGGGGCTGGCTAGAATTGCAGGCTCAACCGTTCGAGCGCGCATTCCTGGCAGCTAACGTCCGCTATGACGAGAACGAGCACTTTGGCGGACACACGACGTGGCGTGTCGCGCCGTCCTACATCATCGCGGGCAGCGAGACGAAACTGAAGGGCAGCGTCGGCACCGGCTTTAAAGCTCCGACGCTCAGCCAGCTGTTCGAAGATTTTCCGGACTTCTTCTTCTTCGGCAACCCGAATCTCAAGCCGGAGGAAAGCCTCGGTTACGATATCGGCTTTGAGCAGCCGTTGGCGGGTGGCCAGTTGCGCGTCGGTGCTGTGTACTTTCACAACGACATCACGAACCTGATTTCGACCGTCTTCCTTCCCGATTTTACATCGACGCTTGGAAACATAAATCGGGCAACGACTCGCGGCGTTGAGGCCTTTGTGTCCGCCCAGGTGACTGATCGGATCAAGGTCCGAGCCGATTGGACCTACACTGATGCAATTGACGAGCAAACGAAACAGCAACTCATTCGCCGCCCGCGCAACAAGGGCAGCGTGACGGTCGCTTACTCGCCGTACGATCCGCTGACGCTCTCGGCAACGGTGCTCTACATCGGCGAATTCGCTGATCGAGACCGGACTTTCTTCGCGCCGACGATCAACCCCGGCTACACGCTGCTGAACGTTGCGGCGAACTACCAAGTCAATCCGTACACGAAGGTGTTCGCGCGCGTCGACAACCTGACCAACGAGAAATACGAGCCCGTCACCGGCTTCCTCGGTCGCGGCATCGGCGTCTACGGCGGCGTCCGTGTGACAAACTAGGCCGCACGTGTGCTAAACACCGGCTCGCCAGCGAGGAATGCCTGTTGCGAGCCGTAGCGACCACACTCCTCGGTGTCGCGCTTTTGAGCGCGGCGCCGCTTTCGTTAGACGCCGCGCCGCAACGCGTCGTCTCGCTGAACATTTGCAGCGACGAACTGGTGCTGCGTCTTGCGGAGCCGGAGCACATCGCGTCGGTGACGTGGCTATCGCGCGACGCTCGTTCGTCCAACGTCTCGGACCTCGCCGCGCGCGTTCCGGTCAACCACGGCCTCGCCGAGGAAGTTGTGCCGCAACGCCCCGACCTCGTCTTCGCGGGCGCTTTCACGACGACGACCGCGACTGCGCTCATCCGCCGTCAAGGCATTCCGGTTCGTATTCTCCCGATCGCCGCGAGCGTCGACGATGCGCGCGCGCATATTCGTGAGGTCGCGTCCGCGCTCGGAACGCAGGACCGCGGCGAAGCGATCGTCGCCGATATGGATCGCCGCCTCGCGGCGCTTCCAGCTGCGCCGCCACGCGCCGTATCCGCGCTCGTTCTTAACCCGGCCGGCTTCGCGGTCGGTGCGGATTCGCTCATCGACGACATTATGCGTCGCGCCGGACTTGAAAATACCGCGCGCCGCCTCGGAGCGCAGAACTTCATTCCGCTCGAGCTCGTTGTGATGAGCGCGCCCGAACTACTCATCATCAACGCGGCACGCGACGGCCCGCCGTCGCTCGCGACCGAGATACTCAAACATCCGGCTCTCGCGCGCATGAAGAATACGCGCACGATCGTACTGCCGTCGCGTCTGTGGACCTGCGGCGGCCCTGGCAATGTCGAAGCCATCGAGAGATTGATCGCGGTCGCGCGCGAGGTGCGCTCGTGACCGCGCCGCGCCTTTGGCCGCTAATTCTTGCGCTCAGTGTTCTCACGCTCGCCCTTTTCGCGATCTCGCTTGCGGCCGGCTATGTCTCGCTCGATCTTATGACGGCGTTCGGCGACGTGCTCGCGGGCCGCGAGACTCTGGAAGCCACGGTGCTGACGCAGCTACGCCTGCCGCGTGCGCTGCTCGGCGCGCTCGTCGGTTTCAGCCTCGGCATCACGGGCGCTGCGCTGCAGGGACTTCTGCGCAACCCGCTCGCCGAGCCCGGCATCGTCGGCGTCTCGGGCGCTGCCGCATTCGGCGCCGTGCTGATGTTCTATTTCGGCTTTGCGGGCGCGCTCTCGCTTGCGCTGCCTCTCGGCGGCATCGCGGGCGCTGCTGCATCGACCCTGATCCTCTATGCGCTCGCCGGCCGCGATGCCGGCACGATGACGCTCATCCTTGCGGGCGTTGCCGTCAACGCGCTTGCGGGCGCGCTGACATCGCTCGCGCTCAACCTCTCGCCAAACCCATACGCGGCGCTCGAAATCGTATTCTGGCTGATGGGCTCGCTCGCCGACCGCAGTTTGCCGTATGTCTGGCTAACCGCGCCGCTGATGATCATCGGCTGGGCGTTGCTGCTCGCATCCGCGCCCGCGCTCGACGCGCTGACGCTCGGCGAAGACACGGCGAAAAGCCTCGGCATCAACCTGCAACGCCTTCGCTTCCAGCTCGTCGCCGGCGCGGCGCTTGCAGTCGGCAGCGCCGTCGCGGTGACCGGCGCGATCGGCTTCGTCGGCCTCGTCGTGCCGCATGTGTTGCGTCCGCTCGTCGGACACCGGCCGGGAAAACTGCTGCTGGTCAGCGGCCTCGGCGGCGCGGCGCTGACGCTCGCGGCCGACATCGCGATCCGCGTGATCCCGATCCGCCCCGAACTCAAGCTCGGCGTCATCACGGCGCTGATCGGTGCACCATTCCTCTTCAGCCTTATCTACCGCTTGCGGCAGGAGGCGTGATGCGGATCGACGCGCGCGATATCGCGTTCAGTTACGGCGATACGCCCGTGCTCGACGGCGTATCGCTGTCGCTGCATCCGGGAGAATTTGTCGGCTTGATCGGGCCGAACGGTGCGGGCAAATCGTCGTTGCTTCGCGTGCTCGCAAATCTGCGTGCGCCGAATGGCGGAACCGTTCGATATGACGATGCGGACGCGGCATCGATCGGCGCGCGCCGCTTGGCGCAACGCCTCGCATTTCTCGCGCAGGACAGCCAAGCCTATTGGCCGCTGCGGGTCGACGCCGTCGTTGCACTCGGCCGCCACCCGTATCGCAAGCCGTTTCGTGGCGCTGACGAGACCGATCGCGCCGCCATCGCGCGCGCGATCCAAGCCGCCGATGTCACCGCGTTTAGTCAGCGAACGATGGCGCAGCTTTCCGGCGGGGAGCGCATGCGTGTGCTGCTGGCACGTGCGCTCGCGGTGGAAGCCGAGACGCTGCTGTGCGATGAACCCACCGCCTCGCTCGATCCCGCGCATCAGATCGACACGATGAATCTGCTGCGTGCTGCGGCGCACAGCGACCGCAGCGTTGTTGTGGTCCTGCACGACCTGTCACTCGCGGCGCGCTACTGCGACCGCTTGATTTTGCTGTCTGGCGGAAAAATCCTTGCTGACGGACCGCCCGATGCCGTGCTCACCGACCGAAACCTTGCCGATGCTTATGGCATCGACGTGGTGCGCGGCACGCACGATGGTGTACCGTTTCTCCTGCCGTGGGCCGCGTTGCCCGCGCCAGGAGGGAAGGGTGGAGCCTGATCTTTACGCGGTGCTGGCGGGCTTCGTGCCCGATACGGACACCGGTTGGTCACTCGGCACGTTCGGTGCGATCGCGGAATTCACCCGCGATCCTGGCGAACCGGTCGAACTCGTGTCCAGGTCGTCGCGCCTGTCCGCGGTCACCGGACGCGGCGGCATCCTTCTGTTTCCGAACACGCATCTCCGTCTCGTTGCCTCCGAAGCCGTGACGAAAAGCGGTTGGAGCCAGAAGGTGGCCCTCTGTCTGCCGCTCGATCACAGCGCGATGTCGCGGCGAGCGACGCTGACGGAGATCGGCATCGATACGGAAGCGTTGCGCGACGAAGATCGCGGCGACATTCTTTTCGACCTCGGTCTCGACGTCGGTCATCTCGACGCCTGCGTCCGCGTGTCGCCGCAAGTCGCGGCGCAACTCCGCCGTCATTGCGGGCGGTCGCTGTTCGAATCAGGCAATACGGCGATCCACGATATTCTTGCCGCGAAACCGCATCGCGTCTTCGTAACGCGCGTCGGCCGGATCGAGGTTTTCCAACCGATTCCGCCCGCCGACGGCCGCAGTCCCGAGGGGCCTCACACGCATCTGCTGCCCGCTTTGCTCGCGCATCGACGCACGCATCCGGCGACCGAGCTGATCCCCGAGGGGCTCGTGCCGGTCGCGCATTTCTATCCGCCGCACCCGGTGTCGATGGGGACAGAGTTCGCGCCGGACCGGCACGAAAGCTTTCAGCAGCTGTTACGCGCGTTCGGCGATGCCGGTTACGTGCGGTTCAAGGACGATGTCAGCGCACGCCTCGACGCTGCGAGTACCGAGCTTGCGCCGGCCAGTAAGGCCGACCGCATCGCCTACCGCGTCGCCATCAAACAAGCGCACGCGCAAGGCCGAATCATTCCGGATTCTTGGTCGATCAGCGCGGTGCACGACGGCGATGTCGACCCCGAAATGGTCGAACAACACCCTCATTAACCTTCTATCAACCTTACCGGCATCATTCCGCAATTGCAGCGCAACGAGGAACCCTTTGTTCACGGCGCTAATGCACTCTCGTGTTTACGGAAACCTTCGTTCTAAGTCCGAGAGTTAATCGGCGAATGCCGCTGACGGAAGATAACAAAAGCAAGAATCTGCCGGCCGACGTCTATGTCTCGTTGGTGGATGCTCTTTATCGCGAGCCGCTGACCCTGTTCATCGGCGCACTGGCGGCTGCCGGTGGTGTATTGCTTACCGCATGGACGTCCGGATCTTTCCTGCTCTACGGAACTGCTGCCGTCGTCGTTCTCGCTGCTCTTTTGCGCCTGCATGACATGCGCTCCTTCGCGAAGTATCGCGACAATCTCACGGCCGAAAAAGCCTGGCACTGGGAGCTGCGCTACATCATCGGCGTCGCCGGCGTGCTGTTGCCGCTCGGCGCGTGGTGCATCATCGGCTTCGCCTATCTCAAAGACCCGTTCGTCCAGACGATCTGCTATGGCGCGACAGTCGCCTACATGATCGGCATCGCGGGCCGCAATTTTGCAATCGAGCGCATCGTGACCGCGCAGATCGTATTCTCCGCCGTGCCGATGGCGATCGCCTTCTTTGCGATGGGCACGATCGAATACTTCCTCGCCGGTCTTCTGATGGCGGGCTTCTTCGTGACGCTGAAGATGATCTCGGATCGTCTGCGCTCGAACTATCTCGACGCCATCATCTCGACGCGAAACGTCACCGAACTCGCAACGCGCTTCGACACTGCGCTGAACAACATGCCGCACGGCCTTGCGATGTTCAACGCGACCGGCCGCCTCGAAGTCGCCAACCGCCGTTTGATCGATCTCTTCAAGCTTCCGCTGACGATTGCGGATGGCAAAACCAACGTGCGCGGCCTCGTCGCCGCGGGCCGGCGCTCCGGCGCGATCCTGAGCTCCGACGTCAAACAGCTGGCCGAAGAACTTGAGCTTCGCACGGCGCGCGAGAAGAGCGGCGTGATGGCGACTGATCTCGCCGACGGCCGCAGCCTGGAAATCACCATTCAGCCGATGTCGAACGGCGGCTCGGTGGCGCTTATCGAAGACGTGACGGAGCGAAAGGCGGCTGAAGCAAAGATTGCGCACCTCGCGCGCTTCGACGCGCTGACCGGGTTGCCGAACCGCGCCTACTTCCGCGAACGTATGGATCGCGTGATCGCACTGACGCAGCGCGGCGAATCCTGCGCGGTTTTGTTCGTCGATCTCGATCAATTCAAGAACGTGAACGATACGCTCGGTCACCCGATCGGCGACGCGTTACTGCGCGTCGTCGCGGAGCGCCTCGGATCGATCGTGCGTGATACCGACCTCGTCTCGCGCTTCGGCGGCGACGAATTCGTCATCCTCCAATCGCCGATCAAAGGTCCGGAACAAGCCGCATCGCTCGCGCGCCGCATCCTCAGCGCGCTCGGCGAAGTGTTCGGCATTGCGGATCATCAGATCGTCGTCGGCGCAAGCGTCGGCATCGCGATGGCGCCGACCGATGGCCGCGACGCGGATACGCTATTGAAGAATGCCGACATGGCGCTCTATCGCGCGAAGTCGGACGGCCGCGCCGGATGGCGCTTCTTCGAACCCGATATGGACGTGAAGGCGCAGGCGCGCCGCGCGCTCGAGCTCGATCTGCGCACCGCTGTCACGACCGACGCTTTCGAGGTCTATTATCAGCCGCTGCTTAATGCGCAGACGATGGAAATCACGACCTGCGAAGCCCTGATTCGCTGGCCACATGCGAAGCGCGGCATGGTGTCTCCCGCAGAGTTTATTCCGATCGCCGAAGAGATGGGTCTCATCAGCGAGATCGGAAAACGCGTGCTGCGAAAAGCCTGTGCCGAATGCATGAAGTGGCCGAAGCACGTTCGTGTCGCCGTCAACATCTCGGCTGTGCAGGTGAAGCGCGGCAACGTTCCGGCGGTCATTCGCGAAGCTCTCGAGGGCTCAGGCCTCGCGGCCAATCGCCTCGAAATCGAAATCACCGAGTCGGTGCTTCTGCAGGACACCGAAGCGACGCACACGTTCATCCGTGAGCTGCACGAGATGGGTGTCCGGCTGTCGCTCGACGATTTCGGCACCGGCTATTCGAGCTTGAGCTACCTGCACAGCTATCCGCTCGACAAGATCAAGATCGATCGCAGTTTCCTCAAAGACATCGAGTCGCAAGACCGCGTCCGCAAGTTGGTCGAAGGCGTCGCGCGCTTGAGTTCCGAACTTGGCCTCAGCGTAGCGGTTGAAGGTGTCGAGACTGAAAGCCAATGCGACCTGTTGCGCAGCATTCCTTACGTGACGGAAATGCAGGGCTTCTTGTTCAGCCGTCCGGTTCCGCGTCTCGAAGTCCGCAAGATGTTGGATGGAACCACACCTATCCGCAAGGTTGCGTAGCATCTCGCACTCGCGAACGACTCGCAACACAATCCCTTGTTAACGATATCACGCCTTTGGTCTTGCATTCGGTTAACGCGGCGTTAACGTTTGCATCGGCCATTCGGGGTGAGATTTGCGATGTTAGCGGCGAATAAAAGTGAGGATCAACTCAGCTTCACGGATCGCGTTGCCGCGTTTTTAGAGAACGTCGACTACCGGCTGATGAGTTCGCCCGAAGATCGCGAGACGATCTATCGCTTGCGCTACGATGCTTATCTTCGCGAAGGTACGATCGAGCCATCACCGTCGCGCCGTATCACCGACAAATACGATGATCTCGAAAACTCTTGGATATTCGGCATCTACTACGAAGAAGAATTACTGAGCTCGATCCGCCTCAGCGTGTCGCTGCCGGGACATTCGATCATTCCCGCGCTCGGTGTGTTCGGCGATCATCTCGAAGGGCCGATCGCCAACGGCACTGTTTATGTCGACCCGACGCGCTTCGTTGCCGATGCTGAAGCGGCGCGCCGCTATCCAGTGCTGCCTTACGTCACGCTGCGTGCGGCATTCCTCGCCGGCGGCTATTTCAATGCCGACTATGTGCTCGCCACCGTGCGACGCGAACATCAAGCATTCTACAAGCGCGTGCTTCAGTGCACGCCGCTGTGCCCGCCGCGAAATTACCCGAGTCTCACGAAGCCAATCTCGCTGATGTCGGTGCATTATCCGACGAGTTCGCTAAAGGTCGCGCAGCGTTATCCGTTCTTCCATTCGACGGTTGCGGAGCGTCGCGCGCTGTTCTCGCGCCCGCCGCGCTCTGTGCACGCCGCCGCTTAAGCCGGAAGCCTTTGGGCGCTCTGCAGCGCAAGCATCGGCACGTGATCCGTCTGCGCGGCGACACGGCTCAGCCACGCGCGCAGCGCCGGAAACAACGCGAGATCGAAACCACTTTCCTCGGCGCAATGCGTGTAGGCATAGAGCGCGATGTCGGCGATCGAATAACGTCCGTCGACGAAGTAGTCGTGGCTTTGGAGATGCTTCTCCATCACGCCGAGCGCCTGATAGCCGCGCTCCATCCAATCTTCGATTGCGTGGCTCTGCAGTTCGCGCCCGCCTTTCACCAGCGTCAGCCAAAAGTAGGCTTGACCTAGGTTAGGCTCGAGGCTGTGCTGCTCGAAAAACATCCACTGCATCGCTTCGGCGCGCTGAATGCGGTCGGTCGGCGCGAGCGGCGTGCCGTCACCGACGAACCACAGAATGGCATTTGATTCGGCGAGATAACGCTGCGGACCGACTTCGAGCACCGGCACGCGCCCGTTCGGATTCATCGCCAGAAAATCCGGTGTGCGGCTTTCGCCTTTCAGAATGTCGATCTCGACGGCGCGATGCGGAATGGCAAGCTGCGTGAGCGCGAGCCGCACCTTGTAGCAATTGCCGGAGCGTTGCATCGAATAGAGGGTGTACATCAACGTCCTCGAAAAACTGCGCCGGTGCGCCAATGCCGCAGATAGACGCGGATCGGCGGCCTTTCAATGGCGCGAAACAAACCTCTCCGCGCCGCGTCACAAAAAGAAAATGGGCGCCGCCTTTGCGGCGACGCCCACACGATCGTTTCCCAAGCCGCGCGTCCTATTCGGCCGCGACGCGATGCGCGCGCGCATGTTCGAGCAGTGCCCCGTCATCGACCGGCTGGATCGGCGTGAAGTCGCGGTGCGCGATGAATTCAGGCCGCGTGAATTTGGTGATGTGATTGGAGACCGCGCACAGCGTCAGATAGATGATCTTGCGCGGGTAGGGCGTGATGTTCGGCGCCGAGCCGTGCACCAGGTTGCCGTGGAACATCAGCACCGAGCCCGGCTTGCCGACCGGCGCGACGATGCCAGGCTTGCCGTCTTCTTCGGCCTCGCGGCAGAGCCGCGTCACGGTGCTCTCGTCGAGTGTCCACAGCGGATACGACGTCGTCGAAAGGTCGTGCCCGGCTTCGAGCGTGCCGTGCTTATGGCTCTTCGGCACGAGCATCAGCGCGCCGTTGAACGGGTGAACCTCGTCGAGATAGACCGCGATGTTCATCGCGCGCGGTTCCGGCATGCCGTCGTCGCGCGCCCACGTGCCGTAATCCTGATGCCACTGCCAGACATCGCCCGTGAAGGCCGCCTTCGCATTCAGCTTGAACTGATGCACGTAGACGGGTTCGCCGAACACCTGCTGCAGCGGCTCGACAAGGCGCGGGTGATGCGCCAGCAAACGGAAAACTTCGTTGAACGTGTGCGCGGCGAAACCCGTGCGTGGTGCGCCGGATTTTTCGCGCCACACTTCGGGGCGATCCATCTTGAGGATGTTATCGGCCTCGATGCTCATCAGCGCGATTTCTTCGGCCGAGAAACATTCCGGAAAGAACATGTAGCCTTGGTCGTCGAACTGCTTCACCTGTTCTTGCGACAGTTTCATAGCGATTCCTCCTGCGTGTTTGTTGGCCGCAGTGTATCGCGCAATTTCGAAACTGGAAGCGTTCAAGTGAGGTCGGCGGTGAGCGCCTCTGCGGCCGCAAGCGCTGCGGCGGCGACAGTCGCATCGCGCCGCACCAAAAACTGCGCGATGGTACCGTCGAAAAGGATCGCAAGCTGTTTTGCGAGAAGCTCCGGGCGCGATGCTCGGCCAAGCTTCGCGAGGTCGCGAAACCACGCCTCGCGCGCATCCTTCGCATTCGTCGCGACCGCGACGGCGGGATGCTTCCGGTCGCTCAGCTCGGCGGCCGCATTGATGAACGCGCAGCCGCGAAAGCCATCGTCCTGTAGCCTCTGCGCCAACTTTTCGAACGCGCGCAGGATCTGTTCGCGCGCCGAGCGGTCGGCGTGAATGCGGAAGTTTGCCGTATGCGCGCCGACATAAGCTGCGACCAGCGCGTCCTTCGAGTCGAAGTGATGATAGAGCGTCCGCTTCGTGACGCCCGCCGCGGCCGCGATTGCATCGACCCCGACCGAGTTGATGCCGTGGCCGTAAAACAGCTCGTCCGCGGCGCGCAGGATGCGGTCGCGAGTGTCGCGCGGCTTCGCTTCAGCTTGTGTTTCTCTCATGGTCGGCATGCGTCTGACGCAGAGTAACCCAGTTGCTTATCCGTCAAGGCCAAGTATACCGATCTGTATACTTCATGCAAGGCGGGACGGATGTCGGACACTGCGCAAGCCAAAGCCGCGAGCGATCGCATCTCGTCCCAGCAGTTGATGATCCTCGGCGGCGCCGCCGTCATGCTGAGCCTCAGCATGGGCATGCGGCAGAGCTTCGGGCTCTTCCAACCCGGCATCATCCGCGATGTCGGCGTGACGTCGGCGGATTTCTCGCTCGCCATCTCGATCCAGAACATCATCTGGGGCATCTCGCAGCCATTCATCGGCCTGCTCGCTGATCGCTACGGTGCGCGCTGGGTCTCGATGGGCGGCGTCTGCGTTTATCTCCTCGGCCTCGTCACGATGATCTTCGCGACCGGAACACTGACGCTGATCCTCGGCGCCGGCATATGCATCGGCCTCGCGCTGTCCTGCACAGCGTCGAGCATCGCGATGTCGGTGACGTCGAAAACCGTGTCGCCGGCGAAGCGCAGTGTCGCGATGGGCTCGGTCTCGGCCGCGGGCTCGCTCGGCCTCGTGCTCGCTGCGCCGCTCGCGCAAACGCTGATCACGCATGCGGGCTGGCAGGTCGCGCTCGTCGCGTTCCTCGGCCTCGCGGCAGTCATGATCCCCGCCGCTTTTTCGGTTGGCGGCGCCGACAAATATCCGGCCGCATCGAGTCTCGGCAACGACACGTCGGTGACGGAAACCGTGCGCGCCGCGCTCGGCCATTCGGGTTACGTCATCATGGCGCTGGCCTTCTTCGTCTGCGGCCTGCAGCTCGTTTTCATTACGACGCATCTGCCGACATATCTCGCGCTGTGCGGCATGGATCCAGGCCTCGGCGCGACGACGCTCGCGCTCGTCGGCCTCTTCAACGTCATCGGCTCGTATCTGTTCGGCTATCTCGGCGGCATCTACCCCAAGCAATATCTGCTGGGCGGCGTTTATCTGCTGCGCTCGCTCGCCGTCGCGGTCTACTTCATGACGCCGCCAAGCGTGACGTCGACGCTGGTTTTCGGCGCCGTGATGGGAACGCTGTGGCTCGGTGTCGTGCCGCTGGTGAATGGCCTCGTCGCGCAGCTCTTCGGCTTGCGCTACATGGCGACACTCACCGGCATCGCGTTCTTCAGCCACCAGGTCGGCTCGTTCCTCGGCGCTTGGGGCGGCGGACTGATCTACGATCGGCTCGGCAGCTACGATCGCGCATGGCAAGCCGCCGTGTTGATCGGCGTGATCGCGGGTCTCGCGCAGATGACGATGAACGTGACGCCGCCCGCTCCGAAAGATGCGCCGGGGGTCCCTGTGCCGCGCGCCGCGTAACTATTCAGATTTGATGTTGGCGGCCTTGATGACGGCCGCCCAACGCTCGACTTCGGTCGGGAGGCTCGCGGCAACTTCCGCCGGAGAGCGCAGCGCCGCCGTCAGTCCCTGCTGCGCGATCGCAGCTTTCGGGCCGTCATGCTTCAACGCGGCCGCGATGGCGGCATGAAGACGCTCGACATTGGCGGGCGGCGTTTTGGCCGGCGCGAACAACGTGAACCACGCATCGGCCTCGACGCCTTCGATGCCGCTTTCACCGAGGGTCGGTACGCCGCCGAGACGGATCGCGCGCTTCGCGCTCGCAACGGCAAGCGCGGGCAGGGCACCCGAGTCGATCTGCGAAATCACGGTCGGTAGAGTCGCGAAAGACAGATCGAGACGCTCGCCGAGCAGCTCCTGCAGCATCGGCGCGGAGCCGCGGAAGTGGACGGGTTGCATTTGTAGCCCGGCTTTCACCTTGAACAACTCGGCGCAAAGGTGTGACGCCGAACCGTTGCCTGTCGAGCCGTAATTCAGCGCGCCTGGCTTTTGCTTGGCGAGCGCGATCAGCTCTTCGACGCTCGTCACGCCGAGTTCCTTGCGGACGACCAGAACATGCGGCGTTTCGGCAATCCCGATGACGGGTGCGAAATCCTTCACGCCGTCGTAGCTGATCTCTTTCAGCAGACTTTGGTTGGTCGCGTGCGTCTGGTTGGTGCCGAGCACGAGCGTATGCCCGTCCGGCTCCGCGCGTGCGACCAGCGTCGTGCCGATGGTGCCGGCGCCGCCGCCGCGATTGTCGACGGTGATCGGCTGGCCGAGATTGCCCGTCGCTTCCTGTGCGATCAGCCGCGCAAGCAGGTCGACGGGACCGCCGGCCGGATATGGCACGACGATCGTGATCGGCCGCGATGGAAACGTTTGAGCCTGCGCACGCGATGCGACAAGCGCGGCGGCACCAGCGATTAGAGCGTGACGTCTCGTCAGCATTCTACTTACTCCAATCCCGCAACCGCGCGCGCGAAGTCGCGCGCCTGATTGTGTCTCGGCAGTCCCACTATTCCAAGCCTGCAACCGCGCGCGCGAAGTCGCGCGCCTCGAACGGCTCCAAATCATCGATGCCTTCGCCGACGCCGATGAAGTGCACCGGCAGCGCGAATTTCTCCGCGATGGCGACCAGGATGCCGCCGCGCGCCGTACCATCGAGCTTCGTCATCACGAGCCCGGTGACGCCGGCGGTTGCGCGGAAAGCCTCGACCTGGGCGATGGCATTCTGGCCGACGGTGGCATCGAGCACCAGCAACGCCGCGTGCGGCGCGCCGGCGTCGATTTTCTTCATCACGCGGACGATCTTTTCCAGTTCGTCCATCAGCTCGGCGCGATTCTGCAGACGTCCAGCCGTGTCCATGATGAGCACTTCGGCTCCGTCCGCCTTTGCGGCCATCAATGCATCGAAGCCGACACCGGCCGCGTCCGAGCCTTGCGTGCGCGCAACCACCGGCACGCCGTTGCGGTCGCCCCAAATCTTGATCTGCTCAATCGCGGCTGCGCGGAACGTGTCGCCGGCCGCCAGCATCACCTTGCGGCCCTCGGCGCGGAATTTAGCCGTCAGCTTGCCGATCGTCGTGGTCTTGCCGGAGCCATTGACGCCGACCACCAGCACGACGAACGGCTTCACGCTCTCGTCGACGGAAAGGGGCTTTGCGACCGGAGCCAGCGATTTCTCGACCTCGCTGGCGAGCACGGCTTTGATCTCGTCGGCCGAGATTGCTTTGTCGAAACGTCCTTTGCCGACAGCCGCCGCGATACGGGCTGCAGCCGTCACGCCGAGGTCGGCCCGGATGAGGACATCCTCGATGTCCTCGAGCATCGCGGCGTCCAGCTTGCGCTTGGTGACGAGGTCAGTGATCGCGGTGCCGATCGAGGATGAGGTGCGCTTGAGCCCCTGGCTCAGCCGCTTCCACCACCCGGCCTTAGGTTGATCGTTCACGCAACACTCTCCGACATTCGGGGTCCCTTCTAACGGCTCGGTCTTGAAAAGTCATAGGCCGCTCGTGCAACAAGACGCCAAACACAAGGGAGAAGAAAATGGCACTCAGCGTAGGGCTGACCAACTCGGAAGAAATCGTGGTCACGGAAGCGCTTACGGTTCCGGCCATGGCCCACGCCTTCGGGTCATTCACGAGCATGCCGCCGGTCTTTGCCACCGCCTTCATGGTGGCTTTCGCCGAATACGCCTGCCTTCAACTGGCTGATGAACACCTTCCGCCCGAGCAACGCACGGTCGGGACGCACGTCGACCTGAGCCATTTGGCCGCAACCCCGATCGGGATGCGGGTGACGGCGAATGTCGAACTCGTTGAGGTCGAGGGCCGCAAGCTGCGCTACCGGGTCGAATGCCGGGATGAGAAAGACGTTATCTGCGAGGGCTTTCACGAGCGAGCGGTTATCGACGTCGCGAAGTTCGGTGGCCGGCTCGCGGCCAAGTCGCAGGCGGCTTAGCTGCAACGTATAGTTGAGTTGCGCAACTTGCATAGGTACGGAATCAACTTATAAAGTCCCGCCTTCTGGATTCGCCAACAACCCTGCCAAAAAAGAAGAGGATCCCTTGTCCCGTTCAGCACAATCGAATGATATCGATTTGCGTTCGCTCTCGGTCGACGAACTCATCGCGCTCGACGCCAAGATCCTCGAACTGATCAAATCGAAAAGGCAGACTCTGCAGGCGAAAATCGCCATGATCGAGCTGCATATGGGCCCGCTGCCCGAAGGCCCGCGCAAGCGCGGCGTCAAGAAGGGCACCAAGCTGGCGGCGAAATACAAAGGCCCGAACGGCGAGACCTGGTCCGGCCGTGGTCTGCAGCCGAAGTGGCTCACGGCCCTCGTTGGCCGCAGCGGCAGCGTCGAAAAATATCGGCTCCGCTGAAATTTCCGGTAATTAAATAATGCGGCGGCCCGGCTTGTCCGGGCTATCCACATTTTTATTCTGCCGCCGCAGTTAATTCCGATCGTCAGGCAATACCGGCAACGGAAGGACCTCGATGCCTTCCTCATGCAGCGCTTTCGCGTCGTCGAACGACGCTTCGCCGTAGATCGAGCGCGTTTCGCTCTCGCCGTAGTGCATCTTGCGGGCTTCTTCCGGAAACTTCGCGCCAACGTCGGTGGCGTTTTTCACGACGTGGTCGCGCAATTCCTTCAATTTCGTCCGCAATTCACGCTCGCCGTCCGACATCATCGCGATCGGCGAGGCTTCGTTCGCAACCGCCGGCGTTGCGGCCTTTTTGCGCGACGATTTCTGGCGCTCGGTCCGCCCGAGTTGCGGCGCCATCAGCGACTTCTCGACTTTCGTCGATCCGCAATTTGGACAAGTGACCAAACCGCGCTTCGCCTGCTTATCGTAAGCGGCGGAGTCGGCGAACCAGCTTTCGAAGTGATGGTCTTTCGCGCAACGAAGGGTGTAGCGGATCACGTCTTCGCCCCGACGACGTGCAGATGCGCCGGCTCCGCGAGCGGCGCCGTGATCTCGAAACGGCGGCCGTGCTGCAGCGACGGCACGCGGGCGCGCGACGTCGTGATCTCTTCAGCGTCGAGATCCGCCATCACGACCCCGGGCTCGGTGCCGCCTTCCGCAATGACGCGGCCCCACGGATCGACGACCATCGAATGGCCGTAGGTCTCGCGGCCGTTTTCATGCGTGCCGGCCTGCGCGGCCGCGAGCACGAAGCTGCCATTCTCGATCGCGCGCGACCGCATTAGCGTCGACCAATGCGCCTCGCCGGTTTGCCGCGTGAAGGCCGACGGAATGGTGAGGAACGACGCGCCGGATTCCGCCAGCGCGCGATACAGCGCGGGGAAACGGAGATCGTAGCAGATCGTCATGCCGACGCGGCCGAACGGGAGGTCGACCAGCACGGCCTGTTCGCCCGGACGATAAGTGCGAGACTCGCGATAGCTCTCGCCGTTCGCGAGATCGACGTCGAACATATGTATCTTGTCGTAGGAGGCGAGCACCTCACCGGACGGATCGATCATGAAGCCGCGGTTGGCGGCGCGATCCGGCGCGACTTTGATCGCCATCGAGCCAACGTGAATGTGAATCCCGAGTTCGCGCGCGAGCGAGCAGAAAGCCGCAAGGCTCACGCACTTCTCTTCCTCGTTGATCTTCTCGAACAGGACGTCGCGCTTGACCTCCATGATGTTCGTCATCTCGGGCGTCTGCACGTAGACGGCGCCTTGATCCTTCGCCTCGCGGATCAGCTTAGCGGCCGCATCGACGTTGTCAGCGGGCGTTCGGCTCGCGCGCATCTGGATCAGGCCGATGCGGATCTTGTCTTTGATGTCAGTCATGCGTCAGCTCGCGATCAGGGCGTCGAGTTTGCCGTCGCGCTCGAGCGCGTGGAGGTCGTCGCTGCCGCCGACATGGGTCGAGCCGATGAAAATCTGCGGCACGGTCCAGCGGCCGTTCGAGCGGCCCAGCATCTCGCGGCGCTTGTCGCCGTCGGAACCGCTGACGTCGATTTCGTTGAAGGCAGCGCCCTTCCGCTTGAGCAACGCCTTGGCCGCCGCGCAGTAGCCGCACATTGGCGTCGTGTAGATGTCGATCTGGGCCATCGGAGTGTCCGGTTGTGGCAGCTTTATTGTCTTATATGGGCGGACCGATGTGGTTCACAACCCTGGCGAAAACCAGGACATCGACCCGCGCCGCCCCTGCGCGCATCAACGTTCGGGCGCAAGCCTGGACGGTGGCGCCCGAGGTCAGCACATCGTCGACCAGCACGAGGTTGCGACCCGCGACTGCATGCCGACGACCCTCAGGCACCGCGAACGCGCCCTGAATGTTGCGGACGCGCTCGGCCTGGCTCAGCCCGACCTGCTGCTGCGTTGCCCGAATACGCTTCAAAACATCGGAGAGAACCGGGCGGTCCGAGGCCGCGCCGATCCTTTTTGCGAGCGTCGCCGACTGGTTGAACCGCCGCGCCCACAGCCGCCGCCAATGCAGCGGCACGGGCACCAGCGCGTCGGCGTCGGCTAGGAGTTCGGCTCCGGCGCGGGTCATCCAGCCAGCCAGCATGGGCGCGAGGTCCATGCGATCGCCGTATTTGAAGGCATGCACAAGAGTTCGCGAGACGTCGTCAAAGCCAACAGCCGCCCGCGCCCGGTTATAGGCCGGAGGCTCCGCGATGGCTTCCGGCGATAGCAGGCCGGGTCCGCTGTCGTAGGCGAAAGGCGTCCCTAGCCGCTCGCAATAGGGCCGCGATATGAAACTGAGGCGAGACCAGCAATGCGGGCACAGCCCGGCTGGATCGGCGACCGGGTCGCGGCAGACCGGACAAAGCGGGGGCAGGGCAGCGCCGAGCGCCAGCGACCAGCCGCGGCGAACGTAGCTCGTCAGCGCATGAGCCCGTGAGAAGTCCATGGCACGACGGTATCGCGCGGCCGGTACGGCCGCAATTCGCGCGCTCGCTGATTTGCGCTATGACGACGCCGATGGACACGGCTCCGCAGATATTCGATCGCGCTCTGATTGCGCGACGGCAACGGCGCGCGTTACGCGATCCCGCGACGTTCCTGCTCGACCGCGTCGTCGATGAACTTGCCGATCGCCTATCGGTAATCCTGCGCGAGTTTCCGGTCGCGGTCGATCTTGCGACGCCGGGCGGACGCCTCGCGCCGTTACTTGCCGCGCGCCGCGGCGCAACGCAAACCATCACGACCGGCGCTGGCGGCGAGCTTGTCGCCGACGCGGAGGCGTTGCCGTTCGCTGAGGCTTCGCTCGACCTCATCGTCTCGGCGCTCGCGTTGCAGTTCGTCAACGACTTGCCGGGCACGCTCGCGCAGGCGCGCCGCGCGTTGCGGCCGGACGGTTTGTTTCTCGCGGCGCTCCTCGGCGGCGATACGCTGACCGAGCTGCGCCAATCCTTTGCCGAGGCCGAGACAGAACTCACCGGCGGCGTGTCGCCGCGCGTTGCGCCGTTCGCCGATGTGCGCACGCTCGGCATGCTGCTGCAGCGGGCGGGTTTTGCGCTGCCGGTCACCGACGTCGACCGCGTCACCGTGCGTTACGAGACGCCTTTTGCGCTGCTGCACGATTTGCGCCGCATGGGCGCGACCAATCCGCTGACCGAACGCCGCCGTGTCCCGCTCCGGCGCGGCGTGTTGCTGCGCATGGCGGAGATTTACAAGCAGCGCTTTGCGGGCGCGGACGGCCGCGTGATGGCGACGTTCGACATTGTATGGCTGACCGGCTGGGCGCCGCATGCGAGCCAGCAGCAACCGCTGCGTCCCGGTAGTGCGAAGACGCGCCTTGCCGATGCATTGCGCACGACAGAACGGCCGGCCGGCGAGAAGGCGGGTTGAACGATGGGACTGCGTCCGGCATCATCGCGGCAAAAGAAACGCGGAGAGACGCCATGGACGCTAAAGCAACCTTGAAAGAGTTCTGCAGCGCGGTCGAACGGCGCGACGGAAAGGCACTCGCAGCCCTATTCACCGAAGAGGGCGTCTACCACGATATTTTCTACGGCGCGTTCAAGGGCCGCGCGAAGATTGCCGAGTTGATCGACGATTGGTTTTACCGCACGGCGCAGGATTTTCTCTGGGACATGCACGATCCCGTCACCGACGGCCGCACGCTCTATGCGCGCTACACCTTCAGCTACAAGTCGAACCTGCCGGAGGCGAAGGGTGGTCGTGCGATGTTCGAAGGTGTCGCCATCATCACGCTGAAGGACGGTCTCTTCGCCGAGTATCACGAGGTCGCGAACACGGCGACCGCATTTGTCGACTTGAATTTCGCGCCCGAGCGCATTGCAAAGATCGTCGCGAAGCAGGGCGCTGCATTGAAGGCGCGGCCCGAAATGGCGCGGCATCTTTAGACAGAGCCGCAAATTGACACGCCGCTGCGCGCCTTCCTAAATGCGCGGCAACAAAAACCAATGAGGAACACACGGGATGGCAGGCACGACCAAAGAGGTCGGTCCCAATCGGTATCGCGAGAGCTTCGGCCGTTACTACGAGGAGTTCGTGGTTGGCGATGTCTATGAGCATCGCCCGGGCCGCACGATTACTGAAACCGAGAATACGTGGTTTACGTTGCTGACGATGAATCAGCACCCGATCCACTTCGATTCTGAGTACGCCAAGCATTCCGAATTCGGCCGCTGCATCGTCGCGTCGCCGTTCACGGTGTCGCTGCTTGTCGGCATGAGCGTGAGTGACGTCAGTCAGAAAGCGATTGCAAATCTCGGCTGGACCGACATCAAGCTGACGCATCCGGTCTTCGCCGGCGACACGCTTTACGGCGAAAGCGAAGTGCTCGAGAAGCGCGAGTCGAAATCGCGGCCGGATGCCGGCATCGTGTCGGTGCGCACGATCGGCAAGAACCAGGACGGCGTCGTCGTCTGTACGTTCGACCGCACGATGTTGGTGCAGCGGGAAGGCCACGCACTCGAAGAGAAAGCGAAGTACTGAGATGGCGAAGGCCGTCGCAAAGCCGAAACCCGCAAAGACCGGCGAGCCGGTTTTGCTTTCCGGCGGCAACCCGCAGATCGCAAAGGGTTACGGCGATGCTCCCGTGCAGGCTTACATCGCGGCGATGCCGGGATGGAAAAGCGATGTCGGACGGAAGATCGATGCGCTGATCACGAAAACCGTGCCCGGCGTGAAGAAGGCTGTGAAGTGGAATTCGCCGCTGTATGGCATCGAGGAGGGTCGCTGGTTTCTAGGCGTGCACGTCTTCGCAAAATACGTGAAGGTTGCGTTCTTCGAGGGTGCAAAGCTCAAGCCAGAGCCGCCGGTCGCATCGAAGCAACAACACGTGCGCTACTTTCACATTCATGAGAATGATGCGATCGACGAGACGCAATTTGCGAAGTGGGTGAAGCAGGCGAGCAAGTTGCCTGGCGAGAAAATGTGAGAATACCGGAATGAAGAAAGCGACGGTTTCCAAGGCGAGTGTCGACAAGGCGAACGTGTCGCCCGCGAAGTTGATTGACGGCCGCATCAAGGAGCTTGGCGATTGGCGCGGCGAAACGCTCGCGCATGTCCGCAAGCTGACTAAAGAAGCCGAGCCCAACGTCGTCGAAGAATGGAAATGGCGCGGGGTTCCCGTGTGGGAACACGCCGGCATCATCTGCACGGGCGAGACATATAAGAGCGCCGTGAAGCTGACCTTCGCGAAAGGCGCGGCGCTCGACGATCCGGCAAAACTCTTCAACTCCAGCCTCGACGGCAACGTCCGCCGCGCGATCGATATTCATGAAGGCGACAAGATCGACGAGAAAGCCTTCAAGGCTTTGATCAAGTCGGCCGTCGCACTCAACAACGCGAAGCCCGCAAAAAAGAAAAAATAAGGGACCGAGATGAGCACAGCCGCGCGCAAGAACACGCTCGAAGAAGAAGGCGAAATCCTCGACGCCATCGGCCGTTGGCTGGAGCGCGACGTCCGCCCGCACGTGCACGCGCTCGAGAAGGATGACATCTATCCGGTCGACATGGTCGAGCAGATGAAGTCGCTAGGACTGTTTGGCGCGACCATCGGCCAGGAATATGGCGGTCTCGGTCTGTCCGCGACGACCTACGCGCGCATCGTGCAACGCGTGTCCGAAACGTGGATGTCGCTCTCCGGCATCTTCAACTCGCATCTCATCATGTCGGCTTGCGTCGAGCGCGTCGGTACCGAAGAGCAGAAACGCCGCCTGTTGCCGAAATTCGCCAGCGGCGAAGTGCGCGGCGGCCTCGCACTCACCGAGCCGGATTGCGGCACCGACCTGCAAGCGATCCGCACGCGGGCGGTGCGCGACGGCGATGACTACGTCATCAACGGCACGAAGACGTGGATCTCGAACGGCATCTACGGCTCGGCGTTTGCGGTGCTGGTGAAGACCGACCCGAAAGCCGAACCGCGCCATCGCGGCATGAGCATGTTCGTCTGCGACAAGGGTGAAGGCTTCTCAGCCTCGCGCAAGCTGGAAAAGATCGGCTACAAAGGCATCGACTCGGCCGAACTTGTCTTCGACAACTATCGTGTCCCGGCCGCGAACCTGATCGGCCTCGAAGAAGGCAAGGGCTTGCAGACGACGCTGGGCGGCCTCGAACTCGGCCGCATCAATGTCGCGGCGCGCGGCTGCGGCGTGGCGAAAGCTGCGCTCGATCTTTCGGTGAAATACGCGCAGGTGCGCAAGACATTCGGCAAGCCGATCGCCGAACATCAGGCGATCGCGATGAAACTTGCCGAGATGGCGATCCGCTCCGAGAGCGCGATCGCGCTCACCTACAACGCCGCGATCGCCTATGACGCCGGCCAGCGCTGCGACATGGAAGCCGGCATGGCGAAATACACGGCATCCGAAGCCGCGCTCGCCAACGCGACAGACGCGATGCGCATCCACGGCGCTTACGGCTACTCGAAGGAGTTCGATATCGAACGCCTCTATCGCGACGCGCCCTTGCTCTGCATCGGGGAAGGCACCAACGAGCTGCAGAAGATCATCATCGCGAAGCAGTTGGTCGAGCGAAATCCGGTCTGACGCGTGGCTTCGGTTACCGAACTGACGCAGCAGCTCCGCACGCTTGGCGTCGAGCCGGGGAGCGTGTTGCTAGTGCATGCGTCGTTCCGCGCCGTGCGCCCGGTCGATGACGGCCTGCGTGGTTTGATCGATGCGTTGCGCGCGGCAATTGGGCCGGAGGGGACGCTCGTCATGCCGTCGTGGACGGGTGACGACGCGACGCCGTTCGATCCGAAGAAGACGCCGGCCTCCGCGGATCTCGGTGTTCTCTGCGATACGTTTTGGCGGGAGCCTGGCGTTCTGCGTTCGGACCATCCGTTTGCGTTCGCGGCACAGGGTCCGCGGGCGGCCGAGATCGTTGCCGACCCTTTGCCGCTGCCGCCGCATAGTCCGGCAAGTCCGGTCGGACGCGTGCATGATCGCGACGGCCTAGTGCTGCGTCGGGTCCGACGCCAACACGACGCTCCACCTCGCCGGGTTGATCGCAAATGTTCCGTATCGTCTGCCCAAGCACATCACGATCCGCGAAAACGGGCAGCCGAAGCGCATCGCGTACGGCGAGAACGATCACTGCTGCGCGCGCTTTGTGCTCGCGGAGGATTGGCTTCGCGCCGAAGCTCTGATCCGCGCGGGCAGAGTCGGCAATGCGAATGCCAAGCTTATGCGCGCCCGCGATATCGTAGGCGTTGCGACGGCGCGGCTCGCCGACGATCCACTGATCTTTCTTCACCCGCCGGAAGCCGGCTGCGCTGAGTGCAACGAAGCGCGCGCGAGCGTGTGACGGCCTTTGCGATGCCGGGCCGTTATGCTCTAGTCCCGCCGCTGTCCGAACGGAGAACTATCGATGCTACGCACGGTCATCGCGGCCTTGTTGGGGCTTGCCGGCTGGACAGCGTCCGCCTTTGCGCAACCGATCCCGCCCGGCGACAGCCAGCAGAATGTGAACTTCGGCCGCCAAGTCTTGCGCGTCTTCACGTATCGTCCGAACTGCCAGAACCCGCAGCTTCTCGTCGTTTTTCACGGCCTTAACCGCAACGCCGAGAACTATCGGAAATCCGCGCAGCCGCTCGGCGATCAGCTTTGCATGATCGTAATCGCACCGGAATTCGACAAGGAGCGTTTCTCGTCCTCGGCGTATCAGCGTGGCGGCATCGTGCAGAAGCGCCGCGTCATGCCTTACAACGATTGGACTGTGCAATATGTGCCGGCGATCATCCGTTGGGCGCGGACGGTCGAGCAGCGGCTACTCGATGCTTATCTGATCGGACATTCGGGCGGCGGCCAATTCCTCAGCCGCGTTGCCGCGTTCATGCCCAATGATGCGCGGCGCATCGTCATCGCCAATCCGGGCACGCATGTCTTCCCGAATATGGCGGAAGCGCCGTTCGGCTTTGGCGGCGTCTATCCGCCTGGACAAGAAGAGGGACACATTCGCCGCTACCTCGCGGCACCGGTAACGATCTTCCTTGGCGAGGAGGACACCGGTGACGAAAACCGTAACGACAGCGACGACGCGACCGCGCAAGGCGGAACCCGGCTGGAGCGCGGGCGGAATGCCTTCGCAGCCGGCCAAGCGCTCGCGCGGCAGCGCGGTTGGGCGTTCAACTGGCGGATCGTCGAATTGGCCGGTGTCGGCCATAGCGGGCGGAAGATGTTTTCCTCCCGCGAGGCGCTCGACGCGCTCAGGCCTTAAGGCTTAGCGGCGGCGGCAGACCCGGCGGCCGTTGGCATTGCGCCAGCAGCGGCGGCCACCGCTCGACAGGCGCGGCCCGCCGACTGTCGCGCCGATCACGCCACCGGCGACCGCGCCGACCGGTCCGGCGATCAATGCGCCCGAACCTGCACCAATGGCTGCGCCCGTCAGTGTGCGTTCGCTTTGGGCGTTTGCGGCCGGAACGGCGGCCACCATCGACATCGCCACAATCGAAGCCATCATAATTCTGCGCATAGGCGTATCCCCGTCATTGCTTACCGCTCAGGCAACTGGCTGGCAGCATCCAGGTTCCATTCGCCCAATCATTGGGCAATGACTAATCGGTGATCACGGGAAAGCGGCTTGAACCTGCCCGCTGACCGAAAATTGCGGGTTTGCGCGCGCTTTGGCGCTGCAGCCGGGGTGGCATGTCGGTTGCAAACTCTCGCGCGAGGCGCAGCCAATGCGCCCGGCACACGAGAGGGCAAGCTAGATGTCGACCTTCGACGATCCGTTTGATGCCAACCGGCGGCTTCGCGCCGAAGGCTGCAGTTGCGGCCTGCACGCGAGCGAGGCCGAGCATCGTCGCTCGTCGCAGCTTCAATGCGTGCCGGTCGAAAGCGAGGAGAAACGCTACGAGCAGGTCGTCGCCTCGGCGGTGCTGCGCAAAATCTTCCCGCAGGATAAATCCCGCCGCGCGTTTCTGCAGTCGGTCGGCGCCGCGACGGCGCTCGCCGCCGTGTCGCAATTTTTCCCCGTCGGCGCCGCGACCGAAGTCTTCGCGCAAGGCGCCGGTGCGCTCGAAAAGAAGTCGCTCAAGGTCGGTTTCATCCCGATCACCTGCGCGACCCCGATCATCATGGCCGAGCCGATGGGCTTCTATAAGAAGCACGGCCTCGAAGTCGAAGTGATCAAGACGGCCGGTTGGGCCGTTATCCGCGACAAGACGATCAACAAGGAATACGACGCCGCGCATATGCTCTCGCCGATGCCGCTGGCGCTCACGGTGGGTGCCGGATCGAACCCGATCCCGTATACGATGCCGGCGGTGGAAAATATCAATGGCCAGGCGATCACGCTGGCGATGAAGCACAAGGATAGGCGCGATCCGAAGTCGTGGAAGGGCTTCAAGCTCGCAGTGCCGTTCGATTACTCGATGCACAATTACTTGCTGCGCTACTACCTCGCGGAGCACGGCATCGATCCGGACGCCGACGTGCAGATCCGCGCGGTCCCGCCGCCCGAGATGGTCGCAAACCTGCGCGCCGACAATATCGACGGCTTCCTTGCGCCGGACCCCGTGAACCAGCGCGCCGTGTATGACGGCGTCGGCTTCATCCACATTCTCTCGAAGCAGATCTGGGATCGACACCCGTGCTGCGCCTTCGCGGCATCGAAGGAATTCGTCACGACGATGCCGAACACTTACGCGGCATTGCTCAAATCGATCATCGACGCGACCGCCTTCGCGACGAAGCAAGAGAACCGTAAACAGATCGCCGAAGCGATCGCGCCCGCAAATTACCTCAACCAGCCCGTGACCGTGGTCGAGCAAGTTCTAACCGGCGTTTTTGCCGACGGTCTCGGCACCGTGCAGCGCGTGCCGGACCGCATCGATTTCGATCCGTTCCCGTGGGAGTCGTTCGCCGTGTGGATCCTCACGCAGATGAAGCGGTGGGGCCAGATCAAAGGTGACATCGACTACGCCGGTATCGCGAAACAGGTTTTCCTCGCGACCGACACGACGAAGCTGATGACCGAAGTCGGCCTCACACCGCCGAAGGAAACGATGAAAACCTTCGTTGTCATGGGCAAGACATTCGATCCCGCTAAGCCTGAAGATTACTTGAACAGCTTCGCGATCAAACGGCCGGCATAATGTGGAACCGGTCGCTTTTGTTCGCATTGTGCTCTCGCGCGGAGACAATTCCGTGCGGGAGAAACGCCGAGAGGCGAGGACCGAACCAGCGATGGTTCTCGCAGGCACCTGAACATGGGGAACCTGCCCGGCGAGCTCGGCTCGACGGTCCTCCCCTCTCTGCGTTCATTCGTTATCCTGACAGCGCGGCTGAGACGAAGGCGCGCTGACGATGCCGACCGCACAGACCTGGCGGGCGGCCGCCATTTCCCTCGCGATCTTGGTTGCGTTTTTGAGCGTGTGGCATCTTGCGACGCGCGGCACCGGCGTGACCGCCAACATGGATCCCGAATACGCGAAGCTGATGGGGCAGACCGCGACGCAAGGCAAATCCGCGATGCCGGGCCCGTTCGATGTCGCGACGACGATTTGGGGGCATCTGAAAAGCCCATTCTATGACAACGGCCCGAACGACAAAGGCCTCGGCATTCAGCTGGCGTATTCGATTGGCCGCGTCGGTCTCGGCTATCTGCTCGCCGTACTGGTCGCGATCCCGATCGGATTTCTCATCGGCATGTCGCCGCTGATGAGCCGCGCGCTCGATCCGTTCATCCAAGTGCTCAAGCCGATCTCGCCGCTCGCCTGGATGCCGCTCGCGCTTTACACGATCAAGGACTCGAGCGCGTCCGCGATCTTCGTGATCTTCATCTGCTCGGTGTGGCCGATGCTGCTCAACACCGCGTTCGGCGTCGCCTCCGTGCGTAAGGAGTGGCTCAACGTCGCGCGTACGCTCGAGGTCGGAACGTTCCGCCGCGCCTTCACCGTGATCCTACCAGCGGCGGCGCCGACGATCGTCACCGGCATGCGCATTTCGATCGGCATAGCGTGGCTCGTCATCGTTGCGGCTGAGATGCTGGTCGGTGGAACGGGAATTGGATACTTCGTCTGGAACCAATGGAATAATCTTTCGATCACAAATGTAATTGTCGCGATCCTGACGATCGGCGTGGTCGGCATGATCCTCGACCAGATGCTCGCGGCGCTCGGCCGCTCCGTAACTTACCCGGAGTGAGCCGCATGACCGAGCGCTTCATCTCCATCGAGGGCATCGCCAAGCGCTATCCGGCGCCGAACGGCAAGACCACGACCATCTTCGAGAATTTCTGGCTCGGCATGGCGCGCGGCGAATTCTCCTGCATCATCGGCCACTCCGGCTGCGGCAAGACGACCGTGCTCAACGCACTCGCGGGCCTCGATACCACGACCGAGGGCGCGATCATCGTCGACGGCCAGGCGATCGAAGGCCCGAGCCTCGACCGCGCCGTGATCTTCCAATCGCACGCGCTGCTCCCATGGCGCACCGTGCTCGGCAACGTCGCGTATGCGGTGTCGTCCAAGTGGCGCAAGTGGTCGCGCGAGCAGGTCCGCGCGCATGCGGAGAAGTTCATCGCGACGGTGGGCCTGCGCGCCGCGCTCAACAAACGCCCGTCCGAACTCTCCGGCGGCATGAAGCAGCGCGTCGGCATCGCGCGCGCGCTCTCGATCGAGCCGAAGATCATGCTGATGGACGAGCCGTTCTCCGCGCTCGATGCGCTCACGCGCGGCACGCTGCAGGACGAGGTGCGCCGCATCTGCCTCGAGACCGGCCAGACCGTGTTCATGATCACGCACGATGTCGACGAGGCGATCTACCTCGCCGACCGCATCGTGCTGATGACCAACGGCCCCGGCGCGGTCATCGCCGAGATCGTCGAGAACCCGCTGCCGAAGGACCGCACGCGCATCGACCTGCACAAGCACCCGCACTACTACGCGATCCGCAACCACATCATCGATTTCCTCGTCACCCGCTCGAAGAATTTCGACGCCACCGGCCACGACCCGAAGAACCCGAAGGTCGTGCGCCCCGGCGCGGGCGGACCCGTCGAGGCGACGCCGAGCGTCCACGCGAGGACGGCGTGACGATGGCGCACCGCATCGCGCAGAGCCGCAGTGTGCTCCCTCTCCCGCAGGGTTCGCTTCGCGAAC
This sequence comes from Variibacter gotjawalensis, assembly GCF_002355335.1. Classification (GTDB taxonomy): domain Bacteria; phylum Pseudomonadota; class Alphaproteobacteria; order Rhizobiales; family Xanthobacteraceae; genus Variibacter; species Variibacter gotjawalensis. Next base: position 1,579,709 of record NZ_AP014946.1, read on the forward strand.
CGGGGGAGGGTTGGGGAGGGGGAATTGTTTCGGCCAAGCGCCCCCTCTCTGTCTCTCCCCCGCAAGCGGGAGAGAGGACGCTAGAACCGCGACTCTGAGCGCGGCGTTATTCAATTCAACTCAACGATCCGGGAGACATCCATGAAACGCGCCGACCTCACCGAAAAGCTTCTCGACATCAAGCGCGAGAAGGGTTGGACCTGGAAGCACATCTGCAAGGAGATCGGCGGCTTTGCCGACACGATGATCGTCGGCGCGCTGCTCGGCCAGATGAAGCTGACGAAGCCGCAGGCCGAGAAGGCGGGCGATCTCTTCGGCCTGTCGCGCCCTGAGATCGCGATGCTCAACGAGGTGCCGTATCGCGGCACGCCGATGCCGCCGACCGATCCGCTGATCTACCGCTTTTACGAGATGGTGATGGTCAACGGTCCGGCCTGGAAGGCGCTGATCGAGGAGGAGTTCGGCGACGGCATCATGTCGGCGATCGACTTCGACTTCGCGTTCGAGCGCGTCGCCAACCCGAAGGGCGACCGCGTCAAGATCACGATGAGCGGGAAATTCCTGCCGTACAAATACTACGGCGCGACCGGCAACGTGCCGGAATATGGGTTCAAGGAGGAGTGAGAACGGTTCAAGAAGGTTCCCCAAGGCGGGGTTGAGTCCATCGGTCGCCATCCGCGCTTAGATTGGAATGGACAGTGTCCTACACTGCGTGCTGGCACCGGCAGTGATAGAGGATCGTTCCAGTCCGTCCGACCGATCCATCCTGATGAACCGCGAGTCATTACGGTCCGCGAAGCTGCTCGGCTCCAGGGCTTTCCTGACTATTTCAGGTTCCATCCGACAGTTTGGCACAGCTTCAGGATGATCGGAAACAGCGTTTCGCCGATCATGTCGAAGGCGATTTTTTCGGTTATCGCAGAACGCATCGACATTGGGTTGCAAGTTCAAATCGCTGCGGAGTAAAACTTGGTTGATCGCCTAACGCGCCAGCGGCGATCTTGGTTGATGTCCAGGGTTCAGGGCAAGAACACTTCGCCAGAAATCCGGGTTAGGAAAGCAGTTCACGCTGCTGGGCTTCGTTTTAGGCTGCACCGCAAGGACCTGCCCGGCACTCCTGATCTCGTATTACCGAAGCGCGGTATCGCGCTTTTCGTGCATGGTTGCTACTGGCATAGGCATCCAGGATGTCGAAAAGCCACTCCGCCATCTTCGGAATTCTGGGCGGAAAAATTCAGAATGAATGTAGCGAGAGACCGCCGCGTGAAAGCGCAATTGCGGAAGTTGGGCTGGCACGTGATTACGATCTGGGAATGCGAGACCAAAGACCCTGATCGATTGTCTAGGATCATTGAAGGTCGCGTGTTGGGTCTGACGAAGCGACACTAGATTCATCTCACTCCCCCTTCAACCTCATCCACTCCTCGGCGAACTTCCTTGGCCGGCCGCGACCGCGGCGGCGCGGCGTTTTGTCCTCCACCGGCGGATAACAGTTCTCCAGAAAATCATGCACGGCCTCGCGCGGCGCGGCGTGCACATCGACACCATAAAGCTGGTTGATCGCGCGGCGCGGCAGTCCGGTCTCCTTGTCGATGCGCGGACGGCGGCGCGTCGCGGCGCGCGCCATCTCCAGAAGCGCGAGCGCGGCCGCGAGCTTGTCATGATCGATCACCTCTGATGCGCTCACCTGCTCCACATGACGTTCGGCGAGCGCGTGGATGCGCTCGGCGAGCGTGCGGCGTCTGAGCTTCGCACTCGCGCGGAAGCGCGGCACCGTGTCGGTCGCGCGCGGCGCGCCGGGCGGCCTCAGCCATTTCAGATCGCGCGTCCAGCGGCAGATGCTGGCGCGTCCGACGCCGGTGCATTGCGAGATCGCCTCGTAGTTGAGGAGCGACGTTTCGATGAGGCGGCGCACCTGCGCTACCGTCGCGTCGCTGTGCGGTCGGCGCGATCCGCGCGGCCGCTCGCAGATCGGCGCGTGGTCGCCGGGGTCGGGCGTGATGCGCAGGCGGAGCAGGGTGGGGGATGTGGGGCGGTTTGTGCATTGGTAGGAAAATATACCAATGTGTGGAGGAGGGGAAGGGGTGCTCAATCTCAAACCGTAGACCCTCATCCTGAGGAGCCCGGCGGCAGCCGGGCGTCTCGAAGGATCGAGGCCGACGAGCGGGCCGCCCTCGTCCTTCGAGACGGCGCGGCGGCTGCGCCGCCCACGCCTCCTCAGGATGAGGGCGGAGAGAGCTACTCTCCACGCCTACTTGGGATGACAGTCTGTAGGTGGGCTAAGGGCGGGGCTGGCGTCCTTCGAGACGGCGCGGCGGCTGCGCCGGCCACGCCTCCTCAGGATGAGGGCGGGCAGGCGTGCTCCTTTGGAAAATGAAAGCGTCGGCGAGGTTCGTCCTTCTCCCGCTTGCGGGAGAAGGTGGCGAGACGTTCGCGTAGCGAACCGCGAGCCGGATGAGGGGAGCAGCAGAAGTTGGCCCTCACGGGTCTTGTCATGCCCTCACCCCAACCCTCTCCCGCAAGCGGGAGAGGGAGAGCGGACGCCGTGCGTCCCTTACGGTGGGAGAGCGGACGCCGTGCGTTCCTGACCGAAGGCGGAGAGATCTACTCTGCCGCCTTCACGTCCTCCGCGTCCTCGGCATGCGGCTCCGCGACCGGCGCGGCGCGTTCGCGCACGAGCTTCGACACGCCCGCGAAGTCGAGCTTGCCCGAGCCGAGCACCGGCACCTTATCGACGACGATCACCTCGGCCGGGATCATCAGGTTGGCGGCGCCGCGCGCGGCTCCGGCCTGCTGGAATTCGCCGCGCGTCGCGCCCTTCTGCTCGGTGACGAGCACGAGGCGCTCGCCCTTCTTCGCATCCGGCATGCTGGCGACCGCCGACAGCGCCTGCGGCCAGACGTCCGCCGCCAGCGTTTCGACCGCGGCGAGCGAGACCATCTCGCCGGAGATTTTTGCGAAGCGCTTGGCGCGGCCCTTGATCGTCACGAAGCCTTGGCTGTCGATCGAGACGATATCGCCGGTGTCGTGCCAGCCGTCCTTCGGCGGCTCGAGTACCCCGGGATGTTCGACGCGCAAATAGCCCAGCATGATGTTCGGACCTTTGACGAGCAGCCGTCCGCCATCCTCGACGCCCGGCATCGGCTCGAGGCGAACCTCGATGCCCGGCATCATGCGGCCGACGGTGCCGAACTTGTTGAACATCGGCGTGTTGAGCGCGAGCACGGGCGCGGCTTCCGTGATGCCGTAGCCTTCCAGAATGCGCAGGCCGAACTTCTCCATATAGACGCGGCGCGTCGGCTCCTTCACGGGCTCCGCACCCGCGAGCACGTAACGCAGCGAGCGGAAGTCGTAGGCGTTGGCGGAGCGCGCGTAGCCGGCCAGGAACGTGTCGGTGCCGAACAGGATCGTCGCGTTGGAGTCGTAAACGAGCTCCGGCACGATGCGGTAATGCAGCGGCGAGGGATAGAGATAGACCGGCACGCCCGACACCAGCGGCAGCACGCAGCCGACCGTGAGGCCGAAGGAGTGGAACATCGGCAGCACGTTGAACACCTTGTCGCGGCGGCCGAAGTCGATGCGCGCGGCGGCCTGCGCCGCGTTGGTCAGCATGTTGCGGTGGGAGAGGACGACGCCTTTCGGCACGCCTTCCGAGCCGGAGGTGAAGAGGATCGCGGCGGCCTGGTCGGCGCCGCGCGTCACGTGCGCGCGCTTGTAGCGGAAGAGCCCCGCGAGTTTGTCTTTGAGCGTCACGGTCGCGCGGACGTCTTCGAGATAGACGAGCTTGATGTGGCTCTCGATGCCGCCGACGAGCGCGCCGAGCCGCGCCTTCTCGATGAAGGCCCGCGAGGTGAGCACCGTGGTAATCTGGGCTGCCTTACAGGCAGCCAGCACATTCGTGATGCCCGCCGTGAAGTTGATCATCGCGGGCACGCGTCCGGCCGAGACCAGCGCGAGGAACGTCGCGGCGGCGCCGTTCGCGTTCGGCAGCATGACGCCGATCGCTTTGCCTTCGGCGGCGAGCGGGAGCAGCTTCTCGCCGAGCACGCGCGCGCCGATGAGGAGCTTCTTGTACGTGAGCGTGCCGGTCACCGGATCCTGCACGGCAACGCGCGATGCGCCGTGGATGTGCGCGGCTTCGATCACGGCATCGAGCACCGTGCGGTCGGTCGATGTCGTGCGGAAGACGAGGTCCGACATGATCGCGTAGAGCGCTGCACCGGCCGCGATGCGGCGGTTCTTGCCCTTGAGCTCCGGATCGACCGAGAGCTTGACGGGCTCCAGCACCGTGACGGTGACCTTCGGGAACCAGCGGCGGCGCCACTGGTCACGCGCGAGCCGCGAGAACGGCGTCGCCTCGAGGCCCTCGATCCGCACCGGCACCACCATCGCGTCGGACTTGTCGGCGATGAGGCCGGCGCCGTCGTACACCTTCATGAGGCTGCCCGTGACCGTGATGCGGCCCTCCGGGAAGATCACCAGCGTCTCGCCGCTCTTCACGGTGTTGATGAGCGTGCGTGTCGCCATCGGCCGCGACGGATCGAGCGGCAGCGCGCGCGCGTATTTGAGGAACGGCTTCACCCACCAGCGTTGCGCGATGGTGTGATCGATCGCGAACATCGGATCGGCATCGAGCACCGACATCGCCAGCGGCGCGTCGAGGAACGAGACGTGGTTGAGCGCGATGATCGAGCGCGGTCCGGCCTTGGCGAGATTCTCCATGCCGTGCACTTCGACGCGATAGAAAGCGCGGAAGATGATCGAGAGCAGGTCACGCAGCGCCGAGCGCGGCATCGTCATGCCGATGATGATCGCGACGCCGAGATTGACGACGCCGAGGATGACGAACAGGAGCGGCAGCGTGAGCCCGGCCGCCTGCAGCGCTGCGGTCGCCACGGTGCCGGCGACCATGAACGCTGCGTTGAGCACGTTGATCGCCGCGATGGTGCGCGCGCGGCGCTCCGCACCGGCCCAGGCCTGCACGGCCGCGAACGACGGAACGATGAAGAGACCGCCCGCAATCGCGAGGCCCGCGTGATCGATCGCTAAGCGAATGCCGAGGCCCGATGAAAACACCTGACCGACAGTCGCATGCTGCACGGTCGCGGCGACGCCGTAGGTCGCGTAGCCGAGATCGATCGCGAAGACGCCGAGCAGGATCGCGCCGATGACGACCGGCAGCAGCACGATGCGCCCGGCCGACAGCCAAGAGGCAAGGCCCGAGCCGACCGCGATCGAGATCGAGAAGATCGCGAGATAAACCGTCACGACTTCCTCGCTCGCGCCGAGCACGTGTTTCACGAGCGGCGGCATCAGCGAGAGCGCAACGATACCGACGAGCCAGAACCACGATACGACAAGACCGCCCCACCAGAGGCGCTTGTCGGCGCGCAGGTGCTTGAGGAGATCGAAGGTCGAGCGCGCGATGTTGCGATCGAGCGTGATCGATGGATCGGCTTCGCCGGTCGGCGGAATGAAGCGCGACGAGAACCAACACAGCGCCGCGAAGATCATGATCATGCCGCCGAACACGACGGTGCCCGTATTTCCCTTCGCGGCGAGACCGCCCGCGATGGTGCCGAGCAGGATCGCCATGAAGGTCGCGCCTTCGATCAGCGCGTTGCCGGCGGGAAGTTCTTCGCGTGCGAGATGATCCGGCAGGATGCCGTATTTGATCGGGCCGAACAGCGCCGCGATCACGCCGAAGAAAAAGAGGGCGACAAACATGATCGCCACCGAGTGCAGCACGAAGCCGACAACCGCGATCGCCGCGACGCCGATCTCGACCGCTTTCAACCGCTGCGCGACGTAGGCCTTGTCGAAGCGGTCGGCGATTTGCCCGCCGAGTCCGGAGAGGAAGAAGAACGGCGCGATGAAAGTCGCGGCCGCGAGCGTCACGAGTGTTTCGCTGCCGGATGGCGTTGCGCCGCCGATGCCGAACAGGATCAGGAACACGAGCGTGTTCTTGAGGAAATTGTCGTTGAAGGCCGAGAAGAATTGCGTCCAGAACAGAGGCGCGAAGCGGCGCGTGCTCATGAGAGAGATCGACATCTTCTTTATCTCCACGCGGCGTAGGGCCGCGATCTGCCGTTGGTTACCGTAATCGGGTTCACAGCCCCTTCACAAACGGCGCGAAGCGGGATATGAACAGCGTTCAGATTGTAAGTTGCACGAGCCGTGAACAATGTTCAAGAGATATTTGAACAATGTTCAGGCGTATGGTTACTGAAGGGTGAACGTTATTCTGGACACGGCAACGCGGCGGCAAACCTTGCGCGAAACCCTTCTCGATGCAGCCGAAAAGGCGGTCGCGGGCTCCGGATTACCGGCTTTGAAAGCGCGCGACCTTGCGCGCGAGGCCGGCTGTGCGCTTGGCGCGATCTACAATGTCTTCTCGGATCTCGATCAGATTGCCCTCGCCGTCAACGCGCGGACGCTCGGCGATCTCGAGGCTTTTTTGGTCGAAAGGGCGCAGCCCGGCGGCGAGCAGCCGACCGCCGACACGGCGATTGCCGGTATGGTGCGCCTCGCCAGCGCCTATTTGGATTTCGCGGTCGCCAACACGCAGCGCTGGCGCGCCGTGTTCGATCACCGCATGGCGGGCGGCAAGCCGGTGCCGGATTGGTATCTCGCCGAGCAGATGCGTTTGTTCGGTTTCGTCGAAATGCCGCTCGCTGTGCTGTTGCCGAACGAAAGCGCGCACGACCGCGCCGCACTCGCGCGTTCGCTGGTCTCTGCGGTTCACGGCATGGTCGCGCTGGGGCTTGAAGAAAAACTACAAGCGCTGCCGGTCGATCAGCTACGCCGCCAGATCGCGCTTGTCGTGACGACGATCGGCAAGGGTTTGCTGACGCGAGGGTAAGGGCGTCTCCACGCAACATGATGTCATCCCGGAAGCCGCAAAGCTCGCGAAGCGAGCGGCGGCTATCCGGGACCCACGTATCCCTGCGACCGCTGGGATACATGGGTCCCGGCTCGCGTTCGGCTTTGGCGCGCGCAGCGCGCCAGCCTCACTTGGCCGGGATGACACCTGAATGCTGTGTGGAGGCTGAAGGAACGCGCTAAGCCCGCATCACATGCGTGCCGGTTTCGCCTTTCAGCGCCGGCATGGCCTGTTCCAAATGCGCGATGACCGCGTGGCGTCCGCCGCCTTCGAGGAAACGGATCACCGCTTCGACTTTCGGCCCCATGCTGCCCGGTGGAAACTGCCCTTCCGCATGCAACTTCTTGAGTTCGTCGAGTGAGACGCGATCGAGCGGGCGCTGACTGGGCTTGCCGAAATCGACCATCACTTTCGGAATGGCGGTGAGCAGCATCATAGTGTCGATGCCGAGCACGTTCGCCATATGCGCGGAGGTGAGATCTTTGTCGATCACGGCTGCGACGCCGGTGCGAATGCCTTTCGGCCCGCGCACGACCGGGATGCCGCCGCCGCCGCCCGCGATGACGACGGTGCCGCGCCGGACCAGCACATCGATCAGCGAAATATCGACGATATGTTTCGGCTTCGGTGACGCAACGACGTGACGCCAACCGCGCCCTGAGTCCTCGCGCATCTCCCAGCCGAGTTCAGCGCCGACTTGCTTGGCTTGCTCTTCGGTGAAGAACGGGCCGATCGGCTTCGTCGGATTCTTGAAGCCCGGATCGTCGGGATCGACCTCGACCTGCGTCAGCAGACACGCGACGTGGCGAGCGTTGTCGGCTTCGCGCAGCGCATTCTCCATCGCCTGCATGAGCAGATACGCGATGCCGCCTTGGCTGTGCGCCACGCAGATGTCGAGCGACATCGGTGGGATGCGATCGCGCGTCAGCACCTGCCGCATGAGGATCTTGCCGACCACCGGGCCGTTGCCGTGCGTAACGACGAGCTCGTTCTTGAGCTGCGCGAGCGGCAACAGCGACATCGCGGTGCGCTGCGCGATGATTTTCTGTTCTTCGGTGGTGCCGCTGATGTCTTCCGGATGCGTCGCGTTGCCGCCGACCGCTACTAGAAGCCGTTTCGGGATTGAGATGCGCTGCATGACGTCAGCTCACCAGCGCGGCCGCCAATGCCGCCGCATCAGCATTGGAATCCGCGACCAACACGCCCGCCTGCTTCAGCGTCGCGATCTGGCGCGAGCGCACCTGCGGGTCTTCCTCCGTTCCGGTGACCGAAGCGATGAGATACGGGTGCTTCTTCGGCATGTCGGCGAGCACGGCCGCGACTTGACCCGCCGGGTCCGCATGCGCGCCGTAACCGATCACGCAATCGAGCAGGATGATCGCGACGTTGGTGTCGTTCATCGATTGGCGCAGCATGTCGTCACGCACGCTCGGATCGATCATCGGATGCGGACGGCCCTTGGTGTATTCGTCGGCACCGAGATCGAGCAGGCGGTCGACATTCGCGCCGTCGGCCACGAGCGGCGAAGCGCCCGGCACCGGCGCATTCGACGTAACGTTATGTTTGCGCGACGCGAGCACGAGCTGCGCTTCCGCGCACAGCGTGCCGCCCGCGAACAGCCCAACGATGACGCCTTTCTTGCGCAGCATTCCGGGTGGCGCGCTGCGTCCGACGATACGGAAGTTTTTCTTCTGACCCATCGCGCTCTGCGCGGCGGCTCCGAGCGTCGGCGCGGCGGTCGCATTTTCGGGAAGTTCGCGTTCAGTGTCGCCGAGGAAGCAGATCGTGAAGGGCTTGGCACTGCGCGCAACGCGATCGAGCACGATCTTCGCGACATCCGGATGCGGCGGCTTCGAAATCAGCACGATATGCTGCGTTTCCGGGTCGCTATCGAGAATATCGATCGCGGTCAGCGTCGAGATGCCGCCGACCTTCTGCGAGAGATCGCGCCCGCCGACGCCGATCGCTTGCGAAATGCCGCGACCCGCTTGTGCGATCAGACACGTGACTTCCTGCGTGCCGGTGCCGGACGCGCCGATGATACCGATATCGCCGCGCGGTACGACATTGGCGAAGGCGAGCGGTGTCCCGTTGATGATCGCGGTCCCGCAGTCCGGCCCCATGACGAGGCGGCCGAGCGCCTGCGCTTCCTGCTTCAGTCGGACTTCGTCGTCGTAGGAGACGTTATCCGAGAAAATCATCACGTCGAGGCCGGCGCGGATCGCCTTATGCGCTTCGACGGCGGCGAACTCGCCCGGCACCGAGATCAGCGCGAAGCTTGCATCCGGCATCTGATTGAGCGCGGCGCCGAGACTTTTCGCGGTGCCTTCGGCGGCGGCTGCTTTTTCGCGCGGCGCGTCGAGCGCTTCGAACGCAGCATTAGCGGCAGCGTCGGCTTCTGGTTGCGTCTGCGCGCGCACGCCGATGATGAGATCGTTGCCGGCCGCGCCTTGACCTTCCGCATCGAGCAGATGCGCTTCCTGCATGATCTGCCGGTTCGCCGGCGTGCCCATCATTAATGCGGCTTCGACGACCCCCGGCATGCCGGCGATCTGCCGCGACAGCCGCATCAGCGCGACCGAGTCGAGATAGAAGCTGCGGCGAACGACGTTGACGAGCACGCTCATCGAGCCTCCTCGGCGAGAGCCGCCAGCGCTTGCGTGAAACAGGCCATCGGCGCGCGCACGACGCCGGCGCCGACTTGGCCGACGCCGGGCTGGCGATGCGCGATGCCGGTGTTGATGGTCGGTGCGATGCCGCTTTCGACGACGAGGCGAACGTCGATGCCGGTCGGCACGCCGGCGTAATCCATCGCGGCGATCGACCATTCGGAATTTTCCGTCACGGTGATCTCGCGCATCGCACGCGTGAAGTCGGCGGCGGACGACGCGGAGCCCGCGCCGACGAAACCGACGACGGCCGGCGATGCGCCCATTGCGAAACCGCCGAGGCCGACCGTCTCGACGATCGCGGAATCGCCCATGTCAGGGTTCGCGTCGGCTGCCGAATAGCCTGGAAAATAAAGCCCTTCCGGCATCTCGACCGGCGCGACGAACCAACGGTCACCGGTGCCGGAGACGCGAATGCCGAAGTCGGTGCCGTTGCGGCACATCGCGGTGACGACTGAGGAGCGCGAGACGCCGCGCGCCGGATCGGTCATCGCCTTGCCCATCGCCATCGCGACGTTGAGGAAGAACTGATCGTTGCCCGAGATGAAGGCGAGCGCTGCCGCGAGCTTCTCGGCGTCCGCGCAGGTGCGCGCCAGCGCGGGCGCGATCTCGCGCAGAAACAGCCCCGTGCAGGCGACGTTGCGCTGATGCATCTCGTCGCCCATGCCGAGGCCTTTGGCGATGATCACCTTCAGCGGCATCCCGTCGCGCTCGCGCAAGGCGGCGCCGAGCGCCGGGCCGAGCACGTCGCGTGTCCAGGCGAGCCGCGCCAGCACTTCGGCGTCGTTGCCGCCGAAGCGCATGACTTTGCCGAGGCCCTCGTTGATCGTGCAGTAGGCGCGATTGCCGAATTTCTTGTTTTCGACGACGAGTACCGGCATCGACCGCGTGATGATGCCGGTCATCGGGCCGACAGCGTCGTAGTGGTGGTTCGGCGCGAAGGTGATCGCGCCGCTTGCCGCGAGCTTCGCCGCGACGTCGAGATCGGTCGCCCAACCCTCGAACACGAGCGCGCCGCAGATCGCGCCTTGCATCGGGCCGCACATGCGGTCCCACGTGATCGGCGGGCCGGAGTGGAGGAGGACTTGGCCTTCGCGAAAGGCCGGGATCGCTTGCTCGGCCGGGATCACGTCGACGAGCACCGGCTCGGCTGCGAGAATGCGCTCGACCGCGACGGTGTTCACGGCGTCGATCTCGGCGCCGATACCGGGCGCACGCAGTTGGGTCGCGAGCTGGGCGAGGGCAGGGTCGCCGTTGGCCGGCGGCGACCATTCAACATGCGTGACGGCGGCCCCGACCGAGGTGAGTTCGTCCGCGAAGCTGCGGAGGCCGATATTGACGATCTTGAGGTCGCGTTCGAACACGTTGGCCATGCCGCCCCTGAATACCCGCTTCTTATTGCATACAATCAGTGCGGTGAATTGTATACAATTCTCTCTCGCTTCTGTTTATGCTTGGCTGTCATCTTCTGCCACGCGATCTCAATAAGCAAATGATCGATCTCGTAATTCGCAACGCACGTGTCGCCTCGCATCCGGGTCGTTTGGTCGACCTCGGCATCGCGGCCGGGAAGATCGTTGCGATCGAATCCGGGCTGCGCGCCGACGCCGAGGAAGGCGACGCCGGCGGGCGTCTGGTCGCGCCCGGTTTCGTCGAGACGCACCTGCATCTCGACAAATCCTGCATCCTCGATCGTTGCGCCACGAAGGACGGCACGCTCGACGAGGCGATCCGCGAAACGTCGCGGGCCAAGGCGGGTTTCTCGCCGGAGGATGTCTACGCACGGGCGAAGAAGACGCTCGAGAAGTGCATCCTCAACGGCACCACGCATATCCGCACGCATGTCGAGGTCGATCCCGGCATCGGCCTGAAGGGCCTCGAAGGCGTGCTGCCGCTGGTCAAGGAATACGCTTTCGCGGTCGACCTCGAGATCTGCGTCTTCCCGCAGGAGGGGATGCTCAACAATCCGGGCACCGAGGAGCTGATGCTCGCCGCGCTCGATCGCGGCGCCAGTGTGCTCGGCGCATGCCCCTACACGGACTCGGACGCGCATGGGCAGATCGACCGCATCTTCGATCTCGCGCGCGAACGCGATGTCGACATCGACATGCATCTCGACTTCAGCCTCGGCGGGAAGAACATGGACCTCGACCATGTCTGCCGGTGCTCGGAGAAATTTCGCTGGGGCGGCCGCGTCGCCTGCGGGCACGTCACGAAGCTCTCGTCATTGCCGCCACGCGATCTCGATGCCGCCGCCGCGCGCATGAAGAACGCGGGAGTCGCCGTCACGGTGCTGCCGTCGACCGATCTCTATCTCATGGGCCGCCCCGCGCAGCACGACGTCGTGCGCGGCGTCGCGCCGGCGCATCGCTTGCTTGGCCACGGCGTCAACTGTTCGCTGGCGACCAACAACGTGCTCAACCCGTTCACGCCGTTCGGCGATTGCTCGCTGATGCGCATGGCGAATCTTTACGCCAACATCGCGCAGATCGGCACCGAGAGCGGCATGACGGACTGCCACGCGATGGTGACGAGCCGCGCCGCGCAGCTTCTGAACGCGAAGGACTACGGCGTCGCGGTCGGCGCGCAGGCGGACTTCGTCGTGCTCGACTGCGAGACGCCCGCGCAGGCCGTCGCCGAGATCGCGCCGGTGCTTGCGGTTTACAAACGTGGTAAGCAGACGGTCAGTCGAGCGCTTCCGCAATTGCATCGGCCGAACTGAGCGGCTTCACCCACTGCACCGCATGCATGCGCAGCGGCGCATAGAGATGCGGGAACAGCGCGCCGCCGCGCGACGGCTCCCACTGCAGCGCATGCCCCAATGCATCGGCGTCGACCGCGATCAGCAACAGATCGCGTTGCCCGGCGAAGTGCTTCGCGGCGGTCTCCTCCACCTGATCGCGGGCGGAGAAGTGGATGTAACCGTCTTCGACATCGACCGGCGCGCCCGTGAACGCGCCGGCGCGCTCGGCGGCTTCCCACAACGCGCGCGGTGCGATCTTGTAGATCGTCGTCATGTCGTGCTCGGCGCTCCGCTGCGGCGCTGCGGGAACAGCAGCCGCTGATAGAGCAGACCGATGCCGACGAGCACGAGGCCGAGCCCGATGAAGGACAGCGCGCGCCAGATCCCGCCGATGCCTGCGAGGTCGAACAGGAAGACCTTACAGACCGTGATGAGGATGACGATGGCGGACGCCATGCGCGCCGGCTGCGAGCGCAGCGCGATGCCGATCAGCAGCAGCACGACGCCGAAGACGAGCCACACGGCCGAGTAGGTCCACAGCTCTGCGTCGCTCGGCCATGATCCCGGTCCGATGCGCAGCACCTCGCCGACGAATAGCCGCCGCACCTGCAGCGTCAGATACATCAACGCGAGCGCGACCGCGGTGCCGGCCGCGAAGACACGGTACGGCATCTTCCGCACGTGCCGCGCCGTCAGCGCGAGAATGATCGCAAGGACCGACGGGATTCCGTAGGCGAGCAGGATGACGTTGAAGAACCGCCCGCCGACCGGCGCGATGTTGTTGAGCGGGTTCCTCGTGAACATCAGTCCGACCCAGATCAGCAACACGGCAAGTCCTGCGACCGCGATAGCGCCGATATTGTGAACTTCGCTCTTGGTCCGTTCGCGCAACCGTTCGAGACCGATCGCGATGGCGAGCAGCGCCGAAACCTGAAGGCCGGCTTCCGACAGCGACGCGCCGTCGATCCACATATTGCCGCCCGTCATGTAGTGACGAATCTGCAGCGTCACGGTGAGCACCGTGAAGAGGATCGCGGCGCCATCGAGCATGCGCGCCGGCACATCGTCGGCGCCGCGGCGCAGGATCGTTGCGGCGGTCCAGAAGGCCACGGCCGGAACGCCGTAGCCCCACAGTAGCCAATTGAAGATTGGCGTCGTGCCGAGATCGCTGACGATCGTCGGCATCCAACCGATGCGCGCGCAGACCAGCGCGCCGCACGCGGCCGCGATCCAGCGCAGGAACGCATACGGCCGCTTCGCGTAGATGAAGGCGATGCCCGGCGTCATCAGCGCGAGCGCGATGGTGAGCCAGCCTTTTTCGAGCGCCATCGTCAGCGCGAGCGCCAGCGACGCGACGCTGCCGACCGCGAATACCGCGCCGGAAACGCGCAGGCCCGGACGCGGCGGACGCCGGTCCAGCATCTCGGTCGCGGTCGCGTAGAGCGCGGCGAGCAGCAACGCGAGACCCGCAAACGGGATCGAGCGCTCGAAATTCGCCACGCGATAGTAGAGCGCCGCGAGGATCAACAGCGGCGCGACGACCGCGCTCGCGGCCCACAACAGGCCGGGCATCGGCCGTTCATAGCGGCCTTGCGCCAGATAGCCGGAACCGCCGAACAGCAACGCGAAGAGCGCGCCGAAGACGAGATGTTGGCTTGCGTTGCTCTGCGACGTGATCGGCAGGCCTTCGACCAATCCGGAATTCGCAACCGCCGAGCCATAGGCAAGCGTCACCGCCCATTCGGCGATGATGACAGCCGACAGGATCGCAGCAACCGGCACGGCCGCGATAGCCGAAGGCGCGCGCCACGCGACGGCGATCACGATCGCGCAGACGAGCGTGAAGGCCGCCAGTGCCGACATCACCTGCGAGGTCGCGACGACCAGAAGCGCCGACACCGCCGCGTAGACGATCAGCGTTCCGGATGACACCGGTTCGATCTCGTCGCCCTCTGGTTCAGGGCCGAACAGGAAGCCGCTGACGATCAACGCTGCCGCGAGAAGCACGAGGCAAACGACGTATATCTGGTGCGGCGTAGGGCTGGCATCGACCGCAGTGGCAAGGCCGGGGAGAATCCACAGCGCACTCGCGGTTACGGCCGACACGGCGAGCCAGCGCCACAACCTGAACCGCGCGAGCGCGAAGGCCGCCGCCGTGACGAAGAGGAGATAAAGGTAGAGCGCCCAGAAGCTCGGCTCTTTCGTCGAGACGAGCATCGGCGTCACGTAAGCGCCGATGAGGCCGAGCCCGGCGAGAGCCGGGCCGTGCAGCAGAGCCGCGGCGAGCGTCGCCATCGCGACGATGCCGAGCAGGATGAACGCGCTGCCTGGCGCGATGAAGCTGTAAAGGCCGTAAGCGGACCATGTCGTCGCGAAAGCGGCCGTGGTGCCGGCCGCCGTGAGGATCGCCGGGATCGAGGCTTGCTGACGTTCGACAAGCCCTTCGTCGCGCTCGCGCCGGCGCAACCATTCGCCGCCGCCGATGAGGCCAGCCGAGAGGAGCGCGCCAAGGATGATGCGCATTCCCGGGCCGATCAGGCCCTCCTCGATCGTGTATTTGACGAGGAAGATCGCGCCGAGCGCGAGCGCGAGACCGCCGACGATGACGACCCAGCGGGTGCCGAAGGTCTCTTCGAAGCCCGGTCCGTCCGGAGTCGCGGTTGCGGTCTGCGCCGGGGTTTGCTGCGGCACCGAAGTCGGCCGCGTGGGTTCGACGCGCGGCGGCGGCGGCGTCGGCCTTGCCGGTTCCGGTTGCGGTGGTGTCGGGACCGGCGTTTCCGGCACGGTCGGGGGCGTTTCGCTGACCTGCGGCACCGGCGGCGCGGCGGGACGCACGAAAGGTTCGGCCGGCGCTGCGTCCGGTGCGGTGCGCGGCCGCGCGGCGAGACGCAGCACTTCCTGTTCGAGCACCTGGTTGCGTTGTTCGAGAACCTGAACGCGCGTCCGGGTCCCGAGACCCATGAAGAACGCGATTGTCCAAATGACCGGCAAAGCAAGGCCGATCAGAATCAGAAGGGTAAATTCCATGCGTACACTCAGCTCGCTCGATTAAAGCAGCGAGGGACGCCTAAACCCTCTCGTCGTTTCTAACCGGCCTTCGATACGGAAAAAAGGGCGCGATCGCGGCCTATTTGCCGCATCAACAGGGTGTTTTGCGGTCGACCTATCTTTCGAAGTCATCCCGGCCGAGCACTTGGCTCGCGAAGCGAGCCGCGAGGGCCGGGATCCATAACCGCAGTGCCAGCTACAAAATCGCCGGGATTATGGATCCCGGACAGCCGCCAAAGAGGCGGCTTCCGGGATGACCACGTCATACTCAATTCAAGTCGAGAACGAACGGGACGCCCTCGAAGGCATCAACGCCGCGGCCGATGCGATCAACCGCCGCGATCAGCCGGCCTTTGCGGCCAAGCTGCTGATCCGCCAGAGCGATCAGGCGCAGATTGGGCGACGCGGTCGGCGATGAATCGCGCACGGCTTGCGCGATGGCGCGTTCGTCGCGATCCGGATTGAGCGCCGCCGCCGTGATGATCGCTGCTGCCGTCGAGCGGCTGATGCCCGCCCAACAGTGGACGACGATCGGCTTCTCGCGCGGCCAACGCTTCACGAAGGTGATGAGCTCGCGCACATGCGCTTCGCCCGGTGCGTTGAAGCCTTCAAGCTCCGCCGCAATGTCGTGCATGCCGAGAAAAAGATGATCCTCGGCGCGCACACTCGCGGGGCGCGGCACCCGCGTCTCGTCGTTGATCAGCGTCACGATGTGACGCGCTTCCGTTTCGGCGACGGTGGCGGAGAGGCGGGCGAGGGAGCAAACGTAAATCATGAGCAACCAAAAAGCTTGCGTGTCAGGGACTGTCAATCAATTGCTGGAAGCGTTTGAGGAATCGCTGCGCGGCACGCTCGGCGGTCCACGGATGCAGAAAATCCTTCTCGGTCGTCGCCGGCAATTCGGGCGGCGCGCCGAAAAACTTTTGCGCCTCGCGTTCCGAAAAACCGGCGAGCCTGGTCGCTTCGAGATAAGCCGCGCCGCGGTCGGCGGCTTTGATCAGCGCCGTAACGTCGGCGGACAGCTTTGCGGGTAACCCGAAGCGCAGGTGGATCGCCTTGAGCAAACGCTCCTCAACCGCCTTGTATGCATCGCCGATCACCGCTTTGAACGGCGAGATCATGTCGCCGACGACGTATTCGGGCGCATCGTGCAGCAGGATTGCGCGGCGGATCGCGTGATCGAGCCGCGGCACCTTTGCGCGCGCAATCGCTTCGACCAATAAACTGTGCTGCGCGACAGAAAAAATATGCGCGCCGCTGGTCTGTCCGTTCCAGCGCGCGACGCGCGCGAGCCCGTGCGCGATGTCTTCGATCTCGACATCGAGCGGCGAGGGATCGAGGAGATCGAGCCGCCGCCCCGACAGCATGCGCTGCCAGGCACGCCCATCCTTGGCCGCTTTAGCCATGAACTTTGCGCTCGTGAGAACAAGGGCCATGCCGATGGCAGGAGACCAGATGGTCGTTGACCATGCCGGTCGCTTCCATGAACGCGTAGACGATCGTCGGTCCGACGAATTTGAAGCCGCGCTTCACGAGCTCCTTCGACATCGCTTGCGAGACCGACGTTTCGGTCGGCACGTCGCGTGTCGTCTTGAAGCGATTGACCTTCGGCTTGCCGTCGAGAAAGTCCCACAGGAAATTCGAGAAGCCCGGGCCCTTCTCCATGATTTCGAGATACGCCTGCGCGGACTTCACGCTGCCTTCGATCTTCGAGCGATTGCGCACGATGCCGGCGTCCTGCATCAGCGCTTCGATTTTCTTCGGCGTGTAGCGCGCGATCTTCTCCGGCTCGAAACCATCGAACGCGCGGCGGAAGTTGTCGCGCTTGCGCAGGATCGTGATCCACGAAAGGCCGGCCTGAAAGCCATCGAGGATCAGCTTCTCGAACAGCGCGCGATCGTCGTAATCCGGCACGCCCCATTCGGTGTCGTGGTAGACGACGTAAAGCGGGTCTTCGCCCGGCCAAGTGCAGCGCTTAAGGCCATCCGCGTGAACGATGGGCTGTTTCATGCCGGTGATTTAGCATGATTCCGGCGCCGGGAATGTCAGTGGTGTGCGCGGAACTCGCAGCGACTCATAACGGCGCACTGATTCTGATCCGTCATGGTGAGGAGACATGTGTCGGCGGAGCCGACCGCGGCGTCTCGAACCACGACGGCCGAGGCGCCGCGCTGTTTAGGGCCGTCGTCCTTCGAGACGCCCGGCTTGCGCCGGGCTCCTCAGGATGACGGATTTGGTGTGCAGACTTACGAACGGCCGCCCGGCTCGAGCGACTCGCTCATGCGCGAGAGGTCGTCGAGAACGCCGCCCGGACCACGGCGCGCGCCGTGGTAATCGTCCTGCACCTCGTCCTGCGTCGGCAGACGGCCTTCCGGCGTCATGCCGTTGATGAGGTTCGGCAGGATTTCCTGCAGCTGCGAGAGAATGTCGCCTTGGCCGAGGCCCGTCCTCTCCTGCAGCTGCTTCAGGATATCCGGCCCGAAGATGCCGCCGAGGTCGCCGGCCGAGACCTGCTGGTTCGGTCCATTGCCGACCCACGAGTCGATCGCGCTCTTCTGGCCGCCGCGCGTGAAGGCATCGATCAAGCCGCCGAGCCCGCCGAGCAAGCCGCCGCCCGCCAGCGCGCCGCCGAGATTGCCGAGGCCGCCGCCGGCCGTGTTGCCGCTCGGCGGCGGGATTTGTGCCGGCTGGCTGCTATCCGACTTCTTGCCGCTGAGCGCGCCGGACAGAATAAGTGCGCCGAGCGCGATGAGCAGAGGCTTCGAGATTTTGCCTTCCGGCAGCGCCTTGCCGAGGATGTCGTCGAGCATTCCCATTGGAAATCTCCAGTTGCCCCGCGAGCGGGCGTCCAAAAATCTTAGACCAGATTAATCTCGATCTCGCGCCCTGACATTGCAAGACCACCCGCAACGCTTTTGTGACGCATGCCGAACTCTTGATTTAAGAATTCAGGAGGAACAATCTTTCCCGTAGGGGCGTTACGCCGAGCTTGATCAAGGGAGACGTCGCGTGGGCATCATTGCGTGGATTGTTCTGGGGGCGCTGGCCGGCTGGATCGGCAGCAAGATCTTCGAGGGCCAAGGCCAAGGGTTTATGCTCAACGTCGTGCTGGGCATTGTCGGCGCGGTGGTCGGCGGCTTCATCTTCAGCGCACTCGGCGCGACCGGCGTGACCGGCTTCAATCTGTGGAGCCTGATCGTCGCCGTTGTCGGCGCGGTCGTGGTGCTGTGGCTCTACAACAAGATGGCGGCGAATCGCTGACGTTTCGCGTCAGCCGTATTTCGCCCAATCGGGTTTGGCGGGCGTGATCGGCACGCCGCCGGCCGTCAGCGCATGGCCGGCCGCTTCCGCGTCCGCGATCCGATCGAGCCGCAGCATCGCGACGCCGCGGCCTTCGATGCCGGAGCCCATCGTGCCGACCTGCTTCTCGCCGGCAAGCACCGGCATGCCGCTGTCCGGCGGGAAGCCGTCGAAGGTGACGCGCATGATGCGCGTGCGCGCCGTGCCGCGATGCTGCGTGCGCGACACGACCTCCTGGCCGATGAAGCAACCTTTGTCGAAGTCGACGCCGCCGAGTTGATCCATCGCGGTCTCGTGCGGGAAAGCGTCGCTATACATGAAGTCCTGGCCGCCGCGCGGCACCGCGAGCCCGATGCGATGCGTTTCGTAATCGCGTGCGTCGACGAGTTCGGCGCCGAGATCCTGCGCGGCCTCCGCAACAACGTCGGGCGGCAGAATAATGCGCGTGCCGAGCGCCGCGACGCGCGGGTCCGCGTAGGAGAGGCCGTATTCGCTCGCCACCGGACCGGGTGCATCCCACACCGCCATCACGCCGAGTTTCGCGGACAGATCCTCGACCGTGATCTTGGCGCGCAGCTTGTACATCGTGAGCCGCGCCATCAACGGCTCGACGAGTGCGCGCGGCGCATCGAGGAAAATGCCGCCGCCGTCGGCCTCGCTCGCCTGCACGGCGAAGAAGTCCGCGATGATCTTGCCTTGCGGCGTGAGCAGCGCGGTGAACCGCGCCGCGCCGGCCGCGGCGCGCGTCAGGTCCGCCGTGACGAGATTGTTGAGGAATGCGAGCGCGTCCGCGCCCGTGACCTTAATGACGCCCCGGTCGGGCAGCAGGGCGGCTTTCATGTCGAGGTGGTTCCGATCATACTCCGCAAAGTATGCCTCCCACCCCGGTTCCTCAAGCCATCGATCTCGCATCCGTGACCGACCGCGCCGTCAATCGCAGGCTCGACACGATGACGAATGCGGTCGCGATTGATGCGAGACCGTATGTTCTGCCGCCCGAGATCGCGCGCGAGCGGGATGCTCTGCTGCGCCGGAGGCTCGGCGATCGGATCGTCACCAATGACGCGAAAGTCGGGCTGCGCACCGACATCACCTTAGAATTCCTTGCGAGCGGGGAGCCGGCGCGCGTCCAGCGCGTCGGTTACTGCGATGGACTGGTTACCAACGATCTCGCCGGCGACGTGCCGCTAGTGCCGCTCGTGCAGAGTGCACTCTCGAACCACATCGGCGTGTCCACGCTCGCGATCACGCAAGACGCGAAGCTGATTTATCAGCGGCAAGGCAAAGGCAATCTCATCGATCCGGATACGCTCGCGGCATCGGCATCGGGATCGCTCGATTGGGACGACGTGCGTGACGGCGAGAGTTTGCGCGATTTGGTCGTGCGTGGTGCGGAGCGGGAGCTGAGCGAGGAAATCGGCGCGGACACGAGCGCTTCTCGCACGATCCTCACCGGCTATGCGCGCAATCCGAAGCGGGGCGGCAAGCCGGAATTCGCTGCCTTAACGCTGCTGAGGCAATCCTTCGCGGATCTGAAAATCGGAGCGAGCGAAGCTGACTACGTCGGCGAAATCTGCGCGCTCCCGATCGCGTCGCTGAAACGCGAAGACATTCTCGCAGCCGCACGCGAACTCGCGTCGCTACCGAATGCGGCGACGTCGCTACAGTTCGCGAGCGCGATGCTGATCGACTATCTGGAAGATTGTGCGGACGACGACATCGTCCGCCGTTGGTTCAGCGCGTAGATTACTGACGCGCGATGTGCAGCGAAAACTCGCCGTTGTGGATACGCTTCGACAGACCTTCGGCGAACTTGGCTGCAGCCTCTTCGCCATAGGTCGAGACCAGTTCGGCGAACGCAGCAAACAAACACGCCTGCGCCAGGCAGTCGCCATCGACGCCATCGACGATGCCGTCGGCCCATGCCTCGGTGACGTAACCGAGTGCGGCTTGCTTCTGGTCGCGGTCTGCGTCCGCAGTGGTATGCGCGTGAATCATCCGGCCGATCCGATAAGGGCGCCCCTCGAAAGAGGCAAGGCGCTTCCTGTTCCCAACTTGACAAGACGTTAACACGGCGAATGTGGCGGTGGTCGGATAACCTGCGAAACAGTTAACAGCGATTACGAAAAATGGTTAACGGCGCGATTTAGTTTGCGTATCTGGCCGTAATGTCACGTGCAATGCGTCCGCCCTCGTCGAGATAGCGGCGAATGGTGACCCTGGCGGACGGCGTGCACACGCGGTGCGCTTGCTGGTACCCGCGATAGCCGCGGTTGAAAGCCGCGATCATGCGATTGCGCCGGTCGCCGCCCGGTGTCTCGGCATCGATCAGCGCCTGAACCTCGTTACGCCAAGCCTGACCCTCGTTGGAACCGCAGATCGCGCGGAGATAATGCAGCGCCCCCATGATCTCGGCGAGCCGCTGCAGGTCGCGGTCATAAGGAGCCGGCGCCTGCGCCCGGACGGGCGAGGCGATCGTGACCGCAAAGATTAAAAACAGCGCAATGATGAGTCGCATGTGGTTCCCGGCGACCTTATCGGCGCGGCGTCCGGTTGCGGCAAGGCAAACCACGCATCACGGTTTATCCGCGGCAAGCCGGAAGGCGTCGGCGACGATTTCGGACAGCCCGTCCGTGGTCGGCAGGCCCGCGATCGCGTCCGGCAAGACCCAGCGAAATTCGGACAATTCCTCGTTGAGCACTGGCTCGCCCCCGAGATAGCGGGCCGCGAAGGCCAAGATGATGAAGTGGCGGGAGACGCGGCCGTCATCGTCGCGCACCACGAATTCGCGGTGTCCGGCGAGGCCGAGCGGCCGGATAACTAGGCCGGTCTCTTCCGACACCTCCCGCATGACGGCGTCTTCGAGGGTTTCGCCGACCTCGACCACGCCGCCCGGCAGCGTAAAGCGCCGATTCGCCGGGGCCTGGGCACGACGGACGAGAAGAACGTCCCGGTCGCGGAGAATCGCCGCCGAAACGGCAACGAAGGGGCGATCCGGATAGGCGCGGGGGTCGGTCATCGGCCGGCAGGAGACCGATTTCGGGCGCTTCTGTCCAGAACCGTGAACCTATTGGGGCTTTGCGGCGACGAATATGTGGACGCGACGGGACATCATTTGTTGCAAAGATAAGTCTTTGGACCTAGGTTCCGCCCGCTCGCGCCCGAATAGAGATGCGCGTTTGCAGGTGTAGCTCAGTTGGTTAGAGCGCCGGTCTGTGGAACCGGAGGTCGGTGGTTCAAGTCCACCCACCTGTACCATCTCTAAAATCCCAATCAGCCCAACATGTTCTCGGCCCGCAACAGATCGCGCAACGCGATCGTCGCCGCCTGCCGGACGCCGCGCGTCGGCGAGACCGATGCGAGCTGCAACAGCCGCTCGGTCCGAATGCCGTCGAGCTGGCCGGAACGCTCCTGCATGAGATAGCGGTGAACAAAGACGAGCGCGTCGTCGACCGAGCGCAGCGTCAGGTACACGCCGCAACTCGGCATGGCTACGACGGGCGTGTGCAAGGCGACGTGAGATTTTACGGGTTCAGGCGCGCGGACGGGAGCGCTCAGCGCGAGCCGCCGGGGAGGCACGGGCAAAAGTTGCATGGCGAAGTGCCTATACTTAGGAAAAGCCGCGAGCTGCGGCCGCAGAGATAATGTTTCTGCACTACACTTCGTTCCCGTCGCTTTAAGATTTCGCGACTTGTGATGCGCGAAGCGTGACCGCATACAACCGCAATGATCCCTTTGCGCGATATCGAACCAAGCCGCCTCGCCGACGTCCGTTTGCTGCTGACCGACATCGACGACACGGTGACGACCGAAGGCCGTCTGACCGCTGTCGCCTACGGCGCGATGGAGCGTCTCGCGGACGCTGGCGTACGGATCGTTCCTATTACGGGACGCCCGGCCGGTTGGTGCGACCACATCGCGCGCATGTGGCCGGTCGCCGGCGTCGTCGGCGAAAACGGCGCATTTTATTTCCTCTATGACCGCGCGACGAAAACGATGCGTCAGCATTTCTGGGCGACGCCGGCCGACGTCGCGGCCAATCGCCGGCGGCTCACCGCGCTGTCGGAGAAGATCTTAAAAGCCGTGCCCGGCGCGGCGCTCGCGTCCGATCAGCCGTATCGCATCGCCGATCTTGCCGTCGATTTTTGCGAGGACGTTCCGCCGCTGCCCGAAAGCGACGTCGACCGCATCGTCGCGATGTTCAAAGCCGAAGGCGCGGAGGCGAAAGTGTCTTCGATCCACGTCAATGGGTGGTTTGGTCAGTACGACAAGCTGTCGATGACAAGGGTGATGCTCGAGCGCGAGTTTGGTCTCGGCATCGCGCGCGACGGCGACGCGATTGTTTTCTCCGGCGACTCGCCGAATGACGAGCCGATGTTCGCGGCCTTCCCGCTGTCGGTCGGCGTCGCCAATGTGAAGCGCCTCGCACACCGGATCGCGAACAAGCCGAAATTCGTCACGGAGCATGAGTCCGGTGCCGGCTTCGTCGAACTCGTCGAAGCATTGCTCGCCGCGCGTCGTTAGGGCGCTGGTCATTCCGGGGCGCGACGAGCAACGCGCAGTCGCGAGCCCGGAATCCATATTCCCAGTTTTCATCGTGAGCACTGGGGATATGGATCCCGGCCCTCGCGGCTTGCTACGCAAGCACGCTCGACCGGGATGACCAGAGTGAAACGCCGAAAACGTGATGGCCATCACATCGCGCCGGTTCGGCACGGCGTATCCCTGCGACAACGCGAGAGACCTCGCGTCAACCCAAACGCAGGAGATACGCTCATGTTTCGTAAACTGACCATCGCCGCCGCTGCGGCTCTCACTCTCGGTGTTGCCGCACTCGCCGGCGCAAGCGATGCCGACGCACGTCGCGGTGGCGGCGGTGGCTTCCACGGCGGTGGCGCTCGCCATTTCGGCGGCGGCCATCACCACGGCCATCGTCATTTCGGCCATCGTCACCACCACTTCCATCACCGTCATCACCGCTGGCACCGCGGTTACTACGCCTATGGCGGCGGCAGCGGCTGCTACAAAGTGTGGAACGACTATCGCGGCTACTACCGCGTTGTTTGCGACTACTAAGCAGCGACGCATCTTGTAGCCCGGATGAAGAGAGGCGAAGCCGAACGAAATCCGGGACTCTCGCGACGAATCCCGGATTGCGCGGGCGGCTTTGCCGCCGCTCCATCCGGGCTACGACACAAAGTGAAGAAGGCGGGCACCGATGTGGTGCCCGCTTTTTTTTGCCCCGCGCAATGAAACCAATCGTTGACCTTTCGCTTTGTGTTCCATTTTCGCCGACGATTGAAATGAACGTTCTGCGCTCCTGCGGCGACTGAAGGTCTAGCGAGATAACTCAAACCCTCAGCAGGAGACCTCGATGTTTCGCAAAGTAGTATTGGCAGTTGCGGCGACCATTGTGGTCGGCGCAGCGACTCTAACGACGTTCGACGATGCATCCGCCCGTCGTGGCGGCGGCTTCAGCAGCGGCGGTGGCTTCCGCGGTGGCGGATTCCGCGCTGCTCCGATGCGCATGTCGCGTCCCACAAACTTCTCACGGCCTTCGTTTTCGCGGCGCGGCCCGGTGGGCCGTCCGAATGCAGGCGGCGGACATCGCCGTCACGGCAGCATGAGCGGCGGTCATCGTCGTCATGGCAGCTCGAACGGCGGACATCGCCGTCACGGCAGCCACGGTCATCACTTCCGTCACGGCAGCCACGGCCATCACTGGCGTCATGGCAGCCGCGGGCATCATTACCGTCACGGTAGCCGCGGTTTCCACCGCCGCTCGTGGAGCTGGGGTGGTGTCGGTGTCGGCACGGGTGTCGTCGTGACGCCGGGCTACACGGCTCCGGTCGGTACGCCGATCCGCTCGTCGGGTCCGGTGTGCGTCACCTGCGGTGGCTGGACGCGTAACGGCTGCTACATGTCGTACCGCAAGTTCATCGACGAAAACGGCCGCGCCTGGTTGCGTTGTGTCGAGCGCTGCGATGCGGAGCCGGTTGCTCCCCCGCCGCCGGAACCGCAAGGCGGTCAGCCGGGCCCGCAATCGGCACCGCCGATCCCGGAACCCCAGCAGTAAGTTCCGATCCGGAATGACGCATGGCGAGCCGAAAGGCTCGCCACTTTCGTTTGTGCGCTTGGTTGCCGATCACAACCGATGCGCGACCGATTGACGCGCCCGTTCCACGGTGCGAGCTTGTCCCTCAAAGGCGGCATTGCTCGTCGTGAATAACCGGGTGGAAACATGATTTCGAGGCGTCATCTATTGCAGGGAAGTGCCGGCGTTGCGGCGTTGGCAGCACTGGGAAGCCGCGCGGACGCGCAAGCTCTCGAGCAATTGCAGCTGTTCGTGCCGGCCGCGCCGGGCGGCGGCTGGGATCAGACCGCGCGCACGATGGAGCTCGTGCTCAAGCACGAGAACCTCATCAAAAATTCGCAGATCACCAACGTGGGTGGCGCAGGCGGCGCGGTCGGCCTGCCGCAATTCGTCAATCAGTGGAAGAACCGTCCGAACGCGTTGATGGTCGCCGGCCTCGTGATGGTCGGCGCGCTGATCGCCAACAAAGCGCCCGTGAAGATCACGCAGACGCAGCCGGTCGCGCGCCTGACCGGCGAAGCCGAAGTGCTCGTCGTGCCGGCGAACTCGCCGATCAAGACCGCGAAGGACTTCGGCGAAGCCTTGAAGGCCGACCCGAAGAAAGTCTCGGTCGCGGGCGGTTCGGCAGGCGGTACCGATCACATTCTGCTCGGCCTCATCGGCAAAGCGCTCGGCGTTGCGCCGAAGAGTCTCAACTACGTCGCCTATGCGGGCGGCGGCCCGGCAATTGCCGCGATCCTCGGCGGTCACGTGACGGGCGGCATTTCGGGCTACGGCGAATTCGGCGAGCAGATCAAAGCCGGCAAGGTGCGCGCGCTGGCGGTGTCGTCGGCGGAGCGTCAGCCCGGCATCGATGTGCCGACGCTGAAGGAGCAGGGGATCGACGTCGAGCTGTCGAATTGGCGCGGCGTGTTCGCGCCCCCGGGCGCCAGCAAGGAAACCCGCGATGCTCTCATCAAGCTGATGGATCAGATGATGAAGACCGCAACGTGGAAAACCGAGACCGAGAAGCGCGAGTGGTCGTCGATCCCGCTGTTCGGCGACGATTACGGCAAGTTCCTCGACGGCGAGATCGCGCGTGTCGAGTCGGTGCTGAAGGATATTGGATTGGCGGGGTGATACGCGTACGGGCTCATCCGGCGTCATGGCCCGCTTCATGCGGGCCATCCACGTCTTTATGGGTCGCCGCAAAGTAAGACGTGGATGGCCCGGACAAGCCGGGCCATGACGGATTGAATTGGGGCTGGGGCATTTTTCATGAACGATACGACCAAGAAAGGCTTCGCGCTGCCCGAAGCATTGATCGGCGGCGGGTTACTTCTCTTCTCGGCCTTCGCGCTGTGGCAGATTTGGCAGATTCCTGAATCGCCAATCTACGCCAAAGTCGGCCCGACGACCGCGCCGTACATCACGGTGGCGGCGCTTGCCGTGCTCGCACTCTTTCTCCTGTTCGAAGCGGCGCGCGGCGGCTGGCAGCCGGACGAAGAAAAGGAAGTCGCGATCGACTGGCGCGCGCTTGTTTTCGTCGCTGCCGGATTGATCGCGAATATCGCGCTGATCACCTGGATGGGCTTCACGATCGCCTCGACCGTGATGTTCGTGTTGATCGCATACGGCTTCGGCAGCCGTCAGCCGCTGCGGGATGTTGCGATCGGCTTCGTCGTCGCGCTCGTCGCTTATTTCGGTTTTGCCAAACTGCTCGGCGTAAATATCGGCGCCGGCTGGTTCGAAACGCTGATCGGCGGGTAGAGCATGACCAGGAAAAGTGGGAACCGGTTTTCCGTCCGGTCATGCGAAGATGCAAAATCAATCTTTGTCGCCGGGGGGCGTGACTGATGGATGTGTTCTCGCAACTCGCCGCCGGTTTCGCCGTCGCACTGACGCCGCAAAATCTGATGTGGTGCCTCGTCGGCACCACGCTCGGGACCGCCATAGGTGTGCTGCCAGGCTTAGGGCCGGCGCTGACCATCGCGCTGCTGCTGCCGATCACCTTCAAGGTCGAGCCGACCGCCGCGTTTATTCTTTTCGCCGGCATCTATTACGGCGCGATGTATGGCGGCTCGACGACATCGATCCTGCTCAACACGCCTGGCGAGAGCGCGACGATCGTCACCGCGCTCGAGGGCAACAAGATGGCCCGCTCGGGCCGCGCCGGCGCCGCGCTCGCGACGTCCGCGATCGGCTCGTTCGTCGCCGGCACGATCGGCACGATCGGCATCACGTTCCTGGCGCCGGTGGTCGTCACCTTCGCGCTGAAATTCGGGCCGCCCGAATATTTCGCGCTGATGATCCTCGCCTTCGTTACGGTCTCTGCGGTGCTCGGCTCGTCCGCCGTGCGCGGGCTGATCAGCCTGTTCTTCGGTTTTTATCTCGGCATGATCGGCGTCGATCTGCAGACCGGACAGGCGCGCTTTACGATGGGCGTTCCGGAATTGCTCGACGGCATCAACGTGATCATCGTCGCGGTCGGGCTCTTCGCGGTCGCCGAGACATTCTACGTCGCGGCGCGCCGCTACGCCGGCAAGGACGAGATCCTGCCGCTGAAGGGGTCGCTCTACATGACGCGCGAGGAATGGTCGCGCTCCTGGAAGCCGTGGATTCGCGGCACGCTGCTCGGCTTCCCGATCGGCGCGATGCCGGCGGGCGGCGCCGAAATCCCGACCTTCCTGTCGTACTGGATCGAGAAGAAACTCTCGAAGCACAAGGGAGAGTTCGGCACCACCGGAGCGATCGAAGGCGTCGCGGGTCCGGAAGCCGCGAACAACGCATCGGCGGCAGGCGTGCTCGTACCGATGCTGACGCTCGGTCTGCCGACCTCGGCCACGGCCGCGATCATGCTCTCGGCGTTCCAAAGCTACGGCATCAATCCGGGGCCGTTGTTGTTCGAGAGCCAGGCCTCGCTGGTCTGGGGCCTGATCGCGAGCTTGTTCATCGCCAACGTGCTGCTGATCTTCCTCAACCTGCCGCTCGTCGGCCTGTGGGTGCGCGTCCTGAAAATCCCGGCGCCGCTGCTCTATGCCGGCATCCTCGTCTTCGCGACGATCGGCACCTACGGCATCTCGAACTCGGTCGTCGATCTGGTGTTGCTGTACATCCTCGGCATCATCGGTTTCCTGATGCGGCGGTTCGATTTCCCGGCAGCACCGGTGATCATCGGCATGATCCTCGGCCCGCTGGCGGAGCAGAACTTTCGCCAGGCGATGACGGTGTCGAACGGCGATTGGTCGATCTTCTTCTCGTCGACGCTGTCGATCACGCTCTACGTGGTTGCGATCATCGGCCTCATCGGACCGAAGATTTGGGCGTTCTATCATTTCGTGCGCTTGTCGCGGCTGCCCAGCCCAAGCGGCGAGGCGTAGAATAACCCGTCGTCATGGCCCGGCTCGTCCGGGCCATCCACGTCTTGCTTTCTTGCTGAAGCAGCTAAGGCGTGGATGGCCCGCATGAAGCGGGCCATGACGGTGCAAAAAAGCAGGCGCTTGTCCATGAATGCACTTCTCGACGGCGTGCGCGTTCTCGATCTCACGAACGTGCTCGCCGGACCCTACTGCGGCTACCAGCTCGCGCTGCTCGGCGCCGACGTCATCAAGATCGAAGCGCCGGCGGGCGATCTCGCGCGTAAGCTCGGTGCGTCGGCTGAACTCAGCGCGCGAGACATGGGCGTGTCGTTTCTGGCGCAGAATGCCGGCAAGCGCTCCGTGGTGCTGGACTTCAAGAAATCCGATGACAAAGCAAAGTTCGTCAAACTCGTCGCGACTGCTGACGTCGTTTTGGAAAACTTCCGCCCCGGCGTGATGTCGCGCCTCGGCCTCGGCTTCGATGACCTCAAGAAACACAAGCCGGACATCATCTACTGCGCGATCTCCGGCTTCGGACAGACCGGCCCGCTGAAAGGCAACCCGGCCTACGATCAGATCATCCAAGGCCTTTCCGGCATCATGAGCATCACGGGCACGCCCGAGACCGCGCCGCTGCGCGTTGGATATCCGGTCTGCGATACGCTCGGTGGAATCGCAGGCGCTTTTGCGATTTCGGCTGCGTTGGTGCGTCGCGGCAAGACGGGCGAAGGCGCTTTCCTCGATGTCTCGATGTTGGAATCGACGCTGAGTGCGCTCGGCTGGCCGGTGTCGAATTTCCTCGCGACAGGCGTCGAACCGAAACCGGCCGGCAACGAGAATGTTTCCGGCGCGCCGTCCGGCACCTTTCGCACGCGCGACGATCTCCTCAACATTGCGGCGAACGAACAGAAGCAATTCGAAACGCTGTGCGATCTTATCGCCCGTCCCGAACTCAAGAGCGACGAGCGCTTTGCCAAACGCGAGGCGCGCAAGGACAACCGCTTCGCGCTCAACGCGCTGATCGAGGAGGCGCTTGTCGCCGACTCGGCCGTGTCCTGGGAATCGCGCATGAACGCGGCGGGCGTTCCGGCCGGCCGCGTGCTCGCCGTGTCGAAAGCGATCAGCGAACCGCAGATCGCCGCGCGCAACATGACGGTGACGTTCGATCATGTGCCGGGTGCGGATCGCGCCGTCACGGTCGTGCGCGGAGGGTTCCTGGTCGACGGCAAGGCGCCGCGCCCCTCGCGGCCTCCGCCGCGTCTCGGCGAGCATGAGGACGAGATTTTCGGCCGGTAGCGACAGCCTCCGTCAACCTCTCCCATGGGGAGAGGTCGACGCGTAGCGTCGGGTGAGGGGATTGTGCCTCACGAGACGCCGTAACCCCTCGCCCGGATGGCTACGCCATCCGACCTCTCCCCATGGGAGAGGTGAAACGGAGTGCGGAGCGAGCTCCCGGATGCTACTTGTTCAGCCAAACGGATAGCGACGATGGCCAAGGGAACTCCCGCGACGAATGCGCTGACCAAAGCGGGCGTGACGTTTCGGCTGCACGAATACGACTACGATCCGAACGCCGAACGCATCGGCATGCAGGCCGCCGAAGCGCTCGGCGTTTCGCCGTCGCGGTTGCTGAAGACACTGATGGCGAAGGCAGGCGGCGCGATCGTCTGCGTGCTCGTCCCGTCGGACCGCGAAGTCAGCCTGAAGAAACTCGCGAGCGCCGCGGCCGCGAAAGACGCCGCGATGTTGCCGCCCGCCGAGGCCGAACGCATCACGGGTTATCACGTCGGCGGGATCTCGCCGTTCGGACAGAAGAAGCGTGTGAACGCATTCATCGAAGCATCCGCACTCGCCAACGACACCGTAATCGTCAACGGCGGCCGTCGCGGTTTGCAGATCGAGATCGCGCCGGCCGATCTCGTGCGCGTACTCGGTGCGAAGGACGCGTCGCTGTGCTGAGGCTGACGCTCGCCGCCGTGATGACGCTGCTGGCGTTTCCGCTTGCCGCGCAGGAGCTTCCGACCGCAGCCGACGTCGTGCACCCGCCGGGACTTCCCGCCATCGGAAAATGGATGATCGACCGCGACGGCACCATCGCGCATTGGCTCGGCCAACTCGACGGCCGGTTGAAATTACGCGAGCCGATCAACGTCATCTTCGTCGACGGCGCGGCAAAGACTCCGGATGACGCGCGCCGCCGCCTCATCGCGGCATCGACCGCGGCCGGCTATCCGGTCCGCTTCGGCCACTCGGCGGGCTATCGCGCGCTGATCGGGAGCGATCGCTATCCGCAATTGCCGTCGGGCCGCGACGACGCATTTTCGAACGGCATCTTCGAACTCTCGAACAATCACGGCCGCATCTTCGGTCCGCACCCGTTCGACGGCGGCTTCGTGTCGATCGCCGCCTTCAGCCGCGAGTCGATCGATCTCATCCGCTGGCCGATGCATGCGTATGCGTCGTTCCTGCGCGCACGCGAGGATTACGCGGATCGTCTCGACCGGCTGACGGCGTTCAAGCGTTCGGGTTATGCGGAGCTTGGGAATGCGTTACGCGGCGATCCCGGTGTCACGACGGGTGACCACGATGGGCGCGCAGTTATTTTAAAGGCCGAGCGGTAAATCCGCAGCTGTCATCCCGGCCGAGTTTGCAAGTCGCGCAGCGACGCAAACGAGAGCCGGGATCCACGTATCCCTGTGATGCTGGGAGTCATGGGTCCCGGCTCAGCTCGCGCATAGCGCTCGCTGTCCGGGATGACAGTTCGTTGCTGGGTTGTTGCCGAAGCTTTGTTTAAGCCCACGGACGCGCGGCGCGCGTCTTTTCCTCATACGAATCGATCGACTTTTCCTTCACCATCGTGAGGCCGATGTCGTCGAGGCCGTTGAGCAGGCAATGCTTGCGGTGCGGATCGACGTCGAACTTCAGCGTGCCGCCGTCCGGACCCTTGATCTCTTGATTTTCGAGATCGATGGTCAAGCGTGCGTTGGCGCCGCGATCGGCGTCGTCGAACAGCTTCTCGAGATCTTCCGGCGAAACGCGGATCGGCAAAATCCCGTTCTTGAAGCAGTTGTTGTAGAAAATGTCGCCGAACGACGTCGAGATCACGCAGCGGATGCCGTAGTCGAGCAGAGCCCACGGCGCATGCTCGCGCGAAGACCCGCAGCCGAAATTGTCGCCCGCGATGAGAATCTTGGCGTTACGGTAAGCCGGCTTGTTGAGCACGAAATCCGGATTCTCGGAGCCGTCCTCGTTGAAGCGCTTCTCGGCGAAAAGACCCTTGCCAAGCCCCGTGCGCTTGATCGTCTTAAGGTAGTTCTTCGGGATGATCATGTCGGTGTCGACATTGATCGCGTTCAAGGGGGCCGGGGTCGCTTCCAGAACCGTGAATTTTTCCATTGGATCTCTCCGCCCGTTCGTGGGCGCACGCCCATTCAATGGCGATTGCGGCCCGTTCGGTCAAGTACCGGGTGAAGTCACGGGGCAACATGGCCTTTTTGCCTCGAGCCGCCGCGTTGGCAGTGGCCCGCACCCGTGCTAACCCGCACCTCAACACTTGCGCAGCCGCAAACAACAACAAGAGGGGCGACATGCAGATCGGGATCGCGGGCGTCGGACGTATGGGCGAAGCCATCGCGCTGCGCCTCATCGACAGTGGCCACACGCTGACGGTTTGGAACCGGTCGCCCGGCAAGACGGCGGCGCTCGAAAAGGCCGGCGCCAAGGTGGTTGGCAGCCCGGCCGAAGTCGCGGCCGCGAGCGAAACCATCATCACGATCCTCATCGATGCCGCCGCGATCGACGCCGTTTATGACGGGCCGAAGGGGCTGCTCTCGGGCGATATCGCCGGAAAGCTCTTCATCGAAATGAGCACCGTGCTGCCCGAGACCGAGAAGGCGCTCGCCGAGCGCGTCCGCGCCAAGGGCGCCGCGATCATCGAATGCCCGGTCGGCGGCACCACCGGGCCGGCGCGTCAGGGCAAACTCGTCGGTGTGGCGGGCGGCGAAGCGTCCGATGTGGCGCGCGCCAAGCCGATCCTCGATCAAATGTGCCGAAGGGTCGATCACGTCGGCCCGACCGGCACCGGCGCCGCGATGAAGCTCGCGATCAATCTGCCGCTGATGATCTACTGGCAGGCGCTCGGCGAAGCACTCGCACTCTGCCGCGACGTGACGCTGCCGGCCGACAAGATGATGGAACTGCTCGGCGACACCTCGGGCGGTCCGAACGTGATCCGCAATCGCGGCGCCGATCTCGCCGCAGTTTTGGGCGGCGCAGAGAAACGTGCTGCCGCGTTCGATATCGACGGCGGCCGCAAGGACCTGCGCACGATGCTCGCCGAAGGCAAGAACCGTGGCGCCGCGATGCCGGTGACGACGGCGGCGCTGACCGCGTTCGACGAAGCCGCGAAGAACGGCTGGGGCGGCGAGGACAACACGTTCATGCCGGCTTACTGGATCAACCGGAAGTCGTGACGCGGCCGCCGCGGCGGCACCTCACAATCGAAAAACAAAAAGAACTGGAGTTCCCGAAATGTCGCGTCTCACGCTCGACCACGCCTCGACCATCGTCGATGCCGCACTCAAGATAGCTCGGGAGCTCAAGCTCGGGCCGATGACCGTCGCGGTGCTCGATGCCGGCGGGCATCTCGTCGCGTTCAAGCGCGAGGATAAGTCGAGCCTGCTGCGTTACGAGATCGCGACCGGCAAAGCTTACGGCGCTCTCGGCATGGGCATCTCGTCGCGCACGCTGGAGCAGCGCGGCATCGAGCGTCCGCATTTCATCAACGCGCTGATGGCGGCAAGCAACGGCCGCGTCGTGCCGGTGGCGGGTGGCGTGCTGATCAAGGACAGCGCTGGTGACACGATCGGCGCCGTCGGCATCTCGGGCGATACGTCGGACAACGACGAAGCGTGTTGCTTTGCCGGCGTCGAGGCGGCTGGCCTCAAGTCTGCGTGATCGCAAACATCGCCTGCGCGTTATGCACCTGGTGATACTGCATTCGCCTTGACTCGCAGGCGCGCGCCCTTTCCACTGGCTGGAACATTTCCAAGATCCAGAATGGACAGGAGGGGCGCATGCGCGCATCGGCCATCAAGCTGACGGCAGCCATTGCCGTTTTCGCAGCAGCGACCGGCGTCGCGCATGCGGGCAAACGCGATAACTCGATTCGCTTTGCGTATGACCAGGTCGCCGAGAGCATCGATCCGTACATGAACAATGTGCGTATCGGCGTCATTCTCGGCCAGCAGGTCTGGGACACGCTGATTTATCGCGACCCGAAGACGAACGAATACAAAGGCCAGCTCGCGACCGCGTGGAAGTGGATCGACGATCGCACGCTCGAAGTCGATCTCCGCCAAGGCGTGAAGTTCCACAACGGCGAGGAGTTCGACGCCGACGACGTCGTCTACACGCTGAACTTCGTGGTGAAGCCCGACAGCAAGGTTGTGACGCAACAAAACGTCGATTGGATCGAGCGCGCCGAGAAGATCGACAAATACAAGGCCCGCATCATCACGAAACGCCCGTTCCCGGCCGCGATCGAATACCTCGCCGGCCCGGTGGTGATCCACCCGAACGAATACTACGAGAAGGTCGGCCCGAGGGGCATGAACGAAAAGCCGGTCGGCTCCGGCCCCTACAAGGTCGTCGAGCATCAGGTCGGCAAGCTCGTCCGCATGGAGCGCAACGCGGATTACTTCAAGGATAGCCCGAAGCCGCAGCCGACAATTCAGAAGGTCGAAATCCGCTTCATCCCGGATCGGCAGACGCAGATCGCCGAGATCATGGCGGGCGGTGTCGACATGATCATGAACGTCGCGCTCGATCAGGCGACTCAGATCAAAGCCGTGCCGCAGCTGCAGGTCGTCTCCGGCGAGACGATGCGCATCGCGTTTCTGAACTTCAACTCGATGGAAAATACGCCGTCGCCGCAGCTGCGCGACATCCGCGTCCGCAAGGCGATCCTGCATGCGATCGATCGCGAGACGATGGTGAAGCAGGTGGTGGGCGAGGGCGCGCGCGTTCTCAAATCGCAGTGCTTCCCGTCGCAGTTCGGCTGCGCGACCGAAGGCATCGAGCAATACAATTACGATCCCGCGAAGGCGAAAGCGCTGCTCGCCGAGGCTGGCTTCCCGAACGGCTTCGATCTCGATCTCTACGCCTATCGCGAACGCAACCAGACCGAAGCGATGATCGGTTATCTGCGTGCTGTCGGCATCAAGGCGAACCTGCGCTTCATGCAATATGCCGCGATGCGCGAGACCGCGCGTGCCGGTAAGGCTGCGTTCCTGCATCAGACGTGGGGATCGTTCTCGGTCAACGACGTCTCGGCATCGACACCGGTTTATTACAAGAACGGACCGGACGATCTCAACCGCGATCCCGAAGTCATCGCGGCGCTCGACAAGGGCGACTCCAGCATCGATCCGGAAGCCCGCAAGGCGGCCTACAAGGAAGCGCTCGCCCGCATCGCTTCGCAGGCGCTGTCGGTGCCGTTGTTCTCGCTGACGACCTACTACGTCGCGACCAAGGACCTGAACTTCGTCGCCTACCCGGACGAGATGCCACGCTTCTGGGAGATGACGTTCCGGTAGGGAGCGACCATGCTCGCCTATGCGCTCAAGCGTCTCGGATTGGCGCTGCTCGTCGCACTCACGGTGTCGGCGCTCGCCTTCGTCGCGTTGCGCGCGTCGGGTGACGCCGCCATCGCGATCGCGGGCGAGGGCGCGCGCGCCGAGGATATCGAGAATGTCCGCAAGATGTACGGCCTCGACCGGCCGCTGATCGTGCAATACGGCGACTGGCTCGGCAAACTCGCGCGCGGCGACTTCGGCGAGTCGTTGTTCTTCAAGACCGACGTGCGCCCGCTCGTGCTCGAGAAGCTGCCGACGACGCTGTATCTCGCGTTCTTCTCGCTGTTGTTTGCGCTCGTGATTTCGATACCGCTCGGCATCTTGGCAGCGGTCTATCCGAACTCTTGGGTGGATCGATTGTGTCTCTCGCTCGCCGTGCTCGGGCAGGCGATGCCGAATTTCTTCTTCGCGCTGATCCTGATCATGGTCTTTGCCGTGACTCTGCGCTGGCTGCCGGTCTCCGGTAGCGACACCTGGGCGCATTTCGTCATGCCGACGATCGCGCTCGGCTACTACATCGCGCCGGCCTTCATGCGTCTCGTGCGCGCCGGCATGATCGAGGTGCTCGCGTCCGACTATGTTCGCACGGCGCGCGCGAAAGGTTTGTCGCCGCGCAGCGTCATTCTCAAACATGCGCTGCGCAACGCGCTGGTTCCGGTGGTGGCGCTCGCGGCCGTGCAGCTCGGCTTCCTGCTCGGTGGCTCGGTCGTGATCGAGACGATCTTCGCGCTCGATGGCGCGGGCTTCCTCGCGTACCAGTCGATCACGCACAAGGATCTGCCCGTGATGCAGGCGCTGCTCACGATGCTGTCCTTCATTTATGTCGGGCTGACGCTGATCGCCGACCTCATCAATGCGTGG
This sequence comes from Variibacter gotjawalensis, assembly GCF_002355335.1. GTDB lineage: Bacteria > Pseudomonadota > Alphaproteobacteria > Rhizobiales > Xanthobacteraceae > Variibacter > Variibacter gotjawalensis. Next base: position 1,615,280 of record NZ_AP014946.1, read on the forward strand.
CTCGACCCACGCATCCGCGTCGGGTGATGCGATGACGGACGCTTTCGCCATCGTCGACGTTGCCGGCCCGACCTCGGGGGTGCTGCTGCGCCGGCGGATCTTCGCGCACAAAGGCCTGATGCTCGGCACGATCCTGCTCGCGCTCATCGTGCTGATGGCGGTGCTCGCGCCGCTGCTGGCACCGCACGATCCTTACGCGCAGGACTTAACGCGCCGCGCCATTCCGCCGATCTGGTACGAGAACGGCACCTGGACGCATATTCTCGGCACCGACAATCTCGGCCGCGATTATCTCTCGCGCATCATCTACGGCGCGCGGATCTCGTTGCTGATCGGCCTCGCCGTGATGGTGATCTCGGGCTTGATCGGAACCGCGCTTGGGCTCGCCGCCGGTTATTTCGGCGGCCGCACCGACATGTTCGTGACCTTCATCGTAACGGTGCGCCTTGCGCTGCCGCTGATCCTCGTCGCGCTCGCCGTGGTCGCGTTGATCGGCGGCTCGCTGTGGGTCGTCATTATGGTGCTCGGCCTCCTCAAATGGGATCGCTTCGCGGTCGTCATGCGCGCCGCGACGCAGCAGGTGCGCAGTCTCGACTATGTCGCGGCGGCGGAATCGACCGGCGCATCGACGTTGCGCATCATCGTCGGCGAAGTGCTGCCGAACGTTCTGCCGCAACTCATCGTCGTCGCCAGCGTCGAAGCCGCCAGCGCGATTCTGCTTGAAGCCGCGCTGTCGTTCCTCGGCCTCGGCGTGCAGCCGCCGCTACCGTCATGGGGACTGATGATCGCGGAAGCCAAGGCCTACATGTTCTTCTCGTTCTGGCTCATCGCGATCCCGGGCGTCGCCCTCGGAATCTTGGTGCTCGCGATCAACATGGTGGGCGACGGCATTCGCGACGTCACCGCGCCGGCGGGGAGGAGCTGATGGAGCCGATCCTCAGCGTCGCCAACTTGCGTGTCGACCTGAAGACGCCGCGCGGCACGCTGCACGCCGTGCGCGGAATCTCGTTCGACATCGCGCCCGGCGAGACGCTGTGTCTCGTCGGCGAATCCGGCTGCGGAAAATCGATGACGGCGCTGTCGCTGATGGGGCTATTGCCCGGCAGCGCGACGCGCACGTCCGATACCCTGACATTCGAGGGTCGCGATCTGACACGCTCGATGAAAGAACTGATGCGCCTGCGCGGCAATCGCATGGCTATGATCTTTCAGGAGCCGATGACGGCGCTGAACCCGGCTTACACGATCGGCGATCAGCTCGCGGAAGTGCATCGGCATCACAAGAATTCCACCGCCGCAGAAGCGCGCGAGCGCGCGATCTTTCTGCTCGAGAAAGTCGGCATCACGGCGGCGGCGGAGCGGCTGTCGCAATATCCGCATCAGCTGTCCGGCGGCTTGCGCCAGCGCGTCATGATCGCGATGTCACTGATGTGTGGGCCCGCGCTGCTGATCGCCGATGAGCCGACGACCGCGCTCGACGTCACCATCCAGGCGCAGATCCTGCGGCTGCTCGCCGACCTGCAACGCGATCTCGGCGTCTCCATTTTGCTGATCACGCACGACCTCGGCGTTGTCGCGCGCGTCGCGCACCGCGTCGCCGTGATGTATGCGGGCGAGATCGTCGAGAGCGCGACCGCTGCCGATCTCTTCCGCCACCCGCGCCATCCTTACACGCGCGGGCTGCTCGCTTCGATCCCGATCCCCGGCCGCACGCCGCCGGGTGAACGTCTCGGCTCGATCCCCGGCACGGTGCCGTCACTGATCGGCGGTGTCACCGGCTGCGCTTTTCGCGATCGCTGCGGTTATGCGGAACCGCGTTGCGCCGAGGACGTGCCGTGGAAGTCCGTCGGCAGTCAACGCTGGCGCTGCATTCACGAGACTTTGCCGGCGGTGGCCGCATGAGCGCGCTGCTCGAAGCCAAAGAGGTCACGCGTACCTTTTGGGTTGGTCGCGGGCTCTTCGCCAAGAAGCGGTTGCTCACGGCCGTGAACAATCTCGACCTCTCGCTCGACAAGGGCGAGGTGCTCGGCCTTGTCGGCGAGTCCGGCTCCGGCAAATCGACGCTCGCAAAGCTGCTGCTCGGGCTGCTCGCGCCGAATAGCGGCAGTATCACGCTGGCCGGAAGTGACGTCGGCGCGATGGGCCGTCTTGCACTCGCGCGCCGCATTCAGCCGGTGTTCCAAGATCCGTATTCGTCGCTCAATCCGCGCAAGCCCGTCGCGTCTATCGTAGCGCTGCCGCTCGCCGTGCAAGGCGTCGGCGCGGCGGAGCGGCGCAAACGCGCGGTCGCGATGCTGGAAAAAGTCGGCCTCGCGAAACGCCACGCCGATGTCTACCCGAACGAATTGTCGGGCGGCCAGCGCCAGCGCGTCGCGATCGCGCGCGCACTCGTCGTCGAACCCGAGATAGTCTTGCTCGACGAGCCGACCTCGGCGCTCGACGTGTCGGTGCAGTCGCAAATCCTCAATTTGCTGCTCGATCTGCGCCGCGACCTTGGCCTCACTTACGTCTTCATCAGCCACAATCTCGCGGTCGTCGAACATATCGCGACGCGCGTCGCCGTCATGTATCTCGGCCGCATCGTCGAGATGGCGGATCGCGAGACGCTGTTCCGCGCGCCACGTCACCCGTATACGCGCGCGCTGCTCGAATCCGTTCTGACGCCGGAACCGGGGCTGGGCGTTCCGGAGACGGGGCTCGGTCTCGCGATCCCCAATCCGCTCAATTCCCCATCCGGCTGCGTCTTTCATCCACGCTGCGAGGAGGCAGGGCCACGCTGCAAGGCCGAGGTGCCGCGCAGTCTGCGCTCGCCGGACGGATTCGTCGCTTGCCATTTGTACGACGGAGGAGTGGGTAGAGCCGCTGCCTAGTCCGCTGCCGTCATCTCGGCCAAGCGAGTTTGCGAAGCAAATCGCGCGAGCCGGTACCTACGTATCCCAGCGGCGATTGTGATACATGGATCCCGGATCGCACGGTCGCTTCGCGTCCGCTGCGTCCGGGATGAAAGCTTTCTCTGGTGACCCGCTGAGTGAACTTGCAATGACCCGACAAACCGCCATCGCCAACGCCGAAACGTATTTCGACTCCGGCGCATTCAAGACCGATCTCACGCGCCGCGTTGCGATCCCGACCGAAAGCCAGAATCCCGAACGCGCGGCCGAACTCGAACGCTACATCAAAGCCGAGATGCAGCCCGCGCTCGAAGCGCTCGGCTTCAAGACGCGTATCCTGACTCACGAGAAAGCCGGCGCGCCGTTCCTCTATGCGGAGCGCATCGAAGGCGCGAGCCTGCCGACCGTGCTCGGCTATGGCCATGGCGATGTCATTCGCGGCCTCGAGTCCGGATGGAAGGAAGGTCTGTCGCCGTGGACACTGACCGAAGTCGATGGCCGCTACTACGGGCGCGGCGTCGTCGACAACAAAGGTCAGCACACCATCGACATCGCGGCGCAGGCAGCGGTCATCGCCGCGCGCGGCAAGCTCGGCTTCAACGCCAAATGGCTGATCGAAATGGGCGAGGAGACCGGTTCGCGCGGACTGCGCGAGCTGTGCGCCGAGCAGGGCGATCTGCTCAAAGCCGACGTGCTGATCGGCTCGGACGGTCCGCGCCTCGCGATCGATCGGCCGACGATCTTTCTCGGCAGCCGCGGCGCTTTCCCGATCGATATCTGGATCGATGCACGCGAAGGCGGTCACCACTCAGGCAACTGGGGTGGTCTGCTGTCGAATCCCGCGATCCAGCTCACGCATGCACTCGCGAGCATCGTCGGGCCGACCGGGCAGATCCGCATTCCAGAATGGGTGCCGCAGGAGATTCCGGAATCGGTGCGCCGCGCGCTCGCCGACTGCGAGGTTGTCTCGCGGCCGGGCGATCCGGAGATCGATTTCGCCTGGGGCGAACCGGGGCTGACGCGCGCCGAGCAGGTCTATGGCTGGTGCTCGTTCGAAATCCTCGCGATAACGGCCGGCAATCCGGAAAATCCCGTCAACGCCGTGCCGCCGCGCGCCTGGGCGCGCGGGCAGCTCCGCTTCGTCGTCGGCATCGATCCGGCTTCCGTGATCCCAGCGCTGCGCCGGCATCTCGATCGTCACGGCTTTTCGTATGTGCAGGTCGCCAAAGGCCGCGACGAAATCTTCGCGGCAACCCGTCTCGATCCCGAACATCCTTGGGTGCAGTGGGCCGCGACCGCGATGCGCCGCACGACCAACGAGAAGCTGGCGGTTTTGCCGAACCTCGGCGGCTCGCTGCCGAACGACATCTTCTCGGAAGTGCTCAACCTGCCGACCGTGTGGGTGCCGCATTCCTATCCGGGCTGCTCGCAGCATGCGCCGAACGAGCATTTGCCGCTCAGCGTTGCGCGCGAAGGCCTGCGCCTGATGGCCGGCCTCTACTGGGATATGGGTGAGCCCGGCACGCCGGCGCACGCCTGAAGAATTTCTGCGCTGGCCACCGTCGTGACCCCAGCACGCCCTTGTGAAGGCGCAAACTTTGCGTAATCTCCGGGACGCTGTCGGGAATAAGAAGAATACGAGGGGTCCGATGCGTCTGTCGCGCATGATGTTTGCCGCCGCCCTGTTGGCGGCCGCTTCGCTTTCGGCACAAGCTCAATCCATTCAGCCACACGGATCGGGTGGCGGCTCGCAAGGAATGCCGGACCCTAGCGCCGCGCAGCTGCAGCCGGGCCCCGGTCAGCAAGGCGGCCCCGGTTCGCAAGCTCCCGGTGGACAGCGCCCGGCACTGCAATCCGGACCCAGCGGCGGAACGCAGTATTTCGGCGCGATCGCCTTCACGGCCGACGGCTCGTATTCGACGACATGGCAGCAGCCCTCGGCCGAAGCCGCGGAAGCAAAGGTCTTGCGCGAATGCGCCAAGTTTGGCCGCGGCGCCTGCGAGGCAAAATCTTTCCCCGGGAATCTCTGCATCGGCCTGGCGAACTATCGCGGCGGACGCTGGCGCCTCGCCTTCACGGCGGGCGGAACGACGACGCCGCAGGCTCAACAAGCCGCACTCGACGCCTGCAACGCGGACAATCGCGTGCGCAGCCGTCGCGGCTGCACGCTCCGCATTGCTTTCTGCGGCGACGGCCGCTAGCGCCGCCCGGCGAAGAAGCTCTTGAGCATCGCGGCGGATTCTTCCGCCGAGAGCCCGCCATAGACGTCCGGCCGATGGTGGCACGTCGGCTGTCCGAAAAGCCGCACGCCATTGTCGACCGCGCCGCCTTTCGGGTCCGGCGCGCCGTAGTAGAGGCGGCGGATGCGCGCGAAGGAGATCGCGCCGGCGCACATCGGGCAGGGCTCCAGCGTCACGTAGAGGTCGCAGTCGATCAGCCGCTCGTCGCCGATTGCGGCGGCTGCCGCGCGGATCGCCAGCATCTCGGCATGCGCCGTCGGATCGCGGTCCTCCAGCGTGCGATTGCCGGCTCGCGCGAGCACCGAGCCGTCGCGCACGACGACCGCGCCGACGGGCACCTCGCCGCGCTCGGCGGCGAGACGGGCCTCATTCAGCGCTTCGTCCATGAAAGCGGGGCGTGTCACGCTGCGCGATCTCTGCTATCAGCCCGGTAGTTCATAAGCCGGTTATCGATGAAAAAAGACTTTTCCCGCAAGCCCAAACGACAAACGCCGCCTGTTTCGGCGCCAAAGCCGCGCCCCGCGGTGCGAACGCCGTCGCCGGCGGCGCAAACGGGCGACGTTTCGCAGAAGCCCGAGCATCTGCCCGAAGGCAATCGCGGCCCCGAGCGCATCGCCAAGGTGATGGCGCGCGCCGGACTGTGCTCGCGCCGCGAGGCGGAGACGTGGATCACCGAAGGTCGGGTCAGCGTCAACGGCAAAGTGATTTCCTCGCCGGCGCTCAATGTCGGGCCCTCCGATCGTATCTCGGTCGATGAGACGCCGCTGCCGACGCGCGAGCGGACGCGGCTGTTCCTCTATCACAAGGATCGCGGGCTGGTGACGACCCACCGCGATCCGGAAGGCCGGCCGACGATCTTCGATGCGTTGCCGAAGGATCTGCCGCGTCTCGTCACGGTCGGCCGGCTCGACTTCAACACCGAAGGTTTGTTGCTGCTTACCAACGACGGCGGCCTCGCGCGCGTGCTCGAATTGCCGGCGACCGGATGGTTGCGCCGCTATCGCGTGCGTGCGCATGGCACGATCACGCAGCCGGAACTCGACGCGCTGCGCAAGGGCGTGACGGTCGACGGCGTGAACTACGGCGCGATCGAAGCGACGCTTGATCGTCTGCAAGGCGCGAATTCTTGGATCACCTTCGCGATCCGCGAGGGAAAGAATCGCGAAGTGCGCAACGTGCTGCAGCATATCGGCCTGCAGGTGAATCGCCTGATCCGTGTTTCGTTCGGGCCGTTCCAACTTGGCGAGCTCAAGCTTGGCGAAGTCGAAGAGGTGCGCTCGCGCGTTCTCCGCGATCAGCTCGGCGAGCGGATTATCGCCGACTCGGAAGCAGACTTTGCCGGTCCGATCGTGCAGCGCCAGAACGTAGCCGAGCCTGAGGTCGAAGAGCGCCGACCGCCGCGCCGCGAGTCGCGCGATCCGGCGAAGCGCGAGCCGCGTGATGAGACACGCCACCCGGCAAAACGATCTGAGCCGCGCAAGGAGCAGCGCGCCGAGAAGTCGCGCTTCGGTGAAAAGCCGCGCCGTGAAGAGAAGCCGCGCCGCGACGACAAGCGCCGCAATGAGAAACCGCCGCGTCGCGGCGAGAAGATTCTCGACAAGCCGCGCCAGGACGATAAGCGTCCGGGCAAGCCGCAGGGCTTCAAGCCGCGCGACAAATCGCGCGATGAGAAAGCCGCAAGACCGCCGCGCCGTAAAGCGCGCCGCGCCATGGATCGCTGATGAGAATGCCTCAACCTCCGCTCATGCCCGCGAAAGCGGGCATCCAGTTCTTCAGCTGCATAAGACTGGACCCCCGCTTTCGCGGGGGTGAGCGGAATATGGGGCAGGCTTTTGTGCAGGATCGCCGTCGATGAGGATCGTCGGCGGCGTGATGCGTGGCCGCGCGCTCGCGGCCCCGAAATCGCAAGACGTGCGGCCGACGGCCGATCGTCTGCGCGAGAGTGTGTTCAACATTCTGATGCACGGCTACGGCGATCCGATCACCGGCGCGCGCGTGCTCGATCTCTTTGCCGGCACCGGTGCGCTCGGCCTCGAAGCGATTTCGCGCGGCGCCGCCTTCGCGTTGTTCGTTGACGACGGTTCGGAGGCGCGCGCGTTGCAGCGACAGAATGTCGATACGCTCAGCGTCGGCGGTGCGACGCGCATCTTCCGCCGCGACGCGACGACACTTGGCCCCGCACACCCGATCGAACCGTTCGGTCTCGTCTTCTGCGATCCGCCTTACGGTAAAGGCTTCGCCGAGAAATCGCTCGCGAGCGCGCGCGCGGGCGGATGGCTGACGCCTGACGCGTTGGTTGTCGTCGAGGAGGCGAAGGGCGCATTCGTCGCTCCGGAAGGTTTTGCGGAGCTTGAACGCCGCGCCTACGACGATACCGAGTTCACCTTTTTGCGGCTTGGGGACAAGAGTGGATAAATCTTCGCCTGGTTGCGAGAGCGATACGAACCGCCGCATCATTCGCCGATGATTCGTCCCCGCAAAGCCGCCACCGAAGCGCTCCCGATCGATGCGCCGATCGAGCGTCCGACCTTCCGGCGCGAACGCCGCGCGATGAAGCGCGGGCTGTTGCCGATCGCCGGTTGCGACGAGGCGGGGCGCGGCCCTCTCGCCGGGCCCGTTGTCGCCGCCGCCGTCATTCTCGATCCGAGCCGCGTGCCGCGCGGGCTCGACGATTCGAAGCGGTTGAAGGCGGACGAGCGCGAGAAGCTTTACGACAAGATCTGTGCAACCGCTGAAGTCGCCATCGCGATCGGCTCGACCGAGCGCATCGATCGCGACAACATTCTGCAGGCGTCGCTATGGGCGCTCGCGCGTGCCGTGCGCGGGCTATCGGTCACGCCGCAACTTGTCTTCGTTGATGGCCGAGACCGCATCGCGGTCGATTGCGAATGTGAGGCCGTCATCGGCGGCGACGGCATCGTCGCGTCGATCGCGGCGGCGTCGATCGTTGCCAAGGTAACGCGCGATCGGCTGATGGCGCGGCTTGGCCTCGCGCATCCGGGCTATGGCTTCGAGCAGCACATGGGTTACGCGGTCGCCAAGCATCAGCGCGCGCTGATCGAGCTCGGCCCGACGGTGCATCACCGCCGCTCGTTCGCACCGGTTCGCGCGTGCTTCGAGCCGGTGATCGAAGTCGAAGCGCAGGCTTCGCTCATTTAGCCAACAAAAAAGCCGGGCATTGCGCCCGGCTTTCGTAACTCAAATTTCTGTCCGATCAGTCGTTCGACGAACGGCGCGTGCCCGGAATGATGTCGACGACGGCGTCGACCGTGCGCGTCGTTGCGCGCCAGACGGTCCCCGGCGTTGCGATCGCGGCACCCGCGACGGCGCCGGTGGTGCGCGTCACCGTATCCCACGAACGTCCGACGAGACCGCGCTCTTCGCGGCGCATCGCTTCACGCGGCGGCGGCACCATTTCGGGCTCTGCCGACGGAGGCGGCGGGAGCTGCGACACGCGCGGCGGCTCGATCACGGCCTGCTGACGCGGACGCGATTGCGGCTGCACGGTTGCCTGGCGCTGCGGCTGCGTTGCGTCCGGGCGCGAAGCGGTGCGCTGCGGCGCCGGCTTGGCGGCGGCGCGCTGCGGAGCGGGTTGCTGCGGAACCGCGGCCTGCTGCGGCTCAACCGATGCTACCGGCTGAACAGGAGCCGCCGGCTGCGGAGCAACGGCCTGCTGCTGCGGAGCCTGCGTCGGCAAAGCCGGGCGCGCAGTCTTCTTCGGCAGCGGCAGATGACGCGGCTCGGCTTGCGTTCCGGCCGGCTCGGCCGGCTGCTGCGAAACGGCGGCGGTGTTCTGCGGCTCGCCTTGCGGCGTGAATTCTTTCACGGTGCCGCCGGTCGCGACGACCGAGGCGCGCACCATGTCGGTGACTTCTTCACCCGAGACCTGCCACGAGTCAGGTTCCGGAACTTGCGTGAGGGGATCGATGCGCGGCGTGTCGTTGCTGTAGGCGCTCACGAAGTAGCCGCCAACCATCAGCACGCCGACGACCGGTGCCGCGAGCAGGAAAGCCCGTTCAACTGTCATTGGTTTACCCGTCATACTACCCTTGTGCCCAGGCGGACGTTCTAGCCACTTTGCGGCCGAACCATGAAGAAGATGTAGCCGCATAGAGGATTCATACACCAACGGGTGGCTAAAGTCGCGGCGTTCGCGGCCCGTCGGCTGTCCCAGAACCTGACAATCCGCGTTAATGGTAAGCTTCGCCCTCGCGCACCTTGCCGCGGAAAACCCAAAATACCAGAACGAGATAGCCGAGTACGATGGGCAACAGCACCAGCGTGCCGAGCAGCATGAAGATCTGGCTGCTCGGGTGGGCGGCGACGTCCCACACCGTCAGCGTTGGCGGCACGAGATACGGATAGCTCGAAATCACCAAGCCGAGGTATCCGAGGAGGAACAGCGCGATTGTTGCGAGAAATGGGAGCAGTTCGCGGCCCTGATCGAGCCAGCGCCACAGCATCAGCGCGACGAATCCTGTCACCAGCGGCACCGGCCACAGAAAGTAGATGTTCGGCGTCGTGAACCAGCGCGTCGCGATGCGATCGAGCAGAAACGGCGTGTAGAGGCTGACCGCACCCATGAAGCCGAGCACGAGCATCAGCGCGATGAGCGCTTGCCGCCGCGCGCGGATCGCGACCTGACCTTCGGTCTTCAGGATCAGCCAGGTTGCGCCGAGCAGCGCGTAGCCGGACGCAAGACCGAGGCCGCAGAGCAGCGAGAACGGTGTTGCCCAATCGAAGGCGCCGCCCGCAAAGGCTCCGTTCTCGACCTTGATGCCTTGAATCATGCCGCCGAGAATGACGCCTTGCGCGAGCGCTGCCGTCAGCGAGCCGCCGAAAAATGCGACGTTCCACCAGCGCACGCTCGTATGCGCTACGATGCGGAATTCGAACGCGACGCCGCGAAAGACGAGCGCAAGCAGCATCACGATCACCGGCAGATAGAAGGCCGGCATGATGATCGAATACGCCTTTGGGAACGCGACGAAGAGGCCTGCACCGCCAAGCACGAGCCACGTTTCGTTGCCGTCCCAGAACGGCGCGATCGATCGCGTCATCTGGTGACGCTCGCCTTCGTTCTCCGTGAACGGGAAGAGGATCGCAACGCCGAGGTCGAAACCGTCGAGGATGACGTAAAGCGCAACAGCAGTGCCGATGAGACCGGCCCAGATGACGGGGAGATACCATTCCATCAGGCTGCTCCTCGATTGTTTTGGCCGAGACCGGCGAACCAATCTCCGCTCGCCCCCGCGAAAGCGGGGGTCCAGCATGCGTGCGTCAGCACGCTGAGAAACGAAGCGCAGTTGTCGTGCGCCCTGCCGGGCGCCAACTGGATTCCCGCCTGCGCGGGAATGAGCGGAGTGTGTGGCTCGGCCATCGGCTCGCTCACCTCGTTGCGTCGCGCGCGGCTTCAGTCGCGCCGGTGATCGGCCGGTTCGGCACGCCGTCCGGCGGCTCTATCGCGCGGCCCGTCGGTCCCTTCTCGATCAGCCGGTTGATAAAGTAGATGCCGGCCGAGAACACGATCGAGTAGACGACGACGAACAGGATCAGTGTCGTCAGCACGGTCGACGCCGGCACCGGCGAAATCGCGTCGCGCGTGCGCAGAATTCCGGTCGCAATCCACGGCTGGCGCCCGCTTTCGGTGACGACCCAGCCCGCGATGATCGCAACGAAGCCCATCCACCAGCTCTTCGACACGATCCACAGATACCAGCGCGTATCGAAGAGATCGCGCTTCCACCACAACAGCAGACCGAAGAACGCCGCCGCGATCATGAAGAGCCCGAGGCCCACCATGATGCGGAAGGCAAAGAACACGTTCTTCACCGGCGGCCGATCTTGCGGCGCGACGCTCTTGAGACCCGGAAATAGGCCGTTGATGTCGTGGGTCAGGATCAGCGAGGCGAGGCGCGGAATCGAAATCTCGTAGCGATTTCTCTCATTGATCTCGTCGGGCCACGCGAACAGCACAAGCGGCGCCGGCTTCGAGCCATCCCAATGCGCTTCCATCGCGGCGACCTTAAGCGGCTGATGCTTGAGCGTGTTCAGCCCGTGCGCATCGCCGATGAAAAGCTGCAACGGCGTCAGAATAACGAGCAAGCCGATGCCCATGCGCATCATCGTGCGCGCTTCTTCGTGATGGCGATTGGTGATCAGATAACGCGCGCCGACCGCGATGACGCAGAACGCCGTCGTGATGTAGCAAGCGTTGAGCATATGCGCGAAGCGATACGGGAAACTCGGATTGAAGATGATTTGCAGCCAGTCGACCGGATACGCGATGCCGTCGCGAATCTCGTGGCCGGCCGGCGTCTGCATCCAGGAGTTGGCGGCGAGAATCCAGAAGGCGGACAACGTCGTGCCGACCGCAACGACGGCGGACGAGAGAACGTGGAGCCACGGCGGCACGCGGTCCGCGCCGAACAGCATGATGCCGAGGAACGTCGCCTCGAGGAAGAACGCCATCAGCACTTCGTAGCCGAGCAGCGGACCCATCACGTTGCCGACGACGACCGAGAAACGGCTCCAGTTCGTGCCGAACTGATAGGACAACACGATGCCGGAAACGACGCCCATCGCGAACGACACCGCGAAGATCTTCGTCCAGAATTGCGCGATGCGGCGGAATTTCTCTTCGCCCGTGCGCAGCCACATGACGCCGAGTGTCGCGATATACGCGGACAGCCCGATCGTGAAGCTCGGGAAGATGATGTGGAACGTGATCGTGAAGGCAAACTGAATACGCGCCAACACAACGGCATCGAGTTCCACGGCTTCTTCTCCTCGATAATCTTAAGGCTCGATCATAGCGGGTTTTGTCGGTGGGTCATCTCTCCGGCCGATCAATTTCCCGCAGGAGGACTGGCAATGTCCGGCAAGTTGTCGGACATTTGCCGAACAACGAAATCGTGGAGGCGATGCGATGCCAGTGCTCAAGGGGTTCGGGTCTTACGCAGACCTGCCGGCCGAGAAGATCAACGACAAAATCACACGCCGCGTCATGGCGGGCGAACAGGGGATGATCGTCTGGTGGGACATCAAGGCGGGCGGCCACGCCGCCGCGCATTCTCACCCGCACGAACAGCTTGTGTGGATGGTCACCGGCCGCATGGATTTCCGCATCGGCGAGCAGAAAATGTCGATGGGGCCGGGTGACGTCGCGGTGATTCCGGGCGGCGTCGAACACGAAGGTTTTTTCCCCGAAGACACGCTCGTGATGGACATTTTCGCACCGCCGCGCCAAGACTTCCTCGATGGCGGCCCGCCGCCCTACATGGTGCCGCCGAAGAAGGACTAAGACGCGACGCGATGAGCGGAATTTCAAGTTCGTGGCAGTTCTGGGCGTTCGGCGCCGCGATTTTCGCGGCGCTGACCGCGATCTTCGCCAAAGTCGGCGTCGAAGGCGTGAATTCCGATTTCGCAACCTTCATCCGCGTCATCGTCATTCTGCCGGTGCTCGCGCTTTTTCTCGCCGTCAGCGGACAGATGCAGAATCCGGGTGCTGTTCCGTCGCGAACGTATCTGTTTCTCGTTTTGTCCGGGCTCGGCACCGGATTGTCGTGGCTTTGCTATTTCCGCGCGCTGCAGATCGGCAAAGCCTCACAGGTTGCGCCGGTCGACAAACTAAGTGTTGTTTTCGTTGCGATATTCGCCGTTCTGTTTCTCGGCGAGAAGCTGAGTCTGATCAGTTGGGTCGGCGTCGGCTTCGTCGCGCTCGGGGCGGTGTTACTCGCTGTCGGCTGATGCCGGAATGCAACCATCGAGAGAAAACGGGGTCGCGTCGCAAAGTTTACCGGTTGCCATTTTGTCGCATGCGGGCGAAGACGCGACCTTCCGAAAATGTGAAGTGGGGTGCGTCATGAAGATCTGGATGCTGCTGCCCGTCGCAGCGCTGCTCGCCGGCTGCAATTCGGCCACCATGCAATCGCCCTCTCCGGCGGTCGCCACGGCCGCGCCGCAGGCGCCGATTTACGAACCCCGCGTCGACATGCGCCGCGGCCGTGTGAAGCCCGCAAAGTACGAAGCCGATCTCGCGGCCTGCCGCGAACAAGCTGCGCCGGCCGAACAGGCTGCGCGCGAAGCCAAGCAGCGCAAGGAAGCCAGCACGGCGGTCGCCGTGGGCGGCGCTTTCGCAAGCTTCCTGCCGATCCGCGGCCGTGACGGCGGACACTTGATCCGCGCTGCCGGTGAAGAAGCGGCCGTCGCCGGCGCCGAGAATGCAGCGGCGAATGCCGAAGTGCAGGATCAGGCGACGATGGACTACATCGCGATGATGGACGAGTGCCTCACGCGCAAGCGCTATCGCGTCATGCGCTGATCTCAGCGACAAATTTCGTCTACGGAAACGCGGCTCTCGTAGCCGCGTTTTTCTTTTGCGCGCGCATGGCTGCGCAACGCGTGCGACGCATTGCGTTGCAGCAACGAAGCCGGTAGGTCGGTCCGCAGTATCGATCTATCGGAGAGTTTCATGTCGTCGTCCGCCGTCACATCGTTCAGCCCGCTGCGCCTGTCGGAGCGCACGCTCGCGTGGCAAGTCGCCGCCGTTGTCGTCGGCACGCTGATCCTCGCGCTGTCGAGTCATGTGAAGGTGCCGATGTATCCGGTGCCGATGACGATGCAGACCTTCGCCGTCACGCTGATCGGCGCGCTCTATGGCTGGCGCCTCGCCACCGTCACTGTGCTGGTGTGGCTGGGTGAAGCTGCGCTCGGCCTGCCGGTGCTTGCGGGTAGCGGCGGCGTGCTCTCCTTCGTCGGCCCGACGGCCGGCTATCTCTTCGCGTTCCCGCTTGCCGCAGCGCTCACCGGCTATCTCGCCGAGCGCGGCTGGAACGGTCAGCGCGTGACGCTCGCTTTCGCCGCGATGCTGCTCGGCAATGCGCTCTGCCTGGTGCTCGGCGCCGCTTGGCTCTCGACGCTCGTCGGTTTCGAGAAGGCGATCGTTGCCGGCGTGACGCCGTTCATCGTCGGCGGCATCGTGAAGTCGGCGCTGGCCGCCGCGACGTTGAAGGCGCTGCCGCGCTAACTAAACAACGCTCGTCATTGCGAGAAGCAGTCTGCGCGCAGCGCAACTGCGACGTGGCAATCCAGTTTAAAAAGAAGAACTGGATTGCTTCGCGGTTTGCTGCGCAAACACGCTCGCAATGACGAAAGATCAGTTTTTCGCCAGCTCTTGCTTGATCGCCAGGAAGTCTCGCCACGCGAGGCGCTTGGCGATCGGCGATCGCAGCAGATAGGCCGGATGCAGCGTCGCGATCGCGCGAATGTCGCGCTTGCCGGTGTTGTAAGTCATCCACTTGCCGCGCGTGCGCATGATGCCTTCGCGCGCGCCGAGCAGCGTCTGCGATGACGGCCCGCCGAGACAGACCAGCACATCCGGATCAGCAAGTTCGATCTGCCGCCGGATGAATGGCAGACAGACTTGGCTCTCCTGCGGCGTCGGCGTGCGGTTGCCGGGCGGACGCCACGGAATGATGTTCGCGATATATGCGCCCTGACGATCGAGCCCGATCGCCGCCAGCATGCGGTCGAGCAATTTGCCGGAACGCCCGACGAACGGCAGCCCTTCGATATCCTCGTCGCGGCCAGGCGCTTCGCCGACGAACATCAGCTTCGCGGCCGGATTTCCGTCCGCGAAAACGGTCTGCTTCGCCATGCCGCGCAGCGCGCAGCCTTCGAACTCGCTCAGAATCGTACGAAGTTCGTCGAGCGTCGCGGCATTGCCGGCCGCTTGCCGTGCCGCCATCACGGCGGCTTCCGGCGCCAGCGTTTCCGGCACCGCTGCCGTCGGTGCTGCAACAGCCGGTGTGCCCTTGGGCTGCAGCGTCGGATACCGGTTCGGCGCGTCTTCGCGCGCAGCCGCGGGAGGCGGTGGCGCAAGTTCCGGTGGCGCTTCCACAACCGCGGGTTCCGCCATGCGGTCGATCGGCTCGTCACCGATAAGCGTGTGTACGCCGGCCTCCACATAGAAGCTCAGAAGCGCACGGCGGACGTCGGTTTCGATGGAACTCACAGCCGCGACACTAACATATCTATCGGGGCAATTGCTCCCCCGGCCTAAACATGGAAATAGTCTGAACTAGCAAAAGAGTTGAAGTAGATCAGGAGGCTCGCATGGCAGACCTACCGCCGCGCGAAGGTATGGAGTTCGATGTCGTGATCGTTGGGGCGGGGCCTGCGGGCCTATCCGCCGCGATCCGTTTGAAGCAACTCAATGCCGAGCTCTCGGTGGTGGTCGTCGAGAAGGGCTCCGAAGTCGGCGCGCACATTCTCTCCGGCGCCGTGATCGACCCAATCGGGCTCGACCGCTTGCTGCCTGAGTGGCGCAGCGAAGCAGATTCCCCGCTCAAGACTACCGTAAAGGACGACCGCTTCTACTGGCTCGGTCATTCCGGCGGCCTGCGTCTGCCGAATTTCATGATGCCGCCGCTGATGAACAATCACGGCAACTTCATCGCGTCGCTCGGCGAAGTGACGAAGTGGCTCGCCGGCAAAGCCGAAGCGCTCGGCGTCGAAATTTACCCGGGCTTTGCGGCCGCCGAAGTTCTCTATGGCGAGAAGGGCGAAGTCTTGGGCGTCGCGACCGGCGACATGGGCATCGGCAAGAACGGCGAGCCGAATTCCGCCTACACGCGCGGCATGGAGCTGAAGGGCAAAT
The DNA here is from genome assembly GCF_002355335.1 of Variibacter gotjawalensis. Lineage (GTDB taxonomy): Bacteria > Pseudomonadota > Alphaproteobacteria > Rhizobiales > Xanthobacteraceae > Variibacter > Variibacter gotjawalensis. The sequence goes on from NZ_AP014946.1 coordinate 1,631,071, forward strand.
ACACGCTGTTCGCCGAAGGCGCGCGCGGCAATCTTACCAAGCTTCTGCTCGCCAAATTTAACCTCGCGGAAGGCCGCGATGTGCCGAAGTTCGGCATCGGCCTTAAAGAGCTGTGGCAGGTCGCGCCCGAGAAGCACAAGCCGGGCCTCGTGCAGCACACCTTCGGCTGGCCGCTCGACAACAAGACCGGCGGCGGATCGTTCCTCTATCACTGGGGCGACAACCTGGTGTCGGTCGGTTTCGTCGTCCACCTGAACTACCAAAACCCGTGGCTCTCGCCGTTCGACGAATTCCAGCGCATGAAGACGCATCCGCTGATCGCCGACACGTTCGAAGGCGGCAATCGTCTGGTTTACGGCGCGCGCGCGATCACCGAGGGCGGCTATCAGTCGGTGCCGAAGCTGACATTCCCGGGCGGCGCGCTGATCGGCTGCGCGGCCGGCTTCGTCAACGTGCCGCGGATCAAGGGCACGCACAACGCGATGCTCTCCGGCATCGAGGCGGCCGAGCATGTCGCGGCGGCCCTCGCCGCCGGGCGCGCCAACGACGAGATCGTCGACTACGAAAATTCCTGGCGCGAGACGCCGATCGGCAGGGATCTCTGGAAGGTCCGCAACGCAAAGCCGCTGTGGTCGCGCTTCGGCACCATGATCGGCATCGCGCTTGGCGGCCTCGATATGTGGACCAACACGCTCGGCTTCTCGCTGTTCGGCACCATGGGCCACGGCAAGACGGATGCGGCGAGCCTCAAGCCGGCGGCCGAGCAGCCGAAGATCGAATACCCGCGCCCGGACGGAAAGCTCACGTTCGACAAACTTTCGTCGGTGTTCCTCTCGAACACGAACCACGAGGAGGACCAGCCGCCTCACCTTGTCGTGAAGGACATGGCGCTGCAGAAGCAATCCGAGCTCGGCGTGTTCGGCGGACCGTCAGCGCGCTATTGCCCGGCGGGAGTCTACGAGTGGGTGCAGGAGGGCGGTGACGAGAAGTTCGTCATCAACGCGCAAAACTGCGTCCACTGCAAAACCTGCGACGTCAAAGACCCGAACCAGAACATCACTTGGGTACCCCCCGAGGGATCGGGCGGGCCTAACTACCCGAATATGTGAGGCTTCGTGGTAGAACGTGGCCGTTGCGCGGATTTGATTCGCGCTGCGTGCACTGAATCGTGCCTGGCCACCTACCGGATTGCGCCTTAAAAGAGCCATGCTGGAGCCCGACCGATGCGGGGCTTTCGCACTTTGTGTCATGGTGGCTGGCCCCGATTTGGCCGATCCGACCGGCCGACGGTTATTTTGAACGATCGCGTCCATGCGGCGCGATGCTGAGGAGAACAGCGTGACCCGTTCGACGATGTTTCGTAGTGCGGCCGGACTTCTTCTGGCCGCGTCAGCACTGTTCCCGACCGCAATCGCGGCCCAAGGCTCGACCGCCTCGACCCCACCAGCCCCGGCTCCGTATCTCTCCCCGCAAGAACTCGCGCGCATCTCGCCGGCCGGGACTTATCTCGCCGCGCGCGCTGCCGGTCTGCAGAAGGATGCCGCCGCGGCTTCGGCCTATTATCGCGCCGCCTTGCGCGCCGACCCGCGCAACTTCGAACTGCTCTCGAATGCGTTCCTGTCGGTGCTCATCGACGGCGACGTCGACGAAGCCGTGCGCATCGCCGAGCGCATCGTCCAGATCAACAAGACGCATCGCATCGCGCGCCTCGCACTCGGCGTGCAAGCGATCAAGCGCAAGCAATTTCAGAACGCGCGCCAACAGCTTGCGCAGTCTGTCCGCGATCCGATCACCGATCTCACCAGCGGCTTGCTGACCGCGTGGTCGCAGGTCGGCTCCGGCGATCCGAAAGCCGCCGTCGCGACGATCGACAAGATGCAGGGCCCGGATTGGTACTCGATCTTCAAGGATCTGCATTCCGGCCTCATCCTCGACATGGCGGGCCGCAGCAAGGAAGCCGGCCCGTATCTGCAGAAGGCGCATCAGGTCGATCCGAACGCGCTGCGCACCGTCGAAGCATTGGGCCGCTGGACATCGCGCAACGGCACGCAGGAAGAGGCACTCAAGGTCTTTGAGGCGTTCGACAAGCTGCTGCCGCGTCATCCGCTGATCGTCGACTCGATGGATGAGATCAAGGCCGGGCAAAAGCTCTCGCCGATGATCGACAGCGTGCAGGCCGGCGCCGCCGAAGCGTTGCACGGCCTCGGCGCCTCGCTCGGCCGTCAGGGCGGCGAAGACCTTGGCCTCGTCTATTTGCAGCTCGCGGTCTATCTGCAGCCGAAGCACGCACTCGCGCTGCTCTCGCTCGCCGACATTTACGAAAATCTCAAGAAGCCGGAAGTCGCGATCAAGTTCTACGAGCGCATTCCGCAAGACTCGCCGCTGCGCCGTAACGCGGACATTCAGCTCGCCGTCAACTACGACGCGATCGAGCGCACCGACGATGCGAAGGCCGCGCTGAACAAGCTCATCGCCGCCAATCCGCAGGACCTCGAAGCCATCGTCGCGCTCGGCAACATTCTGCGCGTGCGCAAATCCTTCGCCGAATGTGCGCAGGTCTATGGCCAGGCCATCGCCGCGATCAAGACGCCGGAAAAGTCGAACTGGCCGGTCTTCTACTATCGCGGCATGTGCCACGAGCGCGCGAAGGATTGGGACAAGGCCGAGGCCGACTTCAAGAAGGCGCTCGAACTGTTCCCTGAGCAGCCGTACGTTCTCAACTATCTCGGCTATTCGTGGGTCGACCACGGCAAGAATCTCGACGAAGGCATGAAGATGATCCGCCGCGCCGTCGAGCAGCGGCCGGATGACGGATACATCGTCGACTCGCTTGGCTGGGCGCACTATCGCCTCGGCGAATTCGAAGAGGCGACGAAGCATCTCGAACGTGCCGTCGAGCTCAAGCCGGAAGACCCGACCATCAACGACCATCTCGGCGATGCGTATTGGAAGGTCGGCCGTATTCTCGAGGCGCGCTTCCAGTGGTCGCACGCGCGCGATCTCAAGCCTGAGCCGGATGAGCTGAAGAAGATCGAGGAGAAGCTCAAGTCCGGCCTGGTCGAAGGCGAGACACCGTCCTCCGCGAAGGCCGAAGAGCCGAAGAAGAACGGCGACGGCGGCTGAGAAATCCGGAACTCCGCTCATACCCGCGAAAGCGGGTATCCAGCCGCGCCCGGCAGGGCGCCATATCTACGGTCAAAAGGTTTTTCGTTGCGCGCTGTAGCGCGCGACACTGGACCCCCGCTTTCGCGGGGGTGAGCGGAGTTTGAGGCTTCTTTTAGAGAGCTAAACCCGGCATAAGCGTTCAGCCTAATCCTCGAACAAAGCGTAGATGAATTCCCCCCTCACCGAATGGGCGCCCGCCAAGGTCAACCTCACGCTGCGCGTGTTGGGCCGCCGGCACGACGGCTATCACGAGCTCGACAGCGTCGTGGCCTTCGCCGGCAGCGGCGATAAGCTGGCGCTGGAGCCGGGTGACGCGTTGACGCTCAGCGTGACGGGGCCGACCGCAGTCGCCGCCGGAGAGGGCGGCGAAAACCTGGTTCTCAAGGCTGCGCGCAAATTGGCCGAACGCGTCGAGAATCTGCGCACCGGACATTTCACACTCGACAAGCGCTTGCCGGTGGCGGCGGGACTCGGCGGCGGCTCATCCGACGCGGCGGCAGCATTGCGGCTGCTTGCGCGGCTGAACGAGATCGCGCTCGACGATGGACGCTTGTACAGCGCGGCGGTCGCGACCGGCGCCGACGTCCCGGTCTGCATGGAGCCGCGCGCGCGCGTCATGCGCGGCATCGGCGATCGTCTCTCGCGCCCGCTCGATCTCGCGCCGATGCCGGCGCTGCTCGTCAATCCGGGCGTCGCGGTGGCAACCGGCGCGGTGTTCAAGAAACTGCACGCCAGCACGACGATCGGCACGCCGGCGCTGATCGCCGAAGACCTGACGCCGAGTGGGCTTCAAGTCTTCATCGATCGCGAGCCGAACGATCTTGAAGCGCCTGCTGTCGCTATCCAACCGATCATCGCTGAGACGATTGCGGCGATCAGCGGCCTTGCCGGATGTCAGATCGCGCGTATGTCGGGCTCGGGCGCGACATGCTTCGGCATTTTCGCCAGCGGCTCGCTCGCCGCCAGCGCCGCGCAGGTGCTGCGCACCGCGCGCCCCGATTGGTGGATCACCGCAACGACGCTGCGCTGACCGAAGGACGGCAGAACATACGTCGTCATTGCCGGGCTTGACCCGGCAATCCATCACACTTTGAAAAAGTCTTTGCGAAGAAGGATGGATGCCCGGGTCAAGCCCGGGCATGACGAGTTGAGAGTTTTGCGCTCTACCTCAGCTCTTCTTCCGCATCGCGTAAGTGTGCTCGGTGGCCGGGAACGATCTCGCGCGAACTTCCTTCGCGTAGGCTTCGACGGCGGCGTCGATCGACGGCCCGATCTCGGCGAATTTCTTGACGAATTTCGGCACGCGATCAGACAGCCCGAGCATGTCTTCGAGCACGAGGATCTGCCCGTCGCAGGCCGAGCTTGCGCCGATACCGATGGTCGGGATCGCAACATTCTGCGTGATGCGCACTGCGAGCGGCTCGGCGACCGCTTCGAGCACGACCGCGAACGCGCCGGCTTCGGCCGTCGCTTTCGCATCGTTCTCGATGATGTCCCACTCGGTCTCGCTGCGGCCTTGCGCCTTGAAGCTGCCGAGCGTGTTGATCGCCTGCGGCGTCAAGCCGACATGCGCGATCACCGGAATGCCGCGCTCGGAGAGAAATGCGATTGTCTCCGCCATACGGCGCCCACCTTCGAGCTTGATCGCGCCGCACTCCGTTTCCTTCATGATGCGCACAGCGTTGTCGAACGCGACTTCCTTCGATCCCTCGTAAGAGCCGAACGGCATATCGACGACGACCAGCGCGCGCTGCGAGCCGCGCATCACGGCGCGGCCCTGCAGGATCATCATATCGAGCGTGACCGGTACGGTGGACTGCATGCCGTGCATCACCATGCCGAGCGAGTCGCCGACGAGGAGGAAGTCGCAGTGGCGATCAGCAAGCCGCGCCGTGTGAGTGTGATACGCCGTGAGCGATACGATGGGCTCGCCGCCCTTGCGCGCGCGGATGTCGGGCGCAGTGATGCGCTTGATGTCTTGCTGTGCGGACATGATAACCCCCGGCTAGGAGAAACCGGCGTCAGGGCCGGCCGTATTCTTATTGTGTAGAGTTAGTGAGAGCGCGCGATGCAGAAGTCGACGGTTTCGACCAATGCCTCTTTCACCGCGGAGTCCGGGAAGAGCGCAAGTGCATCCTTCGCGATGGCGCCGTAGTGGCGCGCGCGCGCGATCGTGTCGTCGAGCGCGCGGTGCTTCGTCATCAACGCGAGCGCATGTTCAATATCGCCGTCGCGGATCTCCGAATTCTCAATCGCGCCGCGCCAGAACTTGCGTTCTTCCTCGCTACCGCGGCGGAACGCGAGCACGACCGGCAATGTGACTTTGCCTTCGCGGAAATCGTCGCCGACATTCTTGCCGAGCTTCGCGGCTTTACCGCCGTAATCGAGCGCATCGTCGATCAGCTGGAAAGTGATGCCGAGATTCATGCCGAAGGAGCGGCATGCGGTCTGCTCGGCCTTCGATAGCGATGCGATGACCGGACCGACTTCGCAGGCGGCGGCGAACAGCTCCGCCGTCTTGGCGCGAATAACCGCGACATATTCGTCTTCGGTCGTCGCAGTGTTCTTCGCGGCGGCAAGCTGCATCACTTCGCCTTCCGCGATGACGGCGGCGGCGGAAGAAAGAATTTCGAGCGATCGGAGCGAGCCGACTTCGACCATCATGCGGAAGGCTTGGCCGAGCAGGAAGTCGCCGACTAGAACGCTCGCCTCGTTACCCCATAGCATGCGCGCGGCTTTGCGTCCGCGCCGCATCTCGCTCTCGTCGACGACATCGTCGTGCAGCAGCGTTGCGGTGTGCATGAACTCGACGGCGGCCGCGAGCTTGATATGGCCGTCGCCCGCGTAGCCGGCGAGCTGCGCCATCGCAAGCGTCAGCATCGGGCGCAGGCGCTTGCCGCCGGACGAGATCAGGTGGTTCGCGACTTCCGGAATCATCGTCACTTCGGAGCCGGTGCGCGACAGGATCATCGCGTTGACCCGCTCCATATCGGCGCGGCAAAGGCCGACCAAGCGATCGATGGAGGGGGTGGGCTGGGACTCGAACGGAACGACGACGGCCAAAAGCTTAACTCCGGGTGGCTTCGGCTCAATTTAGAGGGGGCATGCGCTGCAAACAAGAGTTGCCGGTTCCGCCGTGCCGGTTTGCGTCACGCATGGTTTCCGGCCATCTTCGCCGCATGAAGGAACTCGTCCGCGCGAATGATCCGGTTTTGCTGTCCGCAATTGGGGCATTGCTCAATGGCGCCAACATCCCGCACGTGATGCTGGACCAGAATATGAGCGTGCTCGAGGGCTCGATCGGCATCCTCCAGCGCCGTGTTCTGGTGCCCGAGGAGCATCTGCGGACCGCGCGGCAGGTTCTCAGCGACGCCGGGCTCGCGCACGAACTGCGCCCTGATGACGGCGCCTGAGGGCGTTACGGACGACGCCGCCCTCGGCGGCCGTTTGCGTCTTCTCCAGCCCAAACGCGGCCATCGCTTCGGCCATGACGCGGTGCTCCTGGCTGCGGCGACGTCCGCCGGCGCGGGCGATCATGTGGTCGAATTCGGCGCGGGCGTTGGCCTCGCCGGTCTCGCACTCGCCCGGCGTGTGCCGGGAGCGCGTGTGACACTCGTCGAGATCGACCAGACGCTGTGTGCGTTGGCAGGGCAGAATGCCGAGCGCAACGATCTCGCGGGTCGTATTGCGGTCCTGCATGGCGACGTGACGCAAGCCGCTATGCCCGCCGCCACTCACGTGATGATGAACCCGCCTTACAACGATCCGCAGCGCCACCGGGCGTCGCCGCATGCGGGACGTGCATCCGCGCACATGGCGGCCGATGGACTGCTGCAAGCTTGGTGCGATGCCGCCGCGCGCGTTCTGACGCAGAACGGCACGCTCACGCTCATCTGGCGCGCCGATGGCTTGGACGCCGTTCACGCGGCGCTCACAAGCGCTTTCGGCGATACACGCGTGCTGCCGGTCGAGACGAGGCCGGGCGTTGCGACGCTCGTTCTGGTCTCCGCGCGTAAAGGTGCCGCGCCCTCGCGGAAGATGCTCCCGCCGCTGCGGTTGAATGGCCCCGACGGCAAGCCGACAGCCGAGAGCGAACGCGTTGTGCGCGATGCGGCGGCGCTTGCCCTTTAGCGCGACATTCCGTCCGCTGCCCTTGGCGGCCCGCTACCGAACGCATAGGTGAGAGATCGCATGACTGAAACCTCGCTCACCGACCAAGCCATCAAAACCCTGCGCGGCGTGCTGCCGCGCCGCTTTCGTTCCGACATTGCGCGCGTGCCTGTCGTCAAGCTCTCAGGCGCCATCGGCATTTCGGGGCCATTGCGGCCGGGGCTTTCGATCTCCGGCGTCGCCAAAGTCTTGGATCGCGCGTTCTCCGTGAAGGGTGCCAAAGCTGTCGCACTGGTCATTAACTCGCCAGGCGGCTCGGCGACGCAGTCGCATCTCATCTTCACGCGCATCCGCGCGCTTGCGGAAGAGAAGCAGTTGAAGGTCATCGCCTTCGTCGAGGATGTCGCGGCCTCCGGCGGCTACATGATCGCCTGCGCGGCCGACGAAATCATCGCGGACCCGAACTCCATCGTCGGCTCGATCGGCGTCGTCGGCGGCTCGTTCGGCGCTTACAAGCTGCTCGAGAAGATCGGCGTCGAGCGCCGCCTCTACACCTCTGGTGAGAATAAGGCGATGCTCGATCCCTTCCTGCCCGAGAAGCCGGACGATGTGCGCCGCCTCAAAGCGATCCAGCAGGAAATCCACGACGGTTTCATCGGCCTCGTGAAGGACAGCCGCGGCGCCCGCCTCGCGCCGAGCGAAGACCTCTTCACGGGCGAATATTGGACCGGCCGCACTGCGCTTGGCCTCGGTCTCATCGATGGCCTCGGCGATATCCGCTCGACGCTGCGCGAGCGCTTCGGCGACAAGGTCGAGATGCCGCTGATCACGCCGCCGCGCAGTCTGCTTGGCCGTGCGCCGGGCGGCGTGTCGAGCGCGCTGGACGGGATCGGGGCAGGGGTCGCGGGCGATATCGTCGCGACGCTGGACGAGCGGGCACTTTGGGCGCGCTACGGGCTCTGAATTTCTTCGCTGCAATTGTGCCGCAAATCAGGGTAGAATCGCTGACGTTCCGCGTCGCTGTGACGCCCCAACGACGAGGCCGCCATGCCGCCTGTTGTATTTTGGATGATTGGAGCCGTCGGCGCATTCGCGGCCATCAAGTGGATCGCGCGCGAGACCGACCGGATCAATGCCGAACTGCATCCCGAGGCGAAGGGCGAGCCGAAGCCGGTGCGCGTGAAGCTGCGCCGCGATCAGGCCGGCGTTTACCGGCCGGAATAGCCTTTAAGTTTTCACGGAAGACGTGGATGGCCCGCATGAAGCGGGTCATGACGACCGTTATGGCGGCGGATCGTTGCGGTTACGAGCGGTTGGGAACGCGGGTGCCCGAGAGCAGGGCCGCGAAGAAGAGGGCAAAACCAGCGAAGCCGATGAGCTGAAGTTCGAGCATTTGTTTTCTCCGTCCTGACCTTCAGTCGTTGACCGCGCCCAACAGGTTCAACTTGAGTGCGAAATTAACGGCCGCGTGTTTCCGGGTGATGTCCCGCATATTTCAAGACGGTAACGGCAAGCCGATCCGGACATCCGGGGCGAAGTTTTTTGTGTCGGCGCCCTTCGGCCGAGATTTATCAAGCCTTTAGCCTGCCTCGGGCGGGAAGCTTGGCGTTCTTGACCGCTAGGTCCCGGGTCAGTACCAGTGCGCCACCGAAACCAAACGGCTCCCCGCAATGGCTGAACTTGCGCCGCATATGGACCCGAAGCGGTCCTTCCAAGGCTTCCTGTTGGCGCTGCAGCGCTACTGGGCCGAACAGGGCTGCGTGATTCTCCAGCCGTACGACATGGAAATGGGTGCCGGCACCTTCCACCCCGCGACGACGTTGCGCGCGCTCGGCCCGAAGCCGTGGAAGGCCGCTTACGTTCAACCGTCGCGCCGCCCGAAGGACGGCCGCTACGGCGAGAACCCGAACCGCCTGCAGCACTATTACCAGTACCAGGTGATCCTAAAACCCTCGCCGCCGGACCTGCAGGACCTTTACCTGAACTCGCTCTACGCGATCGGCATCGATCCGAAGCTCCACGACATCCGCTTCGTCGAGGACGACTGGGAGAGCCCGACGCTCGGCGCCTGGGGCCTCGGCTGGGAATGCTGGTGCGACGGCATGGAAGTCTCGCAGTTCACCTACTTCCAGCAGGTCGCCGGTTTCGAATGCGCGCCGGTCGCGGGTGAATTGACCTACGGTCTCGAGCGCCTCGCGATGTATGTGCAGGGCGTCGACAACGTCTACGACCTCAATTTCAACGGCCGCGACGGCGCCGACAAGGTGACTTACGGCGACGTCTTCCTGCAGGCCGAGCAAGAATACTCGCGGCACAATTTCGAACACGCTGATGTCGGCATGCTGTTCGAGCAGTTCCGCATGGCCGAAGCGGCCTGCCAGAAATATCTCGCGGCCGGTTGGCACGACGACGCCAAGACGCGCCACCAGATGGCGCTGCCCGCCTTCGATCAATGCATCAAGGCCAGCCACGCGTTCAACCTGCTCGATGCGCGCGGCGTGATCTCGGTGACCGAACGCCAAAGCTACATCCTGCGCGTCCGCGAACTCGCGAAAGCGTGCGGCGGCGCCTGGCTCGCGACCGCCGGCGGTGGAGCGTGATGATCACTCTGACCCCGCATCGAGCCGCAGCGTGCTCCCCTCCACCCATTCGCAAAGCGAATGGTGGGGAGGGGTCGGGGGTGGGGGGCACTTCTACTGTGGGGAGCAGGCATTCTCCAATGTCACGAGATTTGCGAGTGCCGCGCGCGCGCCGTTTGCGCCGGGACATGACCGCAGCGGAGCGAAAGCTGTGGCAGCATCTGCGCCGTCGACCCGACGCGCATTTTCGTCGCCAGGCAACACTCGGCTCATATTTCGCGGACTTTGCCTGCCATACGCATCGGCTTGTGATTGAGTTGGACGGCGGACAGCATGCGACGCAAGTAGCGCGCGACGGCCTACGTGATGCGTACATGTCTGCGCATGGATATCGAGTCCTCCGCTTTTGGAACAACGAAGTCAGCGGCAATTTAGACGGCGTGCTCGCAGTCATTGCTGCTGCTTTGTCGGCCACGGCCGTTAAAGCGCCCCCCACCCCCAACCCCTCCCCACCGTCAGCCGAGCTGCGCTCGGCTTCGGGTGGAGGGGAGCGCAACTGCTCTGCGCCCCTCACGGAACGCGAATAGCGCCATGCCCGATCTTCTGCTTGAGCTTTTCTCCGAGGAAATTCCGGCCCGCATGCAGGCGAAGGCGGCGGAGGATTTCCGCAAGGGCGTGACCGACCGGCTGGTCGACGCCGGGCTCGTCTACGAGGGTGCGAAAGCGTTCGTCACGCCGCGCCGTCTCGCGCTGTGGGTGCAAGGGCTTCCCGTGCGCCAGCCCGACGTGAAGGAAGAAAAGAAAGGGCCGCGCGTCGGCGCGCCCGAGAAGGCGATCGAGGGATTCCTCAAGAGCGCCGGCCTCGCGAGCATCGATCAGGCCGTGGTGCAGCCGGACAAGAAGGGCGACTTCTACGTCGCGCGCATCGACAAGCCGGGCCGCGACGCGATCCAGGTTATCGCCGAGATCGTGCCGGAGGTGATCCGCACCTTTCCGTGGCCGAAGCAGATGCGCTGGGGCGCAGCGTCGGCAGAGCCGGGCGCGCTCACTTGGGTGCGTCCGCTGCATTCCATCGTCGCGACTTTCGGTCCCGAGACCGAAGAGCCGGACATCGTGAAGTTCGAGATCGGCGGCATCGTCGCCGGCAATGTGACGCGCGGCCATCGCTTCCTCGCGCCGGACGCCTTCGCGGTGAAGCGCCTCGACGACTACACGGCAAAGCTTGAAGCCGCGAAGGTCGTGCTCGATCCGGCGCGCCGCCAGGAGATCATCCAGGCCGACGCGAAGAATCTTGCATTCGCGCAAGGCTTCGAGCTGATCGAAGATGCGGGCGTGCTCGCCGAAGCCGGTGGCCTCGTCGAATGGCCCGTCGTGCTGATGGGCTCGTTCGAGCAATCGTTCCTGACCATTCCGCCGGAAGTCATCCGCACGACGATCCGCAACAATCAGAAATGCTTCGTGCTGCGCGATCCGAAAACCGGAACGCTGGCGCCGAAGTTCATTCTCATCGCGAACACCGAAGCCGAAGACGGCGGCACGAAAATCATCGCCGGCAACGAGCGCGTCATCCGCGCGCGTTTGTCGGACGCGCTGTATTTCTGGGAGACCGACCAGAAACCGCTGCCGGGCTACGAAGACAAGGGCAAGCCGCTCGATCAGCGTCTCGCCAAACTGCGCGCGCTCAACATCGTCTTCCACGAGAAGCTCGGCACGCAAGGCGAACGTATCGATCGCATCAAGAAACTCGCACGCGAGATCGCGCCGCTCGTCGGCGCCGACGCTGATTTGGCCGAACGCGCGGCCGAGCTGTGCAAAGCCGATCTGATGACGGAAGTCGTCGGCGAATTCCCCGAGCTGCAAGGCCTGATGGGAAAATACTACGCCGAGAAGCAGAGCGAGAACGCGTCAGTCGCGATCGCCTGCGAGGATCACTACAAGCCGCAAGGCCCGTCCGACCGCGTGCCGACCGACAAGGTCGCGATCGCGGTCGCCCTCGCCGACAAGATCGACACGCTCGTCGGTTTCTGGGCGATCGACGAAAAGCCGACCGGTTCGAAGGATCCTTACGCGTTGCGTCGTGCGGCGTTGGGTGTGATCAGGTTGGTGCTCGAGAACAAACTCAATCTGAATCTGCTCACGCTCGTGCGCGATCCGGATTTGCTCGCCTTCTTCCACGACCGCCTGAAAGTCCAGCTTCGCGATCAAGGCGCGCGTCACGATCTCGTCGATGCTGTCCTTGCACTCGGCGCCTCTTCACCTCCCCCTGGAGGGGGGAGGTCGACGGCGAAGCCGTCGGGTGGGGGTGACGCGCGAAGCGCGCCGGAAGATCACCCCACCCCGGCACTGCGTGCCGACCCTCCCCCTCCAGGGGAGGGTGGGAGCCCGTCGCGCACGCACGGAACGCAGGACGATCTCTTGCTCATCACGCGACGCGTCGATGCGTTGGCGAAATTCCTCGCGACTGAGGACGGCAAGAACCTGCTCGCCGGCGTGAAGCGCGCGTCGAACATTCTCGCCATCGAGGAGAAGAAGGACGGCAAGGCCTACAAGGGCAAACCAGACCCCTCGCTCTATCTATCGAAGGAGGAGCGTGAACTCGCGACCTCGATCGTGCTGGTCCGGGATGAGGCCGCGAAGGCGGTGGCAGCCGAGCAGTTCGAGCAGGCCATGCATGCAATCGCGACGCTGCGGCCATTCGTCGACGCCTTCTTCGACAAGGTGACGGTCAACGTCGATATGTCGGACCGGCGCGAGAACCGTTTGAAATTGCTCAATGAAATCCGCGAAGCCACCCGCGCGGTGGCCGATTTCTCGAAGATCGCCGGGTGAACAGCGGTATTATTAGCCGCCCGCAATGTCGCTAAAATTGCCGGCGCGGCGGCAACGCATTGTAAGACCCCGCCGGGCGATGCTCCGGCTCATTCAGTTTTAACTCATTTTTTCTGGGGCCTTACACATGAACGAGCGGCAAGTATCGGCGATGGAATTTGCGGACGCGGCGCATGCGGGCCGCGTCAAAGCGGCGAGCGATACGTCGCGCCGATTGGCGGCGGCGATCCGCGACTTTTTCTCGACGCCTGAAGCTGCGACCTTTCTCGACAACGTCGAGCAGGCCGACGAAGTGCTGGCCGGCGAAGAGTCGCGCGACGGGCGCGATTATCGCGGCAAGCCGAACCCGAGCCTTTACGTCCTGAAGGAAGAGCGTGAACTCGCTATCGCGCTCGTGCTGGCGCGGCAGGAAGCCGACAAGGCGATGGAGACCGACGACTTCCAGCAGGCTTTGCACGCCATCGCGGCGCTGGGTCCGCTGCTCGCGGCGTTCCTGCGCAACGCACGCGTGGATGCGCATGCGCCGGGCGAACTCCGCGAGAACCGCCTCAAGCTTCTGAACGAGATCCGTGAAGGTACGCGCGCGGTCGGCGCCGCCGCGTAAGGAGCCACATAGCCTTTAAACTTTAAGCGCTCCCACGGGAGCGCTTTTTTGTTTGCGGCGTTGACGCGGCGCAATCCGAAATCCAAGAGGTTCCGGATAGTCCTGTTTTGGTCTGGAGCCGCCATGCCCATTTCCCAATACGTCACGCCGATTCTGCTGCTGATCGCCTCGAACGTCTTTATGACCTTCGCGTGGTACGGCCACCTCAAGTACAAGTCGTCCCCTCTGTTCATTGCAATCATTGCGAGTTGGGCGATCGCTTTCGTCGAGTATTGCCTGGCCGTCCCGGCCAACCGCTTCGGCAGCGCCGTCTATTCGACCGCGCAGCTCAAGACGATGCAGGAGGTGATCACGCTGATCGTCTTCGCGATCTTCTCGGTCTTCTACCTGAAGGAAGCGATCACGCTGAACCACGTCGTCGGCTTTGCCTTCATCGCTGCCGGCGCTTTCTTTGTCTTTAAAGGCCCCCTATAGGCTGGAACTTAAATTTCACGCCGCGCGTTGGGCGGGGCGGCTCACCTCATTGCGATAAGCCATTTCCATGAATTCGATTCAGTCGCTCAACGGGCTCAATTTCTTCATGGCCGACGTGCGGGACGGCCTCGGGCCGTTCCTCGGCGTCTTCCTGCAGCAGAAGGGCTGGTCGCCCGCCGAGATCGGGCTCGTCATGACGCTCGGCGGCTATGCCGGGATGATCGCGACGACACCGCTCGGTGCTTTGGTCGATTCCACGACCGCGAAACGCGCCATCATGGTGGTGGCGTCCATCGCGATCATCGTTGCGTCGATGATCACGCTGTTCGCGCCGACCTTTCCGGTCACGGTGGCGACGCAGGCCGTCACCGGCATCGCGGGCGCGGTGGTCGTTCCGGCGATTGCGGGACTGACGCTCGGCCTCGTCAAGCAAACCGGTTTCGCGCACCAGCTCGGCCGCAACGAAGCCTTCAACCACGCCGGCAACGTTTTCGCGGCAGTCGCGGGCGGCGCCGCCGGATATTTTTTCGGGCTCGCCGCTATCTTCTACTTCATGGCCGGCATGGCCTTCTTCGCGATCATCGCCGTGCTGACGATCAAGCCTGAGGACATCGATCACGTCGCGGCGCGTGGCGCGGCCGAAAAGGCCGAGGGCGACACCTCCGACACCGGACAGGCGACGAGCTACGCGGCACTGCTGACCAATGCGCCGCTCATCATCCTCGCCGTGACGTTGATGCTCTTTCATCTCGGCAACGCCGCGATGCTGCCGCTTCTCGGCCAGGCGCTGGTCGCGCGCGGCGCCGGTGACCCGAGTGCGTTCACGGCCGCGACGGTGGTCGTCGCGCAGCTGACGATGATTCCGATGGCGTTGCTCGCCGCACGCCTTGCGGAAACGCGCGGTTACTGGATCGTCTTTGTGCTTGCACTGGCGTCGCTGCCGCTGCGCGGCGTGCTTGCCGCGACGATCTCGGACTCGTGGGGCTTGATACCCGTCCAGATGCTCGACGGTGTCGGTGCCGGATTGCTCGGCGTTGCGACGCCCGGTCTCACCGCGCGCATTCTCAAAGGCACCGGCAACGTCAATGTCGGGCTCGGCGCCGTGATGACGATGCAAGGTGTCGGCGCCGCGACCAGCCCGGCCTTCGCGGGCTTCATCGCGGAGCGCGTGAATTATGCGACTGCGTTCTTTGCGCTCGCCGCCATCGCGGCACTCGCGCTGATCCTATGGATCGGCGCGACGCGCATCGTCGGCCCGGCCTGCGGTGGCGCGGCCAAAGCCGCGCCGGCAGCGGCCTAGACCTCGTCGACGACCGGATTGCGCAGAACGCCGACGCCCTCGATATCGATCTCGACGGTGTCGCCGCCCTTCATCCACACCGGCGGCTTGCGCGCATGGCCAACGCCAGACGGCGTGCCGGTGACGATGAGATCGCCGGGCTCGAGCGTCATGCCTTGCGTCACGTCGACGATCGTTTCGATGATCGGGAACATCATGTTCGACGTGTTGTCGGACTGCATGACGTTGCCGTTGAGACGCGTCTCGATCTTGAGGCCCTTGGCGCCGGGCGGCAGCTCGTCGGCGGAAACGAACCAAGGGCCGAAGCCGCCGGTTTTGTCAAAATTCTTGCCGTAGTCCCACTGCGACGTGCGGCGCTGGAATTCGCGCACAGAGCCGTCGTTGAAGCACGAGTAACCCGCAACGCAGGACAGCGCATTCGACTTTGTCGCATGGCGCATGCGCTTGCCGACGACGAGCACCAGCTCGCATTCGTAGTCGAGCGTGACGGACGCCTGCGGGCGCACGATCGGCGCTTCGTGTGCCGTCAACGATGTCGTGACGCGCAGGAAAATCGACGGATGCTGCGGCCGCTGATGGCCGCCTTCCTTCGCATGCTCCAAATAATTGAGGCCGAGGCAGATGATCTTGCCGGGCTTCGCCACCGGCAGCGCATACTTGATGCCGGCGAGCGGACGGCGCGCGCTTGCGGGAGCGTTCTTCGCAACGTCGCCAAGGCGCCCCATATCGCCGGCCGCGAGAATTGCCGGAAAGTCGTCCGGCACGCGCGAGTCCGCGGCCTGGAGATCGACGACTTGGTCGCCTTCGATGATGCCGAGATGGCGCGCGCCGTTCTCAACGAACGCTACGATTTTCATGGGACGTTTCCTTCTTCTTGTTGTTTTTGGTCCGGATTATTTCTTGGAGGCTTTGTCCATGTGCTCGGCCGGGGATTTATCGCCCGCGCTCAAGCGATCGGACATGGCGAGCACCAACATCGAGATGACGAAGACGATGTGAATACCGACCAGCCAACCGAGCTTGGTGTTGTCGCCGCCGTATTTGTCGATGTTCATGAAAGCCTTCAGCACCTGGATCGCTGAGATCGCGACGATCGACGTGATGAGCTTCTGCTTGAGACCCGAGAAGTCGACCTTGGTCATCCAATCCGGGCGGTCGTGATCGCCCGTGTTGATCTTAGAGACGAAATTCTCGTAGCCCGAGAAGATCACGATGAGCACGAGATTGCCCGTGAAGGCGAGATCGATCAGCGTCAGCACTGCGAGGATGACGTCCGAGTCCGTCATGCCGTTGATGTTGACGATGTAGCCGAACAGCAGCGCGGCGAATTTGATGAACAGCAGGAACAGCGTCGCGATTAACCCGACATAGAACGGCGCCATTAACCAGCGGCTGTTGAAGATCAGCACCTCGATGATGGTCTCGGCGAGAGGCGCCTTCTCCTCGGTTTTCGGCTTGGATGTTGGCACAGCTGGTCCCCGGTTGTTGCCGTCTCACATGCCACAGGCGAGCGTGATGGGGTAGAGCCCCGCGCAACGAAAATGGCCGCCCTCCCGGGCGGCCACGTTCATTGGCGTAAGATAAGCTCAGCTCGCTTTGGCGAGCCCGTCAGCTGGCTTTAGCCAGCCCGATCGGACAAACCGCGCCGGTGCCGCCGAGACCGCAATAGCCGCGCGGATTCTTCGCCAGATACTGCTGGTGATAATCTTCCGCGAAGTAGAACTTCGGCGCGTCGATGATCTCGGTGGTGATGGCGCCATAGCGGCGTTCGGTCAGCACCTTTTGGAACACGGCCTTAGAAGCTTCGGCGGCGGCCTTCTGCTCCGGCGAGAATGTATAGATGCCCGAGCGATACTGCGTGCCGACGTCGTTGCCCTGACGCATGCCTTGCGTCGGGTCGTGGTTTTCCCAGAAAGTCTTGAGCAGCCGCTCGTAGGAAATCGTCTTCGGATCGAACACGACGAAGACGACTTCGTTGTGCCCGGTCATGCCGCTGCAGACTTCCTCGTAAGTCGGGTTCGGCGTCGAGCCGGCCGCATAGCCGACGGCCGTGATGAAGATGCCGTCGCCGAGTTCCCAGTATTTCCGCTCCGCGCCCCAGAAGCAGCCGAAGCCGAACATCGCCATCTCGCTGCCTTCGGGATACGGCCCCTTTAGCGGATTGCCGTTGATGTCGTGGATCTCGGCGGTCGGGATCGGATTGGCGCGGCCTGGCAGGGCTTCGTTCGCGCTCGGGATCGAGGAGGATTTCTTGAAGAAGAACATAACGCCTCCGTTCTATGGGTTGGCCCTAATATAGGGGCCGCGAAGGCAATACGCACGGGGAGGGATTTTGTTACTCCCGCGCGTAGCCGATCAGCGGTTTCGGCTTGCGGCCGAGCAGCAACAACAGCGCGCCCAGAATGCCGAGCAGGAGCGAGGCCGGCGCCTTGAAGAAATACGCATTCACCAGCTCGAGCGCGGAGGCGGGGAGATTGGCCTTCAGCTTGGCCTGCATGGCTTCGAGACTGGACGGGTGGACGTTCGTCCACGTCACGTCGACCGGCGTAATCATCACGGTCGTGCCCGCGAGCGTCTTGGTGCCGTCGTAGATCAAGGCGACGAACGCCGCCACCAAGAGGACGAAGCCGACGACGCGGAAGATGAAGCGGATCAGGCCCATCGGCTCGCAATCTGGTTAGTCTTTGGCGCGCTCGACGTAGGAACCGTCCACCGTCATGACGACGATCCGGGTGCCCGGCGCGATGTGCGGCGGAACGTTCGTGCGCACGCCGTTCGACAGCATCGCGGGCTTGTAGGACGACGATGCCGTCTGGCCCTTCAGCGCCGGCTCTGTGTCGGTAACTTCGAGCGTCACACGCGCCGGCAGTTCGATGCCGACCGCATTGCCTTCGTGCATCGACAGAATGACCTTCATTTCCGGCGCGAGATACGCGGCCTGCTCGCCGATGAGGTCTTCCTGCACCGTGATCTGGTCGTAGTTCTCGATGTTCATGAAGTGATAGCCTTCGCCATCGTTGTACAGGAACGTGTGGTCACGATCCTCGACGGTGGCGCGCTCGACCATTTCGGTCGTGCGGTAGCGTTCCGAGACCTTCACGCCGTCCGACAGGCGTCGCATGTCGAGCTGCGTGACCGGCGTGCCCTTACCCGGATGGATATTGTTGGCGACGAGGATCGCGTAGAGCCGACCGTCGATGTCGACGATGTTGTTCTTGCGGAGCGAAGAGGCGATGACTTTCACGGAATGCCTTGGCGGTTGCTGCAGCCGTGAAGGCCGCGGTTGATTTGGCGCGCAACATAACGATTGTGTGGCTGTTCGCCAGCCCTTTCCTTGCCGGAGAAAAGCGTGACAGAAGCCTCGCCCTGGTGGTCCCCGCATGTCCACGCCGACCGCCGGCCGTTTTTGGCTGCGCGCGGGCGCATCAAAGCAGCACTCCGGCAGTTTTTCTGGGCGGACGGCTTCACCGAGGTTGAGGGCGGTATCCTCCAGCGTTCTCCCGGCAATGAGGCGCACCTGCACGGGTTTGCTACCGAAAAGCTTGGGCCGGATGGTCAAGCGGAGCGGCTGTATCTGCGTACCTCGCCGGAATTCGCCTGCAAGAAGCTGCTCGCGGCGGGAGAAAAGCGGATCTTCGACTTCGCCCGGGTCTTTCGCAATCGCGAGCGGGGAGCGCTGCATCACCCCGAATTCACGATGCTGGAATGGTACCGCGCCGGCGAGACATACGAGGCGCTGATGACGGACTGCACCGCTTTGCTTCGTTTGGCGGCGGAGGCGGCCGGGACGAAGTCGTTCAGCTGGCGGGGTTTGGCGGCGGACCCTCTTGCCGAGCCGGAGCGCGTGACGCTGGCCGAAGCGTTCGATCGTTACGCCGGCATCGATCTGCTCGCGGCCGTGAGCCCCGATGCGACAGATCGCGATGCGCTGGCTGCATCCGCGAATGCGCGCGGCATCCGCGTCGCCGCCGACGACACCTGGGCGGATGTCTTCAGCCGCGTGCTGGTCGAGAAGATCGAGCCAAAGCTTGGCATCGGCCGCGCCACGATCCTCTGCGAATACCCTGTTTCCGAGGCAGCGCTCGCGCGCCCCAGCCCGCGCGATCCGCGCGTCGCCGAGCGGTTCGAGCTCTATGTCTGCGGCGTCGAACTCGCCAACGCGTTCGGCGAATTGACCGACCCGGCCGAGCAGCGACGCCGCTTCATCGCCGAGATGGACGAGAAAGAGCGTGTCTACGGCGAGCGTTACCCGATCGACGAGGATTTCATTGCAGCGCTGGGCTCGATGCCGCAGGCGTCCGGCAGCGCGCTCGGCTTTGACCGCTTGGTCATGCTCGCGGCCGGCGCGACCGACATCGAGCAGGTGATCTGGACACCCGTGGTCCGGTGACTTAAACCCCCGCCGATGCACGACATTGCCGAGAAGACGTTGCGATCAGCCGATGAGCTGGTCTCGTCCGGCCTTGCGCCGCGCGAGCGGCGCGACGATCTCGCGCGCGTCGGCGAGCGTTACGCGGCGGCGATTACCCCGGCGATGACGGAGCTGATTGATCGTACTGACGCGGCCGACCCGATCGCGCGCCAGTTCGTGCCGGACTTCGCCGAACTCACCATCACGGACGACGAACACGCCGACCCGATCGGCGACGACGCGCACACGCCCGTCAAAGGCATCGTACACCGCTATCCGGATCGCGTGCTGCTCAAGCTCGTCAACGTCTGCGCGGTCTATTGCCGCTTTTGCTTCCGTCGCGAGATGGTCGGGCCCGGCAAGAAAGCGCTGAGCGACAGCGAGATCTCGGCCGCGCTCGATTATGTGCGCGCACGTCCCGAGATCTGGGAAGTGATACTCACCGGCGGCGATCCGCTCGTGATGGCGCCGCGGCGCCTTGCCGCCGTGATCAAGCAAATCGCCGCGATACCTCATGTGAAGATCGTCCGCCTTCACACGCGCATACCTTCCGTCGCGCCCGAACGCGTCACGCCCGCCATGGTGCGGGCGCTGAAAGCACCGGGCGCCACGACGTACTTGGTGCTGCACGCCAATCACGCCAGAGAGTTAACCGAGCCAGCGCGAGGCGCCCTCGGCCGCCTGGCAGACGCCGGAATCCCGCTGCTGAGCCAGTCGGTCCTGCTGCGCGGTGTGAACGATTCCGTGGAGGTTTTGGCCGATTTGATGCGGGCTTTCGTCGAATCCCGGGTCAAACCCTATTATTTGCACCACCCCGATCTGGCACCCGGCACCGGGCACTTCCGTATCACGATAAAAGAGGGCCAGGAGCTGGTCCGGCAGCTTCACGGACGCGTGTCCGGACTATGCCAGCCGACCTATGTGCTTGACATTCCGGGTGGTTTCGGGAAATCACCTATTGGACCGTCTTACCTCGACGAGGCCGGGGCGGTTCAAACTGTGAAAGACTATCAGGGGCAATCGCACCCTTACTCGAAAGTCTAAGTCACAGAAGTTTTAAATGCCGCGTTCTCGCCAAGTTGACGTCAACTTTGAAGCGCTGGATGCTGGTGGGTGTATCGCGTACGAGGGGACCAATGCTTCGTGTCCGACAAGGGACCGTCAAGCTAGGCTTTCGATCTTTGATTTTGGCGGGGGCGCTGGCCGTGGCTGCGCTCGTCGGCGTGCGCTCTGCTGCCGCCTGTGACGGCCGTATCGTCGGCTCCTGCAAAGACTACGCAATCACCCACTCGGAAAACGGTCAGTCCATCGGGACTCCGGACGCTACGTCGGCGCGTCGTTCGCGCCGCGGCTTCAGCCGCCGCAGCTATTCGCGTCGCGGCAGTTTCCGCACGACTCGCGCCGAACGCCGCAAGGCGCGCGCCGAGCAGCGTGAGGCACGCCGCCAGGCCCGCAACGAAGCGCGCAGCGCTGCGTCGAACGATACCGATACGCCGACACCGCGCGCCCGTCCGCGCCGCGGCACCGACGCAGCCGGCTTCCAGCGCGTCCACGGCGTCAGCCAGGAAACTCTGCTGTTCCTCCCCAACACGCCGAAGATCGGCTCGAGCTTCGTGCCGTCCGCGCCGCGCGTCGTCGACTCGCCGGCCGCTATCTCCGCGCTGCCGTTGCCGACGACGACCGAAGACGCCGTGATGTCGACCTTCGGCGGCACGAATACGCCGGCAGAGTCTGCTGCCACCGCCGCCTCGGCAAATCCCGCGACTGCTGCCGCACCGACACCGCCTGCCGCAACGCCGCCCGCCGCGACTGCAGCCGTCGCCAGCACGCCGGTGCAGACAAAGGTTATCAAGGCGCCACCGAGTCCTGCGCCGACCATGACGGCGGAACAGCGCGCCCGCGTCGCCGCGCAGATGACCGGCGGTCCGACGCCGAGCTCCAACACGGGCGCGGCTTATGCGGCAACGCCCGACACCGTGGCAGCGCCCGCTGCCGCGACGCAATCGCCCTCCGGCGAAGGCTCCTCGTTCCTGCGTTACGCCATGCTTGCCGTTGCGGGCATCCTCGCCCTCGGCACCATGCTACGCCTCGCGATGAACTAACCGCGATTTCTGCGCACAATCTGATCTTTGCCAATTCGCCGCCAAGCGGCGGTCATCTATTGTAGCCAGAATACTCAACAGATTCGGGAGACGTGACGTGGACCTCATCAGATTGTTGGCCTGGGGCTATGCGGCCGCGCTCGCCTTCGTCATCGCGATCGGTTACGTGCCGGCTTTCATCGACCAAAACAATCTGATCTTCGGTCTCTTCGCCCGCACCTGGTACGGCGACGGCCTGCATCTCGTCTCGCTGATCTGGGCCGCGATTGCCGCGATGACATCGCGCAACGCTTCCGATCTTTTCTTCCGCCTGTTCGGCGTCATGTATTTCGCCGACGGCGTGCTCGGCCTGCTCACCGGCAGCGGCTATCTCGACTTCGGCATCTTCATCGCGGGCGTGCGCGATCTGCCGCTCGCGACGCGCTTCTTCGCCAATGCGCCGCATCTCTTGCTCGGCGGTGTCGCTATCCTGATCGGCTTTGTTCTCTCACCGCGCGTTCCGCAAGTCCGTCATGCCTGAGCCGAAAAAGAAGCGGCGCTGGTTGAAGCGCATCGCCATCGTCCTCGCGCTGATCGCGCTCGTCGGCATTGTCCCGGTCGCGCTCGTCGAGTCGCAATGCCGCACGCCGATCGCGGCGCAGCAGAGTGCGCAGCAAGGTTTGCGCACGCTGCCGCTGATCAAGGAAGCCGCGTATCCGCGCAACGAAGCGTGGACGTATTTCACCTTCCCCGAGTGGTACATCGTCTATTCGTTCGAGGACTTCGGCAAATTCCTCGACGGCAAGAGCGAGAGCAGCTTCCCGTATTTCCAGCACATCTCGGGTTTCTGGAAGAGCTTCTGCACGATCAATCGCATCGGCGCCGGCCGGCACGAGCCGCTCGGCGAAGTGAAGACGATGGTCTACGTGATCGGCGTCAGCTACACGGCCGAACTCGCCGTCAAGGCTGCGTACGAGAACACGATCGGCCGGTTGTTCGAATGGATCCGCGGTTCGCAGCCGACGCCGGAGGACATCTACGCGCGCAAGGTCGCGCAGGAATACGCGGCGTTTCTCTACACGGTGCCGTGGTACAAATTCCCGTTCGGCGAAAAGCTGAAAGGCTTGTGGTCACTCTCCGAAAAGACGCCGAGCCATCTGCGTTCGATCGAACGCAAGCTCGCGCTTTCGGCCGATTACGGCTTCAAGATCGGCTACGCGTGGCTGATCGCGAAGGCGCTCGACGCGTCGAGCGATCCGGCGCCGCAGGACATCATGGTGATCGTCGACAATCTTTCGCGCGACAGCTATCAGAAGGAGCAGCGCATCAAGCGCTGGCGTGCGCTCGACAGCGCGCATGAGCTGATCGTCATCCCGCGCTACAAGGCGTTCACCGATATCGTGAAGCAGCTCGGCCGCGACGGCGAGATTATCGCCGAGATCGGCGGCAACGACGATATTCTGATGACGGCCGTGCTGAAGGACGGCGCGGCACCGAAGGTGGAAGGCGTGCGCGAGCTATTCTCGCAGCCGCTCGTCTCCAAGCCCGGATTCCGCCGCGCCGGTTTCGATGTTAAAGTGCCGCAGATGGGCGAGGCCGTGCGCGAGTTCGAAAAGGCCGGCGCCGACGTCGAACACTTCTACGATTACTGAGGCGTGATGCGAACGATCACGACAGCAGCGTTAGTCGGGGCGGCCTTCCTCGCCGCCTGGACTGCGATTGCGGCCGCGATGTCGTTCGTCGCACCTGCCGGCACATCTGTCGCGGTTTTCGGGTTGAGCGGGCAGGCGCTTGCGGCGGTGACGGCGGCCGACGGACGCTTCATTCAGCTCGGCGATAGGGTTGTCGTCGCGCGCTCCGACGCACCGGATTTCATCCGCAAACTCTACGCTGCCGGCGCGTTGCTGGTGCTCGACGCGCGTATTGCGGAAGGTTGCACGGGGCAGAAACGCGTCGCGCTGCGCTAGCTACTTTTCCACCGCGGCCGCGTATTTTTCCGAGAACGTGTTCCGGAACATGCCGTTCGGATCGTACTTTCGCTTCGCGGCGAAGAAATCGTGCACTTGCGGATACGCGGCCTGCAGCTGCTGCGGGCTCGCATACAGCTGATACGGCAGGAAGTAGCGGCCGCCGAAACGCTGTGTCAGATCGATCAGCTCCTGCGTCACTTTGCGCATCTTCGCGTTGCCCTCATCGTCTGTCGTCTGATTGATGTAGAGCACCACGGAGAACGATGGCTGCGGCGCGTAGGTGAGGAAGTTGTCTTCCTGATCGACGACGCGCACCGACGCGTTGAGCAAGTTCGTCTTATTCGCGAGCAGCACGTCGCGCATCGCGTCGATGAACGGAACGAGCTTGTCACGCGGCACGAAATACTCGTGCAGAATGTCGGTGTCGTTCTTCAGTGCGTTGCGTAAGTACGGCACAGAGTCATGCATCGGGTCGTTGCGGTTGACGAGACACGCTTCGCCGGAGCCGATCGCCTGCGTGCGTGTCACCGTGCAGTTCTCCATGCGATGCTCGATGTGCTTCTCGGAGAACCACTTCATCTCTTGGAAGAAGCCGCCCTTCTTGGAGAGATTAAAGACGAGCCGGCGCATCTTGATGCCGGACACTTCGCCCAAATCCTTGCGCACCGCGTTGGCATCGTCGGATTTTGTGTACGTGTAGATCAGCATCTCGCGCAGGAACGACGACGGCGCGGTCGAGAGATGCCCATACATCAGCGCGATATTCTTGTTCGGCGCGATCTCGCGCTCGAACGTCGCCGGGAAATCCTTGTAGTCGAGCATGCGCCGCCCGGTCTGGTAGACCGCGTTGTCGACGATCTCGAGCGTCGCGTCGATGATGACGCCGAACAGGCCGTAACCACCGACGACGAGATCGAACAGCTCGCGGTTCTTGTCGCGCGAGATTGCCTCAATCGTCCCGTCCGCCATCATCACACGCATCGATTTGATCGAGCGCGCCATCGCGCCGGCTTGGTGATCCATGCCGTGCGCGTTGACAGAGATCGAGCCGCCGACCGTGAAGATGTCGGTCGACTGCATCGCCTTCACGGCGAAGCGCGGATGCAGAATGTTCTGGATGTCGTGCCACGCCGCGCCCGACTGCACCGTCATCGTCTTGGCGTCGGCGTTGACGCGAACGGCGTTGAACTTCCGCATATCGAGAACGATGCCACCTTTGCGGAACGCGTGCCCGCCCATCGCATGGCGCACGCCGGCGGCCGTAACGGTGAGATTATGCTCGCGCGCGAAGGCGATCACTTTGCCGATATCGCTTTCGTTCTTCACCTCGACGACACCGAAGATTTCCGCGCGGTTGAGACACGATACATCGTTGATGGTGCCGCCGAGCTGCGACCACGTTACGCCTTCGAGCGGTTTGACGGCGCTCGGTGCTGTGCCTTGCGTCTGCGTGCCGGTCGCCGGAACCGTCAGCGGTCCGCAATCCTTCTCGCCGACCGGGTCCGCCGCGTAATACTGCGCCTTGCGAAAACCGTAGACGCCCGCAAGCGCGACGACGATCGCGGCGAGCGAGACGCCCTTTTTGTGGCGGCTGAAGAATGAGGGCATGCGTGATTCTGCTCCGGCGGGTGGCCGGATACAGCATACCTAATCTGGCGGAAATACGCCGGTCGATTAGCCTTTGAAAGCCTGCATCAACAGCTCGTAGGAGCGTTTGCGCGCCGCGTGGTCGAAGATGAAGCTCGTCACCATGATTTCGTCGGCCTGCGTCGTCTCGACGACGGCGTCGAGCCGCTCCTTCACGGTCTTCGGCGAACCGACATAGACGCGCGAGCGATTGCGCTTGATGCGATCGCGATCGACCGGCGTGTAGGGATAAGCCTGCGCCTCCTCGGGGCTTGCAAGCGGCACGAACAGACCTTGCGCCCGGCGCGCGAAATTGAGCTCCACGGTGGAGGCGAGGCGTTCGGCTTCCGCGTCGGTGTCGGCGACGATCGCGTGTACGGCGAGGATCGAGTAGGGCGTCTCGCGCCAATGCGACGGCTTGAACTGCGCCTTGTAGGCGCGCATCGGCCCGCTCGCATCGAGGTCTGAGAAATGCGAAGCGAACGAATAGCCCATGCCGACTGCTGCGGCGAGCTGCGCCGAATATTCGGACGAGCCGAGCAGCCAGATCGGCGGCAGCGCAACGCCCGCCGGCATCACGGTGATTTTGCTGTAGGGATGCTGCTCCGGAAACAGCTTCGCCTCGAAGGCGACGAGCTCTTGAAAGCGCTCGAGGAAATCGTCCTCGGGGCTGACCTCTTGGCGGCGGCGCAGTGCATGCCATGTGACCTGGTCGGTGCCCGGCGCGCGGCCGAGGCCGAGATCGATGCGATCCGGAAACAGCGCTTCGAGCACTTTGAAGCGCTCCGCCACCATCAGCGGCGGATGGTTCGGCAGCATGATCCCGCCGGCGCCGACGCGGATCGTCTTCGTCGCCGCCGCGACTTGCCCGATCATGATGTCGGGCGCGCCGCTCGCGATGTTCGGCAGATTGTGATGCTCCGCCATCCAATAACGCGTGTAGCCGAGCGCATCGGCATGACGGCCGAGGTCGATCGTGTTGGCGAGCGCCTGGGCGGCGCTGGTTTCCGTGGTGACCGGGGAAAGGTCGAGGACTGAGAGCGGGAGCATGGGAACCACTTATGTCTTGCAGAGATCGTTTGCCAGAGTTCCTCGGCCTCATCCTGAGGAGCGACACCGGCTGGCGAAGCCAGCCCTGTCGCGTCTCGAAGGACGAGGCCGCCCGATCCTTCGAGACGCCGCTTCGCGGCTCCTCAGGATGAGGGTGGAACTGAACCTCGGAGCATCAAAACCCATAAAGCTTGGCTGGATTGTCGACCAGGATCTTGCGCCGCACGGCCTCGTCCGGTGCGGCTTCCGCGATGAGGTCGATCAGCCGCGCATCGTCCGGCTTGTGATCGGCGGCCTCCGTCGGATGCGGCCAGTCACTGCCGAAAACGCAGCGCTCCGGCGCGGTCGCAACATACGCCCGCATCATAGCGACGGCGTCGGAGTAGGACGGCGCGCCGACCTTCGTATCCGCATAAGCGCCGGACAGCTTCACCCACGCGCGACGCGCTTTCAGCAAGCGCTGGATGATCGCGAAAGCCGGATGCTGAATGCCTTCGGGCTGCGGAATGCGGCCGAGATGATCGAACACCATCGGGCAGGGGAGCTGTTCGATCAGCTTTTCGTGCTCGACAATCTGATCGCCGCGCAGATGAAGTTGCACATGCCAGCCGAGCGCATTCATCCGCGCGGCCAGCGGCGCGATCATGTCGAAACTCACCGCAGCGGTACGAGGATCGAAGATCGAAAAGCGAATGCCGCGAATGCCGCCCGCGTTGAGCCGCTGCAGTTCCGCATCCGTCACGTCAGGATGAATGACGGCGACGCCGCGCGCGTTGCCGATCTCGGCGATCGCCGCGAGCGTCACCGTGTTGTCGTTGACGTAGGGCGCCGGCTGCACGACCACGACGCGCGACGTTCCGAGCCGGTTCTGCAATTTGCGATACTGCGTGACGCCCGCGTTGCTGACGAGGCGTGACGCCGGGCGCAAGGCCGGAAACGCATCGTCGTAGAAATGCATGTGGCAGTCGCACGCATCGGGCGGAACGGCGTGCTGCGGCGGCGCGTCGCCGACCGTGTGCGGGATCGTCATCGTGGTCTCCATTCCGCCGTATCGGTGCCGAGCGGCACCGTCGACTGTGCCCAATAGGCGGGTGTTTGCGAGAGAATGCCGGCGTGGCGCACGGCGGTGATTTCGCCGAACGGCGATGCGGTCTTTTCGAGATACGGCGCTGCGTCCTCGAAGGTCGGGTCAGGCGCCGCAAAACCGTTCGGCAAGCGCCCGAGCCCGCGCAGCCAATGCGCGACGCCGGCGAGCGAGACGCGCACGTGCCAGCTGCCACCGTGCTCGACCCGGCGCTTCAGCGCCGTCATCGCGCCGAAAGCGAGCAGCATCCCGGCTGCGTGGTCGAGGATCTGCGTCGGGAAGACTTTCGGCTTTCCGTCGCCGAAGGCTTCGCCCTCCGCGAGGTTGAATCCGGTCGCGGCCTGCACGAGTGAATCAAAGCCGCGCTTATTCGCCCACGGACCCTCATGCCCGTAGGCGGAGAGCGACACATAGACGATGCCGGGCCTGAGCGCCGCGCATTCCTCCGGCGAGAACCCGAGCGACGCTAGGCCGCCCGGCCGGTAACCCTGCAGGAAAATATCGCTGTCCGCGATCAGCGCGCGCATACCATCTTTGTCGCTCGCATCGCGGAGATCGAGTTGCGCCGAGCGCTTGCCGCGCCCCGTGTCGACGACGAGCGCGGGGATCGACGGCAGGTGCGCAGACGTGATCAGCAAAACGCTCGCGCCGTGCGCCGCCAGCGTGCGCCCCGCGACCGGCCCTGCGATGATGCGCGTGAGATCGAGCACGCGAACGCCGCCGAGCGGGCGTTCGCTGTCGTGTAACGGCTCGGCCGGTGCATCGCCGATCTTCTCGATGCTCACCAATGGCATGCGCGCGAGCGCCGTTGCGTGCGGATGCGCGTCCCGCTCCGCGAATGTGCGTAGCGCGGACGCGACCATGCCGGCCTCGGCGCATGCGGTCTCGAAGCTGACGCGATCCCAGTTCGCCAGCGCAGCGCCGACCGCCTCGCGCGAATAATCGCAGCCGAGCAGCTTCAAAATGCCGTCGCGGTGATGCGGAAAGTTCGTATGGATGCGCACGAAGCCGTCGCGGCATGGATAAAGCCCCGCGATCTTGTCCCACGGCTCCGGCAATTTCTCGCCGTTAACGCGGACGTAGTGATCGGAGCGCACCTCCGCGCAGGCGTGATCCATTGCGACCGAAACTGGTCCGCGCTTGCCGCCGCGCGCCTGCCAAAGTTCCGCAGCAGCCAGCGTCGCGGCCGCAATCGACACTTGCGCGGCCGCGCCGACGCGAAACGATGACGGCAGGCCAGGCTCGGCGCCCGTCAGGCTGACATTGTCAAGCGCGCCGGCATCGTGGCCGGCGTCGCGCCACAGCTTTTGCAGAATTTCGTCAGGCGTCATTTCGAGGTCCGGCAACCGCGATCGTGGTACGCTGCCGCATCGAGGATTCGTCGCAGCATGCGCCGCATTGTGAAATGGACTGCCGGCAGTTTGCTAGCACTTGTCGTGCTGGTCTGCGTTGCATTGGCGGGGTTCCGCGTCTCGGCCGCTTATCGCGAGACCGTGACGGTGGAACGGCTGATGCCATCAAGCGGGCGTCTGGTTGCGACGCGGTCCGGTCGTATCTTTGTTCAGGAAGCCGGTCCGCCGGATGGTGTGCCTGTCGTGCTGTTTCACGGGACGGCGGCGTGGAGCGAGCTGTGGCGGCCGACCATGCAGGCGCTTGTCGCGAAAGGTTTCCGCGCCATCGCCTTCGATATTCCGCCGTTCGGATTCTCGGATCGGCCAGGTACGTATACGCGGAAAGATCAGGCGGAGCGCGTGATCGATATGTTGACGGCGCTCAAAGCCGAGCGCGCGATCATCGTCGGGCATTCCTTCGGTGCGGGCGCCGCTGTCGAGACGGTGATGCGCGCGCCGGAGAAAACGCGCGCGCTGGTGCTGGTCGATGCCGCGCTCGGCCTGACCGAGAAAGGCACCGCAAATGCACCTGATCTTCTGCAGCACCCATGGCTGCGCGAAACGCTGATCGCCGCGACCGTCACCAATCCGCTGATGACCGAAACGCTCATCAAGCAGCTGATCGCCCGCAAGGGCCGCGCGCGGCACTATGTCGAACTGCTGCAGCGGCCGATGGCGCGGGAGAATACGACGCCGGACTTCGGTGTGTGGCTGTTGTATTTCCTCGGCAGCGATCCGACTGCGCTGAGTGCCGATCGCGACGCCTACGGCAAGATCGACAACAAGGTCACGATCCTCTGGGGCGAGGAGGACACCGTGACGCCGCTCGATCAGGCGCGCGATCTGCAGACTTTGTTGCCCTCAGCGAAACTCGTGACGTTGCCGGGGCTCGGTCACATTCCGCAGATCGAAGACCCGGACGTTTTCATCGCTCGGCTCGTCACCGAAGTTGAAGCTCTGCGCTAGCGCGGCTTTGATCGCGCTGACGCGGCCGGTATAGTCGGCCGCAACAATCAATCGCAGAGCCGCGGGACGAAGCGCCACAATGCAAAATCACGAAGATACGAAAGAGATCCGCGATGCCGTGCGTTCGCTCTGCGCGAAGTTTCCCGGCGAGTATTGGCGCAAGACCGATCGTGAGCGCGCGTATCCGACCGAGTTCGTCAAAGCGCTGACCGACGCCGGATTTCTCGCCGCGCTGATCCCCGAAGAATACGGCGGCTCGGGCCTCTCGATGCTGCAGGCAGCCGCGATCATGGAGGAGATCCACGCGAGCGGCTGCAACGGCGCGGCGTGTCATGCCCAGATGTACACGATGGGCACCGTGATGCGTCACGGCTCGGCAGAGCAGAAAAAGAAATACCTCACCGGCATCGCCAGCGGCGAATTGCGCCTGCAGGCGTTCGGTGTCACCGAGCCGACGTCCGGTACGGACACGCTCTCGCTGCGCACGGTCGCGGAGAAGAAGGGTAACTCCAGTTACACAGTGAACGGCCAGAAAATCTGGACCTCACGCGCCGAGCACTCCCACTTGATGTTGCTGCTCGCGCGTACGACGCCGCGCGACAAGGTCGAGAAGCGCACCGACGGCCTCTCGGTTTTCATCGTCGACATGCGCGCCGCGAAGAACAACGGACTCACTATCCGTCCGATCCGCACGATGATGAATCATGCGACCACCGAAGTGTTCTTCGACAACATGGAAGTGCCGGCCGAGAACCTCATCGGCGAGGAGGGCAAGGGCTTCCGCTACATCCTCTCCGGCATGAATGCCGAGCGCATTCTCATCGCGTCCGAGTCGATCGGCGATGGGCGCTGGTTCATCGAAAAGGCGGTGGGTTACGCCAAGGAGCGCGTGTTGTTCGGCCGTCCGATCGGCCAGAACCAAGGCGTTCAATTCCCGATCGCGCGCGCCTATTCGCAGATCAAGGCGGCCGAGCTGATGGTGCGGGAAGCCGCCGAGCGCTATCAGGCCGGCCTCGACTGCGGCGAGCAGGCCAACATGGCGAAGCTGCTGGCCGCCGATGCGGCCTGGGCGGCCGCCGACATGTGCCTGCAGACGCACGGGGGCTTCGGCTTTGCCGAGGAATACGACATTGAGCGCAAATTCCGCGAGGCGCGGCTCTATCAGGTGGCGCCGATCTCGACGAACATGATCCTGTCGTATCTCGCCGAGCACGTTCTCGGCCTGCCGCGCTCCTACTAGGCACGCGCGAGTCGGTACGATGGCTACCATTGTGCAAGACTTTATCGTGGCTTAAGTCAGCCAGATGGTTCGCTCCCCCCTCCATTTGCGCCTGCGCGAGTCGACCGCCGCGGCGCACGAACATCTTGAAAATCTCGTCGGGGAACTGACCGATCTCGCGGCTTATAAGCGCTACCTCAGCGGCATCTATGCATTCCGTCAGCCGATTGAGGTCGCATGGGCCGACTCCGGATGGCCTCCGCGCTTCGGCGGTTGGCGCCCGACGATGATCGCTAGCGCGATGGACCGTGACCTTGCCGACCTCGGCTTAGCGCGTCCGAGGCCCGAACAGCCGCATCTCGATACCGATTTCGCCGCCCGGCTGGGAACCCTCTACGTCCTTGAAGGTTCTAGTCTTGGGGCTAAACTTCTCCTCCGCAACGTAAGGATGCTCGGTCTTGCCGAAGATTTCGGCGCCAGACACCTCAGCCTTCAGGCGAACGCGGATACATGGCGTTCTTACTTGCGCCTTCTCGAGCAGGACGACGAGGCCGACCCAGACGCGGTGATCGCGGCTGCGAACGAAACCTTTGCGGTGGCCGCGCGCGCGTTCACTGACTGATGGGAAAAGACCACGGGCAGATGAAAGAGAACGGCGGCGTCAATCTCACGAACTGCGATCGCGAGCCGATCCACATTCCGGGCAGCATCCAGCCGCACGGCGCGTTGATCGCGTGCGACATCGCGGCCGAGCGCATCGTCCGTCATTCGGCCAACGCAGCGGAATTCCTCGAACTGAAATCCAGCGAACTCGTCGGTGCGCCGACCGATCGCGTTCTCGGCGAGCGCGCCGCGCATGATTTGCGCAATGCGCTAACGAAGACGCTCGATCCTTCGCGCGCCGGGCAGTTGACCGGCTTCCGTCTCGATCACGGCGCGAAGACCTTCGACGTCGCGGTGCACCGTCACAAGGGCGTCGCGATTCTCGAATTCGAGGAAGCCGGCGTCGATAGCCAGGCATCGCTCGAAATCAGCCGCATGCTGATCGCGCGCATCCGCGATATCGACAAAACGCCCGCGCTGATCCAGACAACAGCACGACTGCTGCGTGGCCTCCTCGAATACGACCGCGTGATGATCTATCAATTCGCGCCGGATGGTTCGGGGCGCGTTGCCGCGGAATCGAAACGCGGCGATCTCGAGAGCTTTCTGGGTCAACACTTTCCGGCGAGCGATATCCCGCAGCAGGCGCGCCAGCTTTATCTCCGCAACACCATCCGCATCATCGGCGATGCGCGCGGCGGCGCGACTCCAATCGAGCCGCTGCTCGATGCCTCCGGTGAAGCGCTAGACTTATCGTATGCCCACCTGCGCAGCGTCTCACCGATCCACCTCGAATATCTCCGCAACATGGGCGTGGCGGCGTCGATGTCGATCTCGATCATCATCGGCGGCGAATTGTGGGGCCTCATTGCGTGCCATCACTATGCGCCGCGCAATTTGACGATGGGGCAGCGCGTCGCCGCCGAACTGTTCGGCGAGTTTTTCTCGCTGCAGCTCGACACGCTGCGTCAGCGCGAACGCATCGCGCATGCGGCGGCCGCGCGCCGCTTGCTCGACGGCTTCGTGCGCGATTTCTCCTCGCACGACGACTATGCGGAATTCCTGCGCGCGAGCTTGCCGCATCTTGCCGAACTCATGCCGTGCGACGGCGCAGGCCTCTACATCGACGGGCGCTGGACTTCCTTCGGCGCAACGCCGCCGACCAGTGCGATCCCGCAGCTGACACGCTTCCTCAACGACGTCAGCGAAGGTCGCGTCTGGGCGACGCACGAACTCAGCGGCCGCTTGGACGATGCCACGATTTACTCGGAGCAGGCGTGCGGCACACTCGCGATCCCGCTCACGCAGACGCCGCGCGACTATCTCTTGTTCTTCCGCCGCGAGGTCATTCAGACAGTCGAGTGGGCTGGCGACCCGAACAAGTCATATGAGAGCGGCCCGCTGGGCGACCGCCTGACGCCACGCAAGAGCTTTTCGATCTGGAAAGAGCAGGTCGAGCGGCAGTCTCTGCCGTGGGGCGACGCCGACCGTGAGATCGCTGAGGCGACGCGCGTAGCACTGCTTGAGGTTATCCTCCGGCACTCGGAGACGCTGTCGGAAGAGCGCCGCAAGGCAGACGTTCGCCAGAAAATCCTGCACGAGGAACTCAATCACCGCGTCAAGAACATCCTGGCGCTCATCAAGTCGCTGGTATCGCAGCCGATCCGCGAGGCCGAGACGCTGACCAACTACGCGGCGGCGCTGAAGAAGCGCATCATGGCGCTGTCCTTCGCGCACGATCAAATTATCCGCAACGACGGCGGCGGCTCGCTCCGCTCGTTGTTCGAGGCCGAACTCTCGCCCTACCGCGATGCCGCCGCGATAGCGATGGAAGGCCCGCAGGTTTCGCTCGATGCGCGCGCCTTCTCGGTGTTCACGCTCGTCATCCACGAACTCGCGACCAACGCGGCGAAATACGGTGCGCTTTCGGTCTCGGGCGGCAAGCTGAGAGTGGATTGGAAGCTGGGCGAAACCGGCGATCTCCAAGTGCGCTGGAAGGAGACCGGCGGCCCGCCGGTGACGCCGCCGAAACGGCGGGGCTTCGGCACCGTGTTGGTGGATCGCAGCATCCCGTTCGATCTCGGCGGCTCAAGCGAGCTCGACTATGCGATCGATGGTGTCGCGGCGAATTTTGTTGTGCCGGCGCGCTTCATTGGAAAATACATTCCGTCGCCCGCGCGAAGCGAAGCAAAACCAATTCCCGCTGTAACGGCGAGCGCGTTGACCGAGCTCAAGATCATGGTGCTCGAGGATCAGCTCGTCATCGCAATGGACATAGAGACAATGCTCTCCGCGCATGGCGCCAAAGAGATCAATACATTTGCGACTGCCGCAGAGGCACTTCGGGGTTTAGGAAAGATCCGCCCGGATATTGCAATCCTTGATGTGAATCTGGGCAGCGGCACGTCTATCGAAGTCGCAGAGGAGCTCAAGCGTTCCGGCATTCCGTTTGTCTTCGCCACCGGCTACGGCGATTCTGCCATGATTCCGAGCACGCTTGCGGGAGTGCCGATGGTTCGCAAGCCTTACGATGCCGGAAGTTTAGTCGCAGCGATCGCGAGTGCGCGCGGCGGATAGTCATCGCATCAACTGTCGCGGAAATTTTGCGCAGAGATCTTGAACCCAACCAACTCCGATCCACTTAGCACACAGCTTGCATAGGAACCGGATGCCGGGCTGAACGTTCGAGTATCCGAAGCTAGAAAAACAGGGCGGTGGTCATGACTCAGGTTAGTTTCGAGATCGCAAAACACGTCGAGGGCTGGGGCATTCGGCGCGGTGCCGAGATCGCCGGCTCGTATCCGACGCGTGAAGCCGCGCTGGAAGCCGCCAAGGCTTTTGCTCAGAAGCACCTCGGCCAAGGTAAGCACGTCAGCATCCGCGTACCGACGGCGCTGGAAGCCTGATCGCCGCTGATTTTTGAGATCTGAATAACCGGCCACTGCTCAGTGGCCGGTTTTTTTGTGCGTTGTCGGTGCCGCGCCGCGCGTATTAAATTGTTGTTAACCATGAAGAAACGATACTCGCAGTTGAAATAAATCAGCGACTCGCTCGGTGCGTGCGAAAACTGATGCAAGAACAGCGAGATACGGCGACGATGCTTTATGACAACCGTCCAGGCCAATTGACGCTATCTATTTATATTCGGGCGAAGAGAATTTTAACTCGCCGGGTATCTCGCGCGGCCGCCAGCGTATTGCTCGTGTCGCTTTGCTTCGCCGCAATTCTGCCACGGCCCGCCGAAGCCCAGACGGCAACCGGCAGCTTTCAGGTGCTGATCAACATCCTGAAGCAGTGCACCGTCAGCACATTCACCAACATGGACTTCGGCACCAACCCGGGAATCATCACGACCCCGATCACCCAGACCTCGACCTTCGTGGTCCTCTGCACCGGCACGACGCCGTACACTGTCGGCCTAGATGCCGGCACCGCGCCTGGCGCGACGGTGACGACGCGGCAGATGCAGCAGGGCGCGGCCCGCATCAACTACGCGCTCTATTCTGACGCGGGGCGCACGCTGAACTGGGGCAATGCCGCGCCCGACTGGGTGTCGGGTACCGGCACCGGGCTTCCGCAGACGCTCACGGTCTATGGCCGCGTGCCCGCTCAAGTCGCAACCGCGACGGGCGGTTACACCGACACGATCACCGTAACGGTGACCTACTGATGCCGAACCTTTCACCCCCCGGATAACAGAAGAAGCGCGCAGAAGAACCGGCCAAGCGGACCTGAAGCGCTCTCCACTTCAAGACAGAACACGAAGGACAACATATGAACCGGTTAGGCCTCATCGCGGCCATGGCGACGCTCGCTCTGAGTTTCGGCGCTAACGCCGCGTCGTTGCAGGTGTCGCCCGTTCTGCTCGAAGTTCCGGCGCCGGGCGCCGCCACGACGATGACGCTGCGCAACAACGGCGACCACCCGATCATGGCGCAGGTGCGCGTCTTCCGTTGGACGCAGCAGAACGGCGAAGAAAAGCTTGAGCCCGCGACGGACGTGGTCGCGTCACCGCCGATCGCCGAACTGCGGCCGAAGCAAGATTACACCGTGCGTGTCGTGCGCACCGCGAAGCATCCTTACGTCGGCGAGGAGACTTATCGCGTCGTCGTCGACGAATTGCCGGATCCGACCAAACGCGCCGGGACGATCGCATTGGTGCTCCGCCATTCGGTGCCGTTGTTCTTTACGACGCCGGCCGCCGCCGCTGCGCAACCCATCTACGCGATCTCGCAAAGCAAAGGCGCGCTGACGCTGCGGGTGACCAATCGCGGCGATCGCCGCGTGCAGCTCTCGGCTGTCACCGTGCGCGCACCATCCGGGCGCCAGGTGAGCTTCGGTCCGGGGCTCGTCGGCTATGCGCTCGGCCGCTCGACGATGCAGTGGACTGTGCGCAGCGCCGACCTCGGCGCCCGATCGGGTTTCATGATCAACGCCAATTCCGAAACGGGTAAGATCGTTGCGCAAGCCACGGGCGATAACGCGCCCTGACGTCTGGCTCTGCCTTTTCTGCGCGTTGGTTTCTTCGCAGGTCTTGGCTCAGGCGGTCTTGGCTCAAGCGATTCAGGAGCGGGCCCTGCAGCTCGAAGCCAGTATGGCTGGTCGCAAGCTCGAATTGATCGGCAGTTTTTTCCAGCGCCGCGATGGTTCGCTGACGGCCAAGCGCCGCGAACTCGAAGGCCTCGGCCTCAAAGTGCCGGACCGCTTCGCGGCGGAAGACGATGTCGCGCTCAGCGATCTCCCCGGCCTGACCTACCGCTTCGACGAGCCGGGACAGTCGATCGATTTCACGGTGGCGGATACGGGCCGCATCGCCACGGAGTACAATCTGCGCGGCTCGGCGACCGGCCCCGCGCCGGTCGGTGCCAGCGGCACGGGCGCGGTGCTCAATTATTCGCTGTTCGGCGCGGCCGGACGCGATCAATCGGTCGGCTGGCTCTATCAAGGCGCGTCGGCTTCGTTCGACGCGCGCGTTTACGGACCGCTCGGCGTGCTCTCGCAAACCGCGCTCGTGACCTCGAACGCGCTCTACGACAATCGCGCATCGGCCGTACGCCTCGAGACCGCGTGGACTTACACAGACACAAAATCGCTCATCACCTATCGCGCCGGCGACACGATCTCCGGCGCGCTGGCGTGGACGCGTCCGATCCGCATGGGCGGCTTTCAGATGCAGCGCAATTTCGCCGTCCGCCCGGACCTCGTGACGTTGCCGCTGCCGAGTGTCAGCGGCAGCGCGGCCGTGCCGACGACGGTCGACGTCTACGTCAACAACGTGCGCACCGTATCGCAGGACGTCAACGCGGGCCCGTTTCGTTTGACCAACGTGCCGATTGTCGGCGGTAACGGCACGGCACGGGTTGTCGTGCGCGATGCATCCGGCAATACGAGCGAGCAGTCTCTGCCGTTTTTCGTCTCGCCGGACCTTTTGCGTGGCGGCCTGCATGACTTCTCGGTCGAGGTGGGCTTTCCGCGCCTCTATTACGGCACATACTCGGACCTCTATTCCGGCGAGCTCGCGGGCTCCGCCAGCGGGCGTTATGGCGTGACGGATTTCTTCACCGTGCAGGCGCACGGGGAGGGGACGAGGGGCCTTGCCAATGGCGGCCTCGGCGCCGCTTTCGCGGTTTCGAACCTCGCACTCTTCAATGTCGCCGGTGCCGGCAGCTGGCATGAAGGCCGCTACGGCGGCCAAGTCTTCGCATCGTTCGAGACACGCATCTGGGGTGTCTCCTTCTACGCCTCCACGTTGCGCACCATCGGCGACTATGAGGACCTTGCGTCCGTTACCGCGCAGCCGTTGCTGTTCGGCGCGTCGCAAGTTGCCGCGTCCAGCCAAGGCTACCTTGGCGGGCTGTCCGCCACGCTCAATTCGTTTCGCCCGCCCAAAGCGGTTGACCGCATTTCGATCGGCATGCCGGTCGCCGCGATTAAGGGCTCGGTCAACTTGAGCTACGTGCACCTGCAACAGGCGCTTGGCGAGACCAACAACATCGTCAGCGCGACCTATACGCGCCCGCTGCCCTACAACGGATCGTTCTTCGCCACGGCGTTCACGGACGTCTCGCGACCGCGAAACCTGAGCGTCTTCGCGGGTGTGTCGTTTCCGCTCAACGCCGATGTGCTGAACCGTAATCTCCCCGAAAGCCTGACGCGCGACGTGATCGTATCGTCGGGTGTGAACGCGGGGCCGGACGGCGTGACGGTCGGCTCCGAAATCACCAAGCCGCTGCGGCAAGAGCCGGGCAGTTTCGGCTATCGCATCCGCGACACCGAAGGCGCGCGCGTCCAGCAGCAGCGCCTCGTCGCGCTCGGCTATCGAGGCAACAACGGCCAGATCACTGCGACCGCGATGCAGACGCCGAACGGACTTTACGGCACCGGCCAACTCGAAGGCTCGGTGGTCGTCGCGGGCGGCAGCGTCTTCTTCGGCAATCGTATCGACGACGCCTTCGCGATCGTCAACGCGGGCGCCCCGAATGTCGACGTGCTCTTCGACAACCGGCGCGTCGCGCAATCCGGCTCCGACGGCAAGGCGCTCGTCGCCGGACTGCGTGCATATCAGAACAACAAAGTCGCCATCGACACGACGAACTTGCCGCTTACGGCCGCCGTCGACACCACGCAGGAATATGTCGCGCCGCGCGACCGCTCGGGCGTCGTCGTCGATTTCGGCGTCAAAGCGACGACGCCGTCCGCCATCGTGATCCTGAATGGCCAGGACGGAAAGCCACTCGCCGCAGGGCTTCGCGGCACGACCGCGGAAGGCGAGGGTTTCGTCGTCGGTTATGACGGCCGCGCTTACATCTCGAAACTTCAGCCGGCCAACGCCGTGACGGTCAATCTCGATCCGGCGACGTGCACGGCGACATTCCCGTTCGCTCCGCAAGCAGACGCAATCGCAACGATCGGGCCGATCGCATGTCAGTGATCCGCCGCATCGCGATGCTCGTCGGCGTTGTCTTAGCGCTCTGCTTCATCGCCGCGCCGATTGCGCAGGCGCAATCGTGTTCTGTGTCGATAACCAACGTTGCGTTTGGCGATGTCGACGTGACGCTGAACACAGTCATCGACGTGCAGGCAACTGTCAGCGTGACCTGCTCTACTTTGCTCGGCGTGCGAGTCTGTATCGATATCGGTGCCGGCACAGGCGGCGGAACGAACGCGGCCAACCGGCGCATGATCAACGGTGCGAACTCGCTGAACTATGGGCTGTTCAGCGATCCGGGGCGTACCGTGCCGTGGGGGTCGAGCCGATGGCCCGCCGGTGGCGGCACAGATGTTTTCATCGACATGAACAGCGGCACCCAAACGAGAACGCTTTATGCTCGGCTCTACGCTGGCCAACAAACGGCATTGCCGCTCCTCTATGCGAGTACTTTTACGGGCCTCGAAGCCAGCATTCGCTACGGACTGCTGTCGGGACTACTTGGCTGTTCGCTGTTGACGACGACGTCCTCGACTACATTTACGGCGACAGCCAATGTGCCTAAGACATGCCGCGTCAGCGCGGGGAACATCAATTTCGGTTCGAACGGATTGCTGCTGACAAACATCGATCAGGCATCCGCTTTGTCATCGACCTGCACCAACACGACGCCGTATTGGATCGGACTCAACGGCGGCCTGCAGGGCGCAACCAACCCGACGCAACGCAAAATGATGAAAGGGCTGGAGTTCGTTCTTTACGGCCTCTATCGCGACAACGCGCGATCGCTGCCGTGGGGATCGACCAACGGCACTAACACTGTATCCGGCACCGGCAGTGGTTTCGCACAGCCGGCACAGATTTTCGGTCGCGTCGCTCCGCAGGCGACGCCTTCGCCAGGGGGTTATCAAGATACGGTCGTTGCCACGATCAATTATTAGTTGGTCTAAAGTGTTCCGATGTGTTTCATTCTGGCACAGTATTGCGCAAAATTGTCGCAGAAGATCAGTGATCTAGCGGGTAAACACCACCAACAAGGGTAAACGGATTAACCTCAAGATTAGCAAGCTTTTAACATAGGTTGTCACAATACAACTAAGCTTGCTACGGTTGTCATGGAAGCGGCCAAGAAAACAGTTAGTGAGTATCAAAAAGATGCCAAGCACTTCCGTTACTGCCAACGACCTTCCGGTCGCTAAGGCGCCCCAGACACAGCCTTTGGGTCTCAGCGCTGGCCTCTACGCAGTCGCAACTGCATCGGAGAATTTCCCGCAGTTCGAAAGCGCGACCGATGTTCACAATCTGCTGGAAAAGAAATCGCGCCTTCTCGGTGCCGAAATCCGAATGCTCGAGCAGCGCCGTCAAGCTTTGCGCGCGATGGAGAAAGCGCGCGACGCAGTCTACGGCGAACTCGCCGCATCGGTTGCCATGCTGACGAGCTCCGCCAATGCACTCACGGCGTCGCTCAACGACGCCGAGATGCCGGACCAAGTCGGCGCAGCATTCGACGGCAATCTTGAATCGCTCGATCGCCTCGAGAATGTCACCGCGGCTTTGATCACGAACTTCCATTGCTGGCGCGCGGCCTGGGAACAGTATGCGCTGACCTGCAATCGCGCGAAGATTCTCAAAGCCGAAATGTCCGCGGCCGAACCCCTCGTCGACGCGTGAACCTGCCCTGGCTATTGACGTCCGTTCCGCTCGCA
The DNA here is from genome assembly GCF_002355335.1 of Variibacter gotjawalensis. Taxonomy (GTDB): domain Bacteria; phylum Pseudomonadota; class Alphaproteobacteria; order Rhizobiales; family Xanthobacteraceae; genus Variibacter; species Variibacter gotjawalensis. The sequence goes on from NZ_AP014946.1 coordinate 1,671,167, forward strand.
GCGGACGGGCGCAACGACCCTATCGACGAGCACGATGACTGGGCTCGCCGCGACCGCGGCCACCCGGCGTTCTCGCCGTTGGTCGAGCAGGCTGCCAACTTCGCCGAGTATGCGCACCGCTTCCAGAAGTGGGGCCTGACGAACCGGCCGTATTCGGATCATCTTGCCGAAGTCGCCTCCATCGTTGCATCCGCCGGTCTCCGCGACGAAGCTGTCGCGGCAGCTTGGTTGCACGACGTCATCGCGCTGTGCGGCGTTGACGCATCGACCCTTGGAGAATTGTTCGGTTCCGATGTCGCGCTTCTGGCGACCGAGGTGACGGACTCGCCGCTGGACAGCGGTCCGCGTCGCTTCAGGAAAGAGACGGACCGCGAGCGTATGGCCGTGGCCAGCGGCGAAGCGCAGACGATCAAGGCTGCCGAGATGATTAGCGAGATCCAGGCCGTCGTTGTGCACAACCCGCAAGGCCTGGCTGACGTTTACGCGCGCGAATGCCGCGACATGATCGGCGTTTTGTTCTTCGCCGATCACCGTGTCCTCGCCACAGCTATCGACGCTGTCGAGCGCGCCGAGCAGGTTTTGCCGCTGGCAAGCTGAGCCGGCGTCTAACGCCTCGCCTCACCACCACGTGCGCTAGCAACGATTGCCGTCGGCACAACCGACGGTACGTTGCGTTACACCGCACGGCCAGCAAACATACAGAAAAAATACAAAGGCTGTCGCCGGTCAATTTCGACCGGCGAGGCTGATGGCGTCAGGCTTCGCCAGCGCGGCCTCCTATCGACGGAGGCGGGGCGATGGCGCGCGCTTCGGCGAATGATTTCTGAGAGTGATTTCTACGATTTGCATTCACGTCAAAGCCATTAGGAATGTCCATGATTGCCCAAACCTCGAGCGAAGCTCAGCAAGCGCCGTCCAGCCGCCATCGCAGCATTTGGGATACGCGTTCGGAAGGCTGGATCGATCTCGTCGATCATCTCAGTCAACTCGCGATCCTGCCGGCCGATGCGGCCGACCGCGAAAGCCGCTTCCAGCGCGTCCGCGAGCTGGTCGCAGCTTTGGCGCCTATCGAGAGCTATTTTGCCTTTCCGGGCGGCCGTGTTTTCAGCGAATTGAGCACCTGGATCGATCGTAGCGAATTTGCGCGGGCTCACCAGACGGCGCGCCGCATCCATCGCGTGTTGGTTGCGCGGACCTATCGGCACGACGCCGGTTCGCTCGAGGGTGATGGCGAGCTGCCGTCGCAGATCGAGACGGACGCCGAGCGCCTGGCGCAACTGACGCGGCCGTATTTCGAGGTTCTGGTTGTCGACGAACTGTCGGGCAGTGAGGAAAGCGCGATCCGCCGCCGCGTGCAGCGTAAGCGCCGCGTCGACGACGCCTTTATCTTCGACATTGTCGTGGTTCCGAGCTTCGAAGACGCACTGATCGCGACGCTCGTTAATTTCAACATTCAGGCCGTGGTGATCCGCAACGGCTTCCCGCACCGCTCGATCTACCACAATGCTTTGCTGCGCCGTTTTCTCGACGGTCTGGATGCGAATATCGAGAAGTTGCCGGAATTCGAGCGTGGCCCGCGTCTCGGCCGAGAGATCGCCAAGCTCCGTCCGGAACTCGACCTCTACCTCGTGACTGACGTGAAAGTCGAAGACATCGCGGCGAGCGCCGGCGAAGTGTTCAAGCGGGTCTTCCTCGGCGAGGAAGACCACGTCGAACTTTACGACTCGATCATCCAGGGCGTCGGCGAGCGCCACCAGGCGCCGTTCTTCGACGCGCTCCGTGAATATGCCAAGCAGCCGACCGGCGTCTTCCACGCCTTGCCGCTCGCCCGCGGCAAATCGATCCTGAATTCGAGCTGGATCGGCGATCTCTCGCAGTTCTACGGCATGAACCTCTTCATGGCCGAGACGTCCGCCACGTCGGGCGGCCTCGACTCGCTGCTCGACCCTGTCGGCCCGCTGAAGGTGGCGCAGGAATACGCCGCGCGCGCTTTCGGCGCCCGCCGCACGTATCTGGCAACCAACGGAACCTCGACCTGCAATAAGGTCGTCGTGCAGGCGCTGGTGCGGCCGGACGATATCGTCCTGGTCGATCGCAACTGTCACAAGTCGCACCACTACGGCCTGGTGCTGGCCGGTGCACAGGTCGCGTATCTCGATTCGTATCCGCTCGATAACTACTCGATGTATGGCGCGGTGCCGATCCGCCACATCAAGGAGACGCTGCTCAGCTTCAAGAAGGCAGGCACGCTCGATCGCGTCCGCATGGTGCTGCTGACCAACTGTACGTTCGACGGCATCGTCTACGACGTCGAGCGCGTCATGATGGAATGCTTGGCGATCAAGCCTGATCTCGTCTTCCTGTGGGACGAAGCCTGGTTCGCGTTCGCGCGCTGCCACCCGGTCTACCGCCAGCGCACCGGCATGGCGACGGCCGCGCGCCTCACCGAGACGTTCAAGGATCCCGAATACGCGAAGCGCTTTGCCGAGTTCAGCGCCGACTTCGATTGGGACGACGACGAGGCTCTCCTCAACACGCGTCTCATTCCGGATCCGGCCAAGGCCCGCATCCGCGTTTACGCGACGCAGTCGACGCACAAGACGCTGACGTCGCTGCGCCAGGGCTCGATGATCCACATCTGGGATCAGGATTTCCGCGACAAGACCGAGGAGGCCTTCCACGAGGCCTATATGACGCACACCTCGACGTCGCCGAACTACCAGATCCTGGCGTCGCTCGATGTCGGCCGCCGTCAGGTCGAACTCGAAGGCTACGAGATGGTGCAGCGCCAGCTCGAACTCGCGCAAAGTCTGCGCGATCAAGTCACCAATCACCCGCTGCTCAGCCGCTATTTCCACTTCCTTTGCGTGTCGGAACTCGTGCCGTCCGAATATCGGACGTCCACGGTCGACTCCTATTTCTGCAACGAAACCGGCTGGGACAATTTCGAGGCAGCGTGGCGCGACGATGAGTTCGCGCTCGACCCGACTCGCGCGACGCTCGCTATCGGCGCGACCGGTCTCGACGGCGACACGTTCAAGAACAAGGAGCTGATGGACAAATACGGCATTCAGATCAACAAGACGTCGCGCAACACCGTGCTGTTCATGACCAACATCGGCAGCACGCGCTCGTCCGTGGCGTATCTGATCGAAGTGCTGGTGAAGATCGCGCGTGAAGCCGATCAGCGCATCGCGGACATGAGCGGGATCGAGCGCCGAATCCATGAAAAGAAAGTGCGTTCCCTCACGCACGAACATCCGCCGTTGCCTGACTTTTCGAGCTTCCACGACGCGTTCCGCGAACGCGGCGCTGCAAGCACCACGCGCGACGGAAACATCCGCAGCGCGTTCTTCCTCTCCTATGACGATCACAACTGCGAATACGTCGGCATGGCGGAAGCGGCGGACTTGATTAAAGCCGGCCGAGAGCTTGTCTCGGCTCTATTCGTCATTCCGTATCCGCCCGGCTTCCCGATTTTGGTGCCGGGGCAGGTGATCAGCGCCGAGATCTTGGAGTTCATGACCAAGCTCGACGTGCGCGAGATCCACGGCTTCCGTCCCGAACTCGGCTTCCGCATTTTCAGCGAAGCCGCGTTAGCCGCGGCCGCTCAAACGAAACCGCGCCTTGTGGTCGTGCAGGGTAAGGACGCCGCGTAGGGCATTCTGAGTTTCAAGCGACGGGGCTCGCGGTCCGCGGGCTCCGTCGTTGCTTTAATCAATCAACATAAACCCAAGTCGATGGGGCCACGTTTTTTCCAATGAAGACAATTTCCAACATTGCCGATCTGCGCGTCACGATGCATCGGAACGAGAAGCCGATCTATTTCATCTCGGCGACGAACTTCAATCTCCTCGGCATCGACGAGTGGGTCAGCAACTTCAAGTTCATCAACTACATCGATTGTTTCGATGGGCGTCACCCGAACGTCTTCGTGCCGTCGGAAATTCCGCACGATCAGTTCGAGAGCATCGAGGACATCAACAACTATCTGCTGCAGCACAAGGAAGTTATCGATCACATCAAGAAGCGCGGCGGCCGCGCCGCCGCAGCGTTCCTGATGTTCGATGAGAAGACCGAGGAGATTTGCGAAGAGCTCGGCATCGAGGTCTGGTTCCCAAAGGCCTCGCTTCGCCAGCGCTGCGACAACAAGATGGAAACCGTGCGCATCGGCAACAAGGCGGGTGTGCAGTCGGTGCCGAACACGCTCGCATCGGCGAAGACCTACGAAGAGCTGATCGCGGCCGCCGAAGCAGCCAATCTCGGCACCGATCTGGTTGTTCAGACGGCGTTCGGTGACTCCGGCCACACGACATTCTTCATCTCGAGCGAAGACGATTACACCAAGCACGCCGAGGAGATCGCGGCGGACGATGAAGTCAAAATCATGAAACGGATCAAGTGCCGCGGCGCCACGATGGAAGCCTGCGCGACACGATCCGGCACGCTTGTCGGACCGCTTCTCACCGAGGTCGTCGGCCGCAAGGAACTCACGCCCTACAAGGGCGGCTGGTGCGGCAACGAAATCTTCCCGGGCGCATTCTCGGAGACGATCCGGCAGAAGGCGCGCGACATGGCTTACCGCTTCGGCAATCAGCTGACCGAAGAGGGCTATCGCGGCTACTTCGATCTCGACTTCCTCATCGACGAGGAAGACGACGAGGTTTATCTCGGCGAGCTCAACCCGCGCATCTGTGGCGCCAGCTCGATGACCAATCACGCAGCCTTCGCTTACGCCGATGCGCCGTTATTCCTCTTCCACCTCATGGAATTCTCGGGCATCGACTACAAGATCGATGTCGAGGAACTCAACAATCGCTGGGCCCAGGAGGACTTTATCGACTCCTGGTCGCAGCTCGTGATCAAGGCGACAGAGGATATCGTCGACATCGTCACGCATGCGCCGCCGACCGGTATCTACCGCATGGCCGACGACGGCTCGGTGTCGTACGATCGCTTCGACTACCATCGCAGCGCAATCGAGTCGGAGAGCGAGGCGTTTTTCCTGCGCATCACGGGGCCGGGCGACTATCGCTACGAGGGTGCCGATCTTGGCATCCTGATCACGCGCGGCCGATCGATGAATAACGACTTCGATCTCAACGACCGCGCGCGGAACTGGATCAAAGGCATCAAGCGTCTTTATGCATCGAAGCCTTTACTCGAACCGCAGCGCGAAGAAGCGCCAACCGCCGGCTCCTTCAAGATCCTCTAAGCGGAACCGCGAAGCGAATGGACCTGCTGTTCGAAGCCATCGACGAAGACATGCCCGGCGCGAAATGGCGCCGGGTGTTCGATCGTCATTGGCACGCCTATAGCCGTTGGTTCATCCGCGACGGTGTCCGCTCTCGCCCGACTTACCTCGCAAGCCTCAAGGCGCTGCGCGAGCATATGCCGGAATTGCTCCCGGCCTATGAGGCGATCGTCGCGGCAGCCGGCGGCGGCGATCTCGAGGCGCGGTTTCTGTCGATGTGGTGCCCGCCGGTTTATGTCGGCGGTTGCTCGCAGGCTCTCGTCGGCGGAGCGACCCCGGCGCTGATCCGCAACTACGATTATAGCCCGCGCCTGTTCGAAGGCACGGTGCTCGGCTCACGCTTCAACGGCAAGCGCGTCGTCGCGATGGTGGATTGCCTGTGGGGCGCGCTCGACGGCGTGAACGAGAATGGGCTCTGCGTTTCGCTCTCGTTCGGTGGCCGCACCGAGGCGGGCGACGGCTTCGGCATCCCGATCGTGCTGCGCTACGTGCTGGAATTCGCCACCAACACCGCGGAGGCAATCGCGATCCTCCGGCGCGTGCCGGTGCACATGTCGTATTCCGTCGCGTTGCTCGACGCAGGCGGCAATCACGCAACCGTCTACGTCAATCCGGATCGCCCGGCCGAAGTGCTCGAACGGCGCGTTTCCACCAATCATCAGCGTCGCGTCGAGTGGCAGCGCCATGCCGAGACGACGCGAACCGTCGAGCGCGCCGCTGCGCTGGATCAGGCCGTCGCCCTGAGCAGCGACCCGCAAGGCGTTCTCGCAGCCTTCCTCCAGCCGCCTGTCTACCAGACATCTTACGGACACGGTTACGGCACGCTCTACACGGCTTTCTATCGCCCGCAGGACGCATCGGTCGAATTGATCTGGCCGGGCCAGAGCTGGCGACACGCGTGCTCGCATGTCCAAGAGGGCGTGCGCACCATCCGCTTCATGGACGAAAGCCCGGTCGCTTGAGGTGGCTCGCGCTGCCGGGATCGTCCCGTCGACACACAACAACGAAGCTATGACGTGCGTCGCTCGTGTTTGACGCTACGGATTGTAGCTCCAAGGATTTGAACTATGTCAGGCCAACCGATCGTTGGGCACGCCGCGTGGCAAGAAGAGTTGTTCCCCCGCGACAACACGCGGTTCTTGATTGCCGGCATCCAAATGCCTGTGCCGGTGCGCGGGCAGAATGTTTCCGCGATGACCGTGCAACTCGAAAAGACCGTCGCGATCTATCCGGGTGTCGACATGGTGGTCTTCAGCGAGCTTGCGCCGCACGGCCCGCTGCACGCCTGCGCGGCCCACGATCCGAGTGCAGACGAAGCCGTGTTCCAAGCGCTCGCTGCCAAGCATCGCATCTGGGTCATTCCCGGCAGTTACTTCGTTGTGCGCGACGGTAAAACATATAACCACTCGATCGTCATCAATCCGGAAGGCACGATCGTCGGCCGCTACGACAAGATGTTCCCGTTCTTGCCGTTCGAAGCGGGCGTCGCGAGCGGCACGGATTTCCTCGTCTTCGACGTGCCGCACGTCGGCCGCTTCGGCTTGAGCATCTGCTACGACATCTGGTTTCCGGAAACGACGCGGACGCTGACCTCGCGTGGCGTCGAGGTGCTGATCCATCCGGTCCTCACCGGCACGACCGATCGCAGCGCCGAGATCGCCATCGTGCAGGCGACCGCCGTGATGTTCAGTTGCTACGTCGTCGACGTGAACGGGCTCGACGCCGGCGGCGTCGGCCGCTCGCTCGTCGCCGATCCGACCGGCCGCATCGTGCATCAATGCGGTCAAGCCGCCGAGATATTCCCGATCAACATCGACCTCGGGCTCGTCCGCCAGGTGCGCCGCGAAGGCGCCAACGGTCTCGGCCAGGTGCTCAAGTCGTTCCGTGACAAAGCTGTCCTGCTGGACACGTACCAGAACAACGGCGCGTCCACGTATCTCGACAGCCTCGGCCCGCTGCGGACTATGCGCAAGCGCTACTCGTGACGATCGTTGCGCCGTTGGCTTTAAACGGCTTCCAAGAAAGCTATTGTGAAAGCTTTAGTCGCCTGATCTAAATTCGGCCGTGCGAAATATCGCAGCGACCGGAAGGCGGAATAGCCATGGCAACGATTCTGATCCCTATCGAAAACGTCGAAAACCCCACGATCGTTAGGATCACCACTGCTGTGCCGGATTTGACAACCGGCGAGACATCACCTGCATCGGTAGAATTTTATGCGGACCTAATTCTTCTGAATGTATCGGAGGGGGATGGTACGTTGCGACGCTATCGATGCCGGAGCTTCATTCCGGCACTGCCCCTTGTGTTGCGACGGTACGATGAGTTCGATGCGCTGTTCGATGTGGCTGTAACAATGAGCATCGCGGGGTCATCTGACCAAGACGATGAGTCCAATCTTGTGTCAATCGACTCCGTCGCTGTTTCACGTGAGCTGACTCAGTTCGCATCGACCGGGCAAGAAGAGAATGTGCTTGTCTTGGATTTCGAAATCGCGCTGCTCAATGCCACACTACTGCGAGCGTCTTATACAGCCACGGTGGCTTCGTCCGCTAAGTTGCTCGGCGGTTTAGATGTCGAGACAGGTAAAGCGCCGAACGACGCTTGATCAATCGCACGCGCGCCGCGGCGTAACTCTTCACGGCATGCCGAAACATCATTCGTGACAGGCGCTAATTTTTTCTGCGCGCCTGTCCGGATCGGTGAGCCGATCTCGTCTCTCCTTTTGGACACACTCGGAAGGAGTTACGACAATGAAATGGCTAGCCGCATTCGCGTTCGCGACGTTCATGTTCGTCAGCCTCAGCAGCGAAGCCTCGGCATGGTATTGCCGCGCCTCCGGCCCCGACTCGAACGGCTGGTGGTTCGGACGCAGCTCGAGTTACGACCGGGCAAGGTCCCTCGCCATCGGCCACTGCCTGCGCCGCAACCGATCCTGCCGGGTAACTTGCCATTAGGGGTGAGAAACGACATTGCCTTGCCGATCGGCAATATTTTCTGGCGATCGTGAATAGTTGGCAGGAGCGTTCCGGCCGATCATCTCCATGCGGATCTAATGCCAAACCGGTTTCGGACACCTGCCGCGCCGGTCGCAAGATCGGGGCGGATTTTCTTTGTCTTCTATCTGCCTGAGCGTTATGGCGACGACACACTGTCGCAGATTGCGAGCATCCGGATGGGCTGTTTTATGACAACGGGCCATACTAAACGCGCTGTCCATGACAATCGTGATCGAGGTTTTTCCGCGCGGCAGCGGCTGGTGCGTGCAGCAGGGCAACGCCCTGATCGCTGACAATGTGCCTCGCGTCGACGCCGTGCAAAAGGCGAACCGGTACGTCTTCTGGCTGCGCGACCAGGGCTACGATGCTGGCGTGAAACTTCTCGATGAAGACCCGTCTGACCGCACGATCTAACGCACCGGCGAGCGATCAAATCCGCTTCAAAGACAAAATCTCGGATGTTCGCGCAATCGTGGTGACTGCCTTGTCGTAAGTCGCTAACGCGACCGCTGCAATCAGCGCATCGACGATCGCGAGTTGCGCGATGCGGCTTGTCATCGCTTCGGTGCGAAAACGCGTCTCGCGCGCCATCGTGTAGAGCACGACGTCGGCGTGGCTTTGGATGGGCGACTTACCATAGTTGGTGATGCAGATCGTTCGCGCGCCTGCTTCGCGCGCGAGACGCGTCGACGTGACCGTCTCATGCGTGCTGCCCGAATGAGACACCGTCAGCACGGCCGTATGTTTGCCGGTCAACGAAGCGCTGATGGCTTGCACGTGTGAGTCCGTGACGACCTTGGATGCAATGCCGATGCGCAGGAGCCGATAGTTAGCATCCTCCGCGATGGGCGCTGCGCTGCCCACACCGTAGACTTCGACACTCCGCGCAGCCACGATGATATCGACCGCCTTCTGCAGCGCCGCAGGGTCGAGTACACGCATCGTGTCCTCAAGCGCGAGGATGCCGCTGCGAAACATCTTCTCGATGACGGTATCGGCGCGGTCGTTGCGCGCGACGTCCTCGTGAATGAACTGAACCGGTTGAACGAGATCGCGTGCCAAACCGATCTTGATTTGCTGGAAGCCGCGCGCACCCAATTGTTGGCACAAAGCGACGACGCTGCCTTCGCTCGCTTCTGCTTTCTCGGCAACTTCCGTCACCGACATATGGACGACGTCGGCCGCATGGTCGACGATGAAGCGTGCGATGCGTGCCGCAGCCGGCGGCAGATTCGGCAGGATGACTTGAAGCCGCTCGCGCACGCTTGCTTGTTCGCGCGGAGCGAGCGCCCTCGCAGCCTTCGATTTGGCTTGCGGCTTCTTTGTCGTCTTGGTCACGAATGGTCCTCAAGAAAAGGCATTGCGGCGACGAGCCCGCGTGAAGCCGAAACGAACTCGAGACCGAGCCTGTGCGCACCGGCGCCGTCGGTATCCGGATTGTCGCCTATGACGGCGACTGGGCGGCCTTCGGCTCCAAGTCTCGCGATCCCACGGCGGAACAACTCGGCTTCAGGTTTTCCGACAACGCGAACATTCACCGGCCCGGTGCACGCCAATATCGCACGCATCAGCGCGCCGCTCTCCGGCACGACGCGGCCGGCACGACCGGGATGAACGAGATCGGGGTTGGCGACAACGAGTTCAGCGCCGGCGCGAACCGCATTCGCAGCACGCTCGAGCTTTTCGTAGTTGAATAGGCGATCGCGCCCGACCAGCACGACATCGGCCGAGTCGCGAACAACCGAAAGTCCGCAATGAGTCGCATAGCGTTGCAACGCGGCGCTCGCGAGCAAGAGCACGCGGCAGCGAGGTTTTTCACGCGCAAGCATTTCGATGGCGACAGTCCCGGCGAGGATGATTCGCTCTTCGGGAATTGTCAGACCGATCTTGAGAAGATGACGCGATAGCTGCGCGGGCGTGTGTTCGGCATTGTTGGAAACGACGACATAGCGTTCGCCGAGACACTTCAAGAGAGCTTTCGCGCCCGGCAGAACTTTGCCCGCGCTGACGAGCGTGCCATCGAGGTCTATGAGATACGAACTTTTGTCGATCGAATTCATCTTGGGCGGTCTGCGCAAATCAGCAGCAGATCGTTGACTGAAAAAGTCTCAGAACACAAGAAAACTATTCTGAGCTTAATTCATATGAGCGTCATGAAACCCTGCCACTCCTTCTTCAAGCAAGGAGACTGGCATGGCGGGCATCACCGCACATGAAGTAACAAAATCCTTCGGAGACACCCCCGTCCTCGATCGCGTCAGCGTCGACATTCGTGACGGCGAATTCCTGACGCTCGTCGGCCCGTCGGGCTGCGGCAAGACGACGTTGTTGCGCATCATAGCGGGCCTCGAAAGCCAGGATAGCGGAGACGTTGCGATTGGCGGCGTCAATGTCGATACGTTGCGGCCGAAAGACCGCGATGTCGCAATGGTGTTTCAGTCTTACGCGCTCTATCCGTACATGACGGTCGCGCAGAATGTCGCCTTGCCGCTGACGATGCGGCGTATGTCTTTTGCTCAACGGCTTCCGCTTGTCGGCCGCTTCGTTCCGGGATCGCGCCAGGCGCGCGCCGGCATCGATGCCGATGTCGCGGCAGTGTCTGAGGCGCTGGGCATCAAGCACCTGGGCGGTCGCCGGCCCGCGCAGCTCTCAGGTGGACAGCGTCAGCGTGTCGCTCTTGCGCGCGCTATGGTGCGCAATCCCAAAGCATTTCTGATGGATGAGCCGTTATCGAATCTCGACGCGAAGCTACGCGTCCAGGCGCGTGCCGAGATCGCCGAGCTTCATCGCAAGCTCGGCACGACGTTTGTTTACGTCACCCACGATCAAGTCGAAGCGATGACGATGTCGGATCGCGTTGCCGTGATGCTTGGTGGAAAATTGCTTCAGATCGGCCCGCCGCAACAGATCTACGATAGCCCGGCGACGCTGGAAGTCGCGCGCTTTGTCGGCACTCCGGAAATCAATCTGCTTCCTGCGCGTGTCCGCGATGATAACTCCTTGGAAATCTTCGGCCATCGCTGGTTCGGCTTCGCCGAAGGCGCTGCCGCAGGCGAGGCAACGATCGGCATTCGGCCGGAGAGTTGGTCGATTGGCGGAGGGCATCGTGCGCTGAGCCTCACCGGCGTCGTGCAGCACCGCGAGATGCTGGGTTCGGAAACGCTTGTGCATGTGCGCGTCGCCGAGGCGGCCAAGCCCATTATCGCGCGCGTCGATCCGCGCACCGGAGCGGGCTTCGTGATCGGCGCAAGCGTTACACTGTCGGTCGAATCCGAACACATCTTGATCTTCGATCGCGACGGTAAGCGTCTCGCTGTTCCGGTGCGAACGCCACATCTCAGCGAGGTGTGCAATGGTTGACGTCGCGCTGCCCGCCGTCTCTAAGCGAACGTATCGTCTTCGGCCCGGCGAGATTGCCGAGCAACTTGCCGCGTGGTCGTTGGCGGGGCCGGGCATTGCGTTGATTTGGCTATTGTTGCTTGGGCCTGCGCTTGTCGTTTTCGCGCTTTCGTTCAGCGACTGGCAATTCGGCGCGCCCGATATCGCATGGGCTGGCCTTGCGAACTATCGCGAGCTGCTCGGCGATGAGGTGTTCTGGAAGTCGTTGTGGAACACGCTGATCTACGTGGCTTTCACGGTGCCGCTCTCGGTGGCGGTTGGGCTTGGCGTTGCGCTGCTGATCGAAGCTGGAACGAGCCTCAAGGGCTTCTACCGAGCGGCGTTTTTCCTCCCGGTCACTTCGACATTGATCGCCATGGCGTTCGTGTTCCAGTTCGCATTTCATCCGACGTCCGGCGCGATCAATCTCACGCTCGGTCTTGTTGGGATCAAAGGCACCGACTGGCTCGCCAATCCACAGACTGCGCTCTACGCGCTCGGCATCATCGGCATCTGGCAGGCGGTTGGTCTCAACATGGTGTTGTTTATCGCAGGGCTGAAGGCGATCCCAAAAGAGCTCTACGAAGCGGCAGCCGTCGACGGTATCGACAATCCGATCGATCGCTTCATGCGGATCACATGGCCGATGCTCGGACCCGCAACCGTTTTCGTCGTCTCGATCACGGCTATCCGATCGTTCCAAGTCTTCGACACAGTCGCGGTACTGACCGATGGCGGTCCGAACAAATCGACCAGTGTGTTGCTGTATCAGATGTACCAGGAAGGTTTCAGCTTCCTCCGTTCCGCTTACGCCGCGGCCATCACCTGCGTGTTCCTCGCCTTCGTCCTTCTGCTGACGCTCATTCAAGTCAAAGTGCTTGAGCGGCGCGCGCACTACGGCTGATCCATGAAGCATGGCCCGTTCGCCCTATCCGCTTTGCGTCATATGCTGCTCGGCATAGGCGCGGTGCTGATGCTTGCGCCGTTCGCGCTGATGATATCGATCAGTCTCAAAGCGCCTGGCGATGTGTTTTCGCCGACATTCTCGCTCTTGCCGTCGACATGGAACGCGGTCGAAAATTATACGGCCGCCTTCACCCGGCAACCGCTAGCGCGCTACCTGTTCAACGGAATATTCGTCGGCATTTGTATTTTCGCCGCGCAGGCCTTGATCGCGGTGCCATGTGCTTATGCGTTTGCGAAGCTCCGCTGGCGCGGCCGCGAGACCACGTTCGCGCTGGTGCTGCTTGGATTGCTGATCCCGCCACAAGTCACTGCGATCCCGCTCTACATACTGCTGTGGAAGCTCGGGCTGCTCGATACATATGGCGCGATCATCCTTCCGTCGACGATCTCGGTATTCGGCATTTTCTTGATGCGGCAATTCTTCCGCGCGGTGCCGGATGATCTGCTGCATGCGGCCCGGCTCGATGGCTTGAGCGAATTCGCGATTGTCTGGCGCATCATGTTGCCGACGGCGATTCCCGCGCTGGTCTCATTCGGCATTCTCTCCTTCGTCTGGAACTGGAACGAGTTCTTCTGGCCTTTGATCGTCGTTCAGTCGCAGCACCTCGCGACACCGCCGCTCGGAGTCGTCTTCTTCGCCAATGCCGAGTCGGGCACGAACTACAACTTGTTGATGGCCGCAGCCGTCGTCGTCAACGCGCCTCTCGTTATCGCTTTCCTCTTCGCTCAACGCTGGTTCATCGACGGCGTCACCATGACGTCGGTCAAATAAAAGGGAAAAAGCCCATGCGCATCGATCGCCGTCGTTTTCTCGCAAGCTCTGCCGCTGTCGGCGGACTCATCGCTGCTCCGCGTATCGTCACGGCTCAGTCGGCAACGACCGAGATTTCGGTCCAATACTCGATTCCTGTTCTCTTCAAAGATCTGATGGAGAACACGGCGCGCGACTTCATGGCGCAGAACCCGAACATCAAGGTCACGCTGCGCGCGCCGGAACTCGGCTACGAAGAAATTATGCAGCGGAACTTGCGCGACGCCGTCACGAGTCAGCTTCCCGACGTCGCGTTTCATGGCCTCAACCGCCAGCGAACGCTCGACGAGCGCCGCATCCCGGTCGATCTGAAGCCGTTCATGGATGCCGACGCTCAGACGAAGGAACTCGGCTTCTCGCCGGCGCTATTGTCGCTCGGTCAGGTCGGGGGCAAGCAGACCGGCATCGGTTTCGCGCTGTCGACGCCGGTCCTCTACTACAATGCGGATCTCGTGAAGGCGGCCGGGGGCAATCCGGATAAATTGCCGGAAACCTGGGGAGAGGTCGCCAAGCTCGCCGCGGCCATTCACGATCCGGCGAAAAACCAGACCGGCATGTTCTTCGACTGGACCATCACGGGCAATTGGTCGTGGCAGGGCTTGGTACTCTCCCATGGCGGCACGATGCTCAACGCCGACGAGTCCAAAGTCGCGTTCACGGACGAGCCGGGCGTTCGCTCGATCCGTGTGATCCGCCAGTTCCTCGACGAAGGAAAAATGCCGGACATCAAGCCGGATACAATGTTCCAAGACATGTTCGCGGGCCGTATGGGCATCTCGATGCAGTCGACTGCGCAGCTCGGCCGCTACAATCGCGAGATCGGCGGACGGTTTAAGCTTGTTTGCGGCCGCTATCCGCGGTCGGCACCGAACGCGCGCCTTCCGGCCGGCGGCAATGTCGCGATGATGTTCGCCAAAGACGAGCGCAAGCAGAAGGCAGCCTGGGAGTTCATCAAGTTTGCCACGGGGCCGGTCGGCGCGACAATGATGGTCAATGCGACAGGCTACATGCCGGCGACGACCGTGCCTGCGCAGCGCGATGATTTGCTGGCAAAGTTCTATCGCGACAATCCGAACCACATGGTCTCGATCGGCCAGCAGGACGTCATCACGGGCTGGTACGCATTCCCAGGCCAGAATGCGTTGCGGATTACCGACGTGATCAACGATCATCTGCAGACAGTGGTCGCAAAGCGCGGTGAGCCGGAAGAGACGTTGACGAAGATGGGCGCTGCCGTGCAGGCCATGCTTCCGAAGCGCGCATCGTAAGCGGAGGCCGGAATGACGAAGACGCGTATCGCCGTGGTGGCGGACGTCCACCACGGCCGCGACACGCCGACGAAGAAGGGCAGCGCGGCCTTGCCGCTGCTGAGCCGTTTCGTGGATAGGGCGGACGAACACGATGCGGTAATCGACCTCGGCGATCGGATCTCGGACGTGAATCCCGAGCAGGACCGCGTGTTGCAGATGGCTGTCGTAGAGCAATTCAAACGTCTGCGCGTTCCGCGCCATCATGTGTCGGGCAATCACGATCGGGCTTTGTTATCGCTCGAAGAGAACGAGAGGCTGCTGGATGCACCGAGCCGCGATCGCGTTGCGGAGATAGGCAACGTTCGCATCGCCTTCTGGCAGCCCGACGTCTCCCTGTCGCCGCAGCGCGGGTTTCATCTGGCCGACGGTGATCTCGCGGCACTCAGCGCACTTCTGGATGACGATCGGCCTACACTGCTTGTCAGCCATGTCCCGCTCGCCCGTACAAGCCAATCTGGAAACTATTACTTCGAGAACAATCCCGGACACGCGACCTATGCGGAAAGTGATGCGATCCGCAGCGTTCTCGCCGCGGCCCCTTGCCCTGTCGTCGCCATCGCGGGGCACGTGCACTGGAACACGCTTACGGTGGTCGACGGCACACCGCACATCACTCTGCAGTCGCTGACCGAAGCTTTCATCAGCGGCGCTGCGTCGGAATGTTCGGCGGTTCTCGAAATCGACGGCGACATTCTGCGTTGGTCTGTGCTCGGCCTCGAGCCGTTCGCCGTCACGTTGCCGTGGAAGCGCAGCAAGTCGAAGTGGATGGCACCGCTCGCTTCTTTCTCGGAGAGGTCGCGCGGCGCGGTGTTCTAACAGGTTCGAGCGACTCGCCTTTGGCCTTGCGTGGCTCTAGAGATGGATCATGTCCTTGAGCCGGTACGCGATCTACTTCACTCCACGGCAGAACTCCGCGCTGGCGGAATTCGGTGCGAACGTACTCGGTTACGACGCTTACGTCCCCGAGCGCCGGTTCGCTTTGACCGAAGCCGCCGCGACAGCAACGCAAGACCCCAGACGCTACGGGTTCCATGCGACGTTGAAAGCGCCAATGCGGTTGGACGTTGGCCGCACGCAAGCCGAACTGCAAGAGGCGCTACGCCGGTTCGCGTCGACACGTCCGGCTGTCGACATCGGAAAACTTGATGTCACGCTCATCGGTGGTTTTGTTGCGCTGACGCCGCGTACATCTTCCGTAGCGTTACAAATTTTTGCAGCGGAATGCGTCGCGACTTTCGATCAGTTCCGCGTACAGATGAGCACGGAAGAGCGCGCTAAACGTATCGGCAACGGCATGTCGGCGCGACAGACCGCGCTGCTCGATCGGTGGGGCTATCCTTACGTGTTCGACGAGTTTCGTTTCCACATGACGCTGACCGGATCATTGCCGCGTGACATCCGCGAGGCATGGCAACGTGAACTGTCGGTTAGATACGAGGTCATCGGTCATGAACCCGTCATGCTCGATGCCGTGACTCTGCTGCGTCAAGATGCCTCGGACGCTCGCTTTCACGTGATCGAGCGGATCGCTTTGATCGACTGAAGAAAATTTCAGCGGCGTCTGCCGCACTTTTCCTCAGGCTTGGTGCCGCAGCCCTCCCCACTGTCACACAGCTGTTAGTTGCCGTGGTTAGCCAAGAGCTAACACTGGGAGATCGTCATGCTGGTCCTCGAAGGCGTGTCGCGCCGCTTCGGCGCGAAGTCGGCCGTTGAAGGCGTCGAACTTTCGATCGAGCGCGGCTCTTTCATCGGCGTCATCGGTCGCTCCGGCGCCGGCAAGTCGACATTGCTGCGTATGATCAATCGCTTGATCGATCCGACGTCGGGGCGTATCGCGCTCGATGACGTCGACGTTTCGGCTCTTCGCGGAAAAGAACTCCGCGAGTGGCGGGCGCGGTGTGCGATGATTTTCCAACAATTCAATCTCGTCGGCCGCCTCGACGTTCTGACTAACGTGTTGATGGGGCGACTGAATAAGGTTCCGACGCACCGGTCATTGATGCGTCTTTGGTCGGACGAAGACATCGCCATTGCATTGACCGCTCTCGAGCAGTTCGACATGGGCAGCTTTGCGGCGCAGCGCGCGGACCAGCTTTCCGGCGGTCAACAGCAGCGCGTCGCAATCGCTCGCGCCCTCGTCCAAGAGCCGGAAATCATTCTTGCCGACGAGCCGATTGCGTCGCTCGATCCCCGCAACACCAAGCTGGTGATGGACTCGCTCTCGCGCATCAATCGCGACTACGGCATCACGGTGTTCTGCAATCTGCATTCGCTCGATCTCGCCCGCGCTTATTGCGGCCGATTGATCGGCATGAGCCAGGGCCGTGTCGTGTTCGACGGTGGCCCATTCGACCTTACGGAAGATGTCGCGCGCCAGCTCTACGGCCTTGAGGCCGGCGATGTCATCGACATGCCGGAAGAGATGCCGGCAGCTGTCGTCGCCGCGCAAGCAGCCACGCCGCCAGTGCTCGCCGCTCACTAACTCAGACGTAGATCTAGAAGGATCGATCCATGTTCAACCGCCGCCTCGTTCTCGCATCGCTTGCGGGACTTTCGTTTCTGACCACGTCCGCCTTCGCGCAGGATTGGAAGGCGAAGTATCCGGAACTCGTCTTCGCGATCATTCCGGCCGAGAATGCGTCCGGCGTGACCGAGCGTTACACGCCTTTCGTCAACTATCTCAGCAAGGAACTTGGTATCAAGGTATCGCTGCGCATCGCCAACGACTATGCGGCGATCATCGAAGGGCAGCGCTCCGGCAGCATCCACATCGCATCGTATGGTCCGGCTTCTTTCGCGCGCGCTGTCACGGCCGGCGTCAAAGTTGAGCCGTTCGCCATCGAGACCGGTATCGACGGCTCGAAGGGCTACCACTCGGTACTGTGGGTGAAGAAGGATGCGTCGTACCAGAAAATCGAAGATCTGAAGGGCAAGAACCTCTGCCTCGTCGATCCGAATTCGACCTCCGGCAACAACGTTCCGCGCTTTGCGATGAACAAGCTCGGTATCGATCCGGATAAGTTTTTCGGCAAAGTCGTTTACGCCGGCAGCCACGAGAACGCGGTGATCGGCGTGCAGCAGGGCACATGCGACGCCGCCTTCAACTGGTGGAACGATGAGCAGGAGTCGAATCTTCTGCGCATGGACCGCAAGAAGATGGTGAAGGCGGAAGATTTCCGCATGATCTTCAAATCCGAGCAGATCGTAAACTCGCCGATCGCTTATCTTGCGGCCCTGCCGGCCGATCTCAAGAAGTCCATCCGTGACGCAGTCTACAACGTGCACACGCGTGACAAGGCTGCATTCGACAAGATTTATGAGGGCAAGCAAGGCCCGCTCGTCCCGGTCGATGTCGAGGCTTACAAGCCCGTGATCGAACTCATTAAGTTCGTCGACACGCTGCGCAAGAAGAGCGGTTCGTAAAACGACGCGCGGCTGACGCGCCATGGCCACAAGCCTGAAAGCACTACCGGCAGAGCGTCTCGCGGCGCTCTCCGGCGCATACGCCAGCGAAATGCGTGCGAAGCGGCTCAACACGTTGATGTTCGGCGCGGCGATCGTGATCGCGGCGATCGCGTCAGGGTGGATCGCCGAAGTCAATCTCACGAAATTCGTGACGCATATCGGCGCGTTTTTCAGCTACTTCGACCGGCTCGCGACGCTCGACACCGGCGCGCGTGTTTGGACAGACATCGCCGAGTGGTTCTGGGGCCTCAAGAAGTGGTCGCTTTTGCTGCTCGACACGATGTTGATCGCCTATGTCGGCACTATTGTCGGCGCGCTCGGCGGCTTTCTTCTTTGTTTCGCGGCTTCTTCGAACTTGATGCCGAATTGGTGGATCCGCAACGCGGTTAAGCGCTTCCTTGAATTCTGCCGCACCGTTCCGGAGATCGTCTTCGCGCTGATCTTCGTCATAGCATTCGGCCTCGGCCCGATTCCAGGCGTGCTTGCCATCGCGATCCACACGGCAGGCGCTTTGGGTAAGCTCTATTCGGAAGTCGTCGAAAATATCGACATGAAGCCGGTCGAAGGCGCCGTCTCGAGCGGCGGTTCCTGGCCCGAGATGATCGGGTTTGCGGTTGTCCCGCAAGTGATCTCGAATTTCGCGAGCTACACTCTGCTGCGCTTTGAGATCAACGTGCGTGGCGCAGCCGTCATGGGCTTTGTCGGCGCCGGTGGGATCGGACAAGATCTGATCGAGGCCATCCGAAAATTCTACTACTCGGACGTTTCGGCCATTCTGCTGCTGATCATCGGCACCGTCATGATCATCGATCTCGTGACGGAGCGCCTCCGCCATCGTCTGCTCGGAGCAGGGGGGCAAACATGAGCCGGACCTCGCTGCGCGCTGTCGCCCTCGCCGATATGAATGGTCTTCGCACGCGCCACACGGCGGAGTTTGCCGTTCCACGCGAGCGGGTCATCGCCATTGCAATCGTCGCCGCGATGATCGGTCTGTTCGCATTTGCACTTTATCGTTTCGAGTTCTCGCTAACGCGCATCATCAACGGTATTGGCAATCTGGGCAGCTTCGTGCCGCTGATGTTCCCGCCAAGCCCCGGATCATGGCCGCGCGCGTGGCTCTTTCTCCACGCTTTGGCCGAGACGGTCGCGATCGCTTTTCTGGGCACGCTGCTGGCCGCTATTCTGGCGTTTCCGCTCGGCTTCCTGGCGGCGCGCAACACGACAATCAATCGCGTCGTTCAGTTCATGTCGCGCCGCATGCTCGACAGTGTGCGCGGTGTCGATGCTCTGATTTGGGCGCTCATCTGGATCAACGTTGTAGGCTTGGGTCCGTTTGCCGGCGTCTTAGCCATCATGTCGAGCGACATCGGCGCTTTCGGAAAACTGTTCTCGGAAGCCATCGAAGCGGCAGACAACAAGCCGGTTGAAGGTGTGACCTCGTCCGGCGGCTCGCATCTACAGCAGGTGCGATTTGGCGTTTTGCCGCAAGTCTTGCCGGTGATCGCCGGACAGATTCTCTATTATTTTGAATCCAACACGCGATCGTCGACGATCATCGGTATCGTCGGCGCCGGCGGCATCGGGCTGCATCTCTCGGAGATGATCCGCACGCTCGAATGGCCATCGGTATCGTTCATCATCTGCTTGATCTTAGTGACTGTCGCGGTGATCGACGCCGTTTCGGGACGTATTCGCCGCGCCATCGTCGGGCCGGTGCCGCAAGACGCGCACTAAACCTCGTCGATCACCGTCAACTCGATTCGGTCGGCTGCGAATGCCGATCGCACGACCAGCACCGGCACATTGTCAGCGTCCACATTGATGCCGTCGGTGGTCAGCACTGTACGCCCTGGCACCATTTCGAGCAGGCGGGCCTCTTCGTTGCCGGCCGTGCGCGCCGCAATGCGCGTTTCCTTTCGCCGATAATCCGAAACGCCGCAGGCGCGCAGCGCACGCGTGAGCGAGCCCGTTTTCCGGAAATGCTTGTCGAAGCCGGTGAAGCGCGGCAGCGGCAGCATGACGGTGCCGGCCGCGATAGGCGCGCCGTCCGCGCGCCGCAGAGTCCGCAGTTCGAGCAGAGGCGATCCGGTTTTGACGGCAAGTTGCTTTGCGGTTTTTGCGTCCGCGGTGATCTCGCGGACATCGACCAACTCGCTTGAAGGTTCGCGTCCGGCGGAAGCGACCGATTCGGTAAATCGCGCGCGAGCCCCGATCGGGTAAGCGAGTGTTCTTGCTTCGACGAAAGTGCCGCGCCCTTGGGTCGCACGGAGCACGCCACGCGACGATAGCACCGCGATAGCGCGCCGAACCGTGTGCCGGTTTACGCCGAAGCGTTCGGCCAATTTGGTTTCCGGCGGGAGCTGCTCCCCTGCGACCAGTCGCCCGTTATCGATATCGGCCTCGATCCCGTCGGCTATTTTTCGCCACGCCGAGATGCCGTCGCGGTGTGTCAGCGATGTCTTGTTGCCGGTCTGTGAATTCATCGCTGCTGTCACGCAAGGTTCATTTTGGTTGTCTATATCACTAGACAACCGAGGAACCAAGACGCAAGATAGCCAACATGGTCATTTCTAGTGACGAAACTTCCCGCAGGCGCGATGTAATGCGGCTCTGCGCTCACGCCGAGATGGCGGAGCTGATGGCAGCGCTCACGCTCTGCAATGCTCCGTTGGCCGACGATATGCGCGCACCCGAAACCGGGTTGGTCATGGCGCGTGGGCGCATCGGCGGTGATGGCGCAGCTTTCAACGTCGGCGAAACGACCGTGACGCGTGCCGCCGTGACGTGCGAGGGCATTTCAGGTTTCGCTTATCACCTAGGCCGAGATAGCGCGAAGGCGCGCGCGGCCGCGACGATCGACGCTCTCTGGCAGTCACCGTCGCATCGCGATGCTGTAGAAAACGCGATTGCGCCGATTGCGCACCGCTTGGCGACGGAAGGCGATGCGCGTGCGCGCCGGACGGCTGCGACACGGGTCAATTTCTTCACCATGGTGCGTGGGGAAGATTGATGAACATCGCGGCACACAAGGGCTTTGCCGATCCGGTCATCGAGTCGCAGCGCGTTTTTCGCGCCGTGATGAATGCGCTGGCGCGCCCTGGATCAGTTCAAAGCCTGCAGACGAACCTTGCGGCACCATTTCCTTTGACGCCAACGCTTGCTGCCGTCGCTTTGGCGCTCGCCGATCAAGATGCGCCGGTGTGGCTCGATCAGCCGCTGCGGGAGACCAAGGCAGTAGCGGAGTTTCTCCGTTTCCACACCGGAGCGCCGATCGTCGATAACCCGAGCGAATCCGCATTCGCGCTTGTGTCAGCCGCCGATCGTCTGCCGCCGCTCGATCAATTTGCCTTCGGCACCCCGGCGTTTCCGGATCGCTCGACGACGATCGTTCTTCCGGTCGGTGCGCTTGGGCAAGGCGCCGCATGGATTTTGAGCGGCCCCGGCATTGCAGGCGAGACCGAACTGCGTGCAGGCCCGCTTCCCGATGATTTTGCCGAGCAGTGGACCGAAAACAACGCGCTGTTTCCGCGTGGCGTCGACCTAATCCTTGCGGCACCCGGCAGCGTCGCGGCGCTGTCGCGCACGACCAAGATCGTTCGGAGGGCCTGACATGTATGTGGCGGTCAAAGGTGGCGAACGCGCGATCGAAAATGCGCATCAGCTGCTTGCGCATAAGCGCCGCGGAGACGCATCAGTCCCCGAGCTATCCACAGCGCAAATCGAGCAACAGCTCGCGCTCGCGGTCGATCGCGTGATGGCGGAAGGCTCGCTCTACGATCGTGGTTTGGCTGCGCTCGCGATCAAACAAGCGCGCGGCGATCTGATCGAAGCGATCTTTCTGGTGCGCGCATTTCGCACCACGCTGCCGCGCTTCGGCGCATCGCAGCCCGTCGACACCGGCAAGATGGACGTCGAACGCCGCATCTCGGCGACGTTCAAAGATATTCCGGGTGGTCAGGTTCTCGGCCCGACCTTCGACTATACGCACCGCTTGCTCGACTTCGCGCTCGCCGCAACCGGTGCCGAGCCGGAGGCCCCAAGCGAGAGCAAGAACACCGGCGAAGCAATGCCGCGCGTCACCGACCTGCTCGGCGGCGAGGACTTGATCGAACGCAACGCCGCCAACGATGCGGCGCCGGTCGGCGATCTCACGCGCGACCCGCTGACATTCCCGGCTGACCGCGATCTACGCCTGCAGGCGCTCGCGCGCGGCGACGAAGGTTTTCTGCTCAGCCTCGGTTACTCGACGCAGCGTGGATATGGGCGCTCGCATCCCTTCGTCGGTGAAGTCCGCGTCGGAGAGGTCGATTTGGAATTCGTGCCGGAGGAACTAGGCTTTGCGGTGCCGCTCGGCAGCGTGCAGGTCACCGAGTGCCAGATGGTAAACCAGTTCAAAGGCTCGGCCGAAGCGCCACCGCAGTTCACGCGCGGCTATGGGCTCGTCTTTGGTCAAAGCGAACGCAAGGCGATGGCGATGTCGCTGGTCGATCGCGCGCTGAGGGCAGGCGAGCTTGGTGAAGAACGTGTCGCACCTGCGCAGGACGAAGAGTTTGTCTTGTCGCACTCCGACAACGTGCAAGCCACGGGCTTCGTCGAGCACTTGAAGCTTCCGCATTACGTCGATTTCCAGGCCGAACTCGAACTCGTACGCCGCATGCGTGCCGAGCACGCAGCGCAAAAAGCCGGCGGCCAATATCGCGAGGCCGCGGAATGACGCTGCATCAGCAAGGCTACAACTTCGCCTATCTCGACGAGCAGACGAAGCGGATGATCCGCCGGGCCATCCTCAAGGCGATTGCGATACCAGGCTATCAAGTGCCGTTCGCGTCGCGCGAAATGCCGATGCCGTATGGTTGGGGCACGGGAGGCGTTCAAGTTACGGCAGCGATCCTTGGTCCCGACGACAAACTCAAGGTTATCGATCAAGGCTCCGACGACACGACCAATGCCGTGTCCATCCGCAAATTCTTTCAGAAGACGGCGGGTGTCGAGACGACGACGGCGACACGCGACGCGACCGTTATCCAGACTCGTCACCGCGTGCCGGAAGCATCGCTCGGTCCGCATCAGGTGCTTGTCTATCAGGTGCCGATCCCTGAGCCGCTTCGCTTCCTCGAGCCGCGTGAGACGGAGACGCGCAAGCTCCATGCGCTCGCAGAATACGGCCTAATGCACGTGAAACTGTATGAGGATATCGCCCGCCACGGCCACATCGCGACGACCTACGCGTACCCGGTCGAGGTCGCCGGCCGCTACGTGATGGACCCGTCGCCGATCCCGAAATTCGACAATCCAAAGCTCGACGATTGTCCGGCACTGCAGCTGTTCGGCGCCGGACGCGAGAAGCGCATCTATGCGATCCCGCCGCACACGCGCGTCCGCAGTCTCGACTTCGAGGATCATCCCTTCCGCATTCAGACGTGGAAAGAGCCATGCGCGTTGTGTGGCGCCGAGGGGAGTTATCTCGACGAGGTGGTGCTCGACGATCGCGGCGGCCGCATGTTCGTCTGTTCGGACACCGACTTCTGCGAGGGCCGCAAGGCCGAGGGTCATCGCGGAACCCTCGCGGGCGATGCGCCGTATTACGACGCGAAGACGGAGACGGCCGCATGACGACACCTTTGCTGTCCGCGCGCGGCCTGACGAAATTTTACGGCGCTCGGCTCGGCTGCGCCGATGTCAGCTTGGATCTCCATGAGGGCGAGGTGCTCGCTGTCGTCGGCGAGTCCGGCTCCGGCAAATCGACATTGCTGAGCCTCCTCGCGAGCGAGCTCGAGCCGGACGCCGGCCGCGTCGATTACCGCATGCGCGACGGCACGCTGCGCGATCTGTTCGCGCTCGGCGAAGCGGAGCGGCGTCTTCTGCTGCGCACCGACTGGGGCTTCATCCGGCAGGATGCGACGCAGGGGCTCCGCATGGGCGTCTCCGCCGGCGGCAACGTCGGCGAGCGCTTGATGGCCGTTGGTGCCCGTCACTATGGCAACATCCGGCGCACCTCCGGCGATTGGCTCGGCCGCGTCGAGATCGAACTCGACCGCATCGACGATACGCCGCGTCAGTTCTCCGGCGGCATGCGGCAGCGGCTTCAAATCGCGCGCAACCTCGTCAGCCGGCCGCGCCTCGTCTTCATGGACGAACCGACGTCGGGGCTCGATGTGTCGGTGCAGGCCCGATTGCTCGATCTTCTGCGCGGTTTGGTCAGCGAACTGGGGCTCGCCGTCGTCATCGTCACGCACGATCTCGCAGTCGCGCGGCTGTTGTCGCATCGCATGATGGTGATGCGGCAAGGCCGTGTCATCGAGAGCGGATTGACCGACCAGGTCCTCGACGATCCGCGCGAACCATATTCGCAACTCCTCGTGTCGTCGGTGATCGCAGCATGACGACAAATGCGCTCATCGATCTGACGAATGTCGGCAAGACGTTCACGTTGCATCTTCGCGGCGGCACCAAGCTCGAAGTTGTGTCCGGCGTCACGTTTTCGGCCGAGCCGGGCGAATGCCTTGTGCTCGGAGGTCCGTCCGGCGCTGGGAAATCGTCGATCCTCAAGATGATCTACGGCAACTACCGCTGCGATACCGGCACGATTCGCGTGCGAGATGGCGACGAGCTCGTCAACGTGGCCGATGCCGAGCCGCGCCGCATTCTCGGCTTGCGCCGCAGCGTCATGGGCTATGTCAGCCAATTCCTCCGCGTCATACCGCGCGTCGGCGCGCGCGACATCGTCGCGGCGGTCGCGCGCGAAAGCGGCACCGCTCCTGAACTGGCGGACTCGCGCGCAAGAGACTTGTTGCACCGTCTCAACGTTCCGGAGCGCCTCTGGGAGCTGCCTCCGGCTACCTTTTCGGGTGGTGAGCAGCAGCGCGTCAACATCGCGCGCGGCTTGATATCGGACCTGCCTGTGCTCCTTCTCGACGAGCCGACCGCATCGTTGGACGCAACCAACCGGGCCGTCGTGGTCGAATTGATCGAAGCCAAGAAGGCGGCGGGCGTCGCCATTATTGGAATTTTTCACGACGAGGACGTGCGCGATGCCGTCGCGACGCGCGTCGTGAACGTCGCCGAATTTGGCAAGAAGGCCGCATGAGAGGGGCCGTATGATGTTGCAGCTACGAGAGATGACTTTATCCAACGCGCGTGTCGTTCTGGCCGATCGCGTGATCGACAACGGATGGTTGACCATCGCGGACGGGATCATTGCCGATTTCGGCGAAGGCACCGCGCCGCGTGCTGGAGAAGATTGCGCGGGCGATCTCGTGATGCCGGGATTGATCGAGCTGCACACGGATCATCTCGAAGCGCACTATCAGCCACGTCCGAAGGTTATGTGGGACCCGCTGTCTGCCGTTATTTCCTACGACGCGCAGCTTGCGACGGCCGGCGTCACCACCGTTCTGGATTCGTTGCGTGTGTGGAGCGAGGAGTTGGAGGGGGTCGATGGAGACGCCAAGAAACTGCAGGCCGCCATCGAGCGCGCTCAAGACGCGAAACTGCTGCGCTCCAATCACTATCTTCATTTGCGCTGCGAGATTCCGACAGCATCGGTCGTCGATCAATGCGCCGAACTCATCGGCAAGACCGAAGTGCGTCTCGTTTCCTTGATGGATCACACGCCGGGCCAGCGTCAGTTCCGCGACGCCGAAAAGCTTCGCGCTTATTACCGAGGCAAGCGCGGCGGCGTCACCGACGACGAACTCGATCACGTCTTCTCTGTGCGGCGCGATCTGCACGAGAAATACGCGGCAGCTAATCGACGTGCACTGGTCGGACTCGCGCATCAGCACAGCGTACCGCTCGCAAGTCATGACGATACGACCCTAGAACACGTCGACGAGTCGGTGCAGGACAAAGTCGCGGTCGCGGAATTCCCGACGACGATGGAAGCCGCAGAAGCCTCTCACCGCGCCGGCATCAAGGTGATGATGGGCGCGCCGAATATCGTGCGGGGAGGTTCGCATTCCGGCAACGTCGCGGCGGCGGAACTCGCGCAAGCTGGCTTCCTCGACGTGCTGTCGTCCGACTACGTTCCGTCGAGTTTGCTCGACGCAGCGTTGCGATTGCCGCAGGTTGCGCCGTCGATCGATCTTGCGGCTGCGATCCGCACCGTGACGAGCGCGCCGGCTGAGGCGGTCGGCTTCGCGGATCGCGGCGAAATCGCGCGCGGCAAACGTGCGGACATCATTCGCGTCAACGTCGGAAGCGGGGTTCCGGTCGTTCGCTCCGTGCTGAACGGCGGGCGCCGCGTCGCATGATTGAGAAGATCGGACCGGGATATCTTGTGCTTATTGTCGGCCCCAGCGGCGCGGGCAAAGACACGGTGCTCAACATCGCGCGCGAGACGCTCGATCGCGAGAGCTTCCATTTCCCGGTCCGGATCGTGACGCGTCGCTCCGATGTGACAGAAGCGACTCAATACGTCACCAGCGACGACTTCGAGCGCGTGCAGCAACTCGGCGGCCTCAGCTTCGTGTGGCGCGCACACGGATTGTCCTACGGGCTTCCGAGGTCGATGGATGATGAGATCGGGGCCGGACGCAACGTCGTCTCGAACGTATCGCGCGGCATCGTTAAGGACGCGCGCGAGCGATATCGGAATTGCTTTGTGATTTTGATCACGGCCAATGCGGCAACACGCGCCGAGCGCCTTGCGGCGCGAGGCCGAGAAAATCCGGATGAGCTTGCAGCGAGACTATCGCGCGAAACACTCGTGAGCGTCGACTTCGAGCCAGACGCAGTCATCGAAAACGAGACGACGCCCGATCAGGCCGCGAGATCATTGGTGCAGCTTTTGGACGAATTGCGGCAGCCCGCGCTGGGCGCAACCGCAGCCGCCTACTCGCGGTGAGCGCTTGGCCAGTCTCAACCCAACGATGTACGTTTCGCCAGCCGGGATAAGTCATGTTGTTGAATGACATCGCAAGATGCTCTGGCATAGTTGACATCGCGCCAAGCGAATCATTCGTCGAAGCGCTTTAACGAAGGATGCGGCTAAGACTATGGGAAAGCGTTATGCTGCTCTTCCTTTCAGACGCACCAAAAAGGGAGCGTCCGAAATTCTGCTCATTACGAGCCGAGACAGCGGACGTTGGATCATTCCTAAGGGTCGTCCGGAAAAACGGATGTCGGCCCATCGTGTCGCCGCGCGGGAAGCGCGCGAAGAGGCCGGCGTCGAAGGCTCGATTCAGAAGCGCTCGCTCGGAAGCTTCAAGGATGCAGGCGGGAAAGATCGCGTCGTCGTCTACGCGCTCAAGGTGAAGAAGGAGCTCAAGCGATGGCTCGAGCAGGGTGAGCGGAAGCAAAAGTGGCTCCCCATCCTGAAGGCGACGCGCAAGGTCGACCAGAAGGGCTTGAGGGCGATCATGCGGCAGGCCGCCAAGGCGCTTTAGCGCATCGCTCCCGAGCAAATCCGCTTCTACCCCGGCTGGGTTGAGAAATGGTCCTTCGATGCGCGTGATCGCGTGATGGTGCCTTCAACGCGCTTAGACGTCGGCGTCGCCCGCCTTACGCGCCTTTTCTCAGACGGAACACCCTGACGCGTAGACAGTTGAAGCTGCGCCGTGGGGATGAAATGCAGCTTGAACCCGACCTTGAAACTAGCCGCGTACCGCTCGACTGGATTTTGGTCGTGAAGCTGATTGACGGCGGTCGAAAGCGACTGCGCGAAGTCGGTGAAGCCGCGGTGTATCTGCGCGAGACGCGCGCGACGGCCGGCATCACCGACGACCACTTCCACGAGTGCATCCAGATGCTGAAGCTCGGCATCGTCTTGCCGGATGGTGACTTGCTCCGCGAAGCTACCGAAGTCGTCGAGCGGCTTTTACGCCGCGACGGCATGCTCGTCGAATAGCGTCACGCACTTCGGCGTCCCCATTACTCGATCGTCTCACGATCGCGCCTGAACTGCGTCTAGTGGCGCACCCGACAGGAGTCGAACCTGTGACCTTTGCCTTCGGAGGGCAACGCTCTATCCAGCTGAGCTACGGGTGCGTGGCCGCCTGAATAGCCGATAGAGCGTGCCGCCGCAACGGCCGCCAAAAGACAACGGCGTCCGACCGTTTCGGGTCAAACGCCGCCGTCCCCTCTGAAGCTGGTGCGATCTCGCGTCGCGTCCAGCGACGTTCTGTGGCCGGGCGGCTAAGCCGCCAATCGGCCGTGATGGCTGTGCAGCATGCCGGACAGCATGCGGCGGAACTCGTTGAAGTCGGGCGCGGAAACGTCGCGTGGGCGCGGCAGGTCGATTGCAATGTCGCTATCGATGCGGCCGGGGCCGGGTGACATTACGATGCAGCGGTTGGAGAGGAAAATCGCTTCCTCGATCGAATGCGTGACGAACAGCACCGTGAGCTTCGTGCGCTCCCAAAGCTCGAGCAACTCGTCCTGCAGGCGTTCGCGCGTCATCGCATCGAGTGCGCCGAACGGCTCGTCCATCAGCACGACTTCCGCGTCATTCGCGAGCACGCGCGCGATGGCGACGCGCTGCTTCATGCCGCCGGAAAGCTGATGCGGGTAGACATCGGCGAATTTCTGCAGGCCGACGAGCTCGATATAGTGATCGACCGTCTGCTTCACTTCTGATTTCGCGCGCCCGCGCGAGGCGGGACCGAAGCCGATGTTGCCGCGCACCGTCAGCCACGGGAACAGGCCGTAGTCTTGGAACACCATGCCGCGGCTCGGCGACGGGCCTTGGATGGGCATGCCCCACATCAACGCCTCGCCGGAGGTTGCTTCCTCGAAGCCCGCGACGATGCGGAGCAACGTCGACTTTCCGCAGCCCGATGCGCCGATGAGGCAGACGAACTCGCCGCGTTCGACTTCGAGGTTCGCGCCGCGCAAGGCTTCGATCTTGCCGCCGTTGACCGTGAAGCTCTTGCCGACATTCTTCAGCGAGAGAATGGGGACCGTGGGCTTAGACATGGTTGGGGCTCCAAGCGAGGAGGCGGCGGCCGATCAGCATGACGATGCGGTCCGAGATGAAACCCGCGATGCCGATCGCGACCATGCCGCAGATGACGATTTCGGTGCGCGAGAGCTGCCGCGCTTCCATGATCATCGCGCCGAGGCCGGTCGGCACGCCGGTCATCTCGCCGATGACGATGACGACCCACGCGAAGCCGAGGCCGAGACGAAGACCCGTGAAGATCGCGGGCAGGGATGCCGGCAGCACGACCTTGGCGAACTGCATTGAACCTTGGCAGCCGAGCATGCTGGCCGCTTCGAAGAGACGCGGCTCGACCGAGCGCACACCGAATACCGTGTTGATAAGGATGGGGTAGAACGCGCCGAGGAAGACGAGAAAGAAGGCCGACTTCGGCCCGATGCCGAACAGGATCATCGCGAGCGGCAGCCACGCCGTGACCGGGATCGGCCGCAAAATCTGCAGCATCGGATCGAGCATCTGACGCACGAGCGGCACGCGTCCGATCATCAGCCCGAGCGGCAATGCGACGATGAGTGCGAGCGCAAACCCGCCATACACGCGGCTGACCGAGGCGAAGACGTGCGTCATCAGCGTTGAGCTAAACGCATCGTCGTTGATGCCGCCGAAAGCGAGATCGTAGAGCGCTTTCGCAACATCGAGCGGCGGCGGGATCAGGCTGTAGGCTCGTCCCGTCGTCATCACGTGCCACGCGATGAGAATGAGGATCGGCAACGTAACGGCGAGAACGGGTCCCTGCAGCCGTGACCAGCTGAACGCCGCTTTGCGCGCTGGCTCAGCTGCCGGCGGGTCCGCGGCTGCGGTGGAGATCGCCGCAGGCGCGTGACTGTTGTCGATGAGCATCGTCATGCTTGCCGCGCAATTTCGTCGACGAAGCGTGTGTCGAAGAAGGCCGCGAAGTCGGGCAGCTGCTTGATCTGCTTGAGCTCGAGCATGTGCTGCGCATAGGTCTTGGCTTGGCCGATCTCGGTGTCGCCGAACTTCCAGGTGAGATCGACGTTCGGTGCCGACTGCTCGATCGCTT
The DNA here is from genome assembly GCF_002355335.1 of Variibacter gotjawalensis. Taxonomy (GTDB): domain Bacteria; phylum Pseudomonadota; class Alphaproteobacteria; order Rhizobiales; family Xanthobacteraceae; genus Variibacter; species Variibacter gotjawalensis. The sequence goes on from NZ_AP014946.1 coordinate 1,701,310, forward strand.
CTTTCTTCTGGCCGAGCTTCGAGACCGCCATCGCGACCATCTCGGCACGGTTTGCCATCGCGAAGTCGGACGCCTTGCGGTGGATGCCGAGGATCACCTTCGTGATGTCAGGCTTCTGCGCCAGCGTCTCGCGATGCGCGCCGAACACCATGTTGAGCGAACCCATCGCGGTGCCGTAAGGATATTCGACGATCTTGCCGATGCCGCTCGCGAGGCTGACACCCGGGCCCGGCTCCGCGCCGACGTAGGCGTCGACGTCGCCGCGCGCGAGTGCGAGATGCATTTCGCTGAACGAGATGCGCACCGGCGTGATGTCCTTGATCGACATGCCTTCCATGCGCAGGCGCTCGAGGATGAAGACTTCCTGCGTCGAGCCCGGCCAGATCGCGACACGCTTGCCCTTGAGATCCTTGATCGAGGCAACCGGGCTATCCTTGCCGGCGACGACCGCCATGCCCTTATTGCAGGCCGATGCGATGACGACGATCGGCTCGTTGGCGGCAGCGCCAAGTAGCGCAGCCGCGATACCGAACATGCCGAAGTCGACCGACTTGGTGACGACCGCGTTCTTGCCTTCGGTCGGACTCTCGAACGGCACGACCTCGACCTTGTAACCATCCGGCGTGAACTTCTCGTAGAAGTGTGGCGCGATGGAATGGATGAGCTTCAGCGCGCCCATGCGGATCGTGGTCGTCGATTGAGCGCGGACGAACGGAGCCTGCAGCGTGACGGCTGCAGCAGCACTGGCGGCGAGAAAATGGCGACGATGCAACATGACGCTCTCCTTGTTTGGCGTGTTGTTCAGGCAGCTTGTTCGGGCAATTTTTCAGTCTTGCTTCCGGCGGCGAGATACGCGCGCCACCCCCCGAAAGCCGTGATGTCTTGGGCATTTGCGAGTGCATGGGCTTCGCAGAGGAAGCCTTTGACGGTGGTTCCGTCGGCTAGCGTCAACGTGCCGATGCCGAGCGGCGGCGGAATTTCCGCGACGAAAGAACCAAATGCGGCAGGCGACAGCGCCCAGAGTTCGAGTTCGATGCGGCCGGCGCCGCCGTCGCGGGCGAGGCCAGGCTTTGCCGGCGTCGTGCCGGAAAGCGCGTAGAGGCTATAGCCCGCGTCGGTCTGCGCGGCGCTCAAGAAGCGCGCGTTGCGCGATGTCAGCTGATGATTGAGCGGCTGACCACGCAGGTGTGCTCCGACGACCGCGAGGACAATCTCGTTGCTGCGCGCGGGCGCGACGGCGGCGGCGGCAGCTAGTGGAACGTCAGTCGCGGCAAGCATTGCGTTTGCGTCCGCGCGATGCAGCGCATCGCCGAGGCGCGCCAGCATACCGTCACTGAACGCACGGCCGACCAGCGTGACGCCGACCGGCATTCCGTTGGCAAATCCCGCCGGCACCGCGAGCGCGGCCAGATCCATCAGGTTGACGAAATTCGTGAAGAGGCCGAGCCGCGAATTGGCGCCGATCGGGTCGGCGAGCATCGCCTCGATGGTCGGATGCTCCGGCGCGGTCGGCACCAGCAGCACGTCGACCTTGTCCCACACATGCGCGACCGCACGCGTGAGAGCCGCCAAGCGATACTGACCCTCGAAGGCGTCGACTGCGTCGAAACTCTCGCCGCCGAGCACGATCTCGCGCACGACCGGATGAATGGCTTCGGCATCGCGCGCGGCAAAGTCCTTGATAGCCGCAAGACGCTCGGCCACCCAAGGGCCGTTGTAGAGAAGGCGCGCTGCGTCCTCGAACGGCGTGTAGTTGACCAGCACAGGCGTGCCGCCGAGCGCTTCGAGTTTCGTGATGCTGCGCGCATACGCGCCGAGCACGTCCGGCGAGCAGCGCGACAATACGTCCGCGCCGACGACACCGAAGCGCAGAGCGGGCGGTACATCTCGTGCCCAAAGATCGTCCGGCGCTTTGCGCGAATACGCGTCGGCCGCATCGAAACCCGCCGCGACCGATGCGACGAGCTGCGCGTCCGCGACGCTGGCAGCGAAGATCGAGACGCAATCGAGCGTGCGACAAGCCGGCACCATGCCGGTGTTGCTGAGCAGCCCGCGCGTCGGCTTGAGGCCGACCAGATTGTTGAACATCGCGGGCACGCGGCCGGAGCCGGCCGTGTCGGTGCCGAGCGCGAACGGTATCAGGCCGCTGGCGACTGCGACCGCGGAGCCGGAGCTGGAGCCGCCCGAGATGTGTGCGTCACTGAAGACACTGCTCGACAGCCCATAAGGCGAGCGGCAACCGCTCAATCCGGTGGCAAATTGGTCGAGATTCGCCTTGGCGACCGGGATCGCGCCGGCTGCGATCAACCGGGCGACGACCGTCGCATCGGCATCCGGCTGGAACGCGAAAGCCGGGCAGGCGGCCGTCGTCGCGACGCCGGCGACGTCGATGTTGTCTTTGACCGCGAACGGAATGCCGAAAAGTAGGAGTTTTTCGCCGTTGTGGCGTCGAGCGGCTGCGATCGCCAGAAGTTTTAGCGCACGTTCACGCGGCACCAGCGCGAGCAAGGCCGGAAACGCCGCTCCGGTCTCCAACCGGTCGTAAAGAGCCTCGAGATCGGCCCGCGCATCGCGTCCAGCCTCGTAGGCCGCGACCCGTGCCGGGATGTCCGCAAAAATGAGAGGTTCGGTCACGCCATCCGTCCGTCTTGCTTGATTGCAACCAATGCTAGACGTATGCCTGTTGACGTCTATTGCTGTTTTTTGACCAGGCTGTTGCCAAAAAGGAAACAGGCGCCATGCGGCACATGAAAGTGCTGGAAGCCATTCGCGACGTCGCCGAGAGCGGGTCGATCCGCCGCAGCGCCGAGCGGCTGGCGATCACGCCGTCAGCCCTCACCCGAAAGATCCAGGACTTCGAACAGGAGATCGGGACGACGGTGTTCGAGCGGTTGCCACAGGGGATGCGGCTCAATTCGGCCGGCGAACTCCTGCTACGGCATATCCGCGATCAGCTTGCCGATTTCGATCGCCTGCGTTCGCAGATCGCCGATCTCTCCGGCGTCCGTCGTGGCCACGTCGCGATCGCCTGCAGCCAGGCTTTCGCGCACGAGCTGATTCCGAACGAAATCGAAGCCTATCGCGCGCAGCACCCGCTTGTGTCGTTCACCGTGCTGGTGCGCGATCACACTTTCGCGGTCGAAGCGCTGACGTCGTTCGAGGCCGATCTTGCGGTCGTTCTGCAGCCGCCGCCCGCGCCCGAATTGCAGCCGCTGCAAATCCTCGCGCAGCCGCTCTGCGCGCTGATGGGGCCGGGTCATCCCCTCGCGAAACGCAAGACCGTGCGTTTGCGCGATTGCCTGCAATACAGCATCGCAATGCCGGGGGCCGGGCTCGCCATTCGCCATCTGTTGCAAGGTGCGATCGTGAAAGCATCGATCCCGATGCGCATCGCGATCGAGTCGGATTCCTTTGAGGTGCTGCGCAGCTACGCCGTGCGCGAAGAGGTTATCTCGTTCCAGATCCGCGCCGGTATTCCGCACGACAGCCCGGACCTGGTCGCCGTTGAGATCGACGGCCGCGACTTACCGCATGCGCAGGTGGTGCTCGGCCAGCTTCACGGACGCAGGCTGTCGGTGGCGGCATCCAAGTTCGTCGACCAGATCGGCCGTACGTTGACCTCGCGCTACGCCAGCGAATAACAGCACTGCGTCGGCGGGCTTGTCCTCCGCGCTATGCGCCGTGCAAAATGCCCGCCCAACAAGAACAAAAAAATTCGGGAGTGGTTTGATGTTGAGTTCTGCACGCGCCTCCGTTGCGGGCGCGGTCTTGTGTCTCTCTCTTTCGTTGACCGGCGCGGCGCTGGCGCAGCAGCCGCTGAAGACCCTCAAGGTCGGCGTCCTCACCGACCTCAGCGGTTTCGCGGCAGACCCGACCGGCATGGGTTCGGTCACGTCAGCGAAACTCGCGATCGAAGATTTCAAAGCCGAGCGTCCGGATATCGCGGTCGAGCTGGTACAGGCCGATCATCAAAACAAGCCGGACATCGGCGGCGGCATTGCGCGCCGCTGGATCGAAGTCGAGAAGGTCGACGCGATCCTCGACGTGCCGTTCTCGTCGGTCGCACTCGCCGTCAATGAAATCGTGCGCGGTTCGAAAGGCGCGTTGATCGCGTCCGGCCCCGGCACGTCTTTGCTGTCGGGCGAAAAGTGTTCGCCGAACACCGTGCAGTTCACCTACGACACGTGGTCGCTCTCGCACGTCACCGCGCTCGCTTTGCTCAAGAGCAAAAAGGATACGTGGTTCTTCATCACGGCCGACTACGCGTTCGGCCACTCGCTGGAAAAAGATGCCGCCGACGTCATCAAGGCGGCACCCGGCGGCAAGGTGCTCGGCGCGGTGCGTCATCCGCCGGCCTCCGCGTCGGTCGACTACTCGTCGTTCCTGCTGCAGGCGCAGGCGAGCAAGGCAAAGGTCGTCGCCTTCGCTAACGCGGGCGGCGACACGACCAACTCGATCAAGCAGGCTGCGGAGTTCGGTCTGCAGGCCGGCGGCCAAGAGCTCGCCGCGTTGCTATTGCAGGAGACCGACGTTCACGCGCTCGGCCTCAGCGTCGCGAAGGGTCTCTACCTTTCCGCCGCGTTCTACTGGGATCTGAACGACGACACGCGCAAATTCGCCAATCGTTTTTCCGCGATGATGAACGGAAAGCGGCCGACGATGATTCAAGCGGGCGTCTATGCCGGCACGATTCATTATCTCCGCGCCGCCGCTGCCGCGAATACGTCTGACGGCGCGCAGGTTATTGCGAAAATGAAAGAGATGAAGTCGAACGATCCGATCTTCGGCGAAGGCTTCGTGCGCGAAGACGGCCGCCACGTGCACAAGATGTATCTCTTCCAGGTGAAGACGCCGGCCGAATCGAAAGGCCCGTGGGACTATTACAAGGTCATCGAGACCGTGCCGTCCGAGCAGGCCGTGCGCCCGCTCGCCGAGGGTAATTGCCCGATGGTGAAAAAGTAGTCCACGAACGATTCCTCATACTCCGCTCACTCCCGCGAAAGCGGGAGTCCAGCCAGCGCGCATCTGCGCGCGTAAGAACTTCTTAAGTTTCGCGACCTGCCGGTCGCGGACTGGATACTCGCGGGAGTTTATCCTCGACGCGATCGGGGACGGGTATGAGTGGAGGATGACGCGATCGCGATCGTGTTAACCGGTTCCTGACGGCTCACCGCCACACTCACGCATGTGATTCGTTCCCTCCCGCGTGCCGTGAGCGTGTTATGTGCCAGGTTCTTGAGTTCCGTCGTCCCGTTGCTGCCGTCGCCGTCGAGACGCATGAGTATGTCGATCTCGACCTTCTTTCGGCCGTCGATTTCGCGTTACGCGATCTTGCCGACATCGCCCGGCACATCACTGTGCCGGCCGCGCGCGAGCAAGCCGAAGCTTGTCGCGAGATGCTGCAGGCCGCTTTCAGCGCTGCACTGAGCCGCGTCTAAATTCGCCCCTGGAACGTATTGCATTCCGAGACCTTGCCGCTCGTCAGGCCGGTCTTGAACCAGCGCATGCGTTGCTCGGACGAACCGTGCGTGAATGAGTCGGGCACGACGCGTCCCTGCATCTTTCGTTGCATCGCGTCGTCGCCGATCGCGCTCGCGGTTTGCAACGCGGCTTCGACATCGCCGGGCTCGATGAAGTTCAGTTTTTTCTGCGCTTGATTCGCCCAGACGCCGGCGAAGCAATCCGCCTGCAGTTCCACCATCACCTGAAGCTTGTTCGATTCCGATTCGTCGAGCTGCTGCTGGAGCTGTTGCACCTTCGGCAGAATGCCGAGCTGCATCTGCACGTGATGTCCGATCTCGTGCGCGATCACATACGCGGCGGAGAACTGGCACGCCTTGCCGGAGCAGCCGCGGAAACGTTTCTCGAGCTCGGTGAAGAAATCCGTGTCGAGATAAACTTTCTGATCGTTCGGGCAGTAGAACGGACCCATCTGCGAATTCGCGCCGCCGCAGGCCGAGCGTGTCGCGCCGTCATACATCACGAGGCCCGGCGCTTTGTACGAACGCCCGGCCTGTTGGAAGATATCCTTCCAGCGATCCTCGGTGTCGCCGAGAACCCCCGAGACGAATTTGCCCATCTCGTCGTTCGGGGCGCCGCGCCGCGTTTGCTGCGTCGGCGCTTGCTGCGTCTGGCTCGGCCGGTTTTGCGTAAAGATCTCGGCCCCGCCGATGAGGACGCGCGGGTCGATACCGAGCGCCCAGCCGATCAGGCCGAGGATGAGAATTGTTCCGATGCCGAGGCCGCTGCGGCCGCCCGGAATGCGTGGCCCACCACCGGGCTCACCACGGCGGTCTTCGACATTCTCGCTTCGTCGAAAATCTTCCCAACGCACCGGCTTGCCTCCAGCATGAACCGGGCTTTTTGCTTATGCGGCGGAGCGGCCGCGAACCCGTCACGCCTAGGTAATCACATCGGTGCGGGCGCTGTCACGCGCGGCGCGGGCGAAGGAACATCCTTCGCCTTCGTCCAAGGCTCGGATTTGAACACTTTCGCGATCGCAGCCGCAGCAACGACACCGCCAAGCCCCGCGAGATTGACCAGCGCGACGACAAGGTACCCGGTGCCCCAAAGGTCGAGCGCGATACCGGCGATCCAGGCGAGTGCCGTGCAGGCGAGAAACGCCGGCAGCGATTGCGTGCCGACCAGCGTCAGCACTTTCGCGGGCTGCGTATCGAGAAGCCAGCGCGCTTTGTCGAGTAGCGACAGCGTCAGATACGCGAGTGCGAGAAAATGGATGATCCGTACCGGATGCACATTCGTCCACGTATTGAGCGGTAGCGCGCGGGCCTGCCAATCGATCAGCGCCGGGAAGGCGTCCGTGAAAGCCCAGAAATTGAACGGCACCGACACGATCACGATCACGGCCGCGAGCCAAACAAGCCAACGCTTGTTGAGCGCGGGCGGCGTCCACCAGCCGAGGCCGATAGCATAACCCATGAAGAACAGAAGCTGCCACGCGAACGGATTGAAGAACCACGGGCCGCCGTTGTTGCTGTGGCCCGGCATTGCAAGGCCGAAGAGGAACGTCGCCGCGTAAAGCGCTGCCGACAGCGCGAACGGCGCCACCGGATGAAGGCGGCGCGCCGCCATCATCACGGGTACCAACGCCAGCACGACGATGTAGAGCGGCAAAATGTCGAGCAGTGCCGGCACGAAGGTCAGCGTCACGAGCCCCGCGACGGCCGCGCCCGGCGCGGACATGAGATAGCTGATCGCTTGCGCGGCGTGACTGCCTTCCGGCGCGATGAGCACCGAGATGCCGGCGAGCACGACGAACAGCGCGATATGCGCCCAGTAAAGCTGCCAGATGCGATAGGCGATCCGCAACGTGCCGTTCCAAAATCCGGAGCGCGTGAAAGTCCCGCCGAACGCTACCGCGCTCGCAAAGCCCGAACCGAAAACGAAAAGTTCCGTCGCGGACGAGAAGCCGAAGCGGGCCGGAATCCAGGCCAGCCAAGGATTGGCCGGCGTGTGCGCGATGAAGATGATGAGCATGCAGAGTCCACGAAACACGTCGAGGCGCTTATCGCGCGGGCGTTTGACAGGCTGCATACGTCCTCCTGTCTAAGCTCTACGCATCAGCGGCCGGAACGTTACCGGCCGTGGCCGAATTATTTCGCCCCCCGCGTAACGTCGCAGCTCCGCCCGCCGAAGAGCCATCAACGTCACGCTTGGAGGGCTTCCGCATGACCGCTAGCAGCCTCGTCACCGATCGGCCACGCATTATCGGCATCGCGATCCCGACCGCGTGGGAACTCTGGGCGCTTGCCATCGGCGGGCTAGCGGGCCTCTGCCTTTGGGAAATCTGGGCCAATGTTCCGACGCCGTATGTCGCGGGCGGTCCGCTCGAACCGCCGACGCTGATCAAGGCGCTGTTTCAGCGTCAGATCGGCTGGGAGCCGTCGACCGAGATCGCCAAGTCATTGCACTATTTCACGGGCGTCATCGGCTACCCGCTCGGCTATTTCCTGCTGACGCGCAATGGCGTCTCGGTCGGCCGCAACGTCGACGGGTGGATCTGGGGCGCGTTCACGACCTTCATCGCGCTCGGCCTCTTTGCGGTGCTCGCCGGCCTGCCGTTCATGCTGTGGGCGTGGGGCGGCCAGCTCACCATCATGAGCACGATTGGTCACACGCTGTATGGCGGTCTCGCAGCCTACGTCGCCGAATTCATGATCGCGCGCCGCTAGATTTGCGGCGTCTCACGAAGCGTGATTTGGTCCCGCGACTTTGCGGGAACGCGATATGGATATCTTCGAACGCTTCAAGACTGCGGCGCGCGCCGATTGGGACAGCTATGTCGATCATGCATTCGTTCGACAGATGGCTGACGGCACGCTTCCGCAGCCGGCGTTCCGAGAATATCTCGTCCAGGATTATCTCTTTCTGATTCAGTTCGCCCGCGCCAACGCGCTCGCGATCTACAAGAGCCGCACGCTCGCCGACATGCGCAAGGCGCAGTCTGCGGTGTCCGCAATCCTCGATGTCGAGATGGACTTGCACGTGCGCCTCTGCGCGCGTTGGGGCATCTCCGCGCAGGAACTCGAAGCAACGCCCGAACACGCCGCGACGGTGGCCTATACGCGCTTCGTGCTCGATCGTGGCGCCGCCGGCGATCTCCTCGAACTCAACGTCGCACTCTCGCCCTGCGTGATCGGTTACGCGGAAATCGGGCGGACGCTGCTGCCAAAGATCTCGCCGGATCATCCTTACGCCGAGTGGATCGGTGAGTATGGCGGCGACGCGTATCAAGAGATCGCCGCGAATGCGCGCGCCTATCTCGACGATCTCGCCCGCCGCTTCATGCCCGCAAACCGCTTCGACGAACTCGCATCTCTGTTCGCCGCCGCCTCCCGCCTCGAAGCCGACTTTTGGCAGATGGGGTTGGACGCGAAAGATTGACTATATACGGCATTGCCGTATATAAGATCGATGCACGGCGTCGTTACAACATCAGTTTTTGAGAGTGACGCTGCGCGTGCAGGACTAACGGAAGCCGAGATCTCCGAAATCGTTGTTTGGCTCGCCTCCAATCCGCTGGCGGGTGACATCATCTCCGGCACTGGCGGAGCGCGAAAGGTGCGTTTTGCCGGAAAGGGTAAGGGGAAGAGCGGAGGCTACAGGACGATCCATTATTTCGCCGGCGACGACGTTCCGTTGTTTCTCTTGGCGCTGATCGACAAAGGCGAGCGAGCCAACTTGTCGAAAGCCGAGCGAAACGCTCTAGCAGTCGAGCTTACCTGCCTAGCCAAAGACTATCGCGAAGGGCGAGCAGAACGACCTCGCGGCCTGACGAGGAGAAAATAACAATGAGCAAACTCGGCGAACGATTGATCCGCAGCGCGAAAGAAGCGCGAGCCATCGCGCGCGGCAAAGTAAAGCCTCCGCGCGAATTCGTGCCGCCTTCATCGATCGACGTGGCGGCTATCCGCAAGCGATCAGGATTGTCTCAGGATATGTTCGCGAAGCGCTACGGCTTCTCGGCCGCTGCCGTCCGCGATTGGGAGCAACAGCGCCGCACGCCGGAAGCTGCAGCGCGGACATTGCTGATCGTCATCGAGAAAGAACCCGCGGCCGTCGATCGGGCGTTGGCCGCGAGTTCGTGATGCCTACTCCGCCGGTTGCGGCAGAGGCTCAGCGGCGGCTTTGCGTTCGGCGCGGCTGAACAGTTTCGTCACGCCGACGAAAAACACCGGAACGAACAGCAGCGCCAGAATGACGACGGAGATCATGCCGCCCATCACGCCGGTGCCGAGCGCCTGCTGACTCTTGCCGGCCGCACCGTAGGCGATGACCATCGGCGCGACGCCGCAGATGAAGGCGAGGCCAGTCATCAAAATAGGACGGAAGCGCAGGTAACACGCTTCCACCGTCGCTTCGATGAGCGGCTTGCCTTGCGCGCGCAGATCCTTGGCGAACTCGATGATCAGGATCGCGTCCTTCGCCGCTAGTCCGATGATCGTGATCAACCCGATCGTGAAATACACATCGTTCGGGAAGCCGCGCAGACTTGCCGCGATAACGGCGCCGAGCATGCCGAGCGGCACGGTGAGCAACACCGCAATCGGAATCGTCCAGCTTTCGTAAAGCGCCGCGAGACAGAGGAACACGACGAGCGCCGACAACGCGAGCAGGAAGCCGGCTTGCGAGCCCGCGAGTTTTTCCTGCAGCGATTGACCGGTCCATTCGTATCCGAAGCCGCGCGGCAACTGGCCGGACAGTTTCTCCATTTCGGCGATGGCGTCGCCTGAGGTGAAGCCCGGTTTTGCCGAACCCGAGATACGCACCGACGGGTAGTAGTTGAAGCCCGCGATCTGCGTTGGGCCGACCGCCCATTGCACGGTTGCGAAGGACGAGAATGGCACCAACTCGCCGCGCGAATTGCGCACGTTGTAGTTCAAAATGTGCTCGGCTTGCATGCGGCGATCGTTGTCGGATTGCACGATCACGCGCTGCATGCGCCCGCGGTTCGGGAAGTCGTTGATGTAGTTTGAACCGAGGTTGGTCGAGATCGTGTTGTTGATGTCCTCGAAGGTAAGGCCGAAAGCGGCCGCTTTTTCGCGATCGATCATCAGCTGTACTTGTGCGGCCGGCGGGAGACCTTCGACGTAAACGTCTTGCAGGACAGGGCTTTTCGCCGCGAGCGCGAGCAGCTGATCCTTCGCCTGCATCAGCGCGTCGTAGCCGCGTTGTCCGCGATCCTGCAGACGGAACGAGAAACCCGACGAGTTGCCGAGGTTATCGATTGGCGGCGGCTGCAGAGCCGAAAACTTTGCGTCCGGATACTGGCCGAGCGCCTTGTTGATGTCGGCAACGATCGCTTCGGCCGAATCTTTCGAGCCGCGCTCCGACCAGTGCTTGAGCGTGATAAACGCCTGCGCGGTGTTCTGGCCTTGGCCGAGGAACGAGAAGCCGGTGAGGAACGTGTAAGCCTGGATGCCGTCGCGGGTTTTCAGATAGTCCTCGACCTTCTTCACGGCGTCGAGCGTGCGGCCGAACGAGGCGTCTGCGGGCGTCTGCACGTCGGTCGTGATGAAGCCTTGATCGTCGACCGGCAAGAAGCCGGCCGGCATGCGCGTGAAGGCCCAGCCGAGGCCGACGAGCAGCACGATGTAGATGAGCATGTAGCGGCCGGTGCGCAGGATCATGCGGTTGACGAGACCCGCATAGCCTTTCTTCGTCTTCTCGATCGAGCGGTTGAACCAGCCGAACAGGCCGCGCCGCTCGTGATGATGTCCGGCCTGAACCGGCTTGAGCAGCGTCGCGCAGAGCGCCGGCGTGAGAGACAGCGCCATCAAGGCCGAGAAGCCGATGGCGGCGACCATCGTCACCGAGAACTGCTTGTAGATGATGCCGACCGAGCCCGGGAAGAATGCCATCGGGATGAACACCGCAATGAGCACCAGCGTGATGCCGACGATAGCGCTCGTAATCTGGCCCATCGCTTTGCGTGTCGCCTCCTTCGGTGGAAGCCCTTCCTCACTCATGATGCGCTCGACATTCTCGACGACGACGATCGCGTCGTCGACCAAGATGCCGATCGCAAGCACCATCGCGAATAGCGTCAGCATATTGATCGAGAAGCCAAGCAGCAGCAACGCCGTACATGCACCGAGCAGCGCGACCGGCACGACGATCGTTGGAATGAGCGTGTAGCGGAAGTTCTGCAGAAATAGGAACATCACGAGGAAGACGAGGACGACGGCTTCGACGAGCGTCACCAACACCTTCTGGATCGAGGCCTCGACCACCGGCGTGACGTTGTAGGGAATGTCGTACTTGATGTTGGACGGGAAGAAGCGGGCGAGTTCGTCCATCTTCTTCTTCACGGCCGTCGCGGTGGCGAGCGCGTTGCCGGTCGGCGCCATCATGACCGACAAACCGGCAACTGGCTCGCCGTTCTGCCGCGTCGTGAACTGATAGCTCATGCCGCCGATTTCGATGCGCGCGACGTCGCGGATGCGCACCGTCGAGCCGTCCGGATTGGCGCGCAGAACGATCGCGCCGAATTCGTCCGGCGATGACAGCTGGCCTTTCACCAGCACCATAGCGGATGTGCGCTGGCCTTTCTGCGCCGGTTCTGCGCCGATTGAGCCCGACGCGACCTGCGCGTTCTGCGCCGTGATAGCGCGCGTCACGTCGTCGGCCGTCATGTTGTAGCCGACGAGTTTGTCGCTATCGAGCCAGACGCGCAGCGAGCGCTCCGTCGAATAGAGGAACGCGCGGCCGACGCCGGGGATACGGCGGATTTCGCCGAGAATGTTGCGCACCATGAAGTCGCCGAGCGCGACTTCGTCGAGCGTGCCGTCGGTCGAACGCAGCGTGATGATCTGCAGAACCGCGCTCGAGGCTTCTTCGACCAGAATGCCTTGCTGAATGACGGCGCGCGGTAGGCGCGGCTCGACACGCTTCAGGCGGTTCTGCACTTCGACCGAGGCGAGCGCCGAGTCGGTGCCCGGCACGAAGTTCGCGATAATTTCGACTTGGCCGAGCGAGTCCGAGGTCGACTCGAAGTTCAGAATGCCGCTCGCGCCGTTGAGCTCTTCTTCGATCAGCCGAGTGACGCTGTTGTAGAGATTTTCGGGCGAAGCGCCCGGATAGCTAGTCGAGATCGAGATCGATGGCGGCGCAATGATCGGATACTGCGCGATCGGCAGAAACGGCAGCGAAAGCACGCCGCCAAGACAAATGAAGAGGGCCACCACCCACGCGAAAACGGGGCGGTCAATAAAAAATGAGGGCATCGGACTATCTTATCGAATGACGACCGGGGCGACGTCCGCGCGCTGCGCGGGGTTCGCCGTGGCCGGTTGGGTCCAAGGAATCGGCGTGACTTTGATTCCCGCCGTGATCTTCTGAAAACCTTCGACGACGACGCGGTCGCCTTTCTTTAAGCCTTCGGTGATGAGCCGCTGGCCTTCGATGATTCCACCGACACGCACGGGCTGCGCGATCACGACGTTGTCGTCGCGAATGACGTAGACTTCGCTGTTGCCGCTGAAGTTGCGCTGAATCGCTTGGCTCGGCACCGCGATTGCGTCCGAGTCGATGCCTTGCTCGAGCTGCACGCGAACGTACATGCCGGGCAGCAATTCCTGCTTCGGATTCGGGAATTCGCCGCGCAGCGTCACCTTGCCGGTCGAGGGCTCGACCTGCGCGCCGGAGAACAGCAGCTTGCCGGGGTGGATGTAGATCGAGCCGTCGTCGAGCACGAGCCGCACCTTCGCGGTTTCCGGCGCGACTTGTTCGATGTCGCCACGTTCGAGATCGCGGCGCAGCTGGCTGAGCTCCGTGATCGATTGCGTGAAGTCGGCATAGATCGGATCGAGCTGCTGCACCGTAGTGAGGTGCGTCGCTTCATTCTGGCCGACCAGCGCGCCTTCCGTCACGAGAGCCCCGCCGACACGGCCGTTGATCGGCGAACGCACTGTCGCGTATTCGAGATTGAGCCGCGCGCGCTGAACGTCGGCGGTGCGCGCCTGGAAGTCGGCTTCGGCCTGGCGGTTCGCCGAAACGGCTTGCTCAAGCTGCGCCTGCGAGGCGGACTTGCCCTGGAAGAGCGTTTCGATGCGCTTCGCCTGCTGATGCGCCTGTTCGAGCATTGCGGCTGCCTTGGCCATCGCGGCCTCCTGCAATTGCAGTTCAACCTCGAACGGCTTCGGATCGATCCGGTAGAGAACGTCGCCGGCTTTGACTTCGCTGCCCTGCAGGAAGGCGCGCTCGATAACGATACCGGAGACACGGGCGCGGACCTCGGCGATCCGGGTCGGCGCTGTCCGGCCGGGCAATTCGCGAACGATCGGCCGCGACTGCGGCTCCATGATCAGGAAGCTGATTTCGGGGACCTCTTGCGCCGCCGGTGCGGCCGTCTGTGCGTCTTTGCACCCCGTCAGTCCGAGCGCCAGGACGGCGCCGAGTGCAGCGAATTTCAGGGGGGAGGACGTGAGTGCCAATGCCTTAGGCTCCATTGCGACGTGCAAAAGTAATGGTCACCGGCGCCGCGTTGTCTTCGGCACTGGATGATGATTCCCGGAAAACGATTGTCGTTAAATGAACGTACCTTCAGCTTTGGGTGCGGCGCAACCAAGCTTGGCTGCGGCCGAAAGGCGCGCCAAACGGGCGCCAAAAAGCCTCAAATTCGCGCTACACGACACTCATCCGCCCAAGAGATACCGGTTTGGTTCCGTCAAACGGAACAATTTGCGCCGCCTATGACCCTTTCGGGGTGCGCGGCAGCGTACTCTCACGGCCATTTGATGAATCGGATTGCTGCGGCGCAGCACGCATGGCTGCCGGTTAAACCCGGCGGCTAGCGGAGGAAGGGGTTGGTCGCCCGCTCACGCCCGATCGTGCTGACCGGACCGTGCCCGCAGATGAACGTCACGTCGTCTTCCAACGGCAGTAGCTTTTCCTTGATCGAGCGGATGAGCGTGTCGTGATCGCCGCCCGGAAGATCGCTCCGGCCGACCGAACCGGCGAACAGCACATCGCCGACCAGCGCGAATTTCTGCTCTTCGTTGATGAAGACGACGCTGCCGGGTGAGTGGCCCGGGCAATGCCGGATTTTGAACGTGACCCCGGCGGCCTCGACCGTGTCGCCATCCTCCAGCCAGCGATCCGGCGTCACCGGCCGGGCCGGGATGCCGTATTGAACGCCTTGCTTGTCGAGATTGGCGAGCATGATCGCTTCGGCCTTATGCGGGCCTTCGATCGGCACGTTGAGGCGCTCTTTGAGTTCAGCCGCCGCGCCCGCATGGTCGATATGCCCATGGGTGAGCAAGATCTTGTCGATCGTGATCTGGTTCTCTTCGATCGCGGCCAAGATCTGGTCGATATCGCCGCCCGGATCGACGACGACGCCGTGATCCGTTTCCTTGTCCCATAGCAGGGTGCAGTTCTGCTGAAAGAGCGTGACCGGCACGATGGCGGCTTGAATCTTCGGCAAAGGCGTCTCCTGGCGTCAGCCCCTTAAAATCGGCATCGCATCATTCACGCAGGATCGCAAATCGAAAGGCCGGTATTCCGCATTTTTGCTGGCCTTTGCGACCTTTTCTTCCTACACGTCGCGCCGACAACCGGCGGTTTGCGGTCACGGGAACCCGCGCCTATGCTGGCCGGAAATGCGGTCTTAGGGAGAGTTTGAATGTCACAGGCCATGGATATGCGCGAGGCGCGCCACGCCAAAGGCGGCAAGGATGTCTTCAATTGGGAAGACCCGCTCGATCTCGAAGGCGAGTTGACCGAAGAAGAGCGCATGGTCCGCGACACCGCGAAAGGCTACGCGCAGGACAAGCTGATGCCGCGCGTGAAGTCGGCCTACCGCGAAGAGCGCTTCGACCGCGAAATCATGAGCGAGATGGGCGAGCTCGGCCTGCTCGGCGCGACGATCCCGGAACAGTATGGCGGCGCCGGCCTCGGCTACACGGCCTATGGTCTGATCGCGCGCGAAGTCGAGCGTGTTGACTCAGGTTATCGCTCCGCGATGTCGGTGCAGTCCTCGCTCGTGATGCACCCGATCTACGCTTACGGCTCCGAAGAGCATCGCAAGAAGTATCTGCCGAAGCTCTCGACCGGCGAGTGGGTCGGTTGCTTCGGCCTCACCGAACCGGATCACGGTTCAGACCCGGGTTCGATGGTCACGCGCGCGACGAAAGTCGCGGGCGGCTACAGCCTCACCGGCGCGAAGACCTGGATCACCAACGCGCCGATCGCCGATGTCGCCGTCGTCTGGGCGAAGCTCGATGACGTTATCCGCGGCTTCGTCGTCGAACGTGGCACCAAGGGTTTCTCGACGCCGAAGATCGAGGGCAAGCTCTCGCTCCGCGCATCGGTGACGGGCGAGATCGTGCTCGAAAACGCCGTCGTGCCGGAAGAGAATCTGCTGCCGAATGCACGCGGCCTCGGCGGCCCGTTCGGCTGTCTTAACCGCGCCCGCTACGGCATTGCCTGGGGCGCGATGGGCGCCGCGGAATTCTGCTGGCATGCCGCGCGCCAATACACGCTCGACCGCAAGCAGTTCGGCCGTCCGCTCGCCGCCAATCAGCTGGTGCAGAAGAAGCTCGCCGATATGCAGACCGAGATCACGCTCGGCTTGCACGCCGCGCTCCGCCTCGGGCGCATGTTCGACGATCACCGCGAAGTACCGCCGGCAATCTCGATGCTCAAGCGCAATAACTGCGGCAAAGCGCTCGACATCGCGCGCGTTGCCCGCGACATGCACGGCGGCAACGGCATCTCGGACGAGTATCACGTGATGCGTCACGTTTCGAACCTCGAGACCGTCAACACCTACGAGGGCACGCACGACATTCACGCGCTGATCCTCGGTCGCGCACAGACCGGCATCCAGGCGTTTATGTAACGCGCTTCGATGCGCTAACGAAAAAGCCCGCGAGCGATCGCGGGCTTTTTTGTTTGGGTGAAGCGTCATTGCGAGGAGCGGCGAAGCCGCGACGTGGCAATCCAGAAGCCAAGTAGAAAGTACTGGATTGCTTCGTCGCTCCTGCTTCGCAGCGCGCTCCTCGCAATGACGGCGGAGGCGCTGAGCGCCGAGTCTCAATCCTTCAAAAACACATCGGCGGTCAGCACCGACCGGAACGGTAGCTTCTCGGCCGCAAAAGTTTCTTCCGCGCCTTCCTGACGATCGACGATCGTGATGACGAGAACCACGTTCGCGCCTTCTTCGCGCAGCACTTGAACGGCCTGCATCGCGGAGCCGCCCGATGTCGTCGTGTCCTCGACGACCAGCACATTCTTGCCCTTGAGCGTCTGCCCCTTCGGCAATCCTTCGACCAACTTGCGGGTGCCGTAATTCTTCTCGGCCTTACGCACGAAGAATGCGCCGATATTGCCGCCGCGCTGATAGCTCGCGATCGCAACCGCGGTGGCGATCGGGATCGCGCCCATCGCGAGACCACCGACATACTCGATGTCGAGGTCCTTGATCATGTCGACGACGAGTTCGCCGATATAGGCAGCGCCGGCCGGATGCAGCGCGGTCGGCCGCAGGTCGAAATAGAAATCGCTCTCTCGGCCGGAGGCGAGGGTAATCTTGCCGCGCCCGAACGAGCGCTCCTTGATCAGGGCGATCAGCCCTTCGCGGGCGTTGGCGTGCGCGGGCTCCGCGCGTCGCAGCGGCTGCATTCCGTATCCTCGTGTAATGGCGTTGCGGCAGTATAGCGGGGTAAGGGCGGCGGGTGCACCCGCCTGATGAAACATTCCGGAAATAATCCAAGACATTTGGACGAAACGAATCGCCCGTAAAACGTCGATCAATCGAGGTTAGACAGACCGCCGCCGCCTACGGTGATCTGTCAGACGGGCGGCACAGACCTTGGGTCCGTGCTGCCCGTTCTCGTTTCCGGGCTACTTTTCCGGTCCCGCCACCACCTTTTGGTCGTGCAGTTTGCCGATCTCGCCCGACGACAGTCCGAGCACACCCGAGAGCACTTCATCCGTGTGCTGCCCGAGCTTCGGCGCGGACCCGGCCGCGCCGCGATCGAGCCCGAGGAAGCTCGGGGCAGGGCCCGATGTCGGATACGTATGGCCGCTCGGATGGCTCGCCTCCGCGAACAGCGGGCTGTTCTTGAAATGCGGACCTTCCGTCACCGCCTCGTGGACGCTCTGATACGGCCCCCAGCAGATATCCGACTCGTCGAACAGTTTTCCGCATTCGGCCTGCGTGCGCGTCGCAATCGCAGCCTCGATCAGCGGGAACAGGCGATGGCGATGCGCGAAGCGAATGCCTTCGTCTTTCGCGAAGGTGACGCCGAGTTCGGCCTCCAGCGCCGCGACCTTCTCGGTGAGGCCGAAGCCCTTCAGCATCCCGGTCCACTGCCGCGGCGTGATCGCGACCACCATCACGCGCTTGCCGTCGCGCGTGAGAAAATCGCGGCCGAACGCGCCGAAAATGTCGTTGCCCATGCGCGGACGATCGGCGCCGGACGTCAGCACTTCGGCGACTTGTCCGAGATGGCTGAGTGTCGCCATCGCGACATCGCCGAGCGGCAGCCGTACTTCCTGACCCTTGCCGGTCTCGCGGCGATAGCGCTCGGCGGCGAGCAGCGAATACGCCGCGGACGCGCCGGTGAGCAGATCCCACGACGGCATGATGTGGTTGACGGGCGCGGTCTGATCCGATGGGCCGGTGAGATACGGATAACCGAACGCGGCGTTGACCGTGTAGTCGACGCCCGTGGTGCCGTCGGCCCAGCCCATCACGCGCACCGAGATCATATCTGCGCGCCGCGCCGCGAGCTTGTCATGCGCGAGGAATCCGCCGACCGGGAAATTCGTGAGGAAGATGCCGCCGTCCTTGCCGGGCGCCGTCGCGAGCGTCACCGCGAGCTCGCGGCCCTCGGGGCGCGTGAGATCGATTGCGATCGACTTCTTTCCCTTGTTGAGGCCTTCCCAGTAGAAGCTTAGGCCGTTCGGCGCGAGCGGCCAGCGGCGAAAGTCCGGACCGCCGCCGATATTGTCGAAACGGATTACTTCCGCGCCGAGCTGCAGCAGATGCAAACCGCACGACGGCGCTGCGATGAACGATGACCCTTCGACGATGCGCAGGCCTTTGAGCAAGTCATACATACGGAACGTTTCCCGATCTTGTTTTGATTGGTCTTAGCCGACGTGCATCAGCGCGTCGAGCAGCACGCGAGCACCGGCATCCGCGTCGCTCGCCGCGACGGTTTCGAGCGGCGAATGGCTGATGCCGCCGTTGCCGCACCGCACGAACAACATTCCGATATCGCAGACACCGTTGAACACCATCGCGTCGTGCCCGGCGCCGCTGAGCAGCGTATGCGCGCGATATCCGGCGCGCTTCACCGCATCGGCAAAAACCAGTTGCAGGCGCGGCGCGCATGGCGCTGCGGCCGAGTTCATCACTTCGCGGCTTTCGATCGTCACGCCACGGCGCGCCGCGATCGCCGCGCATTCCGCCGTGATGTCGTCGATCGCGGAATCGCGCGTCGCATTGTCTCCGGCGCGAATATCGAGCGAGAGTTCGCAGCGACCCGGGATCGTATTGATTGCGCCTTGCGGAACATTGAGCTGCCCGACGGTTCCGACCAGCGTATCGCCGCGCGAGCAGCGTTGCTCGACGAACAGAACGATCTCGGCCGCGGCCGCGGCCGCATCGTGACGCCCGAGCATCGGCACGGTCCCGGCATGACCGGTCTGGCCCGTGACCGTCAGCACTTGCCGCCGCGCGCCAGCGATTGCGCTGACGATACCGACCGGTAGGTCTTCGCGGAGCAGCACCGGGCCTTGCTCGATGTGAACTTCGAGATAGCCGAGCAACGACGCGGGATCGCGCGCGAGCGATGGAATTTTCTTCAGGTCGAGCCCGGCCTCCATCATCACTTCGAACAGATGCAGGCCTGCGCGATCCGTGCGTTCGAGAATGGCCGTATCAAACTTGCCGACGATCGCGTGAGAGCCGATGAACGGCGTCGCGAACCGCACGCCTTCTTCTTCTGAGAACGCGATCAGCTCAACGTTGAACGGCAGCTCTGCGCCGACGCGAATGAGGTGCTCGAGCACGACGAGGCCCGTCAGAATGCCGAGCCGCCCGTCGTATTTTCCGGCGTTGCGCACCGTGTCGTAGTGAGAGCCGATGATGAGCGTCTTCGCGCCAGGCATTACGCTCGGCAGACGGCCGACGACATTCGCGGTTGCGTCGATCTCGGCCTTAAGTCCGGCCTGCCGCATCCAGTGCAGCAGCAGGCTCGCCGCCGCGTGATGCGCGGGCGTGAGATACGTGCAGGTGAGATTGTCGCCGGCTTCCGAATGGCGCGCGATTTCGTCGGCGAGGGCGAGGATGCGTTCACCGAACACACCGCGGGCGGGAAGAGACATTGGGCTCCGGTCCTGGACTTCTTGACGATACGTCTGCCATGTTGCGCGCGTCGCGCCAAGCAGGGCGTTTCGTCACGGAAAACCGCATGGAAATCGATCGTCCGGATGTCGTCGCGGAAGTAGAGGCCGCGTTCGCGCGCTATGAGGCGGCGTTGGTCGCCAACGATACCGCAGCACTCGACGCACTGTTCCATCCGGATGCGCGCACGATCCGTTACGGCATCGGCGAAAACCTCTACGGCATCGATGAGATCAGAGCGTTTCGGACCGCGCGCTCCCCGGTTGGTCTCGCGCGCCGTCTCGACCGCACGCAGATCACGGCCTATGGCAACGATCTCGCCATCGCGGCGACGCTGTTCTACCGCGACAGCATACCCGGCAAGGTCGGGCGCCAGATGCAGACGTGGGCGCGCTTTGCGGACGGCTGGCGTGTCGTTGCCGCGCATGTGAGCGTGATCGACGCGAAGTAATCGCTCGGCGATTGAAATTGGGCTCTCTCCGTCATGGTGAGGAGCCGCTACGGCGTAGCCGATAGCGGCGTCTCGAACCACGACGGCCAATGCGATGCCGCTAGCTCCCGGGCCGTCGTCCTTCGAGACGCATCGGCGTCGGCTTCGCCGACCGCGATGCTCCTCAGGATGACGGATTAAGGTGCGTCGCTCAGAACATCCCCGTGCCGCTCGGTGTCGCCAACGGAGACTTGTCGCGCGATACATATTCGCCGTCGCCTTTCGCGCCCGTGAGCTTGCCGTCGCGCACGACGAAGCGGCCGCGCACCATCGTCGACACCGGCCAACCCGTAACCTCGATGCCTTCATACGGTGTGTAGTCGACGTTGTGATGCATCAGCGACTGCGAGATCGTCACGCTGCGGTCCGGATCCCAGATCGCGATGTCCGCATCGGCGCCGACCGCGATCGTGCCCTTCTTCGGATAGAGCCCGTAAGTCTTCGCATGATTGGTCGAGCTCAGCGCGACGAATTCGTTGAGGCTGATGCGACCCTTCTTCACGCCTTCCGAAAACAGGATTGGCAGCCGCGTCTCGACGCCCGGAATTCCATTCGGCACCCAACGGAAACTCGTGCGCCCTTTCGGCGTCAATTTGCCTTGCGGGTCGTCGTAACGGAACGGGCAGTGGTCCGACGAGAACACCGAGAAAACGCCTTGCTGCAGGCCTTTCCAGCATTCCGATTGGCTCTTCTTGTCGCGCGGCGGCGGCGAGCAGACATACTTCGCGCCTTCCATGTTGAGGCCTTCGAGGTCCTGCTCGGTCAGCACCAGATATTGCGGACACGTCTCGCCATAGACCTTGAGCCCCTTCTGCTGCGCGCGGCGGATTTCCTCCATCGCTTCGCCGTTGGAGACGTGCACGATCATCACCGGCACATCGACAAGCTCGGCGAGCGAAATCGCGCGATGCGTTGCCTCGCGCTCGATTGGGATCGGACGCGACGGCCCGTGGAAGAACGGCGCCGTCTTTCCAGCACGTTCGAGCCGGTCAGTGAGGAAGCGGATCGCGTCGTAGTTCTCCGCGTGCACCATGACGAGCGCGCCGGTCTCGCGCGCGACCGCCATGACGTTCAGCATCTCCATGTCGGAGAGCGCCATGCCCTCATACGTCATGAACACCTTGAACGACGTGTAGCCGTCGTTCACGAGAGCCGGGAGTTCCTGGCCGAGCACACGCTCGCTCGTATCGACGATGACGAGATGAAACGAGACGTCGACGTAGCAGTTGCCGTCAGCCTTCGCGTGATAGTCCTTCACGACCTGGCGCAACGACTCGCCCTTCTGCTGAACCGCGAAAGGCAGCACCATCGTGTTGCCGCCGAACGCGGCCGAGCGGGTGCCGGATTCGAAATCGTCCGCCATCACGATGCCGGGGCCGGAGGGCTGCGCGAAATGCACGTGACTGTCGATGCCGCCTGGCAGCACCAAGTGGCCGGTGGCGTCGACGATCTCGCGCGCCTCGCCCAAATTCGCGCCGAGCGCCGTGATCTTGCCGCCTTGAATCCCGACGTCGCATTTGACCGTATCGGCCGCCGTCGCGATGGTTCCACCGCGGATAATCGTGTCAAACGTCACTCTGAGGGCCCTCAAACACTTTGAAACGGAAGCTGGAGTGTGCCACCTCTAGCAAAGGTGCCGGGGACACAATACGACAAAGCGACGCCCGGCAAACAGGGCAGCGCCAAAGGACAGGGCCAGGGAACCGTGAACGCGTCCGAACTCGATACTCCCGCCGTCACGATCGATCTCGATGTGGTCGACCGCAATATCCGGCGCGTACAGGAGCAACTGGACGCGTTCGGCGTCGCCAACCGGCCGCATATCAAGACGCACAAAATCCCTTGGCTGGCTGAGCGCCAGCGCGCCGCCGGAGCCAAAGGCATAACGTGCCAGAAGATAGGCGAGGCCGAAGTCTTCGCCGATGCCGGCTTCGACGACATCATGCTCACCTTCAACATCTTGGGTGACGCCAAGACCGAGCGCCTCGCCGCGCTGGCGCGCCGGCTGAAAAAGCTGACCGTGGTGCTCGACAATGACGTCGTCGCGCGCGGACTGTCGGAGGCCGGCAAGCGCCACGACGTCGATTTCCGTTTCCTGATCGAATGCGACACCGGCTTTCACCGCAACGGCGTGCAGACGCCGCAGGAAGCGCTCGATCTTGCGCAGGCCGCGCTTACGATGCCGCGCCTGCAGTTCGACGGCCTGATGACCTATCCGAAAGGCAACCTCGACAAGCAGCGCGATTTCTTCCAGCGCTCAGTCCAGCTGTTCGGCGGCGCCGGGATTCCGCTGCCGGTGATTTCGTCCGGCGGCTCCGCCACGGTGCCGAATGTCGGCGAACTCCCGATGGTCACCGAGCATCGCGCCGGCACATACATCTACAACGATCGCATGATGGTCGCGGCCGGCGTTGCGACGTGGGACGATTGCGCGATGCGCATCCGCGCGACCGTCGTCAGTCGCCCGACCGACGACCGTGCAATCCTCGATACGGGATCGAAGGTACTCACCGCCGATCTCGGCGGGCTCACCGGCTACGGCCGCATCGTCGAATATCCGGACGCTGTGATCGATCGGCTCTCCGAAGAACACGGCATGGTCGATCTGTCCCGCGCGGTGGAGCGGCCGAAGATCGGCGAGATTGTCCACATCATTCCGAACCACACTTGCGTGGTGACGAACATGTTCGACGAAGTCTACGCCGTGCGCGAAGGCAAAGTCGAAGCCGTCATGCCGGTCGCGGCGCGCGGAAAGGTGCGCTGATGGATGCACCGACGCCGCCGGATCGTAAACGCACGGCGGTGACGCGCGATCCCGAGCGCACGCGCCGATCGATCCTCGATGCGGCGACTGTCGAGTTCACGGCGAAGGGCCTGAACGGCGCGCGCGTCGACGATATCGCGGCGCGCGCGGGCGCCAACAAGCGCATGATCTACCACTACTTCGGCGACAAAGAGGGGCTTTACCTCGCGGCGCTGGAAGAGACCTATGTCGCGATCCGCGCTGCCGAAATTCAACTGAAATTCACCGAGCGCGACCCGGTCGAAGGCATTCGCGAGCTCATCCACTTCACGTGGCGCTATTTCGTCGAGCATCCCGAATTCCTCAGCATGCTCGGCACCGAAAACCTGCATCGGGCGCGCTTCCTCCGGCAGTCGAAGCGCATCCGCGAACTGCATTCGCCGCTGATCGGCATGCTGTCGGACTTGCTGACGCGCGGCGCGGCCGCAGGCACGTTCCGCCCGAACGTCGATCCGGTGCAGCTTTACATTTCGATCGCCGGCCTCGGCTTTTTCTACATGTCGAACCGCCACACGCTGTCGACGATCTTCGGCCGCGAGCTCGACGCCACCGACGCGCTTACCGAACGCGGCGACCACATCGCCGACGTGATCTTGAGTTATCTCCAGCGAAAGCCGTAGAACGCGTCAGCGTCGCGCTTCGGTCGCCATGCGCACGGCGAGGGCGGCCAGCACCGTTCCCATCAGCCAGCGCTGCACGACGATCCACTTCGGCCGCGTCACGAGGAACGCCGCGATCGAGCCTGCCGCGATGGCGATGATTGCATTCACCGAGACGCTGATTGCGATCTGTACCGAGCCGAGAACGAGCGCCTGCGTCAGCACGCTGCCGTGCTCCGGCGTGATGAACTGCGGAAGCAGCGAAAGATACATCACGGCGATCTTCGGATTGAGCAGATTGGTCAGAAAACCCATCATGAAGAGCTTGCGCGGACTATCGGCCGGCAGGTCGCGCACCTGAAACGGCGAGCGTCCGCCCGGGCGCACCGCCTGCCACGCGAGCCAGAGCAAATAAATCGCACCGCCGAAGCGGAGCGCGTCATACGCATACGGAATTGCGAGTACGATGGCCGTGATGCCGAAGGCCGCGCAGAACATGTAGAAGACGAACCCGAGCGCGACGCCGCCGAGCGAGATGAGCCCCGCCAGACGCCCCTGACAGATGGAGCGCGAGATCAGGTAGATCATGTTCGGCCCGGGCGTCAGCACCATGCCGAGCGCGATCAGTGCGAAGGCAGCGAGACTGGCGAAATCCGGCATGGCGAACTCCAAAACGCGGGGTGCGCGCTGTCTAACTCTCGAACCGCCCGGCGACAAGTGACGAGAGCGTTGGTAGCATCCGATCCGCGCTGCAATTTCCGCGCTTGACTCTGGTCGCGCTCTCCTCCACTAGTAACCAGTCAGTTACTTAAGCCATGCGGCATGCTCGATAAGAGGCGTGCCCCGCGGGAGGAGAAGCGAAGTGGCGACGAAGCGTCTCGGCATCATCATGCACGGCATCACCGGCCGCATGGGGCTCAATCAGCATCTCGTGCGATCGATCGTGGCGATCCGCCAGCAGGGCGGCGTCGTGCTGCCGAACGGCGACCGCGTGATGCCGGACCCGATCCTCGTCGGCCGCAACGCGGAAAAGATCGCGGCTCTCGGCAAGCAATACGGCATCGAACGCACGACGACCGATCTCAATGCTGCGCTTGCCAACAAGAACGACACGCTGTTTTTCGATGCCGCAACGACGCAGATGCGCGCCGAATTGCTCACGCGCGCGATCGAAGCTGGCAAGGACGTCTACTGCGAGAAACCTATCGCGGACGATCTCTCGAAAGCGCTCGCGGTCGCCAAGCTAGCGAAGAAGAACAAGATCAAGAACGGCGTCGTGCAGGACAAGCTCTCGCTGCCTGGTCTCCGCAAGATCGCGATGCTCAACGAGTCCGGCTTCTTCGGAAAAATCCTCTCGGTGCGCGGCGAGTTCGGTTACTGGGTGTTCGAAGGCGATTGGGGCCAGCCCGCACAACGCCCGAGCTGGAATTATCGCCTGAAAGACGGCGGCGGCATCATCCTCGACATGCTGTGCCACTGGCGTTACGTGCTCGACAATCTGTTCGGCAACGTGAAGGCCGTGAGCTGTCTCGGCGCGACGCATATTCCAAAGCGCGTTGACGAGAACGGCAAAACCTACACGGCTGACGCAGACGATGCGGCTTATGCGACGTTCGAGCTTGAAGGCGGCGTCATCGCGCAGCTCAACTCGTCGTGGGCCGTGCGCGTGCGCCGCGACGATCTCGTCACCTTCCAAGTTGACGGCACGCATGGCTCGGCCGTCGCGGGTCTTACGCGTTGCTACACGCAGCATCGCGTGAATACGCCGCGCCCTGTGTGGAATCCGGACGTTCCGCAGACGATGAACTTCCTCAATCAGTGGGAAGAGGTGCCGGATAACGTCACGTACGAGAACGGCTTCAAGCTGCAGTGGGAGGATTTCATCCGACACATGTTCGCGGGCACGCCGTGGAAGTACGACTTGCTGGAAGGTGCGAAGGGTGTTCAGCTTGCCGAGCTCGGCCTCGAAAGCTGGAAGAAGCGCCGCTGGCTCGACGTGCCGGCTCTGAAAATCTGAGGGACAAACAGATGGCGACGATCTCTCTGCCGACCACGAGCGGCCGCTTCGAGAATTACACGACGGGCGAACCGATCAAGCTGCCGCCGAAGGGCAAGCCGCCGGTGTTTAACCGCGTTGCATATGGCGCAGCGCATGTCGTCGCCGATCCGCTTGCCGACAACGATCCGTGGCTCGATGTCGCGATCGATTGGGACAAGACGATCGATTTCCGTCACTACATGTGGGACCTCGGTCTTGGCGTTGCCGAGGCGATGGATACCGCGCAACGCGGCATGGGCCTCGATTGGAACGGCGCGAAGGAACTCGTCCGCCGCGCGCTCGAAGCCGCGAAATCGCGCGACGGCGCGCTGATCGCAAGCGGCGTCGGCACCGAGCACCTGACGCCCGGTCCGGACGTGAAGATCGACGACGTCATCCGCGCTTACGAAGAACAGGTCGAGGCGATCGAAGGCATGGGTGGCCGCATCATCCTGATGGCGAGCCGTGCGCTGGTGAAAGCCGCGAAGTCGCCGGAAGACTACGCCAAGGTTTACGGCCGCATTCTGCGTCAGGTGAAGGAGCCCGTGATTCTGCACTGGCTCGGCGAAATGTTCGACCCGGCACTCGAAGGCTATTGGGGCTCGCCCGATCATAACGCCGCGATGGATATCTGCCTTGGCATCATCGAGGAGCACGCTGCGAAGATCGACGGCATCAAGATCTCGCTGCTGTCGAAGGAGAAGGAGATCTCCATGCGCCGCCGTCTGCCGGCGAGCGTGAAGATGTATACGGGCGACGACTTCAACTACGCCGAACTCATCGCGGGCGATGAAGAAGGCTACTCGCACGCACTGCTCGGCATTTTCGACGGCATCGCCCCGGCGGCGTCCGAAGGTCTCGCGCGCCTCGCCAAGGGCGACGTGCAGGGCTTCCACGGCGTGCTCGAGCCGACTGTGCCGCTCTCGCGTCACATCTTCAAAGCGCCGACGCGCTTCTACAAAACCGGCCTCGTGTTCCTCGCGTGGCTCAACGGCAAGCAGGACCATTTCACGATGGTCG
Organism: Variibacter gotjawalensis; assembly: GCF_002355335.1. GTDB lineage: Bacteria > Pseudomonadota > Alphaproteobacteria > Rhizobiales > Xanthobacteraceae > Variibacter > Variibacter gotjawalensis. Next base: position 1,728,139 of record NZ_AP014946.1, read on the forward strand.
GCGGCCAGCAGAGCGCGCGTTCGCTGCAGCATCTCGCAGAACTCTTCCGCCTCGCCGACAAGGCGCGCGTGCTGCACGATCCGGATCTTGCGGCGGGCCGCATGAAGCAACTGATGGCGGTGCACGGCTACGCCTGACCGCCAAATCAAAAAAGACATAACGAAAAAACGGGAGGATCATCGATGAAGAAACTAGTGCTCGCGGCCTCGGCCGTGCTCGCGCTGACCCAAACGGCCGGCGCGCAAAATTATCCCTGGAAGCCTGAAAGGCCGGTGACGATCATCGTGCCGTGGGCAGCCGGGGGTTCGACCGACCAAGTGACGCGCGTCGCCGCAGCGGAAGTGGAGAAGAAGCTCGGCCAGAAGATTGTCATCGTGAACCAGCCCGGCGCTTCGGGCTCGATCGGCACGCGCAACGCGCTGCAGGCGCCGAAGGACGGCTACACCTGGACGGCGGGCGCCGCAAAAGACATCGGCACCTATGTCGTGAGCGGCTTGCTCGACACGAAGATTACCGACTGGCGTCTCTATCTCAGCGTCATCAACGTGTCGGTGCTCGGCGCCAACAACAACACGCCGTACAAATCCGCCGCCGATCTCGTCGCCGCAATGAAGGCGAAGCCGGGTCACGTCTCGGTCGCGACTGCCGGCATCAACTCGTCGGGCCATTCCGGTATCGAGTCGTTCACGCGCGCGCTCGGCATCACCTACAAGCACGTCTCCTATGACGGCGGAAATCCGGCCGTGATCGCGACGGTCGCGGGTGAGACGGAGTTGACGACACAGCTCGCTGTCGAGCAGGCCAACATGATCCGCGCCAAGCGTCTGAAAGCGCTCGCAGTGCTCTCCGACAAGCCGCTCGAACTCGAGGGCTACGGCACGATCCCGGCCGTGACGAAGGAAATCCCGGCCTACAAGCCGGAAGCGAATTACTTCGGCATCTTCGTTCCGAAGGACTCGCCGCCGGAAGTCATCAAGACGCTGGACATGATCTGGGCCGACCTCGGTAAGAACGAAGCGCTGAAGAAGTATGCGACGCAGAACGGCGCGATCCTCGATCCGTCGTTTGGCGACGATGCTCTGAAGGCGGCGATGCCGGCGATCACGGCTGCGGCTTGGCTGCTGCACGAAGGCGGCAAGGCGAAGGTCTCGCCCGACACCGTCGGCATTCCGAAGCCGACGAATTGAGTCGTTACGCGGCATGCCGCGCATTCGGCGCTCCACCTCTCCCTTTGGGAGAGGTCGGATTGCGCAGCAATCCGGGTGAGGGGTTAAGGCCTATCGTTAGCCACCATCCCCTCACCCGCCGCGCTTCGCGCGTCGACCTCTCCCCATGGGAGAGGTGATCCGAGCAAGACCGAACGCTGAAGTTTGCAATGACCGACCACGCTTCATCTCCGACCCCGAGCTTCTGGCACGCCGATCGTATCGGCGGGCTGATCTGGGTCATTCTCGGCGGCGCCATCGTCTACGGCTCCTGGACGATGGATCGTCTCGAAGGCCGCATCGAAACGCCGCTCGCCGCGCCGGGTCTGGTGCCGGGCTTGCTCGGCCTCGGACTGATCATCTTCGGTGCGATCCTGCTCGCCCGGCGCATCCCGATTGGCGCGAGCGATGCAGAGGAAGCGTCGTGGCTGCGTGTCGTGGTCAGCTGGGCGCTCTGCTTCACCTATGCCGGTTTGCTACTCGGCCGCGGCGTTCCCTATATCGCGTTGACCGCTGCGTTTCTCTTCGCGCATCTCGTGCTGATCGGCGAACAGACGCTCGGCAAATGGCCCGAGAAGCGGCGGCTGATCACGATCATCTTGGTCGTCGCGATCGTGCCGGTGCTGGTCGGCTCGATCTTCCAATACGTTTTCCTCGTACGGCTCCCGTGAGGCGATAGGCATGCTTCAGGGATTGGAAATGCTTGGGGCTTCGATCGGCGATTTCCTCACGCCGACGTCGATCGCACTCGCCTTCGGCGCCACGCTGTTCGGCATCCTCGCCGGCTGCCTTCCGGGCCTGAGCGCAACACTCGTCATCACACTGCTGACGACGCTGACGCTTAAGATGCCGTCGAACCTCGCGATCCTCGTTCTGGTCTGCGCCTACAACGGCGCGATCTACGGCGGCTCGCGCACCGCGATCCTGCTCAACATTCCGGGCACCGCCGCCAACGCTGCCGCATGCCTCGACGGTTACCAGCTCGCACGCCAAGGCCAAGCCGGCCGCGCGATGGGCATCGCCACCACCGGCTCGGTGATCGGCACGCTGTTCGGCATTCTCTGCCTCGCGATCTTCACGCCGCTGCTCGGCGAAGTCGCGCTGTCCTTCGGCGCCTACGAATTTTTCTGGCTCGCGCTGCTTGGCGTCGTCACTTCGGGCAACATCGTCGGCGCCGATCCGATCAAGGGTTGGATCGCGGGTTTCCTCGGGCTGTTCGTCGCCTGCATCGGGCAGGAGGGCATGTACGCTTACGAGCGCTTCTCCTTCGGCAATGCCGATCTTGCGGGCGGCTTTCAACTGATCCCGGTTCTCGTCGGCGCCTTTGGTTTCTCCGAAGTGCTCACCGTGATGAGCGAGCGCCTTGCGCGCCCGAAGATCACGGAGTTTGGTTCGGCGTGGCCGAAGCCGAGCGACATCATACAATATTGGCGCACGATGCTGCGCTCCGGCATCATCGGCGTGTGGATCGGCATTCTTCCGGGCGTCGGCGAGGACATGGCCGCATGGTCGTCCTACGCCGCCGCGAAGCGTCTCTCGAAGGAGCCGGAAAAATACGGCAAGGGCTCGATCGAAGGCCTGATGGCCGCCGAAACCGGCGATAACGCGTCCGTCCCGGGCGGCATCATTCCGGCGCTCGCGCTCGCAATTCCGGGCTCTGCGCCATGCGCCGTGTTGCTCGCCGCGATGATCATTCACGGCGTTCAGCCCGGCCCGATGCTGATGGTCGAGCAACCGAAGTTTGTCTACGACGTCGTCGTGATGCTGCTGTTCGCCACGATCGGCATCCTGTTTTTTGGCCTGTTCTTCATCAAGCCGCTGCTGAAGATCATTCAGATCCCCCGCTCGATCTTGATGCCGATCATCTTCGTGCTCTGCGTGATGGGATCCTACGCGCTGTCGTCGCGCATGTTCGATGTCCAAACGATGCTCGGCTTCGGCACACTGATCTTCGTCATGCGTCGTTACGGTTATCCGGCCGCGCCTTTCGTGCTTGGTCTCGTGCTTGGCGATATTCTCGATAAGAATTTGCGCCGCGCGCTCATTCTGAGTGACGGCGATATGCTGCCGTTTATCTCGCGCCCGCTCAGCGCGATCCTCGCGATATTGGTCGTATGGACCTTTATCACCAACGTGCAGTCGATCAACGATTGGCAGACGCGCCAGCGCGCGCGATTGACAGAATGGATTTTCTCGCTGCTGCGCCGCAAGCAGGCCTGATCGGAGATCTCAGTGAAGACCGAAGGATTGTCGATCAATCTCGCGACCGTGCGCGAACAGTGGAACCTGCGCGAGGCCGTCGAAGCCTGCGCGCGCCAAGGCATTCGGGCGATCGATCCCTGGCGCGATCAAGTCGCCAAGATCGGCCTTGAAGAGTCGGCGCGCGTCATCCGCGATCACGGCATGCAGGTGACGGGCTATTGTCGCGGCGGCATGTTCACGGCGGCGGATGACGCCGGCCGCAAAGCTGCGATCGAGGAGAATATCCGCGCCATCGACGAAGCCGTCGCGCTTGGCGCCGATTGTCTCGTCTTCGTCGTCGGCGGCCTGCCGCAAGGCTCGCGCGATATCGCGGGCGCGCGCAGCCAAGTGCGCGACGGGCTCGGCGCCGTGCTCAATCACGCGCGAAAGGTGAAGATGCCGCTCGCGATCGAGCCGCTGCATCCGATGTATGCGGCGGACCGCGCCTGCGTGAACACACTCGGCCAGTCGCTCGATCTCGCCGACGAGCTAGGGCAGGGCGTCGGCGTCGCGATCGATGTCTACCACGTGTGGTGGGACCCGGATGTCGAGCGCGAAATCGCGCGTGCCGGCAAAGCGAAGCAGATTTTCGCCTATCACATTTGCGATTGGCTGGTGCCGACGAAGGATTTACTGCTCGACCGCGGCATGATGGGCGACGGGGTGATCGACCTAAAGCGCCTCCACGGCCTCATCACGCAGGCCGGTTTTCACGGGCCGCAGGAGGTCGAGATTTTTTCTGCGAACGATTGGTGGAAGCGCCCGGGCGACGACGTCATCCGCACCTGCATCGAGCGGTATAACGCGGTTTGTCTCTGAGGCCCCTCGCCGTCATCCTGACGCGACCTCACGGTCGCTCCTCAGGATGACGATAGAGGTGGAGCGTTCGCTAAGCCGCCACGACTTCCTTCACCTTGCGGCAGCGGGCGAAACGGCCCGGCCCGAGCGGCTCATTCGGAATGACGCCTTCCGTGCACAGCGCATCGCCATACTTGCAGCGCGGCGCGAAGGAGCAGCCGTCCGGCAGCTTGTCGAGCTGCGGCGGCGCGCCCGGAATGGCCTCGAGCTTCGTGCCCTTCGGCACACCATGGATCGTCGACGACAAAAGCCCGCGCGTATACGGATGCGCCGGGTGGCTGACGACATCGCCGAGGCCACCGAGTTCGATGATCTTGCCCGCATACATCACGGCGATGCGGTCGGAGATTTCCACCGCGACGCCGATGTCATGCGTGACGAAGATCATCGTCATGCCGAGTTCGCGCTGCAGCTCACGCAGCAGCAACAAAATTTGGATCTGCACCGTGGCGTCGAGCGCGGTCGTCGGCTCGTCGGCGAGAAGAATCTTCGGATTGCATGAGAGCGCCAGCGCGATCATCGCACGCTGCCGCATGCCGCCCGACATTTCGTGCGGATATGCATCGAGGCGGCGCTTCGCCGAGGGAATGCGCACGTTCTCGAGACATTCGAGTGCGCGCTTGCGCCCTTCCGCATGGCTTTTGCCCTGATGCCGCGCAACCGTCTCGGCGATCTGATCGCCGATCGTGTAAACGGGATCGAGCGCGAGCATCGGCTCCTGGAAAATCATCGACACTGTCGTGCCGCGAAAGTCTTCGAGTTCGGGCTCCGACATCGCCAGAACGTCGCGGCCATCGACGGTGATGGATCCGTCGATCTTGGTGCGATGCGGCGGATGCGTGCGCAGCAGCGCCCGCAACGTCACGCTCTTGCCGGAGCCGGACTCGCCGAGCAGCCCGACGACTTCGCCGGGCGCGATCGAGAGGTCGACGCCGTTCAGAGCGTGAACGATGCGATTGCCGCTGAAGCGGACGTGCAGGTTTTTGATGTCGATCATCGGTGTCATGTTCAAACTCCGCACGCCGCTCGCTTCCGTCACGAGGGCATTGGCGCCTTTCTGTGAAAGTCCGTCTCGTCCTGGAATGCCCGGCCGAACGCGATGGTCGTCTCGTCGCCGTACGGGCGTCCCATGATCTGCAGGCCGATCGGCATGCCGGCAGCCGTGTGTGCGACCGGAATCACCGTGACCGGAATGCCGAGGTAATTCACCGGACGCATGAAGCGCGTGACTTGCTGGATGATCGCTTCGGCGTCGAGCGCGCCGCCGACATCGGTCTCCGCGATCGTCGGCGCGACAGCGCGGGACGCCGGCGCGAGGATGACATCGGCTTTGCCCATCGCGGCGAGATGCTGCGCGATCGCGGCGCTGCGCCAGCGCAGCGCTTCGAGATACTGCACGCCCGTATAACCGAGGCCGTTCTCGAGACGATTGCGCACCTGCGCGCCGTAGTCGTCCGGCCGCGTGCGCAGCCAGTGTGCATGCGTGGCGGCGGCTTCGACCGCGAGCGTCATCACGGCGGCGGCCGAGACCATCATCTGGTCGGGCAGCTTAACCTTGACGACTTTGGCGCCGAGTTTCTTGAACGTCTTGATCGTTTGATCGAGCGCTTTGGCGACATCGCTTTCGAGATCGTCGACGTAGAAGTTGCTCGGCACGCCGATCGTCAGGCCCTTGATCGAGCGCTTCGCCGCCTTCGTGTTCCACGCGGGTGCCGCGAGCGTCGTCGGATCGAGTGGATCCGGCCCCGAGATGATCGACTGAATGAGCCCGCCGTCTTTCGCCGACAGGGCCAGCGGGCCGACCGTATCGAGCGAGAATGACAGCGGCATCGCGTTGGCGCGGCTGACGCGGCTCCACGTCGGCTTCACGCCGGTGACGCCGCAGAAGTGCGCGGGCAAACGGATCGAGCCGCCGGTGTCGGAGCCGAGCGCGACATACGTCGTGCGCGCTGCGACCGCCGTCGCCGAACCGGAGGACGAGCCGCCCGTGATGCGCTCCTTGTCCCAGGCATTGCGTGCCGGGCCGAGATGTTCGTTGTGGCCGGTTGGGCCATACGCAAACTCGACCATATGCAGCGCGCCGACATGGATCGCACCGGCTGCTTCGAGACGCTGCACCGCCGTCGCGGTTTCTTTCGGCCGATAGCCTTTGCGGATTTTCGAACCGCATTCGGCGAGTTTCCCCGCCATATAATACATGTCCTTGTGCGCCATCGGCACGCCATGCAGCGGACCGACGTCCTTGCTGCGCGCGAGCTCGCGATCGGCTGCTTTCGCGGCTTTCAGTGCGCCTTCTTCGTCGACGCGGACATAGGCATTCGTGTGCGGCTGCCAGCGCTTGATACGCGCGAGCATCGCCTTGGTGACTTCGACGGACGAAATTTTCTTCTTCCGGATCGCGCTCGCGACCTCGGTGAGGGTCATGTTCGACGGATCGATCATTGTTTGATCTCCCGCATCGAAACGACGACGAATGTCGACGGCTCGACTTCCATCTCGAGCTTCATCTTCTCTTCGTGGAAGCGCGTCACGGTCGGCGTGATGGCGCGTGCGATGCGCGCGGCCGCATCGGGCCGCAACGGAATGTGGTCGGCTGCCGCCATCTCGCTGATGCGTGCGGCCTTAACGTCGTCTGGCATTGCTCTTAGACTCCCGGCGTCGGTGGTTTCGCCTTCGTGTGACCGGAGGCTGGGTTCACCATGTGGCACGCCGTAAAGTGCATCTCGTTGCCGGTCTCGGCAAGCGGGGGTTTGGTCGATGAGCAGACGGCTTCCGCGAACGGGCAGCGCGTATGGAAGCGGCATCCCGAAGGCGGATCGATCGGGTTCGGCGGATCGCCGGTGATCGGCGCTTCTTTCGTCCGATTGGCCGGATCGAGCGACGGCATCGCGGCGAGCAGCGCGCGCGTATAGGGGTGCCGCGCATCTTTGAACAGCGTCTCGGCTGGGCCGGATTCGACCACCTCGCCGAGATACATCACCATGATGCGGTCGGAGATGAAACGCACGACGTTGAGATCGTGCGAAATGAAGATGTAGGTGAGTCCCAGCGCTTCCTTGAGCTCGATCAGCAGATTGAGCACCTGCGCTTCGACCGATTTGTCGAGCGCCGATACGGCTTCGTCGAGCAGGACGAGACGCGGCTGCAGCGCGAGCGCGCGCGCGATGTTGATGCGCTGACGCTGACCACCCGAGAGTTCGTGCGGATAACGCCCGGCGAAATATTTCGGCTCGAGGCCGACACGGCGCAGAAGATCGTGCGCGCGTGCACGCGCTTGTTCGGCCGGCAATCCGTGGATGCGGGGCGCGAACGAAATCGAATCTTCGATGGTGAGGCGCGGGTTCAGCGACGCATAGCTGTCCTGAAACACCATCTGCACCTGGCGCCGCAATTCGCGCAGCGTCAGCTTGCCGCCGACCGCTTCGCCGTCGAGCAGGATTTCGCCTTTGTCCGGCGTGATCAGATCGATCATCAGCCGCGCGGTCGTCGACTTGCCGCAGCCGGATTCGCCGACGATGCCGAGCACTTCGCCTTTCGCGACGTTGAAGCTAACGTCGTCGACGGCGCGGACGACGCCAGCTTTATTGCGGAATGTGCCGCCGACTTTGAAGTGCTTGGTCAGGCTGCGGACTTCCAGCATCGGCTGTGCCGGGCCGCCGCGGTCCGTCATTTCGGCGTTATAGGCGTCAGCCACGGACATCCATTGCACTCCTTATGCCGTCGCTGAGCAGATTGAAGCAGATCGAGACCATGAAGATCATCACGCCCGGCAGAGCAGCGACCCACGGATTCGTGTAGATCGCGGTGCGCAACGTGTTGAGCATCAGGCCCCATTCCGGCTCCGGCGGCTTGGTGCCGAGACCAAGGAACGAGAGCCCGGCCGCAAGGATCATGCAGACGCTGATGAGACCGGTCGCATAGACGAAGATCGGGCCGAGCACGTTGCCGAACACATGCACGCGCATGATTGTCATCGGCCCCGCACCGGATGCGCGCGCCGCATCGACGAAGTCGAGATTGCGCACGCTCGTCGTCACGCTCTCGGCGACACGCACGATGGGCGGAATGAAAACGATCGTCAGCGATACGATACTGTTGAGGATGCCAGCGCCGAGCGCGCCCGAAATCGCGATGGCGAGCAGCACGGACGGGAACGCGTAGAAGACGTCCACGGTGCGCATGATGATCTGGTTGACGAAGCCGCCAGCGTAACCCGCGAGGACGCCGAGTGTCGCGCCGATGCTGAACGCGATGACCACCGGCAGCAGACCAATGACCAGCGACAGCCGTCCCCCGTAGATCAAGCGCGCGAACATGTCGCGGCCTTGCTCGTCGGTGCCGAGAGGATAACCCGCCGTTCCGATCCAGCGCAGGCGGCGGACCATGCTGCCCTGATACGGGCTCGACAACCCGAGATACGGCGCGAAGATCGCGGCGAGCGCGATGCAGATGATGACGAAGGCGCAGAACATCGCGACCTTGTCGCGGATCAGGCGCCGTCCGACGTTGCCCCAATAGCCCCGCGTCTTCTCGATCTTGGCGATTTCGACGATGTGTTCCGCAATTGCGCTCATGTGTTCCTCGCGAGTGCAATGCAAACGGTGGAGCTTGCTCGGACACCCTCCCCTGGAGGGGGAGGGTCGCTCGCACCGCGAGCGGGGTGGGGTGATTTTTCAAGGCGCGCTTCGCGCGTCACCCCCACCCGGATTGCGGCTCGCTGCGCGAGCAGCCGCAATCCGACCTCCCCCCTCCAGGGGGAGGTGTGGAATGCGTGGCGTCTTTTCGTTTTCATCGCGTTACGCCCGCTTGATGCGCGGGTCGATCGCGGCTTGGATCACATCGACCACCAGGTTGAGGCAAACGAAGAACAGCGCGAGCACGAGGATCGTGCCTTGCAGCAGCGGAAGATCGCGCTGGAAAATTGCGTTGTTGAGGAGAAGGCCCGTACCGGGCCACGAAAATACGGTCTCGATCAGGATCGAACCGCCGAGCAGATAGCCGAGCTGCAGGCCCATCACGGCGATCGCGGTCGGCGCGGCATTTTTCACGATGTGAACGAACACGCGCTTCTTGGTGAGGCCCTTAGCGCGCAGCGCCGTAACGAATTCGTTCGACAGGAGGTCGCTCACCAGCGCGCGGATCGTGCGCGTCACGATGCCCATCGGGATCACCGACATGGTGACGGCGGGCAGAATAAGATTGCGGATATACTCCCAGTTCCAACCGGCGCCCGATGGCGCGGAGTAAACCGCCGGCAGCCAGTTGAGCTGTACCGAGAAGATGATGACGAGCACCATGCCGAGCCAGTAGTGCGGCATCGACACGCCCGTGATCGAGATGATCGTGACGAGCCGGTCGATCCAGGTGTCGCGGAAATAGCCTGCAAGACACCCGAACAGGCAGCCGAAAAAGAAGCCGATGAACGATGCGAACAGCGCCAGCGTCACCGTGTTGCCGACGGCTCGGCTGACTTCTTCGATGACGGAACGGCCCGTCGCGATCGAGGTGCCGAGATTGCCGTGCACGGCGTTCCAGACCCAGATGCCGAATTGCACCGGCAACGGACGATCGAAGCCGTAGGCCTTCTTCAGCTGTTCGGCGAGCGCAGCCGATGCATCCGGCGGAAGCACGGCGGTCAACGGATCGCCGGAGAGATGCACGAGCAGGAAGCACACCAGCGCGACCGCGAAGATCACCGGTATGACGAGAACGATCCGCTTGGCGACATATAAGAGCATGCGTCCTGCGTGCGGCGAGAATGAAAGCGGAGGGGAGCGAAACGAGCGCCCTGCGGTGAATTCGAGTTAGACGATTTCGAAATTATCTCTAGCAACAGTTGTGCCGCGCACACCGAAGGCATGCGCGGCACGGTGTCGTTAGTTGATGGTCATCGACGAGAAGTCGACGAACCAGCTCTTCGGCTGCACGAAGCCCTTGATCTTCGGGCTGAGCGCGCGCGGACCGACGTCATGCGCGACCCACAGGAACGCGGCCTGATCGACCGAACGTTCGTGCAGAGCAGCAAGCGCCTTGTCGCGCGCTGCCGGCTCGAACGCGACGCGCACGTCGGCGACGAGCTTGTCGTATTCGGGTTCGTTGTTGAAACCCCAGTTGTTCGACGTCGGCGGAGCCATCTTCGAATCGAGGAAGCGGATCATCGCGAAGAACGGGTCCATCGCGGCGTAAGTCACGTTGGTCGCGTGGGCACCGCGTGCCGACTCGTCCTTCGCGCCCTTGCGCCAGTTGGTGAACAGCGTGTTCCACTCGATGACGTCGAGTTCGACATCGAAGAAGCATTCGGCGAGCGATTGCTGGATGAACTCGTTCATCGGCAGCGGCAGCATCTGGCCGGAGCCCGAAGCCGACGTCTGTGTTTTCACCTTCAGCTTCTTGGAGGCGGAGAAACCGGCTTCCGTCATCAGCTTCTTGGCTTCCGCTAGGTCATACTTGATCGCGAATTTCGGGCTGCCGCGCCACGGATGGCCGGGCTCGAACGTGCCGGTCGCTGCGACCATCAGACCGCCAAGCAGGCCGTCCTTCATCGCGTTGCGATCGATGCAGAGATTCGCGGCCTTGCGGACGCGAATGTCGTTCCAGGGCGAACCCTCGATGCGCGAGAACTGCCACGGCCAGACGTGCGGCTGCTCGTTCTGATAGATGACGAAACCGCGCTGTTTCACCTGCGGCAGAGCGTCCGGCGCCGGGTTCTCGATCCAGTCGACCTGGTTGGCGAGAAGGGCGGCCGTGCGCGCATTCGGCTCGGGCATCGGCAGAAGGATCAAGCGATCGACCTTCGGCACGCGATCCTTGTTCCAATAGTCCGCGTTCTTCACGACTTCGAGCCGCTCGCGCGGAACGAACTTGTCCATCTTCCACGGACCGGTGCCGGAGGCAGCGCGCGCAAAGCCGTCCCATGCCTGCTTCGCCTTCTCCTTAGGATCGCTCGCGCTCGAAGCGTCGAAAAGCTTCTTCCACGCGGCCGGCGAGGCCATGTAGAGGTTGGTGAGGTTGATCGGCAGCAGCGCATCCGGCGAAGCCGTGGTGAGTTCGACCGTCATCTTATCGATGACTTTCGCGCTGCGCAGGTTCGGCATGCGCGACGCCGTCACGCCAACCTGGCTGGCGTCGAAATGCGGTGCGTCCTGCTTGAGCACCTTCTCGACGTTCCAGACGACGGCTTCCGCATCGAACTCGGAGCCGTCATGGAATTTGACGCCCGGTCGCAGCTTGAAGACCCACTTGGTCTGATCGCTCGGCGAGACAGCCCATTCGGTCGCTAGGCCGGGGATCACCGTGCTGGCTTTGTCGGCCGACGAGAGATCCCATGCCGTGAGGCCGTCATACATCGTGTTGCCGGTGAAGCGATTGCCTTCAAAGCCCTGGTCGGGCTGGCCGACCGTCTTCGGAATATCTCCGGCCGTCATGCCGATGCGAACGACCGATTGCGCTGAGGCCGGTATGGCGGCACTCGCGTAAAGCGCGGCAGCCGCACCCAGAACACTCAACATAAAACCCGACTTCATTGTTTTCCCTCCGGAATGGACGACCTTTGGAATCAAAGTCTGTGCCAGCCGTCCGAATTGTTGTTTTTGGTCGCTTCTTGGTCGCCTGAGCCGATTCCCCTGCGTAGGGGCCCGCCACAATCCGTGGTTGCTCCTCCCACTCGCATAGGATGCTTAGAAACTAGGCAAGATCAATCGGAAGCGTGCTGCATCACGCGATTTTATCCGCCGAGCGGTATGGCGCGCGCGGTGAAAACCCTGCGCGGCCCGTCAGGTGCGACAATCGGCAGCACGCCGCGCAGGGTGCGGCCGCAAACTCGGAGTAAGGCCAAGACATCGCCATATCAGTCGTCATGGCCCGGCTTGTCCGGGCCATCCACGACTTTCTTTCTTGATCGCAGGAAGCAAGACGTGGATGGCCCGCATGAAGCGGGCCATGACGGAGTTTGAGTGGTGGCGAGCGGACTCGCGGCAAACGTCAGCGCGGCGAGAAGTCCGCCAGCGGCCCGGAAAAGCGTTTTGCGCCCGGCGAGGCATAGCCGCCGCGCTTTGACGTCGTGATGCCGAGCTGGGCCATTGCCTCGGCCTGTGTGATGGCTGCCGCAACACCGTCGATCACCGGCACTTGGTACTCTTCGCTCAGCGACGCCGCGAGATCCGCCATGCCGGCGCAGCCGAGCACGATGGCTTCCGCATGATCGTCGCTGAGCGCGCGTTCGATCTCGTTACCGATCTTCTGCCGCGCGCCGGATTTCGGATCTTCGAGCGCAAGCACCGGAATGTCGGTCGCCCGTACGCGCGCGCAGCGGCGATCGAACCCGTAGCGCAACAGATTGTTCTCGATCACCGGCACCGAGCGCGACAGCGTCGTGATCACCGAGAAGCGATGCGCGATATACATCGCGGCGTGATAGGCCGCTTCGCCGATACCGATCACCGGCCGCATCGCGAGCGCGCGCGCCGCATCGAGCCCTGTATCGTCGAAGCACGCGATCACATGCGCGGCCGCGCCTTCTGCTTCGCCTTCGCTGATGCGCACGAGAAGCCCGGGCACAGCGAACGCATCGTCATACGCGCCTTCGATCGACGGCGGCCCGAATGCGGAGGAGACCGCGCGGATACGCGTTCCGGCGCGCGCGACCTTCTCGGCGGCAGCGCCGATCGTGCGCGTCATTGAGTCCGTGGTGTTTCCGTTGACGACGTTGATGAGCATTAGCCACCCCAAACTCCGCTCACCCCCGCGAAAGCGGGGGTCCAGCAAGCGTGCGGACGCACGCTCGAAGACGATTCTTAAAATCCAGATTGCTTGAAGTTTTATGCCTGCGCTACCGCGCCGGCTGGATTCCCGCTTTCGCGGGAATGAGCGGAGTTATTTCGCGGGCTCCATCGGCGGACAAAACGCCTTATGCAGCGCGCCGATGATCTCGATCACCTCCGGCCGCGTGAGCGAGTAATAGATGTTCTTCCCGTCTCTGCGCGTCTCGACGAGGTTGTCGGCGCGCAGACGCGCAAGCTGTTGCGAGACCGCAGGCTGCCGTAGCTCCAGCATGCCCTCGAGTTCCGACACCGATTTCTCGCCGTCGACCAGAAGGCACAGGATCAACAGGCGCGTCTCATGCGACAGCGCCTTGAGAAACTCCGACGCATCACGCGCGCTCGCGAGCAGGATATCGCGATCCATCGGCAGCTGCGCGGCCGGCCGTTCGAGGGTTTTTGTCGCGTCCTTCACGCCCGAAACCTAGCACTTGCGGCGAAAACCGCCTAGATTACATTTGCAGCATCTTGAATGTTTGGCCCATGCCGACACGCCGTTTGATCCTCGCCGCCGCAGCGTCCGCCGTGCTCGTGCGCCCCGCACGGGCTGAACTCGTGCGGCTCGATGGCGGCAATTTCACGCAATCCTGGTTCGTGGACACTTTCCTCGAACTCGGCAGCGATGTCGCGGAGGCGACGCAGAAGGGCAAGCGCCTCGCCATCATGTGGGACCTCAACGGCTGCCCGTATTGCCGACGCACCCACACCGAGGGCTTCGCCGACGACTCCGTTGCGTCCTTCGTGCGCGAGCGCTTCGATGTGATGCAGCTCAACCTGCAAGGCTCCCGCGAGGTGACCGACTTGGACGGCGAGAAGCTCACCGAAAAGCGCTTCGCCGCAAAATACGGCGTGCGCTTCGCGCCGACATTCCAGTTCTTTCCGGAGACGACCGAGGGCCTCGCGGCAAAGAAGCCGGCGGCACGCGAAGCCGCGCGTGCCGAAGGCTATTTCGAGCCGCTGCGCTTGAAGCGTGTCTTCGCCTTCGTCGCCGAGAAAGCTTATGCGAAGCAGAGCCTCAACGACTATCTCGGCACGCCGAACGCGGCTCCGACTGGTTCGCAAACTCAGTGAGCCTAGCCTCGCTGGCCATTGACAAAATCGGCCGCTCCGCTTTACTTGCAGAAACTTGAATACGTTCACCCGCCCGCGAGGCGGGAGGGGAGCCTAGGGATGACGATTCCGATCAGCCGGCGAAGTGCGCTGGTTTTGGCAGCCGGCGCGGGCGTCGCCGCGGTGCTGCCGGCACAGAGCTTCGCTCAGGCTGCCAAGAATAATTCGGCCGATCTGATCAAGGCCTTCACGGGCGGCAAGACCGCCGCCGCCGCCAAGATCAAGATGGACCTTCCCGAGATCGCCGAGAACGGCAACACGGTTCCGATGACGGTGTCGGTCGAAGGCACAAAGGACCTTTACGCCACGGACCTGCTCATCGTCGCCGACGCCAACCCGCAAGGCGGCGTCATGACGGTTCACTTCTCACCGGAATCGGTCGCCGAAGTGAACACGCGCATCCGCTGCGCCGAAACGCAGAACATCATCGCGGTCGCCAAGATGTCCGATGGATCCTTCGTCACGGCGCAACGCGAGGTGAAGGTGACCATCGGCGGCTGCGGCGGCTAAGGGGGAAAAAGATATGTCCGATGCAAAACCCCGTCCGCGCGTCCGTCTCGACAAAAAGGAAGTCAAGAAGGGCGAGACGATCGAGCTCAAGACGCTGATCCAGCACACGATGGAATCCGGCCAGCGCAAGGATGCGTCCGGCAACACCATTCCGCGCAAGATCATCAAGCAGTTCACGGCCGAGCTGAACGGCAAGACCGTGTTCTCCTGCGATCTCGAGCCCGCAATTTCGGCGAACCCCTACATGCAGTTCCGCATTCGCCCCGATGCTTCGGGCACGCTGAAGCTGACGTGGCTCGACGACGACGGCTCTAAGATCGAGCACTCGGAAGAGATCAAGGTCGTGTAACGGCGCGGCGCGCTTCGTTCGCGGCGCGCAAAGCGCGCTGCGCGAACCGCGCTGCTTCGGTTTCATTTTAGTCACGCGCCGCAAGGTGCGAGCGATCCTGTGCGCAGCGATGCGCGCAACCGGTAGAACTTTGTCCGAGGAAAGTGCCGCATGACAACCCGCCGCGAATTTCTCGCCGCAGCCGCAGCATTGGCGGCAGCCGTTCCGGGCGGAAGCTTCTCGCGTGCGCTGGCGCAGCAGCGCTTCACGCAGGACGACATCACGCGCTTCGAGCCGCTCGGCAACGTGACGCTCGTGCACCTCGCCGACCTCCACGCGCAACTCAATCCGCTCTACTTCCGCGAAGCCGCCGTCAATCTCGGCGTCGGCGATGCGAAGGGGAAAATCCCTCACATCACCGGCGAAGCGTATCGGCAGCGCTACGGCGTGCCGCCGAACTCGGCCGGCGCTTACGCGCTGACGGCAGATAATTTCGCAGCGCTCGCGAAAGACTTCGGCCGCATGGGCGGCCTCGATCGCATCGCGACGGTGGTGAAACAAATCCGCGGCGAGCGCGCCGACCGCATGCTGTTTCTCGACGGCGGCGACACGTGGCAAGGCAGCTACACAGCACTGAAAACAAAAGCCGCCGACATCGTCGACTGCATGAAGCTGATCAAGCCCGACGCGATGGTCGGCCATTGGGAATTCACTTACGGCGCCGACCGCGTGAAGGAGATCGTCGACGATCTCGGCTTCCCGTTCCTCGGCCAAAATATCCGCGACACCGAATGGAACGAACAAGCATTTGAGCCGACCGCGATGTTCGAACGCGGTGGCGTGAAGATCGCCGTGATCGGGCAAGCGTTTCCATACACACCGATTTCGAATCCGCGTTGGATGTTTCCGAATTGGACCTTCGGCATCCGCGAGGAGGATCTGCAGAAGAATATCGACAAGGCACGCCGCGACGGCGCTGGCCTCGTCGTTCTCCTGTCGCACAACGGCTTCGACGTCGATCGCAAACTCGCGACGCGCGTGAAAGGCATCGACGTGATCCTCACGGCGCACACGCACGATGCGTTGCCGGAAGCCGAACATGTCGGCAAAACGCTGCTCATCGCGGGCGGCAGCCATGGCAAATTCATCACGCGCCTCGATCTCGATGTGCAGGGCGGCGAGATCAAGAACTACCGCTTCAAGCTGATGCCGATCTTCTCCGACATCATCGCGCCGGACGCCGAGATGGCAGCGAAGATTAAGGAAGTCCGCGCACCGCACGAAGCGCATTTGCGCCAAGTCGTCGGCCGCAGCGAAACGCTGCTCTACCGGCGCGGCAACTTCAACGGCACTTTCGATGACGTCATCTGCGATGCGCTGCTCTCCGAACGCGACGCCGAGATTGCGCTGTCGCCCGGCGTTCGCTGGGGCACATCGGTGCTGCCGGGACAGGACATCACGCGCGAGGATATCTACAACGCGACCGCGATCACGTATCCGAACGCTTACCGCATCAAGATGGCCGGCGAGCGCATCAAGCTCGCGCTCGAGGACGTTGCCGATAACATCTTCAACGCCGATCCCTACTACCAAGGCGGCGGCGACATGGTGCGCGTCGGCGGCCTCTCGTTCTCGATCGCGCCGGCCGGCACGATCGGCAACCGCATCTCCGACCTTACGGTGACGAAGACCGGCAAGCCGCTCGAAGCCGCAAAAGAATACACGGTCGCGGGTTGGGCCAGCGTCAACGAGGGCACCGAAGGCCCGCCGATCTGGGATGTGGTCGCGAGCCACATCGCGAAGGTGAAAATCGTCGCGCCGAAAGAAGACTCGCGCGTCAAAGTCGTCGGCATGTGATGCGTCAAACTCCGCTCATTCCCGCGAAAACGGGAATCCAGTCTTTTGGATGGTTGGACGAACGAAGTGTTTTTGCGTGCTGACGCACGCTGACTGGACTCCCGCTTTCGCGGGAGTGAGCGGAATTCTGGGCGAGGAAGAAAATGAAACGAGAAAACGAAAGCTCAGCTTCGCGCCGCTTCTTTCTCAAAGGCGGCGCGCTCATCGCAGCAGCGGCCGCGAGCGGATCGAGCGCGATCGCCGCCAAGCCCGAAAATCAAGCGCCGAATGTGCCCGATTGGTCGAAAACCCTCGGCGATGGCGTCGCGGTGCGCGCTTACGGCAAGCCGTCGAAATACGAAGCGCATGTCGTGCGCCGCGATGTCGAATGGCTCACCGCATCGCGCGAAAGCTCGGTGAGCTTCACGCCTTTGCACGAGATCGAAGGCCCGATCACGCCGAACTCGCTCTGCTTCGAGCGTCACCACGGCGGCATTGCCGAGATCGATCCGGCGGACCATCAGCTGATGATCCACGGCCTCGTCGACAAGCCGCTGATCTACACGCTCGCGGATTTAAAGCGCATGCCGCGCGTCAACCGTGTCTACTTCGCCGAATGCGCGGCGAATTCCGGCATGGAATGGCGCGGCGCGCAGCTCAATGGCTGCCAGTACACGCACGGCATGATTCACAGCCTGATGTATACGGGCGTGCCGCTGAAAGTTTTGCTCGAGCAAGCAGGCCTGAAGAACAACGCGAAGTGGCTGCTGCTCGAAGGGGCGGATGCGTCCGGCATGACGCGATCGCTGCCGCTCGCCAAAGCGCTCGACGACGTTCTCATCGCCTATAAGATGAATGGCGAAGCGCTGCGCCCCGAGAATGGCTATCCGATGCGCGCCGTGATCCCGGGCTGGGAAGCCAACATGTGGGTGAAATGGATTCGCCGCATCAAGGTCGGCGACGAGCCGTGGCATCACCGCGAGGAAACGTCGAAATACACGGACCTGTTGGAGAACGGCACGGCGCGCCGCTTCACCTACATCATGGATGCAAAGTCCGTGATCACGAATCCATCGCCGCAGGCGCCGCTGACGCATCGAAAGGGTTTCACGGTGTTGTCCGGCATCGCGTGGTCCGGGCGAGGCAAGGTCGCGCGCGTCGACATCTCGCTCGACGGCGGGCGCAACTGGCGCGCCGCGCGGCTCGACGGTCCCGTGTGGAATAAAGCGGTGACGCGCTTCTACTACGAGTTCGATTGGGACGGCAGCGAGCTGCTGCTGCAGTCGCGCGCGCAGGACGACACCGGCTACGTGCAGCCGACGAAAGTCGCGCTGCGTAAGGTGCGCGGCGTCAACTCGATCTACCACAACAACGGCATCCAGACCTGGCAGGTCCGCCCAAACGGGGAGGTCGAGAATGTCGAAGTGGGTTGATGCGAATGGGCCTGCATCCTTCGAGACGCGCGGTTTCACCGCGCTCCTCAGGATGAGGGGAGAGTTTGGTTTTCCGGCGTTTTTCCGCCCTCATCCAGAGGAGCGGCAGGTTGGCGGAGCCAACCCGGCCGCGTCTCGAAGGACGAGGGCGGCCCTCGCTATCATCGCCTTTTCCATCGGCTTCGCGACTCTCGCCAACGCGCAGCAGAAACCGCCGCCGCTCGGAATCGGCCGCGAAGCGACGCAGCATGAAATTGCCGGTTGGGACATCGATGTCCGGCCGGACGGGCAGGGGCTTCCGCACGGCAAGGGGACCGTGAAGCAAGGCGAAGAGATTTACGTCAATCAATGCTCGGCGTGTCACGGCGAATTCGGCGAGAGCGCAGGGCGGTGGCCAATCCTTTCCGGCGGCGCCGGCACGCTGAAAAGCCATGACCCGGTGAAGTCGGTCGGCTCTTATTGGCCTTACGCGTCGACGCTGTTCGATTACATCCGCCGCGCCATGCCCTACGGCAATGCACAGTCGTTATCGAACGACGAACTCTACGCCGTCACGGCGTATGTGCTCTATCTCAACGACATCATTCGCGATGAGGATTTCGAACTCAGCGAGAAGACTTTCAAAACCATCAAACTGCCGAACCAAGCTTTCCACGACGACGATCGCGAAACGACCGAAAAGCATTTTTGGCAGAAGACGCCGTGCATGAAAGATTGCACGCCGGGCGCGGTGAAAGTCACCGGCCGCGCGCGTGTGCTCGATGTGACGCCGGAAGCCGGTAAGGGACCGAAGGTGGACTAACGTGCCGCGTTTCGCTCTACTCTTGTGAAAACAAGGGCGAGGAAACGAGGGGCGAGAATCGATTGGCCGGGCGAAAAGCGCTCGTCACCGGCGGCGCGCGCGGGCTTGGCAAAGCCGCAGCCGAAGCGTTGGCGAAAGCCGGCGCCGATGTGATGATCTCGGACATTCTCACCGACCTCGGCCGCGACACCGCGGCGGAGATCGCACGGATCGGCGTCAAGGCATCGTTCGTCGCACACGACGTGACGGACGATGCAGCGTGGGAGAAAGCCGCCGCTGCAACAGTCGCCGAACTCGGCGGCTTCGACATTCTCATCAACAACGCGGGCATCATCGTCGCCTCGCCGCTGATCGACATGAAGGCCGACGACATTCGCCGCCTCAACGACGTGAACATTCTCGGCGTCGCGCTCGGCATCAAGCATGCGTTCCGCTCTATGCGCCCAGGTGGTGCCGCTGGCAAAGGCGGCGCCGTCGTCAATCTCTCTTCACTCGCCGCGCTGACGGCGCCCGCGATGGTCGGCGTCTACGCGGCGACGAAATCGGCGGTCGATCGGTTGACGCGTGTCGGCGCCGTCGAGTCCGGGCGCTTCGGCTACGGCGTTCGTGTCAATTGCGTTTATCCGAGCCTGATCCAGACCGACATGGGCCGCAATCTCGCGCAGGATTACGCGACGCTCGGCCTGTTCAAGGACAAAGAAGCGGCTCTCGCATCGAGCGCCGGCCGCTCGCATATCGGCGGCCTTGCCGAACCTCGCGATGTCGCCAATGCGATCGTCTTTCTGTGTTCGGACGAGGCGCGCTTCATCACCGGGTCCGGCATTCCGGTGGAGGGCGGCGCGGGAACGTGAACGGCCGCGGGTTTGCCCGCGCGACTCCAGCCTCTATATACGGCCCCGGGACCATGACATTGCGCGCCATATGAAGCGCGCTCGGGGGCGAGCTGGTGGCTGCAGAAACGGGCTTTGGAATTGAGACGGCGGTCGCGCTGTTGGGTGCGGGCGTTGTCGCCGTGCCGATTTTTCGCAAAGCAGGTCTCGGCTCCGTGCTCGGCTATCTCGCGGCCGGGCTTGCCATCGGTCCATTCGGGCTGCGTGTCGTCTCCGATCCGCTGACGCTATTGCATGTCGGCGAACTCGGCGTCGTGCTGTTTCTCTTCGTCATCGGCCTCGAGATGCGGCCATCGAAGCTATGGAATCTGCGCGGCGAGATTTTCGGTCTCGGCGTCGCGCAGGTGGTGACGTGCAGCCTGCTGCTCACCGGCCTCGCGCATTATGTCTTCGGCCTATCGTGGGCGATCGCGGCGGTCGGCGCCGCCGGTTTCGTTCTGTCGTCGACTGCCGTGATCATGCAGATGCTCGACGAAACCAACGAGCTTAGCGAACCATCCGGCCAGCGCGCCGTTTCGATCCTTCTCCTCGAAGATCTCGCCATCGTGCCGCTGCTTGCCGCCGTCGCCGTATGGGCGGCGCTGAACGGCAAGGCGGACGCAAACGCGATGCCGGTGTGGCAGAGCGTCGGTCTCGCCGGCGTCACGGTCGCGCTCGTCATTGCGGCGGGGCGCTGGCTGCTCGATCCATTCTTCGCGCTGCTGGCACGCGCGGGTGCGCGCGAAGTCATGACGGCGGCGGCGTTGCTGGTGGTTCTCGGCACGGCCGTCTTGATGCAGCGTGGCGGCCTCTCGATGGCGATGGGCGCATTCCTCGCCGGCGTGCTGCTGTCGGAGTCGACGTTCCGGCACCAGCTCGAGGTCGACATCGAGCCGTTTCGCGGCATTCTGCTGGGACTGTTCTTCATCAGCGTCGGCATGGCGCTTGATCTGTCGGTCGTCGTCAACGAGTGGAAGCTCGTCATCGCTGGCGTTCTCTCGTTCATGATCGTCAAGGCGCTCGGCATCTTCGGTGTCGCGCGCCTCTTCGGCGCGACGAACGATGAATCGCTGCGGCGCTCCGCGCTGTTCGCGCAAGGCGGCGAGTTCGCCTTCGTGCTGTACGCCTCCGCGCTCGCGGTAGGCATGATCGATCAGCGTAACGCCGCGGTGCTCTCCGCCATCGTCATTCTCTCCATGGCGCTGACGCCGCTGGTGCTCATCGCGGAACGCAAGCTCGTCAAGCCGCCGGCGCCGTCGATGGACGGCATAGACCGCGCCGACGGCCTCAAGGGTCGCGTGCTCGTGATCGGCTTCGGACGCTTCGCGCAGATCGCCGCGCAGGCGTTGCTGACGCAGAAGGTCGAGGTCTCGCTCATCGAAACCGACGTCGAGATGATCAGGGCCGCCGGGCGCTTCGGCTTCAAAGTGCATTACGGCGACGGCACGCGGCTCGACGTGCTGCGTGCCTCAGGCGCGGAGACGGCCGAGGCCATTCTCGTCTGCGTCGACAAGCCGGACGCGGCCGATCACATCGTCGAACTCGTGCGCGCGGAATTCCCGCACGCCAAGCTGTTCGTCCGCGCTTTCGATCGCGGACATTCGCTGCGCCTCATCAAGGCCGGCGTCGAATTCCAGGTGCGCGAGACCTTCGAGTCCGCGCTTACTTTCGGCCGCACGGTGCTGACGCAGCTCGGTGTGACGGAAGAGGAAGCCGACGACATTGTCGCCGACGTTCGCCGCCGCGACGAGGAGCGTCTCGAACTTCAAGTCGTCAGCGGCATCGAAGCCGGCCGATCGCTCATCCGCGGCAATATGCCGACGCCGGTGCCGGAGCCCTTCGTCAAGCCGCGCGTCGACGCATCGAAGGCGTCGCCGGATGCTGCGCTCGCGGCCGCTTCGGACAGCTGACCAGCGCCGCCAAAATAAGCACGACAACAACTCGCTCTCATTGTTAATTTCGACGTGGCCGCTTGAATTAAAAGCGGTCCTTTAATTGCTGCATCTATTTCGAAGTTCAAATTTGTGAGTGAGACATGTTCACATCGAGACAGTTTCGTTTCGTGGCGACGCTCGCCGCGACCTGCACAGCGTTAACGGCGGCCGCAGCCGCGCAAGAGACCGACACCGGCCATTGGAAGATTCAAAGCGTTGCGGCACGGCCTTCCGACCAGCCCTTCAACGTCGCGTTTCTCGAAGGCGATGGATGGAACGACGGCAGGCGGGCGCGCCTCGCGGTTTACTGCCCGACCGGCCAATTCGGTCGCGGCGCTACCATCTCGATGGTGCTCGGCAAGAATGTCTACCGTGATCGGGTCTGGGTCCGCTATTCGGTCGACAACAATCGCAGCGTCCTCCAGGACATTCGGCTTGCCGGTTTCCGCGCCGTCGTGTTGTCAGGCAAGCGCTTCGAGGAAGAACTGGCGCAAGGCAAAACGCTGAATGTCGAACTCGGCATTCCGGGCGAAGCGACGCTGCGATACGCGTTTGACATCGCAGGCAGCGGAAACATGATGAGCGCGCTCGATTGCGCCGGCAGCCAGAGCGCACAAGAAACGACCGCTACGGTGCCCGACGCCGCGCTGAAATCGCGAAAGCGCTGATAATTGCGGCAACGGCAACTCTTTCGGAAACCATCGGGCGCGCCGCGCATTAGCGGCTCGCCGGGTGACCCGAGGGAGAAATGACCGAACAAGCCAGCCAAACGTCGCGCCTCGGCGCAGAAGATTTTCGCATTCCGTCGATCCTGCTCACCGGCGCGGTCGACTACGACATGTATCGCGCCTTTCGCCAGCAGATCGATGGCTCTGAGGGGAAGCTCGTCATCATCGAGCTATCGACGCTCGGCGGCGATCCGGAAGTCGCGCGCATGATGGGCGAAGACATTCGCTTCCTCACAGAGATGTCGCCGGACCGCCGCTTCGTGTTTCTCGGCAAAGCCGCGATCTATTCCGCCGGCACGACATTCATGAGCTTCTTTGCGCGCGAGAACCGCTACCTGACGCGCGGCACGCGCCTGATGGTGCACGAGCGCAAGATGCTCAAGACAGTCTCGATCAGTGGGCCGCTGACGACATGCCTCGCTACCGTGAAGGCGTTGCTCAATGAGCTCGAAAGCTCGATCGATATCCAGAACGAGGGCTTCGCCAACTTAGTTCAGGGGACCAATGTCACGCTCGACGACGTTATCGAGAAAGCGACGTCCGATTGGTACATCGAAGCCAACGAAGCGGTGTCGCTCGGCCTCGTCGAAGCAGTCATCTAGCGAATCGGCATCAGCGAGCACGATCCCATGGCGACGAGGTGCGACGGCTTACAAGCTGATCGAAGGCGGCATCGATTCTCTTGGTGACGGCGGCGCGGGGCTCAACGAAGCTTAAGTGGCTTCGGTCTCCGGCCTGATCTCGACATACTTGCCGGAGTCAGCAAGCGCCGCCGCCAGTTCGGTCGCGCTATGCAGTGCGAAATCGTAGCTGCTGAAGCTGCCGTGGATCCGAGACTCTTGCGACACGATCCAGTCGTCGCTCATTCCGCGCCGCACCGAGATGACGATGAGATCTGACGACATTGTCCCTTAGAGTCGTCGATAGGGTGCTTAAAGTCTTCACCCATTTGAGGCATGCGCGAGTTTTAAAGTTGCGCGACAACCATTCCGTTACGGACGATTCGGCGCTGGGAGGCGCCTTGGCGATGACGGGAATGTGTGCGCAAGCACGGAAAGCCTGGGACAAAGCCGCGATCGTGCCAGGGCTCGATGAAGACCTTTGGCGTATGGCCATTTGCGGTCAGCCGGTGTCGCGCGACGCATTTCAGTCCGCTGATTCAGATTGCGGCTGGCGTATTGCCGGATCGCACATCATTGCTCTCGCGCCGCTCGGAAGCAGGAAGCACGTCGAGCCGGTTCTCCGGCTCGCACTCGCAAGCTAGCCCTCAAGCGCCTTCGCCTTTTCGAGCCACGACGCTGCCTCGCGCAACAAGCGCGCTTTTTCCAACACGCTTTCGGTGCCGTCGGCCTGAAGCATGAGGTCGCGCGCCTTCTGCCGGCATTCCTCGGCCGTCATTTTGCCGGCAGGCGTCGGGAAGCGCACGACGTTACCTTTGTCGTTATCGTCTGAAATCATTTCGAAACTCGCCCGTCGTCACCCCAACTGTGTCTCTACGCTTCCAACGCGAAACAGTTTCGCGCGCATAGCGTCCCCGTGATGGGAACAGACTTGCTTGACAAGCGTCATACTCATCACAGCGGAGTATTATTGATGCAGCCCTCTCGGGATGGTGACGACCGCGACAACACAATCCAAGAGTATGTGCGAGAGGCGGAACGCTGCGAGCTTTACGCAAGCCGTGCCGATCCTGGAGATCGCCAAGTGTGGCTCGACCTCGCAGATCGATGGCGCGCGTTAGCGGCAACATTCCGTAAATAGGTACGGAGCTAAGCCTCGGCTGGCCGATGAGTTCCAAACATGAGGAACTTTTCATGTAACCAACAAGTTAGGCGGGTGTCCAAACGCCGGACACCGCGATACCATCGTTCTCCGGCATAAGGAAATAACAAAAAGGCATCGAGGTCCGTCTGCGTGTCCACGACCACAACTGAACAAAACGCCGCCGCGCGAGACGCCGAAGCCAGATACCGTTTCCTCTTCGATGCAATCGACGAGGGATTCTGCGTCATCGAGTTTTTCGATGGACCGCACGGACCGCTGAGCGATTACCGACACATCGAAGCCAACGCGGCATACGCTCGGCATGCCGGCATCCCGAATGTCGTCGGCCAGAATGTGCGCGAGATGGTGCCGGGCGAAGCCGATGGATGGGTCGAACTTTACGGCGGTGTTCTGCGCACCGGCGAGCCAATCCGCTTTCAGCGCGAACTTGTCGCAACAGGGCGCCATCTCGAATTATCGGCGCTGCGCATCGAGCCGCCGAGCCTCAAACAAGTCGCTGTCCTCTTCCAAGACATCACGGCGCGCAAATCGGCAGAACTTGCGCTCGAGAAACTGAACGCAACGCTCGAGGACGAAGTCGAGAAACGTTCGCGCGATTTGCTGAGCGCCGAAGAAGCGTTGCGCCAGGCGCAGAAGATGGAAGCTGTCGGCCAGCTGACCGGTGGCCTCGCGCATGACTTCAACAATCTGCTCGCGGGCATTTCCGGCAATCTCGAATTGCTGCTGAAGCGGGTCTCGCAGGGCCGGGTTCACGAAATCGAACGCTACGCGATCGCAGCGCAAGGCGCGGTGCGCCGCGCCACAGCGCTCACGCATCGCTTGCTCGCCTTCTCGCGACGGCAGACGCTCGATCCGAAGCTCACGGACATCAATCGGCTTGTCTCCGGCATGGGCGATTTGGTCCGCCGCACGATGGGACCGGGAATCGAGATCGAAGTTGTCACAGCAGCGGGTCTGTGGACGACGCTGGTCGATGCCAATCAACTCGAGAATGCGCTGCTCAATCTCTGCATCAACGCGCGCGACGCGATGCCGGACGGCGGCAAGCTCACAATCGAGACTGCAAATCGCTGGCTCGACGAGCGTGCGGCGCGCGAGCGCGATCTCCCGCCCGGGCAATACATATCGTTGTGTGTTTCCGATAACGGCACCGGCATGACGCAAGAGACTGCATCGCGCGCGTTCGAACCGTTCTTCACGACGAAGCCGACCGGCCAAGGCACAGGCCTCGGCCTCAGCATGATATACGGTTTCGTGCGGCAAACAGGCGGCACCGTGCGCATCTATTCGGAAGACGGACAGGGCACGATGGTGTGTCTCTATCTGCCGCGCAAGCACGGCGATCCTGTTACTGCGGACGAGATGATGCCGGCGGTAATCGAGCGATCATCGTCGAATGCGGAACACACCGTGCTCGTTGTCGATGACGAACCCACCGTGCGCATGATGATCGTCGAGGTGTTGGAAGAACTCGGCTTTGCGGCGATCGAGGCGGCGGATGGCCCTGCGGGTCTGAAGATCTTGCAGTCAGACACGCGGATCGATCTGCTGATCACAGACGTCGGGCTGCCCGGCGGCATCAACGGCCGTCAGATGGCGGATGCCGCGCGCGTCTCGCGGCCTGATCTCACGGTGCTGTTCATTACCGGCTATGCCGAAAATGCGGTCGTCGGTCACGGTCATCTCGAACCCGGGATGCACGTGATGACGAAACCCTTCCCGCTCGATTTTCTCGGCGCCCGCGTTCAGCAGCTGATCAAAGCGGCTAATGAGGCGGCTCAAAGCTGAGTTCGATTTTGGCTTGCTCGGTTGAGCTGGTTTGCTGCGCTACTTGTCGTTCGCCGAATTCAAATCTTCGACGTCGATGCCTTCTTCCGCCGGCTTCTTCCTGTCGCGCTCGAGTTTGCCGGCATCCTGATTGAGCAACTCCGCTTCACGCCGCAGCTTGTGAGCGAGCTCGTCGTCCGGCGCTTGCTCGGCCATGTCGGTCGCTTTGTTTGCAAGTTTGCGCTTCACGGAAACGGAGCCATCGGCGGTCATGGGTATGAGCCTTCTCGTTTCAAAACCTAAGCCCGATCCTACCGGGGTGGTTCCAACGAACAGTCGTCGCATGCGACAGACGAAGGCTTCAAACGCGTGTTACGGTATGTCAGTATGAATGCGAACCCGCCTAGATAGGAGCTCATCATGCGCCGCTTTGCCTTGCTTGCCACGACCGCCGCTGCACTTCTCATTTCAGCGGCCGGCGCGCAGGCGCAACAGCCGGTCCAGGCCGGCGTGCTCGAATGCCGTGGCGGCGCCAGCATCGGCTTCATCATCGGCTCGGTAACGAACCTCGCATGCGTGATGCGCTCGCCCGGTCTGCCCGACGATTTCTACGTTGCGACGGTGAATAAGGTCGGCCTCGATATCGGCATCACGGAGCAGACGGCGCTCGCCTGGGCCGTCTTCGCGCCGGTGAATCAGCTGCGTCCGGGCGATTTGTCCGGCCAGTATGCCGGCATCCAAGGCAGCGCGTCGTGGGGAGCAGGGCTTGGCGCCAACGTGCTGGTCGGCGGCTCGAACAACACGGTCGCGCTGCAGCCCGCGAGCATCCAGGGCCAGGTCGGCCTCTCGATTGCGGCCGGCCTCGAAACGCTCACGCTGCGCCCTGGCCGCTAGCCTCTGGAAAAGTCTGGAAGTTTGGTAGCGGAGGAGGGATTTGAACCCCCGACCCCAGGATTATGATTCCCGTGCTCTAACCAACTGAGCTACCCCGCCAACCGGCGCGGCGGCCCATTGGGCCGCGGCGACCCGCGATATAAGCGGGAACGGCCGCCAAGGCAACGCTTTATCGAGGCTCAAATCGCCGTCTTGAACGCGTCCGTCACCTTCGGGCCGACCGAGAAGCGGATCAGCGCGAAAAGCCCGAGCGGCGGCATCGTCCGGCGTTCCACCAGCGTGATATGCGGCCGGTTTTCGTACCAGGACGAGATGCGTTCCCACGGAAATTCAGGCCGCCAGCCGAGATGCTGGGTCTGCCGGCCGAGCCAGCGCTCGAAGCTGGCGCGCGGACCGCTATCCGCCGAGATGTGGTTGAGGAGCACGATCTCGCCGCCCGGCTTCACGACGCGCGCGAGCTCGTCGAGCGCGCCCATCGGGTCCGGCACCGTCGTGATGACGTACGGCGCGATCACGGCGTCGAAGCTCGCATCCGCTACCGCGAGGCGCTGCGCATCCATCACGCAGAGCCCGGTCACTTGTTTGAGCTGCTTGCTCGCGACGCGCTCCTGCGCTTTGCGCAGCATCGGCTCGGAGAGGTCGACGCCGACAATCTCGTGGTTCGGGCCGAAATAGGGGAGTTCGAGGCCGGTGCCGACGCCGACATCGAGGATGCGGCGTCCGGCTTTCGCCGCGGCCGCGACGGCGGCGCGGCGGCCCGTATCCATGATGCGGTTGAAGACGATGTCGTAGACGGGAGCCCACCGCGCATACGCGCGTTCGACAGCCTTGTGGTCGAGATCAGCCCCCAATGTTCCCCCCGCCTTGTTGTTGCCGCAGCATTTTCAAGTGAAGTGGACACCGGTTCACGTCAAGAAAATGCGACCACTTAAGAAACTTAGAGCCCCGCTTTGATTCTATCAAAGCGGAATTGGCTCTAAGGGACGGAAAGCGCGGCGGCGCTCGTCCGTTCCCTGACCTGTGCGGCCGACGTCTGCGCGATAAAACCACCGCCGAGTACACGCGCGCGTCCGTCGGCGCTATCGTAGAACACGCAGGCCTGGCCTGGCGAGACACCGTCTTCGCCGTCGGCGAGTTCGACCTCGATCACATTGCCGGACTGCATCAGCCACGCCGGTGCGGGCGGCCGCGTCGAGCGGACGCGCACATGCACATCGAGCGGGCCATTGGCGAGCGCATTGTCGAGCGTGCCGTTGCCGATCCAGTTGACGTCGCGCAGGCGCATGCGACGCGTGCGGAGTGCCGCGCGCGGGCCGACGATGACACGGCGCGCATCGGCGTCGAGCTTGACGACATAGAGCGGCTCGGCGCTCGCGATGCCGAGACCGCGCCGCTGGCCGATGGTGAAATGGATGATGCCGCGATGCTGGCCGAGCACGCGGCCTTCGAGATCGACGATCTCGCCGGGAGCGGCCGCATTCGGCTTCAATCGCTCGATCACGTCCGTGTAGCGGCCGCTCGGCACGAAGCAGATGTCTTGGCTGTCCGGCTTGTCCGCGACATCGAGGCCATGCTCGCGCGCGATCGCACGCGTCTCGGCCTTCGTCATGCCCCCGAGCGGGAAGCGCGTGTAACCCAGTTGCTCCGGCGTCGTCGCGAACAGGAAGTAGCTCTGATCTCGGTCGCTCTCGAGCGCGCGATAAAGCGCGAAGCTTCCGTCGTCCTGGCGGCGGCTCTCGACATAATGGCCGGTCGCCAGCGCATCGGCGCCGAGATCTTGCGCGGTCTTGAGGAGGTCGTGGAACTTCACCGACTGATTGCAGGCAACGCACGGCACCGGCGTCTCGCCCGCGACGTAAGCGTCCGCGAAGCGATCGATCACGCTTTCCTTGAAGCGCTGCTCGTAGTCGAGAACGTAATGCGGAATGCCGATGCGCGCCGCGACGTTGCGCGCGTCATGCACATCTTGGCCGGCGCAGCACGCACCCTTGCGGTGAACGGCTTCGCCATGATCGTACAGCTGCAACGTGACGCCGACGACATCGTAGCGCGCGGCCTTCAGCAAAGCGGCAACGACCGACGAGTCGACACCGCCCGACATGGCGACGACGACCCGCGTATCTTCCGGGCGACCCTTGAGTGCGAGACTGTTCAGCATTCTCAACCTAGGCCCCTGGGGGCCGTCATTTCGTGACGCAAGATATCTGCAGCGCCGCTTTACTACAGGAGCGCCATCGCCGCATCAAATGGGCATTAACGATGCGCCGCGCCAGCGTAGCAGTTTGGAATCGTTCGCGCTTTCAACGCACGGGTAGAGTAGGAATCAGGCTGATCCGCCGTCGCAGGGTAAAAAGAGCGTTAACGCGCTGCCAATCTTGGCAAATTGCGGCAAGGTCGCGGCGAAAATCATCAAACTGATGCATTTACGCACACCGCTTAGGTAAATTTTAAACCGCGATCCGTATCTTGGCCTCAGGTTTCGTGTGTAACCGTGAGTACCAAGCAATGAACGAGGCCATGCGCCCGAGAGTTAAGTACGTCATCGGGCCGGACGGAAGTCCATTGACGATCGCTGATTTGCCTGCGCCGGGAACGAAGCGCTGGGTCATTCGGCGTAAGGCCGAGGTGGTTGCCGCCGTTCGCGGTGGTTTGCTGTCGCTTGAAGAAGCGTGCAGCCGCTATACGCTGACCGTCGAAGAGTTTCTCTCTTGGCAGTATTCGATCGATCAGCACGGCTTGGCTGGCCTGCGCACGACGCGAATCCAACACTACCGTCAGTAGGATTAGCGTAACGATTGTTACCTAGTCGTTAACGAAGCGCCGGTCACCGCCGGCGCTTTTTACTTTTGCGGCGTACCGGTGGGGCAGGTTCGGCCTCTGGCGTGCGCGACATTGCGCGATAGTCGCGCGAGCAAACGCCGCCGACGCCATTGATCGTCGCCAAGCACTGTTGAAACGTGCTGAACCCGCAATTGTAAATGTACGGCTCGTAGTGCGCGCACCATTGCGCCCGCGCGTCATTGGGCGACGTCATCAGCAGCGGCAGCGCGAGCAGCGCGGCAAATTTCAGCTTCATCTCACCTCCCGATCGGCGGCTTCGGACTGACGTTGTTGATGCGCGCAACATGCTCGCGGATCTCCGGCATGATCTGCGGGAGGAGAGCGCGGACTTGCGCTCGCGTCATCCCGGGCTCGACACGCTGGTGATAGAGAATGTTCAAAATATACTGATCGTAGACGCCGAAGAATCCCATCTGCACGTTGTCGTTAAACATCGTCCACGGCACCGACGAGTCGTCGCGGATCGGCCCGAGCGCCTGCAGCAATTCCTCATAGGCGCAATCGTAGAAGATGAAGTCGCCCGCATCCGACACCAGGATCACGTCCGAATTCGTGATGCGGAAGAGATCGTCCTTGCGGAAACCAGATAGACACTGCGGTTCGAGCGAGCGCACGATCTTGCGGCCGCGCGGGCCGTAAAGCTTCATCACGGTCTTGGCGAGATCGCGATCGCGTACGAGGCGCACGATGAAGTTCGCGTTCTCGCGCCGCTCCGTGATCGCGATGTCGATGTTGGCGATGCGCGCCTGAATGTCGGCGACGACTTTCGCAACCTCTTCGGTGCGATCCGGCTTCGCGTTGTTCTCGACGAAGATGCGTACCGGTTTCACATATTTCCGGATGCGATCGACCGGCCCGCCGAAGCCCATCTCGGCGCCGAATGCGACTTTGAAGAAGCCGTTAGCGATCTCGGCGTCCGAAAACGTCTTGCGCTCTTTCGCGCGGCGCGCGCTGATCTCGCGCACCTCCGCCTGCGCCGTCGGCAGTAACGGTAACGAGAACGCGACGAGCACGAGCAGCGCCGCCAGACGTGACAATCGCATCACGACAAACCGTCGCCCGTCTGCCGCGATCCGCGGGCTTGCAGCATGCGGATGCGCTCGGCTAACCCGCCGCGATTCTTCGCATCTTGTGCGAGCAGATCGCCGAGCGGACCTTGCTGTCCTTCCATCATCGCGGTGAGGCGAACGACTTCGGCCGCGACATCGTTGATGCTGTTGCGAATGGCGTCGTTCTCGGCGCGCTCGGGCACCTGCGGCGCTGCGGCGGCGCCATTGCGCGGCTGGCTCGCGAGCTCCTGCAACGCTCCCGCGCGATCGGCGCGCGCGCGTTGCAACTGACCTTCAAGCATCGCCTTCTCGGCGCGCAGATGTTCGTTCGCGGCGCGGTGACGTTGATCGATCGCCGCAAGCTCTTGGCGGAGATCTTCCTGAATGCGGCGCGATCCATCCGCTTCACCCCGCAGCTGATCGCGTTCGCGTTTGAGATCGGCGAGCGCCTGCGTCGTCGCGGCCTGCTGAGCCTTCTCGCGGCCTTGCTCCTGCTCGCGTGCGGCAGCGCGATTTTGTGCTTCCGACACTTGACCCTGCAGGGTCGCGATCTGCGTGCGCAGCGCGACGATTTCGATCTGCTGGCTGTCGGCCGCCATCGAGCGCTCGGCGAATTCGCGGCCGAGTTTGCCCATCTGTGTTTCGTGCTCGCCGAGCTTCTGCTCCATCGCTGCGATCAGCGTCGCGCGTTCCGCAATGCCACGTTCGGCGTCCGCCAATTTAGTGCGCAACTCCTGCTCGCGTGTCTCGGCACCGGTGAGCTGAGCCGCCGTCTGTTCGAGCTCTTGTTTGATCTGGTTGATCTGGATCGTCTTCTTGCCGACCTCGGCGAGCTGCTGCGTCGTCTTCGCGCGCAGATTTTCCATATTGGCTTCGAGTCGATGCGACGAGACCGCGAATTCGGCGCGCAGTTGATCCTTCTCGGCCTGCACTTCGCCGATCGACTGCGGGATCGCGGCCTCGACCCGGCGGCGCGTCAGCCGGACGGCGCGCGCGTGCACGAGCGGGAGGACGATCAATGCGAGCAGGCTGGCGACCAGGAAGCCGAGCCCGATATACATGCCTGGCTCGATCATGCGCTTTCAGCGGTCCTCTTCGCGGCCTTGGCCTTGTCGGCCAGCCCACCTTGCCATGCCG
Source organism: Variibacter gotjawalensis (assembly GCF_002355335.1). Taxonomy (GTDB): domain Bacteria; phylum Pseudomonadota; class Alphaproteobacteria; order Rhizobiales; family Xanthobacteraceae; genus Variibacter; species Variibacter gotjawalensis. The sequence goes on from NZ_AP014946.1 coordinate 1,760,282, forward strand.
GATCGGGCCGTTAAAGCACAAGCCCGGATTATCCTAAATCCCGCCGGGTCGCCGCCAAAAGCAAAACGCCCGGATCTGGGCCCGGGCGCTTCGTGACGAAATTGCGTGAAATCAGAACGGGTTCCAGGTCGCCTGCGGCGTGAACTTGAGGTAGCCGACATTGACGCCGAGGCGGGCGCCGACACCCGAGCGGATCGGTACGAGCACGATGTTGTTAGCTGCCAGAACCGTCATGCCGAGGCCGCCGACGATGTAGGCCGAGCCGTCGACGCCGCCGAAGCGCTGATAGACAGCTTCGGTCGCCGGAAGGTTGTAGACCAGCATCATCGTGCGATCGCCGTCGCCGCCGGCATCCCAGCCGATCGACGGGCCCTGCCAGAAGACGCGAAGATCGCCGGCATTCTTCGTGTAAAGCGTGCCCTCGCCGTAGCGCAGGCCGCCGATGAAGGCGCCGCCGCCTTCCTGGCCGAGGATGTAACCGTTCGGCAGGCCCCACTGGCTGACCGCGCGCTCGACGACGGTGGCTAGGCCGCGCGAGATCGAGCCGAAGAACTTATGGCCCGCATCCATGATCTCGTTCGACGAGTACTGCGCGGGAGGATTGCGCGCCTCGGACAGGTGCGTGAGGCCCGCAAGCGCCAGCACGACCAACAAAATTCGCCCTATGAGGCCCATCAGAAATCCCCTTTGTGTCGCCCGCGCCCGGCGGCGCCCGCAAAAAATGCTTCGCGGGAATCAAAGCGCACTATGGTGAAGAATATGTTGCCAAGGCGGCGCAAAAGCCGGGGTGCGGCTAGGCGGCGCAGAGATTTGCTGCTGCTGCCAGGTCACCAACTGCAACGAACGAGGGGATGAGGAATCCGCCCGCCGCATCGCCGTAAGGGATGCGGCTGCCGTCCGGACGGACAACACAGCCGCCCGCCGCTTTCAGCACCGCATGGCCGGCCGCGACGTCCCATTCGCGCGTCGGTGCAAGCCGCGGGTAGAGGTCCGCGGCACCCTCCGCGACGCGGCAGAACTTCACGGCGGAGCCGCATTCGGTCTGCGCGATGCCGGGCAGGCGTTCGAGCAGCGCGACGCTGGCCGGATCGAGATGCGAGCGGCTGACCAATGCCATCGCGCCGGCCGCCGGCCATGAGCGGACGCGGATCTCGGCCGCATTCGACCCATCGAGCGAAAGCCGTTCGGCCCGTCCCGGGCGGCCGCGCCAGGCGAGACCGAGCGCCGGCGCCGTGACGACGCCGAGCGTCGGCTCGCCGTCGACGATCAGCGAGATGTTGACTGTGTATTCGTTGCGACCCGCGATGAATTCGCGCGTCCCGTCGAGCGGGTCGACCATGAAGAACGGCCCGGTCGGCGCGGGCGTTTCGGCCGTCGCGCTCTCCTCGGAAACGATCGCAATACTCGGCGAGATTGCGCGCAGGCCCTGCACAATCACGGCTTCGGCGGCTTCGTCCGCCTCGGTTACCGGCGACGCGTCCGCTTTGGTGCGCGTTTTCGGCGCCGCGATGGCGAGGATCGCGGCCGAGGCCTGCGCCGCTATCGTCGTCATCGCCTCGAGCAGACGCGCGGCTTCGGCATCGTTCAAATTCAAGCTCATGCTCATTGTCTAGTCGCAGGCCGATCCACAAGTCTACCGGCTCAGGCTTTTGGCTAGCCTTGGCAGATTTGCGAGGCGCGGTGTATCACAGCCGCCAATTCGCTAGTGGCCGATTCGGCCGTCGTTTTCGGAGAATTCTTGATGGCCGCTCCCGTCGTGCTCGAAAGCCTCGATCTCGCGGCCTTGCTCTGCTCCCGCATCTGCCACGACCTGATCAGCCCGGTCGGCGCGGTGGTCAACGGCATGGAAGTGCTGGAGGAGACGAACGACGAAGGCACCAAGCAGTTCGCGCTCGATCTCATCAAAAGCAGCGCCAATCAGGCCTCGAACGCACTCAAGTTCTGCCGCATCGCGTTTGGCGCGGCCGGTTCCGCCGGTGCCGAGATCGACCTCGGCGATGCCGAGAGCGTCGCGCGCGGCTTCTTCGAGAACGACAAGACCAAGCTCTCCTGGAACTTGACCCGCATCTACATGCCGAAGAACCGGGTCAAGCTGTTGCTCAACCTCATTCTTCTTGCCAACGGCATGATCCCGCGCGGCGGCACCATCAAGGTGGACCCGATCGGCGAGGGTCCCAGCCAAGGCTTCCGTATCGCGGTGGCGGGTTCGCATTCCAAGGTGAATGTGCATGCTCAGCACCTCCTGGCCGGCGAATCCGATGAGCCGATCTCGGCTCACGCGGTCCAGCCCTTCTACGCCGGCCTCCTGCTCAAGTCGTGCGGACTTACCGCAACGATCGAACAGCAAGACGACGCAATCGTCGTGACAGCCTCGTAAGCGGCCAACAGCAGCCGTTTTCCGCCTATCCAGGCAACGAATCCTAAAGGTTCACAAGCGACACTGATCGTTCCTGGCGCGGCGCGGGATGCGCGCGCGCGCCCATAGGTCGGTGAATGGAAGACCTGCTGCACGAGTTCCTGATCGAGACCAACGAAAGTCTCGATACCGTTGACCGTCAGTTGGTCCGCCTCGAAAGCGAACCGACCAACGCCGACGTGCTCGCGAACATCTTCCGCCTCGTCCACACGATCAAAGGCACCTGCGGTTTCATCGGCCTGCCGCGTCTCGAAAAACTCGCGCATGCGGCCGAGACGTTGATGAGCCGCTTCCGCTCCGGCGCCGCCGTGACGCCGGAAGCCGTGTCGTTGATTTTGCACGCGGTCGACAAGATCAAAGAAATTCTCGCCGCGCTCGAAGCCGAGCAGCGCGAACCCGAAGGCTCCGACGGCTCGCTCATCGAGCGCCTCGAAAAAATGGCGGCGGGCCAAACCGTGCCCCCGCGGCAGACCGTCGAGTCGATGCCGTTGCCGAGCGAGACGCAGTCGCGTGAAGCCGCGTCACGCGACAATGCGGCTGAGCTGAATGATGCCAGCACGCGCTCGACGTTGCGCGTCAACGTCGAGACGCTCGAACGTTTGATGACGATCACGTCCGAGCTCGTGCTGACTCGCAATCAGCTGCTCGAAGTCTCGCGCCAGGGCAACGAAGCCGACATCAAAAATTCGCTGCAGCGCCTGTCGCTCGTCACCAGCGAGTTGCAGGACGGCGTCATGCAGACGCGCATGCAGCCGATCGGCAACGCGTGGCAGAAGTTGCCGCGCATCGTGCGCGATCTTGCGACCGAACTCGGCAAGGAAATCGAGCTGCAGATGTTCGGCGGCGAGACCGAACTCGATCGCCAAGTGCTCGAACTCATCCGCGATCCGCTGACACATCTCGTCCGCAACGCTGCCGACCACGGCCTCGAGCGTACCGCCGAGCGTGTGTCGAAGGGCAAGCTCGCGCGCGGCCTCATCCGAATTTCGGCGCGCCACGAAGGCGGCCACATCCTCATCGAACTCGCCGACGATGGTCGCGGGCTCAACACCGAGCGCATCCTGGCGAAAGCGATCGCGATCGAACTCGTCACGCCGTCTGCCGCCCAGCGCATGACCGAAAATCAGATCCACGATCTGATCTTCACGGCAGGCTTCTCGACGCGATCCGGCGCAACGAACATTTCGGGCCGCGGCATCGGCCTCGATGTCGTGCGCACCAACGTCGATCAAATCGGCGGCTCGGTGGAAGTGAAATCGGTGCCGGGCGCCGGCGTCTGCTTCACGCTGAAAATACCGCTGACGCTTGCGATCGTGCAGGCGCTCATCGTCGGTGCCGGCGGACAACGCTACGCGATCCCGGAACTTGCCGTCATCGAGTTGCTGCGCGCGCGGTCGGGCGTCAAGAAGGGCATCGACAAGATCACCGGTCAGCCGCTGATCCGCCTGCGCGGAAAGCTGCTCCCGTTCGTGCATCTGAGCGCACTCGCGTCCGAGCCGGAAAATCCAGCCGAGATCGACAAGGGCTATGTCGTCGTCGTCCAGACGGGCGGACGCCGCTTTGGCATCGTTGTCGACAATGTTTTTCAAGCCGAAGAGATCGTCGTCAAACCGCTGGCGAGTTTGCTGCGCGCGACGCGTGCCTTCTCGGGCAACACGATTATGGGCGACGGTAGCGTCATCCTCATCGTTGATCCGTCGGGGCTGAGCGAAGTGCTTTCGCTCGGCAGCGCCGCGGTCGCTTACGCCGATGACATCATCCCGACCGCCGAAGCGCCTCCGTTCACCGCACTGCTGTTGTTCCGTGCCGGTGGCGCCGGGCAGAAGGCGGTGCCTCTCGCATCGATCACGCGCATCGAGGAGGTCGACAACGCGAAGATCGAACCGGCCGATGGGCGCGAACTCTTCCGCTTCAACGAGCGCTTGATTCCGGTGGTGCGTTATCCGGGTTCTGAACAAAAGCGCGCCGACAAATATCCGGTCCTTGTCTTCAGCGAGGGTAATCGCGCGGTGGCGCTCGTCGTCGACGAGATTCTCGATGTCGTCAACGAGCCGCTTGCGGTTGAAATTCTCGGCGAGAAGCCGGGGGTGATCGGCACCGCGATGGTGCGCGGGCGCGCGACCGAAATCGTCGATGTCGCGGGCTTCTTGCCGGCCGGCTTGCGTCCGGCCGCCGTCTCGCCGAGTGACCTGCGGGTCCTTCTGGTCGACGACGCGCCTTTCTTCCGCAACATGCTGCCGCCCGTGCTCGAAGTTGCAGGCTTCCGCGTGGTCTCGGCCGCGAGCGTCAGCGAAGCGCAGGCCGCGCTCGAGGCGACTTCATTCGACGTGATCGTGTCCGATCTCGAAATGCCGGGCACCGACGGCTTCGCCTTCGCGCAAGCCTTGCGCGATAATCCGCGCTATTCGGCGATCCCGCTTATCGCTCTGTCGTCGCACGCAACCCCCGCGTTGCTCGATCAGATCCACGAAGCAGGCTTTGCGTCCTTCGTTCCGAAATTCGATCGGCCGGGATTGATCGCTGCGATCCGCAGCGTCGCGACGAACCTGCACAAGGCTGCATGATGAGCGTATCAGCACACATCGCCGAGCAGTTCGTCACCGGGACCATCGGCAAACAATCCTTCGCACTGCCGATCGTGCATGTGCGCGACGTGTTCGTGCCGGAGCGTATCACACCAGTGCCGCGCGCGCCGCGCGGCGTCGCCGGTGTGCTCAATCTGCGCGGCCATATTCTGACGGCGATCGATCTCAGAACGCAGCTTGGCGCGCGCGATAACACTGCGCCGCCGATGGCGATCGGCGTCGAGTACGCCAACGAATCTTACGGCTTCCTGGTCGATAGCGTCGATGATGTCATCGCGCTCAAAGCCGACGAACGCGAAAGCGTTCCAGGCAATCTCGATCCGGCAGTCTCTCGCATCGCGGCCGGCGTTCACGAACGGGATCAGCGTCTGCTGATCTTGCTCGATGTCGACCGCATCCTCGAAACAACAAGAAACGGAAACTAAAACCATGGACAACATTGCGGACCGGGACGTCGCCCCGCAACAAAAAGCACGGAGTTCCCTGATGGACAGAACTTGTTTGGTCGTCGACGATTCGAGCGTGATCCGAAAGGTCGCGCGGCGAATTCTCGAAAGCATGGATTTTCGCATCGTCGAGGCCGAAAATGGTCAGCAAGCGCTCGATCAGGTTCGCCGCGAGATGCCGGCCGCGATCTTGCTCGATTGGAACATGCCGGTGATGGACGGCTATGAGTTCCTGAAAGCATTGCGCAAGCTGCACGACGGCGACAAGCCTAAGGTCGTTTTCTGCACGACCGAGAACGACGTGGTGCACATCGCGCGCGCGCTGCATGCCGGCGCCGACGAATACATCATGAAGCCGTTCGACAAGGAAATCGTCGCGGCGAAGTTCCAGGAAGCCGGCTTGATCTAACTTTCGGCGCGAATGCCATGATCACTCAGGCTGACTTCGCTTATCTGCGCGATTTTCTGCACGCGCATTCCGGCGTTGTGGTTTCGGACCGCCGCGAGTATCTGCTCGCGGCGCGGCTGCTGCCGCTTGCGCGCCGCGAAGGCCTCGATGGCCTCAGCGCGCTGGTCTCCGCATTGCGCCGCGAACCGCATGGCGTGGTTGGCCGAGATGTCGTCGACGCGATGACGACGGGAGAAACGTCCTTCTTCCGCGATCGCACGCCGTTCGACGACTTTCGTGATCGTGTGCTGCCTGAGCTGATCGCCGCCCGTTCGTCGACACGCACGCTGCGCATCTGGAGCGCCGCCTGTTCGACCGGTCAGGAGCCATACTCACTCGCGTTGATGTTCCGCGACATGGGCCGCAAGCTCGATGGCTGGACGATCGAAATCCTCGCGACCGATCTCGTGGCCCGATCGCTCGAATACGCGAAGCGTGGGATTTACTCGCAGTTCGAGGTCCAGCGCGGCCTCCCGATCCTGCATCTGTTGAAATACTTCACCCGCGCCGGCGAGGATTGGCAGATCGTGCCCGAGATTCGCCGCATGGTGCGCTTCGATCAAGGCAACCTGCTGCGCGACTTTTCCAAGCTCGGCACGTTCGATGTCGTGCTGTGCCGCAACGTCATGATCTATTTCGATCCGTTGACGAAGGCCGACGTCATGCAGCGCCTTGCGCGCGTCGTGCGGCCCGATGGTGCGCTGCTGCTCGGCGGTGCCGAAACGACGATCGGGCTGACGCAGGCCTTCGCACAGCATCCGGCGTCACGGTCGTTCTTCCGGCCGACAACGAAAATCGAAGCGCCGCGGCTTCGCCTCGTCCACGGATAATTACTTCTTCGCGCTCGGGCAGGGCGCTCCGCACGGCGCGCACGCTCCGGCGAAATCCTGCGGCGATGTTGCACGCCCGGCCGCGGACGGGCTGAGCAGATGGTCGCCGACGACGGCGGCGAAACCCGCGATGAGCACGATGGCGTAGACGATCCGCATCGTTACACCTTCGGCAGATCGAAAAAGGGCCGCAGGCGAATGCCGATCGCGGAGCCCGCCAGCGCAACGCCGAACCAGACCCAGCCGTGCAGCGAACCCGACGCGATCCCGCCGACGAAAGCGCCGATGTTGCAGCCGAAGCCGAGCCGCGCGCCGACGCCCAGCAAAAGTCCACCGATCGCAGCGCCGAGCAATGAGCGTCCGCTCGGCCATGCGCGTTTCGCAAACGGCGCCGCCCATGCGGCCGCCGCGATGGCGCCGAAGATCATGCCGAAATCCGTCAGGCTCGACGTGTCGGTCAGCAGCGAATCCTTGAGCGCCTTTGCAGGGCCCGGCCACTGCCAGAATGCCCAGGTTGAGAAATCGATGCCGAAGATTTGCGCGATCTTGGCGCCCCAGACGGCGAATGCAAACGTTACGCTCCACGGGTGACGCGCAACGAGGAACAGCGCGACCGAGAGAACACCGATTGCGACCGCCGCGATGATCTGCGTCCGCGTCGGCCGGAAGCTGGCGCCACGCGCCTGCGCGATTTTCACCGCCGCAAAACCCGCGAGCGCGAGGGAAGCGAGCGTCACGGCAAGCCCAGCCCAAGGCCCGAGCAGGTTAGCCGCGATGATCGGGTCGGCCCCGCCGAGATCGAGCAGCGGCGGCAGCCAAGCGGTGCCGATCACGCTACCGATGATGAAGGACGCGAGCCCGACGATCATACGGCCGGAGCCGCCACCCATCGCATACAGCGTGCCGGAGCCGCACGCATTCGCGAGCTGCATTCCGACGCCGAAGATGAAAGCGCCGATGATGAGCGACGGGCCGAGCGGAGCGATCGCGCCGCCGTAACCCGGCACGAGTGCAGCGACCGGGACGATCACGAGCGCCGCAATGCTGATCAGCAGGAACGACGCGAGCAATCCGCCCGTCTCGCCGAGCACGAGAAAGCGCCGCCACGCCGCCGTGAAACCGAACTCTGCTTTCAGAAAAATGATGCCGAGCGCGAAGCCGAGAATGATCAGCGCTGCCGAGCCGATCGCGCCTTCGAGCAACACGAGACCGCATAGAAGCGCTGTCGCGAGGATTGCCGCGGTCAAAAAAGGCCAATCCCGCACGGTTGACGCCGTGCGGGATTGGAGCGCGTCAACCGGGAGGGGACCGGCCGCCGCGGAACTCGTTTTGCTCATGAACCGATTCTCAGCATTTTCTTGATGTCGTCGAGGCGCGTGCGCGACGACTCGATCGGGCGCGACGGGTCCTTCGACCATTCGACCATCGATCCATCATACAGCGCGACGTTCTGACGGCCGAGAACTTCCGACAGCACGAACCAGTTCGTCGCCGCCCAATGTCCCGTGTTGCAATAGCTGACGACTTGGCCATCCGCGACCGGCGCAAAAGCCTTCGCGAGTTCTTCGCGCGATTTCAGCTTCGTCGAGCCCGGCGCAAAAGCTGCGTCGTGCGGCAGGCTCTGCGCGCCCGGAAGATGTCCGTAGGCTTGCGCCGCATCGTGCTTCTGCTTGCCGGCGTAAAATTCCGGCGGGCGCGCATCAAGCAGCACCGCGTCGGTCGTGCCGACGAGCTTCTTCACGCGGTCGATATTGGCATGCAGCTCGGGGCGCAGCGTCGCTTCGAAGATCGCGGGCGCAACCTGCGGCGACTTGCCCTTCTGCGTCAGGTAGCCGGCCTTCACCCAGGCGGCCTGGCCGCCGTCGAGGATCGAGATGTTATCGTGGCCGTAAACCTTCAGTGTCCAGTAGACGCGGGCGGCCGCGCCGAATTCGTTGTTGTCCTCACCGCCCCAAATGATGACGACGTGTTTCGTCTCGTCGATGCCAAGGCTGCCTGCGAGATTCTCGATCGCCATCTTGCCCGGCAGCAGGCCAGGCACGCCGTCGCGCTTCTGGCGCCAGCCGGCTTGGAAATAGTCGGCGTGCTGCGCGCCCGGAATATGCGCCTCTTCGTATGCGTTCTTCTGGCCGCCCGGCTCAACCGCGCGGATATCGACCAGCACGATATTGGGGTCGGTCACGTGCTCGCGCAGCCACTGAGCCGACACGGTCGGCTCTGCCGCCAGGACGGCGGTAGCTGAGAGAAAAATCGCAACGGCTGCAGCAGCGAAACGGCGGAACATGGGAGCCCCTTGTCGGAAACAGGCCCCTAATGTAGAACAAACATGCTGTTTAGGGCAGGGATGCGTCGAAATAGCAAAGTTTCATTTCTGACACGTCATAGTTGTAGAATTTTCCTATCGCGACGCGGGAGAAAAGAGAATGGACGCGACGGACCGCAAGATCCTCGCCGTACTGCAGGCTGACGCCAGCCTCTCGGTCGCCGAAATCGGCAACCGGGTGGGGCTCTCAACCACACCGTGCTGGAAGCGCATTCAGCGCCTCGAGGCCGATGGCGTGATCACGCAGCGCGTCGCGCTCGTCGACCCCGAAAAGGTCGGTTGGGGCGTCACGGTCTTCGTCGCCATCGAGACCGGCGATCATTCGGGCGAGTGGCTGGAAAATTTCGCGACGTTGGTGTCGGCCATGCCGGAAGTCGTCGAATTTTGGCGCATGTCCGGCGACGTCGACTACATGCTCCGCGTCGTCGTACCGGACATCAAGTCTTATGATGCGTTCTATCGGAAACTCATCGCCGGCGCGAAGCTGAAGAACGTGACCTCACGCTTCGCGATGGAGCGGGTGAAGTTCACCACCGCACTCCCGATGACGGCGTAAGCCTGTAGCCCGGATGAGCGTGCTCGCGAAGCGAGACGCGACATCCGGGGAACGAGAACTTCGGCCCCGGATATCGCTCGGCTTTGCCTCGCTCATCCGGGCTACGCGAAGGCGATGCCTACTCCGGAACGACGCGCACCGCGCCCTTGTCGGCACTGGTCGCGAACGCAGCATACGAACGCAGGGCGGTCGTGACGTTGCGCTTGCGCTTCTCGGCCGGCTTCCAGCCGAGCTTGTCTTGCTCTTCGCGGCGCTTCTCGAGTTCGGCTTCGTCGACCGCGAGATGAATGACGCGGTTCGGAATGTCGATCTCGATACGATCGCCGTCGCGCACCAAACCGATCAAGCCGCCTTCGGCAGCTTCCGGCGAGATGTGGCCGATCGACAGACCCGAAGAGCCGCCCGAGAAGCGGCCATCAGTGACGAGCGCGCACGCTTTGCCGAGCCCCTTCGATTTAAGATAGCTCGTCGGATACAGCATCTCCTGCATGCCCGGGCCGCCGCGCGGCCCTTCGTAGCGGATCAGCACGATATCGCCCGGCTTGATCTTGTTGCCGAGGATCGCGTCGACCGACGAATCTTGGCTTTCGAAGATGCGTGCCGGACCCGAGAATTTCAGAATGCTCTCGTCGACGCCGGCCGTCTTCACGATGCAGCCGCGCTCCGCGAGATTGCCGAACAGCACGGCGAGACCGCCGTCCTTCGAGAATGGATGCGCGGCGTTGCGGATGACACCCTTCTCGCGATCGAGATCGAGTTCGTCCCAGCGACGGTTCTGGCTGAACGCCTCCTGTGTCGGGACGCCGCCAGGCGCGCCGCGGAAGAATTCGTGCACGGATTCGCTGTTCGTCTGCGTCACGTCCCAACGTTTCAGCGCGGCGCCGAGGCTTTCGGCATGCACCGACGGAACAGACGTGTCGATCAAGCCCGCGCGATCGAGTTCGCCCAGAATACCCATGATGCCGCCGGCGCGATGCACGTCTTCGACGTGAACATTGGCGATCGCCGGCGCGACCTTGCAGAGCACCGGCACCTTGCGCGAGAGCCGATCGATGTCCGCCATCGTGAAGCCGATTTCGCCTTCGAACGAAGCGGCGAGGAGGTGCAGAACCGTGTTGGTCGAGCCGCCCATCGCGATGTCGAGCGTCATCGCGTTTTCGAACGCTTTGAAGTTGGCGATCGAACGCGGCAGCACGCCGGCATCGTCCTGTTCGTAATAGCGGCGCGCGAGATCAACGATGAGATGACCGGCCTCGACGAACAGACGGCGGCGATCCGCGTGCGTCGCGAGCGTGGTGCCGTTGCCCGGCAGCGCGAGACCGAGCGCTTCCGTCAGACAGTTCATCGAATTCGCCGTGAACATGCCGGAGCACGAACCGCAGGTCGGGCAAGCCGAGCGTTCGATCACCTTCACGTCTTCATCCGAGACGCGATCGTCGGCCGCTGCGATCATCGCATCGATGAGATCGACCGATTTCTTGACGCCGCCGAGCACGACCTTGCCGGCCTCCATCGGGCCGCCGGAAACGAACACGGTCGGGATATTGAGCCGCATCGCTGCGAGCAGCATGCCGGGCGTGATCTTGTCGCAGTTCGAAATGCAGACCATCGCGTCCGCGCAATGCGCGTTGACCATGTACTCGGCTGCATCCGCGATCAGTTCGCGCGACGGCAGCGAGTAGAGCATGCCGTCGTGGCCCATCGCGATGCCGTCGTCGACCGCGATTGTGTTGAACTCCTTCGCGACGCCGCCGGCCGCTTCGATTTCGCGCGCGACGAGCTGGCCGAGATCTTTGAGGTGGACGTGGCCCGGCACGAACTGCGTGAACGAGTTCACCACCGCGATGATCGGCTTGCCGAAATCCGAGTCCTTCATGCCGGTGGCGCGCCAAAGGCCGCGCGCGCCCGCCATGTTGCGGCCGTGGGTGGTGGTACGTGAGCGATACTGCGGCATCGAATGTGTCCGTTGAGCTAAGTCAGGCTGGGGGTTATGGCCGACTTTTCCGGGCTTCTAAAGAGATTTTCGCCGCATAGCCGGGCTGCGTCGTAGTGTCGTTTAGGCGTCCCAGGGCGACACAAGCTGCAAGCCGGTCGCGCGGAAGTCGTCGACGTTGCGCGTCGCGAGACGCCCGCCGTTGGCGAGGGCGATGGCCGCGATCATTCCGTCGGCCGTCGACATCTGCACACCCTGCCGCTTGGCGCGACCCATCAACTCGCCATAGGCGAGTGCGGCTTCCTCTGTGAAGCCGAAGATGCGGTTGCGAAAATGATTGCGCCAGTCGGAGAGCTTTTGCTCATGCGAAGGCGACCGCTGCGCCGCCGGGAGCCGGAAGATACCGAACGCAATCTCCGCAATGACGATTGTCGGCAGAGCCAGTTCAGCATCGCGGCGCGCTAGCCAGCCTGCCACGCGCATATCGGGGATTTTGCGAAAGCTCTCGGACAGAACGTTGGTATCGATGAAGATCAAAACTCGATACCGGGATTCGGCTTCCTATTCTCGTCGATGAGCGCTTGCAGATCGACGCCATCCTCGCCGGTCTCTTGATAGAGACGCGTATAAAACGCCTCCGGGGACTCTTGGCCGGTCTGCGCGGCTTCGTAGCGCTCGAGCGCGCGCTCGACGATGTCCGCGATGGTGCGGCGCTCGCGTTGAGCGAGACGGTGGGCGAGGTCGCGCGCCTTGGCGCTGCGGACGGACAATTGCGGTTCGGGCATCGGCGGGGCACCCTCCATTTTACCGTAGAATATAGGCCGTGAGCCCCCTGCCATCAAGATGGCAGATGATGGCTAGATGGCACAATTGTCATTTTTACACGCGGTGTCGGTTTGGCGGGCGTCCGTCCGTCTTTATAGCAACGGCATGAGGCCGGTCGAAATAGGAGAAGACAATGCGCGTGATGGTGTTCGTGAAGGCGACGAAGGAGAGCGAAGCCGGCGAGACGCCGACGACCGAGGAATTTGCCGCCATGGGCAAGTTCAACGAGGAACTCGTCAATGCCGGCATCATGGAGGCGGGCGAGGGCCTGCATCCGACTTCGCGCGGCAAGCGCGTTCTGTTCGACGGCGACAAGCGCACCGTGAAGGACGGTCCGTTCCCGGTCGTCAACGAACTCGTTGCCGGCTTCTGGATCTGGAAGGTCAAGGATATCGACGAGGCGGTCTCGTGGGTGAAGCGCTGCCCCAACCCGATGCGCTCGATGAGCGAGATTGAGATCCGTCAGATCTTCTCGGCCGAGGATTTCGGAGACGCGCTCACGCCCGAACTGCGCGAGCAGGAAGAACGCCTGCGCGAGAAGTCGGCAAAGAACTGATTACGGCGTGCCGCCCGGGAAGGTCGCCGGCGTCGTCTGCACCAGACGGCCGTGCACCACCGGGCCGGTCGGCTGGCCGGTCGGCGAGCCGCCCTTCGGCTCGACCGAAATGCCGAACGTCGCGCGCGACAATGTCGCGGCATCGTAATCCCCGAGCGCACGGCGCACCGTGTATTCGTTTTCGGCAACGAGTCCGAGCGAACGCGGTCGCGTCTGCTGCGGCGTCACGACCCAAAGCTCGTACGAATTCTGCTCGCGCTGTTCGGCGCCGACACGGCGCAGGCTGACGGTCTTCTTGTCGATGTCCACCGTCATGATGAAGGACGGCGCCGGCAGATTGTCGTCGCGTTGAAACACCGCAACGAATTCGGCAACGCGCTGCGACGGCACTTCGACCGTGCGTACAACTTCTTTCTCGACAACCTTTTCGACGATGCGCGGCGAGACTTCGCGAAACACCGCAAGCGCTGCAAGACCGGCCGCGATCGCACTCGTGCCGATGGCGACGCGTTGCCACATGCCGGCGCGCTGCTTGAGTTCGACAACGTTCGACGCAGGCGCAACCGGAGCAGGGCGCGGCGGTGCGCCGAGCTTCGCAACTTCGCCCGTAGGCTCGGCAACTTTCGCCGCGGTTGCGACGGCCGCAGCGGCGCGCACGGACGCGAACGGATCGACTGTCGTCGAGCCTTTTGCGGCGTCGGCGAGATTCGGCATCCACAGCGTGTCGCGCGGTGCTTCCGCCGCAATGCGCGCCTTGATCCATTCCCAGCTCGTCGCCGGCGGCTCGACCGGTTCGACCAGCGCATGCAGTTCGCCGATACGCCGCTCCCAATAAGCAACGCGTTCGACGAAAGCCGGGTCGAGCGACATCTGCATGAGCACGTTTCCGCGACCCTCGGCATCGAGCGAGCCGAGCGCGTATTCCGCGGCCAAGACGTCCTTGTCGTCGTCGATCGTGCTCATGATCCCATGCACTCCCGGATTTGGATCAAGCCGCGGCGCAGCCACGTCTTGATCGTGTTCACGGGCTTCTCGAACTTCGCCGCGAGTTGATCGCGGCTCCAGCCGTTGTAGTAGGCGAGCAGCAGCACGCGCCTGTGTTCTTCATCGAGACCGCCCATGCAGCCGAGCAGGCGGCGCAACTGTTCGGTCATCTCGCGCTGCGCGAGCGGATCTTTCGTTTCCGCCGAAACCTCGATGGCCTGCGGCTCGTCCTCGATCGAGGCGTCGACCTTCTTGCGCAGCTGGTCGAGCGCGGCGTTGCGCGCAATCGCGACCATCCACGTAATCGGGCTTGCCAGGCGCGGGTTAAAGTCGCCGGCATTGCGCCAAATCTTGACGTAGGCCTCCTGCATAATCTCCTCGGCGACATCAGTTCGCCTCAAGATACGCAGGGTCACCCCGTAGAGTTTCGATTTAGTCGCAAGGTACAGGCGTTCGAACGCCTCGGAGTCGCCCTTGGCGGTTGCCGCCAGTAGCCAAACTAGTTCCGTAGGCGACAACATTGACCGGCCCCAAGGCGCGCGTAATGCGCGAGTCCCCGCGGAATCGATAGCACAGGACGGGCGGGTCGCCACCTGGCTTCAGGCATTGATCCCCAACCCGTGATCGGCTGCACAACCGAATGCACGTCAAAGATGTAATACTATAACATTCCGCTTGCGTGTCCGAAATCAAGGACGTTATAACATAACAATTGGGGTTTCAGGGTACGAGGTCGTTTTGCGTCAGGTTTGGGGTTTTCGGGCAGCCGTCAGCGTTGGCGCGATGGTAGCCGCCGTAACAAGTTTCGAGGATGCGCGCGCGCAAAATGCGCTGCCGGAGGTGGTCGTCTCGGCGCCGAGCCCGATCGCGCGCCGTGCGCCTGCGGCGAAGCCCGCGCCGCCGGCTCGCCGTGAACGTGTCCGCGTGACGCCGCGCCCGCAACCCGCGCCGCCGCCACCAAGCGCCGCCGAGACCGCGACGTTCGCGCCCGTCACGGTGCTGAGCGGGCAGGAGATTCAACAGCAGCCCGGCGCAACGCTCGGCGACACGGTGTTCAATCTGCCGGGCGTTACCGGCAATTCATTCGCGCCCGGCGCCAGCCGTCCGGTGATTCGCGGCCTCGATAATGCGCGCGTCCGCGTGCAGGAAAACGGCGTCTCGTCGATGGACGTCTCGACGATCTCGGAAGACCACGTCGTGCCGATTGATCCGCTCGCGAGCGACAAGCTCGAAATCATCCGCGGGCCGGCGACATTGCGTTGGGGCCCGCAAGCGATCGGCGGTGTCGTCGCGGCGAGCAACAATCGCATTCCGGATCCCTCGATGCCGCTGGGCTTTTCGCTGGTGACGAAGACCGCGCTGTCGAGTGTCGATCGCGGCGTTGAAGGCGCCGTCGTTGTCGAGAACCGCAATCAGGATTACGGCGTCCACGGCGACTACTATCGCCGCAGCACGGGCGATTACGCGATCCCGGGCGGCCGACAGGCCAACACGGCCGTCGAGTCCGAAGGCATGGCGGTCGGCGCGACGCGTTACTTCAAGGATGGCTTCATCGGCGTCTCGATCAGCCACGTGAATTCGCTCTACGGCATTCCGGGCATCGAAGCGGCGGAGACGCGCACGCGCATCGACATGGAGCAGACGAAGCTCACGACGCGCGGCGAATTCCGTACCGGCGGCACCATCGTCGACACGGTTCGTTTCTGGCTCGGCGGCGCGAACTACAAACACGACGAGCGCGCGACGATCGACGGACCGGAGCGCGTGATGGCAACCTTCCGCAATCGCGAGGTCGAAGGCCGCACCGAATTTCAGTTCGTCCCTGTCGCAACAGCGCTCGGCGAACTCAACACCGCGATCGGCATTCAGGGCGGCCACGCGGCGCTCGGCACGTCGGGTGAGGCGGGCAGCTTGCTTGCGCCCGCCGACACGACGCGCTTGGCGACTTACATCTTCAACGAACTCACCGTGTCGCCGACCGTTCGCTTTCAAGCCGCCGCGCGCGTCGGCCAGCAGCGCGTCACCGGCACCGCCGCGACGTTCCCGGGCGACTTCCTGCCCGACGGCAACGCTGTCGAGGAAGCGCGCCGCGTGCGCAACTTCACGCCCGGCAGCGTCAGCTTCGCGGCACTGAAGGATATCGGCTGGGGCGTCGTCGCGCGCGGCTCGATCAGCTATTCGCAGCGCGCGCCGGAAGCGCAGGAGTTGTTCTCGAAAGGTCCGCACGAAGCGTCCGGCACATTCGAGATCGGCAACGTTGCGCTGAACAAGGAAAGTGCGACATCGTTCGAAGTCGGTCTCGCGAAAAAAACCGGCACGCTGCGTTTCGACGCATCGCTCTATCACACGCAATACGCCGGCTTCATCTACAAGCGCCTCCCCGGCAACACTTGCGGCGAAGAGTTCGACACCTGCGCGCCAGGGCCCGGCGAGGAATTCCGCCAGGTCGCGTTCGATCAGAAGGATGCGCGCTTCACTGGCGCGGAAGTTGCCGCGCAGCTCGATCTTCTGCCGATCGCCGGCGGCACGTTCGGAATCGAAGGCCAGTATGACTTCGTCCATGCCCGCTTCACCGACGGCACCAATGTGCCGCGCATGCCGCCGCAGCGCCTCGGTGGTGGCGTCTATTGGGGCGACGGCAATTGGCGCACGCGCGTCTTCCTGCTGCATGCCTTCGCGCAGAACGACATCGGCGCCGACGAGCTGACGACGACGCCGGGCTACAATCTCCTCAACGCGTCGATCAGCTACACGCGCCGCTTCGCGCCGAACGATATCGTGAAGGAGATGACGGTCGGCCTGGTCGGAACGAACCTGCTGGACGAGGACATCCGCAACAGCGTGTCGTTCAAGAAGGACGAAGTTTTGCTTCCGGGCCGCGGCGTCCGTGCTTTCGCCACGCTGCGGTTTTAAGGCGGGGTCAGCTTGGCGAGGAGCAAACCACACTCTCCGTCATGGCCCGCTTTATGCGGGCCATCCACGCCTTTCTTGGCGTGGTCAAAGAAGTAGGACGTGGATGGCCCGGACAATACCCCGGCTAAACCGGGGCAGGGCCATGACGCGTTGTGGTAGAAGCTTCGGATCAACAGTACTGGACCTTTGAAATGCTCCGCATTCTCACCATCGCGTTCCTTTCACTCCTCGCGCTACCGGCTTACGCGCAGGAAAAGCTGAAAGTTGTCGCCTCGTTCTCGATCCTCGCCGACATCACGCGACAGGTCGGCGGCGATCGCATCGATGTGACGAGCTTCGTCGGCCCCAACACCGACATGCACGTGTTCCAGCCGACCCCGGCGGACGCGAAACGCATGCAGGGCGCGAAAGTTATCATCGTCAACGGCCTCGGCTTCGAAGGCTGGGCGGAACGTCTCGCCAAGGCCTCGGGTTTCAAGGGCAAGCTCACGGTCGCGAGCGAAGGCGTGAAGGCGCGCGAGGAAGCGCACGACCACGACCACAAGCACGACCATGGCCATGCCGATCATGACCACACCGATCCGCACGCGTGGCAGAGCGTTGCCAACGTGAAACTCTACGTCGCCAACATCGCGAAAGCGCTGATTGCCGCCGATGCGGCCGGCCGCGAAGGTTATGAGGAGCGTGCACGCGCCTACACGCAAAAGCTCGAAGCGCTCGAGAAAGACATCGTCGCGGCTTTCGCGGATGTGCCGGCCGACAAGCGCCGCGTGATCACGTCGCATCACGCCTTCGGCTATTTCGGCGATGCCTACAAAGTGACGTTCCTCGCGCCGCAGGGCGTCACCGGCGACTCGGAGCCGACCGCGAAAGCCGTCGCGGCGCTGATCCGCCAGATCAAGAAAGAGAATATCCGCGCGGTCTTCGTCGAGAACATCTCGAGCCCGCGGGTGATCGAGCGCATCGCCAAGGAAACCGGCGCGCAGCTCGGCGGCACGCTTTTCTCCGACGCGCTGTCGGACGCGAAAGGCCCTGCCGCCGATTACATCGCGATGATGCAGCACAACACGAAGCTGCTCGCTTCGGCGCTGAAATAGGCCCTGATCGTAAAAGAACCTACAAGCGGTCATCCCGGAAGCCGCGTAGCTTGCGCAGCAAGCTGCGGCTGTCCGGGATCCATATTCCCGAGCATTTATCGTCGGCACAGGGGATATGGATTCCGGGCTCGCGCCCGCTGCGCGGAGCGCGCCCCGGAATGACGGCCTGCGGTTTCGCAGTTGTTCTCGATCAGCCTATCAAGATGGACGCGGAGCAAGCCGCACATGAAAAAGCCCGGGGCGAACCCGGGCTTTTCCTGAAATTCGATGGTGACGGCGCTTAGCGGGCGGCGCCCAGCATGCCGAATTCGACCGAAGCATCGACCACGCGGTCGCGCAGCTGATCGCGCTCTTCGAGCTGCTCAGCCTTGCGCAGTTCCGCCAAAGCTTCGTCGAGCGCGGCCTTCGCATCGGCCTGTTGCTCTTTCAGCTCGTCGGCCGAACGCTTGAGGTTGTCGCGGCGGGTCGCTGCGGCCTTGGCGTAGGTCGGGTAGGCATAGTGCGACGAGTCCTTGATGCCGGCCTTCGTCTCTTCAGCCAAAATCTCGCGATCGAGATCACCGGCCATGCGATCGAAGTCGGCAATCATCGACTCGATCTGATTGAGGCGGCGGCGCTTCTCGTCAGCCTGAAACTTCTTCAAGCGAATAAGGGTTTCACGCGACTTCATTTACTCAACTCCCAGACGACTCTCGGGAAGACCCGAGAGCGGTGCCGCAGCCGCGGCTCCTAGACGGTCCGCTGATAGGCGGCCCTAAACGGCCGGCTAAGCGGCCCGAAACTCCAAACCTGAGCCATCTTGCGGGGACAGTGTTAGTTTTCAGTTTCCGACCACCCCCAAAATCGCGGCGATCTTCACGTTATTGGCGCTCGTGTGGCCATCTCTTTGGCGGATCAGCAAAAGTGTGAACGAACAATTGCTCGCGTTAACGATGCGTTTACCCGGCTCGTTAATGATCGCTCTACCGTTTGTACGCGGGCTGTTCGCTCCACCAAGCCGATGGGCGAGTCCAGAGAGTCTGTTAGCGCCGGTTCTTAAAGCTGAATGTGAACAAGATCGTGACCAGAAACTGCGGCGATATGAGCACGTTAGGGCATTTTCATAAATTTGCCCCAATGAACGCTTGCGTCAAAGAATCACGATCTGTTAACCATTCCACTGTAGCGTTTCGAATCGGTTGCTCCCACGGCGTTGCCCAGGGCCGCCAGCGGCCTGTCGGCCTCTTGATAACGAGGTAAAGGGGAAATGCGCGTTCTGCTGATTGAAGATGATCGCGCGACTGCGCAATCGATCGAACTGATGCTCAAGTCTGAGAGCTTCAACATCTACACCACCGATCTCGGTGAGGAGGGTGTCGACCTCGGCAAGCTGTATGATTACGACATCATACTGCTCGATCTGAACCTACCCGACATGTCGGGTTTCGAAGTTCTGCGGTCGCTGCGTGTCGCCAAGGTGAAGACACCGATCTTGATCCTGTCCGGTCTTGCCGGCATCGAGGACAAGGTGAAGGGTCTCGGCTTCGGCGCCGACGACTACATGACCAAGCCCTTCCACAAAGACGAACTGGTTGCGCGTATCCACGCGATCGTTCGCCGCTCGAAGGGTCACGCTCAATCGGTCATCACGACCGGCGAGCTGGTGGTCAATCTGGACACCAAGACGGTCGAAGTGCAGCAGCAGCGCGTGCACCTTACCGGCAAGGAATATCAGATGCTGGAGCTGCTCTCGCTCCGCAAAGGCACCACGCTTACGAAAGAGATGTTCCTCAATCATCTCTACGGCGGCATGGACGAGCCGGAACTCAAGATCATCGACGTGTTCATCTGCAAGCTCCGCAAGAAGCTGGCCAACGCGTCGGAAGGCAAGAATTACATCGAGACGGTCTGGGGCCGTGGCTACGTTCTGCGCGAGCCGAGCGAGGCCGAAGAGCGCATCCCAGCTTAATCCGATCTGACACGAACAGAAAAACCCCGCCAAACGGCGGGGTTTTTTGTTGCGTGGGCGACGGAAGCGTTACGGCGCTTCGTTGTAGACCGTCGTGACGGCGCCCTCGATGCGCATCGCCTGCTGCCACTGCGGCTGCTTGCCGGCGAATTCGGTGCGCATCGCCGCGATGACTTCCGGCAGCGGCTTGCCTTCGCGCTTCAGCGTCGCGACGCGCTCCTGCAGCGCCTTCATGTAATCGCGATAGGCGCCGACCACCGAACCGTCCGTGATTGCGCCGTGCGCCGGTACGAGCTGCTTCGCCTTGAACTGATCGATCGCATCGAGGCTGGTGAGCCATGTCTTCGCGCTCGACTGCGGTGCGATGAACGACGGGAAGAGATTGCGCATCGCAAGGTCGCCCGTGAACAGCACTTCGTCGCCCTCGACATAGAAGACGGTGTCGCCGCGCGTATGTCCGGGGCCGAGCCGCACCGCACGGACCTTCACGCCGCCGAGGTCGATCACGGTTTCCTTCTCGAATGTCGCGGTCGGCTTGCGGAACGATGCGTCTTTCAGGAGCTCGGCGAGGATCGGCCGCATGCGCGAGAAGATACCGAGAAATTGCACGCCGAGCTCATCCACGTCCTGCTGCTGCGCGACTGCGCGGATCAGCTTGACCTCCTGCGGGAAGGCGAGGTCGCCGGTCGTGTGCTCCGGATGGAAGTGCGTGTTGACGATCGTGATATCGGTGAGGTTCGTCAGCTTGCGCATCTCTTTGAGAACGATCTCGCCGTTGCGCTGGCCCATGCCGGGATCGATGACGAGAACGCCTTTCTCGCCGATCACGTAGCCGACATTCGGCACCATCGGGATGTAATCGTCGGGGATCACCCAGACATGCGGCGAAATCTTTTGCGCCTTGCCTTCCTTCACGATGGGCGGCGGCAGCTCGCCGGTGGGGATGGGAAGGTTCGGTGGCGTCTGCGCGAAGGCCGGCGACAGCGCCGCAACCATGAACGCAGCCGTGAGCGATAATCCGAAACGCATGAGACGCCTCCCTTTGTTTTTTCCGACTGTAGGCTCGGATCGAGGCGAGAGGGAAGCTCGCTGTTGTGCTTAAGTCGCGCCGCGCTGCCGCACGGCTTCGCCCGCCACCATCGCGGCCGCCATTGCAATGTTGAGGGAACGCATGCCGTTCTGCATCGGGATCAGCAGCCGAACGTCGGCAACCGCGTGCACCTCGTCGGGCACGCCCGCGCTCTCGCGGCCGAACAGCAGAATATCGTCGTCGCGGAATTCGTGCGTGAGATAGGGCTCAGCCGCCCGCGTCGTCATGAGCACGATGCGTCCCGGCCGCGCCTCTCGCGACGCGAGGAAAGCCTCCCACGACACATGCCGCGTGAGGCTGACCGCCTCGAGATAATCCATCCCGGCGCGGCGCAACGCCGGCTCGCTCCACGGGAAGCCTGTCGGCTCGATGATGTCGGCGGCAAAGCCGAGACATGCGCAGAGACGCAGGATCGTGCCGGTATTCTGCGCGATGTCGGGCTGATAGAGAGCGATACGCATGACGCGTCATTCACCACGAAGATTTGCCCGCGACAATCGGCATCGCGGGCAGGTCGCTTCGCCGACGGGCGGCCCGGCGGAATTAAATTTTGGTCACGCGGGCGAAATCGCTGCACGCTGATTCACCGCTACGGGACGCGCCGCTCATACCGCAGTGCGCAATCTCGGCGCCTTCACAACCTGCAGGACACGTGAAAATGGAGCCAAAAGATCACGCCCGTTGAACAACTTATCGTGCATCCTGGGATGATTACGATACGCTCTTGCGCGAACGAAACAACGGTGCGAAGAGAAGCCAGGGCACTGCTGGCCGCAATTCTGCCCGGAATGCGCGGCTGCGGCGGTCATCTTGAGCCGGAGAGCATGCGAGGGCATCTCTCTGGAGGGTGACTGAAGGGGTTTAGAGGCGAAAGGGACTAGTCGTGACGAGCATGTCTTCGGCCGAGCCGACGCGCCGCGATTTTCTATATATCGCGACCGGCGCTGTGGGAGCCGTAGGGGCGGTGGCTGTTGCCGTTCCGCTGATCAATCAAATGAACCCCGATGCCGCGACGATTGCGGCAGGCGCGCCGATCGAAGTCGATCTCGCGCCGGTGGCTGACGGCCAGATCCTCAAAGTGTTCTGGCGCGGCAAGCCGATCTTCGTGCGTAACCGCACCGAGAAGGAAATCAAGGAAGCGCAGGACGTGAACTGGCAAAGCCTGCCGGATCCGGCGCCGGATTCAGCCCGCGTCAAGAAGGGCCACGAGAAGTGGCTCATCGTGTTCGGCAACTGCACGCATCTCGGCTGCATCCCGCTCGGTCATCAAGGCGCTTACGGCGGCTGGTTCTGCCCGTGCCACGGTTCGCAGTTCGATACCGCGGGCCGCATTCGTCAGGGCCCGGCACCGTCGAACCTGCCGATTCCGGCATACGCTTTCCAGTCCGATACGAAGATCCGCATCGGTTAATCCTTCCGGCCGCCGTTTGACGTATTTCAAGGTCTGATCATGAGCCACGCCCCGTCCACCTACCAGCCGACCAACCCGGTCCTGAAATGGCTGGAAGCGCGCCTGCCGATTCTGGGGCTGGTGCATTCGAGCTTCGTCGCTTACCCGACGCCGCGAAATCTGAACTACTGGTGGACCTTCGGCGGCATTCTCTCGTTCCTGCTCGGCGCGCAGATCGTCACCGGCATCATCCTGGTGATGCACTACACGCCGCACGCCGACATGGCCTTCAAGTCGGTCGAGCACATTATGCGCGACGTGAACTCCGGCTGGATGCTGCGCTATTTGCACGCCAACGGCGCCTCGATGTTCTTCGTCGCTGTCTACATCCACATCTTCCGCGGCATGTATTACGGCTCGTACAAGGCGCCGCGCGAAGTGCTCTGGATCCTCGGCGTCATCATCTATCTCCTCATGATGGCAACCGGCTTCCTCGGCTACACGCTGCCGTGGGGTCAGATGTCCTTCTGGGGCGCGACCGTCATCACCAATTTCTTCTCGGCGATCCCGTTCGTCGGTGAAGCGATCACCACCTGGCTGTGGGGCGGTTATTCGGTCGGCAATCCGACACTGCAGCGCTTCTTCTCGCTGCATTATCTGCTGCCGTTCGTGATCGCCGGCGTCGTCGTGCTGCACGTCTGGGCACTGCACGTCGCCGGTCAGAACAACCCGACCGGTGTCGAGCCGAAGACGCCGCAGGACTCGGTGCCGTTCACGCCGTACGCAACGCTGAAGGACGGCTTCGCGATGGTCGCCTTCTGCATCGTCTTCGCGTGGTTCGCCTTCTTCATCCCGAACTATCTCGGCCACGCCGACAACTACATCCCGGCCAATCCGGGCGTGACGCCGGCGCACATCGTGCCCGAGTGGTACTACCTGCCGTTCTACGCGATCCTGCGCGCGATCCCGAACAAGCTGCTCGGCGTCATCGCGATGTTCTCGTCGATCGCGATCCTCGCCTTCCTGCCGTGGCTCGATACGTCGCGCGTTCGCTCGGCGAACTACCGCCCGCTCTACAAGCAGTTCTTCTGGGTGTTCGTCGCCGTCACCATCGGCCTCGGCTGGCTCGGCGCGAAGCCGGCAGAAGGCGGCTACACGATCGCGGCGCGTATCCTGACCTTCTGGTACTTCGCGCACTTCCTGATCATCCTGCCGTTGCTCGGCTTGATCGAGAAGCCAAAGGCGCTGCCGAATTCCATTGCCGAGTCGGTTCTCGGCAGGGGCGCTCAGCCGGCGGCCGCCGCCGCGCACGCGCCTGAGAAGCGTTGAGACGCGGAGAGAATTGATGTCGAACAAACTCCGCACCCTCGCCGTCGCTCTCGGCGCCGCCTATGTCGCGCTCACGGTCATCCCGGCCTTCGGTGCCGAGTCGGTTGATCCGCCGCGCCAGAAGTGGGGCTTCGCCAAGATCACCGGCACCTTCGATCGCGCGCAGCTGCAGCGCGGCCTCAAGGTCTATCGCGAGGTTTGCCAAGCCTGCCATGGCCTGAGCTACGTCTCCTTCGGCAACCTCGCGCAGCCCGGCGGCCCCGGTTTCTCGGCCGCGCAGGCGAAGGCGATCGCCGAAGAATACAAGATCAAGGATGGCCCGAACGATCAGGGCGAAATGTTCGAGCGCCCGGGCCGCCCGGCCGACCATTTCCCCTCGCCGTTCGCCAACGACGCGCTCGCGCGCCTCTCGAACAACGGCACCGTGCCGCCGGATCTCTCGCTGATCGCGAAGGCCCGCACCTACGAGCGCGGCTTCCCGTGGTTCGTCTTCGATATGCTGCCGGGTCTGCAATATCAGGAGCACGGCGTCGACTATCTCGTCGCGCTGCTGCACGGCTACGAGGATGCGCCGCAGGGCTTCCAGCTGCCGCAGGGCTCGAACTACAACAAATACTTTCCGGGCCACGCCATCGCGATGCCGAAGCCGCTGAACGACGGCCAGGTCGAATACACGGACGGCACGCCGGCGACGATCGACAACTACTCGAAGGACGTCGCCGCATTCCTGATGTGGACGGCCGAGCCGCATCTCGAGGCGCGCAAGCGCGTCGGTCTGCAGGTCATCCTGTTCCTGATCTTCTTCGCGGGCCTTCTCTACTTCACCAAGAAGCGCGTGTGGTCGAAGGTCCACTGACCTCGGCCGAGTGCCATGATAGAAAAGCCCGGCCATCGTGCCGGGCTTTTTTGTTTTTCGCTTCTGAAGGATCACGCATGACCCGTTCGGTTCTCGGCATCATCGGTGGCTCCGGCATCTACGATCTGCCCGGCCTCGAAAATGTCCGCGACGAGACCGTGACGACGCCGTGGGGCGAGCCGTCCGCGCCGCTCCGTCACGGCGAGATCGCCGATCTTCCGATGGTCTTCCTGCCGCGTCACGGCCGCGGGCACATCTTCTCGCCGAGCGACATCAACTACCGCGCCAACATCGACGCGATGAAGCGCGCCGGCGTCACCAGCATCGTCTCGCTCTCAGCCTGCGGCTCGTTCAAGGAGGAGCTCGCGCCGGGCTCGTTCGTCCTCGTCGATCAATTCGTCGACCGCACCGTGAAGCGCGAGAGCTCGTTCTTCGGCAAAGGCTGCGTCGCGCATATCTCGATGGCGCATCCGGTCGCGCCGCGCGTCGCCGACTGCATCGCGAAGGCCGCCGAGGCCGAGGACATCGCCATCGCGCGCGGCGGCACCTACGTCTGCATGGAAGGTCCGCAATTCTCCACGCTCGCCGAGAGCCTCACGTATCGCCAGCTCGGCTACACGGTGATCGGCATGACCAACATGCCGGAAGCAAAACTCGCGCGCGAAGCGGAGATTTGTTATGCGACTGTCGCGATGGTCACGGACTACGATTGCTGGCATCCGGATCACGACGCCGTCACGGTCTCCGACGTCATCAAGGTGCTGCTCGGCAACGCGCAACGCGCGCAGCGCTTGATCGCCCGCGTCGCGCGCGACTTCCCGCGCGAACACGAACCGTGCCCGATCGGCTCCGACCGCGCGCTCGATCACGCGCTCATCACCGCGCCGGAATTCCGCGATCCGGCCGTCGTCGCCAAACTCGATGCTGTCGCCGGGAGAGTGTTGTGAAGCTAACCTTGGCGCTTCGCATCGAAGGAAATGGTCATCCCGGCTGAAGGCGCGGCGCGCAGAGCGCGCAACGTGCCGGAAGGCCGGGATCCATACTCTCTGTATTATCGATAGCATTGTGACTATGGATCCCGGGCTCGCATGGCTCGCTACGCGAGCGCCACGCGCCCCGGGATGACGAGCGCTCTGGTAGACGTTTCAGTGCAAAGCAGAGATACCGCAGAGCTCAATCTCTCTAACGTACGTCGTCTTCGAAACGCCGCCCCGCATAACTGATTGCGAGAATCTCCACGGTCGAACGCTGCACGCGAAATGCGATGGCAACGCGCCGCTCGAATCCGATCACGCGTACGTTCTTCCCAAGCTCAGGGCGTTGCGTTCCGCGTTCGGGCGAGTGTGCGAGCGACATGCAGGCATCTTCGATGCGTTGGAGATAGGCGAGCGCGGTCTCGGGGCCCGCTTGCATTGCGATGTATCGATAGAGTGAGAGAAGATGGTCTCGGGCGCGCGGCCGGAAGACGACCCTATGCGCCACGCTTGCGCGCTTTCAGCGTTTGCTGATGCAGCTTTTTGACTTCAGCAAAAACCTCTTCCGCCGGAAGGTTCGGCCGAGGGTCAGCCAGCGACGCGGCGATTTCTTGCCGCAAATACTCCGTCAGTGCCGCATCTTCGCGATCGAGCGCGCGAATCCCCGCCCGCAAGACCTCGCTCGCGGACGCAAACTCGCCGGACTTCACACGCGCTTCGACGCTGGCCTGTTGCGGCCCAAGCGTCACGGTCAGCGGTTTGCTTGATCTCATCGGAAGAATATACTCTGTGTGACAGTGTCATGCAAAGGGGCCGCAGTCTTGAACCTCATCGATCACGAGCGCGAAACGCGCAACGAATGGCGGCCCGGCGTGATGACGCGTATGCGTGTCTCCGCTCTTAACGGCGCCGCGCAACTCTGCATCTTCGAACAGTGGTGCGAGCCCGGCTTGGGCGCGCCGAACCATCTGCACGCGGTCGAGGAAGTTCTCACCGTGCTCGACGGCACCGCCGAGGTTTGGCAGGGCGATGAGCGCGCAACGCTGACCAAAGGTCAATCCGCGCAGATCCCGGCGGGCCGCCCGCACGGCTTCCGCAATGTCGGCACCGGCACGCTGCATATGCAGTCGATCATCGCGTCGCCGGTCTTCGAAGCTGCGTACGACGATGCGCGCGAGGTTCCGCGCCGCTGGTTGCCGGCTTAACCGCGTTCGAAACCACATGCCGCGCGCGGTTGCCTCAGGCGTCCGACTTCGCCACAGTGCGGCCGCCGGCGAAACAGAGCTATTGAATGACCACGATCGAAAACGACCTCCGCGACGCGATCCGCACGATTCCGGATTATCCAAAACCCGGCATCATGTTCCGCGACATCACGACTTTGCTCGGCAACGCGCGCGCCTTTCGCCGCACCGTCGATGAACTCGTGCAGCCGTGGGCCGGCTCGAAGGTCGATAAAGTCGCCGGCATCGAGGCGCGCGGCTTCATCCTCGGTGGCGCGGTCGCGCATCAGGTGTCAGCCGGCTTCGTGCCGATCCGCAAGAAGGGCAAGCTGCCGCACACGACTGTGCGTGTCGCTTACTCGCTCGAATACGGCATCGACGAGATGGAGATGCACGAAGACGCGGTGACGAAGGGTGAGCGCGTCGTTCTGGTCGACGATCTCATTGCGACCGGCGGCACGGCCGAAGGTGCCGTGAAGTTGTTGAAGCAGATGGGCGCCGACATCGTCGCGGCGTGCTTCATCGTCGATCTGCCGGAACTCGGCGGCGCGGAAAAGATCCGCAAGCTCGGCGTGCCGGTGCGCACGCTCGTTTCATTCGACGGGCATTAGGCGTTTTATTCCGCGCCCAAGGTTCGCGATTTTCCGCGGCCCATCCTCCATTCAGCTGTCATCCCGGAAGCCGCGAATTCGCGCAGCGAATTTTGCGGCTATCCGGGACCCATGTACCCCAAGCCTATGCAGGGATACGTGGATCCCGGCTCTCGCGTGCTGCGCACCCTCGGCCGGGATGACATCTGGTGGATGCCGCATCTCTTTCTAAAGAGGCCGAACTCGCTCATGACTTAGCCAGCTAAACCGGCAGTGTCAGGCGGGCATCGAGCCCGCCGCTTCGGCTCTTCTCCAACACCAGCGTCCCACCATACAGCGCCGCGATCTCCTGCGTGATCGGCAGGCCGAAGCCCGTCCCCGCAACGGTCTCATCGAGCCGTTCGCCGCGCTGCAATGCGCGCTCGGCGTCGTCGCTGCTCAATCCCGGGCCGTCGTCCGCGATGCCGATGATCGCGACGCTATCGGCAATCGCTCCGGTGATACGCACCTCGGAGCGTGCCCACTTGAAAGCATTGTCGAGCAAGTTACCCAGCATCTCGTCGGCATCCTGCGGGTCGCAGCGAACGCTCAGCGTCGGCGCGACATCGATCGTCACGCTCAGATCGCGATCCGCGTGGATGCGTTTCAGCATCCCGGTGAGGTCCGCGATCTTCGGCGCGAGCGGCACTGGCGCGAAGACGCCGCCCGTAATCGCCGCGCTGCGTGCGCGCCGCAGATGATGCTCGACGCGGCGGTTCATCAATGCGAGCAGCCGCTGATTCTCGCCGCCGTCATCGAGCCGTGCTGACAGCGCGGCGAGCGGCGTCTTCAAACCATGCGCGAGATTGGCGACATGCGCGCGGGCACGTGCGAGACGTTCGCGATTCTGCGCGAGTACCGCGTTGAGTTCGCTGACGATACCTTGCACTTCGGCGGGCTGCGGTTCGGGCAGGGCGGTCTCCGCGCCGGTGCGCACGTTTTTGAGCTGACCCGCGAGCCGTCGCAACGGCAAAAGGCCGAGCCACACCTGCAGCACCATCGCGGTGCCGAGCGCGAGCCCGAGACTCGCGAGCGCGATGATAAGCACGCGCCGCGCCTGGCGGAGCGGGCCATCGATCTCCGCGCGCGGCGCGGCGACCAGCAGCGCCACCGTGCCGGCCTCGTCCGGCAGAACGATATCGCGCTGGCGCAGCCGCAGTGGTTCGCCTCCGGGTCCGCGCGGGCCCATCAATCGCGCATCGCCGAGCGAGCGCGATGTAAGAACGCCGCCCGGACCTTCGGCTTGCCAGTACCAGCCGGACAGCACGCGATCATACGGCGCGACGTTGAGATCGCGTTTGAGCTGCGGCGCTTCGTTGGCGTCGAGATTGACCGCACCGGCGAGTGCGAGCAGTTGCGCATCCAGCCGCTGATCGATCTGCCGCTCGACGAACCGCGTCAGAATTCCGTTGATGACGAAACCGGCGACAATCAGCGCGGCGCAGAGAAACACCGCCGCCGCGACGAGCAGGCGGCGATTGAGTGAGCCGCTACGCTTCATCGCAGACGAGCCGATAGCCGAGCCCGCGCGCGGTCTCGATGCGGTCGCTGCCGATCTTGCGGCGCAGCCGCCCGACGATGACTTCGAGCGAATTGGAATCGGCGCCGCCGTCGCCGTCGTAGACGCGTTCGAACAACTCTTCGCGTTTCACGACGACGCCCTTGCGCAGCATCAGGCAGGAGAGGACGCGCAATTCGAGCGCGGTGAGCTTGAGCGGCAAGCCTTCGAACGAAAACGAACCGAGTTGGCTGTCGTAAGCGAGCGCGCCGCATGTCAGCACCGGCGTCGCGTGGCCGGCCGCACGGCGCGCGAGCGCACGCAGCCGCATAATGAGTTCGTCGACACGCACCGGCTTGACGAGATAGTCGTCGGCGCCGGCCTTGAAGCCTTCGACTTTGCTGGTCCAATCGTCGCGCGCGGTGAGCACCAGAACGGGCAGGGCGCGGTTCGCCTTGCGCCATTCGGAGAGGATCGTGAGGCCGTCTTTCTTCGGCAAGCCGAGATCAAGAACCGCCGCATCGTACGTCTCGGTCATGCCGAGATGCGCGCCGTCCTCGCCGTTTTTCGCCGAGTCGACGGCAAAACCTTCGGCGCTTAAGCGCCCGACAATTGCTTCGCGCAGCGACGCGTCATCCTCGACGACGAGAATTTTCACGATTTCGGCCGCCGGATATACGGGATGAGATTGTCGCCTTTGGCTTCAATGAACGCGCCCGTGTCGGCGTTGATCTTCACCTTGATGATCACGTTGTCGCGCGTCAGCAACTTGATCTCGTAGACCCAGATTTTAACGCCATCGTCGTCATCATCGTCGAGATCGACATCGACCACTTGGCCGTCGAAGCGCTCCTGCGCGCGCGCGGCGGCATCCGCCGTCGAAATCCGCGCTTCGGCCGGCGAGAAGGACACCGCAAGCGCCAAGACTCCGGCTACAACTGCGGCGATGAAGACCTTCTGCATCACGCTCCACATAAGCTACACCTAAACCGCCAAGCTGAACCGAACCTGAATCGCTGCGTTCAGTTGGCGTTGGCCACGCCCCGTTATGGTCCGACTATAGACCGATACGGAGGGTTACCCGATGGATTTACGCAGCTTGTCTTTGTCGATACTCGCCAGCGCAGCTTTGGCGGGTTACGCGTATTCGCAGACCCCGGGTCAACCGCCGATTCCGCCAGGAATCCAGGTTGGCCTGACGCAACTCGAGGGCGTCGTCCGCGAAATCTTCGGCAACAAATTCGTCCTCGAAGATGCGACGGGCCGCAAGCTCATCGAGACCGGCCCGCGCGGCTCGGAACTCGCCCGCGTGTCGGTTGGCGATAAGGTGAGCGTGGAGGTCACCCCGCGTGACGGGTTTTTTCATGCAGCCTCGATCACCCTCGCCAATGGTCAGCGTGTTGTTCTGGCTGGTGCTCCTCCGGCTCCTCGCGGCCGCGATGCCGCATATGACGAGCGTGGCGTCTTGGATGCGGTCCAGCGCGCCGGGTTCCGCGATGCGCGCGTCCAGGAAGTGAAGAAAAAGCACGTCGAGGTCGTCGCCGTCGATGCGAGCGGCAAGTCGTGGGAGCTGCACGTCGAATTCGACGGCCGCATCCGCAAGCAGGAAGCGCTGGTCGCAATGAACGACGCCGACGTGAAGGCGCTCATCGAACGCGCCGGCTACACCTACGGCGGATCGATGCGGCCGAAGAAGAAGCACATGGTGGTGACCGCGATCAACTCGCGCGGCGAACGCGTCGAGATCGACGTCCACCGCGACGGCACGATCAAGAAGGAGAAGCGGATCTTCTGATCAAGCTCCCGGCCGGCGTTCGACGAACGCCGAGCCGATCACCGAGTAGACGATATCGCCATGCTGGTTCGTACCAGTGTGGCGAACCGTCAAGAGACCCCAGCCCGGCCGCGATCCCGAGGGACGCGTTTCAAGTGCCTCCGTGTGATACGTGATCGTATCGCCGACATAGACCGGCTTGATCCACTTCAGTTCGCGCACGCCGGGTGACGGCCCCCACTGTGCGATTTTCACGCCGGCCGCTTTCGCTTCCGCCACCATGCGCTTGCGATCCTCGACGAGAAACCGCATGCAGAATGCGGCCGTGTGCCAGCCCGAAGCGCACAGCGCGCCGAAATGCGAATTCTCCGCTTCCTTCTCGTCGACGTGAAAGCGCTGCGGATCGTAAGCTTTCGCGAAGGTCTTGATCTCGTCCGCCGTGAAGGTGTGGCGGCCGGTTTCGCGCTTCGCGCCGATGACGATGTCCTCCAAATAGTACATCACGCGGCTCCCTTCTCGGGGTTCCGCAGCGCCATCATGCTCGGCACCGTCATCGTCATCACGACATCGCCGGCCTGATTGATCATCTCGTAGCTGATGGGAACGAAGCCCATATCGGGACGGCTCTTCGAGACGCGCTTTTCGCCGATCGTCCGCCGCAGCGTGAGGTCATCGCCCGGCCGAACCGGCTTGATCCACTTCACCTCGTCGACACCAGGCGCGCCAAGCGACGCGGAATCGAGCACGAACCAATCGCAGATCATGCGCATGAGCATCGCGCAGGTGCCCCAGCCGGATGCGGCGAGTCCGCCGAGCATCGAGTTGCGGCCGGCCTCTTCGTCGAGATGCATAGGCTGCGGATCGAACTGCGAGGCGAAATCGATGATCTCTTCGCGGGTGACGTGGCGCGGGCCGTAGGTGTCGACACTGCCGGGGATGAAGTCTTCGAAGTAGTATTTGGGCATAGGCGGAACTAAGCGTGGCCCCGCGCGAGCGTCAACTGCGCTGCCCGTAGCCCGGATGAAGCCGCGACGCTCTCGCGTCGCGCGAAATCCGGGATTGCGGCATTCTCGGTCCCGGATTTCGTTCGGCAATGCGCGCGCCGCGCGCCGCCTCACGTCATCCGGGCTACGGTCGCGGCTAATTCGCAAACCGGAAATGCATCACGTCGCCGTCCGCGACGATGTATTCCTTACCCTCGAGCCGCAGCTTGCCGGCATCGCGCGCGCCGGACTCGCCGCCGAGCTTCACGTAATCCGCATACGCGATCGTCTCGGCGCGGATGAAGCCCTTCTCGAAGTCCGTATGGATGACGCCCGCGGCCTGCGGCGCGCGCATGCCCTTGGTGATCGTCCAGGCGCGCGCTTCCTTCGGGCCCACCGTGAAATAGGTGAGGAGCCCGAGGAGATCGTAGCCCGCGCGGATCATGCGATTGAGGCCCGGTTCGGCGAGCCCGAGCGTTTCGAGAAACTCTTTGCGCTCCTCGTTCGGCAGGACCGCAATCTCCGACTCGATCTTCGCCGAAATAACGACGGACTTTGCGCCTTCCGCCTTCGCGCGCTCTTCGACTTTCGCCGACAGCGAATTGCCCTCCGCCGCAGCGCCCTCGTCGACATTGCAGACATAGAGCACCGGCTTCGCGGTCATCAGCGCGAGCGATTGGAACAGCTTTTCGTCTTCCTCGCGGCGTTCGGTCAGACGCGCGGGCTTGCCTTCGCGGAGCAGCGCGAGCGCGGCCTGCACGAGCGGGAGCGATTCTTTCGCTTCCTTGTCGTTGCCGCGAATGCGTTTCTGCAGCGGCTCGATGCGCTTCTCGAGGCTGTCCATATCGGCGAGCATCAGCTCGGTCTCGATCGTCTCGATATCGGCGGTCGGGTCGATCTTTCCTTCGACATGCGTCACGTCGCCGTCTTCGAAGCAGCGCACGACATGCACGATGGCATCGACTTCGCGAATGTTGGCGAGGAACTGATTGCCGAGGCCTTCACCCTTCGATGCGCCGCGCACGAGGCCAGCGATATCGACGAAGGTGAGCCGCGTCGGAATGATCTCGGCCGATTTGCCGAGCACCGCGAGCTGATCGAGACGCGGATCCGGCACCGCGACCTCGCCGACATTTGGCTCGATCGTGCAGAACGGATAATTCGCGGCTTGCGCCGCGGCCGTCTCGGTCAGCGCGTTGAACAAAGTGGATTTGCCGACATTCGGCAGTCCGACGATTCCGGCTTTGAAGCCCATGATGTGTCCGTCTCAGTCTGTCGGTTTGCCCGGTGCCTTCACGTCGCCAAATCCTTTGGCGTCCATCGCGAGGTGCACGCGGTTTTGGAAAGTCGAATCCTGACCCTTAGCCAAGATATTGGCGTTGTCGGCGACGATGTCGATCAGCGTCTCGACCCACGGCCGATCTGCTTTAGCGAAATCGCTCAGCACGTGATGCTGCACCAGCTCCTTCATGCCCGGATGCCCGATGCCGAAGCGCACGCGGCGATAGTCGTTGCCGCAATGCGCCGTTATCGAGCGCAGGCCGTTGTGTCCCGCATTGCCGCCGCCCGTCTTCACGCGAAGCTTGGAGGCCGGCAGATCGATTTCGTCGTAGAAGACGATGATGTCGGCAAGCTCGGTCTTGAAGAAGCGCGCGGCCTCCGCGACGGCGCGGCCCGACTCGTTCATGAATGTCTGTGGCTTCATGAGGAGATGGCGCTCGCCCGCGATTGTGCATTCGGCGGTGTCGGCCTGGAAGCGCTTGCGCCACGGCGAAGCGTTGTGGCGCCGCGCGATCGCGTCCACAGCCATGAAGCCAATGTTGTGACGGTTGCCGGCGTAACGGGCGCCGGGATTGCCGAGCCCGACAAAGAGCACGCCGACCTCTGCTGCGCGTTGAAGTGAAAGAGGCCGATCGTTGGACCGGCCTCTGGAAATTCAGACTTACTTCTTGTCGGCCGGCTTTTTCTCGGCCGGCTTCTTGTCGCCGCCGGCGGCAGGAGCTGCAGCCTTCTTGTCTCCACCCGCAGCACCAGCAGCCGGAGCAGCGCCCGCAGCCGGAGCAGCAGCAGCGTCCGCCGGGCCAGCCGCAGCAGCGGCGGCAGCAGCGCGCTGCTCTTCGATGACGCCGGACGGCGGCACGATGGTGACGAGCGTTGCGTCGCCGGCGAGCAGCGGACGAACGTTGTCCGGCAGTTTGATTTCGCTGAGATGCACCGAGTCCGTGATGTCGAGGTTCGACAGGTCGACTTCGATCGCTTCCGGGATCGCGTCGGCCGGGCAGCGCACGTCAATCGAGTGCGTCACGATGTTGACGGCACCACCGCGCTTCACGCCCGGAGAAACTTCGGCGTTGCGCACGTGAACCGGGATGCTGACGCGAATCTGCGCGCCTTCACCGAGACGCTGGAAGTCGACGTGGATCGGGAAATCCTTGACCGGGTCGAGCTGGTAGTCGCGCGGAATGACGCGATGCTTCTTGCCGTCGATGTCGAGGTCGTAAATCGTGGTCAGGAAGTGACCGGCGAAAATGCGCGACGTCAGCTCTTTGTAGTCGAGCGCAACGTTGAGCGGCTCTTTGTCGTCGCCGTAGATGGTGCCCGGTACCTGACCGGCGCGGCGCACTTCACGGGCGCCGCCTTTGCCGGCGCGCGCACGCGTGCTGGCTTTCATTTCTTTTACGTTCGCCTTAGCCATCGTCAAATCCTCAAGTTCCGGCGCTGGCGAAAAACGCCGCGCTAGGTCGCTGTCCGCAAAATCCCGAAATGCCTCGAAGGAGGCGCCGGAGGCGCCATCAGCGTCACGCCTCAATGAGGCGGCCACCGTTCTTCAGCACGCGGGGCGGCTTATAGCGGCGCAAGCGCGGATTGACAAGGAAATGAGGGGGTAAAATCCACCTAAAGCGGTACCCCGGCTCTCAGTCGTCATGGCCCGGCTTGCCCGGGCCATCCACGACTTATTTCGTGGCAGCCGCCGTTGAAACGTGGATGGCCCGCCTAAAGCGGGCCATGACGGAGTTCTGTCGTTGATTCAGTACCTTAGCCGCCGAGTTTCGCCTCAAGCGCCACAATCCGCGCCTTCAACGCATCGTTTTCCTCGCGGGCAAGGCGCGCCATTTCCTTAAAGGCCTCGAATTCCTCGCGCTGGACCACGTCCATATTGCGCAGAACCCGCTCGGCCTGGGTCTTCACCACGGTCTCGACCTCGCGGCGCACGCCGCTGGCGGCTCCGGCAGCGTCGTTCATCAGGCGCGCCATCTCGTCGAAGAGGCGGTTGCTGGTCTGGGTCATGGCTTATCCCTCATGGTGCCGGAACAACGGCGCGATCCCAAAATAGGTGCTTCGGCCGCCGACACAACGGGTGTGCTTGACTTAACGTGAACGCGCGACCATCCAGGGCGCAGATGCCGCCGCTCCTCATTTCGTTTCCCGAGATCGATCCGGTCCTGATTCAGCTCGGACCGCTGGCGATCCGCTGGTACGCGCTCGCTTATATCGCCGGCATTATGATTGGCTGGTGGTATGCGAAGCGCATCATCCGCTGGCCGCGCGCATGGGCCGGTGCTCCGCCGCCGCTGACGTCGCTCGACTTCGACGATTTCATCCTGTGGGTGACCTTCGGCATCATCCTCGGCGGCCGCATCGGCTACGTTTTCTTCTATGACCCGGCGCATTTCGCCGCCAACCCGATGGCGGCGTTCAAACTGTGGGAAGGCGGCATGTCCTTTCACGGCGGCTATCTCGGCTGCGTCGCTGCCGTTGTCGGTTTCTCGCTCTGGCGCAATCTGCCGATGCTCACGCTCGGCGACATCACCTGCGCGGTCGGGCCGATCGGTCTGTTCTTCGGCCGCATCGCGAACTTCATCAACGGCGAATTGTGGGGCCGTCCGACCGACGTCGCGTGGGCGATGATCTTCCCGCATGCCGGGCCGCTGCCGCGTCACCCGAGCCAGCTTTACGAAGCCGCGCTCGAAGGCGCGCTGCTCTTCGTCGTGCTGTTTCTTTGCGTGCGCGCCGGCGCGCTGCGCCGTCCGGGCTTGATCCTCGGTCTCTTCACGATGGGCTACGCGGTGACGCGCAGCTTCTGCGAGCTCTTCCGCGAACCGGATGCGCAGATCGGGTACCTCTGGGGCGGCATGACGCGCGGCATGCAATTGTCGTTCGCGATGTTCGCGATCGGTGTCGTCTTCACGCTCATTGCGCTGTTGCGCAAACCGCCGCTGAACGCGGCGGCAAAATCATGAGCGCCGCCCGCGATGCCTTGCGCCATATGATCGAAGCCGATGGTCCGCTCACAATCGCGGACTATATGGCGTTCTGTCTCACCGATCCGCAGCACGGCTACTATATGCGGCGCGATCCGTTCGGCCAGAAGGGTGATTTCACCACCGCGCCGGAAATCAGCCAGATGTTCGGCGAGCTCGTTGGACTCTGGGCCGCAAGCGTTTGGCTCGAAAGCGGCAGCACGCAGCCGCTCTGCATCGCTGAGCTGGGCCCCGGCCGCGGCACGCTGATGGCGGACGCGCTGCGCGCGATCGCGCAGGTACCGGTGCTCAACACGGTGCCGCCATCTGTGCATCTCGTCGAGGCGAGCCCGTTTCTGCGCAAGCATCAAGGCAAGTCGCTCGCGAAAACGTCCGCCGAGATCCATTGGCACGACGACATCGCCTCGCTGCCCGACACGCCGATGATCGTCATCGCGAACGAATTCTTCGACGCGCTGCCGATCCGCCAAGCCATGAAAGTCGAGAGCGGCTGGCACGAGCGCTGCGTCGGCCTCGACGACAAGGGCGAGTTGATTTTCGGGCTCGCGCCGCATGCTCTCAACATGGCGCTTCCGCCTTGGCTCGAACTCTCCGAACTCGGCGACACGTTCGAGTGGCGCGACCGCCGCGCCATCGAAGAGATCGCGCAGCTCATCGCATCGCGCGGCGGTGCGATGCTCGCGATCGACTACGGCCATCGCCGCTCCGGCTACGGCGATACGCTGCAAGCGGTGCAGAAACACACCTTCGTCAATGCGCTCGCTTCGCCGGGCGATGCCGACATCACGGCGCATGTCGACTTCGAGGCACTCGCCCGTGCCGCGGTGCGCAAGGGCGCGTCCGTCTTCGGCGCGATCGAGCAGGGCACCTTTCTCGAACGCCTCGGCATCACGCAGCGCGCCGAGCGTCTTCAAAAAACGGCGCCGAAATCCGCCGCCGCGGTTGCGGCAGCGTTGAGCCGCCTCACCGGTCGCGGCGAGGGCCAGATGGGCGGACTGTTCAAGGTGATGGCGCTGGCCGGTCCCACCGCAGTTGCGCTACCAGGGTTCGAGCCTGCGGATCGATTCGAAGGATGACCATGCAGACCGTCAAAGCCTCGTCGCTCGATGCCTTGCCGAATATCCGCCACGCCTTCTTCACGCGCGACGGCGGCGTCTCGACCGGTCTTTACCAGAGCCTCAATGCGGGTCTCGGCTCGCAGGACGATCTCGCTCAGGTCCTTGAAAATCGCCGGCGGATGGCGGCCGAGCTCGGCGTCGCGCCGGAGAATTTCGTCAGCTGCTACCAAATCCATTCGCCGGACGTGATCGTCGTCGACGAGCCCTGGACGCGCGAGAGCGCGCCGAAAGCCGATGCGCTCGTCACCAAGCGTCCGGGCATCGCCATCGGCGTTGCAACTGCAGATTGTGGCCCGATCCTCTTCGCCGATAGCGAAGCCGGCGTCGTCGGCGCCGCTCATTCGGGCTGGAAAGGCGCTGTCACGGGCGTTGCCGAGGCGACACTTGCCGCGATGGAGAAGCTCGGCGCCGACCGCGCCCGTATCCGCGTCGCCCTCGGCCCGATGATTCGCCAGCCGAACTATGAGGTCGGCCCAGAATTCGTCACCCGCCTCGGCGACGAGGGCCCGCCGTTCCTCAGGCCCTCGGCACGCGACGGCCACATGATGTTCGACCTGCCGGGCTATATCCGCATGCGCCTCAAGCGGGCGGGCATCGCGCAGGTCGAAGACACCGGCCTCTGCACTTACGCCGAGCCGGAGCGTTTCTTCAGCTACCGCCGCTCGACCCATCGGCAGGAGCCCGACTACGGCCGCCACATCAACGCCATCGCGCTCGCGGGCTGAGCCGGAAGCGAGCCAAAAAGACACAGCCAGGCGCGCATTAATCCAGCCTGAAATTCCTTCTGTAGAACCGTTCTGGCGTTGTTGCTCGGGGCCGATCGGCTTGATAAACCCCCGCCGTCGGTCAAGTAGAACGCCGTTGCGGGCCGAGGCGCGCCGGAACGTGCAGTTTGGAGAATAAAATGTCAGCCAAGAATGGCGCCATCAAGCTCGTGGCTGGCAACTCGAACCGGGCTCTGTCCGAAGCGATCGCGGCCTATCTCGCGGTGCCGCTGACCCAGGCGACTGTCCGCCGCTTCGCCGACATGGAAATCTTCGTCGAGATCCAAGAAAACGTCCGCGGTTCGGACGTTTTCATTCTGCAGTCGACATCGTTCCCCGCCAACGACCACTTGATGGAATTGCTCATCATCACGGATGCGCTGCGCCGCGCTTCGGCCCGCCGCATCACGGCGGTGCTGCCGTATTTTGGCTACGCGCGTCAGGACCGCAAAGTCGGTGGACGCACGCCGATCTCCGCGAAGCTCGTCGCCAACCTCATCACGCATTCGGGTGTCGACCGCGTCATGACGGTCGATCTGCACGCCGCGCAGATTCAAGGCTTCTTCGATATCCCGACCGATAACCTGTACGCTTCGCCCGTGATGGTGCGTGACCTGAAGGAACGTTACGACCTCAAGCGCACGACCGTCGTGTCGCCGGACGTCGGCGGCGTCGTGCGCGCGCGTGGCTTCTCGAAGCGTATCGATGCGCCGCTCGCCATCATCGACAAACGCCGCGAACGCGCCGGCGAATCCGAAGTCATGAACGTCATCGGTGACGTCGAAGGCCGCGACTGCGTCCTCATCGACGACATCGTCGACTCGGGCGGCACGCTGGTGAATGCTGCCGATGCGTTGCTGAAAAACGGCGCATTGTCTGTTTCGGCTTACATCACGCACGGCGTGCTCTCTGGCGGTGCGGTCGCGCGCGTCACCGCG
Organism: Variibacter gotjawalensis; assembly: GCF_002355335.1. Lineage (GTDB taxonomy): Bacteria > Pseudomonadota > Alphaproteobacteria > Rhizobiales > Xanthobacteraceae > Variibacter > Variibacter gotjawalensis. The sequence goes on from NZ_AP014946.1 coordinate 1,798,970, forward strand.
TCGAAGCTGAAAGAACTCGTCATCACGGATTCGATCCAGCCGACCGAAGCCGTGCGCGTTGCGCGCAACATCCGCGTGCTCTCGATCGCGACGCTGATGGGGCAGGCGATCGGCCGCACCGCGTCCGAAGAGTCGGTGTCAAGCCTGTTTGACTAAGATCTTCAGCGTCATGGCCCGCATGAAGCGGGCCATGACGCTGAGATGTTCGTCTCTTTGATATTGCATAGCTGACATATCGACTGACCTAACAATCGTTAGATTGCGGATAGCCGCGAAAGTCGGCTAGCGTTCCTTCGAAGCCCTCGGAACCAACAGAGGGCGCTGGAGGAATACGAGATGAAGCTCCCCGTCGTCCGTTTGTTGATGGCGTCCGCCGCGTTGCTCGCGTTGACGCCCGCCGCTCAAGCACAAGACGCACAAGGCATTTCGCGCGAACGTCTCGCCCGCATCGCCCCTGTGATGAAGCAGGAAGTCGAGAAGGGCACATTCCCAGGTGCCATCACGCTGATCGCGCGCAACGGCAAGGTCGTGCATGTCGAGACGCACGGTTTCCAGGATGCCGCGAAGACGAAACCGATGAAGCGCGACACCATCTTCCGCATGGCGTCGATGACGAAGCCGATGACGACGGCCGCCGCGATGATGCTGGTCGAGCAGGGCGTCTTCAAGATCGAAGATCCAATCTCGAACCTGCTGCCCGAACTCAAAGACCTGAAAGTCGAGACGAAGAAAGCCGACGGCTCGACCGAGGACGTGACGGCGCGCCCGATCACGATCCAGGATCTGATGCGTCACACGTCGGGGCTTTTCTACGCGGCGCCGCCGCCGTCCGAGCGTCTCGCCAAAGCCTACAACGACGCCAACATCGAAGCGCGCCAGGAAGACATCGCGGCCGACGAAATGCTCAAGCGTCTCGGCGGCATTCCGCTCGCGCATCAACCGGGCACGAACTTCCATTACTCGATCTCGACCGACATCCTCGGTTTGCTGCTCGAGCGAGCGACGAAGAAGCCGCTCTCGCAAGTGCTCGACGAGATGCTGATCAAGCCGCTCGGCATGAAAGACACTGCGTTCTGGGTGCCGGCCGAGAAGAAGGCGCGCCTCGCCGAAGTCACCGACGGCGATCCCGCGAAGCCCGGCTCACTGCGTTACTGCCTCGACGAAGCGACGATCAAGAAGAGCTACTTCAAGGGCGGCGCCGGTCTCTGCTCGACGATCGACGACTACTACAAATTCGCGCAGATGGTTGCGAATGGCGGCGAGTTCGGCGGCAAGCGCTATCTCTCGAAGAAGACCGTCGAGTTCATGCTCAGCGATCATCTGATCGGCATGGGCGGCTCGACCTCCGCGTCGACCGGCCCGGGCTACGGCTTCGGCCTCGGCTTCGCGGTGCGCCGTCAGGACGGCTTCGGCTGGACCGCAGGCTCGACCGGCGATGCGATGTGGGCCGGCGCTTTCGGCACGATGTTCACCATCGATCCGCGTGAGAAGATCGTTGCGATCCAACTCTCGCAGGGCGCGACGACGCGCATCCGCAGCCGCATGCTGTTCAAGAATCTCGTCTACGGCGCGATCGTGAAGTAGGGCGCTGTCGCTGGCATCTTCGCCATAGCCCTGTCAGGGCCGTGACGACAGAGAGTCGGTCGTGCGGCGTAACAGCACGTAGCCCGGATGAGCGTCGCGCATCGCGCGCGCGCGACATCCGGGTCCTGCATCGACGTCGAGCGCCGCTCCCGGATATCGCTTCGGCTATGCCTCGCTCATCCGGCCTACACACTGTCGCCTCACCACCCACAGGTCGTCATCCCGGCCAAGCGATTAGCCCGAAGGGCTTATCGCGCGAGCCGGGACCCACGACTCCCTGCGGTGCGAGAAGGCGACGCGCGCCAAGGCAAACCGATCACAGGGATACGTGGGTCCCGGATAGCCTTGCTTGCTGTGCAAGCGCGGCTTCCGGGATGACGCCGGAGGGTGCAGAATGGCAATTTCCAGAAAATATTCCTTGACATAAATTCCTATATCCCTCATATCAACCCCACACCGGCGCGAGGGGATGTCTTCCGGAGACAGACCGTTAGGCAGCCGGTGGACGGCACCTGCGGCTGAGCTTGTGACTCAGTCCCGGGCGGTTGGGAGACATGGGCCGCCTGGCACTAAGACCAGGCGTCCGACGGTGGACCGGGCGGAAATCGGGACACTTTCGGGCTTTGGGCAATACCCACCGCAAGCGCGTCGGCGTTGCGTATGCCGCCGGTCGCGTGGAGAGCCGTGCGGAGCGCCGGTTGGCGTAGCGTCCCCCAAGGGACGCTGCCGTATCCGCGAGATACGGCTCGCATCGTTTCGCGCCCGCCGGCGCTCCGCTCCCCTCATCTTTTCGAGGAGAGCATCTCGCAAACCTCGGGGCGTCATCGCTCGCGAGAATGCACCGGGCTGAGCAGATTGTTTCGACGCTTCGCCTTGCTCTCGGCTGTCATCCCGGCCAAGCGAGCGCGTCGCGTGAGCGACCGGTCGCGCGAGCCGGGATCCACGTTTCCCTGTCGATCGATGCGGCTCTCGGCGCCGAGGCATCAACGATCACAGGGCTACGTGGATCCCGGACAGCCGCGCCGCTCCGCGACACGGCTTCCGGGATGACGGCAGAGTGTGGGGCGTGTGGAGACAAAGGACAGCAGCGCATCCGACACGGCGTAAACGCTATTGCACAACATTGAGTCAAACGGTCGCACACTGATGTGTGGACGACTCAACCACGTGAATTGCGCGAATGGCGCAAATCACGGCCAATGCAATGCAACGAGACTCTAGCGGTCGGACTCGAACTCGCTATAGTCGAATCACCGAGTGATTCGGGCCACTTAGCGGGCCTGCTCACGGCGGAGCAGCGGTGAGGCCACCGTTGCTCCGTACCACCGCGCACGTGGAGGCGGCATGTCTTTGGTGGACGTTACCGAGCAGCGGGAGTCGCATCCCGTTGACGTCGTCGAACACCTTGCGGCGATTAAGGACTGGGCGTTCGATCGCTCCGGCGCTGACGAGATCTCGATCTCGATCGCGGGTCGCTGGACCGACTATCACCTCTCTTTCACCTGGATGGATGAGATCGAATCGCTGCATCTCGCATGCGCCTTCGATTGCCGTGTGCCGGAGCGCCGACGCGCCGAAGTGCTGGCGATGATCGCGCAGGTCAACGAGCAGCTCTGGATCGGTCACTTCGATCTCTGGAGCCGGGACGGCGTGATCATGTTCCGCCACTCCATCATGCTGCCGGACGGCATCGAGCCGTCGCGCCGGCAATGCGAGCTTTCGATGGAAGCCGCGCTCGACGCATGCGAGCGTTACTACCAAGCCTTCCAGTTCGTCGTCTGGGCCGGCAAGTCGGCGCGCGAGGCGATCGACTCCGCGATGTTCGAGACGGCCGGCGAGGCTTGAAGCTTCGCCGCTGCCCCGTGCTATGCTGCGCGGCATGGAAACGCTGAAGACTTTCAAGGGCACGATTGCGCTCATCGGCGCCGGCAATATGGGCGGCGCGATGCTGCGCGGCTGGGTCGAGCTCGGCCTTGACCCCAAGCACGTGATGGCGGTCGATCCCCAGCCTTCGCCGGATGTCGCCGCGCTCAAAGCGAAAGGCCTTCGCATCAATGCGCCGCCGGTCGAGCCGGTCGACGTCATGCTGCTCGCCATCAAGCCGCAGGTCGCCGGCGAAGCGATCAACATGCTGCATCAGATGGTCGGCCCCGACACGCTCATGATCTCAATCATGGCCGGCAAGACAATCAAGTTCATCGACGATTGCTTGCCGGGCGAACAGTCGATCGTGCGGGCGATGCCGAATACGCCGGCCGCGATCGGTCGCGGCATTTCGGTCGCGGTCGCCAACGCACGCGTCACGAAGCAGCAGCGCGCGCTCGCGGATGCTTTGCTCAAGGCAGCAGGTCTTGTCGAATGGGTCGACGACGAAGGCATGATCGACGCGGTCACCGCGGTCTCGGGTTCCGGCCCGGCTTACGTCTTCCTCCTCGCCGAGACGATGGCGGCGGCGGGCGCCAAAGCGGGTCTGCCGGCGGATCTCGCGATGAGGCTCGCTCGCGCGACGGTGGCGGGCTCGGGCGAACTCATGCAGCGCTCCGATCTTGAGACCGCGCAACTGCGCCAGAATGTGACATCGCCGGGCGGCACCACGGCGGCCGCGCTCGATGTATTGATGGCGAAGGACGGTATGGCGCCGCTGCTGGACCGCGCCATTGCGGCTGCGGCGAAACGCGCGAAGCAACTCGCCAAATAGGCAACTTGTGGCAGTGCCGTCGCGTTGACCCCTGGAACCGCCACATTGCGGTTCTTAAGTCTCGGATAGGTTCCGCGATACCCGCGAGGTGGACGATGGCGAAGAAATCTCAACCCAGCCCGGCCGATGCGAGCGCAACGCCGCCATCCGGCGCGACCGATCGCGAAAAAATCATCGCGGCGTTTCTCGATCTTGTCGCCGAAGGTTCCTTCGTACGCGTCGATTTCAGCGCGATCTCGGAACGCGCCGGGGTCCCGCTCGACCGCTGCCGCGCCGAATTCAATTCACCGATGTCGGTGCTCTCCGGTTTCGTGAAAGACATTGATCGCCGCGTCCTCGCCGGCATTGACGTTGATATGGCGGAAGAGCCGCCGCGCGAGCGCCTGTTCGACATCCTGATGCGCCGTCTCGAAATCATGGCGCCGCACCGGGAGGCGATGCGCTCGCTGCTGCGCACCGCGCGCAGCAATCCGCCGCTGGCGATCGCGCTCAACGGCCTTGCGGTTCGCTCGCAAGCCTGGATGCTCACCGCTGCCGGCATCTCCACCGCCGGCCTCCGTGGCGCCGTCCGCGCCCAGGGCCTCACGGGTCTCTATGCCGAAGTGCTCAAAACGTGGGTCGATGATGACGATCCGGGTTTGGCGCGCACGCTCGCCATCCTCGATCGCCAACTTGCGCGTGGCGAGCGTTGGACGAAGCGCCTCGATCAGGTTGCGCGCTGCTTGCCGAATCCCAGCAAATTCGGCCGCTGGCGCGCGCGGGATCGCCGCCGCGACGATCGCGATGAACAAGTGGCCGTTTAAACCGGAACGCGGATCGCGGCCCGCAGGCCGCCCTTGGGGCTGTCCGCCAGCGTAATGTCGCCGCCGTGTGAGCGCGCTATATCGCGCGCGATGGCCAGGCCGAGCCCCGTCCCCCCCTGGTCCTGATTGCGCGCATTATCGAGCCGCAAAAACGGCTTGAACACTTCTTCGCGCATCTCGGCTGGGATACCGGGTCCGTTGTCGTCGACCGTCACGGTGAGATAGCGATGGTCGCGATGCCCCGTGATGACGATGTCCTTGGCAAACCGCGACGCATTCGAGACGAGATTTCCGACGCAACGTGCAAAGGCATCCGGCTTCAGCGTCACCATCGGTTCGCCGTAGAACAAGCTCGTCACGTTGTGTCCGCTGCGCTCGGCGCCGCTCGCGAGCTGCTCGAGCAATTTGCCGACATCGGTCGCCTGCGACTGTTCGCCCGAATCGCCGCGCGCGAACGCGAGATAATCTTCGAGCATGCGCTCCATTTCGTTGACGTCGCTGCGCATCGCATCGATCTCGGGACCTTCGCCGAGCAGCGCGAGTTCGAGTTTGAAGCGCGTCAGCAACGTCCGCAGATCGTGCGAGACGCCGGCGAGCATCGTCGTGCGTTGATCGACGGTGCGCTCGATGCGCCGCTTCATCTCGATGAAGGCGAGGCTCGCGCGCCGAACCTCCGTCGCGCCGCGCGGCTTGAAGCTCGGCACTTCGCGGCCTTTGCCGAAACTTTCGGCGGCATCCGCGAGCTGCAGGATCGGCTTGATCTGATTGCGCAGAAACAGGATCGCGACGCCGAGCAACACGAGCGATGTTGCGACCATCCACACCATGAAGATATGCGAGTTCGACGCATAGGCGGCGTTGCGTGGCGCGAACACGCGCATCACCGTGTTGTCGAGCTTGATGCGGATCTCGACGAGGTTCGATTGTCCGACGGTGTCGATCCAAAATGGCTTGCGAATTTTGCGGCCGAGTTCGTTGGTCAGCGTGTGATCGAGCAGCGAGAAGAAAGGCCGTGGCGATTGCGCCGGCAATTCGGCGCCCGGCAGGAAATCGATCGTCAGCTCGAAACGGTCGCGTGCGATGCGCTTGATGCGCGTCTCGTCGGCACCTTTCGCGACATCCTGATAAACATCGATCATCGCGCCGATGTCCTGCACGACCGACGCCGATAGCTTGCGCGTCACCGAGTTCCAGTGCCGCTCGAGGAACACGAAGGCGACGACCGATTGCAGCGCGACCATCGGCACGATGATGATCAGCAGTGAGCGGGCATAAAGCCCTTTCGGCATTCGGCCCTTGATCGCACCGGTAATGCGCGCCCAGAGCTGACGAACTCGCCCGAGCAACGTCTGCGTGGCCGGGAGTTCGACGCTCGTCATGTCGTGATCATCAGGCGATAGCCGATGCCGCGCACAGTCTGCACGATCAGCGGATTAGCGGGGTCGCGCTCGATCTTGCGGCGCAGGCGATTGATCTGCACGTCGACCGCGCGCTCGTTGATCGAGGAATTTCCGGCGAGTGCCAGTCGCGGCACGACCTCGCCTTGCTGTTCGGCGAGGATGCGCATCATCTCGCGCTCGCGGTCCGTGAGGTGGATGACGCGGTCGCCTTGGCGCAATTCTTCGCGCCCGACATGGAAGACGAATTCGCCGAATGCGACCTGTTCGCGCGCCGGCCCTGCTTTCGTCTGCGCCCGCTTGAGAATATTAGCGATCCGCAGCGATAGCTCGCGCGGCTCGAACGGCTTCGGAACGTAGTCGTCGGCGCCGATTTCGAGACCTTGAATGCGATCGTTGCTGTCGGAGCGCGCCGTGAGCATCAGGATCGGCACCGCCGAATTCTCGCGGATCGATCGCGCGAGGTCGAAGCCGGATTCGCCCGGCATCATCACGTCGAGAATCAGCAGATCGAAGCGCAGATTTTCGAGACGCGCCCGCGCTTGCGTCGCGTTCTCGGCGGTCGATACACGGAAGCCTACATTGCTGAGATAGCGCGACAACAGATCGCGAATACGCCGGTCGTCGTCGACCAGCAGCAGATGCGGTGCGTCGTCGGTGAGCGGCGTCTTTTCGGCCACGCTGCCTCCCGTCATTCGGTGCCTGTCGGGCTCTGGATGAGCCTCTGCGCATCCGCGCGCGCATCGCGATCGATCATCGCGGCGAGGAAACGCCGCGCGGCTTCGTCATCACCCGGCGCGATCTCGGCAAGCGCGCGTGTAATACGCTCGGTCTGCAGCCCGGCGAGATCGAGCGCTAGCGTCGAACCTTTGGCGGTGACGTAGAGCAAACGCTGCCGGCGATCCTGCGGGCCTTCGCGCTGCTCGACGTAGCCTTGATCGATCAACTGCTTGAGCACGCGGCCGAGCGATTGCTTGGTGATGCGCAGAATGTCCAAGAGTTCGGCGACCGTCATGCCGGGATTGCGGTTTACGAAATGCACCACGCGATGATGCGCGCGCCCGAACCCGAATTTTGCGAGGACGTCATCGGGATCGCCGACGAAGTCGCGATAGGCGAAAAACAACAGCTCAATGATGTCCCAGCGCGGCTGAGGAGCCTCGCGCGATGGCGCGACTGGCGCGGCAGATTTGGCAACCGAATTCATGTGTCCTGATTATGTCAGCCGTGTTGACATATTTTACGCCGTCCGGTGTTCCGGGTTCAAGGCGGGTGTCTGGTCGATAGGATATCGGGAGTTTCACTGGGAGGCAAAAAGCGACAGTCAGCCCTGTGTCAGCCCGAGCCTTTCGCGATTCACCCAGCGCCACACCATTATGACCGCGACAACCGCGAGGCTCGTTGCCAGCGCGATCCAGATACCGACTCCGCCGAGGCCGCTCCAGAAGCCGAGTGCGAGGCAGAGCGGCAATCCCATCACCCAATAGCCGAACGCAGCGATCAGCATCGGCATGCGCGTGTCGCGCAAACCACGCAGCGCGCCGGCCGCGACGACTTGCGCGCCATCGGCGATTTGGAACACGCCGGCGAAGAACAAGAACGACGCCGCCATCGTCGCGACCGCGAGGTTCGCCGGGTTCGTCGTGTCGATAAACGCGGCGGTCAAAATTCCCGGCATCGTCATCATTGTGACGCAGGTGATGCTCATAAAGCCGAGGCTGAGCGCAAAAGCTGTCCAGCCCGCGCGCGCGATCCCCTCCGTATCCTTCGCACCGTAAGCGCGCCCGACGCGCACCGTCGCGGCTTGGCTGAGCCCCATCGGCACCATGAAGGTTGCGGCCGCGATCTGGATCGCAATCGCATGCGCGGCGGCTTCGGTGACGCCGATGCGCCCCATCATGAAAACCGCGGCGTTGAAGATTGTGATCTCGAACGCCATCGTCACGCCGATCGGCAGACCGAGGCGCCAGAGTTCGGCAAGGCGCGGCCAGTCGGGCCGCCACCAGCGGCCGAACAAGCGATAGCGGCGGAAGCGCTTGTGATAGCTCACGACGACGCACATCGCGCCGAGCAGGAAGAAGTTCGACAGCGTCGTCGCTATGCCGGAGCCGGTGAGGCCGAGCGCCGGAAAGCCGAGATGTCCGAACACCAGAACCCAGTTCGCAACCACGTTGAACACGATGGCGGCGAGCGTGACGAGCAGCGCCCACATCGGCCGCTCCAGCGCGGCGACGAACGAACGCAACACGACGAAGACCAGAAACGGCAACACCGACCACATGATCGCGCGCACGAACGGCTGCGCGGCGGCTGCGAGCTCCGGCTTCTGGCCGAGCAGCAGCAAGATCGCTTCCGTGTTCCACAGGATGATCCACGTTGGGATCGCGATGAAAACGCAGATCCACAAACCTTGGCGGAAGGTCCGGCGCAGATCGCGCACCGAGAAGCGATTGCGGCCAAGCTCGTTCGCCATCATCGGCGCGGTCGCGCTCGCAACGCCGATGCCGAAGATCAGCACTGCGAAGAAGAGGTTCACGCCGATAGCGGCGGCCGCGAGGGATTCGGCGCCGAGACGGCCGATGAAGAGAAGGTCGGTGGTGCCGAGCGCGATCTGCGCGAGGTTCGTCGCGACCAGCGGTGCGCCAAGCCACAGCGTCGCCTTCAGCTCGGCCGTCCAAGCCGAGCGTGCGCTATCATTCGCGTAGCTGATGGCACTCATCGCAATAACTCATCATGCCGGAGCGACCGAAACCGTCAGCAATTTGGGCTGCTGCGATTCGGCCGTAACAGTTTTCAATTAGCGGCGGCGCATGAAACGTTTGCGAAGCAAAGCGGCGCGGCCGAGGAGCGGCTTATATTGCGCCGAAGCATGGCGAATGAAAGACGCTACGTCCAGCGCTCGGCGGCCTCGTCATCCGCGTCCGTGGCGTCGACCCAGCGGTCGCCGTCGGAACGCTCTTCGCGCTTCCAGAACGGCGCTTTGGTTTTCAGATAGTCCATCAGGAAATTCGCTGCCGCGAAGGCGTCTTCGCGATGCGACGATGCCGTGACGACGAGCACGATTGGATCGCCGGGTTCGAAGCGGCCGTAGCGATGCACGACCGTGACGCCGAGCAACTTCCATCGCTTCTGAGCTTCTGCGACGTGACCCTCGATCTCTTCCTCGGCCATGCCGGGGTAATGTTCGAGCGTCATCGCACGCACGGTGTCGTCGCCTTCGATGCCGCGGCAAACGCCAGTGAACGTTACGACGGCGCCGACGTCATGACGGCCTTTCGACAGCGCATCGGATTCCGCGCTCGCGTCGAACGGCTCGCGCTGGATGCGCACCGTCATCGCGTCAGCCGCCCGTCATCGGTGGGAAAAAGGCGATCTCGCGCGCGCCCGCAATCGCGACGTCGTGTTTGACGTGCTTGCGGTCGATCGCAACACGCACGACTTTCGGATTTTCGAAAGCGTGCGCGTATTCGTCGCCGCGCTGCGTCAGCCAATCGATCAATTCGCCGGCCGTGCGCACGTCTTGCGGCAAGGCGATATCTTCATCGGTCTTGCCGATGCGCTCACGCAGCCATGCGAAATAGAGAACGCGCAACGCCTCAGTCCTCGATCAGGTGCTTGCCGGCAGCGCGCGCATAATCCCAGCCCGTGTAGAGCGTGAGGATTGCGGCAAGCCACAGCAGCATGAGGCCGACGTCGGTGTTGTACGGAAAGACTTTGTCGCCCGCTTCGCCGGCGACCAGGAAGCCGACCGCAACAAGTTGCGCGACCGTCTTCCATTTTGCGAGTTGCGAGACCGGAACGCGAACGTGCAGTTCGGCAAGATGCTCGCGCAAACCGGAAACGAGAATCTCGCGGCACAGAATGATGAGGCCCGCGATCAGCGTCCAGCCGACGATCGTGCCGTCGGCAGCGAGCATCATCAGACAGGAGGCGACGAGCAGCTTGTCGGCAATCGGGTCGAGCATGCGGCCGAGGGCAGACGTCTGCTCCCAGGCGCGTGCGATATAGCCGTCGAGATAGTCCGTCAGTGCCGCGATCGTATAGATCGCCAGCGCGACCCAGCGCAGCCAGATGCCGCCCTGAAAGACGTGCGAATACAGCATGCAGCCGATCACCAGCGGCACCGCGGCGATACGGCCGAAGGTCAGAAGATTGGCCAGGGAGAATGTGCGGCTTCCCGGCCGGGGCGTGGCGATGGTCATGGTCTGAAGGAAACCTAAGCGGGTGAGGGCGTCAACCGAAGCTTCATGAAATTCTCGTCACGGATACGAGACTTGGCAAAAACGGGATGCTCCTAACCCGTGCCGGCGGGGCGATTGGCCCCTCCGTCATGGAAGAAGTCATAGATCTTGCGGGCCGTTTCGGCATTGATGCCGGGCACGTTGGCGAGATCGGCGGCCGAGGCGCGTTCGATCGCCTTCAGGGTACCGAAGTGATGCAGCAGGGCGCGTTTGCGCGTCGGCCCGATACCGGGGATTTCCTGCAAGCCCCCCTCGCGGAGGCCCTTGGCGCGCTTCTGGCGGTGCGAGCCGATGGCAAAACGATGCGCTTCGTCGCGCAGGCGCTGGACGAAGTAGAGGACGGGGTCGCGCGGCGGTAGCCGAAAGGCTTGGCGGCCCGGCTGAAAGAAGCTTTCGCGCCCGGCATCGCGGTCCACGCCCTTGGCGATCGCGATCAGCGGAACATCGACGATACCGAGTTCCGCGAAAGTCTCGCGTGCCGCCGTGAGCTGCCCGAGGCCGCCGTCGATCATCACCAGATCCGGCCACGGCGAATCCGGCGCCGCGTCGTCGTCCTCGACGGCCTGTGGATGGATCACGGGCGCGACGTCGCCGGCGATGTCCTCGACTGGCACAGCCGGCGCGGCGCGCGGCGCTTCGTCGATCAGGCGTTTGAAGCGGCGCGTCAGGACTTCGCGCATCATCCCGTAGTCGTCGCCGGGCGTCAGCGTCGTCGAGCGAATGTTGAACTTGCGATACTGGTCTTTGCGGAAGCCTTCGCGGCCCGCGACGATCATCGCGCCGAGCGCATTGGTGCCTTGGATATGGCTGTTATCGTAAACCTCGATGCGCTTCGGAATATCTGGCAGCGCAAACGCCTGCGCCATCGCCTGCAACAAACGAAGCTGCGACGATGACTCTGCGAGCTTGCGCGCCAGCGCCTCGCGGCCGTTGGCGAGCGCGTGATCGACGAGTTCTTTCTTCTCGCCGCGCTGCGGCACCGAAACCTCGACCTTCACTTCGCTCTTCACCGACAACGCTTCGGCAAGAAGTGCTTGATCTTCCAGCGCATGCGAAACGAGCACGAGCCGCGGGCACGGCTTGTCGTCGTAGAATTGCGCGATGAAGGCGCTCAGCACTGCGCCAGGTTCAAGCGCGCGGTCGGCGCGCGGGAAGTAGGCGCGGTTGCCCCAGTTCTGACCCGTCCGGAAGAAGAAGACCTCGATGCAGGTGAAGCCGCCTTGCTGATGAATCGCGAAGACGTCGGCCTCGTTTGTCGCGCGTGGATTGATGCCCTGCTGCGCTTGAACGGCGGACAACGCGGCAAGACGGTCGCGATAAATCGCGGCGCGTTCGTAATCCATCGCCTCGGCGGCCGCCTGCATGTCGGTTGCGAGGTGCTCCTTCACGGCCTGACTGCGGCCGGACAGAAACGCCGTCGCTTCGCCGACAAGCGCGCCGTAGTCGTCGCGCGAAATTTCGTCCGTGCACGGCGCCGAACAGCGTTTGATCTGATGCAAGAGACACGGCCGCGTGCGGCTATCGAATACGGCGTCCGAGCACGACCGCAGAAGGAACGCGCGCTGCAGTGTCGTGATCGTGCGGCCGACCGAACCCGCCGACGCGAACGGCCCGAAATACGCGCCGGGCGTGCTGCGCGCGCCGCGATGCTTCACGATCTGCGCCGGCCGCTCTTCTTTTGTGATGAGAATATACGGGAACGACTTGTCGTCCCGCATCAGCACGTTGAAGCGCGGGCGCAATCGCTTGATGAGATTCGCTTCGAGCAGCAGCGCTTCGGTTTCGGTATGTGTCGAGACGAACTCGACGCTCGCGATCGATGCGATCATGCGGCTAATGCGGCCGTCATGGCCCGGCCGCAGATAGTTCGTGACGCGCTTGCGGATATTCTTCGCTTTGCCGACGTAAAGCACTTCGCCGGCCGCATCGATCATGCGGTAGACGCCGGGTGCCGACGGCGCGAGTTTGACGTAACGCGCCAGCGCCGCATGGCCGGCCGCGACGCCTTCCGGGCTGACGAGATCGAAGGCTTCCGTCTGCTCCTCGGGGAGCGACGCCTCTTCGTCCTTTTCGTCCGGCTCGATGCCCGGTTCGATGTCTTTCGGCCGATTCATATTCGCTTAGGTAAGCCTTCGCGGCGCTTGCCGCTACTCGTCGTCGCCGAACGCGTCCGGGGTCTGCCAGGCGATATGCTGCCCGCCGTCGACCGCGATGGTTTCGCCTGAAATGTGCCGGGCCCCCGCCAAATAGACGACCGCCGCCGCGATCGCGTCAGCATCCGGCCCATCGCCGAGCGGCAGGGACTGTTGCTGGCGGCGGAAGGCATCGGCGTCCTGCCGCGTGCTGGCGGCGGTCGGGCCCGGAGCCACGGCATTCACCCGAATGCGCGGAGCGAGCGCCTGCGCCAGCATGATGGTCGCGGTTTCGAGCGCGCTTTTCGCCAGTGAGTAGGAGAAATGGCGCGGCACGATCTTGCGGGCGCGCTGGTCCGTAATGTTGATGATGCAGCCGGTCTGGTCTTGCGGCAGCGTCGCCGCGAAAGCCTGCGCGAGAAAAATTGGCGCACGAAGATTGACCGCGAGCTGGCGATCCCATGCCTCGGCGGTCAGCGTGCCGAGCGCATCGCTCTCGAAAGTCGAAGCGGAGTTCACCAGCAGCGTCGGAGCACCGAAGGTTTTCGCCGCGTCCGCGATAAGCCGGGCAGGGCCATCCGCATCAGCGAGTTCGCCCGTGATCGTGGCCGCACGTCCGCCATTCGCGACGATGCTGCGGACCATATCGTCTGCAGCCGTGTCCGGCCGATGCGTGTGGATGACGACCGCGGAACCGGCCTTCGCCAGCGCCAGCGAAATCGCGCCACCGATGCGGCGTGCGCCGCCGGTGACGAGAGCAATGCCGGACACTGACGAAACCATCGAGAACCTTATTGCGGCGGCGCTTTCGTCGCCTCGAAGGCCGGCACCTTCGCGGCGAACGAGTCGAGCCATGCGACGAGTTTCGGATACTTCGCGCGCCACTTTCCGTCGAAGCGGAAGTCCTGATAGCCGAGCAAGCTCGCGACGGCGAGCTGCCCCACATGCGGCGGATTCGTAATCGCCGGCGGATTGCTCTCAAGCGCTGTAAGTACGCGATCGACTTTGCCCTGCTGCAACGCGACCCACTTCGGCTCGTGCTTATCGGGCTGGCGATAGCGGCCTTCGTAGATCATGAGCAGCGATGCATCGCTGCCGCCATCGGCAAGCGCCATCATGCGCAGCGCTTCGAGGCGAGTCTTGCTGTCTTTCGGAATGATCTTGCCGCCACCCGCATGCGCGTCGAGATATTCGACGATGACGCGCGAGTCGTACCAGCTCTCGCCGTCTTCGGTGACAAGCGTCGGGATCTTGCCGAGCGGGTTCTGCACGCGGATCGAGTCGCCTTCCGCCTGCGTGTCCGCGCCTTGAATGTCGACTTGCTTCTCGAGCCCAAGGATAATGAGCGCCATGCGAACCTTGCGGGCGAACGGCGACGCGGGGGCGGATCGGAGGATCATCATTGTTGTTATGCTGCCTGAATGCGGGGAGGGTCAGGCTGCGTAACACGATGCCGAGCGACCGGCAAAATTCGCGCGGCCCGGCGTTCGGGCCGCGGATATCACGCTAAAGTCGGTGCGCCTACTTCAGGACGAGGTTGACCGCTTTCGGTCCCTTGCCCTTTTTGTCGGGCTCAACCTCGTAAGCCAGCGGCTGGCCTTCGTTCAGCGACTTGAGACCTGCGCGCTCAACCGCCGTGATGTGAACGAACACATCCGGGCCGCCTGTGTCCGGCTTAATGAAGCCGTAGCCGCGCTCCGTATTGAAGAACTTGATCGTACCAGTCATCGACATTTCTAGTCCCCACGTCCCCATTCCGCCCGCGACAGCTTCCGGTTGCGGGAATGGCGTCGCAGGGTTGTGCGCTCGCAACGTAATCAAGCCACGAGGGGTCGCCTAGCGGGTGCGACGATGCGGCTCACCCCTCCGCTCACGCGGCGGCGCGAATCCATTCGAGGCTTGAGCGACAAGGGTTTTCTGACGTGAGTGCTTTTGCGAGAGCAGGGCCGATCACGCGGAGTTGAGCGTCAAAACGCCACGGCGGATTGATGATCAGCAGGCCGCTGCCGCGCAACTTGTCGGTTGGTGTCTCGGCGAAAGAAAGTTCGGAGCGCAGAATGCCGGTCGTGATGGATTTATCGAGACTGCGCGCGAGCTTGTTGGATGCTCCGACATCTTTGATCGGATACCAGATCATGTAGATGCCGCCCGGCCATTTTCGCCACGCTTCGGCAACCGCGCCGGCAAGATGCTCGAACTCGTCCGGCCGTTCGTACGGCGGATCGATCAGCACCAAGCCGCGCCGTTCTTTCGGCGGGATATAGGCTGTCAGCGCTTTCCAGCCGTCGATCTCGATCGCCTTCGTGCGCTTGTCGACGCCGAGCGTGCGCTCGAGCTTGCGCGCCGCACCGGGCTCAGACTCGCAGGCGATCAAACGGTCCTGCGGTCGCAACAGATGGCGGACGATGAGCGGAGATCCTGGATAACGAAGCTCACCGTTTTGGTTTTCGCCAGCGACCGCGTCGAAGTACGTCTTCAGCAATGCGGTCGCCTCGGCCGTCAAACTCCCGGTGTCCGCAGCGTCGCGAAGTCGGGGCATCAGCCGCCCAATTCCGCCGCGCCACTCGCCGGTGCGCTCGGCCTCTTCGCCGGCGAGGTTGTAGCGCCCAGCACCCGCGTGAGTGTCGACGACGCGGAAAGCCGCGTCCTTCTGCCGCAGATGCTGAAGGACCAGGACAAGCGCTGCGTGCTTGTGGACATCGGCGAAATTGCCGGCGTGGAAGGCGTGACGGTAATTCATGGCCCAGTTGGTTACGAGTTTCCTTCGGCTGAGCCGAATTATGACCGATCGATTTAATCGGACGGTAGGTCCTTAGGCCTATAGTCAAATGCAACGCAAATTGGAGAGACGGTATTTAGTTCCGCCGGGTCAATGACAATGTTCTCGACCAAGCTGTCCACATTTCTCTGCGTCCTCGCTCCGGTCGTCTTGGCCTATGGCCTTGGTTCGGCTCCGGTGGCGCGTGTGTTGCCGGATAACTTCGGAACCGGTCTAGCGGCGTTTCATGCGGACGTGAACTCCATCGCGCATGGTGGCTTTAGTGGCATGTACTATGCCGGGCTAGAGAAAATCCGCGAGATGCAAGCCAAGGTTCAGCGCTCGAAGGACGATTCCACCCGATAGGCTACGAACCGCCACGCACGGGCGGCATCACGAGCTTGTCTCGGCGGCAAGCGCGGCGGTCGATCTCCGCGCAATTCCGAAAGCCCAACTCTTTCGTCATGCAGACGCGTACTTCGCGCAGGTGACGCCGGTCGCAGTCGACCGCGATGGCTTCGCGCGTCAGGCCCGGATTGGCCTTGACGAAGGCTTCTTCGACCTCGTCCGGCGAAACCGTCTGATACTCTTTCGGATCCAGAAATTGCTCCGGAATTTTGACGATCGCGCGCGCCTTGCGAACATTCTCGAAATAGGTACGGGCCGATGTGCCGGCGCAGGTGCCGTGCTTATCCCACTCGCGATAGATCAAGCCCGGCGCCGGCATGATGTCGAGCATCGACGTCATGATCTCGCGCTGTAGCCGCGGCGCCGGAACTTGGCAATATTCCGGATAGCCGCGCTCGTATTGCGGCCACAGACCGTGCACCACGAACGAGTACGGGCGGGATCCGCATTGCTGACGCGGCGCGCGCTCGCCCCGCGACTCGCAGAACGACGGCGACCATGAAAGAGCCAGGACGTAGAAATTGAATTTGCCGGCTTCGTTTTGCCGCCGGTCCTGCTGCGCGTTTGCGGAGCCAATGAACAGCGAAAGAAACACGAGGCCGCCAGCGAGCCTCGAAACGATACGGGTGAAGCTCACGACGGCACTCCCAAAGGTCTATGCAGCAATACGCGCAGCGTAACCGCGCGTTCGAACAGCCTCAAGACCGAAAATGAAGGGTAGTCAGTGCGTTACGGCAACGCCATCCGGCAAGCCGGATTGTAGGCCCAGTTGCGGTCCATACCAACGACACACCATTCGACGCCCCAGGACGCGCCGATTGCGGCCGCATCTTCGATGATCGAATAATTCACCCGGCGCTTCTTCCCATCCGAGGTGACGACCTGACCGGTGCAGAATCGGCGGGGAATAGTGTCCACGGCCCACGGGCGGATCGCGACCTGACGCACTGCCAAAAACTCCTCGATTCGCATCTCGGAATTCCAGAAATGCCCTTCCTTCCGGGCGAATGCACTTGTGATGTGGCTCAGCGCCGAAGGGTGATCGCAGGCAGGAAGCTCCGCGTCATAACGCGGGCCTGAGAGCCAGAAGTTCTTTTCGAGCCACCCAGCGGCCTGCGCCGGCGACACCGCGCCCGCAATGGCGGCAATCAGCGATACGAAAGCGAGATGGCGAAGCATGCGGCGGGTCCTTGGATCGCGCGCGGAACAGCGCACCATACGGAAGCTGTGCGAACGTGCCGCGCCGCAACCTTTGGGTCAAGGCTGGGTGAGGGCCAGAGCGTACTCGCCTGTGTCTTGTGGCTCGGCCGCAACGGTTTCGGTGGGTTGTTGCTCCGCGGGATCAAGTGCGGCAGCAACGCATGGCGATGCCGAGAACCGCCAGGTCGTATTGTTGACCATCATGTCGCAGGTCGCGAGTCGCGCACCTGAGGGCGTCGAGAGGCAAATGGTCGTGCCGATCACGAAGTCGCGCCCGAGCGCGCGGCAGGTGCATTCGGCCGCTGATGCCGGCAGAGCCAGAACCGAAAGCGCTAGGATCGTCAGCACCCGGACCATGCCGAAGTTTAGCACGCAATTGGGCCGCCGGCTAAGAACCGGATTGCAGTGCCTTCACGTAGGAGGCGACCCCGGCCGCAACGTCGCGGAAGCCGCCGTTGTAGCCGGCTTGACGCAGCTTCTTGATGTCGGCCTCCGTGTAGTACTGATATTGATCACGGATATTTGCCGGCATGTCGACATAGGTCACTGGAACGTCCTTGCCGGTCTCACGCAGCAGGGCCTCCGCGATCGCGAGAAACGGTTCGGCTTTGCCGGTGCCGACATTGTAGAGACCAGAGGGGGCGCCACCCCGCAACAGCCAGACGATCACGTCCGCAACATCGTCGACGTAGACAAAATCGCGAAGCTGTTTGCCGTCTTCGTAATCGGGATGATGCGAGCGGAAGAGCGTGAGGTACCCGCTGCCGTGCAGCTGTTCGTAAAGCTTCAGGGCGACCGACCGCATCGATCCTTTGTGCGCTTCGTTCGGCCCATACACGTTGAAGAATTTCAGGCCGTACCAATGCGGCGGCGTCGGTGCGCCGTTCGCGGCATCGCGCAGAATGCGCAGATCGGCAACCTGCTTCGACCAGCCGTACATGTTGAGCGGCTTGAGCTTGCGCAGATCGTCGAGGCTCAGCGTATCGAGAAAACCATGCTCACCGGCGCCGTAGGTCGCGGCCGAGGAGGCGTAAACGAGCGGTTTTCCATGCTGAGCGCACCACGCCCACAGCTCGAGCGTAAACCGCACATTCTTACGGCGAATGAGATCGAGATCCGTAACCGTCGTCGACGAAATCGCGCCCATATGCACGACCGCCGAGACAGCGTCAGCGTTCGCGTCGAGCCACACAAACGCGTCCTGCCAATCGACGAGGTCGTACAGATTGTCAACGCGGAGATTCGCCCACTTCTCGGCGCGCGTGAAATCTTCGATCACGGCGGCCGGCACATTGTCTTCGCCAAGCCGCGCCACGACGCGCGAGCCGATGAAGCCGCCACCGCCCGTCACGACGATCATTGCGCAGCTTCCTTGCGGTGCGCGAGGATCGCGGTGGTCGAATGGCCGGCGACCAGCGGTACGATCATCACCTCGCCGCCATAGAGTTCGACTTCGCGCGCGCCGACGATAGTGTCCTTCGTGTAGTCGCCGCCCTTCACCAGAAGATCGGGCTTGAGCCGATCGATGACTTGTGACGGCGTGTCTTCGTCGAACACAACGACCGCATCGACGCTCCGCAATGCTGCGAGCACGGCGCCGCGCGCCTCAGAGTTGTTCACGGGGCGGCTCGCGCCTTTCAGTGCCCGCACCGAGCGATCCGAATTCAGTCCGACGATCAGCCGATCGCAACGCGCCGCAGCTTCCGCGAGGAGCTTCACGTGCCCAGGATGCAGAATATCGAAACAGCCGTTGGTGAAGCCGACGCGCAGGCCGCGTTCGCGCCACAAGCGGCGCAGTTCGACGGCTTGATCGAGCGGCATCGGGCCGAGCGTCGCTTCGTGCGGTCCACCGGCAGCAGCGAGATAGTCGCTGAGTTCGCGCGCCGTGACGACAGCAGTCCCGCGCTTGGCGACCGAAAGTCCGGCCGCCGCATTGGCGAGAATCATAGCTTGCTCGGGTGAATGCCCTGTCGCAAGCGCCGCGCCGAACGTCGCGACGGCCGTATCGCCGGCGCCTGACACGTCAAACACTTCGCGCGCGCTCGCTCGCACGTGACGCAGCGGCTCGCCGGGCAGAGCGAGCGACATGCCGCGCTCCGATCGTGTTACCAAAAGGTTCGCGCCTGACGTATCGGCGGCCGCGCGGCAAGCCGCCGCGATCGCGTCGTCGCTCGCAACTGAATGACCTGTCGCCTGCGCAAGTTCCTTCAGGTTCGGCGTCAAATAGTGCGCGCCGCGATAGAAAGAGAAGTCGGACTGCTTCGGGTCGACGATGACGATTTTGCCGGCCGCGCGCGCGGCTGCGGCCAGGGCCGCGAAGGCCTGAGCCGAGACGATGCCTTTGCCGTAGTCGGAGACGATGACGATATCGATATTTGCGAGAGCAGCTTCCGCAGCGGCTACGAGCCGAACCCCGTAATCGTGACGCGATTGCTGACGTTCTTGGTCCACCCGGAGCAAATGCTGACCACCGGCGAGAAACCGCGTCTTGATAGTGGTGCGGCAGTGCGAATCGCGCACGAGACGGGTCTCGATGCCCGGCGCGCGCGCGAGAATTTGCTCGAGCTCATCACCGGGAGCGTCCTCGCCGATCAAGCCGACTAGGATTGCCTTGCCGCCAAGCGCATTGATGTTTGCCGCTACGTTCGCGGCACCGCCGGCGGACGCATGATGCTCCCCGCGCAACAGCACTGGGATCGGCGCCTCCGGCGACACGCGGCTGACAACGCCGGTCACATATTCGTCGAGCATCACGTCGCCGAATACCAATACGCGCGCGTTTGTAAGCTCGTCAGGCTTCATTCGGACTCGTCGCTTCTACGTTTCGCCGGGGCGCAGGTGATAACTGATGTCGCACCCAAAGCCCAGGAACACCCGGCGAATATGTTAACACCCACTACATGCGGCTCCGATGCGGATGCGAAAAATTCGCAGTCGCGGCTGATCCGCATTCTGCTTATAATGGTTGATATGGTCTTGGGGGTGCCTTTGACCACAGCGAAACCGCGGCGATCGCGGCGTTGAGGGCGTTGTGGAACAGTTGAAATCGCTTTTCAGTAATCCGCGTAAGCTGTTGGTTATCCTGCATGATTGGGGGATGACATCACTTGCTGTGCTGGTCAGTTTCTTTTTGCGGTTTGACGTCGACGGTATCGAACACCGGATGCCCGTTCTTCTCTACTTCATTCCGCTTTTCGCTTTGTACGCCTCTGCCGTTTACTCGATTTTCGGGCTCTACGAATCCAAATGGCGCTTTGCGTCGCTGCCAGACCTCGCAAATATCTTCAAATCGGTGACGTGTTTGGCAGTTTCGCTAATCGTCATCGACTACGTCTTGGCCTCCAGCACGATTTACGGCGGCTTCCTTTTCGGGAAGATAACGATCGCGCTCTATTGGTGCGTTCAATTCATGCTCCTGGGTGGGCCGCGCATCGCATACCGCTACTTCCGCTATTCGCGGTTGCGCAAGCGCGCGATAGCGACGGACGCCAAGCAGACTCTGATCATGGGCCGCGCCGCCGACGCGGAGATGATTCTGCGTTCCATTGAGAGCGGCGCGCTGCGAAAAGTCTGGCCGGCCGGCATCCTCTCGCCGTCGCCAGCGGATCAGGAGATGGTGGTGCGGGGCACGCGCGTGCTCGGCACCTTGGAAGATCTCGAACGCGTCGTCGTCGAGCAGGCGCGCCGCGGTCACAAGATCGATCAAGTCATCCTAACCGGCGGTGTGCTCGCCGAGTCCGTCAAACCGGAATTCATTATTGGACGCGCGCGTCAGCTCGATATCGAGGTGCGGACGCTGGCCGGTCTGCAAGAAGGTGCGCAAGGTAGCGCGCGGCCACGCGTAGCTCGCATTGCCGTGGAAGATTTGCTGCTGCGACCGAGCGTCAAGATCGACCACCGCCGCTTGGAGCGACTGATCCAAGGCAAATCCATCGCTGTGACGGGAGGCGGTGGATCGATAGGCCTCGAAATTTGCAAGAGTGCTGTGAACTTCGGCGCGTCGCGCGTCCTCGTACTGGAGAATTCCGAGCCGATCTTACGTGCTGCGCTCGATCGCCTTGAGACGATGGACACGAAAACCGAGATCGATGGGCGCATCGCGGATGTACGCGATCGCAATCGCATGTTTCGGATGTTGGCGGATTTCCAGCCCGATCTCGTTTTCCACGCGGCCGCGCTCAAGCACATTCAGCTCGTGGAGCGCGATTGGGCGGAGGGTGTGCGCACCAACGTGTTCGGCTCCATCAATGTCGCGGATGCGGCCATCGCAGCCGGCGCTCGCGGCATGGTGATGATTTCGACCGACAAAGCGGTCGAGCCGGTGTCGGTTCTTGGCGCCACCAAGCGCCTTGCCGAAATCTATTGCCACGCACTGGATACTGAAATCCTTGCGCGCGGCCCAAATTCGTCGATCGTCCCGCTCAACCGGAAGGGCGAGTCGACGCGGTTGATTTCCGTGCGCTTCGGCAACGTGCTTGCGTCGAACGGTTCGGTTGTCCCGCGCTTCCGCACGCAAATTGAAGCCGGCGGGCCCGTCACGGTGACGCATCCCGATATGGTGCGCTACTTCATGACGATCCGCGAGGCGAGCGATCTCGTGATCACGGCGTCGAGCCACGCTCTTGGCGCAGAGCGGTCGACGCCATCGATCTACGTATTGAACATGGGCCAGCCCGTGAAAATCGTTGAGCTGGCCGAGCGGATGATCCGACTGTCCGGATATGAACCTTACGAAGACATCGACATCACATTCACGGGCTTGCGCGATGGCGAGCGCCTTAACGAGGTGCTTTTCGCCGGCGACGAGTCATCCGCTGAGATCGGGATTTCAGGCGTTGTCGCTGCGCGGCCCGAATGTCCGCCGCTTGCCGAGGTCCGGAACGCGCTGACCGCGCTGGACGCGGCGCTCGCTGCTGACGATCGAGACGCGGTATTCCGGGTCTTCAAAGAAGCGGTGCCGGATTTCCGCGGCGCGGCGGCTTAAGCCTGCGCGCCTTCGGCCAGCGCGAAGTGCCGCAGTAGAATCGCGACAAGCACCGCGGCCACTATCGCGGCGCCGATGGCGAGGGGGAGCGTTGTCGTTGCCGCAACGATCGAAAGCACGATGAGCGCGAGATTGAGGCCGGCTACCCGGAGCACCACGTCCGTGTGCGACAAGTTCCCGCGCAACGCGCGCTGATAGAAATGCTGACGATGCGGTTGCCAGAAGTGTTCGCCGCGCAGCATGCGGCGCAACAGCGTCAACGTTGCGTCGGCGAGATAGTACAGCGGAAGAATTAGCGCGGCGAGCAATGCGCCAGCACTCGCTGTTTGGATAAGCAGCAATCCGAGAAGTAAACCGATCGGGAGGCTCCCGGCATCACCGAGAAAAACACGCGCGGGCGGCGCGTTCCAGATCGCAAATCCGATCATCGCGCCGGCCAGCGTCGCAGCCTGCCAACCGACGGCACTTGGCACCGCGCCGATAGCCGCAAGAATGAAGAGGCCGGCGCAAATAGACACCGTCTCGCAGGCGCTTATGAGGTCGATCCCGTCCATAAAGTTCATCAAGTTGACGAACCACAGCACGGCGAGGACAAGCACAATGCGTTCGATCCAGAACGGAGCCGCGTGAACGATATGCACGTCGGTCGGTAGTGCGACGACCGCAATTGAAACTGCTGCAAATTGGCAAGCGAACCGAGGGACGACGGGAAGGCCATGCGTGTCGTCCCAAAATCCGAGCGCCATCAGCAGTAGGGCCGCAACAACGACCACCAGAAATGAAATTCCCGGCGCGCCAGCGATGAAAAACTGCAGCACCACAGATCCGGCGAGAGCAGCCGGAACAGCCACAAGCCCACCACCTTGCGGCGTCGGTTTGATGTGGCTCGAACGCGTGGTCACCTGAGCGACAGCGCGGCGCGCGAGCCAAGGCACGACCGGCTTCAGCAGCAGCCAAACAACAACGCCGCAGATGGCCGCTGCGCAAACCGCTGCCGGCAGCCCCGTCATCGCCAAACCTTGTGAATCATCCTTCAGCCCTCGATGTCTTTATTGGCTGCGAGGGACGGATTCTCAAGTCTGTTGAAGGTGTCTTGGTCACGAAACGCAAGATACTGAGGCAAAACGTGAATCACGCTGGTCCCGTATTGCTTGCTCGCAGGCGGCATAAAACCTATTCATCCCGATCACAGAGGAGTAATTGTCCGCATCATGAACAAGCACGCGCCGATACCTGTCCCGTTTATCGATCTCAAGGCCCAGCAGCAGCTGCTGCAGCCGCAGGTGTCGCAAGCGATCGAACGCGTATTGGCGCATGGGCAGTACATCCTAGGCCCAGAGGTGCGCACGCTCGAGTCCGACTTGTCGGAATTCTGCGGCGCCAAGCATGTCGTCTCGTGCTCGAACGGCACCGACGCGCTCGCGTTGATTTTGATGGCGAAGGAACTCAAAGCCGGCCAGGCAGTGCTGTGCCCAGCTTTCACTTTCGCCGCCACCGCCGAAGTGATTGCTTGGTTCGGCGCGACCGCAGTCTTTGTCGACGTCCATGCGGATACGTTCAACATGGATGTGCGCAGCCTGGAAGCTGGCATCGCGACCGCGAAAAAGCACGGGCTAGACCCGGTCGGCGTCATCCCGGTCGATCTCTTCGGTCAGCCCGTCGACTATGATGCGATCGAGCCCGTATGCGAGGCGCATGGTCTTTGGATGCTCTGCGACGCTGCGCAGTCGTTTGGCGGTTCGTATCGCGACCGCTCGATCGGCAACATCGGCATGGCGACCGCGACGAGTTTCTTTCCGGCAAAGCCGCTCGGCTGTTACGGCGACGGCGGCGCGATCTTCACTAACGATACCGAACTGGACACCATTCTGCGCTCGCTGCGTGTTCATGGCGAAGGTGTCGATCGATACGACAACGTTCGCATCGGGATGACCGGCCGACTCGACACGATTCAAGCCGCTGTGCTGATCGAGAAGTTGAAGATCTTCCGCGACGAGATCGCGAAGCGCAACGAAATCGCCGCCCGCTACAATGCGGCGCTAAGCGACATTGTCACGGTGCCGCATGTTATCGATGGCGCAACGTCGGTCTGGGCGCAGTACACGATCCGCGTGAAGCCCGAGCAGCGCGATGCGCTTGCCGAAACGCTGAAGGCGGTAGGCATCCCGACCGCGATCTACTATCGCAAGCCGATGCATCATCAGGAGGCCTACAAGAACAATCTGGTGGCCGGTAACGGCGCTCCGATTTGCGAGGCCCTCGCGCACGAAGTCATCAGTCTTCCGATGCACCCATATCTCGAAGTCCCGACGCAGGATCGCATCGTCGACGCGGTTCGCGCAGCGCTTCGCTGAACTTAAGTCTTCGGCGCGGCGTCACAATTCTTCGTCGCGTAGGTCTGCCTTAAAATTCTGAGATTGCCGTGTGCTTCAGTGAGCTCCGGGCCGTAGGTGGTAGCGCCGACAAAGCTGCCGACGGACGATTGCCCGGCCTTCGCTTGCAGTCCTTCCAGCCGCTTAATGTTGCCATCAATGCCAGCCATTTGTGCTTTTATTTCCGGGCACTTGAGGTGATTGTACTTCTCGTGCACCACTATCGCGTAGTTCGCGACACCGAGGTCATGCGTACAGGCCGCTAAGACCGGCAACATAAGAAGGCAAATGAAGCGTCGCATGAAAATCCAATCGCGCGTGGGGCCCTGCGATCGCAAAGCCGGTGCATGCGATATCATATTCGGTTTCGCGGCTAAATCGCGGAGATCGCTTTACGGGGGTGTAACACCACTCGTTTATAGACGGAACCCGCAGGTCAGGAACTCGGGGTTGGCGCTCGCGTGAAAAAAAGCGAAAAAATCGTCGCAATGGTGCTTTTGGGTGGAGCGGGGACGCGGTTGTGGCCCCTGTCCAGTGACGCTCGGCCAAAGCAATTCCTAAGATTGTTCGGGGCGCGCTCACTGTTTCAGCTGACTATGAGTCGGCTCCAAGGTTGCGGTATCGAAGATTTCGTTCTCGTGACGAATGGCGGTCTCGTCACCGTTTTGCGCGAAGACCTCGAAGACGCGGCGAACTCTGGTTGCGACATCGTTTTGGAGCCGGCGCGTCGCGACTCAGCACCGGCGATCGCGGCTGGTGTCGCGCGTATTGCTACCTTGCATGGTAGCGATGTGACGATTGCCGTATTGCCCAGCGATCATCTCATTCCTGACGAAGCTGCCTTCAAGGCGTCGTTAGAATCGGCTGGCAAAGTCGCTGGACACGGCTGGCTGACAACATTCGGCATCCGACCAACCTTTCCGTCGACAGCCTTCGGTTATATTGAACGCGGCGCTGCGATTCCCAAATCGGAGGGCGCTTTCGCCGTGACGCGCTTCCACGAAAAGCCGGCGCAAGCCGCTGCCGAGCGCTATCTCGCGGCCGGCACTTTCGATTGGAATAGCGGCATGTTCGTTTTTCGCGCCGATGCATTCGCCCGCGAAGCCGCGGAGCATATGCCTGACATCTGGACTGCGGCATCGGAGGCGGTGGCCAATGGTGTCGCCGAAGCCGACACGCTGACGCTTGGCAATGCATTCAAGGATGCACGGCGCACCTCGATCGATTTCGCACTGATGGAAAAGAGCGCGCGCGTCGCAACGGTGCCGGCGGCGTTCGGCTGGTCGGATGTCGGCAACTGGTCCGCCGTCTATGACGTCCTGGAGAAGGATGCGTCAGGAAACGCGGTCGTTGGCAACGCGAAGCTCGAAGATTGCAAAGGATCGCTCGTCATCACTGACGGGATCCCGGCTGCCGCGATGGGTTTGCGCGACGCTGTCCTGATCGCGACCGCGGAGGGCACATTCACGGCGCCGCTGTCGCGGGCCGCCGACATCAAACAAGTTCTCGACAGTAAATAAATGGATAGCCAAACCCAAGACGATATCGCGCAAACGCTCCGTTCGTGGGCGATCAATTCGGCGCTGCCATTGTGGGCAACCGCTGGTCGCGACCGAACGAACGGCGGTTTCTACGAACGGCTCCATCTGGATGGCCATGCGGATGCTGATGCCCCGCGTAGACTTACCGTGCAGGCGCGGCAGATCTACGTGTACGCACATGCGACCGCACTGGGCTGGTTCGATGGCAAGGCGATGGCGCTCGAGGCGCTCGATGCGATGCAAAAGCGATACGCATCGCCTGACGGGCAGCCGGGCTATGTCTTTCTCATCGGCGCCGACGGAACCGTTCAGGACTCACGTCGCGATACTTACGCGCACGCCTTCATCTTGCTTGCGCTCGGCTGGCTCGCACGCATCACGAATGACGCTCAAATCGTCAAGCTCATCGATGCCAATCTCGCTTTCTTCGACGAGCATCTGACGGCGCCAGACGGCACATTTTACGAAGGCATTCCGCGCGCGCTGCCGCGCCGGCAGAACCCGCATATGCACGCGTTCGAAGCGATGCTGGGCTTGCACGAAACGATCTCGTACCCGGATGCGCTAAGGCGCGCCGCATTGCTGCGCGGTTTTCTCAACGAGCACTTCATCATCGAGGATAACGGCGCGCTGGGCGAATTCTTCACCGACACGTGGGATCTGCGATCACGGAAAGATCCTGTCGAGCCCGGACATCATGCCGAATGGGCTTGGCTCCTGCGCCGTCACGAGGCGCTCGCCGGATTAGAGCCGGGTCCGGCTCCGGATCGCTTCATAAGCTTTGCGTCGCGCTATCGCAACGAGCGCACAGGCCTGCTCTACGACGAAGTGCGACTCGACGGAGCAGAGCATCCGAAGAAGCATCGCTGCTGGCCGCAGACCGAATACGCGAAGGCGTTGACGGTTGCGGAAGAGGGCGGTGGGAGCCGGCGTGAGACGACAGCGGCGCTCGAGCGCTTGTACCGGCATTATCTCGCGCCGGAAGGACGCTTCGTTCCCGGCGGCTGGATCGATCAGTTCGATGCCGACGGCAACGCACTCACCGACGTGATGCCGGCGAGCACTTTTTACCATGTGTTCGTTGCAATCGCGGAGGCGTGCCGCGTCCGCAAGATCGCCTGATCAGCGCGGCGGCGGCTTGCGTGTCAGCGGCCGACGCTCGACGACGACGGCGCGCGTTGCGGTCGCGCGCGGAGCCGGCCGTGCCGGCTTGTCCTTCGGCGGGGCGTCTTCCCACAGCTCGATCGGGTAGTTCGACGTAATCGTCGAGATCGCCTGTTTGTAGACGGCCTGCGCTTGGCCCTCGCGTCCGAGCATGATGCAGAAATTGTCGTGACCCGTCACGACGCCCTGCAGCTTCACGCCGTTGATCAGGAAGATCGTGATCGGCGTCGCGTTCTTTTGCAGGTGATCGAGGAACGTGTCCTGGAGCCGCTGTGGATTATTTGCCATCGCCGTCCTTTGGCCTCACGTCCCGCGCTTCGTGCCGCAACCGGCACGACTTTGTTTGAACATCGAAACGAGATTGCGCTCTTATCGAGCAAAAATGAAGACGAGGCCTTGTACCGGACCGCCCTACGGACAATCAACATCCGTACCAGTCGAACGCGAGAAAACGCCGAACCGCTGCAAAGACAGCGCAGCCGAAGCGATTATATCGCCGCAATCCGAAAGATCAGCAGGTTTCCGATGGTTTTTCCGCACGACGCAACGAATTACTGGAGTGGTGGCTTGGTTGGGAGGCCGGAGCCGCTTGACCGCAATCGCTCCGCCGGGCCAACTGGAAAGATGCATTTCAGCTTCGGTACAACCAAAACGGTTCGTTGCGCGCACGAGTTTTGTGCATGAAGGTCATTGGGCTGGCGGGCTGGAGTGGTGCCGGTAAAACGACGCTCGTCAAAAAGTTGATCCCGGTGCTGATCGCCCGCGGACTGACCGTCTCGACGCTCAAGCATGCTCATCATGCCTTCGATGTCGACAAGCCGGGGAAGGATTCGTACGAGCACCGCTTAGCTGGCGCCACGGAGGTCTTGATTTCCTCGGACAACCGTTGGGCGCTCATGCATGAACTGCGCGATGCGCCTGAGCCACCCATCACGGAACTCCTGCAGAAGCTCAGCCCAGTCGATCTGGTGCTGATCGAGGGCTTCAAACGCGGTCCGCATCCGAAGCTTGAAATTCATCGTGCCGCAAATGGAAAGCCGCTTCTGTCGCCCGGCGACGACATGATCGTGGCGATCGCGGCCGACGTCGCTTTGCCGGAAGCAAAAGTCCCGGTCATCGGCCTCGACGACATCCAGGCAATTGCCGAGGTGCTGCTGGCGAAGGCGGCGCCGGTGGAAAGCGTCGTCGGGCCTTAGCGAGATCCTCGCCCGCCAAATCGTCGGGAAGAGGCCATGATGAAGCTCGCTCGCTGACCGCGAGGACCAAGCCCAAAGTTGCTGTCATGGCTTGTTAAAGGTATCTGACATATGGCCATCATAGAAGTTCGGAAAGCCTCCGAATAGGCCACGAAAGCATTGTTCCGTAGGGAGTTTCTTTATGCGCATTGAAGCGATTGCGATCGGCGATAACCCGCCCGAGGACGTCAACGTCATCATCGAGGTTCCGATTGGCGGCGAGCCGATCAAATACGAAATGCACAAGGAGGCCGGCACGCTCGTCGTCGACCGCTTCCTGCATACGCCGATGCGCTATCCGGGCAATTACGGCTTCGTCCCGCACACCCTGTCGGATGATGGTGATCCGATCGACGTTCTGGTTGCCAACACGCGGCCGATCGTTCCCGGCGCGGTCATCAACGTGCGCCCGATCGGCGTCATGCGGATGGAAGACAATTCGGGCGGCGACGAGAAGATCATCGCGGTGCCGGTGACGCGCTTGACGCAGCGCTACGAGCATGTGCTGAACTACACGCAACTCCCGCACATCACGATCGAGCAGATCCAGCACTTCTTCGAGCACTACAAAGATCTCGAACCCGGCAAGTGGGTGAAGCTGCTTGGCTGGGGAGATGCGGACGAGGCGAAGAAGCTGATCACTGAGTCGATCGAGCGAGCAAAGAAAAAGTAGCGTGGGATTTGCCGCCAAATACGATGTCCTCGTCGTTGGCGGCGGCAACGCCGCGCTCTGCGCCGCCATCGCGGCGCGCCGGGCCGGAGCGTCGGTTCTCGTTCTCGAAGCTGCCGACAAATTCTATCGTGGCGGCAACACGCGCCACACCCGCAACATGCGTTGCGCCCACGACGCCGCGACCGACACGCTGAGCGGTCCGTACCCCGAAGAAGAATTTTGGGACGACCTTCAGCGCGTCACGCAAGGGCAGACCGACGAGGCGCTTGCCCGCCACATGATCGCGCGGTCGAAGGACATGCTGGCTTGGATGCCCGAGCAGGGCGTCCGCTTTCAGCCCTCGCTCGGCGGCACACTCAGCCTCGGCCGCACCAATTCGTTCTTTATGGGCGGCGGCCGCGCTATGCTCAACGCGCTTTACCGTACGGCAGAGGCGCTTGGCGTCGACATTCGCTATGAGGCCGAGGTGACAAGCCTCGACATCGAAGACGGCATGTTTCTATCGGCGACGTTTGGTACCGAGACCGTGCGCGCCGCGACGCTTGTCGCTGCCGCAGGCGGGTTCGAGTCTAACATCGAATGGCTCAAGCAATATTGGGGCGATGCAGCCGACAATTTCCTCATCCGCGGCACGCGCAACAATCGCGGCACGGTGCTGCGTATGTTGCTGGACTCGGACGTTGCGGAAGTCGGCGATCCGACGCAATGCCACGCCGTCGCGATCGATGCGCGTGCGCCGAAATTCGACGGCGGCATCATCACGCGGCTCGACTGTGTGATCTTCGGCATTGTCGTCAACAAGAATGCCGAACGCTTCTACGACGAAGGCGAGGACATTTGGCCGAAGCGCTATGCGATTTGGGGCCGCCTCGTTGCCGGACAGCCGGATCAGATCGGCTACATCGTCTTCGATGCGTCGGTGCTCAATATGTTCATGCCGTCGCTCTATCCGCCGATCGTCGGCGCAACGATCGAGGAGCTCGCCGGCAAACTCGGCCTCGATCCGGCGCGACTCGCGCAGACCGTGACGACATTCAACGCCGCCGTTCGGCCCGGCACCTTCGACGACAAGATTCTCGACGACTGCCGTACAGAAGGCATCGCGCCGCCGAAATCGCACTGGGCGCGCCGCATCGAAAACGCGCCGTTCTACGCTTACCCGGTGCGGCCCGGCATCACGTTCACGTATCTCGGCACCCGCGTGACACGTGAGGCGCGCATCGTGATGCGGGACGGCAAACCGTCCGCCAATATGTATGCGGCGGGCGAGATCATGGCCGGCAATGTGCTCGGGCAAGGTTATGCGGCCGGCATCGGCATGACGATCGGCGCTGTTTTCGGACGTATCGCGGGCGGGGAGGCCGCGCGCCATGCTCGCAACTGAACGCGCCGGTTCGCGCCCTGGCGCTCACGCCAGCCAAATCCTCACCGAAGCCGATCGCCTGATGACGATCTGCAATTCATGCCGTTACTGCGAAGGCCTGTGCGCGGTGTTTCCCGCGATGGAGATGCGCACATCATTCCGGGATGGCGATCTCAACTATCTCGCCAATCTCTGCCATTCGTGCGGCGCTTGCTACTATGATTGCCAATTCTCGCCGCCGCATGAATTTGACGTCAACGTGCCGCGCGTGCTCGCGGCCGTGCGCGCGGACTCGTACCGCGCTTACGCTTGGCCGCGCGCGCTCGCGCCACTGTTCGATCGCAATGGTCTCGCCGTCAGCATCATTGCGGCGCTCAGCGTCGCGGTTTTCATCGCAGGCTTCGTCGGCTGGCACGATCCGAAGGTACTGTTCGGCGTGCACATCGGAGAAGGCGCGTTCTACCGCCTGATGCCGCACAACGCGATGGTCGCGCTATTCGGCGGCGTATTCCTGTTCGCGCTCGTCGCTCTCGCGCTCGGCCTGCGCAATTTCTGGCGCGACATCGCGGCACCGTCGGCAAGCCCGATCGATTTCGCCCGCGCCGGACACGATGCAGCGACTCTGCGCTATCTCGATGGCGGTGGGGCGGGCTGCCACAACGAAAACGAAAAGCCGGACGATCGTCGCCGCGTTTACCACCACGCGACGTTTTACGGCTTCATGCTGTGCTTTGCGTCCACGAGCGTCGCGACGCTCTATCACTACGCACTCGGACGCGTTGCGCCGTATCCTTGGTACGATCTGCCGGTGCTGCTCGGCAGCCTTGGCGGCATCGGGCTTCTCGTCGGGCCCGCCGGGCTTCTCATGCAGAAATGGGCTCGCGACGAAGAGCTGCGCGACGAACCACGCGCCGGAATGGATGTCGCCTTCCTCGCGATGTTGTTTCTGACGAGCCTGACGGGATTTGCACTTCTGTTTTTACGCGCAACACCCGCAATGGGGACGATGCTTGCGTTGCATCTCGGCGTCGTCTTCGCGCTGTTCTTGACGATGCCGTACGGCAAATTCGTGCACGGGCTGTACCGCTACGCAGCCTTGCTGCGCTATGCGCGCGAACGCCGGGTCATGTCGGAGAAGTCTTAGGCCTTCGCGTCGAGCGCGTGTTTGGCGCGCCATTTCGGGCCCGGGCCGCGCATGTAGTGACGCTCCGGATGATAGGGGTCGAACAGGTCGTTCACCAGGCGGCGCCAATTCTGGCCGAGCGCGCGGAAGAAGCGCGGGGCTTTGCGGGGCTGGGCGAGGGGACCTTGATTCGGCATCGTCTTCACTCGGGGTTCAGGGCCATGAGCGGCCTCGAACATTGGTCGCGAGAAACCGGCAAATGGTTCACCACGGGCAATTGTCTCAAATGCACGTAAAAGAAGCGTGAGTTCTGATGGTTAGCGGAATCGGAATCCGCACCCCGAGGGATTCAGCATAGTTGTGATGCAGGTCACATCCGCCGCCACGCCGCCGCCATAGAACGGGGCGAAGGTTTGGCCGGGATGGATGGACGGACCGGTCTAGGCTAGGCTTCAAATGCCAAGGCCGCAGTGTGAAAGAAGACGCCCATGGTCCCGTTCCGCACCACCGCCCTCATTGCCATCGCCACAGCCATCGCTATCGGGACCGCCTTGGCGGAAGCCCCGAAGACCCGGCTGGCCCAATATGACGGTGGCGCCAAGCCCGAGCCGCCGAAGGTTGCCCCACAGCCTGCGCCCGCGCCGCCTCCGGCTGCAGCCGCGCCGGCAATCCCGGATCCCGAAACCATCAGTATCGTGCAGGCGGAACTTGCCCGCGTCGGCTGTAGCGTATCGGCGCCGACCGGCCAGTGGACCCCGGCGGACTCGCAGGCTGTCGAACTCTTCAATCAATACGGAAGCTGGCGTTTCGACCCGAGCCAGCCCAGCCCCGGCCTGTTGGCGGCGCTTCGACGTCACGAATATCGGGTCTGCCCGCTGTCGTGCCAACCTGGCTTTGAAGCGCAAGGTAACACCTGCGTCGCCATCGAGCAGCCCCCGGCCGCACAGCCGCGCGGTCGCGCAAACCGCCGCGAGCCGGTCCGTCACGCCGCCCCCACCCGTCAGGAGCGCCGCGCCATGGAGCGCGAACGCCGCCGTGCCGAACAGCGGTCCGAAAATCGCCGCGCGGCGCGCGCCGAACGACCGTCGCGTGCCGAACGCCCGGCTCGCGGCGCCGGAAGGCCGGCCGGAACGGACGCGCGCGGCTGCCGCTTCGTCCCGCGTGCAACGGCCGGCGGCTTCACCGGCGATACCATCGAGGTCTGTAACTAGCCCTCGCTTGCCCTTGCGGGCCGAGATCGTTACATCAGCGGCAAATCCCCTTAACCGGCAGCGGATTTCGGCGTGGCCATAAGGCTTGGCGCCTCGTTGCCCTAGTGATGGTCATCGCCGATGAACGGTCGTCAGTTCGCCTACCATATGAGCGGCCTCTCGAAGGCCTATACGGGCGGCAAAAAGGTCCTCGATAACGTCCATCTGTCGTTCTATCCGGACGCGAAGATCGGCGTGCTCGGCGTCAACGGCGCCGGTAAGTCGACGCTGCTGCGCATCATGGCGGGCACCGACACCGAGTATACCGGTGAGGCCTGGGCGGCGGACGGCGTGCGCGTCGGCTACCTGCCACAGGAGCCGCATCTCGACGAAGACAAAAACGTCCGTGAGAATGTGATGGAAGGCGTCGCTGCCAAGCGTGCGCTGCTCGATCGCTACAACGAGATCGCCGCCAACTATTCGGACGAAACCGCCGACGAAATGGCCCAGCTGCAGGACCAGATCGACAGCCAAAATCTGTGGGACCTCGACAGCCAAGTCGATCAGGCGATGGACGCTTTGCGCTGCCCGCCGGACAATGCCGACGTCACCAACCTGTCGGGCGGTGAGCGCCGCCGCGTCGCACTCTGTAAGTTGCTGCTCGAGCAACCCGAACTGTTGCTGCTCGACGAGCCGACCAACCATCTCGACGCAGAGACTGTGAATTGGCTCGAAGGTCATCTGCGCAACTATCCGGGCGCAATCCTGATCGTCACCCACGATCGCTACTTCCTCGACAACGTGACGGGCTGGATCCTCGAACTCGATCGCGGCCGTGGCATCCCTTACGAGGGCAACTACACGTCCTGGCTCGGCCAGAAGCAGAAGCGTCTTCAGCAAGAAGGCCGCGAGGACGAGGCGCGCCAGCGCACGCTCGCCGCCGAGCAGGAATGGATCGCGGCTTCTCCGCGCGCGCGTCAGGCAAAATCGAAGGCGCGCTATCAGCGCTACGAAGACCTGCTCAAGAAGGCCTCAGACAAGGCACCGACCACGGCGCAGATCGTCATCCCGGTCGCCGAGCGTCTCGGTCAGAACGTCATCAATTTTGAAGGCCTCACTAAAGGCTACGGCGATCGCCTGCTGATCGACGATCTCTCGTTCAAGCTTCCGCCCGGCGGCATCGTTGGCGTCATCGGCCCGAACGGCGCTGGCAAGACGACCCTGTTCCGGATGATCACTGGCCAGGACAAGGCCGACAAAGGCGATATCGCGATCGGAGAGTCGGTTCAACTCGGCTATGTCGACCAGTCGCGCGATGCGCTGAACGACAAGGTGACGGTGTGGGAAGAAATTTCCGGTGGCCTTGATCAGCTGATGCTTGGCAAGCGTGAAGTGAACTCGCGCGCGTATTGCGGCGCGTTCAACTTCAAGGGCGGCGATCAGCAGAAGAAGGTCGGCCAACTCTCCGGCGGCGAACGCAACCGCGTCCATCTTGCGAAGATGTTGAAGTCCGGCGCGAACGTTCTTCTGCTCGACGAACCGACCAACGATCTCGACGTTGATACGCTGCGCGCGCTCGAAGAAGCGCTAGAAGATTTCGCCGGCTGCGCCGTTATCATCAGCCACGATCGCTGGTTCCTCGACCGCATCGCGACGCATATTCTGGCGTTTGAAGGCGACAGCCACGTCGAGTGGTTCGAAGGCAACTTCGCGGACTACGAGGAAGACAAGAAGCGCCGTCTCGGCGTCGACTCGACGATCCCGAAGCGCATCAAGTACAAGAAGTTCTCGCGCTAGTTGGTCACGCGAAAAGTTGCGGCTTTCTCAGCCGCAGCGTTTGCACCAGCGCGAGCGTCTTGAGATCCGTCAGCGTGCCGTTGTCCGCCATCGCGGCGAGTTCGGTGAGCGGCATCTCGATCACTTCGATGCGCTCGTGCTCGTCGACGAGACCGCCGCCTGCGGCGACGCGATCGGCCTCGGTGTAGGGCGCGAGATAGAGATGCATCGTCTCGGTCGAGATTCCGGGCGCAGTCACCACTTCTGAGACGAATTCGAGCGTGCCGAGCTTTAGGCCGGTCTCCTCCATTGCCTCGCGACGCGCGCAGGCTTCCGGATCGTCTTCGTCGAGAATTCCGGCCGCAGCTTCGAGGAGGCTCATGCCACCGGAGCGCGCGAACACCGGCGCGCGAAATTGCCGCACTAGGATCGCACAGCGCCGCTCGGCATCATACGGCATCACACCGACGGCAGAGCCGTGATCCTCGATCTCGCGGCCGAATTCGACGCCATCGTCCGCGCGAAAGCGCCCGACGCTGAGTTTCGTCCAGCCTTCGTAGACCGTTTTCATCTCAAGCAACTTCATGCCGCAATCCTTGATATATGCTCGTCGCATGTATGCATTGAATCGCACGCGCGCACACCTGAGCGCACTGCTTATCGCTTTGGGCACCATAGCGGGAACACCAGCCGCGATAGCCCAATCAGACGCTCGCTTTGCGGCGTTTATCCAGTCGCTCTGGCCTGAGGCGCAGAAGCTCGGCATCGCGCGCGCGACCTTCGAGCGTGAGACACAAAGCCTCTCGCCCGACTTGGGGCTGCCCGACCTCGTGAATCCGGGGCGGCCGGAAAAGCAGCGCGGCGAGCAAGCCGAATTCGTCCAGGTACCGTCCGACTATCTGAAGGAAACATCGCTCGCCAACCTCGCCGCGCAGGGGCGCGCACTTGCGGCGAAGCATAAAGATACGCTGGCTGCGATCGAGCAGCGCTTCGGCGTGCCGGGTTCGATCGTGCTGGCGATTTGGGGTCGTGAGACGAATTTCGGCGCGGCCAAACTTCCGCATTCCGCGCTTCGCGCGCTCGCGACGCAGGCTTATCTCGGTCGCCGCAAGGATCAATTCCGCGAAGAATTTCTGCTCGCACTGAAAATGATCCAGGAAGGCCACATCACGTCGGCCGCGATGAAGTCGTCGTGGGCCGGCGCGCTCGGCCATCCACAAATTCTGCCGTCCGGGTTCTACAAATACGCTGTCGACTTCGACGGCGACGGCAAACGCGACGTCTGGAATTCCGTGCCGGATGCGCTGGCGACAATCGCCAACCACATTCGGGAACTCGGCTGGCAGCGCGGACAGCGCTGGAGCTACGAGGTGAAAGTGCCGGCAAATGTCGATTGCACGATCGCGCAGCCGGAGCATTCCTTCGCGATCGGGCAGTGGGTGCAGCGCGGCTACGCGCCGCTTGGCCGCCAACCTTCGGCCGCCGATCTCAAAGCGCCCGCGTCGCTGCTGATGCCGGAAGGCACCTACGGCCCCGCATTCCTGACAACGAAGAATTACTATGCGCTCAAGGACTATAACTTCTCCGACCTCTATGTGCTTTTCGTCGGCAATGTCGCGGATCGGATCGCCGGCGGCGGCGCGTTCGTCACGCCGTGGGCGAAGACGACGCAGGTGCGCGCCGCCGATGTCGAGGCGATGCAGACGATCATGACGACGCGCGGAATCTACAAAGACAAAGTCGACGGCAGGGCCGGGATGCTGACGCGCTCGGCGCTCGGTGCGTATCAGAAATCGAACAGCCTCAAACTCGATTGCTGGCCGAGCACGGACGTGCTGCGCCACATGCAGTCGTCGCGTTGACCACAAAACAAAACGGCCGGGCGATGGGCCCGGCCGTTCGATCAGCGAATGCTCGCCGGAATTAGTAGCAAGGAACGCGCACGCGACGCGGCACGTAGTCCTGATATCGGTTCGACCAAACCTGCTGCGTCTCGTAGCACCAACGCGGCGGCGGGCCATAAGCCGGAGCCGGCTCGTAGTAACGCGGCTGCGTTGCGCCAGCGATGATTGCGCCGGCTGCGATACCGCCGATGATGCCGGCCGCGACGCCTGCGCCGCTGCCACCGCGATAGCGGCGTTGTGCATCCGCATCGCCCATGCTGGCAGCGATTGTGAGGCCAACAGCACCAACGGCCATCAGGGCCGTCAAACCCTTCTTCATGGAACCCTCCGATATGGCGGCCGAAACGGCGCCTGTGGAAACAAGATACGTGCAACCCACGAGTTTCTACAACTGATCATCCCAATTAGGCTGAATTATGAAGGTAATCCCGTGGGTTAGCCTGTGCGAATGCTGAACGTATGTTCAGTTTGTTGTTATGTTGGCGCTTCCAAATGCTAAAGCGGCGCCGCAGCGCCTTTGGCGGGACCGCTTCTCTTCGCCTTGGCATATTCACTATCGATATAGCTGCGATCTGTTGCCGCGGTCTCTCGAAGCAATTTCATGTCCCAAACAGTTATCTGGAGCCGCCCGACAAAATCAGCGGTCGTGCCAGCTTGCAGTACTACGCGAATCATAGCATCGACAGCAGTGAATCGCTGTGTGTCCACAAGAGCCGTCTCGCGATTCAAAGCAGATGAGTAATCGCACCACGAAATGTAATCTGGCTGCGCTGGGTTGCGGCCCAAGCCGATGTCCAGCTTAAGAGCTTTTTCGGCGTCCCAAAACGCGCGCTGATCTCCTCGCCCTACTACGAAACTTTCCTGGAATTTTGTGGGCACCTGAGCGCCCCCGCGAAAGAAAAAAAATAGAAACCGAAAGTTGGTGGCAGAGGAGCACTTCAAGTCCGCGTTCGGTGTCCCATAGCGAGTTACTAAGCCTTGTAGGATACTATCCATCGAAGGCTGAAATCGTCCGGCCTCAATATCGCTTTGCTTGCTGAACACGAGATCGCGTTTCAATACCACAAGGCGATGGCCTGACGCTGGAGACGAGTATAGAGCGTAGAAGAGTTCGCCATATTTCAGGATCGCTGGGACGCGTGCGCGAGTTTGCGGGTCAAAAGTTTCGCTCTCATATACGGTCCCTCCCTCGGTAACGCGAGCAACTCCGGACTCAAAAAAAGCGCGAAAGCCGGATACTTGACCGAGATAGTCAGAAAAAAAAGTTGCGTCTCCGGTTGCTGTTAATCGGACAGGGACTCGGCTGTAATTTTTGCTATAATTTGCTTGTTTCTGTTCTAGCTGGGAAATCAGATCCGCCGGATTGGTTCCAATTCTTAGTCCACCAGATTCCAGATTTTGAGCGATTGCAGAATTGATTGAAATAGATGCAACAGTTGTTGCGAGTATTAGAATGCGCATCGAAATTCCTAGATAGCAGATAGCTTCAGAGTCGTGGTCGTGGCCCCGGCGCAAACTCACGATGGGATTGCTGCAGCTGCTGATCAATCACATCACGAACCATCTTGTTGCCGTCTCGTAGCAAATTGAAATCAATGACCGTCATAGTCAGTTTGCTCACCAAATCCGAAGTCATGCCAGGGAAGAGAGTCGCCAGAATGACGATCCTGCAATGCCAAAGATTGTCAACCCGATGATTGGTATAGCCGAAGTTCAGAATGTCTGCATTTGAATGGCTCGCAGATTCTCCCTGATACGGAAATGCGAACAGGAGACAATTTGCTGGATGTTGTGGCGGTAGAGTCCCATGTGGATTGAGACTGTTTGGCCCAATTGGAATAGCCTTCATATTGGCGTCTAGCACCCAACCGACGCCGTTACCGTTGTATCGGGAGTAAAGCGCAGACGGGTCGCCATATTTTTCGTTGAGTGCCCGCCAGACGTCTGATTTAGTAGGTTGAGCTGTACGAGGAAATGTCAACTCGCGCGTAATCTGAAAGAGTTGATAGCGGTGCACGGAGCTTGTAAACGCAAGATTTCGTAAGTCGACCTTCCCATCGGGCCAGTCTTGGCGGAACGTTAGTGTGTGAAAAGCATCAATCGAATACGATTGGCCTAGAGTGCCTTTGAACTGAAAATTGCGCTGCTCTTGACTTATGCGACCAGCGGGTACGGCTCCTGAGAACCTTGATACTGCATCGTGTAAAACGCTGCCAATGAATACGCCATCTACGTCAACGGTAGATTGCGATCTTGCAGTGTCCAAACATAACATTGAAACAAAAAGACAAGCCGCTGCGGTGCGAAAAATCGAGATCATAAACAGCTCTCAAAAACTTCATTGGAGATAATGAGCAATCATCAAATAATACACGAAAGCCGTTCTATGCGAAACATAAGCCACCTTTACGAACTCTTAGTGCGCCTCGTCCCAGTTGTCGGCCGCGCGGGCGTCGACCTGCAGCGGAACTCGCAGCGCGACAGCCGGAAGCGGCGCCTCTTCCATCACGCGCTTGACCACCGGCAACGTCTTTTCGACTTCGCCGTCAGGCACTTCGAACACAAGTTCGTCGTGCACCTGCAGCAGCATCTTAGCTGACAGGCTGGCGGCATCGAGCGCCGGCTGAATGCGGATCATCGCGCGGCGGATGATGTCGGCAGCGCTGCCTTGCAAGCGCGCATTGATGGCGGCGCGTTCGTTGAATGCGCGCAATGACGGATTCGATGCCTTGATCTCCGGATAGTGCATCTTGCGGCCGAAGATCGTCGCGACGAAACCGTGGTCGCGGCAGAACGCCTTCGTCTCATCCATGTAGTCGCGGATGCCGGGAAAGCGCTCGAAGTATTTCTTGATATAGGCGCCGGCTTCGTCACGGCCGATCGCGAGCTGGTTGGCGAGGCCGAAAGCCGAGATGCCGTAGATGATGCCGAAGTTGATCGCCTTGGCGCGCCGCCGCACGTCGGACGGCATGTCCTTCACGGGCACGCCGAACATTTCGGACGCCGTCATTGCGTGAATGTCGACACCGTCCTGGAAGGCTTGCCGCAGCGTCGGCACGTTGGCGATCTCGGCGAGGAGCCGTAGCTCGATCTGCGAATAGTCGGCGGAGACGAGCTTGTGTCCCTTCGGCGCAACGAAGGCTTTGCGGATCTTACGTCCGTCCTCGCGGCGGATCGGGATGTTCTGCAAATTCGGCTCGGAGGAGGAGAGGCGGCCCGTCGTCGTCGCGGCGAGCGCGTAGCTCGTGTGCACGCGATTACTCTGCGCATTGACGTAAGTCGGTAGCGCGTCCGTGTAAGTCGACTTGAGCTTCGAGACTTGCCGCCATTCAAGAATGCGTTCCGGCAGAACGTGGCCTTGTTCGGCGAGTTCTTCGAGCACGTTCGCGCGCGTCGACCATGCACCGGTCGCGGTCTTGCTGCCGCCCGGCAACTGCATCTTGCCGAAGAGGATGTCACCGAGTTGCTTCGGACTGCCGAGATTGAAGCGTTCGCCCGCAAGCTCTGCGATCTCGTCGTCAACGCGCGCCATCGTCTGCGCAAAATCGCCGGAGAGCCGCGCCAGCATCGCACGATCGATCGCAATGCCGCTACGTTCCATGCGTGACAGCACCGGCACGAGCGGTCGTTCCAGCGTCTCGTAGACAGTGGTCATGCGCTCCGCGGTGAGGCGCGGCTTGAACACGCGCCACAGCCGCAGCGTCACATCCGCGGCTTCTGCTGCGTAAGCGGCCGCGCGGGTGATGTCGATGTTGTCGAGCGCGACGCGATCGCGGCCCTTGCCGATCAGTTCGCCGTGCTTGAGCCTCGTGTGGCCGAGATGCGCTTCGGCGAGTGAATCGAGCCCATGCGACTCGCGGCCCGCATCGAGCACATACGAGATCAGCTGAATGTCGTCGAAAGACACGACGTCGAGGCCGTGCTGTGCCAGCACCGTGATGTCGGGCTTAAGATCGTGACCGATCTTCATCACGCCCTTGGTGCGCAGCAGCGGCGCAAGCCGCGCGATGACGTCGCGGACAGGCAATTGCCCCGGCGCTAGGCCGCCGCCGGAGAGCAGATCGTTGCCGGCACGATGCCCGACCGGAACGTAAGCAGCGTCGCCTGGCGCGATCGCGAGTGCAATACCGACGATTTCCGCGACCATCGGGTCAGGCGAGGATGTGAGAAGTTCGATCGACAGCACGCCGCCATCGAAAGCGCGCTCGAGGAAGCGCTCGAGCTTCGCGGCGTCGTCGATGATCGTATAGGCCGCGCGATCGATCTTCGCGCTCTTCGCCGTAGCGGCGCGCTGTGCCGCGAGCCCTTGCGGCGTCAGATCGGCGCCGAGGTCGAGATCCTTTTTCGTCTTCGGCTTCGCAGGTGCCGAAGCAGTCGCAGCCGGCTTCTCGTCACTGTCGGGATCGACACCGGCGAGCAGGTCGGCCGTCGCCGAGCCATCCGGCGCAAGCCGCGGATCGGCCTCTACTTGACTTGCGTCGACCTCGTAGAGATCCGACACGCGTTTGGTGATCGCCGTGAATTCCATCGCCTTGAGGAAGCCGAGCAGATGCTTCGCATCGAGCTCCGGTACGACGAGGTCTTCGAGCGGCGTGTCGACCTTCATGTTGCAGTCGAGCGTGACGAGCTTCTTCGAAAGGCGCGCCGCCTCTGCATTCTGCTCCAGCGTCTCGCGCCGCTTCGGCTGCTTGATCTCGGCCGTTCGCGCAAGCAGCGACTCCAGATCGCCGTATTCGTTGATGAGCTGCGATGCGGTCTTGATGCCGATACCCGGCACACCCGGCACGTTGTCGGTCGGATCGCCGATCAGCGCCTGCACGTCCGGCACTTTCTCGGGCGGCACACCGAATTTCTCGATCACGCCGTCGCGGTCGAGCCGGCGTTCGGGCCGATAACCTGGTTTGCCTTTGATGCCGGACTCGAAGTCGTAGAAGGTGACGCCGGGGCGCACCATCTGCATCAGGTCTTTGTCGGACGAGACGATCAGCACTTCGGCGCCGGCGTCGGCTGCCTGGCAGGCATAGGCCGCGATGATGTCGTCGGCCTCGAAGCCGCCTTGCTCGACCGGGATGAGGCCGAACGCGCGCACGGCCTCGCGCATCAGCGGAAACTGCGGGATCAATTCGTCCGGCGGGTCCGGCCGATGCGCTTTGTATTCCGGATAAATCTCTCGGCGGAACGTATCTTCTGTTTTGTCGAAGATGATCGCGAGATGCGTCGGCTTGATGCCGACTGCGCCGTCGCGAATGAACTGCAGTAGCTTGACGCAGAAAAGGCGCACGGCACCAGTCGGCAACCCGTCCGAGCGCGCGTTGTACTTCCGGTCTTGATTCATCGACTGGAAGTAAGCGCGGAAGACGAACGAGGAGCCGTCGACCAGGAAAATGCGGTCGCCTTTTTTGATCGCAGCCATGCGTGCTTTGAGCTTTCTTGGGTACGCCGAGTGGTTACCACCCTGACGGACGCAAGGCCACCCCGGCGCTTATTTGCGCACGCAGATGATGCGCACAGCTGCCATTTTTGCGTCGGTTGTGCCGGTCGCCGCGACCGGAACTTTCTGCGCCGCGAGGAACGCTTTTACGGCGTCCGACGGGATCAGCGTAGCGAAGGAACCGCCGGCCGCACCCGCTACCGCCACAGTGCTGACATCCGCGATACCGAGCATTCTGCCGTTCGCGTCGACGATCGGCGCGCCTGCGAAACCGAGCCCCGGCGTCGGATCGAGCGCGGCGCGCGCACCTGTCCCGGCAACGAAGCGCAGCGGTAGCGTCGAGACATTTCCGCCTCCGCTTTGCCGATCCGGATCGGCAACACCCACGAGCGTGCCGCTCGGCGCAGAACTCGCATCACCGAGCGCAAGCGGTTTCACATCGCGCGCACCGTAAACGCGTAGTAGTGCAAGCCCGCGATCCTTGTCCTCGGCAACGCGATCAGCCGGACCATAGCCCGCGATCGTGTAAGTCTGACAGGCCTCGGTCATCTCGCGCGACGTGATGATGTGGCCGTCCGCGCTAACGAACGCGCCGCTGCCGTATTCGATCTTGCGGCGGGGCGGCGGCAGGTTCGCGATCGGCGTTGCCGGGAAGGCCTGATAGGTGCTCGCCATCGCGACCGTGACCGGCTCCATGATGGTGTCGACGGCCTGATCGTAGACAATCGAAAAGCCGCGCACTTCGCCGCCTTTGAATTGCCCGCGCATGTAGAGTTTCTTGAGGCCGCGCATGCCCGAGATCGTGAAGGCGTCGCCGCGGATCACGTTGTAGGTGATCTTGCTGTCCGGCACTTTCCGTTGCGCGTCGTAAACCGCCGCTAGCGTTGTCGACGGCTCCGCGATGCGGAAGCTCTCGATCACGACATCGCTCTGCGCGGACGAATAACGCGACGTGCTTCCGGCGACGGCGGTGTTCGGTGTCGTCTTGGTCGGAATGCCGATGCGTGCACCGGTCGCAAGGTCGTCGACGATACGCCAGCCGACGGCGTCGCGCTTCGCGCGCGCCGCAGCGGCGAGTTGTCCGCGTTCCTTGGGATTGAGAACGCCAGTCTCCTTCGTGCCGAGCCGCTTCTGAAAAGCTTTCACGGCCGCGATGGCGCGCGCGCCGAAATCTGCGGTGGCGAGGCCGTTATATTCGCCGCTCCAGATGAGGTCGGTCTGGATCGCGATGCGCTCGGCTTCCGGCAGCGCGACATAGGACGCCGCGACCGGGTCCTGCGGCTTGGCGGCGGCAGGCGGCTGTCCCTGAGCCGGGCGTGCGGGAGGCTTCGGGGGTTGCCGCTGCGATTGCGGTTGCGTCTGCGCCAACGCCGTCGTGGCAGCAAAACTGAAGAATAGGGCGGCGCCGACCAGCCTCATCGTGGACCTCTGTGGTTCTTGGCTCGCCAAGCTAGCGGAACGATCCGGGCGGGAAAACGGCTTGTGTGTGGAAATCCAGACGATATATCCGCCGTGTAGCCTGGATGGAGCGAAGCACAATCCAGGATCGTCCTGTGGCCCCGGATTTCGCTGCGCTCCATCCGGGCTACGTCGAGTGCACAATGTTCTCTGCCGAGGAACTCGAGCGCTATGCGCGCCACATCGTCATGCGCGAGGTCGGCGGGCCCGGTCAGGCGAAGCTGAAGGTTGCGCGCGTGCTGATCGTCGGTGCCGGTGGCCTCGGCGCTCCCGCGCTCATGTATCTCGCTGCCGCGGGCGTCGGCACCCTAGGCATCATCGATGACGACGTCGTGTCGCTCTCGAACCTGCAGCGGCAGATCATTCACGCGACGCCGGATGTCGACCGGCCGAAGGTCGAGAGCGCTGCCGAGAAGATCGCGGCGCTTAACCCGCACGTTCGAGTCGTGACGCATGCGACGCGGCTGAACGCCGCCAACGCGATCGAGATCATCTCGCAGTACGATATCGTGATGGATGGCGCCGACAATTTCGCGACACGCTATCTTGTCTCCGACGCTTGTTACTTCGCGAAGCGTCCGCTGGTCACTGCCGCTGTCGGAATTTTCGACGGCACGCTCACGACGATCCGCGCGCACGAGAAACGCGCCGACGGAACGCTGAACCCGACTTATCGCTGCTTGTTCCCTGAGCCGCCGGAGCCCGGCACGGTGCCGGCCTGCGCGGAAGCAGGCATTCTTGGCGCACTCACGGGCGTCGTCGGTTCGATGATGGCGCTCGAAGTTATCCGCGAAATCGTTGGATTCGGCGAAGGCCTTGTCGGCCGCATGCTGATGATCGACGCGCGCGCGATGCGTTTCGCGACACTCGATTACGGTTACGACGCGGACAATCCGCTCACCGGCACGAACGCCGGCATACGAGACTTATCGGTGCATCAGTAACTGGTCATTCCGGGGCGCGTGCGCGCAAGCGCTCGCGAGCCCGGAATCCATAATCACAGCAATTCACAGTTGAGCACAGGGATTATGGATCCCGGCACTCGCGGTTTGCTTCGCAAACTCACTCGGCGGGATGACAGCCGAGAGCTAACGGCTCCACGTCGCGACGTTGGCCGGGCCGCGCATCACGGTCCATTTGTTCGCACCGGCGACGACGAGCGTGAAGCAACTCTGCTTCGCGTTTTTCCAGATCGTGCAGAAGCCGTCCTTCGAGAGTTTCCACGTGCCTTCACCTCTGGTACCGGACTTGCCCACAGGATCGCGCGTCACCTTTCCGTCCGGCGTGAAAGTCAGTTTGAATTCGATCTTGGACGGTGTCGTCGCCGTGAAGGCTTTGCCGTCGAAGAACGAAGTTTGAATCTCGGTCGGTGTCAGGCGCGTCG
This sequence comes from Variibacter gotjawalensis, assembly GCF_002355335.1. Taxonomy (GTDB): domain Bacteria; phylum Pseudomonadota; class Alphaproteobacteria; order Rhizobiales; family Xanthobacteraceae; genus Variibacter; species Variibacter gotjawalensis. The sequence continues at coordinate 1,843,789 of NZ_AP014946.1, forward strand.
CCGCCATGGCGCAGGTCGCGGCGAATATCGCGGTGAGGCTCAGCAACATCGCGGAGAGGACGCGCATGGTCGTAAGGTCCCGGACAAGGATTCGGCAGCGTGATGCTACCATTCGCCGCGTCGCCTCTCATCAGCAATCTCGGGAGGCGATGTGCGGTCAGCCACGAGACGGACACAACTGCTTCCTACAACGGGTCGATCGGTCGTCGCTTCGTCTGCGCGCCGATGCGAAACGGAAAGCGAATCAGAGGGTTAGCCCCCTTTCGGCGTCCTCATGTCTCGTTCACCTTCGCGGTCTAGGGTTGATGCGAATCGCGTTGTGTTCGGCGTTCGCGAACCCGCCCGGCGTTCCGGGGTTGTTCAGTGGCTGCTCATTGGCAGCGTAGGGGAGCCGACCGTTGAGTTTTGACCGGTCATTCAAACGTCTCGGCAGCGCCGCGCTCATCGCGGTCGCAATCGCGTGGGGCGTTCCGCAACCTGCAGCAGCGCAAGGCTTGCTCGGCGAGATCTTCGGCGCGCTCGGCATCGGCCGCCAGCCGCAGCGCTCGACACCTGACAATCCGGGTGACGACCGTTATCCGCAAAATCCAGGCGGCTACCCGGATGCCGAACCGCGCCAGACTGCCGGCAGCGGCGTTTCATGCGTGCGCCTCTGCGACGGCCGTCACTTCCCGGTGCCGCGCTCGGTCTCCGGCCGCGCACTGGACAGCGCGCAGGTGTGCGCGGCGCTCTGCCCGCAGGCGGAGACGAAGGTCTTCAACGGCTCCAACATGCAATACGCGTCCGCGAACGACGGCTCGCGCTACAGCGATCTGCCGAACGCGTTCGTCTATCGCGATCGCAATGTCGATAACTGCACTTGCACGGGCAAAGGTCCGGGCGGTCTCGCGCAGATCGATGTCGAATCCGATCCGACATTGCGCGCCGGCGATGTCGTGATGCTGGCGACCGGTCCGACGCAGTTCCGCGGCTCCAATCAATTCCCGTATCGGACGGCCGACTTCACGCCGATCGGCGACATCAACAAAGCCAACCAGGCGCTGAAGCAGAAGCTCTCGGAGATTCAAGTAGACCCGTCGGCCGTGCCGGCCACACCGGCGTCGCGGCTCGATCCGAGCGCCGCACAGCCGCAGCAGGCCGCGCCGCCGCCGCAACAACGTCCACGCCCGCAGGCTCCGCAGCCGCAGCCGCAGCGCTCCGGCTTCCCATTCTTCCCGTTCTTCAACTAAGCAGCGTTCACTCGCGCAGCGCTGCCGCAACCGTGTCGGCGATAGAAATTGCGCTCGTTAGTCCTGGCGACTCGATCCCGAACAGATTGACGAGCCGCGCGACGCCGTGCTGCTCCGGCGTTTCGATCACGAAATCCGCCGCCGTCTCGCCGGGCCCCGTGAGCTTGGGGCGAATGCCGGCATAGTCCGGTACGAGCGTATCGTCCGGCAATCCCGGCCAATAAGTGCGGATGCGTGCGTAGAACGACTCCGCGCGCGCCGGATTCACGGCGTAGAACTCCTCGTCGATCCACTCGACATCCGGTCCAAACCGCATGCGGCCGGCGAGGTCGAGCGTCACGTGCGTACCAAGACCGCCGTCGACCGGCGCCGGGTAGATCAGATGGCGAAACACCGGGCGCCCCGTGTAGCCGAAATAGTTGCCCTTCGCGAAGACGAGACGCGGCACACGCGCCTGCGGATAACTCTCGGTCACGCGCGCGACAGCCTGCGCACCAAGGCCCGCGCTGTTGACGACAGCGTCGGCAAGCATCGGCTCCTCGTCGCCCGCAACATAAACGTCCCAGCCCGCAGCCGTCGGCACAAGACGCTCAACCTTCGCGCCGAATGCGATCATGCCGCCGCGGTCTTCCATGTCGCCCTGGAAGGCGAGCATGAGCGCATGACTGTCGATGATGCCTGTTTGCGGCGACAGCATCGCGCCGACGGAAAAGAGCTCGGGCTCGAGCGCGCGGATCGCGTTGGCGCCGATGAACGTGAGATCTTCGACGCCGTTCTTCAGACCTTGCGCGTGAATGGTCTCGATTTTCTTCAACTCGGCATCGTTGGTCGCGACGATGAGCTTGCCGCATTTCTTGTGCGGCACGCCGTGCGAGACGCAGAAATCGTAGAGCATGCGGCGGCCGCGAATACAGTGTTCGGCGCGCACCGAATCCGTCGGGTAGTACATGCCGGCGTGGATGACTTCGCTGTTGCGCGAGGAGACGCCGTTGCCGATGCCGAGCGTCGCTTCAGCGACAATCACGTCGTGCCCGTCGCGCGCGAGCGCGCGACCGCAGGCGAGCCCAACCACACCAGCACCGATCACCAGAACTTGCATCACGCCACCAAAGAAAAAGGCCCGGATCGCTCCGAGCCTTTGTCGTGAAGAAGATACAACCGCGGGTCAAGCCCGCTTAAAATCACTCGGCCGCGATCTTTACTTCCGGCTGCGCTGCGCGGATATCCGCATCGACGTGCTTTTCGAACTTCTCGAAGTTCTTCTGGAACATGCGGACCAGCTTCTTCGCGGTCTCGTCGAATTCCTTCGGGTCAGCCCACGTCTTCGACGGATCGAGCAGCTTGGCATCGACGCCCGGAACGGAGACCGGCACGGCGAAGCCGAAATACGGGTCGGTGCGGAATTCGACATTCTTCAGCGAGCCGTCGAGCGCTGCTGTCACAAGTGCGCGCGTCGCCTTGATCGGCATGCGGTGGCCGACGCCGTAGATGCCGCTGGTCCAACCCGAATTGACGAGCCAGCAATCGACCTTGTGTTCCGCGATCAGCTTCTTGAGCAACTGGCCGTATTCGGTCGGGTGTCGCGGCAGGAACGGCGAGCCGAAGCAGGTGGAAAATTCCGGCTCGACACCGACGAGACCCTTTTCGGTGCCGGCGACCTTCGCGGTGTAGCCCGAGAGGAAGTGATACATCGCCTGCGACGGCGTCAGCTTGGCGATCGGCGGCATGACGCCGAAGGCGTCGGCGGCCAGCATGATGATGTTCTTCGGATGACCGGCGCGGCCGGTCTTCGAAGCATTCGGAATGTAGTGCAGCGGATAAGCCGAACGCGTGTTTTCGGTCTTCGACTGATCCGTGAAATCCGGAAGGCGCGTGTCCGCGTTGATCGGCACGTTTTCCAGCACGCTGCCGAAGCGGTTTGTCGCCGCGAAGATCTCAGGCTCGGCTTCCGCCGAGAGATTGATCGTCTTTGCGTAGCAACCGCCTTCGAAGTTGAAGATGCCTTCCGGCGACCAGCCGGTTTCGTCGTCACCGATCAGCGTGCGCGCTGCGTCAGCCGAGAGCGTCGTTTTGCCGGTGCCCGAGAGGCCGAAGAACAACGCCGAGTCGCCCTTCGAGCCGACATTCGCCGAGCAGTGCATCGGCATGATCGCTTTACCAGGCAGATAGTAATTGAGCGTCGTGAAGACCGACTTCTTCATCTCGCCGGCGTAGCTCGAGTTACCGATAAGAACGATCTTGCGCGAGAAGTCGATCGCTATGATCGTTTCGGAACGCACACCGTGACGTTTCGGGTCGGCCTTGAACGACGGCAAGTCGACGATGGTGAGCTCCGGCGTGAAGCTCGCAAGTTCTTTGCGCTCCGGGCGGATCAGCATGGTGCGGATGAACAGCGAGTGCCAGGCGAGTTCGGTGTAGACGCGCGTCTTGATGCGGTGTGCCGGATCGGCGCCGCCATACAAGTCTTGCGCGAACAGCTCTCTGCCCGTCGCGTGCGCAATGAAGTCTTCGTGCAATGCGTTGAACTGCTCCGGCGTGATCTTGCCGTTGTTGTCCCACCACACGGTGTCCTTCGTCATCGCGTCAATGACGACGAACTTGTCCTTCGGCGATCGGCCAGTGTGCTGGCCAGTGTCGGCCGTTAGTGCGCCATCCGCGGTCAATTCGGCCTCACCACGCCGCACCGACTCTTCGACGAGCGGGGCTTCGGTGAGATTCCAGTGGACGGCTTTCAAGTCTTTGAAGCCGAATTTGTCAGCGCCGAACGCGGTGTTTTTCACCCCGGTTTCTTTCAACGAAGCACCCTCCGTGAGCGAGCTCCCTGGCTTCGCCCGATTATGCATCAAATCATTGCGGAGCCGCAGCGTTCCCGCTCGGCCCCGCAAAAAAGGTGGCGGACCATAGTCTTTGGGCCGCATCATGCCAAGCAGACTTTGGGCCACTTGTATGATGTGCAGTGCGATATAATCCGGTACAGGAAATACCGTTTAAGGCCAGAGTCTTACGGACTCGCTAAGACGGTCCCGTACGAGCCTTCTTCACCAGCTCGACCAGCGTCGTCCTAATTTCAAGCCGGCTCGTGATCGGCGTGTCGAAAAAGATGCGGCCGGTCGCATCGCCAAGCGCAAGATCGCAGCCTTCCGGATCAATCCCGGTCAGCCGCCAGCCACCGTCCCGCAGCTTGAGCAGACGCGTCGCATAGAGGCGCACAGCATCGCTATGGTCTTCGTTCATGTGGGCGACAGCAGCGGCTTCTCCGACGACAACTTCCGAGGCTCTGGACACATCGGTTAGGAGCTGTGCGGCCGGCAGATCGGCTGCCTTGGCAAATCCGCCATTGAGATGGGCCGAGGCTACGTCCATCCGCCAGAACGCAAAATCACCAAAGCCAGCATAGGTTTCCGCTTTCGGATGTCGGGCGAGGAAACGGGCGCGAACATTGGCGTCGCCGGTCGGCGCCATCGTTCCGAGCACGGTCAGCCGCGGATGTGCCAACGGATCGCCTTTGCCGGTCGCAGCAAGGAGGATGGAGCAGCGGCCGTCGGCCTCTAGATTCGCGGTGTGCGTCGAGAGCCGGGACACCAGAATAATGGGCGACCCGTCCGCATCGGTCGCGACATTCACCAGCGAGGCGAAAGGATGCCCGGTGTTACGATCAATCGTCGCCAGGGTTCCGCCGCGAATCGCGCGAAGCAGCTCTTTCGCGCCGCGCACCGGGTCGAAATCCGCCGGCGGTTGAGCGTTCTCCGGCAAGCGGTCCGGCATAACGCCGGGCAGGGTCGATGTCGTCATTCGAGTGGGCCGCCTCTGCGTCGTAAGATCTAAGATCGAGAAAGTCGCCGATACTGCATGGTTATCCAGAACGGCGCCACGACCGGGAGTTGTCTTCGGCGCTTTGATTTTGCTACGTTTTTGACCTCCAAACAGGGGCCGAAGGTAACATTGTCACATTTCGGCCTCGCTTTACTCGCTTCAAAGCGCCGCTTCAGATATTTTTCCGTCGGCATTGAACCTGATCTTCGCCGCAACCGACCAATGCAGGCCCGTGTTAGAAAGACTGTCACCTTGGGCTCACACGTCGTAACAGCGTCCCGCTGCCACGAGGTACGACCGTGAGTTCGCCTCCAGAAAGGCAAAGTATGCCGACGATTGCGCTGGTCGACGACGACCGCAACATTCTCACCTCGGTTTCGATCGCTCTCGAAGCCGAAGGCTACCGGATCATGACGTATACGGACGGAGCGACCGCGCTTGATGGTTTCAAGACCTCGCCGCCGGATCTCGCCATCCTCGACATCAAGATGCCGCGCATGGACGGCATGGAGCTTCTCCGCCGACTGCGTCAGAAGACCGACATGCCGGTGATCTTCCTCACCTCTAAGGATGAGGAAATCGACGAGTTGTTCGGCCTCAAGATGGGCGCCGACGATTTCATCCGGAAACCTTTCTCGCAACGTTTGCTGGTCGAACGCGTCAAGGCGATCCTGCGCCGCGTCGCGCCGAAAGACGGCACGCCGATCAAGGAAACCGATGCCGCTAAGGTTCTTGAGCGCGGACTGCTCCGCATGGATCCGGAGCGTCACACCTGCACGTGGAAAGGCGAGCCCGTCACACTGACCGTGACCGAGTTTCTCATTCTTCAATCGTTGGCGACACGTCCCGGCGTCGTGAAGAGCCGCAACGCGCTGATGGATGCGGCCTACGACGATCAGGTTTATGTCGACGATCGCACCATCGACAGCCACATCAAGCGGCTGCGCAAGAAGTTCAAGGTCGCCGAAGACTCGTTCGACATGATCGAGACGCTGTACGGCGTCGGCTATCGCTTCAAGGAAGCGTGACGGGCGTTTCTGCGCCACGCGCATTCGCGGCGCGAATGCGTTAAATGGAGCGCGGCCGATTTGGCCGCGCGGGAATTGAGAGTTTGCTCGACCGGACGACGGGTGAAAGCACGGGCACGAAAAACGGCTCCACGGTGCAAACCGCGGAGACGCGCGGGCCTATGCGCCGTTTCGGCTGGCTCCGGCGTTTCGGCCGTTTTCTCTTCGCGCAAGTGTTCTCGTCGCTCACGCGGCGCATCGTCTCGCTCAACATCGCGGGGCTGCTCGCACTCGTTGTCGGCATTCTGTATCTCTCGCAATTCCGAGCCGGCCTCATCGACGCGCGTGTGCAGAGCTTGCTCGTGCAGAGCGAGATTATCGCGGGCGCGATCGCGGCGTCCGCCACGGTAGACACCGACGCAATCACGATCGATCCCGACAAGCTCGTCGAGCTGCAGACCGGCGAGACCTATGGTCCGGACGATCCCGCGACACAACTCGAATTTCCGATCAACCCGGAACGCGTCACGCCGATTTTGCGACGCCTCATCTCGCCGACGAATACGCGCGCGCGCATCTACGATCGCGAAGGTTCGCTCGTTCTCGACAGCCGCAATCTCTACGGCCGCGGCGACGTGCTGCGCTTCGATCTTCCGGCGCCGACCGCGGAACGCCGCAAGTTCTTCGAGAAGCTTTGGATCAGCATCCGCAAGTGGTTCGGGCGCGGCGATCTTCCGGCTTACGTCGAACTCGGGCCGGGTAACGGCAAAGGCTACCCGGAAGTCGAACTCGCGCTCGGCGGACAGAAGGCCAGCATCGTCCGCATGACGGATCGCGGTGACGCGATCGTCTCCGTCGCGGTGCCGATCCAACGTTTCCGCGCCGTGCGTGGCGCGCTGCTGTTGTCGACGCAGGGCGGCGACATCGACCAGATCGTCGAGGCCGAGCGTCTGGCGATTCTGAAAATCTTTTTGATCGCCGCCGGCGTGATGGTGCTGCTCTCGGTGCTGCTCGCCGGCACTATCGCGGGACCGGTACGGCGTCTCGCCGAAGGCGCCGAACGTGTGCGCCGGCGTATCCGCGGCCGCGTCGAGATCCCAGACTTCACCAATCGCCGCGACGAGATCGGCCATTTGTCCGGCGCACTGCGCGATATGACGAAGTCGCTCTACAGCCGCATCGAAGCGATCGAGAGTTTTGCGGCGGACGTTTCGCACGAACTGAAAAATCCGCTCACGTCTCTTCGCTCCGCAGTGGAAACGTTGCCGCTCGCCAAAAGCGACGACAGCCGCAAGCGCTTGCTCGCTGTCATCGAACACGACGTGCGCCGCCTCGACCGCCTGATCACCGACATCTCCGATGCGAGCCGCCTCGATGCCGAGCTTCAGCGTCAAGAAGCGGAAGCTGTCGATCTCGTTCGGTTGCTCAACATGGTCGTCAACGTCGCGAACGAAGTGAAGCGCGACGACGAGATTCAGATCAAGCTCGCGCTTGAAGGCGATCCGAAGAAGCTCGTCGTGCCGGGGCACGACTCGCGCCTCGGTCAAGTCGTCGACAATATTATCGGCAACGCCCGCTCCTTCGCGCCCGATCGCAGCACGGTTCGCGTGTCCGCTCGCCGCCTCGGTGCCGAGGCCGAGATCGTTGTCGACGACGACGGCCCGGGCATTCGGCCGGACGCGTTGGAGAAGATCTTCGAGCGCTTCTACACGGATCGTCCCGATCAGGCTTACGGACAGAATTCGGGTCTCGGTCTTTCGATCTCCAAGCAGATCATCGAAGCGCATGGCGGCCGCATCTGGGCCGAGAACCGGACGATCCCGACGCCGGGCGGCGAGTCGCGCATCGTCGGCGCACGCTTCACGGTCGTGCTGCCCGCCGCGTGATTGTGACGAGCAACCAAACTATCCACGCGACCGCAGTCCTCGTAGGCGCACGTGCGTTGCTGATCCGGGGTGCGTCCGGCAGCGGAAAGACGACGCTTGCGTTGCGTCTCATCGCGGCGAGCGAGCAGGGGCTTCTGCCATTCGCGCGACTCGTTGCCGATGACCGCGTCTATCTCGATGTCGCCGGTGATCGGTTGATCGCGCGCGTGCCGGAGCCAATCGCCGGAATGATCGAAGTGCGCGGTGAGGGCATTCGCCATATTCCTTATGAGCAGTGCGCCGTCGTCGGCTGGGTTACGGATCTCGCATCGCCTGATGCGGAACGCATGCCGGAGACAACCATAACCGCCGAAATCAGCGGGATTCGGCTGCCGCGATACGCTTTTCCCTCTTGCGCCGATCCGCTACCCGTGCTGCTAGCAGCGCTCCGCGTGGCATAAAGTCACGCGGCTAAGGGGTTGTCCTTGGGTGGCCAAGTATCAAATTTGTGACGTAGGGTCTTGCCTCTCGCGACCGTCTTGCGATGATGGCGCCCGTGCGCGGCTCATGCCGCCAGGATTGTGAATGATCGGATTGGTTCTCGTAACCCATGGCCGGTTGGCCGCCGAGTTCAGAGCGGCGCTGGAACATGTGGTGGGTCCTCAGCGACAGGTTGAGTCTGTCATGATCGGACCGGAAGACGACGTCGAACAACGGCGTCGCGATATCATCGATGCGGTTCAGCGTGTCGACACCGGTGACGGCGTCGCGATCCTGACCGACATGTTCGGCGGCACGCCGTCGAACCTTGCAATCTCCGTGATGGGTCGTCCCGGAGTCGAAGTGATCGCTGGCATCAACCTGCCGATGCTCATCAAACTCGCGAAAGTGCGCGACGTTGCGCCGCTCGCGCAAGTTGTGGCGCAGGCGCAGGAAGCCGGCCGCAAATACATCACGATCGCGAGCCGGGTGCTCGCCGGCAAATGAGCGAAGCGAACGGCCAACCGCTCGTCCGCGAGCTCCCGATCCTCAACAAAAAAGGCTTGCACGCCCGCGCTTCGGCGAAATTCGTGCAGACGGTCGAAAATTTTCCCGATGCCGAAGTGAAGGTGACGCGCAACGGCGAGACTGTGCACGGCTCATCGATCATGGGTCTCATGATGCTGTCGGCCGGCATCGGCTCGTCGATCACGGTCGAGACCAGCGGCGCGCAAGCCGCAGAAGCGATGGCCGCGATCGAGGCCTTGCTCGCCGACCGCTTCCACGAGGAAGAATAACCGTGATATAGTCTTCGCATGATCAACAAACTGAAAGATGTCTTGGATCGCGCGAAAGACTGGCCTGAAGAAGACAAGGCTGAGCTGCTCGAGATCGCCGAGGCGATCGAAACGCGACATAGTCGGACGTACGACGCTTCCGAAGAGGAGCTTCGCGCTATCGAGGACGCGGAGCGCAGCGGAATTGCAAACCCAAAAGATATAGAAAAGGCTTTCCGACTATTTCGGCGTGCGTGACGTTCAATTTTCAATCCGCGCCGAGAAAGATCTGGGCGAAATCGCCTTGGCCAGCAAAGTGTTCAGTCCCGCATCCAGTGCGCTTCTCGAAATCCGTATCCAACGAGCCATCGCCCATATCGCGGCTTATCCGGGCGCCGCGCCATGTTTGACCACTCGTCCCGACATTCGCATGTTTTCGCTGGTTCGGTATCCTTTCAAAATCTACTATCGCGCGCGGCGTAGCAGTGTTCTGATCCTTCACATTCGGCATGCTTCGAGACGTCCATGGAAGCTGTGATTTGCCCTAAGGTGCCATGCTGATCGGCGAGAAATCCTGGAACCAGTTTTGCGCTTGTACGAAGCCTTTCACCTTGGGGTTGATCGCGCGCGCGTTGACGTCATGCGTCACCATGAGGAAAAGCGCTTCGTCGACAAACTTCTCATGCACCTTCTGCAGCACCTTATTCTGCTCCGCCGGATCGAACGCGGAACGCACGTCGGCGAGCAGCTTGTCCATCTCAGGATCGCAGTAGAAACCCCAATTGGTGCCGCCCGGAGGCGCGAGGTTGCACTGCGCGTGACGAATGAAGCCCGTGAACGGATCCTGGATGAAGTAAGAGTAGTTCATTGCGGCGGCGCCGCGTGAGCTGTCGTGCTTCGCGCCGGCACGCCAAATGTTGATCAGCGTATTCCAGTCGACGACTTCGAGCTCGATCTGAATGCCGACTTCGGCGAGGCTTTGCTGCAGATATTCGTTCATCGGCAGCGGCTGCATTTGGCCGGAGCCTGAACCCGAAATAAGCACCTTCGTTTTCAGCGGCTTCTGCGGCCCGTAGCCGGCTTCCGCCATCAGCTTCTTTGCCTCCGCGACATCGTAACGAACTTTGAACGTCGGATTGCCGAACCACTGATGCCCCGGCGGGAAGAAGCCTTGTGCCGGGATCATCAACCCCGACAGCATCTCGCTCATGCCGGCGCGATCGACCGCGAGGTTCGCGGCCTTGCGCACGCGGATGTCGTTCCACGGTGAACCTTCGGTGCGTGAAAGATGCCATGTCCAATTATGCGGATATGCGTTGGTGACAATCTGCATCTTCGCCGATTTCAAGGCCGGCACAGCATCCGGCGGCGGCGCTTCGATCCAGTCGACCTGTCCCGAACGCAGAGCCGCGACGCGCGCGTTGCCTTCCGGCAGCGGCAGCAGGACGAGACGATCGAGCTTCGGCACGCGCTTCTTGTCCCAATAGTCTTTGTTGGGAACCATCTCGGCGCGCTCGCGCGGCGTGAACTTCTCGAGCTTCCACGGTCCGGTGCCGGACGGCGTGCGCGCAAACGCATCCCAACTCTTGCCGACCTTCTCGAACTGCGCCGGCGACGAGAACATGATCCACGCGATCTGATACGGCAGCGTCGCGTCAGGCGTCTTTGTGGTGATCTCGACCGTCATCGGATCGATCGCGCGATACGATGCGACCGCTGGGATGCGCGTGAGGCCCTGACCGGATTGGCGGGGATCGAACTGCGGAGAGTCCTTCTTGATGATCTTGTCGAGATTCCACACCACTGCGTCGGCGTTGAAGTCCGAGCCGTCATGAAATTTTACGCCCTCGCGCAGCTTGAAAACCCATTTCGTTTTGTCAGCGGCGTCCGCCGCCCAGCTGGTCGCTAAGCCCGGCGTCAGGTCGGACGCTTTATCGGCACGCGAGAGGTCCCAATTGATGAGCGCGTCGTAGACCGTGTAGCCCATGAAACGCATGCCCTCGCCGCCGTTGTCGGTCTGGCCAGTGGTCAGCGGTATGTCGGACGCCGTCATCCCGATCCGCAGCGTACCCTGAGCAAGCACCGGTGCCCCTGTGATGAAAACGCAGGCAGCGGCGATGGCGAGGCGCGGAAAGTTCATTGTTTTCAACTCCCGGTGGCAGGGCTGTTCACCTATCGAGCAACCACCGTGCCACTGGGTTCACGCCAGTCCGAGTTCGATATAAAGAAATCTTTATATCCTTATTGCCTCCGTCCAGCACGGCTGCTATGACCCCGTCCAACACTGCGGCCAGGTCGGCCGTCTGTCTCCGTTTCCGACAACCCAAAGGATCGTCATGACCGCCGCCGCCAAAAAAGCCGCGCCTGCCAATGAGTACATAGTCGCCGACATCGGCCTCGCAGACTTCGGCCGCAAGGAAATCTCGCTTGCCGAGACTGAGATGCCGGGCCTGATGCAGACGCGCGAAGAATACGGGGCGAAGCAGCCGCTCAAGGGCGCGCGCATTGCCGGCTCGCTGCACATGACCATTCAGACCGCGGTGCTCATCGAGACGCTCGCAGCGCTCGGTGCCGATATCCGCTGGGTCTCTTGCAACATCTACTCGACGCAGGATCACGCCGCTGCTGCGATCGCGGCGGCCGGCATTCCGGTTTTCGCCGTGAAGGGCGAGACTTTGGAAGAGTACTGGGACTACACCGCGAAGCTGTTCGATTGGCACGGTGGCGGCACCCCCAACATGATCCTCGATGACGGCGGCGACGCCACGATGCTCGTTCACCTCGGCCTGCGCGCCGAGCAGGGCGACACCGCATTCCTCGACAAGCCCGGTTCGGACGAGGAAGTGATCTTCTTCGCGCTCATCAAGCGTCTCCTGAAGGAAAAGCCGAAGGGCTGGTTCGCCGAAGTCGCCAAGAACATCCACGGCGTTTCGGAAGAAACGACGACGGGCGTGCACCGCCTCTACGATATGGCGAAGGCCGGCAAGCTCCTGTTCCCGGCCATCAACGTCAACGACTCGGTCACGAAGTCGAAGTTCGACAACCTTTACGGGTGTCGTGAGTCGCTGGTCGACGGCATCCGCCGCGGCACGGATGTCATGATGTCCGGCAAGGTCGCGATGGTCGCCGGCTTCGGCGACGTCGGTAAAGGCTCGGCCGCTTCGCTGCGCCAGGCCGGTTGCCGCGTCATGGTCTCGGAAGTCGATCCGATCTGCGCACTTCAGGCCGCAATGGAAGGCTACCAGGTCGTCACGATGGAAGACGCGGCGCCGATCGCCGATATCTTCGTCACCGCGACCGGCAACAAGGACATCATCACGATCGATCACATGCGCGCGATGAAAGATCGCGCCATCGTCTGCAACATCGGCCACTTCGACAACGAAATTCAGGTCGCGACCCTGAAGAATATGAAGTGGAACAACATCAAGCCGCAGGTCGACGAGATCACCTTCCCGGACGGCAAGCGCATGATTCTGCTGTCCGAGGGCCGCTTGGTGAACCTCGGTAACGCGATGGGGCATCCGAGCTTTGTGATGTCCGCCTCGTTCACCAACCAGACGCTCGCGCAGATCGAGCTCTGGCAGAACCACGTGACCAAGGCGAATAAGTACGAAAAACAGGTCTACGTGCTGCCGAAGCAGCTCGACGAGAAGGTCGCGCGCCTCCATCTCGCAAAGATCGGCGTCAACCTGACCGAGCTGAAAAAAGACCAGGCCGACTACATCGGCGTTTCGGTCGCGGGTCCATACAAGGCGGACACATATCGTTATTGATTAAAGCGTTATAAAGAGAGCTGTGGCAGACCTCATCTCTCTCATCGTAACGACCTGTAATCAGGAGCGCGCGCTCGACACGACGTTGCGCGCGCTCGCGATGCAGAGCGACCGGGATTTCGAGATCATCATCGCGGATGATGGCTCTGGCGAAAATACCGCGCGAATAATTGCCGCTCGACAACAAAGCTTTCCAGTATCGCTGCACCACGTTTGGCAAGAGCACCGCGGCTTCCGCGCCGCGCTGTGTCGCAACCGCGCCGTACTCAAGAGCTGCGGTGACTATTTCGTGTTTCTCGACGGCGACTGTGTCCCGCGCTCAGATTTCGTTGCGGCCCACCGCCGTCTCGCCGAGCCGGGTTGGTTTGTCAGTGGAAACAGATCGCTCTTGAGCGAGGCGCTGACCCAACGGGTTCTCGAAGAGAAAGCACAACTCGCAAGCTGGGATTTTGCGCGCTGGGCACGCGAGCGCCGCTCGGGCGGCATTAATCGGCTCGCTCCGCTGCTCCAGTTGCCATTGGGTCCGTTGCGCAAGATTGCCCCTAAGTCTTGGCAAAATGTGCGCTCCTGCAATCTCGGCATCTGGCGCAGTGACTTCGCTCGCATCGATGGCTTCGACGCTAGCTACGTCGGTTGGGGCCGCGAGGACTCTGATCTTGCTGTTCGTTTAGTTCGCGCCGGTGTGCGACATAAGATCGGTGAGTTCATGACTGGTCTTATCCATCTTTGGCACCCAGCGGCTGATCGCTCGGGGCAAAACGCAAATGATGCGCGTCTTGAAGAAACGCGCGTGAGTTCGCGTATCAGGGCCGTGGCCGGGCTTTCAGCCATCACCTCGGATGCGGTGCCATCGTGACGGATACAACGCTAAATACTGCGGCGCGATTCAACTTGCGCAAGTTCTTCAATGATGCGGCGGACTTTTGGGCGATTGCGCTCGCGGCTTCGGTGCCGTGGTCGACGTCAGTGACGAGCTTCCTCACAGCATTCTGGGGCATCGCCTTTTTATTTACGCTTGATCGCGCATCGGTGCGCGAGACTGTTCGCCGTCCGCAAGCTTATGTTGTTCTTGGCTTCGTCGCTCTCGCGCTTCTCAGTGTCCTTTGGTCAGAAGCGCCGACGTGGGTGGAGCGGTTCAAGGGCGTTGGTCCCTTCGCGAAGCTCGTACTCATCGTGTTGGTTTTCATCCAGTTCAGCCGATCGAGGCGAGGGTGGTGGGTGCTGCTGGCGTTTCTAGTCTCGTGCACGGTCGTTCTCATCGTCTCCTATGCCACGGTGATATTTGGTGACGGCCGATTGGGCGGTCGCACCACTTATTACGGCGTGCCCGTCAAAGATTACATCTCGCAGAACGGTCAGTTTGTCTTGTGCGCGGTTGGGTTGCTCGCTTTCGCGTATCAGCGAGGCTGTGTCAGCGCTTACGGCCAAGCCGCTGCACTGATCGCGCTCGCGCTCGCGTTTTTGTTCAACGTCTTTTACATCCAGACCAGTCGCACAGCGCTTGTTGTCCTGCCGGTACTCTGCATCGTCTTCGCATTGACGCGTCTGCGCGCCGTCCACGCGGCAGCAGTTATCGGCAGCATCATCGTTCTCGCCGGCGCCGTTTGGATGTCTTCATCGACCGTACGCAACCGCGTCATGCTGACGTTCAACGAAGCTTCTGCCTATTCGGCTCACTCTACCGATCGATCATCAACCGCAGAGCGTCTCGAGTTCTGGCGAAAATCCGTCGCTATTGTTCAAGATGCGCCCATTCTCGGCCACGGGGCCGGATCGATCCCGACAACGTTCGCGCGTCTAGCCAAGGGAGAGGGACTCGGCGGGATTGTCGCCCACAACGCGCATAATCAAACATTCAATATTGCAATCCAGCTCGGGATCATTGGCGTCATCATGCTGTTCGCTATGTGGATCACCCATGGCCTGCTGTTCCGCGGCGAGTCGCTGGTTGCATGGATAGGCCTTGCGGTGGTGACTCAGAACGTCGTTGGCGGATTATTCAACAACCACCTATTCGATTTCGTCCATGCCTGGATCTACATCCTGGGCGTCGGCGTCTGCGGCGGCATGCTGATGCAATCTCCCGCGCCCGGTAAGGAACTTGAAGCCTAACCAATCACTTATCGTTTTGCAGGTCCTTCGGCTCTGGCCCTCCCCAATCCGAGGCGCTAGATTACCGGCCGACAACGGTTTCCGCCTTTGAGGTGATTCGAAATGTTCAAACGCTATTGTGCCGCCGTGGGCCTCGCGCTCGCGGCGCTGTCCGCTCCGGCCGCCGCCCAGCAGGGCTCTTGGTGTGCGGAAGCGGGCGGCCGCAGCGCTTATCAGAATTGCTACTACTACTCTTTCCAACAGTGCCTTGCCGCCGTCAGCGGCGTCGGCGGATCATGCCGCCCAAATTGGTCGGCCGGCCGCCGATCCGGCGTTTGGTGGGAAGACGAGCAATATGACGAGCCGCCGCCGCCACGCCGCCGTTCCCGGAGGTACTAAGCCATGCGCAATATCTTGACCTTATCTGCAGCCGCCCTCGGCCTCGCGTTGATCGCTTCGCCCGCTTCGGCGCAAGGCGGTCCGGCCGGTTCGCCGTATCGCTGGTGTGCCGGCTTCCAATCGTGGGGCGGTCAGTCGTTCAGCTGCAACTTCCGCACTTTCGAAGAGTGCCGCCAAGAGACCACGGGCGGCATGCGCGGCTGGTGTATGCTGAACCCGCGCTATACCGGTTCGGATTACGACGATGAACCGCGCCGCTATCGCCGGCCCGCTCGTTCTTGATCTTTGTGCGATGGGTCGCCGCGGTTGCATTGCTGCTCGCCGGAATTTCCGCGGCGAGCGCACAGTCTGTGGCATCACGCTATCCGTGGTGCATGGGCATTCAGTCGTCGGAGCAAGGGCAATCAATTTCTTGCCCGTTCTCGACATTCGAAGAATGCCGCGCCGAAGCATCCCTAAATCGCGGCTGGTGTTTCCCGAATCCGCGGTATGTTGCTCAAGCGCCTGAAACAGCGCCGCAGTCTCAGCCGGAGCCGCCACCCGGCGCTCCGACCAAACGTCGCCGCTGATTAGCCGAACGTTTTTTGCATCAGCGCCGGATAGCGCAGAGCCTGCAATCCGCCGCGCGCGCCTAGCAAGACGACCAGCGCGATCCACAGCCCCGTATTGCCGTAGCTCGATAGCGCCCACCACACCGCGAAATATGCTGCGAGCGACAGCAGCATCAAATTGCGCATGTCCTCTGTCCACGTCGCGCCGATGAAGATGCCGTCATACGCGTAGGCAAACACTCCAGCGATCGGAGCGATGACCGCGAACATCAAAAACGCTTCGGCCGCAATGCGAACTTCCGGGCTCGCCGTCATCCATCCGATCAGCGTCGTGCCGAACAGCCAGAACACCAGCGCGACAATCACCGCGAGGCCAAAGCCCCAACCGATGCAAAGCTTCGTCGAGCGGCGAAACGCAGTCTCGTTGCGCGCGCCGACGGCGTGGCCGCACAACTGTTCCGCTGCCATCGCGAAGCCGTCGAGGAAGTAAGCCGCGATCATCACGAGATTGTTGAGCACCGCGTTGGCCGCGAGGATCGTGTCGCCTTGCTGTGCGCTCTGCGCCGTGAAGAACGCGAACGCGGTGATCAAAGCCGCCGTGCGGATCATGATGTCGCGGTTGACCGCCAGCATGCGCACGAATTTGGCGCGGTCGAACAACGCTTCGCGTTTGATCGGCGGTGCGCCGCGGCCGAGCCACGCCGCGATTGCGAGTCCGCCCGCAAGGCCGACAGCTTCGGCAATCACGGTGCCGAGCGCCGCGCCGGCGACGCTCATTTCGAAGCCCATGATGAGCAGCGCCGTCACCGCGATGTTGACGATGTTGATCAGCACCTGCAGGCCAAGCGCGAAATCCGTTCGCGCTTGTCCGATCAACCAGCCGAGCACCGCGTAGTTCGCGAGCGTGATCGGCGCCGCCCAAATGCGGATCGCAAAGTAGGTCTTCGCCGCTGCCGTCACATCCGGGCTCGCGCCCATCGTGCGATACGCGATCTCGCCGATCGGAATCTGCAGCACGACGATGGTGAGGCCGATACCGAACGCGAGCAGCAGCGCGCGCGCCAGCACGGTGCGTTGCTCCGCGATGTCGTGCGCGCCCATCGCCTGCGCGGTGAGCGCGACGGTGCCCATGCGCAAGAAGCCGAACAGCCAGAAGATGCAATCGAACACGACGGCGGAGATCGCGACCGCGCCAAGCAGATGAGCTTGCCCGAGTTGCCCGATCAACGCCGTGCCGACGATGCCGAGAAGCGGCGTCGTTAGATTCGCGAGTGTCATCGGCGCCGCGATCGCGAGAACGCGGCGGTGGGTCACGTCGACGGGGCGGGGGGATAGGTCGTGCACGACGTGTATCTTAAACGATGAAGCCGCGGCGTCTCATGAAAAGACCCGCGGCTTCGATCAGTTCTGCTGAACTATCGCGCTTGGCGCGAGCCCGATTTCACGAGGCGCGCGACGAACCAGATCGGCAGCACGATAACGGCGCCGAGCAGAAAGTAACGCCACACCCACGAGACGGCGTCCCAGCCCATCTCCCAGACGCCGCGAAAGAGACGTTCCACGCTGCGCAAAATATTCGCCGGGTCCAGGCCGAGCGCCGCCAAAACGACGCCGACCAAAATCGACAGCAGGATCAGCCGAAAGGCGACTGCCGTCGGTGGTCCCCCCAGGAAGCGGCCCAGAAAGCCTTCTTGCATCACGAATCCCTCTTGCGCAGCAGCGATTATACCGCAGCGGTGGCGCAAATAGGGAGAGGGTCGCCTAACGTGAAGGGGCGAGCATTTTTTCCAGCGTCTCGAGCCGGTCGGCATCAACCGGTCGCTTGTCCCAGCGCAGCCGGCTGATCCGCGGGAAGCGCATTGCGACGCCCGAGCGATGCCGGGTCGACCGCTGCAAACCCTCGAATGCGACTTCAAACACGAGCCCTTGGTTCGGCTCGTGGACGACTTCGCGCACGGGCCCGAACCGGTTGACGGTGTGGTTGCGGACGAATTTGTCGATGTCGACGAGCTCTTCGTCCGTGAAGCCGAAATAAGCCTTGCCGACCGGCACCAGCTGCGCGCCGTCTTCGCCTTCGGTCCAGACACCGAACGTGTAGTCGGAATAATAGGACGAGCGTTTGCCGTGGCCGCGTTGGGCGTACATCAACACGGCGTCGACGATCGCTGGATCGCGCTTCCACTTCCACCACGGGCCTTTCGGACGTCCCGGAACGTAGAGCGCGTCACGCCGCTTCAGCATCACGCCCTCGACCGCATCCGCATCGTCTCCGGCACCGGCGGACGCCGGATCGGAACGCGCCGCGATCAGCTGCGGCCAGTCCTTGAATGCGATGATGGGCGAGAGCGAGATGCGAGGCTCGTCGAGTGCCTTCGCGAGCGCTTCGAGGCGCGGCCGCCGTTCGGCAAGCGTCAACGCGCGCAAGTCTTCGCCGTCGTGGGCGAGGAGATCGTAGGCGCGCAGATGCGCGGGAAATTCCTCGATCAGTTTCGCGGATAGCGTCTTGCGATTGAGCCGCTGCTGCAGGACGTTGAACGTCTGCACGCGGTCGTCGCGCACGACGAGGAGCTCGCCGTCGATCGCACCGTTGAATTTCAACGTGTCGCAGAGTTCCGGAAAACTCTTCGAGATGTCCTCGCCGGTGCGGGAATAGAGCCGCGCGACATGCTTGCCGTCGGCGTCAGTCCCCGCAACGGCTTGCACACGAATGCCGTCCCACTTCCACTCGGCGAAATATTCGTCAGGATTGAGCGCTGCGAGCTCCGGCTCTTCGATAGCGTGCGAGAGCATGACGGGACGGAAGGGCGCCGCATTCGTATTCGCGGGTTTCTCGCCGCGCCCTTCGACCCAGGCGAAGAGTTCTTCGTACGGCGGCTCGAGCCCTGGCCACACAAGCTCGACATCGTTCGCTTCGATGCCGCCGAGCGCGGCGACAGACGTCTTCGCCAAACGCGCCGATACTCCGATACGGAGCGAGCCGGTGACGAGCTTCAACAACGCCCAGCGCCCCGTCTCGTCGAGCGTGTCGAGCCATCGCGTCAACTGTGCCGGCGCTTGGCTCTTGCCCAACGACGCCAGGGTGGTGACGACCTCGGACAAAGACGGCGCTTCCACAGCCTCCCGTTGCTCCGGCAATATCGGCCACATCAGCGCGACGGTCTCCGACAGATCGCCGACGTAATCGTAAGACATCGCGAACAGTTCGGGGTCGACACGATCTGAAATCAACGTGCGGATCAGCGCGGGTTTCACATGCGTGAACGAGAGCGCACCGGTCAGCGCCGCGAGCGCATAGCCGCGATCCGGGTCCGGCGTTGTCCGGAAATACTCCGTCATCTGCCGCAGCTTCGCGTTGCGGCTCGGCTCGTAGGCGAGACGGTCGATCAGCGCGGCGAAGCGGTTCATGCGGGCTCACCCGCGGGCGCTTCGTCGGTCTCTTCGCCGTAGCCGACGAGCCGCAAAGGCCGCGCACGCAACTGCCGCGTCTCGCACCAATGCACGAGAGCGTCTTCCTCGCCGTGCGTCACCCAAATCTCCGATGCCCCGGTCGCCAGGATCGATGCGCAGAGCCCGTCCCAATCCGCATGATCCGAAATCACCAGCGGAAGCTCGACGCCGTTCTGTCGCGCGCGCGCCCGCACGCGCATCCAGCCGGATGCGTAGGCTGACAGCGGTTCCGGAAAGCGGCGCGTCCACCGATCCTGCAACGCCGATGTCGGGCACAACGTGATCGTGCCGGCAAGCTCGTCCTTCTTCGCATCGCGCACGAGACGCAATTCGCCGAGATCGACACCTTGCGACGCGTAATACTTCATCAGCGCTTCCATCGCGCCATGCAGATAGATCGGCGCCGCGTATCCGGCCTCGCGCAGCAGCGCGACGACACGCTGCGCTTTGCCGAGCGCATAAGCGCCGACGAGATGCGCGCGCTCCGGGAACAAAGCCACGGACGCCAGCAGCTTCTCGATCTGCTTCGCCGGATCTCCGTGACGGAACACAGGGAGACCGAACGTCGCTTCGGTGATGAAGACATCGCAGCGGATCGGTTCGAACGACAGACACGTCGGATCGCGCACGTCCTTGTAATCGCCCGACGCGACGATGCGAAAGCCGTTGCGCTCGACGCAGATCTGCGCCGACCCGAGAATGTGTCCGGCCGGATGATACGTGACGTTGACCCCATTGATATCCAGCGTCTCGCCGAGCGGCGCTGCCTGCATACTCTCGGCAAAGTTTGCGCCGCAGCGGATCGTCATGATGTCGAGCGTCTCGCGCGTCGCCAGCACGGATGTGTGGCCGGCGCGCGCGTGATCCGAATGCCCATGCGTAATCAGCGCACGCTTTTGTGGGCGCATCGGGTCGATGTAAAAATCGCCCGGCGGGCAGTAGAGCCCCTGGGGGGTCGAGACCAGCAATTCTTCAGGACGCATGGCACCTTAGATATGTATAGAAGGCGGCAACGCTAAGGAAACGTAAGCCTTGAACAACCGCCCGCCGCTGTTTTTGTTCTCCGGCGATCTCATCGCAGATCGCCGCTATGAATACGCGCAAGATTTCGCCGAGCGCGGCGATCTCGCCGCCGCCGCCGATCTCTACGCGCAGGCCGCCGAACGCGCGCCGGGTTTCGCCTCCGCTTGGTATGCGCTCGGCGATGTCCGCGAGCGGCTCGGCGACAACGCCACCGCGATCGAAGCCTTCGTGCAAGCCCGCACCGCCGATCCGGACGATCGCATGGGGGCCGGTGTCCGACTCGCGCGGCTTGGTGCTGCACCCGCGGAAGGCGCCATGTCGGCCGCCTATGTCCGCTCGGTGTTCGATCAATACGCGCCCGACTTCGACCGCGCCCTTATCAAAGGCCTCGCGTATCGTGGCCCCGAACTTTTATGCGAGGCTGTGGCCACAGTCTGTCAGCAGCGACAGCGCGATGTCGCGTTCCGAAAAG
This sequence comes from Variibacter gotjawalensis, assembly GCF_002355335.1. Classification (GTDB taxonomy): domain Bacteria; phylum Pseudomonadota; class Alphaproteobacteria; order Rhizobiales; family Xanthobacteraceae; genus Variibacter; species Variibacter gotjawalensis. The sequence continues at coordinate 1,864,718 of NZ_AP014946.1, forward strand.
CGCTCGATCTCGGTTGCGGAACCGGCCTTGCCGGGGAACTTTTCGGGCCGAAGGTCGAAAGCCTCGAAGGCGTTGACCTCTCGCCCGCGATGGTCGCGCTGGCCGAGGCGCGCAGCTGCTACGCCGCCGTTCATGTCGGCGAAATGCTGGAGCATGTGCGAACGCGCGACGACGCCAGCTACGATCTCGTCATCGCGGCTGATGCGCTCGTCTATCTCGGCGACCTTGAACCGCTCTTCCGAGACCTCGCCCGCGTTATAGAGCCGGGCGGCCTGTTCGCGTTTTCGGTCGAGGCCCATGACGGGGACGGCGTCGTCCTCGGTGAAAAGCTGCGTTACGCTCACGCCCGGCCTTACGTCGAGAGAACGCTTGCGGCATGCGGGTTTCTGCCGCTTCACGTCGAACCGAATTCGACCCGCCAAGAGGGCGGCCGCGCTGTCCCTGGCCTCATCGTCGTCGCCGTGCGAGAGTGACGTCAAGAACATTGGGGGGGAAGCATGACGATCGAACTCAAGTATCTCGTCTTCAGCATCATTCTTGGCATCATCCAACTTATGGCCGCCGCGATGGCCGGAACCATGGACCGCGGCCTGCGCTGGAATATGGGCCCGCGCGATACGACGCGGCGGGAACTCAGCCCAGTCGCCGGCCGGCTCGAACGCGCCTTCAAGAATTTCCTGGAGACATTTGCGTTTTTCGCCGCTGCGGTTCTCGTTGCGCATGCGCTCAACGTGCATTCTTGGATGACCACCTGGGGCGTGATGCTCTACTTCTGGGCCCGCGTCGCCTACGTGCCGATCTATGCGGCCGGTATTTCGGCGCTCCGCACTGCGGTCTGGGGCGTTTCGGTGGTCGGCATCGTGTTGCTCCTCGCTGCACTGCTGACGCGCTGACGCTGGCGTAACGCGCGAGCGGGCATTAATTCTACCCGGTGTCCGATCGCGCCGAACTTCCCGAAAACTTCCGTCGCTGGTTCGCAAGCCGCGGCTGGGCGCCGCGCGCGCATCAGCTCGAACTGCTGGCGCGTGCGCGTGAGGGGCGGTCGGTCCTGCTGATCGCGCCGACCGGTGCCGGCAAGACGCTTGCGGGCTTTTTGCCGACGCTTGTCGAGCTCGCCGATCGCCGCAGCAGAAAAGCGGAACCCACAAAGCTGCGCTCCACCGGCAGCGGTGTCGCGCGCGAAGGCGGGCTGCACACGCTCTACATTTCGCCGCTGAAGGCGCTCGCGGTGGATATCGCGCGCAATCTCGAACGGCCGGTCGACGAGATGGATCTGCCGATCCGGCTCGAAACACGCACCGGCGACACGCCGGTGTCGAAGCGCCAGCGCCAGCGGCGTGATCCGCCGGATATTCTGCTGACGACGCCGGAGCAGCTTGCGCTGCTGCTCGCGACCGCAGATGCCCCGTTTTTGTTCGGCAACCTGCGCCGCGTCATTCTGGACGAGCTGCATTCGCTGGTGTTGTCGAAGCGCGGCGATCTACTTTCGCTCGGCCTCGCGCGTCTGTTCGCACTGGCGCCCAATCTCGCGACCACCGGATTGTCCGCGACGGTCGCGGAGCCGGATGAGCTCTGCCGTTTCCTCGTGCCGCAGCGCGACGGCGCGGCGTGGCACAGCGATCTCGTCATCGCGGAGGCGGGCGCGCAGCCGCATGTCTCGATGCTCGACACCAAAGAACATCTGCCGTGGTCCGGTCACATGGCGCGTCACGCGCTGCCGGAGGTCTACGATCTCATCGGCAAGCACCGCACGAGCCTCATCTTCGTCAACACGCGCGCGCAGGCCGAATTCCTGTTTCAGGAACTCTGGGGCATCAACGAAGAGAACCACGCGATCGCGCTGCATCACGGCTCGCTCGATGTGACGCAGCGGCGCAAGGTCGAAGACGCGATGGCGGCCGGAAAGCTCCGCGCCGTCGTTTGTACGTCGTCGCTCGACCTCGGCGTCGACTGGGGCGACGTCGATCTCGTCATCAATGTCGGCGCGCCGAAGGGCTCGTCGCGCCTGATGCAGCGGATCGGACGCGCCAATCACCGCCTTGACGAGCCGTCTCGCGGCATTCTTGTGCCGGCCAATCGCTTCGAGGTGCTCGAATGCAGTGCCGCGATCGAAGCCGTCGAGGACAATGCGCAGGATACGCCGCCGCTGCGCACCGGCGCGCTCGACGTGCTGGCGCAGCATATGCTGGGGCGCGCTTGCGGCGAGCCGTTTCACGCCGACGATCTGTTCGAGGAAGTGCGTCGCGCCGCGCCTTATGCGGATCTGACGCGCGACGATTTCGACAGCGTGCTCGATTTCGTCGCGACCGGCGGCTATGCGCTGAAAAGCTACGAGCGCTTCGCGAAAATCCGCCAAGGCAAGGACGGCCGCTGGCGCGTCGCGCATCCGCGCATCGCGCAGAGTTATCGCATGAATGTCGGCACCATCGTCGAATCCGATACGCTTAAAGTTCGCCTCGTGCGCTCGCGCGGCAATGCGTCCGGCCACACTGGCGCGATTTCGCGAGGCGGTCGCGTGCTCGGCGAAATCGAGGAATATTTCATCGAGCAGCTGGTGCATGGCGACACCTTCGTCTTCGGCGGCGAAATTCTGAAATACGAAGCGCTGGTCGAGAACGAGGTTTACGTCTCGCGTGCTGCCTCCAGCGACGCGAAAGTGCCGTCCTACGCAGGCGGGCGATTTCCGCTGTCGACTTACTTGGCGTCGCGCGTGCGTGCACTACTCGCGGATGCGAATGCATGGAAGCATTTGCCCGAGCAAGTGCGCGAGTGGCTCGAACTGCAAAAGTGGCGCTCGGTCATTCCGCCCGCCGGCGATCTGCTGGTCGAAACATTCGAGCGCTCGAACCGTCACTACCTCGTCTGCTATCCGTTCGAAGGCCGCCTCGCGCATCAGACGCTCGGCATGCTGCTGACAAGGCGGCTGGAGCGCGCGCGGCTGCGGCCGCTCGGCTTCGTTGCCAACGAATACGCGCTCGCAATTTGGTGCGTTGGCGATATCTCGCAGCGGATCGCGCGCGGCGAAGTGAAACTCGATGCGCTGTTCGACGAGGACATGCTCGGCGACGACCTCGATGCTTGGCTCGCCGAGTCCGCGTTGATGAAGCGCACATTCCGCAACTGCGCGATCATCGCGGGTCTGATCGAGCGCCGGTTTCCCGGTAAGGAAAAATCACAACGTCAGATGACGATCTCGACCGATCTCGTCTACGACGTTTTACGAAAACATCAGCCGGATCACATGCTTCTGCGCGCCAGCGCGCAAGAGGCCGCAACGGGCCAGCTCGATATCCGCCGCGTCGGACAATTGCTCTCGCGTATCCGTGGCCGAATCATCCATAAAGCGCTCGAGCGCGTGTCGCCGCTTGCGGTGCCGGTATTGCTCGAAATAGGCCGCGAACATGTGGCCGGCGAAGATGCTGACTCTTTCTTGACCGAGGTCGCCGAAGAGTTGGTCAAAGAGGCGATGGGATGAATGTAGCGGTCACGCTACCCGTAAGAGGCGGTGCGGTTCTGCGCATCCGCGATGCCGAATGCGTCGCGGACGTCGCCGGCATTCTTTATTGGCCGGAGCAGCGCCTGCTCGTCGTCTCCGATCTGCATCTCGAGAAAGGCTCCGCCTTCGCGACACGCGGCCAACTCGTCCCGCCGTACGACACGACTGACACGCTTCGCCGCCTCGGCGCCGTCGTCGCGCGCTACGCTCCGCAAGTCGTCGTCTCGCTCGGCGACAACTTCCATGATCGCACCGGAGCAGGGCGCCTCGCCGAGGAGAACCGCGCGATGCTCGCCGACATGCAGCGCGGCCGCGACTTCATCTGGATCACCGGCAATCACGATCCGGAGCCGCTGACCAATCTCGGCGGGCTCTCGGCGGATTCGTTCGAAGTCGGCGGCGTTACTTTCCGCCACATCGCCGCGAAGAAGAACGCGGTCGGCGAAGTCAGCGGGCACTTGCATCCGGTCGCGATCGTTGCGGGCCGCGGCCGCTCGATGCGCCGCCGGTGTTTCGCGGGCGACGGCAATCGACTCGTGATGCCGGCTTTTGGCGCTTACGCGGGCGGCCTCTCGATCCGCGACCGTGCGTTTGCGTCGATCTTCGATCGCGCCTTCATGGCGCATGTGCTCGGCGAGGAGCGCGTTTACGCGATCGGCTCGGCGAACTGCCTCTAAGGCTCACCCCGGAATACGCACCATCAGCGTCTCGTAGCCGTTGACGAAGTTTGAAAGCGTGCGCGTCGGCTCGTCGACGACTTCGATCTTCGGATAGCGCTTCAAGAGTTCTTCCCACGCGATCTTCAGCTGCAGCTCGGCGAGCCGAAGGCCGAGGCAGCGGTGAATACCGAAGCCGAACGAGATGTGATTGCGGGCATTCGGCCGATCGACCATGAACGCGTCCGCGTCCGCGAACATCTCGTCGTCGCGATTGCCCGAGATGTACCACATGACGACGCGGTCGCCTTTTTTGATCTGCTTCCCGCCGACTTCCGCGTCTGCTAGCGCGGTGCGGCGCATGTGGGCGAGCGGCGTCTGCCAGCGCACAACTTCCGACACGAAATTCGGAATGAGCGAAGGGGTGTCGCGCAGCTTGCGATCCTGATCCGGAAATTGGCTGAGCGCATACGCGCTGCCGGAAAGCGAATTGCGCGTCGTATCGTTGCCGCCGACTATCAAAAGAATGAGATTGCCGAGCAGGTTGTCATCGTCCATGTGCCGCGTCGCATCGCTGTGTGCCATCATGGAAAGAAGATCGTTGTGCATCGGCCTCTTCGCGCGCTCGTTCCAGAGCTCGCGGAAATACGCGCCGCACTCCTGCAGCTCGGCTTCACGCGCGGCTTCCGACGCGATAATTTCGCGATTGCCCGGCGCGGCGGTCGCGACATTCGACCAGCGCGTCAGCTTGCGCCGCTCCTCGAACGGAAAATCGAACAGTGTCGCCAGCATCTGCGTCGTCAATTCGACCGAGACGAGATCGACCCAATTGAACGTCTCGTTGCGCGGCAGGTCATCGAGAATCTTGCACGCGCGCTCGCGGATCTGTTGCGCGAGTTGATCGAGGTTCTGCGGCCGGAACATAGGCTGCACGGTCTTGCGCTGATCGGCATGTCGCGGCTGATCCATCGCGATGAAGCTGTCGCGGCGATAGATCGGCTTCACGTCCTGAATGCCGATGCCGCCGTAGTCGATCGAAGACGAGAAGACGCCGTGATTGGTGTCGACCGCCATGATGTCTTTGTATTTGGTCACCGACCAATACGCGCCGCCGCGGCTTTCCGGGCAATAGTGCACCGGCGCTTCCGCGCGCAAGCGTTCGAAATAGATGCGCGCTGTGCCGTCGCGAAAATACTCCGGCCGGCTGACGTCGATTGTCTCGATCGGAATTGAATAAGCGCGCTCGCGCGCTTCGTTCACGACCGCCTGCGCGGACACCTGCCTCAGCGTAACGTTCATATTATTGTTTCCGAGGTTCGCGTTTCCGAAGCCGCTCGTTTCTTGCGAACGATGCGTCACATTAGATCGAATACAAACGGGAAAAGCCGCTTTGGCAAGCCGATTCTGAGCGACGCTCAGATTGCTCAGAAGCTCAATCGAGAGTTCAAAATGGTGAGGCGCCCCTGGGTCTCCCCGGGGGCGCCTCGTATCAAGCATCAGCCAGCCTGTAAGCCGGGTTCTGTAGGGCGGCGGGCGAACCCACCGCGTGACGGCCATTCCTCTGGGGCGCCGTTTGCACGGCGCCTCGGGCAACCTACCCGGGCGACTGGTCCGGACTGACCGAAGACTGCGGCTTTCACCGCCGAATTCTCGTCGCCCCTATTCGGTTTTGCTCCCGGTGGGGTTTACCTAGCCGGTCCCGTCGCCGGTCCCGCGGTGCGCTCTTACCGCACCTTTTCACCCTTACCGCCCCACCCGAGGGGAGGGCGGCGGTTCGTTCTCTGTGGCACTGTCCCTGGGGTCACCCCCGCCGGACGTTATCCGGCACCGTTTGTCCCTGGAGCCCGGACTTTCCTCCCCGGCAGCCTTTCGACTTTGCCGGCGCGGCCGTCCAGCCAACTGACACGCGTAATGCAATGCGGGCGCAGCAGCGTTACGTCAAGCGTTCTTAGGTTGTTTGGCTGCGCAGAACGGCTTTCGCCGTCGCACGGTTAAGCGCCATCGGGATATCGTAAACGATTGCGAGCCGCGTCAGCGCTTTGACGTCGACATCGTGCGGCAGCGCCGACAGCGGATCAACGAAGAAGATCAGCGCATCGATTGCGCCTTCCGAGATCAGCGCACCGATCTGTTGGTCGCCGCCGAGCGGGCCGCTCTTGAGGCGGCGGATTGAAAGCTCCGGACAAGCGTCGAGGATCATTTGGCCGGTCGTGCCGGTCGCCACGATATGGCACGTCTTGAGAAACGCGACGTGCTCGCGCGCGAACGCGACCATGTCGTCCTTCTTCTCGTCGTGAGCGATGAGTGCGAGGCGAAGCACGCCTCAGTAGCCGCGCAGCTCGCCGGGCTTCGAACCGACGGCGGCGACGCGGTTGGTACCTTGCTTGCCGAGCAGGCGCTGCACCTTCGCGCAATAGACGACGGCGTCTGCCGACATCGATTTTGCGTAGTGGCCGCCTTGATAGCGCATGATCGTGCCGCAGATGTCGCCGCGCGCCATTTTGTGTGCGCGCCCGAGATACTTCATGCCGAATTCGAGGTTGGTCGCCGGATCGTACAGCTGCTGCATCGTGCCGGAGAAACCGACACCGCGCGCCGTCTGATGCTTGATCTGCATGAGGCCGATCGTCGAGGCGCGGCCCGTCACGTTCGGATTGTAATTCGACTCCACGGCGACAACTGCATGCGCGAGTTGTAGCGGCACGCCATGCTTCTTCGCCTTCTCGGCGATCAGGTCGGCAAGATCGCCTGGCACCGGCCGCGGGCGAAATTTGCTGGCGATGTAGTAGGCCTGTTTCACCGAGACATCGCGGAAGATCGGGCCGCTCGACGACATCTGCGGCATCTCGACAGATTCGACCGCGTCGCTGGTGCTGCTCTTCGCGAACATGTTGCGCGGCGCGTTGCGTGCGGCACGCGGCTTCTCGAGTTTTTCCGGCGTCTCGCGCACGCCCGTTAGACGCGGCGCCCACAGATTGAATGGCGATTTGCCGTCTTCACCGGCGTAAGCCGAAACAAGACCGGCGGGCGCGCGCGGCGCGCTCTTGGCGTCGGCCGGCGGATTGATCTTCACGCCGCGGAAAATTTCTTCGGCGTCGGGACGCGGTGAAGATATGAAACCTGGCTGCGAGGAAAGTGCGACCGGATCGGTGTCGGCGAGGTCGAGCGCGGCGAAGCGTTCGTTGAAGCTTTGTGCGGACGCGGCACTAGCCATCGCGAGCGAAAGTACGCTCACTAGCGTCAGCCGTAGCTGTTGCGCCGCTCGCAGCCCCAAAACTACCCCCATGCCTTCTGCCTCGAAGGTCGTCGTTTTCGATTAGGGCCAGACTTGGGCAAAACGGTGGCGGCTGCCTAAGTTGTTACAAATGTGTGTACTTTTGGGATTCTGCCTTAACCATAATGCTGGTGGGTCAGCGCTTTAGAGCCGCCAGAAGTTGATCCAGCGTGGTGCGCGTCGATGCATCCGCAATGCCGTCGACCCGTTCGGGCCGGAAATGCCTCTGAAAAGCGGTGATAACTTTTTCCGTCATCGGGTCGTAGGTGCCGCTCGCCTCGAACGCGTAGCCGTAGTCGCGAAGCTTCCGCTGCATCGCTTCGACATCGCGTCCGGTATCGCCCGGGGAGAGCCCGCTGGTCGCCGGGGTCAATGGCGCGGGCTTCACCCAGTGGCCGATGCCGGCGGCGTGCAACGTGCCCCACGGGAAACGCTCGCCCGGATCCTCCTTGCGCAGCGGCGCGACGTCCGAATGCGCGAGCACGCGCTCCGGCTTGATCGCGTGGCGCCCGAGAATGTCGGAGCAGAGCGCGACGACTGCATCGATCTGCCGCGCGGGAAAATCGCGATAGCCGTGATCGTGACCCGGATTGACGATCTCGATGCCGATCGAATGCGAGTTGATGTCGCGCTGGCGTCCCCACGCGGCGGCACCTGCATGCCAGGCACGGCGCATCTCCGGCACCATCTGCACGATCTCACCGTCTTCGTGAATGAGATAATGCGCGGACACTTCCGCAGCCGGATCGCGTAGCCGTTGCAGCGCGGCCTCGGCGCTTCGCATGCCGGTGTAGTGCAGCAACAGCATATCCGGCGGAATGCCGTCGCGCCGCGTGCCGTGATTAGGCGAGGGCGTAACGGTGACCTTGATGCGCGCATCGGGCGGGAAACTCATCGCGCTATGTAGCAAGTGCTTTCGAATCCGCACAAGCAAAGGGCCACGGAACCCTAAGCTCCGTGACCCGCTTGCTCCCCTCGGCAAATTCCACACGCCGAGAGTTGTCTCGTTTGTCGTTACTGAGGACGCGCGCCAGAGCCACCGCCCATCGCGCCACCGCCACCCGGTGCTGTCGTCGAACGTGCCGGAGCCGGCGCCTTATAGCGCTCGAAGGCCGGAGCGTTCTGCAACTGCTCCTTCGTCATGGCGATCTTCAGCTTTACGTCGTTCGGATCGTTCGACGCTGCTGCCGACGGAGCGGCTGTCGAAGACGAAGCGCCCGTGTTGGCGTCGCTCGTAGAAGCCGGGACGACCTCGAATGCCGTCATCGGAAGTGCGACGTCCTTCTGGCCGATGCCGAGGAAGCCACCGACGCCGACAACCACGGCTTCGATCTTACCGTCCTTACCAAACACGAGATCGTTCACGTCGCCGACCTTCTTGTTATCCGGGCCGAGCACGTCGGTGCCGGAGAACTTGGTGGCGAGCCACTGATCAGGCTTCTGAGCAGCGACGAACTTCGATGCATCGACGGGCGCAGCCTGTGCCTTCTCCGCAGCCGGCGGAGCCGACGACGGTGCTGACGTCTGTGCGAACGCGCCCGAGATCATCAGGCCGCTAATGGCAGTTGCAGTCACAAATTGCTTGAGCATGAAATGCCTCCATTGCTTTGGGGGACTTGGCGAAACTGTGGGGCTATCCCTTCTCGCCCCTCGCTCAAACAACCTGCGTTAACGACGTGTGTTCCGAAAACAACCCGGCTTTGCGCGTGGAAAATTTTCGGAACCTGATGCCGAAATGCTGATTGATTTTGGGCGCGTGATTTGTGCTGTGCAGCAAGCTCGGTTTGTTCTCAACAACACTCCGCTCACCCCGCTGTCATCGCGCAATCCGCGGCTTGCACGGCAAGCAAGGCTATCCGGAATCCAGATCCCTGCGCTCGTTTCATCCCTCGCTCGCTTCCATATCGCTCTACTGGGATACGTGGGTCCCGGCTCGCGCGATCGGTCGCTCACGCGACGCGCTCGCCTGGCCGGGATGCCGGCCTCTGGGTGGGTCTTGCATTGTCATCTCAAAGTTCACGCAGCCGAAATCACTCTCGCGAGCGGTGACGCCGCGAGGTTTGGGAGAAACTCCTCTCGGACAATGAGGGGAGCGGAGCGCCGGCGGGCGCTAGGGGTGGAGGCCGTATCCGGGGATACGGCAGCGTCCCATTGACGGAGGAACGCACGCCAACCGGCGCTCCGCACGGCTCTCCACGCGACCGGCGGCATACGCAACGCCGACGCGCTTGCGGTGGGTATTGCCCAAAGCCCGAGACCATGCGGATTTCCGTCCCGCACAGCCATCGAGCGCCTGGTCTTAGTGCCAGGCGGCCCATGTCTCCCAACCGCCCGGGACCGGGTTACAAGCCCAGCCGCAGGTGCCGTCCACCGGCTATCTAATGGTCTGTCTCCGGAAGACATCCCCTCGCGCCGGCGTGGGGTTGATATGAGTGATATAGGAATTTATGTCAAGGAATATTTTCTGATGTCTTGGGCCACAATCTCTGCGCTGGTCATTCCGGGTCGCGATCCGCGAAGCGGCGCGAGCCCGGAATCCATAATCCCTGGCTTACGATCATCGTCCCGGGATTATGGATCCCGAACAGCCGCCAAAAGGGGCGGCTTCCGGGATGACCAAGGTCCGGGCGGACGATACCCCGGCTGAACCGGGGGGCAGGGCCATGACGGAGCGTGTAGGGATGTTCGATGGCCTCTCTGCTGCCGAGCGATCAGCCCGTAGCCCGGATGAGCGAGGCGAAGCCGAGGCGATATCCGGGAGCGGCGCTCAAGCACGAATGAGAGTCCCGGATGTCGCTCGCGCGCGATGCGTGGGAGCTCATCCGGGCTACATCGTGCCCGACAGCTAGGGGTGCAGCCCATAACACACGAAACCCGCTTCCTAACCCCCCGTCCGAAACCATTCTTTAAGTTTATAACGCGTTAATGCGAGCCGGACTTCCACGAGTCGGTTTGCAGTGAATCGCGGCCGCCTCAAATTGACGGCGCCGCGTATCCCATGTTATCCCATGATCTCCCATACAGAGTGGTTTGCGACCACGTAGCCGCTGGGCTGCGACCGCTGGCCGAGGGGGTGGGCTCGCATGGACCGCTTCGTGTCCAACTACACGCTGCGCCTGGATGCCAAGGGTCGTGTTTCGATCCCGGCACCGTTTCGCGCCGTGCTGGCTCGCGATGGGTTCGAGGGAATCTACTGCTATCCGTCGCTCGACCAGCCCGCCGTGGATGCGGGTGGCAACGCCTTGCTGGCCGGCATCAAGACTTTGGTCGACAGCTTTCCGGATTATTCGGACGAGCGGGACGAGCTGCAGCTCGCGCTCTACGGCACCTCGGAGACGCTGAAGGTGGACGCCGAGGGCAGGGTGAGCCTGACCGAGAATCTCAAAGCACATGCCGGGATCACGAACGAAGTGTCGTTCGTGGGGCTCGGCGACAAATTCCAGATCTGGGAACCGTCTCGCTTCCGTACGCAACTTGCGGGAGCCACCGACAAGGTGCGCGCGATAAAGCGGGCGCGGTCTCAGCGTACGGCGCAAGGGGCGCAAGGAGCACGGGAATGACGCGGGGTCGCGGCGCCGGCTCGTCCGGTGCCGATGGCGGACTGACCCCCCACATTCCCGTGCTCGCACGCCAAGTCCTTCATTATCTCAATCCCCGCGACGGCGCGATCTATGTCGACGGCACCTTCGGCGCCGGCGGCCACACGCGTCTGATCCTCGAAGCTGCGAACTGCCGCGTCATCGGCATCGATCGCGACGAGACCGCGCTCGCGCTCGGCGCGGCGCTGAAGGATGAATTCGGTGACCGCCTGTCGTTGCATCGTGCGCGTTTCTCCGAACTCGAGAGCGTGATCGCGGAAGCCGGCGTCGAACGCGTCGACGGTGTGCTGATCGATCTCGGCGTCTCGTCGATGCAGCTCGATCAACCGGAACGCGGTTTTTCGTTCCGCGCCGACGGACCGCTCGATATGCGCATGGGACGCGAAGGCGTCAGCGCCGCCGATATTGTGGCGCAGGCTTCCGAACGCGATCTCTCGCACATCATCGCCACGCTCGGTGAAGAGCGTTTCGCACGTCCGATCGCGCGGAATATCGTCAAGGCGCGCGGCGAAGCGCCGATCGAAACGACGCGCGCGCTGGTCGACATTATCGGCCGCGTGCTGCAGCAGCGCCCCGGCGAAATCCACCCGGCGACGCGCACGTTCCAGGCGCTGCGCATGCTGGTCAACGAAGAGCTGAACGAGGTTGCCGACGCGCTGGTCGCGGCGGAGCGCGTGCTCGCGCCGGGCGGCAAGCTTGCGATGATTTCGTTTCACTCGCTCGAAGATCGCGTCGTCAAACGCTTTATCGCAGCGCGCGCCAAGGCTGCGGCCGTGTCGCGTCATATGCCGCTCGCAGCGAGCGCACCGCCTAGCTTCGCGGACGCGACGAAAGCAATCGTCGCCGACGACGAAGAGATCGCGATGAACCCGCGCTCGCGTTCCGCCAAACTCCGCGTTGCAACGCGCACCGAAGCGCCGGTCTCCGATGCGCCGGTGGATGCGATGCCGCGACTTCCGTCACTCACTGAAATCCTGAAAGGCCGCGGAGCATGATCCCGAAAAGTGGGAACCGGTTTTCGGATCAGATCATGCTCAACCAAAAAACGGGAGCATGTGCCCCGATTCTTTCGGGGGACATGCTCTAATGCTGCGCGCGCTCAACATCCTGGTCGTCACCGCTCTCGTGATGTCGGCCGCCTGGGTCTACAAGATCAAGTTCGAGGCGACCGTGCAGCTCGAGCAGGTCTCGAAGATGCGCGCGCAAATCCGCCGCGAGCGGGACGCGATCGCGATTCTCCGCGCCGAATGGGCACGTCTCGACAGCCCGAACCGTATTCAGGAACTCGCGCAGCGGCATCTGAAATCGAAGCCGATCGAAGTCGCGCAGTTCGACACGCTCGACAACCTGCCGGATCGTCCGGTCCCGATCGTGCCGCCGGGTACGCAGGATCCGATCGGCGCGATCATCGAGAAATTCGCCGACGACGAAGTGGTGACCGGCAGCGTTCCCGCCGCACCGAGACAGGGTCAGAGATAGACGATGTCGCGTGAAGACAACATGACGCCAGAAAAACCCGGTATCTTCTCGGGCGAGCGCCGCCGCGCGCTGATCCATTCGCTGTTGTACGGCAAGGGCACCGACCGCGCCGCGAAATCGAAGGCCCGCGTATTCCTCGCAATCGCGGGCTTCAGCGTGATCTACACGATCATCGCGGTGCGCCTCGTCACCTTCGCGGTCGCGCCGGAAAAGCAGGCGAGCCGCACGGCGCGCGACGCCGTCTCGACCGCGCGCCCCGACATTCTCGATCGTAACGGCGAAGTTTTGGCGACGGACGTGAAGGCCGCGTCGTTGTTCGCCGAGCCGCGCCGCATCATCGACGTCGACGAAGCTGTTGAGCTGCTCACCGCCGTGCTGCCGGACCTTGACGCGACCGAAACACGTCAGCGTCTGGCGTCGCGCAAAGGTTTCGTCTGGCTCAAGCGTGAGATTTCGCCGAAACAGCAGCAGGAAATTCACCGCCTCGGTCTTCCGGGCATCGGCTTTCTGCGCGAGAATAAACGCGCGTATCCGAGTGGCTCTGTCGTTTCGCACGTGATCGGTCACGTCAACATCGACAACCAAGGCATCGCCGGCATCGAGCGCTGGCTCGACAAGAATGGCCTCGCCGACTTGCATCTTGCGGGCTTCGCGACCGATCGTCAGCAGAAGCCGGTCGAACTCGCCGTCGATCTGCGCGTGCAACACGCGCTGCGCGACGAGCTTCTGCAAGCGCGTGAAAAGTTCAAGGCGAAGGCAGCAGCCGGCACGATCGTCGATGTGCGCACCGGCGAAATTCTCGCGATGGTCTCGGTGCCGGATTACGATCCGAACAGCCCGAAGGAAGCCAACGATCCTACCCGCATCAACCGCCTGACGACGGGCGTGTTCGAGATGGGCTCGACCTTCAAATCGCTGACGCTTGCGATGGCGCTGGACAGCGGAAAATACTCGGTCAACTCGCCATTCGATGCTCGTGCTCCGCTGCACTACGGCCGCTTCAAGATCAGCGACTATCACGCTCAGCGCCGCGTGCTGACGATGTCCGAAGTGTTCCAATATTCGTCGAATATCGGCACTGCTCGCGCCGCCCTTGGTGTTGGCGTCGAAGGTCACAAAGCGTTCCTCAAGAAACTCGGCCAAATGGATCGGCTGCGCACGGAGCTTCCCGAGAGCGCCGAGCCGCTCGTGCCGAAGCGTTGGGGCGAACTCAACACCGTGACGATCTCGTTCGGTCACGGCATCGCGGTCGCGCCGCTGCAGGCCGTGATGGGCGTGTCCGCGCTCGTCAACGGGGGGCTTCTCATTCCGCCGACATTCATGAAGCGCACCGAAGAGGAAGCTAAACAACTCGCCACGCGCGTCATCAAGCCGGACACCAGCGAGAAGATGCGCTACCTGATGCGCATGAATGCCGAGAAGGGCTCGGCGCGCAAAGCGGATGTCGAAGGCTACTATATCGGCGGCAAGACCGGCACGGCCGAAAAGGTCGTCGGCGGCCGCTATTCGAAGACCAAGCTGCTCACCAGCTTCACGGCCGTGCTCCCGGCCGATAAGCCGAAATACCTGATCCTCATCATGCTGGACGAGCCGCAGGCCGTTCAGGGCACGTTTGGCTTCGCGACATCGGGCTGGAACGCGGTTCCGGTCGGCGGAAAGGTCATCGGCCGCATTGCGCCGTTGCTCGGGATCGAACCGCGCCGCGACTTGCCCACGTCCGACAAGCTGATTCTGGCGAACATTCGTACGGGACGGTGATAAAAAGGCGGGCGATTCGCCACTTTCGCCCCAATTCGGTTGGTAGGAGTTCTTCGCCGCGCGTATTGGGCATGCGGCATAGACGAGACCCGACGACGCATGAAGCTCAAAGACGCAACTCCGCCCGATGCGACGTTCGATCCGGCGGCGGCTGCCATCGAGGTCGGAGGCGTTTCGGCCGATAGCCGGACGGTGCGGCCGGGCGACATCTTTGTCGCTCTCGCCGGCAACAAGACGGACGGCGCGCGTTTCATCTCCGCCGCCCTGAGCGCCGGCGCTGCCGCCGTGATGGCCGAACAGAAACCTGCCGAACTCGGGTCAGCCGCTTTCATTCAAGTCTCGAACGCACGGCGAGCTCTCGCGCTGACGGCTTCGCGCGTCTTCCCGCAACAGCCCGCGACGATCGCGGCCGTGACCGGCACCAGCGGCAAGACATCGATCGCTGCTTTCGTGCGCCAGATCTGGAGCGAGCTTGGGTTGCGCGCCGCAAGCGTCGGCACCGTCGGTGTCGTCGCGCCGGACCGTGAAGTTTACGGCTCGCTGACGACGCCAGATCCCGTCGAGCTCGCGCGCACCGTCGACGAACTTGCGCGCGAAAAAGTCTCGCACCTCATCGTCGAAGCGTCCTCGCACGGTCTCGATCAATATCGTCTCGAGGGTCTGCGCGTCCGTATCGCGGCCTACACAAATTTGTCGCGCGACCATCTCGACTACCATCCGACGATGGAGGCGTATCTCGCCGCCAAGCTGCGTCTTTTCACCGAACTTGTGTCGGCGGACGGCACCGCAGTGATCAACGCGCTCGACGAACATGCGCCGCAGGTGATCTCGGCGGCGCGGCGGCGCGGGCTGAATGTCATCACGACGGGCGGTGCGGATTCGACCATCGCGGTCGAGCACCTAACGCGCGATGGTTTCGGTCAGCGCATCGATGTGCGCTACGCCGGCAAACAGCATCGCGTTGCCTTGCCGCTCGTCGGCGGGTTCCAGGTCGAGAACGCGCTGGTCGCCGCCGGCATCGTCATCGCGTCGGGCGGCGATGTCGCCAGGACATTCGCGGCGCTCGGCAACCTCGAAGGCGCGAAAGGCCGGCTTGAACGCGCGGGCGTTTTCCATGACGCGCCGATCTTCGTCGACTATGCGCACAAGCCTGGCGCGCTCGAGAAGACGCTCGAAGCGCTGCGGCCTTACGCGTCGCGCCGTCTTGTCGTCGTCTTCGGCTGCGGCGGTGATCGCGATGCCGGCAAGCGCCCGATCATGGGCGCGATCGCGGCCGAGAAAGCCGACACCGTCATCGTCACCGACGACAATCCGCGCAGCGAAGATCCGGCCGCGATCCGCGCCGCCATCATGGCGGCGGCGCCGGGCGCGACTGAAATCGGCGACCGGGCCCAGGCGATCCGCGAAGCCATCCACGCGCTCGAAGCCGGCGATGTGCTGGTTGTCGCCGGCAAAGGCCACGAAACCGGGCAGATTGTGAAGGATCGCGTTCTGCCGTTCAGCGATCACGAGGCCGTTGCGGCGGCGTTACAGCAAGAGAAGGCCGCATGACGAAGCAAGCGTTGTGGACTGTCGCGGATGCCGCGAAAGCGATGCGCGCGAAAACGCACGGCACGATGCCGCAAGCGATCACCGGCTTGTCCATCGACACGCGCACCGTGAAGACGGGCGAAGCATTCTTTGCCATCCAAGGTGAAAATCGTGACGGCCACGAATTCGTTCCGGCCGCGTTGAAAGCCGGCGCGGGTGTTGCGGTCGTCGCGCGCACGGACGGGCTCGCGAAGGATGCGCCCGCGCTCGTTGTCGGCGACGTGCTCGAAGGCCTCGCCGACCTCGGCCGCGCCGCGCGTGCGCGGATTGACGCGCCGGTCGTCGCCGTGACGGGATCTGTCGGTAAGACCGGCACGAAGGAGGCGCTGCGTCTCGCGCTCGGCGCGCAAGGCGAAACGCATGCGTCGGTCGCGTCCTACAACAATCACTGGGGCGTGCCGCTCTCGCTCGCGCGCATGCCGGCGAGCACAGAGTTCGGCGTCTTCGAACTCGGCATGAATCACGCCGGCGAATTGACGCCGCTGACCAAGATGGTGCGCCCGAACATCACGATCGTCACCACGATCGAACCGGTGCATTTCGAATTCTTCGGCTCGCTCGAAGCCATCGCGGACGCGAAGGCCGAGATCTTTCTCGGCGTCGAGAAGGGCGGGGCCGCGATCCTCAATCGCGACAACAGCCAGTTCGATCGTTTGTCGAAGGCCGCGCGCGCGGCCGGCATCGAACGCATCGTTTCGTGCGGCGAACGCGAGGGCGCCGATGCGCGCCTGCTCGAGGTTGCGCTGAAGGGCGACGGCTCGACGGTCCGCGCCAACATTCTCGGCACCGAGGTGACCTACAAACTCGGCGCACCAGGCCGCCACGTCGCGCTCAACTCGCTCGCCGTGCTGGCGGCCGTCGCACTGCTCGACGGCGACCTCGCGCTCGGCGCGCTCGCGCTCAATAATCTCCAGCCGCCGGTCGGGCGCGGTGCCCGCGCGACGCTGCGCTTCAATGGCGGCGACGCTCTGCTGATCGACGAGAGCTACAACGCGAACCCGGCCTCGATGCGCGCCGCGCTGTCGCTGCTCGGCCAAGCGTCTATCGGCAAGCGCGGCCGCCGCATCGCGGTGCTCGGCGATATGCTGGAATTGGGGCCGAAGGGCCCGGATATGCATGCGGCACTTGCCGAAGCGGTGGTCGACAACGACATCGATCAGGTTTATTGCGCTGGGCCGCTGATGCGCGCGCTGTGGGACAAACTTCCGCCCGATCGTCACGGCGTTTACGCGGAGAGTTCCGCGGCGCTCGAGCCTGCCGTCGTCGAAGCAGTGCGCGCCGGCGACGCCGTCATGGTGAAGGGTTCGCTCGGCTCCAAGATGGCTCCCATCGTCAAGGCGCTGTCCACGCGCTACTCGGCTGAAAGATAAGCATGTTTTATTGGCTGACTCAGTTCTCCGACACGATCAACGTGCTGAACGTGTTCCGCTACATCACGTTCCGCACCGGCGGCGCGATGGTCACGGCGCTTATCATCGTGTTCCTTTTCGGCCCATTCATCATCTCGTCGCTGCGCGCCGCGCAAGGTAAGGGTCAGCCTATCCGCGAAGACGGTCCGGCCTCGCATCTCGTCTCCAAGCGCGGCACGCCGACCATGGGCGGCCTGATGATTTTGTCCGGCCTCGTCATCTCGACGCTGATGTGGGCGAACCTCTCCAACCGCTACGTCTGGATCGTGCTCGGCGTGACGCTGAGCTTCGGCATGATCGGCTTCTACGACGACTACCTGAAAGTGACGCGCCAATCGCATGCCGGTTTCGCCGGTCGCACGCGCCTCGCGATTGAAATCGTCATCGCGGGCCTTGCATGTTTCGCGATGTCGCAACTCGGCCGTCCGCCGTTCGCGACATCGCTGGTGTTTCCGCTATTCAAGGAACTGATCCTCGATCTCGGCTGGTTCTTCATCATCTTCGGCGGTCTCGTAATCGTCGGCGCCGGCAATGCCGTGAACCTCACGGATGGTCTCGACGGCCTCGCCATCGTGCCTGTGATGATCGCGTCGCTCTCGTTCGGCGTCATCGCATATCTCTGCGGCAACGCGGTGTTCGCGGACTATCTGCAGATCCACTATGTCGTCGGCACCGGCGAACTCGCGGTCTTATGCGGCGCGATGCTCGGTGCGGGCTTGGGCTTTCTCTGGTTCAACGCACCGCCCGCGTCGATCTTCATGGGTGACACCGGGTCGCTCGCGCTTGGTGGCATGCTCGGCTCGATCGCGGTCGCGACGAAGCATGAGATCGTACTCGCGATCGTCGGCGGCTTGTTCGTGCTCGAAGCCGTATCGGTGATCGTGCAGGTCGTATCGTTCAAGCTCACCGGCAAGCGCGTCTTCAAGATGGCGCCGATCCATCATCACTTCGAGCAGCTCGGTTGGACCGAGCCGCAAGTCGTCATCCGCTTCTGGATCATCTCGGTCGTGCTCGCGCTCGCCGGTCTCTCGACGCTGAAGCTGCGATGATTCCCGTCACCGCATTCGCCGGACGCCGCGTCGCTGTTTTCGGCCTCGGCAGCTCGGGGCTCGTGAGCTGCCGCGCGCTGATGGCAGGCGGCGCCGACGTGATCGGGTTCGACGACAACGCGCGCGGCCTCGCCGAGGCTGAGAAAGCCGGCATCGCGACCGCCGATCTGCGCCAGCAGGACTGGAGCAAAATTGCCGCGCTCGTGCTTGCGCCCGGCGTTCCGCTGACGCATCCGGCACCGCACTGGACCGTCGGCGTGGCGCGCAACGCCGCCGTCGAAGTCATCGGCGATATCGAGCTTTATTGCCGCGAACGCCGCCGCAGTACGGGCGCGACGCCCTTCATCGCGATCACGGGCACCAACGGCAAATCGACGACGACGGCCCTCACCGCGCATCTCTTCGCGTCGGCCGGTTACGAAGCCGCCGCCGGCGGCAACATCGGCACCGCGGTGCTCGCGCTCGAATCGCCGCGCGCCGGCCGCATGCATGTGATCGAGTGTTCGTCGTTCCAAATCGATCTCGCGCCATCGCTCGATCCTTCGGTCGGCATTCTGCTCAACCTCTCGGAAGATCATCTCGATCGTCACGGCACCTTCGAGCATTACGCGGCGATCAAGGAGCGCCTCGTCGCCGGTGTGCCGCAAAACGGCACCGCGATTGTCGGTGTCGACGATAACGCGTGCCAGGCGATTGCGGATCGCGTCGAGAAAGCCGGCAAACGCGTCGTGCGCATTTCGGTGCGCCGTCCGCTCGCGGATGGAATTTATCTCGAAGCCGAGCAATTGATGCTCGCAAGCGGCGGCACCGCGACGCCGATCGCGTCCGTCGGCGGCATCGGTTCGCTGCGCGGCACGCACAATGCGCAGAACGCAGCGGCGGCTGCGGGCGCGGCGCTGGCGCTTGGGTTGTCGACCGAGCAGATTCAGCGCGGCCTACGTTCATTTCCGGGGCTCGCGCATCGCATGGAGCAAGTTGCGCATCGGGGCGGCGTGCTGTTCGTCAACGACTCGAAAGCGACGAACGCCGACGCTGCGGCACGCGCGCTCGCAAGCTTCTCGAACATTTTCTGGATCGCGGGCGGCAAAGCGAAGAGCGGCGGCATCACGTCGCTCTCCGGATATTTTCCGCGCATCCGCAAAGCGTATCTGATCGGCGAAGCTGCCGACGAATTCGCCGGAACGTTAGAAGGCAAAGCGCCGTATGTGATCTCGCGCACGCTCGATGTAGCGGTCGCGGATGCCGCGCGCGACGCGAGCGCGGCGGGAATTGCCGACCCGGTTGTGCTGCTGTCGCCGGCGTGTGCGTCCTACGACCAGTTCCCGAATTTCGAGGTTCGCGGCGCGGCGTTCCGCACGGCCGTGGAGTCGCTGCGCTAGCCTGTAGCCCGGATGAAGCGCGGCGCGTGAGCGCCGAGCGCAATCCGGGACCGGCAGTTGTCTGAAACTCTGTCCCGGATTTCGCGAGGCGTTGCCTGGCTCCATCCGGGCTACGAAAACTGTCTTTCGGCAAATCCTTAACGGAATGGAAACCATAAGCGGTCAGGACTTATGGCTGGAGTTTTCTTGGTAGGCCTGACCCATGATTTCGCGCGCCAAACGCACCCCTTTCGGTGAGTGGTGGTGGACCGTCGACCGGTCCTTGCTGGTCGCGCTGCTGGTTTTGATGCTCGGCGGCATCATCCTCTCGCTGGCCGCAAGCCCGCCGGTCGCCGCACGCATCGGCCTAGACCCATTCCACTTCGTGAACCGTCACGTTTTCTTCCTGGTCCCGGCCTGCATCGTGCTGATCGGCACCTCAATGCTGTCGCCGCGCAATCTGCGCCGGTTGGCACTGCTGACTTTCATCTGCGCCGTTGTGCTGCTGCTCGCGACGCTGAAATTCGCCCCCGAGGTCAAAGGCGCGCGGCGCTGGATTTCGATCATGGGCATCGGCGTGCAGGCGTCCGAATTCGTGAAGCCCGCTTTCGTGATTCTGATCTCGTGGCTATTCGCCGAATCGGCGCGCCGTCCCGAGATGCCCGCGAACACGCTGGCGATCGGTTTGCTGTTGCTCGTCGTATCGCTGCTCGTCATGCAGCCGGACTTTGGACAGACGATGCTGATCACGCTCGTCTGGGGCGCGCTGTTCTTCATGGCCGGCATGCGATGGATTTGGGTCGGCGGTCTCGCGGGCACCGCGATGCTCGGCCTCTTCGGCGCCTACTTCACGGTGCCGCACGTTGCGAAGCGCATCAAGCGCTTTATGGATCCGTCGTCCGGCGACAGCTTCAACATCGACGTCGCGCTGGAATCCTTCGCGCGCGGCGGATGGTTCGGCACCGGTCCGGGCGAGGGCACCGTCAAACGCGTTCTCCCCGAGAGCCACACCGACTTCGTCTTCGCGGTCGCCGGTGAGGAATTCGGCGTCGTGCTGTGCCTCATCCTCGCGAGCTTGTTCGCCTACATCGTGCTGCGTTCGCTGACGCATGCGGCGCGCGACGACGATCCGTTCACGCGCTTTGCCGTCGCGGGTCTCGCGATGATGTTCGGCATCCAGTCGTGCATCAACATGGCGGTGAACCTCCACTTGATGCCCGCCAAGGGCATGACGCTGCCGTTCGTTTCCTACGGCGGATCGTCGATGATCTCGCTGGCTTACGGCATGGGCATGCTGCTGGCGCTGACGCGCGAACGCCCGCAGGCCGAGCGCCTCGGCTCCGGCGACAGCTTTGCGCCGGCGATGGGCACCACGTAATGCGGCCCGACGCGCGGCCGTTGGTTCTGCTGGCTGCCGGCGGAACCGGCGGGCACTTGTTTCCGGCCGAAGCGCTGGCGAATGCGCTCGGCAAGCGCGGCGTTCTGGTCGATCTCGCGACCGACGAACGCGCCGTGCACTACGGCTCCGTTTTCCCGGCGCGCGAAACCCACATCATCCCGAGCGAAACGCTACGCGGCCGCGATCCGATTTCGATCGCAAAGATGGTGACGAAACTCGGCCTCGGTTTCGCGAAGGCTTACGGCATGCTCGGGCGCGTCAAGCCGAGTGCGGTCGTCGGCTTCGGCGGTTACCCGACGTTGCCGCCGATGTGGGCCGCGCGGGCGCGCAAAATTCCGACGATCATTCACGACGCCAACGCCGTGATGGGCCGCGCCAACCGCATGCTGGCGGATCGCGCGTCCGCGATCGCGACGAGCTTCCCGGATGTTGCGGCGAAAAATCCGCAATGGGCCGGCAAGGCGACGCTCACCGGCAATCCGGTTCGGCCTGCGGTGCTTGCCGCAGCCGAAACGCCGTACCCGGCCGTCGATGGGCCGCTGCGGATCATCGTGACCGGCGGCAGCCAGGGCGCGCGCATCATGTCCGACATCGTGCCGCCGGCGATCGAGCATCTCGACCCGACAATCCGCGCGCGGCTTACCGTCGTGCAGCAGGCCCGCAAGGAAGATATCGAGCGCGTCCGCCAAGCTTACGCAGCCTACGGCGTGCCGGCGGAAGTCGCGCCGTTCTTCCCGGACCTGCCGGCCCGCATCGCGTCCGGCCACATCGTGGTGTCGCGCGCGGGAGCGTCGACCGTGTCGGAACTGGCCGTGATCGGCCGCCCGTCGATCCTGGTGCCTCTGCCGCATGCACTCGACCAAGACCAGCTCGCCAACGCCAACGTGCTCGCCGGGGCGGGCGGCGCCATCGTGATGCCGCAGGCGGATTTCACCCCGGATCGGCTGGCCGACGAGATCAACATCCTGGCACGCGCGCCGGAGCGGCTCACACGTATGGCGGCGGCAGCCAAAAGCGCCGGCTTCAGCGACGCAGCGGAGCGCCTCGCCGAACTGGTGCTGCGCGTCGCCGGCATGCGGCCAAATTCCTAAACTTGACCCATTGCGCGTTCTTCGCCATGGCGTGGTGAAAGGGAGCATTTTCAAGTGAAGTGGATACCGGTTCACGTCAAGAAAATGCGACAACTCAAGAATCGAGACTCTCGCTTTGATTCCATCAAAGCGGGATAGGCTCGAAGAGGATGAAATCATGAAGCTGCCGCGCGAACTCGGCCCGATCCATTTCATCGGCATTGGTGGCATCGGCATGAGCGGCATCGCCGAAGTGCTCGCCAATCTCGGCTACACGGTGCAGGGCTCGGACGCCTCCGACAGCGCTAACGTGAAGCGCCTGCGCGAGCGCGGCGTCTCGGTCGCGGTCGGTCACGATGCGAAGAATATCGGCGAGGCCGCCGTGGTGGTCGTCTCGACCGCGATCAAGCGCGACAATCCTGAACTGGTCGCTGCGCGCGCCGCGCGCCTGCCGGTCGTCCGCCGCGCCGAGATGCTTGCCGAGCTGATGCGCCTCAAGCACGCGATTTCGGTCGCCGGCACGCATGGCAAGACGACGACGACCTCGATGGTCGCGACGCTGGTTGAAGCCGGCGGCTTCGATCCGACCGTTATCAACGGCGGCATCATCAACGCTTACGGCACCAATTCGCGCCTCGGGGCCGGCGAATGGATGGTGGTCGAGGCGGACGAGTCCGACGGCACGTTCCTCAAGCTGCCGTCCGACATCGCGATCGTGACGAACATCGACGCCGAGCATCTCGATCACTTCAAGACTTTCGCGGCCGTGCAGGAAGCTTTTCGAGCCTTCGTCGAGAATCTGCCGTTCTACGGTTTCGCCGTAATGTGCACAGATCATCCGATCGTGCAGCGAGTCGTCGGCCGCATCGAGGATCGCCGCATCGTAACCTACGGCGAGAACCCGCAGGCGGACGTGCGCCTCGTCGATCTCGTCAACGAAAGCGGCCAGCAGCGTTTCTCGATCCTGTTCCGCGATCGCGCCGGCGAAACCGTGCATCGCATCGACAATCTCGTGCTGCCGATGCCGGGTCGCCACAATGCGCTCAACGCCACGGCTGCGATTGCGGTGGCGCATGAGATGAAGGTGCCGGACGAAGCGATCCGCAAGGCGCTCGGCGGTTTCGGCGGCGTCAAGCGCCGCTTTACGAAGACAGGCGAGTGGAACGGCATCACGGTGATCGACGACTACGGCCATCATCCGGTCGAAATCGCGGCGGTGCTCAAAGCCGCGCGCGAGTCGACAAAGGGACAAGTCATCGCCGTCATGCAGCCGCATCGCTACACGCGTCTGCAGTCGCTGTTCGAGCCGTTCTCGACCTGCTTCAACGATGCCGATGCGGTCGTCATCGCGGATGTTTACGCGGCCGGCGAAGCGCCGATCGACGGCATCAACCGCGATTCTCTGGTGGCCGCGGTTCGTGCGCGGGGGCATCGCCAAGTCATCGGCCTCGATGGGCCGCAGCAGCTCGCCTCGATCGTGAAACGCCTCGCTCAGCCGGGCGATTATGTCGTGCTGCTCGGCGCCGGCAACATCACGCAGTGGGCTTACGCGTTGCCGGAAGAACTCGCCGCGAGCGAGCGCGCCGCGTAACTCGGTTCGTTTGGCGTGGCTTCACGCCATTCTTGGCGTCATGGTTCGGACTTGCGTCAGTCTCCGTCATGGCCCGGCTTGTCCGGGCCATCCACGTCTTTCTTTTCGAAGCACCAGAAAGTAAGACGTGGATGGCCCGCATGAAGCGGGCCATGACGGAATTCTGGATTGCGCGCAGCGAACTCAACCATGGCGTTTCCTGACATCATCGCAGATCTGAAAGCCGCCGCGCCGGAAACACGCGGGCGCTTGCTCGCGAACCAGTCGCTCGCGGAATTCACGTGGTTCCGCGTCGGCGGTCCCGCGCAGGTGCTCTTCACGCCGGCGGATGAAGACGATCTCGCTTATTTTCTCGCACATCTCGACGCGGCGATACCCGTCACGGTGATCGGCGTCGGTTCGAACCTCATCGTGCGTGACGGCGGTATCGCGGGCGTCGTGATTCGCCTGGCGCCCAAGGGTTTCGGCGCTGTCAGCGTCAATGGCGATGTGATCGAAGCGGGCGCAGCGGCGCTCGACAAGCGCGTCGCGACTGTTGCGGGCGAGGCGGGGCTCGCCGGTCTCGAATTCATGGTCGGCATTCCAGGCTCGGTCGGCGGCGCGCTGCGCATGAATGCGGGCGCGCATGGCCGCGAGACGAAGGATGCGCTCGTCAGCGCGCGCGCGGTGACGCGGCGGGGCGAGAAAATCACCATCGACAACGCCGGCATGGGCTTCTCGTATCGTAAGAGCACGGTGCCGACCGATCATATCTTCACGGCGGGACTTTATCGTGGCACGCCGGAAGCGAAAGATGCAATTGCGGCGCGTATGGCCGAAGTGACGGCGCACCGCGAAGCCGCGCAGCCGATCCGCGAGAAGACCGGCGGCTCGACGTTCAAGAATCCGCCCGGTAATAGCGCGTGGAAAGTCGTCGATGCCGCGGGCTGCCGTGGCCTCATCGTCGGCGGCGCGCAGGTGTCGGAGATGCACTGCAATTTTTTGATCAACCGCGGCAATGCCACGGCGGCCGATATCGAGAATCTGGGCGAAGAAGTGCGCCGCCGTGTGCGCGAGCACTCGGGCGTAGCGCTCGAGTGGGAGATCAAGCGGATCGGTGAAGCGAAACGTTAATCGCCACCGTCTCGTACGGCAATGAGTCTCTCGGCTGTCATCCCGGAAACCGCAAGTCGCGTAGCGACGCGGCTATCCGGGATCTATGTACCCCAAACTCAAACAGGGATACGGGGATCCCGGATCGGCTTCCGGCTCGCGCAGCGCGCTTTTGCGCGCCGCGAGCGGTCGCCGTCCGGGATGACAGCCCCGTTGATTTGACTACGCCGCCGCAGGCTCGCGCTTGCCGCGCATCCACTGCATCACCAGCACGCCGACGCCGACGAGTAATCCGGCCGTCGCCGTGTAGCTGATGTCATGCCCCGTGATCCGCTCCGCGATGGCTTCGAGGATGCTCGGGAAAACCAGCAGCATGCCCGAAAGGATCAGCAGCCCGCGCTCCACTGTCGTCGTCTGACGCAGCGCCCACCCTTGTGCCGCAGCCGCGAGTGCCGCGATGCCGGCCGCAGCCTTGATCGTGACCTCGACGACATCGACCCACGAGCCGCCCTTCGGAATCTGCAGCAGCAAGCCGACACCCTGCGGATCGAGCACGAAAACGAACGGCAACAGAAAAGCCGGCATCGTGTATTTCCACGCCTGCAGCGTCGTCTTGTAGGGATCGCCGCCCGTCACCGCAGCGGCCGCGAACGGCGACAGCGCGGTCGGCGGCGACACTTCGGAGAGCACCGCGTAGTAGAAGATGAACATATGCGCTGCGTAGTCCGGCACGCCGAGCTTGATCAGCGCCGGCGCCGCGATAACGGCGCACATGATGTACGACGCCGTCACCGGCACCGCGAGGCCGACGATCCACACGATCGCGGCGGTGTAGAGTGCGGTGAGCACGCGGTTGCCTGCCGCATAGCCGATGATGATGTCTGCAAAGCGCTGCGCGAGACCCGTCAGCGTAACGACGCCGACGATGATGCCGGCCGCCGCGCAGGTCGCCGCGACGTTGAGCACGCCGGTCGTGCCGTCGCGCATCGCGGCGGCTAGCTTCTTCGTCGGCGGCGAAAGCTCGGGTTTTGCAAGGCCGATATAAGCCGCGATGACGAGCGGGACGAAGACGAGGATGTAGTTATTCTCCAGCACCCACTCGGGCAGCTTCACGTTGAGAAGCTGCAGCACGACGACGGCGATCGAGACGAGCAGGGGCGCCGCGACCCAGCGCGGGATCAGCGTCGTGTCGGTGCGCAGCGCGCTTGCCGCGATGGCGAGCACGGTTGCCCAGAAAACCGAGAGCACCGGTGAGAAGCCGAGCAGCATGAAGATGATGATCGAGATCAGCGAACCGAAGTGAAACCAATAGTTCTTCGTGATCTGCCAGAGGCGGCCGCGCTCGATCATGAGTTCGCCGGCGCCGCCGATCTTGCGTGCGTCGACTTCCACCATCGCGAGGATCGCGAAGTAGTAGAGGACGGTCGGGATCATCGCCATCATGATCACGTCGAAATACGAGATCTTCAGAAACTCGGCGATGAGGAAGGCCGCAGCGCCAAGCACCGGCGGCGAGATGATCGCGCCGAGGCCGCCGGCCGCGAGCAGGCCACCCGCCGCGTTCTTTTCGTAGCCGGCTTTTTCCAGCAGCGGATACGCGACGGTGCCGATCGTCACCGTCGTCGCAACGCCCGAACCCGAAGGTCCGCCGAGCAGGAACGATGAGAGGACGACGGCGCGCCCCGCCGCGTTGCGGCGCCCGCCCATCGCGGCGAACGAGAAGTCTATGAAGAACTGGCCGGCGCCGGATTGCTGCAGCACCGCGCCGAAGATCGTGAACAGAATGATGAGGCTCGACGAGACGTCGACCGTGGTGCCGAAGATGCCTTCGAGCGTCATGTAAAGATGCGCGACGAGGTCCTCGAGCGGGAAGCCACGATGCGTCCACGGCTGCGGCAGATAGTTGCCGTAGAGCGCGTAGAGCAGGAACACGATGGCGACGCTCGGCATGATCCAGCCGGTGGCGCGGCGCGTTGCTTCAAGCAGCAGAACGATGAGTACGACACCGACGATCCAGTCGGTCGTCGTCGGCATCGTCGCGCGGTCGCCGAAGTAAGCACCCTGGCTTAGCATGTAGCAGATGGTGCCCATGCTCGCGAAAGCGAACAGATAATCCCACCAGCGGATGCGATTGCGGAATCGCTGCGCCATCGGGAACAGCAGGAAGCAGAGGAACAACACGAGGCCGACATGCATCGGCCGCAGCACATGCGCCGGAACGATCTCGTACGCTGCGTAAAGGTGGAAGAACGAAACCGCGATCGCGATCGCCGCGATGGCGGTGCCGATCCAGCCGCTGACGCGGTTGAATGAGCCTTCCTCTTCCTCGATGTATTTTTCGATCTTCTCGCGCGCGTCGGCCGACAGCGCTTTCGTCGTCGCTTCGTCGAGCGTGTTCGGATTCGTTTCCATCTTGCCCCCGCGGCTTGCGCCGAAGTTATTTCAAGTGCGGCAAACTCGGCTGTCATCCCGGAAGACGCCAGCTCACGGCGTGCGGTTCGCTTTTGCGAACGGAGCACGCAGGCGAGCTGCGGCTATCCGGGATCCATGTATCCCTGCATGTGCTGGGTTACGTGGTTCCCGGCTCTCGCTTGGCTCGCTCTGCGCTTCGCGCCGCGAGCCACCCGCTCGGCCGGGATGACAGCTGCAGTGTGCGGTAGTCTTCGCTATTCGACTTTGATGCCGGCGTCCTTGAAGTATTTCAGCGCGGCCGGATGCCACGGCACGCCGGCGCGGTTCGTCGTCTGCCATTCCGGCTTGATGTTGAGTGCTTCCTTGTGGACGAGTGCAAGATCGTCGCGCTTCTCGATGATCAGCTTGGTGATCGCGTAAGCGAGATCGTCCGGCATGTCGTCGCGCACCGCGAGGATGTTCCAAACCGAGTTGTTCCGATTGTCCTTGTCCATCCCCTTGTACATCTCTTTGGGAATGACGGCTT
This sequence comes from Variibacter gotjawalensis, assembly GCF_002355335.1. Taxonomy (GTDB): domain Bacteria; phylum Pseudomonadota; class Alphaproteobacteria; order Rhizobiales; family Xanthobacteraceae; genus Variibacter; species Variibacter gotjawalensis. The sequence continues at coordinate 1,892,476 of NZ_AP014946.1, forward strand.
CGGCGTAGAGCGGGCCGTATTTCTCGTTCATCTTCTTCGTCAGCTGCGCGATGTCGATCATCTTCAGTTTCACGTTCGGCGTCGCGCCGAGATCGGTGACGGCGGCTGTCGGCAGACCGCCGACCCAGAAGAACGCGTCGATCTTCCTATCCTTGATCGCGTTCACGCTCTCGGCGACGCCGAGACGTTCCTTGCGGATATCTTTTTCGTGGTTGAGACCGGCGGCCTCGAGCACGCGGTTGGCGTAAACTTCCGTCGCGCTGCCCGGCGATCCCGTCGAGACGCGGCGGCCTTTGAGATCTTCCGGCTTCTCGATGTTGGTGCCGTCGACCGTCACGAGATGCATGTGGTTCGGGTAGAGCACCGCGAGCGCGCGGATGCCGAGCTTCTGCGGGAATTTGTCTTTGCCGTTGACGGCGTCCCACGCTGCGTCGACCTGCGTGAAGGCGATGTCCGCCTTGCCGGAGCCGACGAGCTGCAAGTTGGCGACCGAGCCGCCGGTGACCTGCGCGGTCGCCGAGAAGCCCGGCATTTCCTTGCCGATGATGTTTCCGAAGCCGCCGCCCATCGGATAGTAGACGCCGCCGGTGCCGCCGGTGGCGATGATGAGGGCCTTCGGTTGTGGCTGTTGAGCCTGCACGGCAAAGCCGGCCGCCATGGCGGCTGCCGCAACCACAGCTCCCGCTGCCCAAACGCGCACGCGCATTGAAAATCTCCTGTCGTTCCCGTGTGTGGCCGCCCTTATTGCGGGCGTTTTTGATTTATCCGCCCATTTAGGCCCGGTGCGGGAGCGCTCGTCAAACGCATAAGTAGTAAATGGCAAACAAGTGAACGGGGACGCCCGGGTGTGAGGCGAGCTCCGGTATCTCAACTTGGTTACGAATGCGCCTTAAGGTCGGCGCACTGATTCGCAGACTGCTGCTGCGGATGCGCGGGGATTTCTAAAGATGGCGAAGCACGTTGCGGTTCTTTTCGGCGGATGGTCGTCCGAGCGGGAGGTTTCGCTGAGATCGGGCGCCTCCTGCGCCAAGGCCGCCGAAGAGCGCGGCTATCGCGTCACCCGCATCGATGTCGACCGCAACATCGCGGCCGTTTTGGCCGACGTAAAGCCGGATGTGGTGCTCAATGTGCTGCACGGCCGTCCGGGCGAGGACGGCACGCTGCAGGGCATCCTCGAAGTCATGCAAATTCCTTACTCGCATTCCGGCGTTTTGGCCTCGTCGGTGGCCATGCAGAAGGATGTCGCGAAGGACATGTTCCGCGCCAAGGGGATTCCGGTCCCTCACGGCAGCGTCGTCTCGCGTTTCGATGCCGCCAAGGAGCATCTGCTGCCGCGGCCCTACGTTCTCAAGCCGATCGCCGAAGGTTCGAGCGTCGGCGTCTTCATCGTCCGCGAGGATCAGGAACATCCTCCGCAGGAGCTCTATCGGGACGACTGGAAGTTCGGCGATTTGATTCTCTGCGAGAAGTTCATCCCGGGCCGAGAATTGACCTGTGCGGTCATCGGAGACAGGGCCCTGGAGGTCACCGAGATCGTCCCGACGGTACGCTTCTACGATTACGAGGCGAAATACGCCGACGGCGGGTCCAAACACATCGTGCCCGCTCAAATTTTACCAAATGTTTACCAAGAGGCCCGAAGACTGGCAGCGGCGGCGCACAATGCGCTCGGATGCCGCGGTGTTAGTAGGACCGATTTCCGGTACGACGACAGCGTGGGGGGGACGGCGGGACTTTATTGCCTCGAAGTCAACACCCAGCCCGGCATGACCGAGACGTCACTTGTGCCCGAATTGGCGGCGTATGCAGGTATTTCGTTCGGTGAGCTGGTTCAATGGATGATCGAGGACGCCTCGCTCAACCGCTGACGCGGGGTCAGAGCCCTCGCGGCTCTGCGCCGGTACGCGGGTCCGGCTATCTAAACGCGCTCGCTCCTCAGATCGCCTGGTTCGACCGCACCAGCCTGCGCCTCGCCAAAAAAGTTGCCCGTTTCAAGCCGCGTTACATCGGCGTCGTCGCTTCGTTCGCGATCGTGCTCGCTTCGGCGACCTACGGCATGGTTCGTGGTGGTCACGTCGAGACGACGATGGAGGCGCTGCGCGATGTCCGCGATGCCGCCGCCAACGCGGCCGGCTTCAAAATCGCTTCACTCGAGATCACCGGGCGCCGCCAGCTCTCGGAAGCCGAAGTGCTCGCGCTCGCCGGCATCACGGATCGCACATCGCTGCTGTTCCTCAGCGTCGACGATGCGCAGAGGAAACTCGAAGCGAGCCCGTGGGTCGCGCAGGCGACCATCCGCAAACTCTATCCCGGTCATCTCGATGTCACGATCACGGAACGCAACGCTTATGCGGTGTGGCAGCATTCCGGCGAGCTGCACGTTATCGCGGCCGACGGCACCGTGCTGGGTCCGCTCGGCGATCGCAAAATCACCGGTCTTCCGCTCGTCGTCGGTCCCGGCGCTGCAACGCGCGCACGCGCGATCGTGACCGCGCTTGAAGCGCAGCCGGTTCTGCGCGAACAACTTCGCGCCGCCGTGCTCGTCGCCGAGCGCCGCTGGAATCTCAAACTCAAGAATGGCCTCGATGTGCGTTTGCCCGAAGCCGATTTCGAGCGCGCGCTCGAAACGCTCGTCGCGCTCGATCGCGATCGCAGAATTCTCTCGCGTGATCTGACGGCGATCGATCTCCGCGTTGCCGATCGAGTCACGGTCCGACTTTCGGACGAAGCCGCGCAAGCGCGCGAACAGGCCGCAAAAGACGCGAAGAAAAAGAAGGGCGGCCCGGCATGAGTCTTCGTCATGGCATGACGCCGAAGATGAAGCCGGTGGCGCCGAAGCGCACTGTCACGGTTTCGGCGATCGACATCGGCACCAGCAAGATCGCCTGCATGATCGCGCGCCTGCGTCCGGCGCCCGAGACCGACGTGCTGCCGCGCCGCAGCCACGGCATCGAGGTGATCGGCATCGGCCATACCCGTTCTGCCGGCATCAAGGGCGGCAACATCGTCAACCTCGCCGAAGCAGAAAACGCTGTGCGCCAGGCTGTTTCGGCCGCCGAGAAGATGGCCGGCGTGCAACTTGAGTCCTGCGTCGTCTCGGTCTCCGCCGGCCGTCCGACCAGCGATCTCTATGCCGCGACCGTGCACGTGTCCGGCTCGTCGGTCAGCGATCACGATATCGAGCGCGTGCTTGCGGCCGGCAGTCACCACTCGGTGCGCCAGGGCCGTGCGGTTCTGCACTCGTTCCCGATCGGCTACGCCATCGATGATACGCGCGGTGTGAAAGATCCGCGCGGCATGCTCGGCCGCCGTCTCGGCGTCGACATGCACGTGATGACGGTCGATGCAGCCGCCGTCCGCAATCTGATGCTCTGCGTCGAGCGTTGCCATCTCTCGGTCGAGGCGATGGTTGCGACGCCTTATGTCTCCGGTCTCGCGGCTCTCACGGACGACGAAGCCGATCTCGGCGCCGCCGTCGTCGATATCGGCGCCGGCACGACGACGCTCGCGGTGTTCAACAACGGTGCGTTCGTTCACGCCGACGGCTTCTCGCTCGGTGGCCGTAATGTGACGATGGATCTCGCGCGCGGCCTGAACGCGCGCATCGCGGACGCGGAACGCGTGAAGACGCTGCACGGCAGCGTGCTCTCAGGTTCGGCCGACGAACGCGAGATGATCACCATCGCACCGGCGGACGATCGCGAACCCGCACATACGGTCTCGCGTGCGCAGCTGATTCGGATTATCAAGCCGCGTGCGGAAGAGATTCTCGAAATGCTTCGCGATCGTTTGATGAACTCGCCATTCGCTGCCGAGCCGCGCGGCCGCATCGTTCTCACGGGCGGTGGCGCGCAGCTCAACGGGCTTGCCGAACTCGCCGCGACAGTGCTTGGTCGTCAGGTGCGCGTCGGCCGTCCGCTCGGTTTGTCGGGATTGCCGGAAGCCGCCAAGGGGCCGGCTTTTGCGGTTGCGGCTGGGCTGCTCGTGTATCCGCAGCTCGCGCACGTGGAACACTTCGAGGCACGTCGTCCGAGCATGCTCGGCAACGCTGCCAACAACAACTACTTCATGCGGGTGGGACGATGGCTTCGCGAAAGCTTCTGACACTCGCAACGACGACGCTATGGCCGGTGGCGGACCGGTCCCATTCTGCGGCGATCACGAATCCGCGCGCTACTGAAAGAGGCCAACCATGACGATCAACCTGACCATGCCGGACATTCGCGAATTGCGGCCTCGCATCACCGTTTTCGGTGTGGGTGGCGCTGGTGGCAACGCCGTCAACAACATGATCTCGGCGGGCCTGCAGGGCGTCGACTTCGTCGTTGCCAACACGGACGCGCAAGCGCTGACGCTCACCAAAGCCGAGCGCATGATTCAGATGGGCGTGCAGGTGACCGAAGGTCTCGGCGCCGGTTCGCAGCCGGACGTTGGCCGCGCCGCTGCTGAAGAAGTGATCGACGAAATTCGTGATCATCTCTCGGGCGCGCACATGGTGTTCGTCACTGCCGGCATGGGCGGCGGTACCGGCACGGGCGCAGCTCCGGTGATCGCACAGGCCGCGAAGGAAATGGGCATCCTCACGGTCGGCGTCGTGACCAAGCCGTTCCACTTCGAAGGCGCGCGCCGCATGCGCACCGCGGAAGCCGGCATCTCGTCGCTGCAGAGCGCGGTCGACACGCTGCTGATCATTCCGAACCAGAACCTCTTCCGTGTCGCCAACGAGAAGACCACCTTCGCCGACGCCTTCGCGATGGCCGACCAGGTGCTCTATTCGGGCGTCGCCTGCATCACCGACCTGATGGTGAAGGAAGGCCTGATCAACCTCGACTTCGCCGACGTCCGCGCCGTCATGCGCGAGATGGGCAAAGCGATGATGGGCACCGGCGAAGCGTCCGGCGAGAAGCGCGCGCTGCGCTCTGCCGAAGCCGCGATCTCCAACCCGCTGATCGACGACGTCTCGATGAAGGGCGCACGTGGCCTCCTCGTTTCGATCACCGGCGGCCGCGACCTCACGCTGTACGAAGTCGACGAAGCCGCGACCCGCATCCGCGAGGAAGTCGATAGCGACGCCAACATCATCGTCGGCGCCACCTTCGACGAAAGCCTCGAAGGCATCATCCGCGTGTCGGTCGTCGCGACCGGCATCGATCTCGCGATCCAGGCTGCTCAGCAGCAGGCCGCCGCCGCTCAGGTTGTCGAGCAGGTTCAGCAGCGCGTCATCCGCCCGGTCGCCCAGGCACCGCGTCTGCCGGAGCGCAAGATCGAAACGATCCAGCAGCCGGCTGCCGCCGCTCCGATCCCGCACGCCGATCCGGCGATCGAGTTCGCTCCGGTCGAGCATCATCAGCCGACCCAGCTGCACGAAGACGTCACGATCCGCCCGCTCGAGATCAAGGCTGCTCCGGCGATGGAATCGCATGAGCATGCTCCGACGGCTTTCGAGCCGCCGCAGCGCGCCTTCATCCCGCCGGCCGCCGAGCGCCCGGTTGTCCGTCCGCGCATGCCGCGCATCGACGAACTGCCGCCGCAGGCTCAGGCCCAGATCCGCGCGCACCGTGACCAGGTACCGCAGGAGAAGCCGCGCATGGGTCTGCTCCAGCGTTTGGCCCAGGTTGGCCTCTCGGGCCTCCGTGAGCCGCAGGCCGAATCAGCTCCGCAGGCTGCTCAGCCGGTGCAGCGCACCGCCGAACCTGTGGCTCCGATGCCACAGCGTGCAGCAGAAACGCGTCTGCCCGAGCAGGTTGCACACTACGCTCCGCGACCGGTCGCCCAGCGCCCGGCTCACCAGGGCCTGGATCACCATGGACGCGCTCCTGCCCAGCAGGCAGCGTCCGAGGACGATCAGCTTGAAATTCCAGCGTTTTTGCGCCGGCAGGTGAAGTAGAGCTTGTCTGAAATACAAACGGTGTCGGGCGGCCCCAGGGCCGCCCGAATTGTGTCGAGGCCAGCCACGTAACAGTCGGTAAGAAAGCGTGAGTTGGACGAGAGTTAGGCACCGCGTAAGTTCTGCGTCGCACAAGGGGATCGGCGCCTCAGTTTGGGGCACCAGAAGCCAAGTTTGGGGACGCTTCATCTTTTTGTGTGACGACTGCCATTGGGGCGGAAGCCGGCACCACGGCGCTGGTTTTTGGAATTGGGCACGGACGAGTTGATGCAGGTCAATCAGACCACGTTGCGTAAAAGCCTCGCGCTCTCGGGCGCCGGCGTACATTCTGGGCGCCCGGTCCAGCTGTCGATCCATCCCGCACCGGCAAATTCAGGTTATCTCTTCCTCCGTAAAGACGGCGAGCAGACGCGCCAGGTTCGTGCCGAACCTGCAGCAGTCGTCGCGGCCGAATATGCTACCGTTCTGGGCGATGCTTCGGGCCCGGTCGTCGCCACGATCGAGCATGTGCTCGCAGCGCTCTACGGCATGGGCGTCGACAACGCGATGATCGAAGTCGATGGCCCTGAAATGCCGATCATGGACGGCAGCGCAGCGCCGTTCGTCGACGCAATCGAAGCCGCCGGCATCAAGACGCTCTCGGCCAAGCGCCGCTATCTCAAGGTTCTCAAGCCGGTCGGCGTCATGTCCGGTAAGGCTTACGCCGAGCTGCGTCCTAACGCATCGGGCTTCCGCGTCGAATGCGAAATCGAGTTCGATTGCGACGTTATCGGCAACCAGAGCTACGCTCTCGAAGTCGAAGCCGATACCTTCGCGTCGGAAGTTGCGAGCGCGCGCACCTTCGGTTTCCTCGAAGACCTGCAGACGCTGCTCGACGCCGGCTATGCGCGCGGCGCTTCGCTCGACAACACGGTGGTTGTCGGTGAGGGCAAAGTCGTCAACCAGGAAGGCCTGCGCTACGCGGACGAGTTCGTTCGCCACAAGGCGCTCGACGCCGTCGGCGATCTCGCGCTGGCCGGTCTGCCGATCCTCGGTGCTTACCATTCGGTCCGTGGTGGCCATCGCTTGAACTATGCGGTTCTCAGCGCGCTCCTCGCAGACCGCTCGGCTTGGACGATTGTCGAAGCCACGGAGCGCTCCGCGCGTCGCCCGATCTTCCGCCCGTCGCTCGGTCTGAGCGAAGTTGGGCTCCGCGGTCAGCCGGCCTTCTCGGCTGACCGCACGTAAGGGCTGAAGGCCTTAAGCCGAAAGCCACAATCCCGGCCTAATGTCGTCGTATTGGCGCGGCTGATGGATGGGTGGGACAATCAGCAAGTTGCTGGGTCCGGTGTATAATCGCTTCGAGATTCTGGGCGCGCGAGCGACCCTGGGGCACTGATTGAACGATGATGTCGCGTAACGGCACTGCTCGCATGGTCCGCCAATGGCGCGGTCTGGTCTTGGCCCTCAGCCTGCCGCTGCTCGCGGGCTGCAGCAGCTTCGGCATGCCGGACTTCTTCGGCAAGGCCGACACCACGGTTCCGGATGCGCCGGCCGATCGCCTCTACAATGAGGGCCTGTACCTTCTGCAGCAGAAGAAAGACTACAAGGCTGCGGCGAAACGCTTCGAGGAAGTCGATCGCCAGCACCCTTACACCGAGTATTCGCGCAAATCGCTGCTGATGTCGGCGTATTCCTATTACGAAGGCAAAGAGTATCCGGAAGCCGTGATGGCGTCGAAGCGCTATCTGTCGCTGCACCCGTCCTCGCCGGACGCGGCCTATGCGCAGTTCATCATGAGCTCGGCTTATTACGACCAGATCCCCGATCCGTCGCGCGACCAGAAGGCGACCGAGCGCGCCATCAAGGAACTCGAGGACGTCGCGCGCAAATATCCGAATACTGAATATGCGGTCAGTGCGAAGCGTAAGCTCGATATCGCGCGCGATACGATCGCCGCGAAGGAAATGGCCATCGGCCGTTTCTATCAGGAGAAGCGCGACTTCACGGGCGCGATCAACCGCTTCAAGGTCGTCGTGACGCAGTATCAGACCTCGCGTCACGTCGAAGAAGCGCTGATGCGCCTTGCCGAGTCCTACATGGCGCTCGGCATCGTCGGCGAAGCGCAGACGGCTGCGGCAGTGCTCGGCCATAACTTCCCGCAGAGCCGCTGGTATCGCGACGCGTATCAGCTCGTCAGCACGGGCGGCGCCGAGCCGACAGAGAATCGCGGCTCTTGGATCAGCCGCGCCTTCCGCAAAACCGGATTGGGTTGAGCAAAGAAGCTTCTGCAAAGGGCAGACTGCTGACACGCTTGCCCTGGTAGCCACCTTAGAATTCGACTACATCGTGGGCGGTCCATTTCAACTGCCGTAACGGATGCTGTCCAGACTCTCGATTCGCGACATTGTGCTGATCGACCGCCTCGACATCGAGTTCGCGGAAGGCCTTTCCGTGCTCACCGGCGAGACCGGTGCCGGCAAATCGATCCTGCTCGACGCTTTCACGCTGGCGCTCGGTGCGCGCGGCGATTCCTCGCTGGTGCGGCAGGGCGCCGAGCAGGGGCAGGTGATCGCCGCGTTCGATATCGCCGCTGAGCATCCCGCGAACGCGGTTTTGCGCGCCAACGACATCCCGATCGAAGACGAACTGATCGTGCGCCGCGTGCAGCTCGCGGATGGCCGCACGCGCGCGAGCATCAACGATGCGCCGGTGGGCGTGCACGTGCTCAAGGCGCTCGGCGCGGCGCTGGTGGAAATTCACGGCCAGCATGACGATCGCGCGCTAACCGACGCGTCGACGCATCGCTCGCTCGTCGATGCCTTCGGTGGTCTCGAAGTCGAGGCGCGCAAGATCACCACGCTGTGGGACGGCGCAAAGGCAGCGCGCGAGGCGCTCGCGACGCAGATCGACCGCATCGCGGCTGCGGAACGCGAAGCCGATTGGCTGCGCCACGCGGCGGCGGAGCTAACGAAGCTCAAGCCCGAGCCCGGCGAAGAACAGACGCTGGCGGCACGCCGCACCACGATGATGGCCGGCGAAAAGATCGCCGAGGATCTGCGCGCCGCGCACGAGACCGTGGCGGGCTCGGATTCACCGGCTGCCGCGATTGCGTCCGCGATCCGCCGTCTCGAACGTCGCGCCGGTGCTGCGCCCGAACTGATCGAGCCGTCCGTCAAGGCGCTCGATGCGGCGCTCAATGCAATCGACGACGCGCGCCACCATCTCGACGCGGCGCTTGTCGCAGCCAACCACGATCCGCACGAATTAGAGCGCATCGAGGAACGTCTTTTCGCGCTCCGCGCCGCAGCGCGAAAATACAACACGACGGCAGACAATCTCGCGGCGCTGGCCGATCGCTACCTCGGCGATCTCGCGGCACTCGACGCCGGCACCGCGCACGTCTCGGCGCTCGAGAAGGCCGCGCGCGAAGCCGAGGAAGCTTTCCGCACGGCCGCGAAAGTGTTGTCGGAGAAGCGGCGCAAGGCGGCCGCAAAGCTCGACACAGCGGTCAATCGCGAGCTGCCGCCGCTGAAGCTCGACCGCGCGAAATTCTCGACATCGATCACAGGTGACGCCGAGACGGCGGGGCCGGACGGATTCGACCGCGTCGAATTCTGGGTGCAGACCAATCCGGGCACGCGGCCCGGCCCGATGATGAAGGTCGCGTCGGGCGGTGAACTCTCGCGCTTCCTGCTGGCGCTGAAGGTCGTGCTGGCGGATCGCGGCTCAGCGCCGACGCTGATCTTCGACGAAATCGATACGGGTGTCGGTGGTGCTGTCGCGGACGCGATCGGGCAACGCCTCGCGCGTCTCGCCGCCAAGGTGCAGGTCGTGTCGGTGACGCACGCACCGCAAGTCGCCGCACGTGCGGCGCGCCATTATCTCATCGCGAAAGACGCGAAGGACCGCGGCCGCCGCGTTGCGACCGGCGTCGTCGAGGTTGCGGCCGACAAGCGCCGTGAAGAAATCGCGCGCATGCTTGCAGGCGCGGAGATCACCGAGGAAGCGCGCGCTGCCGCCGAGCGGCTGATTCGCGCCGCTGCGGAGTAGGCGATGGCGAAAGACGTCGACGCACTGTCGGAAAAGCAGGCGAAAACCGAGCATGCGCGGCTGCACGCCGAGTTGCTCGAGCACGAGAAGCGCTATTACCAAGACGACAAGCCGACCGTCACGGACGCCGAATACGACGCGCTTCGCCAACGCTATCGCGCGATCGAAGAGCGCTTTCCGGATCTCAAAACGAGCGAGAGCCTGTCGCTCAAAGTAGGCGCGGCGCCGTCCGGCCGCTTCGCGAAGATCAAGCACTCTGTACCGATGCTCTCGCTCGACAACGCGTTTGCGGATGAGGATGTCGAGGATTTCGTCCAGCGCATCCGCCGCTTCCTGCGCCTCGGCGAGACCGAGCCGCTGGCGATGACCGCAGAGCCGAAGATCGATGGCCTCTCGATGTCGCTTCGCTACGAGGGCGGCAAGCTCGTCAACGCAGCGACGCGCGGCGACGGCGCGGTCGGCGAAGACGTCACGGCGAATATCCGCACGCTGAAGGATGTGCCGCAGAAGCTCTCCGGCAAAGGCATCCCGGACATCGCCGAAGTGCGCGGCGAAGTCTACATGACGAAGGCTGACTTCCTCGCACTCAACGAGCGCCAGAAGGCCGCCGGCAAGGAGCTTTACGTCAACCCGCGCAACACGGCGGCGGGGTCACTCCGGCAAAAAGACGCGAGCATTACGGCCTCGCGCCCCTTACGCTTTTTCGCCTATGCGTGGGGCCGCATGAGCGAGATGCCGGCGGACACGCAATCCGGCATGGTGAAGTGGCTCGGCAAGGTCGGCTTCCACACCAACCCGATTTTCAAGCTCTGCCATTCGTCCGACGATTTGCTCAAGGTCTACGAGCTGATTGGCTCGCGCCGCGCCGAACTCGACTACGATATCGACGGCGTCGTCTACAAAGTCGATCGGTTGGATTGGCAGGAAAGGCTCGGCTTCGTCTCGCGCAATCCCCGTTGGGCGATCGCGCACAAATTCCCGGCCGAGCAGGCGACAACGATCATTCGCGACATTGAGATCCAAGTCGGCCGCACCGGTGCACTGACGCCGGTCGCGAAATTGGAGCCGGTCGGCGTCGGCGGTGTGATCGTGCAGAATGCGACACTGCACAATGCGGACGAGATCAAACGGCTCGATGTGCGTATCGGCGACACCGTGATGATCCAGCGCGCCGGCGATGTGATCCCGCAAGTGCTCGGCATCGTGCCGGAGAAGCGGCCTAAAGGCACCGAGGAATACGAGTTTCCCAAGAAATGCCCGTGCTCGCTTAAAACGCCGGTGGTGCGCGAACTCAATTCGGCCGGCACCGAGGGCGTGCGCTTCCGCTGCTCGGGTGAATTCGCGTGCCCGTTCCAGAAGACCGAGCACCTGAAACTCTTCGTCTCGCGCAGCGCGTTCGACATCGACGGCCTCGGCGGCAAGCAGATCGATTACTTCTTCGAGCAAGGCTGGGTAAAGGAGCCCGCGGATATCTTCACGTTGGAAAAGCGCAACGGCAAAAACTTCCGTCTTGAGGATATCGAAGGCTACGGCGAAACGTCGGTGCGCAATCTATTCGGCGCGATCGGCAGCCGCCGCGATATCGCGCTCGAACGTTTCATATTCTCGCTAGGCATCCGCCATGTCGGCGACACCACGGCGCGTGCGCTCGCGCGCGGGTACGGCACGTGGCAGGCATTCCACGATGCGGCTCTCCTCGTTGCAAAAGGTGACGATGAAGCGCGCGTCGAGATGGATGCTCTCGATCAGATCGGCGACACGGTGATCGATGCGATCGCGACGTATTTCAAGGAGAAGCACAATCTCGGCATCGTCGAGCGGCTGACCGCCGAAGTGAAAATTGAAGACGCCGAAAAGCCCGTCGCCGATACGGCGGTGGCCGGCAAGACTGTGGTGTTCACGGGATCGCTTGAGAAGATGACGCGCGACGAAGCCAAAGCGATGGCCGAGCGTCTCGGCGCGAAAGTCGCGGGCTCTGTGTCGAAGAAGACGGACTACGTCGTCGCGGGTGCGGAAGCCGGATCGAAGCTCAAGAAAGCGCAGGAACTCGGCGTTGCAATTCTGACCGAAGACGAATGGCTGAAAATGGTCGGCTGAACGAGCGAAAAGCGCGCCGGGTCTGGAGCCCGACGCGCTTTCGTATGGGTCAGATGCGTCCCATCAACGCCAAGATGATCACGACGATCAAGATGACGCCGACGATGCCGCCTGGGCCGTAACCCCAACCGCTGCTGTAGCCCCAGTTGGGCAGCGCACCGATCAAGATCAAAATCAGAATGACCACGAGAATGGTGGAGAGCATGTTCGTCCCTCACTATTTTTGACTGGACTACTAACGCACCAGCAGGGCGGAGGTTCCCTGGTAATTAGGGCGAGCATTTAAGGGCGGCGTATCAGCAGTAAACAGCTGGTCAGGCAGATCAGCGCCATCCCGAATAGAACGAGCGCGAGCGGCAATGCGCTGTGATAGGCCGCAACGATATGCGCGATGGCTTGCGCGCCGATCCCGCCGACAGCCATCTGCAGAAAGCCCGCGATGCCGGACGCCGTGCCGGCCGCCCGTGGCCGTACGCTGATCGCGCCCGCGATGGCGTTGGGCACGACGAGACCGTTGCCGAATGCCGTGATGAGCTGCGGCGCGAACAGCATCAGCGGACCGCCGTGCGGCCGGCTCCAAACCCAAGCGGTCGTGATCGCCGACGCGAGACAGATCGCGATGCTTCCCCACGTCACCATGCGGTCGACGCCGACGCGCTGCGAGTAGCGCGCGGACGTGTAGTTGCCGAGCATGTAGCCGGCGGCGCCGGTGGTGAGCCAAAGCCCGAGTTCGGCCGGCGTGCGGCCCATCTCGGTGACGACCACATGCGGCGCGCCACCAAGCATGATGAAGAACAACGCCGAGCCGCTGGCGCAGCAGATGACGTAGCCGCAGAACTTGCGATTCGCGAACAGCGCAGCGAGATCGTCGCGGTAGCGCACCGGGTCCGCACTCGCGAGCGGTGCGCGCCACGTCTCCGGAAGTTTCGCGACCGCCCAGGCGAGGACAACGGCCGTCATCGCCGCGATGCTGATGAAGATGTAGGGCCAGCCGAGCGTCGTATCGATCACGCCGCCCGCATAGGGAACTATAAGCGGCACGATCATGATCGCCATCGTGACCCAGCCGAGCATCGTGGCGGCTTGTTCGCGGTCGTAGAGATCGCGGATGATCGCGCGGCTGAGCACGATGCCCGCAGACGCGCCGATCGCCTGGAACGAGCGCGCGACAATCAGATAACCGATGCTCGACGCGAGCGCGGCCGCGATGCTGGCGACGGTCGCAAGGGCAAGGCCCGCGATCAGCACGGGGCGCCGGCCGTAACGATCCGACAGCGCACCGTTGACGAGCTGCGCCACCGCGACGACGACAAGATAGAGCGAGAGTGTCAGCTGCACGACCTCGATCGGCGCTTGCAGCGAGCGCGCGATGCCAGGAAGCGCGGGCATCGGCATGTTCAGCGCAAGCGGCGCGATCGACGTGATCGCGATCAGCAGGATCAGGAACGCGCGCGAGGCCGGCGGCCTCGCCGGGACTGTCGTTTGTAAAGACGGCTCTGGTTGCACAAGACGTTCTTTTCTTTTTGTTGTGCGTCTTAGCTTCCTAAAGGCGCGGTCGCGTTTTCAAGCCACTCTGCGGTTTGCCCTTCGACCAGCGGACCGATCTCGGCGCGAACGCGCGCGTGATAAGCGTCGAACCACGCACTCTCTTCGGCGGTGAGCAACGAAGGCAGGACGAGCCGCTGGTCGATCGGTGCGAGCGTAATCGTCTCGAAGCAGTTTAGTGGCTTCTCGGCGCCTTCGACCTTCGGCGCTTCGACGACCAGCACGAGATTCTCGATGCGGATACCGTAAGCGCCGGTCTTGTAGTAGCCCGGCTCGTTCGAGAGGATCATGCCGCGTTTCAGCGGCACTGTATTGACCTTCGAGATTGAAGCCGGTCCCTCGTGGACAGACAGATAGCTTCCGACGCCGTGGCCGGTGCCATGATTATAATCGAGGCCGGCCGACCAGAGATGCTGGCGTGCGAACGTGTCGAGCTGCGAGCCGCTGGCGTCATCTGGAAAGATCGCGCGCGCGATGCCGATGTGACCCTTGAGCACGCGCGTAAAACGATCGCGCATTTCGTCGGTCGGCGCGCCAACCGTCATCGTGCGCGTGATGTCGGTCGTGCCGTCAAGATACTGCGCGCCTGAGTCTAGCAAGAAGAGTTCGCCCGGCGCGATGCGGCGGTTGCTCTCTTCGGTCACACGATAATGCACGATCGCGCCGTTCGGACCCGAGCCGGAGATCGTCGGGAACGACACGTCCTTCAGAAGACCGGTGTCGCGCCGGAAACTTTCCAGCGCCGCGACGCATTCGATCTCGGTAAGCTTGCCGCGCGGTGCTTCGCGATCGAACCAAGCGAGGAAATTAGCAACTGCCGCGCCGTCGCGACGATGCGCCGTCATCGAGCCGGAAATCTCGGTCGCGTTCTTCACGGCCTTCATCAACGTGATCGGATCGGCCGCGTTGACGATCTTGCCGCCGGCGTCGCGGATCATGCGCGCGATGGCGTCCGCCGCGCTTGCATTGTCGAGCCGCACGGTCTGCTTCTTGTAACCGAGATCAGTCAGCGCGGCCGGCAATGCGTCCATCGCCCGCACGTCGGCGAGGCGTTCGAGTTCGTCGCGCACCTGGTTCGAGAGTTTCCGGCCGTCGACGAAGAGCGACGGGCGGCCTTCTGCCGGAACGATCGCGAAGGATAGCGCGAGCGGGGTGTGCGTTACGTCGGCGCCGCGAATGTTGAAGGCCCACGCGACCGCGGTCGGATTGGAAACGACGAGCGCGTCGGCGCGCGCTTTGGCAACTTCCGCGCGCACGCGTGCGAGTTTGGCTTCGGCCGCTTCGCCCGAATATTCGACCGGATGCAGCGCGACCTGGCCGAGCGGCGGCTCCGGACGATCGGTCCAGATCGTCTCGACCGGATCGCTGTCGCAGGCGACGAGACTTGCGCCGGCCGATGCGCATGACCGTGTCAGGGCTTCGACGTCGGACGTGCGGAAGAGCCAAGGGTCGTAGCCGATCTTCGCGCCTTCGGACGCATTCTTCTCAAGCCACGCCTCCGACGTCATGTCGCTGATAAGCACGACCTCGAACACGGCCGTGTCGGTCTGCTCGGCGGCCTGCAGCGTGTAGCGGCCGTCGACGAACAGCGCAGCCTTGTCGGCCAGCACGATCGCGCGTCCGGCCGAACCCGTGAAAGCCGCGAGCCAAGCAAGACGCTCCTCGCAAGCCGGCAAATATTCGTTCTGCTGGCGGTCCGCATGCGGGATGACGAGACCGTCGAGCCCGCGTTTCTTCAGCTCCGCGCGCAAGGCGGCGACGCGCTTGGCAACGGCGGCGCGATCCGAGGAGTCCGTGAATGTTTGAAATTTGGCTTCGAACATGGCGGCGGACCTTAAATCGCGCGCGAACGCCGCGCCACTGCGGGACGCGAGTGCCTGGGCCGCGTCAGCAACAGAGTGGTCCAGCCTTCGAGGCGCACAGTCTTGATGAGCACAAGACCTTGCGCGCGATAGAAGGCGAGCGCGGCTGTCTTCTGGTCGTTCGTCAGGCCGGAGAGGATGACGTGTCCGCCTGGCGGAACCAGACGCGCGATTGGCGCCGAGAGGCGCTGTAGCGGCCGCAGCAGGATGTTGGCGAAGACAAGATCGAACGGCGCATTGCGGCGGAAGACGCCGGCATCGACGCCGGCCGCGTGCACGAAGCGAATGTATTGATCGGCGCGGTTGGCGTGCGCATTCGCCTGCGCGACCTTCACGGACGTGCGGTCGATGTCGCTCGCCAGCACCGGCCGGTGCAGCGCGCGCGCCGCCGCGATGGCAAGCACGGCCGTGCCGGTGCCGACGTCGAGGATGCGGCGTGGATGTTTGCGCTTGATGAGTTCGTCGAGCACGAGGAGGCAGCCGCGCGTCGTACCGTGATGCCCGGTGCCGAAGGCGAGGGCGGCTTCGATCTCGATCGCGATGCGCGACGGCGATTCCGTGCCGCGCAGATGCGAGCCCTGCACGACAAAGCGGCCGGCCGGCACGGCGGACAGTCCGGCGAGGCTTGCCGCGACCCAATCGCGTGCTTCGATCTTCTCGACCGACAGCGTGGACGCGAGCTCATCATCGGTCGCGGCCGCGATGATGTCGCGCAGCACGGCTTCGTCCGGCGCTTCGCTGAAGTGAAGTTCGATCGCCCAGACGCCCGGCTTCTCTTCGAACACCGACAGCACGCATTCGTCGGCGTCGAGCAGCTCGGTAAGGCGTCCGGCGATTTCTTGCGGGTCGCTGCGCGGGCGCAGACGCGCGACAAAACTCGATGTTTCCATGCGGCGCAGATGCTACGAACGGCGCCGCAAAGACAAGTCTGAAAGAGGGTTACGTGTGTCCGAGCTGGTCATTCCGGGGCGTGCTGCGCTCTTCGCGCAGCGCGAGCCCGGAATCCATAATCCCTGAGAACACGATTGACACTGGGAGTATGGATCCCGGCCCTCGCAACGCTTCGCGTGCTCGGCCGGGATGACCGCCGAGCGAGCGGCGTTTCAGCAATCTACCACTGATAGTAGCGCGGATACGCGCGGGCCGGAGCCTGTACGGGCTGCGCCTGATAAACCGGCTGCTGGGCGTAATAGCCGCGCGGATTGCGCTCGTCGTAATAATAGGCCTGACGCGGCTGCTGCGGGCGTGCCTGAGCTTGCGCCTGCCCGCGACGATCCGGACGCGGCTGCACGGCAGCAACCGGAGCCGGCTCGGTTCGCGGCGCCGTGAACGGAGCGAACGGGTTCGGCCAGACCGAGACGCCTTGGTTGGCCGCAGGCGCCTGCGGAGCCGGTGCCGCCGCCGCAACCTGAGGACCGCCACGACGCGCCGCAGCCGCGATGGCCTGGCGCTCATCGCCGTCGATCGAGATTTGCGTCTTGGTGAGGCCGTGCTGCTTCACCAGCGAGAAGAGCAGGGCGGCATTCTGCGGCGCGAGGCGCACGCAGCCGGATGACGCGACCTGGCCGAGCTGCTTCGTGTTGTAGGAGCCGTGGATCGCGTGGCCCTGCCGTGTGAAGAACACCGAATGCGGCATCGGCGCATCGTCGAACTCGTCCGACTTGTGATCGATCTCCATGCGGAACGGCTTGAACTGGCCGACCGGCGTGAAGTGCCCGACCTTGCCGGTCGAAACCGGCCACACGTATTTCTGCTGCCCGTCGATCGTGACGGTCATGCGCTGCGTCGCTTTGTCGACAACGATGGCGAGATCAGCATGCGCCGCAGTGGCGAACAGGCTGGCGGCGATAACGCCGGCGGACAGAAGACGCATAGCGAAGTTCCTTGACTGACACCGCATCTTGAGATGCGCGATTTGTCTTTATCTTACGCTACCGCAGGCACTTTCGCTTCGTCCTCACGGGAATTTGGTGAACCGGAGACTTATCGGCAACACATGCGGCGCGTAGCGTTCGGCTGCCAACGCCGTGGGCAGCCTGTTCATCTGGCTGAACGCCGATTAATGCTAGCCTGAACATACATTAAGATATTGATTTATCGAGAGTATTTTGTGGAAACCATTTGAATCTCGCGCGGCGAGCCGCTATGTCATGCGCCTCGCGGGAAAGCTGCCGGTGTGCTGCGTGAGTGAGGCCATCCCGCCTGCTGCAAAATAACGGGCGACAAGACATGCAGTCATCGGACATCGACGTCGTAGGCGATACGGACGAAAAGCCCCGCATTGAGAAGGGCATCGCACAGGCCCCGCTCGGCCGGGCGCGCGGAGGCGGCGTCCAGGTTGTCATCCGCGAGCACACCAACAACGCGGTGCGCTGGAAGCAGGGGGAGCGCCTGCACAACTTGATCGAGGATGCGTGCCAGCGCTTCGCCGATCTCGAAGCGATCGTCACCGACAACGAGACGCTGACCTACGCGCAGTATGACCGCCGCGCCAACCAGATGGCGCGCTACCTGATGGATCAAGGCGTTCGCTCCGGCGACCGTGTCGCGCTTCTCTTCGATAAATCGCCCGAAACCTACATCGCGATGCTCGCCGTGATGAAGGTGAACGCGGCTTACGTCCCGCTCGACGCCGCCTTCCCGATTGAGCGCGTGCGCTTCATCCTTGGCGACGCCGAAGTTTCTGCCATTGTTTCGATCTCGAGCTATGCGGAGCGCCTCTCGACGCTCGATGTACCGAAGATCCTGGTCGACGCCGACAAGCGCGCGATCTTGGCCAAAGACGATTCGCCGCTCACCGACGTGCCGCCGCCGATCGAACCGCTCGCCTACATCATCTACACGTCCGGCACGACTGGAAACCCGAAGGGCGTCGGCATCGGCCACGCCAGCATCTGCAACTTCGTGCGCGTTGCGGCAGAGCTTTACGGCTACAAGCCGGGCGACCGTATTTATCAGGGCATGACCATCGCGTTCGACTTCTCGATCGAGGAGACGTGGGTGCCGATGATAGCCGGCGCGACGCTCATTCCTGCGCGCTCCGGCAGCGCCATGATGGGCGACGAACTCGGCGACTTTCTACGCGACCGTCACGTGACCATCATGGCGTGCTGCCCGACATTGCTCGCGACGATCGAGCAGGATGTGCCGGAGCTGCGTCTGCTGCTCGTCGGCGGGGAAGCGTGTCCGCATAACCTTGTCGCGCGCTGGTATCGCCCCGGCCGCCAGATTCTCAATTCGTACGGCCCGACCGAAGCGACCGTCACCTGCACGCTGACGGAGCTCAAGCCCGATAAGCCCGTGACCATCGGCATTCCGCTGTCGACTTACTCCATCGTCATTCTCGATCCGGTCGAGGACAAGACGATGGCGACGGGCGAACTCGGCGAGATCGGCATCGCGGGCATCGGCCTCGCGCTCGGCTATCTCAACCGCGACGAGCTCACGATGAAGAAATTCATCAAAGACTTCTTGCAGATCGACAACAATCCGTCCGGCCGCATCTATCGGACCGGCGATCTTGGCCGTATCGACGAGAACGGTGAGATCGATTACCGCGGCCGTATCGACACGCAGGTGAAGATCCGCGGCTATCGCATCGAACTCACCGAGATCGAGCAGGTGCTGCTCGATCTGCCGGAGGTCGCGCAGGCTGCCGTGACGACATTCGAGCCCGAAGAAGGGCTCGTCGAAATCGTCGCTTACTATGCGTTCAAGCACGGCTTGTCGGTAGAACGCGACGCGATTTCGCAGCATCTTCGCTCGAAGCTGCCGCCCTACATGGTGCCGGCCTTCCTCGAACAGCTCGACGCCATTCCGATGACGCTGAGCAACAAGGCGGACCACAAAAAACTGCCGAAGCCGAACTTGCAGCGTTTCGCGCCGGCCGAGCAGGGCTACGTTCCGCCGAAGAACGATACGGAGCGCACGCTAAGCACGGTGCTTGCCGAAGTGCTGCGGCTCGAGCGCGTTTCGACCGAGTCGCACTTTTTCGAAGACCTCGGCGCCAACTCGCTGATCATGGCGCGCTTCTGCTCGCTGCTGCGCAAGAATCCGGACATGGCGAATGTCTCGATGCGCGACATTTATCAAAACCCGACGCTCGCCGATCTCGCGCTGCATCTTGCCGGCACCGAAGAGACGACGGTGGTGACGACGCGCGAAGTGTTCCACAAGCCGTCGGACCTCTCCTACATCCTGTGCGGAGCGGGCCAGCTCGCGTTCTATGCGCTATACGCGCTGTTCGGTTTGTGGGTGCTCGACATCGGCTATCGCTGGGCGGCGGCGCCCGAGACCGCGCTCGCGATTTTCGCCCGCAGCGTCGTCTTCGCGGCCGGCTCGTTCGTGGTGCTGACCGGCATCTCGATCGTCGTGAAGTGGCTGCTCATCGGCCGCTTCAGCCAGCGCGCCATTCCAATCTGGAGCTTTGCTTACTATCGCTTCTGGGTCGTCATGACGATGATGCGCACGTCGCCGATCGCAGCCTTCTACGGCACGCCGATCTACAACGTGTATCTGCGCCTGATGGGCGCGAAGATCGGCCGCAACGCCGTGATCGCTTGCATCCATCCGCCGATCTGTGCCGACGTGATCGAGATCGGCGACAACACGATCCTGCGCAAGGACTCGATCGTGCTCGGTTATCGCGCGCAATCGAATTTCATCCACATCGCGCCCGTGAAGATCGGCGACAACGCCTTCGTCGGCGAGGCAAGCGTCCTCGATATCGACACCGTGATGGGCGACAATACGCAGCTTGGTCACGCTTCGTCGCTGCAGAGCGGCCAGCGCGTGCCCGACGGCAAGCACTATCATGGCTCGCCGGCCGTCGAGACGACATCGGATTACTGTCAGGTCGAAGGCAAGGAGGCGAGCGCACTGCGGCACGCTTTCTTCGGTTCCGTCGAGCTGATCGCGCTGATCCTCGTCGCCGGTCCGCTCCCTGTGCTCGGCTATCATTACTGGGAGCAGTATTCCGCCGCGACCGGCGTGAAGCTGCTGGAGGGCTCGTCGATCCTCTCGCTGTTCGGCCTCTCTGCCATTCTGTATTTCGGCGTGGTGGTTCTCGGGCTCGCGTCCGTTTTGATCATCCCGCGCGTCTGCAACATGTTCCTAAAACCGAACGTGACGTACTCGATGTTCGGCTTCCACCACTTGATGCAGACGATCATCCTCCGTGTCAGCAACGCGCGCTTCTACACGGTGCTGTTCGGCGACTCGGCCTTCATCACGAGCTACATGAGCTACGTCGGTTGGAACATGAACACCGTCATCCAAACCGGCTCGAACATGGGTTCGAACCAGCGCCACGACAATCCGTTCTACTGCAACATCGGGACCGGCACGATGGTGTCGGACGGTCTTTCGATGATCAACACGCAGATGTCCGCGACAGCGTTCCAGTTGCAGGAAACGAAGATCGGCGAGAACAGCTATCTCGGCAACGACATCTTCTATCCGCCGAACGGCAAGACCGGCGTGAACGTTCTCCTCGCCACCAAGGCGATGATCCCGATCGATGGCCCGGTGCGCGAGAATGTCGGCATTCTCGGCTCGCCGTCGTTCGAGATTCCGCGCATGGTCGATCGCGATCGCGCGATGAACGCGACGATCGACGAAGACAAGCGTCAGGAAGCGCTGAAGAAGAAGAACGTCTACAATCTTGTTACCGCACTGATGTTCTTGGGCGCGCAGTGGATGTCGTTCTTCATCGGCCTCGTGTTGTGGTCGGTAGCACTGACGCACTACGATCGCTTCGGCCTGTTTGGCCTGCTGTTTGCGGCCGGTGCGATTGTCGTCGCCTACATCGCGCTGTTCGTGCTCCTTGAACGCGCGAGCCTGCAATTCGGCCGCCTCAAGCCGCAGCTCGCGTCGATCTACGATCCATATTTCTGGCACCACGAGCGGCACTGGAAGATGGGCGAGTCGCCGGCCGCGGGCCTGTTCCCCGGCACGCCGTTCCGCCCGATGATCTATCGTCTGCTCGGCATGAAGGTCGGCCGTAAAGTATTCGACTGCAGCCGCTCGATCACGGAGCGCACGCTCACCGAGGTCGGCACTTACGCCAATCTCAACGAGGGCTCCGTGCTGCAGGCGCACTCGCTGGAAGAGGGCGTGTTCAAGTCGGACTTCATCCGCATGGGCCTCGGCTGCACGGTCGGCCCCGGCGCGTTCGTGCACTATGGCGTCACGATGGAAAACCACGTCGTGCTCGACGCGGATTCATTCCTGATGAAGGGCGAGACGCTCGACGACAACACGGGGTGGCGCGGCAATCCGGCGAAGCTTGCCCGCAATCACGCGGACTATGCGCAGCCGCGGTCCAACATCACCATCATGGCGATGGCTGCCGAATAAGATGGGCGAGCGCGTCGAATTGCGCGACATCACGGATGCGAACCGCGACGCGGTGCGCGCGCTCAAGCTCGACCCCGAGCAGGAAGAGCTCGTTGCGAGCAACGAGGAATCACTCGACGAAGCCGAACACGATCCCGGCGCGCGGCCGCGCGCGATCTACGCTGGCGACCGTCTCGTCGGCTTCATCATGTACGACGCCGGCGAGCCGGACGACGACCCGCGCGAGGCACAGATCTATCGCTTCATGATCGATCAGAGCGCGCAAGGTTCGGGCTACGGCCGCGCCGCGCTGCTCGCCACGATCGAAGAAATTCGCGGGATCGGCGGCATCGCCAAGATCGAAATCGGCTATATGCCGGAAAATCCGGTCACGAAGGTTTTCTACGAGAGCGTCGGCTTTGTTGAAGTCGGACTCGACGAGGACGGCGAAATGGTCGCCGAACTCTCATTGTGACCGATCTCGATACGGCATTGCGTGATCTTGCGCCGCTGGGCGTTCTCATCGGCTGGCGCAGAATTGCTGAGGGTGACGAGGGCGCGCTCAATCGCGGCGAGATTTCCGCAACGAATCTTTCGGTGCGCCGAGCAAGCGGAGCCGTCCGCATCGTAGCGCGCGAGCTATTGAGGGCGCCGGACCTTGCGATCCCGAAAGGCGAGGGTGGCGAGCCGATTTGGCCGCGCATGGTGGTCGGCTCGCTGGCGCACGACGACGAGATTGCGATCGCGGCGACGGCGAATGCTGAAGACTATGAGGCGATCGGGATCGATATCGAACGCGCGGAACCGCTTGTCGCCGAGACATTCGCGCTTGTCGTCACTGACCGCGAACGCGCGATGATCGGCGACGATGCGATGAAGGCGACGTTGCTCTTCGCCGTGAAGGAGGCGGTTTACAAAGCCGCATATCCACTCGATCGGGTGTTTCTGGAATTTGCGGATATCGAGGTTGATCTCGATCAGGGCGTTGCGGCTACGAAGCCTGGGCGGTCGTTGACGGTCCGCTACGCCACAACTCTGTCGCACGTTGTCGCGTTGGCCTATGCTTGACGTCATTGCGAGGAGCGGCGAAGCCGTGACGAAGCAATCCAGGAGCCAAAAAGAAAGAGCTGGATTGCTTCGTCACGACTTTGCGGCTCGCGATGCGAGCCGCGCCGTCGCTCCTCGCAATGACGCGTAACGGAAGTCGTGATCAAACCCGCTCGACGAAACTATCGACGACGCGTTTCTCGCCGGCTTTGTCGAACTGAATCGTCAGCTTGTTGCCTTCGACGAAGGTGACATTGCCGTTGCCGAATTTGAGATGAAACACGCGGTCGCCGACCGAGTAAGCCGATGCGGTGCCGGTCGACTTCGCGACGAGTTCGCCCTCGATGGTGCGCGGACCTTTGCGTGGGCGCGGCAGATCCGGGATCTCCGTCTTCTGCCAGCGGCCGCCGCTCGGCGCTGAGCCGCTGCCGCCGGAGTAACCACCGCCTGAAAATCCGCCGCGCTGCTGCGCGCGTTGCCAGCCGGGCGTTGTGTAGCTCGAACCGAAACTCTCCTGGCGATCGAAGCGCGACGCGCCGTATCCCGAGAACGAGAAGCCACCTTTTTGTTCGGTGACCTCGACGTCCGCTTCCGGCAGTTCGTCAAGGAAGCGTGACGGAATGTTCGTCGTCCACATGCCGTGAATGCGCCGGTTCGTCGCAAAGAAAATCTTCGCACGGCGACGCGCGCGTGTAAGCCCGACATGGGCCAAGCGCCGTTCCTCTTCGAGACCCGCGCGGCCCTGTTCGTCGAGCGAGCGCTGGCTCGGGAACAGACCTTCTTCCCAGCCGGGCAGAAATACGGTCTCGAATTCGAGGCCCTTCGCCGAATGCAGCGTCATGATCGATACGCTGTCGACCTGCTCGCCGCGATCCGCATCCATCACCAGCGAAATGTGCTCGAGGAAGCCCTGCAGGTTTTCGAACTCGTCCATCGAGCGAACGAGTTCCTTCAAGTTGTCGAGGCGGCCTGCCGCGTCCGCCGAACGATCCTTTTGCCACATATCCGTGTAACCGGACTCGTCGAGGATCATCTCGGCGAGCTCCGTGTGCGGCAGCGAATCCTTTTGTGCGGCCCAGCGATCGAAATTCGCCATCAGGTCGCGCAGCGATTGGCGCGGTTTCGGCTTGAGCTCGTCCGTGTTCGCGACTTCGCGTGCCATGTCCATCATCGACATATTGGCTTGCCGCGCATGCTCGTGCAGCCACTGCACGGTGGCGTCGCCGAGCCCGCGCTTCGGCACGTTGATGATGCGCTCGAAGGCGAGATCGTCCGCGGACGAATTCACCGCGCGCAAATAGGCCAGCGCATCGCGGATTTCCGCACGCTCGTAGAAGCGCGGGCCGCCGATAACGCGGTAGGGCAGGCCGAGCGTGATGAAGCGATCTTCGAATTCGCGCATCTGATACGACGCGCGCACCAGGATCGCGATCTGGTTGAGCGAATGATCCTTGCGCTGTAGCTGTTCGATCTCTTCGCCGACCGAACGCGCCTCCTCTTCGGAATCCCAGGCGCCCGAGACGGTAACTTTTTCGCCCAGCTCATCCTCGGTGCGCAGCGTCTTGCCGAGGCGGCCCTCGTTGTAGGCGATGAGATGCGAGGCCGCCGCAAGGATATGGCCGGTCGAGCGATAGTTGCGCTCGAGGCGGATCACCTTCGCGCCGGGAAAGTCCTTGTCGAAGCGCAGGATGTTGTCGACCTCGGCGCCGCGCCAACCGTAGATCGATTGATCGTCGTCACCGACGCAGCAGAGATTTGTCTCGGCGCGCTGCGGCGTTGCCGCCGCGCTGCCGTCAGCCAGCAGATCGTTGCGCTGCGGTCGCTGCGCGAGCAGGCGCAGCCACATATACTGCGCGACGTTCGTGTCCTGATACTCGTCGACCAGGATGTAGCGGAAGCGGTGGTGATACTGGCGCAGCACGTCCGGCTGTTCACGCAACAGCCGGATCGTCTCCAGCAGGAGATCGCCGAAGTCGGTGGCGTTGAGCGTTTTCAGCCGCTCCTGATACGCGGCGTAAAGTTCCTGGCCGCGTCCGTTCGCGAAGCTCGCAGCTTCACCGGCCGGCACCTGCGATGGCGTGAGGCCGCGGTTCTTCCAGCCGTCGATGAGGTTGGCGAGCACGCGCGCGGGCCAACGCTTCTCGTCGATGTTGGCGGCCGAGAGATGCTGCTTGAGCAGCCGGATCTGATCATCCGTATCGAGGATCGTGAAACCGGATTTTAGGCCGACGAGTTCTGCGTGGCGGCGCAGAATCTTCACGCCGATCGAGTGAAAGGTGCCGAGCCACGGCATGCCTTCGACCGCTTCACCGACCATCGAGCCGATGCGCAGCTTCATCTCGCGCGCGGCTTTGTTCGTGAAGGTAACGGCGAGGATTTCGGACGGCCGGGCTTTGCCGAGGCTGAGGATGTGCGCGATGCGTGTCGTCAGCACGCGTGTCTTGCCGGTCCCGGCACCGGCCAGCACGAGCACCGGCCCATCGAGCGTCTCGACGGCTTCGCGCTGTTCCGGGTTGAGGCCATCGAGATAACGGGGGGCCGCCTGCGCGCGCGCGCGTGCCGCGATGCCGCCCGGGATCGGGGCGGGCGCGCCAGCATAGTCCTGCAACTTCAGGGGATCGGCCAAACGGGTTCCTGCGGAATTCTTGATTCGCTAGGAACAAAATGGCATCGCGGGTGGCGATTTGCGAGGGTTGCGGGCGGAAAAAGCCCGGCCCGGAGCGGTTATCAGGCGCTCATCGGCATCGCGATACGGCGGCCGGACGCTTCCGGCAGCGGCAGCCGCGTGTGGCTCGCTTGCATGGCAGCAAGTGAGCGCAGCGCCGCCTCGTCGAAAGACGCCGTGCGCTTGGTCTCCATGTCGACGTGAAGCGCCATATTCTCGGATGTGGCGGAGACCCAACCTTCCGTCGCGTGGAACAGTTGTTCGAAATAGTGGACCCGCTTGTGGTCGAAGCCGAGCAGCTGGAAAGTCACGCGGACCGGATCGCCCTTGTGCAACTCGCGCAGATATCGGACGTGAACTTCGGCCGTGAACAGCGAGCGTCGCTGCGTTTTCACGTAAGCCTCACCGATGCCCATCAGCTCGTAGGCTTCATCGACCGCGCGATCAAAAAGAACGTTGTAATACGCCATATTCAGGTGGCCGTTGTAATCGATCCATCCGGGCTCCACCCGCGTCACCGACGACACGAATGGGGCGAAGAACACAGGTTCGAAATCGCAACGGTCCAGCATGCGAGCGTTTCCAGGGCTAGCTTGTTTTAAAGTGTAAGCGATGAAGTATGACGTTTTTCCGTCAGGAGTCTTGAAAATTTAGCGCCGAAGAGCGTCGGATTTGTTTCGAAATCCGCGCGACCTTCGGCTTTTCCCTTTGCGTCGCACCGCCGGAAGGCTCTATTGCTGGCCGCAACGGTTTAAGAAACGAGGAAATGCCGATGCCTGCAGCCGCCGCGAAGGTCATGCCGATGACCGAGCAGAAGCCGTCGAAGCAAGCCGTCGAGGCTGTCGTCGCTGGGCTCAACGCGCGCTTCGGCAACCGCGTTGTCACCTCGCTGGCGGTTCGCGAGCAGCACGCCAACACGACGACCTGGCTCGCCAACCAGCCGCCGGACGTCGTCGTCTTCCCGCACAGCACCGAAGAGGTGCAGGACATTGTCAAACTCTGCGCCGAGCACGGCGTACCCGTGATCCCGTTCGGCACCGGAACCTCGCTCGAAGGTCACGTCAACGCGCCGCTCGGCGGCGTATCGGTCGACTTCCGCGACATGAACAAGGTGCTGGAGGTCCACGCTCAGGATCTCGATTGCGTCGTCCAACCGGGCGTCACGCGCAAGCAGCTCAACGACTATCTGCGCGACCAGGGCCTGTTCTTCCCGATCGACCCAGGTGCGGACGCCTCGATCGGCGGCATGACGGCGACGCGCGCCTCCGGCACCAACGCGGTGCGCTACGGCACCATGAAGGACAACGTGATCTCGGTGAAGGCCGTGCTCGCCAACGGCGAGGTCATCACGACGGCGCGGCGCGCCAAGAAGTCTTCGGCGGGCTATGACCTGACGCGACTCTTCATAGGCTCGGAAGGCACGCTCGGCGTCATCACGGAAATCACGCTGAAGCTCCATGGCATTCCGGAAGCGATTTCGTCGGCGGTCTGCCCGTTCGAAAGCATCCAGGGCGCGTGCGACGCGACCATCATGACGATCCAGTCCGGCATTCCGGTCGCCCGCATCGAATTGCTCGATGTCGTGCAGGTGCGCGCCAGCAACGCCTATTCGAAGCTGACGCTGAAGGAAACGCCGCATCTCTTCCTCGAATTTCACGGCACGGAGGCCTCCGTTGCCGAGCAGGCCGAGCGTTTCGCCGAGATTGCCGCCGAATGCGGTGGCGGCCCGTCGGAATGGACGACGAAGCCGGAGGAGCGCACCAAACTCTGGCAGGCGCGCCACGATTCCTATTGGTCAATGTTGCAGCTGCGTCCGGGCGCGAAAGGCTTCGCTACCGACGTGTGCGTGCCGATTTCGCGGCTCGCCGAATGCGTTCTCGAGACCTGCAAGGACATCGAGGAATACAAACTCGTGGCGCCGATCGTCGGCCATGTCGGCGACGGTAATTTCCACGTCGGGGTGATGATCGACATGAACGACCCGGCCGAGGTGAAGAACGCCAAGACCTTCATCGAGCGGCTCGCCAAGCGCGCCATCGCGATGGACGGCACCTGCACGGGTGAGCACGGGGTCGGTCAGGGCAAGATCAAATACCTCGAGGCCGAGCACGGCCGGACGGCGTTGAATGCCATGACGGCGATCAAACAGGCGCTCGATCCACAAAATTTGATGAACCCAGGCAAGATTCTGCCGTCTTCGTTGACTGCGGAATAAGACATAGATTTGCCGTTTCGCTAAGTACTGTCGGATACTGCATCAGCCGCCGTCATCCCGGACGGCGCTGTTGCGCCGATCCGGGATCCATAACCCCTGTATCGCGATATTCGAACGACAGGGGTTATGGATTCCGGCCCTCGCGGCTACGCCGCTCGGCCGGAATAACCACGATTGGATAAGGAGCCGGACGGTTGCAGACCACGTTGCTCGGACTGGGCATCGCGATCATCCTCGCGCTTGTGGCCGCCATCGTTGGACCCCACTACGTCGATTGGTCGGCCTATCGCTCGGAAATCGAAACGCGCGCGAGCGCGGTCGCCGGCACGCCCGTGCGCGTCGCAGGCCCGATCGACGTTCGCCTGCTGCCGACGCCCTCCCTCCAGGCAAAGCAAGTTGAGATCGGCGCTCCGGCTGAGGCGCTGAAGGCGGGCGACGTGTTCGTCGAGTTCTCGCTCGGCTCGCTCATCCGCGGCGAATATCGCGCCACCGAGGTAAAAGTCTCCGGTCTCGAACTCAGCGCCAACATCGATGCGCAAGGCCGCGTCACCAACAACGTGCCGCTTGCATCGAGCGCGATCGACGGCGTCGGTATCGAACGGCTGCGGATCGAGAACAGCCGCCTCGTCTTCGCGGATGCGCGCTCGGGCACCCGTCAAACCATCGAGCAGCTCCGGTTCGGCGGTGATGTGAAATCACTCGTCGGCCCGTTGAAGGGCGAAGGCGGGGGCCGCGCGGGCGATCAGCGCTTCGGTTATCGCATTTCGGTTGGACGCGGCGGGCCGGACGGCGCGCGCGTGCGTCTCGTCATGGAACCGGTCGGCCGCCCGCTCAGCTTCGATGTCGAGGGCGTCGTTCGCCGCGACAACGATGGCTACGCGTTCGAGGGCAACACGACGATCGCGCGTGTGCCGCTCGACGGCAGCGAACAGTGGAAGCTCGTCGCCCGCGTCAAGGCCGATACGGCGACGGCGCTCGTCGAGCAGCTCGAACTCGAATACGGCGCGATCGAGCGCGCGATCAAACTCACCGGCACAGCCGAGGTGAAACTCGGAACGTCGCCGCAGCTCAGCGCCGTTCTCTCCGCGCGGCAGGTCGATCTCGATCGGCTGATCGCGCAACCGGATCAGCCCGCGCAGGCGCCTTTCGCGGCACTGCAGGCATTTGGCAACGCGTTTGCGCGCGATCTCGCCCTGCCGATCCCGGTGCGTGCCGGCATCGCGATCGATCAAGTGACGCTCGGCGGCGCCAACATTCAAACGCTGCGCGCCGATGTGGAATCGACGCGCGATGGCTGGAGCATCGCGTCGCTCGAAATGCGTGCGCCTGGCTTCGCGCAAATCCGCGCGTCCGGGGCGTTGGTCACAGCTACGGATCCATCGTTCGCGGGGCTGGTGTCGGTCGAATCGACGGAGCCGCGCTTGCTCACGGCTTGGCTCGAGGGCCGCCGCGCGCCGGTCGGCGTGCGCTCCGGCGCGTTGCGCGCGTCGGGCGAAGTGAATCTTTCGGCACAGCGCTTTGCGATCGATCGCTTGCGCGCCGAGGTTGACCGCAAGCCGATCGAAGGCCGCATTGCTCTCATCGATCTGCCGGACGGACGCTCGCGGCTCGATGCCGATCTCAAAGCCGCGGAACTCGACCTCGACGCAATGCTGGCGCTTGCGCGCGCGACCGGTCTCGACACGCGCGTGCCGAAGGAAATCGCGCTTAGCGCCGACATCGGCCGCGCTGCGATTGCCGGAACCGAAGTGCGCGGCGCGAAAGTGAAACTGAAATACGATCCGCAGGGGCTTGCGATCGAAGCCTTGTCGGTTGCCGATATTGCGGGTGTCGTGATCGAAGGCAGCGGCACTGTATTCGGCTCGTGGGCGACGCCGCGCGGAGCGCTTTCCTTCCGCATCAACGGCACGCAGCTTGATGGCCTCGCTAACTTAGCGACGCAGAATGCGCCGCGTTACGCGGCAACGGCCGAAACGCTTGCGGCGCGCCTGAAGGGCCAGACGAAGCTCGCGATCGATATCGGCATCGAAACGCCGAAGGCGACCGTCGTCACGTTGCGCGCCGACGGCATTGCGGGCGGCGCGAAAATCATCGCCAACGTCACGGCGAATGGCGACACGGCACGCTGGACCGAAGCCGCGATCGATGGCGCGGGACGCATCGAGAGCGATGATTCACGCGCCTTGGCGCGCATCGTCGGCTTCGACGAGATGGTCGCGCTCAGAGCCGGAAAGTCGGCCGTGTCGTGGAAGCTCGCAGGGCCGTTGAACGGCAACCTGCGCTCCGGTTTGCTGGCGTCGCTGCCCGGTCTCGACGCGAGCTTCTCGGGCGAGACGCGCTTTGCCGCCGACGGTGTCGTCAACAATGGCGAACTCAGCTTGCGGGCCGCCGATGTCGTGTCGCTGCGTCCTCTTGTCGGGGTTGCCGCACCGCTGGCGTTCAAGGCGAAGATGGCGCTCACGCCGCAGCGCGTTGTTGCCGACAACCTCGCCGGCACGCTCGGCAATACGCCATTCTCCGGCCGCCTGAGCTATCTGCGCGATCTCGCGACGATTGATGGCCGTATCGATGCGGAGAGTATCGACGGCTCGGCGCTGCTGGCAGCATTGCTCGGCAGCCCGCCTGCGCAAACCGCGAATACGTGGTCGACACAGCCGTTGTCGCGCGTCTTGCTCGCGGGCGTTGAGGGGACAATCGAAGTCAAGGCGAAGCGCGCCGTGCTGACGCCGTCGTTTGAGATCCGCGATTTCAATGGCCGCTTGCGGGTTTCGGACGCCAGCGTCGCAATCGACGACATCACCGGCACATTCGCGGGCGGTGTGCTGAAGGCGACGCTGACTGCGCCGGCTAATCCGTTCGGCACGGTTGCGGAGGCACGTATCGCGCTGACAAATGCGGATGTCGCTGCGCTGGTGCCGGACTTGAAGCCGGCGCCGCTCGGCGGTCGCGTCAGCCTGCTGATCGAAGCGAAAGGCGCGGGCCGCAGCGTCTCGACGATCGTCGGGTCGCTCAGCGGCAGCGGCACGATCAGCCTCGAGCGGCCGGAAGTAGCCGCGCTCGATGCGCGCGCATTCGATGATCTGGAACGCTCCGCGGAAGTTGAGTCGGCCGATCCCGCGAAGGTGCGCACGTTGATCGACACGGCGCTGCGCCGCGCCGCATTCCGCGCCGCGCGCGCAGATGCTGGCCTGATCCTGAACGGCGGCCAGCTTCGCGTGGCGAATTTGTTGGCGAAGGGTGACCGCGCAATGCTGGCTGTTAGCGGCGGAATAGATCTGACCCGCCGCGAACTCGACGCGCGTCTGACGCTCTACACGGATCGCGGCGCAACGCCCGCCGGTCGCCCCGAGATCAACGTCCTGCTGCGCGGCCCGTTGGCGAACCCGCAGCGAACGACCGACGTTTCGGCTTTGATTGGTTGGCTGGCCCTGCGCTCGGTCGATCGTCAGGCTAAACGCCTGGAGACGCTCGAGGCCGAGCGGGCCGCCGCCGAGGCGGCACTGATACGACTGCAGGCTGCTCAGCCTGTCGTGCAGCCCGCTCCGCAGCAGCTTGTCCCAGAAGCGCGGCCGCCGATGCCGGCACCGCGATCAGCCGGCCCGCAAATGCCTGAGCAAATGCCGCCGGCCGCTAACGCGCCGCGCCAAAGGTCACTGTTCGATCTGTTCGGGGCTTCGCGCTGATTGCGGTTCCGAGCCGCCACCGCCCGTTGAAGGCTGCGGATCGCGACCGTTCTCGATCAAGCTCTGATGGCCGCTCTGTACTCGGTAGTAGTCGAGCACGAACAGACGGATCGCTGACGACAGATTGCCGTGCTTCCGCTTTGAGTCGATCGACGAAACCATATCGGACAGCGTGACCCCGCGCTCGTTGGCGATGTCTTTCAGGCTGGTCCAAAACGCGTCCTCAAGACTGACGCTCGTCTTATGATTTGCGATGACGATGGATCGTTTAATGACTGGTGACTTCATTTCTCATCCTCTCGCTCGAGCTTGCGCTGATCCAAGAAGCTCCGGGCCGTTTGTTTTTGTGCCGCCTCCAGCTTTTTGTCGGCTTTGCTGCGGCCAAAGCGGGCTCGATTTTCCGCCGCCACAGACTCTTGCTTCTCTCGGATCGCTTGCTTTCGCGCCTTCTTGAAATTGATGACCTCGGTCATTTTGCCTATGACTGCTGCGACAACACTATTGTACTACTGTCTAGACGCGTAAAAGTTCCCGGTCTCGCGAAAAATGGGTGCCCGGTTACACGGATAGTTGAAGGTCGCGTCTAGTTCTCAGGTTTGGTCATCTTTTCGGGTCTGACCAGGCGGTCAAATTCCACCGCGTTAATGAGCCCGGACGCCACTGCCTCTTCTTTAAGCGTGGTTCCATTCTTGTGTGCGGTCTTCGCAATTTTAGCCGCGTTGTCGTAGCCGATTTTCGGCGCTAGCGCCGTGACCAGCATCAGCGAGCGGCGCATCAGCTCGTCGATCTGCTGGCGATTCGCTTCGATGCCGACGACGCAACGATCCGTGAATGAACGCGCCGCGTCGGCGAGCAGTCGAACCGATTGCAGGAAAGCGTACGCCATCACGGGCTTGTAAACGTTGAGTTCGAAATGGCCCTGGCTCGCTGCCACCGTCACGGTGGTCTGATTGCCGAACACCTGACAGCACACCATCGTCAGCGCTTCGCACTGCGTCGGGTTGACCTTGCCCGGCATGATCGACGAGCCCGGCTCGTTCTCCGGCAGGATCAACTCGCCGAGACCCGAGCGCGGCCCTGAACCGAGAAAGCGAATATCGTTCGCGATCTTGAACAGCGCCGTCGCGGTCGCGTTGAGTGCACCGTGCGCGTAAGCGTAGCCATCATTGCCGGCGAGCGCTTCGAACTTATTCGGCGCGGTGACGAACGGCAGTTTCGTGATCGCGGCGACGCGCGTTGCGAAAGCCTTCGCGAAGGCGCGGCGGCTGTTGAGACCGGTGCCGACGGCGGTGCCGCCTTGCGCGAGCGGATAGAGCGCGGACAGCGATGCCTTGACGCGCGTGCGTGCGTTCTTCACCTGTGCGACGTAACCGGAGAATTCTTGACCGAGCGTCAGCGGCGTTGCGTCCTGCGTATGCGTGCGGCCGATCTTCACGATTTTCGCGAAGGCCTTGCTCTTCTTATCGAGCGCTGCAGCGAGATGATCGAGGGCAGGGAGCAGTTCGACATTGATCGCGATCGCGGCCGCGATATGCATCGCGGTCGGATAGCTGTCGTTCGACGACTGGCCCATGTTGACGTGATCGTTCGGATGGATCGGCGACTTCTGCCCGCGCGTGCCGCCGAGCATTTCGTTCGCGCGGTTCGCGATAACCTCGTTGGCATTCATGTTCGATTGCGTGCCGGACCCGGTCTGCCACACCACGAGCGGAAACTCTGCATCGTGCTCGCCGTCGATCACTTCCTGCGCGGCCGCGACGATCGCTTTTGCGCGCTTGCCGTCGAGATCGCGCAGCTTCTGGTTTGTCTCGGCGGCGGCGCGCTTGACGATGCCGAATGCACGCACGACGCCGATCGGCATCTTCTCGATCCCGATCGGGAAATTCTCGAGCGAGCGCTGAGTCTGCGCGCCCCACAGGCGGGCGGAATCGACTTCGATCGGACCGAACGTATCGG
This sequence comes from Variibacter gotjawalensis, assembly GCF_002355335.1. Taxonomy (GTDB): domain Bacteria; phylum Pseudomonadota; class Alphaproteobacteria; order Rhizobiales; family Xanthobacteraceae; genus Variibacter; species Variibacter gotjawalensis. Next base: position 1,925,801 of record NZ_AP014946.1, read on the forward strand.
TCTCGATGCGGGACTTGGCCATGGTAGATCCTCGGACGACGAAGCGAGCGGCGGCTGGCTTCGAAATTATTTCTTACGGAAGCGGTCGAACTGCACGACTTCGGCGCCGCCGCTCGGCGGTGCGTCGGGCTCGGATGACTTCTCGGCAACCGGCAGCTTCACGGGCGCTTCCGGCGTTTCGGTTTTCTCGACGAGGGTCGGAACGGCAGCGGGCGCTTTCGCCGCGTCTGCGGCCTCTTCGCCGTCCTGCGCTTCCTGAGCGACTTCAAATTCCAAGCCGAACTGCACGGAGGGATCGAAGAACGCCTTCATCGCATCGAACGGGATGAAGAGCTTTTCCGGCACGCCCTTGAACGACAGGCCGACCTCGATGCCGCTATCGGTCACTGCGAGGTCCCAAAACTGATGCTGCAGCACCACCGTCATCTCTTCAGGATGATGCTCGCGCAAACGCGGCGACATCTTTACGCCCGGCGCCTGCGTATAGAATGCGATGAAGAAGTGATGATCGCCCGGCAAGCCGTTGCGCGCCGCATCGGCGACGACTTTCTTCACGACGCCGCGCAGCGCGTCGCGGACCAGGAGATCGTAACGGATTTGATCAAGTGACATTATGCTTTGCCTCGGCGGCGAATTCCGCACGGCTGGGCGCGTCGCGCAAGTCCCAAATTTCGCATGGATTCGCGCCGTGCATCTGCAGAATTTTTGGTGGCGGTTTGATGAAAGTGGAGGCTTCTGTTGCCAGGTGCCTCCGAACCCCGCCTAACGCGGCTAAGCGTTAGGGCTTAATTTCGGTATTTCAAACTGCGTTACGCAGCCTGAGCAACCGGAGCGTAGTTGTCATTGGCAACTATGCGAATGGCCCGATATCGGCGGATACCATGCCGGGCAAAAGCGCGCTCTTTACACCCTCGTCGATCCTATTTCGCCCCCGCCAAAACCCAGACCTTGGAACGCTTCTGGGCTTTGGTGGAGGCGCCGGGTACTGCCCCCGGGTCCGAATGGCTTATTGCAACGGCCGTTTATCACCATAGTCGGCTTGCGCCGACGCTTCGGAATATAGGGACAGATCGTGGCCGAAGGAAGAGCCGCAATTTCGGTGTGTGCGAAAGGGCTTAACGATATCCGCGCTCTTGGCTGCGGCTTCGCTCAGGAGTAGTGCGTTTGGCGATGTCCGAGCCAATGCAACCTGCCGAAATCCCGACCGTACGCGAGCTGTTCGTTGCGTTCGTCCTCGCGGGGCTGTCGGGCTTCGGCGGCGTGTTGCCGTTCGCGCGCCGCATGATGGTGGAGCAGCGCCGCTGGCTGACGCCTGAGGAGTTCAATGAGCTCTTCTCGCTCTCGCAATTCGTTCCGGGACCGAACGTACTCAATATGTCGGTGATCTACGGCTCGCGCTGCCGCGGCCCGATCGGGGCGATCGCGGCCGCCGGCGGCTTGCTGGCGGCGCCCGTCGCCATCGTGATCGCGCTTGCGGCGCTGTACGGCCTCTACGGCGACGTCGGCGCGCTGCCGCGCATTCTCGCCGGCGTCGCGGCGGCGGCGGCCGGGCTGATCATCGCGGCGAGCGCCCGCATGGTGCAGCCGCTCATCAGCCGCCATACGGGACCGGCGCCTTTTGTCGCAGCCGCGGTCTTCGTCGGCTTCGGGATTCTGCGCGTGCCTATGTGGTGGGTCATCGCGGCGGCGCTGCCGCTCAGCATCGTGCTCACAGTCTGGTGGCGGGGGCGCTGATGCAGGCCAACCCGGTCACAACGCTCATCCTGCACTTCATGCTGCTGTCGATCTTGGCTGTCGGAGGCGCCAACAGCGTGATCCCCGAGATGCATCGGCTGGTCGTCGAGAACAATGCGTGGATGACCGACCGGCAGTTCGCCGATCTCTTCGCGATTGCACAAATCGCGCCGGGGCCGAACATCATCATCGTCACTCTGATCGGCTATCAAGTCGCGGGAATCGTTGGAGCACTCGCAACGACCGCCGCGATGTGCCTGCCGAGCTGTCTGCTCGTCTATGCAACCGACTTCGGCTGGCAACATTTTCGTGAAGCGAAGTGGCGAATTGTTTTGCAGGCCGCAATCGTACCGGTGTCGGTTGGCTTGATTGCTGCGAGTGCGCTCATTGTCGCGCAGACAGCCGACGCGTCGTGGACCGCTGTGGCTATTACACTTGCGACTGCCGGGGTTGCCTATTTTACGCGCTTGCACCCGTTATGGATGTTCGCTCTTGCTGCTGTGCTTGGGTACGTCGGGCTGACCTAGTTCGTCGTGGTTTCGACTTTACGCATATGGATTTCAATATCCGGTTGTGTTTAAGCTCAAGCGGGACAGCATAAGAAAATGCGGGGGAGCTCGTGGTGGAAGACACCAAAACAGTAGCGCGTACAGGTCCGTTTGCTTTCATCCGGAATCCTGAAGATTTTTGGGGCGGCTTGGTGCTGATCCTGTTTGCGGTTTTCGCCTGGTGGGCGACCCGCACACTTCCTGGACAGCAAGGTTTTGCCTTCGGGCCCGGCACGGCGCCGCGCCTATTCATGGTGTTGCTCGCCCTGAACGGCCTCGCCATCATGGCGACCGGCATCTTCACCGATGGTAACGACGTCCACTATTCGTGGAAGAGCGCGGTCTTCATCGTCGTCGTCGCTGCTATCTGGCTGGCGATCGAACGCGGCATGTGGGCGATCGGCCAGGGCGCCAACGGTTACATGGTCGCCACCGTCGTGATCGCTGCAGCGTCTCTGCTGATGATCCCAACGCTCGATCGCTTAGAGCTGCGCGGCGTCTTCTTCATCGTTTTGTCGGTGTGCCTGTTCGCCGCCTGCATTCGCACGCTCGGCCTCGTGGTCTCAACGTTCCTTCTTGTGTTCGTCTCCTCTGCGGCGACCAACGAAGTCAAATGGGTCCAGGCGGCGATCTGGGGTGTCGTGATGGCTGCGTTCTGCGCGATCCTCTTCCCGTACGTGCTCAATCTGCCCATGCAGTTGTGGCCGCGGTTCTAGGGAGTAGAAAAACATGGAACTCCTACAGAACCTCGCACTCGGTTTCGGCGTCGCAGTCACGCCGCTCAACCTGGGCCTCTGTCTGCTCGGCGCGCTCGTGGGAACGCTCGTCGGCGTGCTCCCGGGCATCGGCCCGCTCGCAACCATCGCGATGCTGCTGCCGATCACCTTCGGTTTGCCGCCGGTCGGCGCGCTCATCATGCTCGCCGGCATCTACTACGGCGCCATGTATGGCGGATCGACCACGGCCATCCTGGTCAATCTGCCCGGCGAATCCGCGTCAGTGGTCACAACGCTCGACGGCCACCAGATGGCGAAACAGGGCCGCGCCGGCCCGGCGCTTGCCATCGCGGCCCTCGGCTCGTTCTTCGCCGGCTGCGTTGCAACCGTCGTCGTCGCAATTCTCGGTAAACCGCTGACTGCCGTTGCGTTGAAGTTCGGCCCTGCCGAATACTTCTCGCTGATGGTGCTCGGCCTCGTCTTCGCGGTCGTGCTCGCCAAGGACTCGGTGCCGAAGGCGATCGCGATGATCCTGTTCGGTCTGCTGCTTTCGATGGTCGGTACCGACATCGAAACCGGCCAGACCCGCATGACCTTCGACGTCATCGAGTTGTCGGACGGCATCGGCTTCGTCGCCGTTGCCATGGGCATCTTCGGTTTCGCCGAGATCATGCGCAATCTCTGGGTCAGCCAGGATCGCGATCTCGTCCAGCAGAAGATCACCGGCCTCATGCCGACCAAGAAGGACTTGCTCGAGGCGACTCCGGCAGTCATCCGCGGCACGCTCCTCGGTTCGCTCCTCGGCATTCTGCCGGGCGGCGGCACGATCCTCGCGGCCTTCGGCTCCTACACGCTGGAGAAGAAGCTCGCGAAAGATCCGCGCCGCTTCGGCCGCGGCGCCATCGAAGGCGTCGCCGGTCCGGAAAGCGCGAACAACGCTGCCTCGCAGACCTCGTTCATCCCGCTGCTGACGCTCGGCATCCCGCCGAATGCCGTCATGGCGCTGATGGTCGGCGCGATGACCATTCACGGCATCGTCCCGGGCCCGCAGGTCATGACCAAACAGCCGGAACTCTTCTGGGGCCTCATCGCCTCGATGTGGATCGGCAACCTGATGCTGGTCGTCATCAACCTACCGCTGGTCGGTCTCTGGGTGCGCCTCCTGCGCGTCCCGTACCGCCTGCTGTTCCCGATGATCCTGGTGTTCTGCTGTATCGGCGTTTACTCGCTCAACAACACACCGTTCGACGTGGTGTTGACGGCGTTGTTCGCTCTGATCGGCTATTGGCTGCTCAAGCATAACTTCGAGCCGGCTCCGATGCTGCTCGGCTTCGTCCTGGGCCCGCTGATGGAAGAAAACCTGCGCCGCGCCATGCTGCTCTCGCGTGGTGACGCGACGGTATTCTTCACCCGGCCGATCTCGGCCGTCATCATGGTGCTCTCGATCTTCCTCCTCATCGTCGCTTTGCTGCCGATGATCCGGAAGCGCCGCGAGGAAGTCTTCGTCGAGTAATCACGGAAGCGTTATTCGCAACCATAACGGGCGGCTTCGCTTGATCGCGGGCCGCCCGTAGTGCATTTGGCGGGGAAAGATCATGGGGTTGACCATGGTCGGATGGCTGGGCAGGGGGCCCGCCGTCCAGAAATGATCCATTCAGGGAGGAGTTCTTAATGCGATTTCCGCGTTTCGCCGGCTTGCTTGCCGGTGCAGCACTTTCGGTTCTTGGTTTGGGCGCAGCGTCGGCTCAGGATTATCCGAGCCGCCCCGTCACCGTCATCGTGCCGTTCGCGGCCGGCGGCCCGACGGACGTCATCACCCGTATCGTCACCGAGCATATGTCGCGCACGCTCGGGCAGCAGCTGATCGTCGAAAACGTCGTCGGTGCCGGTGGCACGACGGCCTCAACCCGCGCTAAGCGCGCCGCGCCGGACGGCTACACGATCATGACGGGCCACATGGGCACGCATGCTGCGTCGGTCGGTCTCTATCCGAACCTGCAGTATGATCCGCGCACGGATTTCGAGCCGCTCGGCATGCTCGCCGGCACGCCGATCCTGATCCTCGCCAAGAAGGATTTTCCGGCGAAGGATCTCAAGGAATTCGTCACCTACGTGAAGGCGAATGCCGCCAAGCTCAACAACGCGCATGCGGGCGTCGGCTCGGTGTCGTTCACCACCTGCCTCTATCTCAACCACATTCTCGGCGCGAAGCCGGCCCCGATTCCGTTCGGCGGCACGGGTCCGTCGATGAATGCACTCGTTGCCGGTCAGGTCGATTACATGTGCGACCAGATCGTCAACGCGGTTCCGCAGATCAAGGGCGGCACCATCAAGGCTTACGCGATCGCGACGGCCGAGCGTAACCCGGCGCTGCCGGACGTTCCGACCACGAAGGAGGCCGGTCTTCCCGAGTATGTCGCTTCCGCTTGGAACGCGATGTTCGCGCCGAAGGGCACGCCGAAGCCGATCGTCGATAAGCTCAACGCCGCGATCGTCAAGGCGCTCGACGACGAGAACGTGCGCAAGCGTCTGCTCGAACTCGGCAGCGACATTCCGCAAGGCAAGGATCGCACTCCGGAAGCGCTCGGCGCTTTCGTGAAGGCCGAAGTCGACAAGTGGACGCCGATCACCAAGGCCGCCGCAGAGCCGCAGAAGTAATCGCTCGCGCGACTGCGAGGACATCACGGCGGGCAGCAATGCCCGCCGTTTTCTTTCGGGAGCAGAGCCATGGTTCGCCGCGACGAAATCCGCACCAACGAAGTCGGCGTCGAGATGCCGCCGGCGACCGACGCAGGGCTAATCTATATCGGCCGCATCCGCACGCCGTGGACGGATCGTTTGACGTGTCCGCGCCAAGGCCGTCTCGATGGTCCGCTGTGCACGATCGAGATCTTCGAGCCGTGGGTCGCGGCACTCGCGGAGATCGAGCGCTACGAGCGGCTCGAAGTCTTGTATTGGCTCGACAAGTCGCGCCGCGATCTCGTGTTGCAAAGCCCCGCCAGCGACGGCACCGTGCGCGGCACATTCAGCTTGCGCACGCCGGTGCGGCCCAACCCGATCGGCACCAGCATCGCGTTACTCGTCGGCGTCGAAGGCAATGTCGTGAAGGTGCGCGGTCTCGATTGCCTCGATGGCACGCCGCTGCTCGATCTGAAGCCGGATCGTACGTTGTTCACGCCGATCGCACCGCGGCAGCCGGGTGACGACGAGGTCGGCGGGCCGGGTTGACCATCGCGACGATGCGGCGCACCGTCCCACGAAATAACGCGGGAAATAAAAAAATGCGGACAACGCTGCTCGCTGGACGCTTCGCACTCCTCAGCGTTACGGTTCTGTTCGGACTTTCGAGCGCGATCGCTCAGGAGTATCCGACCCGGCCGATCACCGTCATCGTTCCATTTGCCGCCGGCGGCACGACAGATGTCGTCACCCGCGTCGTCGCTGAACACATGTCGCGCACGCTCGGCCAGCAGCTCGTCATCGAAAATGCATCGGGCGCCGGCGGCACCACCGGCACGACGAAAGCGAAGCGCGCGACGCCGGACGGCTACACGATCATGACCGGGCAGATGGGCACGCACGCCGCCGCCGTCGGCCTCTACGCCAATCTGCAATATGATCCGCGCACGGATTTCGAACCGCTCGGCCAACTCGCCGGCACGCCGATTCTTGTGCTCGGCCGCAAGGAATTGCCCGCGAAGGATCTGAAAGAATTCGTCGCTTACGTGAAAGCGAATGCGGGCAAACTAAACAACGGCCATGCGGGCGTCGGTTCGGTCTCCTACACGGGATGTCTGCTGCTCAATCATCTGCTCGGCGTGAAGCCGGCGCTGATCCCGTTCAATGGCTCGGGGCCGACGATGAATGCGCTGGTCGCGAGCCAAGTCGATTACATGTGCGATCAAAGCGTCAACGTCGTGCCGCAGGTGCAGGGCGGAACGATCAAGGCCTATGCGGTGGCAACGCCCGAGCGCAATCCAGCTCTGCCCGATGTGCCGACGACGGCGGAAGCCGGAATGCCGGAATTCCAAGCCTCGGCCTGGAACGCGATGTTCGCACCGAAGGGCACGCCGCGTCCGATCGTCGAAAAGCTCAACGCCGCGATCGTCGCGGCGCTCGGCGACGAGGGCGTACGCAAGCGGATGCTGGATCTCGGCCTCGACATTCCGTCCGGCTCGCACACGACGCCCGAGGCGCTCGGGGAACTCGTCCGCAGCGAGATCGATAAATGGACGCCGATCATCAAGGCGGCGGGCAAGCAGCCTTGAGCGGCCGATGTGGGATAATTAGCTGAGGGGAACGGCCCGCCGTGCGTTCCTGCCAGCGGGCTGATCGGCTAAACTTCGCACCCGATTCCGAAACCCAAGGTCGCGCCATGCGCCAGTATCACGAGCTGATGGAACGCATCCTCGCCGAGGGCGCCGAGAAGGGCGACCGCACCGGCACAGGCACGCTTTCGGTATTCGGTCACCAGATGCGTTTTGACCTGTCGGAAGGTTTTCCGATGGTCACGACGAAGAAGTTGCACCTGAAATCGATCATCCACGAGCTGCTGTGGTTTATCGCCGGCGACACCAACGTGCGCTACCTGCAAGACAACGGCGTGCGCATTTGGGACGAATGGGCGGACGAGAACGGCGACCTTGGCCCGGTCTATGGCCGCCAGTGGCGGTCATGGGCGGCGCCGGACGGGCGCAAGATCGATCAGCTCTCCAACATCATCGCGATGATCCGCAAGAACCCGGATTCGCGGCGTCTCGTAGTCTCGGCCTGGAACCCGGCCGACGTCGACCAGATGGCGCTGCCCCCGTGTCATCTGCTGTTCCAGTTTTACGTCGCGAACGGGAAACTTTCGTGCCAGCTTTATCAGCGTTCGGCTGATGTTTTCCTCGGCGTGCCGTTCAACATCGCAAGCTACGCGCTGCTCACGATGATGATCGCGCAGGTGACGGGCCTGAAGGCGGGTGACTTTGTCCACACGCTCGGCGATGCGCATCTCTACATGAACCATCTCGAGCAGGCGCATCTGCAGTTATCGCGGCCGCACAAGGCGCTGCCGACGATGACGCTCAATCCGAACGTGCGTGAGATCACCGAGTTTAAGTACGAAGACTTCACGCTCACGGGCTACGAGCCGCATCCGCATATCAAAGCGGATGTCGCGGTTTGAGCCTCACGATCCGTCCCGCAATCCCGGGTGATGCGGCGCTCGTTTTCGCGCTCGTCAAAGGCCTCGCCGAATACGAGAAGCTTTCGCACGAAGTCGACGCGACCGAGGAGATGATCGGCGCGGCGCTGTTCACGGCGCACCCGACGGTTTTCGCCGACATTGCTGAGTGGGACGGCGAAGCGGTTGGTTTCACGCTGTGGTTCAACAATTACTCGTCGTTCCGCGGCCGCCACGGCATCTATCTCGAAGACCTTTTCGTGAAGCCTGAGCATCGCGGCAAGGGGATCGGCAAAGCGCTACTCGTGCACCTCGCGCAGCGATGCGTGCGCGAAGGCTGGACGCGTTTCGAGTGGTCGGTGCTCAACTGGAACAAGCCGTCGATCGATTTCTACGAGTCGCAGGGCGCGGAGTTGCTGCGCGAGTGGTCGATCTGCCGCGTCAGCGGTGACGCGCTGGCGCGATTGGGGACGGCGTCATGATCGAGATCGTCTTCGTCGTCGCGGTCGCGGAGAATGGTGTTATCGGTCACAACAACACGATGCCGTGGCACATCCGCTCGGACCTCAAGCGCTTCAAAACGCTGACTATCGGCAAGCCGGTCGTCATGGGCCGCAAGACGTATCTGTCGATCGGCAAGCCGCTGCCCGGCCGCACCAATATCGTGGTGACGCGCGATAAGTCGTTCTCGGCGCCCGGCACGGTGGTCGTCAATTCCATCGAGGCTGCCATGGCCGCCGCGCGCGGTGATGCCTTGCGGCGAGGGTCCGATATAGCGGTCATCGGCGGCGGTGAAATCTTTGCCGCCCTGATGGACGAGGCCGACCGGCTGGAGGTCACCATCGTGCATGCGGCGCCGGAGGGCGACGCTCACTTTGCGCCGATCGATTCGACCGTCTGGAAGGAAGTCGCCCGGACGCCCGGCACCCCCGACCCGGTGGACACGGCCGCTGTTACTTACGTCACCTATCGGCGGGAAAAAGCGGCGGCCACGCAATAGCTTGGCGTGCGCTGTTTTCGCGCCTACAGATGCCATCACGCACTTTTTGGCGGCCGTTTGGTCGCACCCCTCTTCATTGAAAGGGTTCGGGCCCTCACGTATAAGCCCGCTGGAACATATTGCGCTCCCCTCGGGAGCGCTGGGAGAACTGCATGCCGTGGAGTAATCAGGGCGGTGGCCCGTGGGGGTCAGGCCCGAAGGGTCCCTGGGGTTCGGGACCGCAATCGTCCGGCCCAACGCCGCCCGATCTCGAAGACCTTCTCCGTCGAAGCCAAGACAAGCTGAAGAACGTCCTGCCGGGTGGCGGCGGGCTCAATGCCCTCAGCATCCTGTTGATCGCGGCGGCTGCCGTGGTGATCTGGGGCCTCTCGGGCTTCTTCCGCGTCGAGCCGGATGAGCGCGGCGTCGTCCTGCGCTTCGGCAAGGTCAGCCGCGAAGTCGCGCCGGGCCTGAACTATCATCTCCCGTATCCGATCGAGACCGTGCAGACCCCGAAGGTCACGCGCGTCAATCGCATCGACATCGGCATGCAACTGGAAGATCGCCGCGGTCAGACGACCATGCGCGACATTCCGCAAGAGAGCCTGATGCTGACCGGCGACGAAAACATCGTCGACGTCGATTTCTCGGTGCTGTGGGTCATCAAGGCCAGCGGTGCCGCGCAGTATCTCTTCAACATTCAGAACCCGGAAGGGACCGTGAAAGCCGTTGCCGAGAGCGCGATGCGCGAAGTCATCGGTCGCTCCGAGATCACACCGGTGCTCACTGGCGCCCGCCAAGGCATCGAAACGGCGGTGCACAAGCTGATCCAGGAAACGCTCGACGAGTACAACGCGGGCATCCAGATCAACCAGGTGCAGATGCAGAAGGTCGATCCGCCGCAGCAGGTCATCGCGGCGTTCCGCGACGTGCAGGCCGCGCGCGCCGACCAAGAGCGTGTCCGCAACGAAGCCGAAAGCTACGCCAAGCGCGTCGTGCCGGAAGCCAAGGGCCGTGCCTCGCAGATCGAGCAAGTTGCCGGCGCATACAAGGACCAGGCGATCGCGGAAGCACGCGGTGCTGCCTCGCGCTTTAACAACGTTCTCGACGAATACAAGAAGGCGCCGGACGTCACGCGCCAGCGCATGTATCTCGAGACGATGGAGCGCCTCTTCGAAGGCACCGACAAGATCATCATGGACGGCAATGCCGGCAACGGCATCGTCCCATACCTGCCGCTCGGCGAACTCAACCCGCGCCGCTCGCAGCAAGCTTCTCCGCAAACGCCCGCACAGCCTAACCGGCCGACTGCGGGTCCGGCGACGGGGGGCGCACGATGAAAAAGAATATTTTCGGCGGCGCAGTGCTCGCTCTCGTCATCGTCGCGGCGATCATCGTCTACATGACGGCTTTCACGGTGCATCAGACGCGCCAAGCTCTCGTCGTGCGCCTCGGTAATCCGGTTCGCGTGATCACGGAGCCGGGCCTCTACTTCAAGGTGCCGTTGATTGAAAACGTCATCTACGTCGACAAGCGCATCCTCGACCTGGAGAATCCGGCGCAAGAAGTCATCGCGTCGGACCAGAAGCGTCTCGTCGTCGACGCCTTCGCGCGTTGGAAGGTCAAGGACCCGCTGCTGTTCTATCAGCGTGCCGCAACGATCGAGCGGGCGAACTTCCAGTTGATGACGCTGCTCAACTCCGCGCTCCGCCGCGTGCTTGGCGAGGCAACCTTCCTCGGCGTCGTGCGCGATCAGCGTAACGTACTGATGTCGCGTATCCGCGAGCAGCTCGACCGCGAGGTGGCCGACTTCGGCATCACGGTCATCGACGTTCGTATCCGCCGCGCCGATCTGCCGGAGCAGAACAGCCAGGCGATTTACGATCGCATGAAGGCCGAGCGCGAACGCGATGCCAACGAGGCGCGCGCCAACGGTAACCGTGTCGCTCAAGAAACGCGCGCGCGAGCCGATCGCGAGGTCACTGTCACGATCGCCAATGCGCAGTCGGACGGCGAACGCGTACGCGGTGAAGGCGACGCCGAACGTAACCGCATCTACGCCGAAGCCTTCAACCGTGATCCGGACTTCTTCGCCTTCTATCGCGCGATGCAGGCCTACGAGAACGGGCTGAAGCATGGCGATACCCGCATGCTGCTGCGCCCGGATTCGGAATTCTTCCGTTTCTTCCAGAATCCGTCGGGCAAGCGTGACGAGCCGGCGCGCGCCGCTCAATAGCGGCGCGTCTACCGCATGCGCGACTTCTGGGTGGCGATCGGCTTGCTCCTCGTCTTCGAGGGGCTGCTGTTCGCCGCTTTTCCGGAGCACGCCAAACGCGCGGTGGCGAACATCTTAGCGACCCCGAATGAAGCGCTGCGCATCGTCGGTATCGTCTGCGCGATCGGTGGTGTGCTGCTGATTGCCGCTTTACGCCTCTGAATCAGTCGCGATTTGGCCCAATTCGCCGTGCCAAATCGGCGTCACGCCCAACCTCGGGGCGGTCCGGCCCTTGCGAGGGCGCGCGTGGAATTTACTTGTGTAGCGTAGGGCGTCGGCGCACGCTCCCAAAAACCTCGCTCCTATGGAGAATTTGATGGCTCTTGCCTCGATCCCGGTTCGCCGCGCTCTCTTCGCGGCGGCTGCCGCCGGTTTCCTCGCGCTGCCGCTGAGCGCGCCCGCCTTCGCGCGCGGCCCGGAGAATATCTCGGAGGTCGCCGAACGGGTGATCGACGCCGTGGTCAACATCTCGACGACGCAGAAGGTCGCGGCTCCGCCGACGACGGGCCGCCGCCCGCGTGACGGGCAGGGGCAGGGCCAGGGCCAGCAGCCGCCGGGCGCGCAGCCACAGCCGGGCTCGCCTTTCGAGGAGTTCTTCGAGGAATTCTTCCGCCGCCGCGGCGAGAATACGCCGAACCCGCGCGAGCAGCGCCGCGCCTCGTCGCTCGGCTCCGGCTTCATCATCGACGCCAAGGAAGGCCTCGTTGCGACCAACAACCACGTCATCGCGGACGCCGATGAAGTCACCGTCGTCCTCACCGACGGCACGAAGCTGAAAGCCGAAGTGGTCGGTCGCGATCAGAAGACCGACATCGCGCTGCTCAAGGTGAAGTCCGAAAAGCCGCTGAAGGACGTGAAGTTCGGCGACTCCGACGGTATCCGTCTCGGCGAGTGGGTGATCGCGATCGGCAATCCGTTTGGTCTCGGTGGAACGGTGACGCAGGGCATCGTCTCGGCGCGAAACCGCGACATCAAGAACGGTCCTTACGACAACTACATCCAGACCGACGCTTCGATTAACCGCGGCAACTCGGGCGGCCCGCTGTTCAACCTTCGCGGCGAAGTCATCGGCATCAACACGGCGATCATCTCGCCGTCGGGCGGCTCGATCGGCATCGGCTTCTCGGTGCCGTCGAAGACCGCGATGGCCGTGATCGACCAGCTGCGCCAGTTCGGCGAGACTCGCCGTGGTTGGCTTGGCGTGAAGATCCAGGAAGTCACCGACGAAATCGCCGAGAGTCTTGGCGTCAAGCCGCCGCGCGGCGCGCTGATCGCCGGCGTCGACGACAAGGGCCCGGCCAAGCCGGCCGGCATCGAGCCGGGCGACGTGCTGATCCGCTTCGACGGCCGTGAAATCACGAGCATGCGCGATCTCCCGCGCATCGTCGCCGATACGGCGGTCGGCAAGGAAGTCGACGTCGTCTTGATCCGCAAGGGTAAGGAACTCGCCAAGAAAGTGACGCTCGGCCGCCTCGAGGATGGCGAGCGCGCTCAGCCGGCCTCACTGCCGAAATCGGGCGGCGCGGACGACGACAAGTCGACCGTGAAGAAGACACTTGGCCTCAACCTCGCCAACCTCTCCGACGATCTGCGCAAGCAGCACAAGATCAAAGAGAGCGTGAAGGGCGTGATCGTCACCGAGGTCGAGCCGGGCTCGGCTGCAGCCGAGAAGCAGCTTGCGGTCGGCAACGTCATCGTCGAAGTCGCGCAGGAGCCGGTCGCGACCGCCGAGGATGTCACGAAGCGTATCGACAAACTCAAGGGCGAGGGCCGCCGCTCGGCGCTGCTGCTCGTTGCGAATGCAGAAGGCGAGCTTCGCTTCGTCGCGCTGAGCCTTCAGTAATGCGTTTGAGGGCGGCGCTACGTGGCGCCGCCCCGCGCAATTACCATTCTATGCAATGTTAGCGTTATCTTAGCGGCCGCGGTAAACGTCTGTGTTTACTGTGTAATATTGCTATGCTTTGTGGCGTGCAAATTGCATTGCTCTGCTGATGCAACCTTTGGCAGAGTGTCAGCGGTAACCCGAGTTGAGCGTTCATGGCGCGCGACGAGACAGACATCATCTCCGGCATTTATGAAGCCAGCTTCGTTCCGGAGCTTTGGCGGAATGTCATCAGTGATATGGCCACGCTGACGGACACGTTTGGCGGCGTGATGTTCGTCGAAGGTGCGCACGGGTTCAAATGGACCGCCACCGACAATATGCGCCCGATCATGCAGGGCTTCGTCGACGGCGGCTTCAACACGAACAACACACGGACGGCCAATCGGCTGCGCTGCAACCGCGCCGGCTTCCTGAACGAGTTCGATCTTTACTCGAAAGATCAGCTCGAAGTTGAGCCGATGTATGTGCGCCATTTCCGCCCGATCGGACTTGGTTGGTCTGCCAGCACGGCGATCTGCTCGACGAGCCAAGACATCATCGTGTTCGATCTCGAACAGCGTTTCGACAAGGGCCCGATCGGCCGCGATACGCTGAGCAAGCTCGACGATTTCCGGCCGCACATTGCGCGTGCGGCGCTTGTCGCGAGCCGTCTCGGAATGAAGCAGGCGCACAGCGCCGTCGGTGCGTTTCAGCTTGTCGGTTTGCCGGCGGCCGTGATCACACGCACGGGCCGTGTGCTGGCCGCGAATGAACTGCTGGAGAACCTGCCGGGGCAAGTAAAGATTGTCGCCAACGACAAGCTCCACTTCGAGAACCGCTCCGCACAGGATGTGTTCTTGCGCGCTGCCGCGCATGGCGGGCTCGCGCCGAAAGCCGTGCTGTCGTTCGCTTTGCCGGCGACCGAAGAAGCGCCGGCCGCCGTTGCGCAAGTGATCCCGCTGAAGGGCGTCAGTAACGACATCTTCGCGCGCGGCGACGCCGTGCTGCTGATCTCGCCGCTCAGCCAATCGGCTGCGCCGCATGCGGATGTGGTTGCGGCGCTGTTCGATCTCACGCCGGCGGAGGCGCGCGTCGCGCGCGGCATCGCCAGCGGTCTGACGGCGGAAGGCATCGCAGCTTCGCTGTCGCTCTCGCCGCACACCGTGCGCAGTCAGGTCAAAGCGGTGCTTGCGAAAGTCGGCGTCAAACGTAAGATCGAACTCGCGAACTTGCTTGGTTCCGTATCGACGCGTTTCGGCACCCACTGATGTCCAGCGATAAAAGCGACCACGACCCGCTCGCGGCGGGGTACCACGCATTGGCGCCGGGCGACGTCGCGAACGTCGTCACCTATCTCGAAATGACCGAGCGGCCGAAGCCGCGGCCGATGCCCATCGCGGATGCGGGCTTTCAACTCGTGCCTCTGCGCGGCAATGCGCTCGCGGACTATCGCAAGTTGTTCAGCGCTGTCGGCGAGGATTGGTTGTGGACCTCGCGTGTGGTGATGCCCGACGACGCGTTGCGCGCGGATCTCGATCGTGCGGATTTCGAGTCGTATGCGCTGCTGACGCGGGGTATCGCGATCGGATTGATCGATCTCGACTTCGGCGCGGGTGACGAATGCGAGCTCAAATCCTTCGGCCTCGTCGCCGCCGCGATCGGCCAGGGCGCGGGCCGCTATCTGATGACGCAAGCGATTGCGCGCGCTTTCGCGAAACCCATCAAGCGCTTCTGGTTGCACACCTGCACATTCGACTCGCCGCAGGCGCTTGGCTTTTACAAGCGCTCCGGCTTTCGCCCGTTCAAGTTCGCCGTCGAGGTGATGCGCGATCCGCGTCTCGACGCAACTCTGCCGCGCACATCTGCTCCACACATTCCGTTGATCGATTGACTTGAGCTTTTCGGAAGTTTGAGCCAACCTTCCTCTCCGTCATCCATTCGGCGCGCTCAATTTCGGGCAGACAGCACGAGACATGACGGGGAGGAGACGTCATGGGTGCATTGCTGGCCCGAGTCTTCGCGACGCTCGCGCTCGTCGCAGCGACGCTGTCTGGCGCGTTCGCGCAAGCCGATTGGCCGAAATCGCTTATTATCGGAACCGCGTCGGCAGGCGGCACTTACTACGATTACGGCAATGGCCTCGCACGGCTCCTGTCGCGCGAATTGGGCATTCACGTCATTGCGCGGCCGACCGGCGGTCCGGCTGAAAACATCGAGCTGCTCGAGAAGGGCGAAATTCAACTCGCCTTCGTGACGCAGGGCGTTGCGCTGCAGGCATGGAACGCGTCCGGCGCTCTTGCCGGCGGCGGCCAGCAGCGGGCGATGCGTGCGCTGTTCCCGATGTACGACACGCCGTTTCAATTCGTGGTGCTGGCCGACTCAGCCATCCAGTCCGTTGCGGACTTTGCCGGAAAGCGCGTCGGCGTCGGTCCGAGCGGCGGCACGACTGCAAATTACTTCCCGCAGTTTCTCAAAGTGCTGAAGACCGACGCTACGCTGATCAACGGCGATTGGTCGGACCTTGCCGCGAAGGTCGAGGATAAGAGCCTCGATGCACTCGCCGTCGGCGCGGGCGCGCCGGTGCCGGCCTTCGCCGAGATCGAGCGCAAGACGAAGGTGCGCTATCTGCCCCTGACATCGGCGCAGATCCGCGACTTGCGGCTTGCGCTGCCGGAACTGGGCACAGCGACCGTTCCGGCCGGAAGCTACCCGTCGCTGCGGCGGCACTACCCGACGGTCGGGCTCTATAATTTCGCGGTCGCGCATCGCGATCTGCCGGACGATCTCGCTTACGCGATCGTCGATGCGGTTTTTGCGCATCAGGACACGCTCATCGACGCGCATCCGGCGGCGGCCGAGACGACGCCAGCGAACTTCACGCGCAACACTTTCATCCCGTTTCACCCCGGCGCGGCACGTTGGTTCCGCGGCCGCGCGGTGCCGGGCATGACGCATTCGGACTGAGGAGAGATTGATGGCGACCGCTACCGCGACGACGACCGCTCCTGGCCATACGGGGCCTTGGTTCACTCACCTCTACGTCCAGGTGCTCGGCGCCATCACGCTCGGCATCCTGCTCGGCCACTTCTACCCGTCGGTCGGCGAACAGATGAAGCCGCTCGGAGACGCCTTCATCAAGGCGATCAAGATGGTCATCGCGCCGATCATCTTCGTCACCGTCGTGCACGGCATTGCCTCGATGCGCGACATGAAAAAAGTCGGACGCGTTGGTCTGAAAGCGCTGATCTACTTCGAGATCGTCACCACGCTGGCGCTCGTCGTTGGCCTGCTTGTCGTCAATCTCTGGAAGCCCGGCGTTGGCCTCAACGTCGATCTATCGTCGATCGATACGAAATCGATTGCCGCCTTCACGACCAAGGCGAAAGAGCAAGGCACCATCCAGTTCCTGATGGACATCATTCCGGCGACCGTCGTCGGCGCTTTCGCGAATGGTGAAATCCTGCAGGTGCTGTTCTTCGCGATCCTGTTTGCCTTCGCGCTGCAGTCGCTCGGCTCTTACGGCGAAAGCGTGCTGCACTTCATCGACGTCGTCAGCCACGTCTTCTTCAAGATCGTCGGCATCATCATGAAGGTCGCGCCGATCGGTGCATTCGGCGCGATGGCGTTCACGATCGGCAAATACGGCGTCGGAACGCTGCTGCATCTCGGCAACTTTATGCTGTCGTTTTATACGACGTGCTTGATATTTGTCTTCGTCGTGCTCGGTTCTATCGCGGCGTTGTGCGGCTTCTCGATCATCAAGTTCATTCGCTACATCAAGGAAGAATTGCTGATCGTACTCGGCACCTCGTCATCCGAGTCCGTTCTGCCGCGCATGCTGGCGAAGATGGAGAATCTGGGCTGCGAAAAATCCGTCGTCGGCCTCGTGATCCCGACCGGATATTCGTTCAACCTCGACGGCACCTGCATCTATCTCACGATGGCCGCGATCTTCCTCGCGCAGGCGACCGGAACGCCGCTGACGATCGCACAGGAGCTCGGTATCATCGGCGTATTGCTGCTGACCTCGAAGGGGGCGGCCGGCGTCACCGGCTCCGGCTTCATCGTGCTCGCCGCAACCCTCGCTTCGGTCGGAACGATCCCGGTCGCGTCGATCGCGTTGATCCTCGGCATCGACCGCTTCATGTCGGAAGCGCGCGCGTTGACGAACCTCGTCGGCAACGGCCTCGCGACGGTCGTTGTCTCGAAGTGGGAAGGGGCGCTCGACGAAGTGACGTTGCACAAGCGCCTCAACGGCGAGACCGATGCCGAGGCCGACACGCCCGAGGATGTGATGATCACGGACGAGGAGCGCGCCGAAGGCGCGCGACGCCCCGCGACGGCTTAGGCGGTTGCGAACTCGTCCTTCTTGTAGCCCTGCAGGTAAAGGAGAGCCGTGAGGTCCGCGTGCTCGATGCGAGCATGCGCGGCGGCTGCGACGGCTGGCTTCGCCCGATAGGCGACGCCGAGCCCGGCCTCGCCAAGCATGGCGAGATCGTTGGCGCCGTCGCCGACCGCAAGCGTCTCGGGCTTGGCGATGTGCAGCGTATTGCGCAACGCGATGAGGGTTGCGAGTTTCGCTTCGCGGCCGAGGATCGGCTCCTTCACGCTGCCGTCAAGCTTGGCATCGGTAACGCCGAGCACATTCGAATGGCTCTCGTGGTAGCCGAGATCTTTCGCGACACGTTCGACGAAGGCCGTGAAGCCGCCGGAGACGAGACACGTATGTGCGCCGCTCGCCCGCATCGTCGAGAGCAGTGTCTTCGCACCCGGCATCAGCGTGATGCGCTCGCGCAAGACGTCGTCGATCACCGTTACGGGTAGGCCTTTCAGCAATCCGACGCGCTCGCGCAGAGCCGGCTCGAACGCGATCTCGCCGCGCATCGCGCGCTCCGTGATCGCCGCGACGTGATCCTTCAGTCCCGCATGCGCGGCAAGTTCGTCGATGCATTCCTGCTCGATCATCGTCGAGTCCATGTCGGCGATGAGGAGCTTCTTGCGGCGGAAATGCAGCTCCGCGCTGACGATGTTGGCGTCGATCGGGCGCTTTCCGATATGTGTGCGGACGCGAGCGATCAAAGGCGCGAGGTCATCGTCCTCGGACGCGACGAAGATAACCTCCCAAGCTTCCGCCGGCGCGAGCCACCACGTCTGCAGTACGGAAGTGTCGGACAGCATTGCCTCGATGTCGCGGGTTAGCGCTTCATCGAGCGCGCCCTGCGGGGCAGTCAAAACCAATGCTTGAGCGTAACTCTCGGCCATGTGTTAGACGATCAATCGTGGAAAAAGACGAGCAATACCCCGCCGGAAAGCCGGTGCTTATCGCAGGCCCGACCGCCAGCGGCAAGTCGGCTTTGGCGATCGCCGTGGCGGAGCGTTTTGGTGGCCGCATCATCAATGCGGATTCGATGCAGGTTTACGCGGACTTGCGAGTGATCACGGCGCGCCCCACGCCGGACGAGGAGGCGCAGGTTCCGCACGTCATGTACGGCTGGATCGATGCGGCCGTGAACTATTCGGCCGGGCAGTGGCTGCGCGACGCCGAGCAAGAACTGGAGACCTGCCGACGCGACGGCGTGCGCCCAATCATCGTCGGCGGCACCGGGCTGTATTTCAAGCTGCTGACCTCGGGTATCGCCGCCATTCCGCCGATCCCCGAGGAGATCCGTCAGTCAGTTCGCGCGCGCATCGAGCGCGAAGGCTCGCAAGCGCTGCACGCGGAGCTTGCGGTTGGCGATCCGGAGGCTGCCGCGCGTCTGCACACCAGTGACGGCAGCCGCATCGTCCGAGCGATCGAAGTCTTGGAGGCGACCGGCCGCACACTGTCCGACTGGCAGCGCGAGAATGCGCCGCCGATTCTGGACGGAGCAAATACGGCGTGTGTTTTCGTCGATTGCGATCGCGACGATCTCGCGGGTCGTATCGGCAGACGCTTCGACCAGATGTTGGAGCAGGGCGCGCTCGACGAGGTGAAGGCGCTCGGCGAACGCAAGCTCGATCCGGCGCTGCCCGCGATGAAGGCGCACGGCGTGCCGTGGCTGATCAAATATTTCGACGGCAAAATTTCTCTCGCCGACGCCGCGTCGCATGGCAAGCTCGAGACGCTGCAGTACACGAAACGTCAGCGCACGTGGGCGCGCAACCAGTTTCCGGATTGGCCGTGGGAAACGTCGGAGACGGCGCTGGGTAGCGTGGCGCGGCAGCTCTAGGCGCGCGCGCTGCGCAGCCGCGGCGCGGGTTTCGGCCACCACCACTGTGCGACGAGCGACACGAACGTCACGGCGAGCCCGGCCGCCAGCACCCACCACATGGGGCGAATGTCGTATTCGAATTCGAGATTGGCCTGCAGCACCATCACGGCATTCGCGCCGGTTTTCACCGCGTACCACCCCGCTTCGAACAAAGCCGTGAGCAGAGAACTCGCGATCGATAGGCCGATCAGCGAAACCCACCCGGCATTCGCGTAACGGTGCAAGAGGCGATAGCCGAACAACCACAGCATCAAGCCGAACATCAACACGGGCTCGTAGATCTCCAGCTTCTTCTGCAGCATGAAGTGCAGAATGACGAGAATGCCGATCGCGTAGACGACACGATGCAGCGTGTTCCAGCGCGGCCCGAGTTTGCGGATCATCGCGTCGGTCGACGTCACGCCGAGTGCGATCAACCCGATGAGGGCGACAAAGCCGATCGTCAGATAAAAACGCAGGACGATCTCGGTCGCGACTTTGAGGAAGTCGTAGCGCTCCTGCACGATGTAGAGCACGAAGTGGAAGACGGCGTAGCAGCACGCCGCAACGCCGAGCGTGCGGCGCGCCAGCATCGGCTTGCCGACCGGAAATAGCCGCCTTGCCGGTGAGATCATGAGCGAGAGCAGCAGTAGGCGCACCGACCAGCGGCCGGTGAAATGCAGCGCTTCGGTCGCGGGGCGGGGGCCGAGATCGATCGTCCAGGTTCGCCAGGCGAGCCAAATCAGCGGCGCAATCGACACCGCGAAGGCCAGAATCTTTTCCGGGGACCAGCGGCCGTTTTTCTCGCGGAGGAACATCGAGCCCGTTGTTGTGTGGCGGCGTATCCTGCCTCTACGAACGAGGCTGCGGAAAGGTTACAGCATCTCACGAAAACTTTCCCGGTACGCCGATGTTCCGCTAGAACGGAGCACCCATCACAAACAAGAAACCCGCATGCAGCGCTCAGGCTTCCGCTTCTTCTTCCCGTTTCGCGTCCGCTATTCCGAGATCGACGGCCAGCGCGTCGTCTTCAACGCGCATTATCTGACCTACTACGATGTGACCATCACGGAGTATTTCCGCGCGCTGGGCTTCGACCAATACGAGGACGCCAAGCAGACCGGCGAGGACTTCCATGTCGTGAAATCGACCGTGGAGTACAAAGCCCCGATCTTGTTCGATCAAGAAATCGAGGTCGGCTGCCGGGTAGGCAAGCTCGGCAATTCGAGCATGACCTTCGAGCTTGCGATTTACCTCAAGGGCGGCGATCAGGCGCTGGCCACGGGCGAGGTGATCTGGGTCAACACCAACCAGGCGACCCATCGCCCGGCCCGCGTGCCGGACCACATCCGGAAGCTCATTTCGGACCGCGAGGGCCGCGAGGTCTCCTAAATTCCGCGAAATCCCCCGCTTGACCCTTAAAACGGCGCGGACTATGGTCCGCCCCGAAATCACCCTGAGGAGCGACCCTTGTCGCGTGTTCTTATTGTATCGCTGGCGCCACCCTCCCGACGGCCTTGAGGCCGGCGAATAGGTGGCGCATACCAGGTCCCTCACGGGGCCTTTTTTATTGTCCGAAATGACCCGAGAGCTAACCCGATGAGCACCAAAGCAAAAGCCAAGACGCCGAAGGCCGCGAAGGCCGAAGCACCTCAGGAGACCGGCCCGCGCCAGATGACCGGCGCCGAGATGGTCGTACAAGCGATGGTTGATCAAGGGGTAGGCCACATCTTCGGGTATCCGGGCGGCGCTGTGCTGCCGATTTACGACGCCATCTTCCAGCAGAAAAAGCTCAAGCACGTGCTGGTCCGCCACGAGCAGGGCGCGGCGCATGCGGCCGAAGGCTATGCCCGTTCGACGGGTAAAGTCGGCGCAGTCCTGGTGACCTCGGGTCCCGGCGCGACGAATGCCGTGACGGGTCTCACCGACGCGCTGATGGATTCGATTCCGATGGTCTGCATCACGGGTCAGGTGCCGACGCATCTCATCGGCAACGACGCGTTTCAGGAAGCCGACACGGTCGGCATCACGCGTCCCTGCACCAAGCACAACTACCTCGTGAAGAATATCGCGGATCTGGCGCGCATCCTGCACGAAGCGTTCTACGTTGCAGGCAACGGCCGCCCGGGTCCGGTCGTCATCGACATCCCGAAAGACATTCAGTTCGCGACCGGCACTTATACGGGTCCGTCGAATGTCGCGCACAAGACCTACAAGCCGCGCCTCGACGGCGACCCGATGCGCATCAAGGAAGCCGTCGCGCTGATGGCCACCGCGCGCCGGCCGATCTTCTACACGGGTGGCGGCGTCATCAACTCGGGCCCGGCGGCGAGCCGCTTGCTACGCGAGCTCGTGCGCCTGACAGGCTTCCCGATCACCTCGACGCTGATGGGCCTCGGCGCTTATCCGGCGTCCGACAAACAGTGGCTCGGCATGCTCGGCATGCACGGCACCTACGAAGCGAACTGGGCGATGCATGACTGCGACGTCATGATCAACATCGGTGCGCGTTTCGACGACCGCATCACGGGTCGCCTGGACGCCTTCTCGCCGGGCTCGCGGAAGATCCACGTCGATATCGATCCGTCGTCGATCAACAAGACCATCAAGGTCGACGTGCCGATCATCGGCGATTGCGCGCATGTGCTCGCCGAGATGGTCGACGCCTGGAAGGCGACAAAGCAGAAGACCGACAAGGCGACGATCGGCACATGGTGGAAACAGATCGAAACCTGGCGCCGCCGCGACTGCCTCGCGTATCGCCAGTCGAAAGACATCATCAAGCCGCAGTACGCCGTTGAGCGCCTCTACGAACTGACGAAGGATCGCGACACTTACATCACGACCGAAGTCGGTCAGCATCAGATGTGGGCCGCGCAGTTTTACAAGTTCGAAGAGCCGAAACGTTGGATGACGTCCGGCGGTCTCGGCACGATGGGCTACGGCTTGCCGGCCGCGGTCGGCGTGCAGATGGCGCATCCGAAGGCCCTGGTGATCGACATTGCGGGCGAAGCCTCCGTGCTGATGAATATGCAGGAGATGTCGACGGCGGCGCAGTATCGCCTGCCGATCAAGATCTTCATCCTCAACAATGAATACATGGGCATGGTTCGCCAGTGGCAGGAGCTGCTGCACGGCGGCCGTTATTCGGAGAGCTACTCGGAAGCCTTGCCGGATTTCGTGAAGCTCGCCGAGGCCTATCACGCGGTCGGAATTCGCTGCTCCAATCCGGCCGATCTCGATGATGCGATCAAGGAAATGATCAACGTCGACAAGCCGGTCATCTTCGACTGCCTCGTCGACAAGATGGAAAACTGCTTCCCGATGATTCCATCGGGCCGAGCGCACAACGAAATGATCCTGGGTGACGCCGCGCAAAATCTCGATGAGGCGATCACCGAGGAAGGCAAAACGCTGGTGTGAGCATGATCGAACGTAAGATTCTCGGTACACTCGTGACGGCCGTCGCTCTCGTAGCGGCTGTTGCAACGGCTTCGGCGCAAGACAAAAAGGTCGTCGACAACGTCGTCTCGGCTGCGCGTAAACTTGCAGAGACGGAAAAGGCGAAGGGCCT
The DNA here is from genome assembly GCF_002355335.1 of Variibacter gotjawalensis. Taxonomy (GTDB): domain Bacteria; phylum Pseudomonadota; class Alphaproteobacteria; order Rhizobiales; family Xanthobacteraceae; genus Variibacter; species Variibacter gotjawalensis. Next base: position 1,948,888 of record NZ_AP014946.1, read on the forward strand.
TGGCTCAGCTTTCGGCGAGATGCGTGCGTGCTACGAGCGAGAACTGCAGTTCTCGCATGTCTTCACGCCGCCGCTTCAGGTTTGCGTTGCGCAGGACATGATCGTCTCGCGCGTCGTCGCCGAGTTCAGCAAGACCATGACGGCGGACGCGCGAAAGGCGAATGAGTTGCCGGAAGCTGAAGTCGCCATTAGCGCGATGCAGGAGCGCATCGTCGGCACCTTCCAGCGTATTCGCCTCTCGCCCGAAGAGGCAAAAACCTTCACCGAAATCGTTCGCGTCCAAGGCATGGATGCATACGGGCGAGCCCGTTATCCCGAACGCTATAAGTAGACGGAACCAGACAGTGAACATCTCGCATTATCAAACCGCGACCGTCACCGAGAAGATCGAGCGGCACACATTGTCTGTTCTGGTCGATAACGAACCGGGTGTACTCGCCCGCGTCATCGGTCTCTTTTCAGGGCGCGGTTACAACATCGATTCGCTGACCGTTTCCGAGACCGAGCACGAGAAGCATCTATCGCGCATCACGGTCGTTACCACCGGAACGCCGATGGTGATCGAGCAGATCAAGAACCAGCTCGATCGTCTCGTCCCGGTGCATCGCGTCGTCGATCACACCGTGCAAGGTTCGTCGATCGAGCGCGAGCTCGCGATGGTGAAGGTGCGCGGGCAGGGCGACGATCGCGTCGAGGCGCTGCGTCTCGCCGACGCATTCCGTGCGCGTGTGATCGATGCGAAGACCGAGAGCTTCGTGTTCGAGATTACGGGCGGCACCGAGAAGGTCGAGACCTTCATCAATCTCATGCTGCCGCTCGGCCTCGTCGAAGTGTCACGCACGGGCGTCGCGGCGATCAGCCGCGGCCCGGAGCCGATGTAAGAACCGCCGACCCAACGGGGCATCTTATGCGAATTCAGTTGGCTACCGTTTTGGCGCTCGGCCTTGCCGTGCCGGCATCGGCGCAGACGGCGGCTCCGCCCGCCGCCAAGCCACCCATGGCAACATCCCAAGCCGCCAAGCCGACGCAACCCACAGTTGCGTGGACGTACGGTCAGCATCCACTGTGGGGCATGTCGGCCTGGGTCACAGCGGGCGACCATAGCGTCGGCATGCGCTGCCTGCCACCGAGCAACCAGCCAGGGCCGGTTTTTGCGATGCTATTCACACCGGGCCTCGTGCAGACGACGCCGAACGGCGCCTCGATCAACTACAAGCTCACCGGGACGCGCGGCGAGGGCGGCTACACGGTCGACAAGAAGAGCGGTTACTTCGAGGGCGAGGGCTCGACCTGCGGGCTCAGCGTCCACGAGATGCTCAAGGGCAAGACGCTTGTCCTCGACGATGGCGCGGAAAAGCCTAAGGTTTTGGGCCGCGTTCCGCTGAGCGGTGCAAAGGCCGCAGTGCAAAAACTCATGGCCGCTTGCCCTGCCATGAAACGCGACTTCGAGAGTTGCGGCGATTGAGTGCCATCTGAGCGACTCACAGAATGAACGCGGCGACCGTCAACGATTGAATTCCCTGCAGCGCGACTGAAAAGTCTGCAATGCCGTCGCCGTTCACGTCGCCTTCGACGATCGTCATGCCGTTGCTCGTGCCGTAGCGCAATTGACCGGCTGCGCGCGAGAAAGCCGATGTGCCGATGAATGCAAACGCCTGGTTCCCCGCCACGAGCGTGTTTGCATCGATGCCGCTGAGCGCGAGAATGTCATTCTCCGTGCGCGAGAAATCGGTGATGAAGTCGCGCGTCGCAGCCGTCACTCCGCTGTCGCCGATAACGTCGAACTGAAAGCGGTCCGCACCTGCGCCGCCAGTCATCGTGTCGACGCCGAGGCCGCCGATCAGCGTGTCGTTCTGATCGCCGCCTAGCAGCCGGTCGTTGCCAGCCAAACCGAAAAGTTTGTCGGCCCCGCTGAGCCCGCTCAAAGTGTTGGCGCCGGCATCGCCGTAGAGTTCATTGGCGAGCGCGTTGCCAGTGCCGCTGGTCGAAAGGTCGCCAGACAATGTGAGTTTCTCGACGTTGTCCGGCAGCGTGAACGAAACGGAGCTGCGAACCGTATCGTAGCCTTCGCCAACGGCTTCGCTGACACGGTCGCCAATATCGTCGACGTAGAAGATGTCATCGCCGGCGCCACCGATCATCCAGTCGGCGCCGAGACCGCCCGTCAGAATGTCGTTGCCGGCGCCGCCGTCGAGCGTGTCATTGCCGGCAAGACCATTCAACGCGTCGTTGCCCGCAAGGCCAGTGATCATATCCGCGGCGGCCGTTCCCTTCAGGTTGTCGTTGCCGCTGGTGCCGACGATACCGCCCTGCGGCGGTGGATCAGTCGGCTGCGTCGTCGTCTGGTAGACGTGAACGTAGTCGACGTACATGTATGACGGGTTGGGGGTTTGATTGATCGGGAACCCGCCGCCCAGCGCGAGATCAAGCAAGATATACATCGGCTGCTTGTGCGACTCGGGCGTTGCGGTGCGCCAGACTTCCTGACCATCGAAGTAGAAGATCGTCGATGTCGGTGTGACGTTGACGCCGTAGTCGTGAAAGCCGGACGTCATCACGTTGGCGCCGACAATATGCTGTTTTGCCACGCTTGCGCTTGGCTGACTGCCGTCACGATACCAGGTGTGCACGGCCGACGAATAACGATCGCCGAGCGCCGAACCATGTTGCTCCATCACGTCGATCTCGGCGGTGAATTGCGAGCGATCGAGACCAATCAACCAAAATGCCGGCCAGACCCCGGCGCCGCTCGGTAGCTGCGCACGCATCTCGAAGTAACCGTATTGCTGCGAAAAGCCGTGCCCTTGCGCGTCGACCGAAGCGAGCAGGCCGGATTGCCACTGACCGCTGCTTTTACTCGCTTCGATGCGGAGTACGCCGTTGGTCACCGTAAACGGAAAGCCGTTGGCGGGATCGGCAAACGTCGCGTCGCCGAAATCTCCGTTCCACGGCGTGTGCGCGATCCAGCGCGTGCCGGGGCCCCACGCCGAGACGCTGAGCTCGTTGAACTCTTCGGTGAATGTGGCCGTATATCCGGACGGAACCATCTTCCCTCACAACCTGCAGGCGGAATTGGAGCGTGTTCGCAAGCAACCGCCGTTACGCGCGCGATCGGCGAATACTGGGATAGGTCGAATATTGATCAGCAGGCCGCTTGGGTTACACAAGTATAACGGTGTTAGCGCTGCCGAATCGAAGTGTATCCCTGAGGTAATACGTCTGAAAGTTGAAGATATGGGCAAATCTAAACTTGGTTCGTTCCGTGTGGAGCAACCCGTTCAAATCCGAACATTTGAAGCACGCTTCGCCGGAAATTCGGCGAGCGCCGCAGGCGAAAAACAATGAAAACAGATGTTCCCAACCCGTCTCACGCTGGCTAAAAGCGGAAGCCATTTTTCGACCTGCCGCCCGAACGGGTTGGCCAACTCCCCACGAGGAAACGTTCCCATGCGTGTTTATTACGATCGCGATGCCGACTTGAACCTGATCAAGGGTAAGAAAGTCGCCGTCATCGGTTACGGCAGCCAGGGCCATGCTCACGCGCTCAACATGCGCGACTCGGGCGTGAAAGACATTGCAATCGGCCTGCGCAAGGGCTCGCTTTCGGCGAAGAAGGCCGAGGGCGAAAAACTCAAGGTGATGGAAGTCGCCGACGCCGCCAAGTGGGCCGACGTCGTGATGATGCTCACGCCGGACGAGCTGCAAGGCGACATCTATCGCGAGCACCTGCACGACAACATGAAGAACGGCGCCGCGATCATGTTCGCGCACGGCCTTAACGTTCACTTCAATCTCATCGAGCCGCGTGCCGATCTCGACGTGCTGATGGTCGCGCCGAAGGGCCCGGGACACACGGTGCGTTCGGAATATCAGCGCGGCGGCGGCGTGCCGTGCCTCATCGCGATCCACAAGGACGCGTCGGGCAATGCGCATGACCTCGGCCTCTCGTACGCATCGGCAGTCGGCGGTGGCCGCGCCGGCATCATCGAGACGACGTTCCAGGAAGAGTGCGAGACGGACTTGTTCGGCGAGCAGGTCGTGCTCTGCGGCGGTCTCGTCGAGCTTATCAAGGCCGGCTACGAGACGCTGGTCGAAGCCGGCTATGCGCCGGAAATGGCCTACTTCGAGTGCTTGCACGAAGTGAAGCTGATCGTCGACCTGATCTACGAAGGCGGCATCGCGAACATGAACTACTCGATCTCGAACACCGCCGAGTTCGGCGAATACGTGACGGGTCCGCGTATCATCACGGCCGAGACGAAGGCCGAAATGAAGCGCGTGCTCGCCGACATTCAGCAGGGCAAGTTCACCCGCGACTGGATGCTCGAGAACCGCGTCAACCAGACGTCGTTCAAGGCGACCCGCGCGGCTCTCGCCCGCCACCCGATCGAAGAAGTCGGCGCTAAGCTCCGCGACATGATGCCGTGGATCAAGAAGGGCGCGCTGGTCGACAAAGCCAAAAACTAAGAGCGCTTATCGCTCCGAAGAAAAGGGCCGCTTCGTGCGGCCCTTTTTTTTGGCCGGGATGGACGACGGTATCGTCTTGCGCCATCGTTGCTAGTCTTCCATACGGCGCGTCACATGCACACAGCCGAACTCGTCCTACAGCTTCTCTTTGCCGTCGCCGTGTCGGGCTTGCTCGTCCGCCTGACGCGCATCCCGGCGCCGTTCGTGCAAATCGCGCTGGGTGCGGCTTTGGCTTGGCCTCAGCTTGGCGGCATCCACGTGATGCTCGACCCAGAGCTTTTCCTGCTGCTGTTCATTCCGCCGCTGCTGTTCATCGATGGTTTGAACGCGCCGAAGCGCGAGTTGCGCGAGCTTTGGCTGCCGATAGGGTCGCTGGCTTTCGGTCTCGTCTTTTTCACGATCGCAGTTGTCGGGCCGCTGTTGCATTGGCTCATCCCGGCGCTGCCGCTGCCTGTCGCTTACGCGCTCGCGGCAGTGCTTTCGCCGACGGATGCGGTCGCGGTCTCGTCGCTGATCGACCGCGCGAAGATGCCGCCGCGCCTCATGCATTTGCTGGAAGGCGAGGCGCTGCTCAACGATGCGTCCGGTCTCGTTGTCTTTCGCTTTGCAATCGCGGCGGCGCTCACCGGCACCTTCGTCCTAAAGTCCACTTACGGGCCGTTTGTTCTGGTCGCAGCCGGTGGCGCGCTTGCGGGACTCGTGACGCTGGTCGTTCTGGCTCAGGCGCAGCGTTTCTTGGCGAAGCTCGGCGACATCGCACCGGAAGTGCAGGTGTTGGTCAATCTCTTGCTGCCGTTCGCGGCCTACATCGTGGCAGAGCAATTCCACGCGTCCGGCATCATCGCGGCCGTGACAGCGGGACTGCTGTTCCGCTGGTCCGGGATGTACAAGCACATCGGTCTGGCGGCTGGAATTCAAAGCAACATCGTCTCCGGGACGATCGCTTTTGTCTTCAACGGCATGGTGTTTCTGCTGCTCGGCTTGCAACTGCCGGACATCATCCGGAAGGTGCCGCCCGAAATTGCGTCGCGGCATGCATGGCTTGAGCCGCTCGCCGTGATCGTCGCGCTGACGATCGGCCTCCTCATCGTTCGTTTTGTCTTCGTCATGGGCAATGCAAAAATCCGCTACATCGCAGTGCGGCTGCGAGGACGGGTCGCAAGCCGGATGCCGCTGTTTGCGGCATTTGCGCTGTCGATTGGCGGTGTGCGCGGCGCTGTCACGCTCGCCGGCGTGATGTCGATCCCGCTGCTGCTGCCGAACGGAGCGCCATTTCCGGGACGCGACCTCGCGATCTTCCTCGCCGCCGGTGTCATCATTTGCTCGCTCGTGATCGCGGCTTTGGTGTTGCCATTCATCACGTCGAAGTTGACGCTGCCGTCGGACAATCCGCTCGAAACCGAGGAGCGTGCGGCTCGCATCGCAGCGGCCTCCGCCGCGATCGCGACCATTCAGGAGCGCGCGGGTGGACTCGCAGCGTCTGAGGAATTGGCGACGGCGGCTGCCGAACGCCTGATCGCCAGTTATCGGTTGCGCATCGCAGCCGCCGAAGACGGCAATGCGCAGCAAGATGAAGCGCGGACATTGTCGCGGTTGGAGGATGATTTGCGTCTCGCCGCGATCGCCTCCGAGCGACTTGCGGTCCGCGAACTTTTCGTCAAGCGCAAGATCGGCGATGAGACCGTGAACCGTCTCATGAGCGATCTTGCGATGACGGAAGCGACGCTGCGGAAATTCCGCGGCGCCAATACGAAAGCTTGAGCGGCTATTCGTCTTTCTCTTTCTTCTTCTCTTTCTTTTCCTTAAGCGGGCCTTCCGCCATCAGCGCGGCGCGCGCGGCTTTAAGCTCGGCCAATTGCTCTTTCGGCAATGTCGGGAATTTCGGATCGATCTTTTCCAGTGCATCGAGGATGGCACCCGCCATCACTAACCGCGCAAACCACTTGCGATCGGCCGGCACGACGTACCAAGGCGCCTCTGGAGTGGCTGTGGAGCGGATCGCGTCTTCATACGCTTCCATGTACTTCGAAAACAGTTTTCGCTCGGTGACGTCGGCCATGTTGAACTTCCAGTTCTTGGCCGGCTCGTCGATGCGCGAGAGGAAGCGCTTGCGCTGCTCGTCCATCGAAACGTTTAGGAAGATCTTAATCGGGCGAATGCCGTTGCGCGCGATGTAAGCTTCGAAGCTGCGGATATCTTCGAGGCGATCCTTGTAGATGTTGGGAGTGATCGAGTCTCTCGGCAGCTTTTGATGTTCGAGAATATTCGGATGGACGCGCGTAATGAGGACTTCTTCGTAATACGAGCGATTGAAGATCCCGATGCGTCCGCGCTCGGGCAGGACGTTCGTCGTGCGCCACATGAAATCGTGGTCGAGTTCGGTGGAGGTCGGTGCTTTGAACGAATGCACGACGACACCGGCCGGATTGACGCCCGACGTAACAGCCGCGATTGCGCTGTCTTTGCCAGCCGCGTCCATCGCCTGCACGATAACGAGCAGCGCCGACCGATCGTCGGCGTAGAGCTTCGCCTGAAGATCCGCGATCTTGCTCACGGTCTCGGCGAGCAACGTGGCGGCGTCTTCCTTTGAAATGTCGACGCCGGCCGTGTCATTGGTTTTGTAATCGGCAAGGCGAAACTTCTTGCCGTTGGTAACCTTGAAAGAATCGATAACCTTTTTGGAAATCACTGTGCGCTCCCTATCGCATTACGCGCGGGAGTTTTGCCGGTCGCTTACTGAAAGTCAAAGCCGCTCAACGCTTGCGAAGTAAGCGCGGATGAAATCCGGCATGACGTCGCGGAGGTCGTCCGGACCGCGGACGATATACATATCCGCAAGCTCGGGCTCGGTTTGCAACGATAGATTGTGACGGATGCGCTCGCGCGCTGCATCCGCCGGTTCATCAAGTTGCATGATCTTGATCAGCGCGATGCGTGGGCCGGCAAAGATACAGGTCCAGTCGGGAGCCGGCGTGTAGTCGGCGGGGGTGAGGCCCGTTTCTTCATCGATCTCGCGCGTGAGGCTAGCGTTGAGGTCTACGGTTTCACCCACGAGGTCGTTCGGATCCGGTGTGCCACTCGGAAAGTAAATATTTCCGGCATTCGCCGTGTGCTCGCCCATGACGCCGAGGAGGTATCCTCCGTCGCTTCCGCGCAGCGCGCCTTGCGCAAAGCAATTCCACACGGGCGGCGGCGGATTGCCGAAATCACGCCACGCGATGAAGCTTGCGAAGTCAGTCTCAAGATACGCGCCGCGCAGCGTATCGCCGCTGAGATCGTGGCGATGCATCAGCAGCACGCGGCCATTGTACATCGCGGGTTTCTCAGCGCGAAGCTTGGCAAAATGCGCGTCGATCTCCGCGTGCCGCTCGACCGCGAACGGCCACGGCTGCGGCTCGAAACGAAGATCGAGATGATTGACGCGAGCGACTTTCACGCGACGATCTCGCCGCGTGCGACGACGACCGCATCGCCGCCGATCGAGGCTCTGGTGATCGCGCCGGCTTTGAGCGTGAGCGTGAGATGCATGATGCTCGGGCGGCCCATCTCGTAGCCTTGCTCCACGGCAAGCTCGTGTGTGCCGTCCGAGAGGCCGCCGCTTTGCGCGATCAGTCCGGCAAACGCCGCGAGCGCGGAACCGGTGGCAGGATCTTCTATGATGCCCATCGTCGGCGCGAACATGCGCGCGTGAAAGGCGTGGCCCGTCTCCGCCGTCTCGCGGCAAAAAAGGAACGGCGAGGCGGCTTTGCCGAGCCCGTAAGCGGCTTCCCAATGCGCCGTGTTGGCGTTGGCGCGCGCGATGGCATCGAGCCCGCGCACCGGCACCATCGTGAAGGCATTGCCTGCCGACCAGACGCCCGGCGCGAAATCGTCGCAGCCGAGATCGTCAAGCGTGAGCGAGAGCGAATGCGCGATGATTTCAGCTTCAGCCGCGTCGGCGACCCGCCTCGGCAACTTCGGCAGATCGAAGGTCGCGAAGCCGTGGCCATCGCCGCGTTTCTCGGACCGGCAGGAGACTTCGCCGATCTCCTCCTTGAGGACAAACGCGCCCGGCGCATCGAGGCCAAGCCACACGGCAGTGCCGACTGTAGGATGCCCTGCGAAGGGAAGCTCGGCCTTCGGCGTAAAGATGCGCAAGCGCGCGCGGTGTTTGTCGCTCTCCGGCGGAAGCAGAAACACGGTTTCGGGGAGATTGAATTCGCGCGCGATCGTCTGCATCGCTTCGGTATCGAGGCCTTCGCCATCGCGGACGACCGCGAGTGGATTTCCAGCAAAGCGCCGCGAGGTGAAAACATCGAGCACTGTGTAAGGACGCGTCTTCATAGTGGCTGAACCTCAAACGTGGTGCTGGGAGTAACGAATTCGTCCTGTGCCGCAACGAGAACGATCTCGCGCGAATCCGCCTCGGCCGTGCGTTTGAGCAAGCCGTAGACCGAGGCGGCGGCAGCCCCGAGCGCTGTCGCGACCGAACCTGAGCGCAGCCAGTGAGCGAAGAACAACGCAGCGATCGCATCGCCGGCGCCGTTGACGGAGATCGGCAGCTTCGGCGTCCGCACGCGATAGCGTTTACCGCCATCCGATGCGATGAGATCGATGGCGTCGTTCGGCGTATCTTCGGTGATCAGCGACGTGACGAGGATTGCGGGCGGGCCGAGAGCATGCAAAGCATCGACCGCCGCGAGTGCATCGCTCAAAGTCGCGGTGGAGCGGCCGGTGAGCAGGTCGAGCTCGAACTGGTTCGGCGTGATGACATCGGCAGCCGGCACCGCGCGTTCGCGCATGAACTCCGCGATGCCGGGCCGTACGAAAACGCCGCGTCCGACATCGCCGATGACCGGGTCGCAGCAATAGCGCGCATTCGGGTTGGCGGCGCGCACTTCCGCCACCGCATGCAGAATAGCTTCGCCGATGCCGGCGTCACCCATGTAACCCGACAGCACGCCATCGCATCGCGGCAGCACACCGCGTTCAGCGATACCGGCAAAAACCTCGCGCACGAAGTCGCCGTCAAACACACGCCCGCGCCATGCGCCATAGCCGGTGTGGTTAGAGAACTGTACGGTATGGATCGGCCAAACCTCGACGCCGATCCGCTGCAGCGGAAACACGGCCGCGTCGTTGCCGACATGACCGTACGCAACGTGAGATTGGATCGAGAGAAGGTTCATTCATCGCACCTGGAACTACCGACGTATTGGTAGCGCGCCGATCCAGGTGCGACAAATGCATTTCCGCGATGGTTTCGATCAGTTCCGCGATGATTAGCGGAACGCGACCTTGGCCACCTTGTCTTTGTATTCTTCCTTCGGGTCAGCGCCGAACATCAGCTTGATGCCCGCCATGATGCTGGAAGCGTCTTCCCAGATCTCTGCGCGCTCGGCGTCGAAGCGGAGCAGGGCGACCTTCGGGTCTTCCTTGCCGCCCTTGAACCAGGCTTCGACGTAGCGGTTCCACAAGCGATCGATATTCTCGCGGCTGGTGTCGAGCGACAGCCCGCCATGTACGGTCGCGAACAGCTTGTGGTTCTTCGACGTGAAGGTAGCGATGGCGCGGGCGTGCTGCGTGACCTTTTTGGCGAGGTCCGTGTCGGTCGACGTGAAGAACCAGATCGGTCCACGATCACCGTCGACCTGCGCCGTCATCGGGCGCGCATGACCGTCCTCGACACCGTCGAGACCGATCATCATCGTCATGTCGGATTTGAGAGCTTTCCAGAATTCAGCTTCGAGTTCCTGCGGGGTGGGCATTGACGCCTCCAATCTCGGGGATGAGTTGGCAGGTCAACGGGCCGCGCCCGCATGAAGTTCCCGCGCCTCGGCGGGTTCCGTCATTTGCGCCGCGGCGGACCCTGCGGATGCTTCGGCAGATCGGGGTGCATCTGGTCCCAGCCTTGTGCGCTGGCGGTAAAGAGGTCGACCGCCGGCTTGAACAGAGCCGGGTCGTCGAGCGTCGCTGCCTGGATGCCGAGAATGTTCGGCATCGCCTCCAGCTTGATGCTGACCGGGTTGCCGCATTCCGGACAGAAGCCGCGATCGACGCGGTTGCCGCTGATCCCGGTCGAGGCGTGATACTTCGGCTCGCTCGAGAGCGTCACGGCGCCTTTGTCGAATACGACGATTGCCGCATAGGCCGAGCCGCTCGCGCGCTGACAGTGGCGGCAATGGCAATTGAGCATGGTGACCGGATCGGCGGCGGCCTCGTATTTGATCGCGCCGCAAGCGCAACCACCGTGAAGCTTTTGCGTCATTGCCGTCTCCCGTTGCTCAAGCCCCGCCCGCCGCCTTCTTCACGAAGCGCGCATCGAATGTCTTACTCAAATCGACATTCGCGCCTTTCAGTTCCTCGTCGAAATCCTTCAGCATGCCGTAGGCGTTCTTCATGCCGGCGTCCGACACGATACCGTCCTTGGAATACATCGCCTTCGAAGCCTCGAACGCCTTTTTGTAGAGCGCGACATCGCCGAGGTGATATTCGGGCGGCACCGTCTTCGCGACGTCGTCGGCGCTCGCCTTCTCGAGCCACTTGAGCGTCTTGTAGAAGGCGTTGACCACGCGCTGCACCGTCTCGGGATTTTTCTGCACGAAGTCGGCCTTGAAGTAGACGACGGCGGCCGGGTTGTTTCCGCCGAACAGCTTCTGGTTTCCTTCTTCGCTACGGCTGTCGGCGAGCACGACGATGTCGCCGTCTTGCTCCAGCTTCGAAATCACCGGATCGAGATTGCTGATCGCGTCGATATCGCCTTTCTTCATCGCCGCAACCGCGCCGGCGCCGCCGCCAATGCCGATGATCGAGACGTCGGAGGTTTTGAGCCCTTCCTTGCCGATCAGTGCGTTGGCGAAGAAGTGCGTCGATGAGCCCGGCGCCGTCACGCCGATCTTCGCGCCCTTGAGGTCCTTCAGCGTCTTGATCTTGTCGGCGCGATCCTTGCGCACCGCGATCACGATGCCGGGAAAGCGGCCTAGTTCGGTGACGGCGACAATCGGTTGGTTTTTCACCTGCATGCGGATCGTATGCTCGTAGGCGCCTGTCACGACATCGGCCGAACCGCCGATCAGCGACTGCAGCGATTTCGCGCCGCCGCCGAAATCCGTGATCGTGACGTCGAGACCTTGCTCCTTGAAGTAGCCGAGGCGCTCCGCCAGCGTGAGCGGCAAATAGTAGAGCAAGCCCTTGCCGCCAACGCCGAGCGTCAGCGATTTCTTTTCTTGAGCCAGTGCAGGCGTCGTCGCGGACAGCGCCAATGCGCCGGTGCCGATAACGAACGAGCGGCGTGTGGTCATGACTATGCTCCTCTAAGTTCTGGTATCGGCGACGGCGGGTCGCCAGGCCAGTAATCTGTTCTCGACCAGCGTCACCAGCAGGTCGATCGCGATAACGAATGCGGCGAGCACGACCATGCCGGCGAAAACGCCTGCGACGTCGAACACGCCCTCGGCTTGTTGGATGATGTAGCCGAGGCCTGCCGCCGAGCCGAGATATTCGCCGACCACAGCGCCGACGACTGCGAAGCCGACCGACGTGTGTAGCGACGAAAACATCCACGACAGCGCGGACGGCCAGTAAACGTGGCGCATCAATTGGCGCTCGCTCATGCCAAGCATGCGCGCGTTGTTGAGCACGGTCGGCGAGACTTCCTTCACGCCCTGATAGACGTTGAAGAAGACGATGAAGAACACCAGCGTCACGCCGAGCGCAACCTTCGACCAGATGCCGAGGCCGAGCCACAGCGCGAAGATCGGCGCCAGCACGACGCGGGGCAGCGCGTTCGCCATCTTCACGTAAGGATCGAACACGGCGGCGACGAGCGGCTTGCGGGCGAACCAGAAGCCGATCAGCACGCCGCCGACGGAGCCGATGACGAAGGCGAGTGCGGCTTCGATCAGCGTGATCCAGAGATGACCCCAGATCGTGCCCTCAACGAACCACTTCACGATGCGCGCGCCGACATCGCCAGGCGTCGAGAAGAAGAACGGCGGCAAGAGAATGGTGCAGTTCTTCTCGAAGCCGAGTCTCGCGAGACCGCAGATCTCGTACTTCGTCAGCACATGCCAGAGTCCGATCGCGACGACCGCGACGAGAATTTGCAACGACAGCAGTTGGATGCGGTTTATCTTCATCAGCCGCCACCCGTCTGCTGATAGCCCTTCATCACCTCGTCCTTCAGCGTCTCCCAGATTTCGCGATGTATCCGATGGAAAGCCGGATCGAGTTTGATCTCGGCGGTGTCGCGCGGGCGCGAGAGCGGCACACGCCAGTCGCCGATGATGCGGGCGGCCGGGCCTGCCGACATGATGACGACGCGGTCCGATAGGGCGATCGCTTCCTCGAGGTCGTGCGTCACGAACATCACGGCTTTGCGATCCTGGTTCCACAAGTCGAGCAGCAGATTGCCCATGATCTGCCGCGTCTGCGCATCGAGCGGGCCGAACGGTTCGTCCATCAGCAGGATCTTCGGATCACGAATGAGCACCTGTGCGAGGCCGACGCGTTTGCGCTGGCCGCCGGACAGCATGTGCGGGAAGCGCGGTCCAAAACCGGCAAGGCCGACGCGCGCGAGCCAATCCTCGGCACGGCGCAAAGCTTCACGCCGAGGTGTACCGGAGATTTCGAGCGCGATCGCGATATTGTCCTGCGCGGTCTTCCACGGAAATAACGCTTCGGCCTGGAAGAGATAACCGGCTTGCCGGTTCAGGCCGCGAAGCGGAGCATCGAAGATATCGGCAACACCGCGCGATGGCTTCAAGAGCCCGGCCGCGACGTTGAGCAAAGTCGACTTTCCGCAACCGGTCGGGCCGACGATCGCGACGAACTCGCCGTCGCCGACATCGAGCGACGCGTCGGCAACCGCGGTGTATGTCCCGCGGTCGGCCAGCGTGAATGAAATCGTGACATCGCGCAGCGAAACGGCTTGCGATCCTGAAGGCATCGTCTCCCCGGAGGGTCGTTTTTATCTGTCCGGAACCTAGACGATTGCGGCGCGATACGCCAACCGCGCGCTACATTCCCTTGATCATACCTGCATCGATCAACAGACGATTGAAGCGACTGGCTTCCGCGCCATTGCGGCAACGGTAGAACACGCCGCCGCAGCGCTGCAGGATCTTTTTCTGCTCGGCGAAAGAAGGATCGAGCGGCACGCCCGCGGCTTCCAGCACGACCAGCGGGAGATACGCCGCGTCGAGCGTGTCGAGTGCGGGCGAGAGGTCGGCAGGTTTATAGTTGATAGTATCGATCGCGTAATAGGTCTTGAGGAAACGCGGATCGCCCGCCGCGAATCGCCGCGACAACGCCGTCTCATCGAGCGACGGGTCCATCAACGGGGAAGCGATGCTCGGTTGATGATCGCCGAAGCGAACGATGAGGAATTTTTCGTCTGGAAAGTTGCGCTTCAAACGATCCTTCAAGTCCGCATAGTCGTTGCGGCTGATCTGTTGGCGGCGCAGATATTCGTCGACCTCGGAGCCGTTGCCGAGCGCTTTCCAGCCCGGCGTAAGCAGCGGCCGGAAGCGGAAGTCCCACGGGAAGTGGTTGGCGGCCGTGTAGACCATCATGAACAGCGGCGATTTGCTGCTGCGCTCTTTCGCGATGATGTCGGTCGCCGCGTTAAAGTAGAACGCGTCGGCTTCAAGCCCCTTCGCGCCGAGCGCTTTCGAGTCGAGGAAGTTCTCGATGCCGGCAGTGTTCTGGAAGTTCCGCGCCGAGAGGAACGCGCCCATGAACGGGTAGAGGCTGAACGTCTTGTAGCCGCAGTGACGCAGATTATACGGCAGCCCGCGCTCGACGCGGCCCGACGCGATGCGCGTCACGAAATCGGCGAAGCGGCCGTACGACTTCGTCGAAAGCCCCGTCAGCACGTTGTATTCGGTAAGCCATGACGGCCCGTTGATGCCTTCGACGACGAGCTTGCGCGACTTTCCGTCGAACGATTTGAAGTGCGACTGATAATCGTTCGGCACTTTGACATTCGGCGCGACGCTGAGATCGAAACTCGATTCGTCGAAGATCATGACGATGTGGGGCAACCCGCCGGCCGGCGTGCAGCTTTCCGCCAAAGCTGGCGTCTTCAATCGATCGACGACATGCGAGTCCGCTTCGAACACGCCGCGCGTCACATATTCGTGGATCGCGCTGACGCCGGAGCGGGCGAACTTCGACACGTATTCGTTGCCGTAGAATTCGTTGTAGGGATCGCTCGGGTTCGCCCAGACGAGTCCGACGAGACCGAGCACCGACAGTGCGAGGCCTGCAAGCGCACTGCGTAAGCGAACGCGGAAGGGGTCATACCACCAGAGCATTACAAGCACGGGCGCAGCGACGAGCGCCGCAATACTCGAATAGAGCCAGAGGCGCGGGAAGATCGTGTAGAGGAAGGCGAGCGTGTCCCAATCGATGATCATGACGTCGACGAAGTTGACGGTCATGAACAGCGTGTCCTTCTTCAAACGCGACAGAAGGATGAGAACGCCGATCAGCGTGAGGGATGTCGCGGCCGCAAGGCCGGGCCGGCGGAACACCAACAGAAACGTAAAATTCAGAACGCCCCAGGCGAACAGGAAGCCGAGCTTCGAGACGAGATCCAACTCGAACGTGAACATAAGCCCGAGCGCAAAGGCATGCAGCGCCAGGATGAGCGTGGTGACCCGCGCGTCATAGCGGAACGCAGCGGCAAGGCCGAGGCGGGTCGCTAGAGATTGGATGGCGGGGGGCATCGGCCAGGAAACCGGCGCCCAGTTGTTGTTTCTTCACTATCGCGGGCGCACCGTCATCAAACGGTAACAAAAGTGTCATGACAAGGGCGGCACACGGCCGCACGCGTGCTTGCGCGGATTAAGTTTATGCAATCATGCGTGAGGGCGGAGCGCTCAGCCGCGCTGTTCCGGATAGCCGTACTTCGATTTGACGCCGGAGAGCTGGCGCAGCGAGTCCGCATCGCGGCCGGAAGCGCACGCCGTCTTCGCAGGCGCGAGATCGGAAGTCATGCGCTTGTAGACCGACTGGTTGACGTTGCCGGTATCGCGGTCGCTGTCGATGACGCGCTGGAAATTCGCGAGCGCGCCCGAGCATCCGGAGCCACCAGCGGGAGCCGGCGCAGGCGCGACAGCCGCCATCGCGGGGGCAGGGCCGGTCTCTGCGGTCGTTCGCGTACAAGCGCTGGACAGCGCCGCGGCGGCGATGACGAGGGCGATAGGGGCGATCCGCACGATCATTTGGAAACTCCGGCTACGAGTGGCTGGCAATTTCTGACCCGCAATCGCCAGCCACGCAACCTGAAGCGCCAACCAGAGCGGATTTTTGTCCTTGGAGTGGCTTGCGGAACACCCTGCGGCCCGTTACAAACATGGCATTGGGGCTGGCAACCGCCGCCCATCAGGGAACTGCGATGACTTCGCGCGCCGACATATGCGCCATCGCCCGGACGGCTCAGCCGATTTCCGGAAATGCTCCCGCTCGCCTTATCGGCCTCCTTCTTCTTATCAGCCCCTGAGGGCCGGCTGGGCATGTGTGCCTGGGCACTCAGGGGATCGCAAGAAACCCGAGATTGATGGCCCGTGACGGGCGCGACCAAACACACCGAAGGACATTTCCGATGAGCAGCGACAAAGACCGCATCATCATATTCGACACCACTTTGCGCGACGGCGAGCAGTGCCCGGGCGCGACCATGACGTTCGAAGAGAAGCTCGAAATCGCCGAGCTGCTCGACGCCATGGGCGTCGATGTCATCGAGGCAGGCTTCCCGATCACCTCGGAGGGCGACTTCGAAGCCGTCAGCGAGATCGCGCGACGCTCGAAGAACTCCGTCATCGCCGGCCTTTCGCGCGCGCATCCGGCCGACATCGACCGTTGCGCCGAAGCCGTGAAGTTCGCCAAGCGCGGCCGCGTTCACACCGTGATCGCGACCTCGCCGCTGCACATGCGCGTGAAGCTCAACAAGACGCCCGAGCAGGTTCTCGAAACGTCGGTCGCCATGGTTCAGCGCGCGCGCAACCAGATCGACGACGTCGAATGGTCGGCCGAAGACGGCACGCGCAGCGAGATGGATTTCCTCTGCCGCATCGTCGAAGCGGTGATCAAAGCGGGTGCCACGACCGTCAACATTCCGGATACGGTCGGCTACACGGTGCCGGACGAATATACGGCTTTCATGCGCACGCTGATCGAGCGCGTGCCCAACTCCGATCAGGCCGTCTTCTCGGTCCACTGCCACAACGATCTCGGCATGGCGGTCGCGAACTCGCTCGCCGGCATCGTCGGCGGCGCACGTCAGGTCGAATGCACGATCAATGGCATCGGCGAACGTGCGGGTAATGCGGCGCTCGAAGAGATCGTCATGGCGGTCAATGTCCGCAAGGACAAGTTCCCGTACTGGAACAAGATCGACACCACGATGCTGACGCGCGTATCGAAAGTCGTCTCCACCGCGACGTCGTTCCCGGTGCAGTACAACAAGGCGATCGTCGGCCGTAACGCGTTCGCGCATGAGAGCGGCATCCATCAAGACGGCGTGCTGAAAGACGCATCGACCTACGAGATCATGAAGCCCGAGACTGTCGGATTGAAACAATCGTCGCTCGTGCTCGGCAAGCATTCCGGCCGCCACGCCTTCATCCACAAGCTGGAGGAGATGGGCTACAAGTTGGGTAAAAACCAGCTCGAAGATGCGTTCGCGCGCATGAAGGCGCTCGCGGATCGCAAGAAGGATATCTACGACGAGGACATCGAAGCGCTCGTCGACGAAGGAATGGCGGCCGCGCACGATCGCATCAAGCTTGCCTCGCTCACCGTCATCGCCGGCACGCATGGTCCGCAGCGCGCGACCATGAAGCTGACGATCGATGGCCAGACCAAGATCGAGGAAGCCGAAGGCAACGGACCGGTCGATGCTGTGTTCAACTGCATCAAGGCACTGGTGCCGCACGAAGCGAAGCTCGAGCTCTACCAAGTGCACGCCGTCACGCAGGGCACCGACGCGCAGGCGGAAGTCTCAGTGCGCCTCTCGCATGACGGCCGCTCGATGACGTCGAAGGCGGCCGACCCGGATACGCTCGTTGCCTCCGCGAAGGCGTATCTCGGCGCGCTCAACAAGATCGTCATGAAGCGCGAGCGCGATATTCCGAAAGCCGTCGCGAGCTGATCGCGCCGTCACGCGCAAAGCAAAAAGGCCGGTGCTGAGCACCGGCCTTTTTTGTCGAGCGAGAAAGCTCAAGCCGCGAGCGGCGCGCCGTTGCGGCGCAGGCCCTCGTATTCGAGCCAGGCGAGCACGGCCACCGCCGCCGCCTGCGCCGCGATGAAGAGATGGCCGAGGACATTCGGGCCAACGAGTAGCATCGCGGCGACGCTGCCGATCACCCAACCGACATTTCCGATGATGATCAGCCAAACGGCGGCAGCCGGCGGGACTTCGCGCGTGCCGGCCCAAAGCATGAAGGCCGCGATCGGGAACAGGCTAAGGCCTGCATAGAAGAGCAGAGTTGCCGGGATCGCCGTCAGGCCGGCGACAAAGCTCGCGCCGAAAGCCATTAGGGCACCGGCGGCGAGGCAGGTGGCAGCGTCTACGATGAGGGTATTGCGGAGGAAGGTGGCAGCCATTGTCGTCTCCTTGGTTTGTCCTGCGGCCGTCATCGACCTGCAGCGTGAGACGACATTGCCGCCTGCCCGGAGGCGAAGCGATTACGTGCGAGGTAAAGGAGTCACGGCATTTCGGGGTTCTCGCGAAACCTGACGGCAATGCGGCATAAAGCTGGCGAGAACCGCGCCAAAATGTGCCTAAATATCTGATATGCATAAAGAAAATGCGATTCTGGGTTGCGCCGCAGCATGCCTTCCCGTATGACAAATCAACGCGGGCCGAGGGCATAACCGGCTGCGTATGGCAGAAATTCAAAACCTGGAGTGTGGAGCATGTTGAGGGCAGCTTTGGCTGGCGCTTTGTTGTTTGTGGCCGCGAGCCTCGGTTCGGCGACCGCCGGAGAGGTATCTGAGGGCCAAATCGCGCAGGCTAAAGCCGCCTTGAGCCTCACATCTGAACAAGAGCGGCACTGGCCGCGTGTCGCGGCTGCGATTCGCTCCTTCTCGCGCGATTCCGATCGCGTCGAAAGCGGGGAAGCCGGCATGGGCGAAAAGCTCAAGCACCAGGTCGTCGGCGCCAAGCGCGTTCTCGCTGCCGCGATGCCGCTGATCAAGACCATGACGCCGGAGCAAAAGCGCACGGCGGCGGGCCTTGTCCGCATGATGGGCTACGCAAGCCTCGCCTCACGCATCTGACGCTTGCGGCGCGGCGTTTTCAGCGCCGCGCTGTGCCATTTCGGACGGCGTTGCGCGCGTAGCGAAAACTTTCAACACCCTGCGGGCTTGATCGCTTGCTTGATCGGGCGGACCTTGCTACAGGTCCGCGCCTCGTTGCAGAACGAGCGGCCGCGAGGTTTCTCCGGCCACCTTCCGCGGATGCGGTTTCGGGCGATTAGCTCAGTTGGTAGAGCAGCTGACTCTTAATCAGCGGGTCGTAGGTTCGAGCCCTACATCGCCCACCACGTACCACGCCGAACCAGAGACTTTCCAAAATTCCCGTGAAACGACCGCGAAAGCGGGCCTCTTGCGGCATCCGACGCGTCTCTGCAGAAAACGTAGCGGAGTCATGTGCCAAGTTCGACCGCGCTGTCTCGTGGTTATGCCTAGGACTTTCCGAAACGACGGCGCGCATCTCTTCAGAGACTGGTTCGACATTCTAGAGACTGGTTGGCTGAGGCAGTTTCCGAACTCGATTCTCGATTTGTATGACGAGCTATTTGCGGCCAGGCGAAATGGGAAAACGCTGACCGTTGCAACTATGCTGCAAATCGAGTGTGCATGCTCGAGCATCAAACTAAGACATGACCTCATCGAGCGATGCGTCGATCTTCGCTGCAAGCGGGGTATCGCCAAAAACTTTGGCGATACGTTTTGCCTCCTGAAGAGATTTGCGAGCGAGCTCCGTACGGCCGGCGAGCCTCCAGCGCGAGCCAATGATGAAATGCACTTTGGCTTGATGGAGGCCCTCAGGATGAAATAAAGGATTTTGCCGGGCACGCGCGATAAGTCGATCGATGCGTTTTAGCCCCGTGATCTTCAACCAGATTAAGTACGGCAGATTTCGAATAAGAACTGACGCTTGCGGTCGTCGCCCGCCTTGCAGTACTTCGAGCAAGATGTAGCAGAGCGTGACGCGGTACCAGTCAGCCGCGGATCGGTAACCTTCGGCCTCGCGCATTTCAATTCGGTTCTCGATGAACCGAATGCCGGCGCGGAATTTTCCGCTGAGTACAAGACCCGCGCCCCAAACTGCATCGTTTGCAACAAACGCATAGCGCCGTCCTGCAGCATCATCCAGATCGCGGCGGCATTTAAGCAGCGCGAGACCCTCGTCAAGCTGGCGCGTCAGCACTAGCGCGGAGGCTGTAAGGTTCATTGCCGTGCTGCGATCCCACGGCGTGAGTGCTGCTGCGCTAGCCTCGTGACCGAACTTGAGTGCAAGCGCGTAGTCGTCATTGATTAACGCGTTCCAGCCTTGCAACCAAAGGCCCAGGCCCGTGGCTCGCGAGTCCTTCGCGGTTTGGCCGAGCTCGATGAGCTCCTGCGCATACTTGTAGGCACTGTGCAGCAATCCCCGGTGGACCGCATCAAGGCTAAGCACCCAGCGCAACCAGATTTTCAGATAGATATCGGTGGTGCGCAGCGCTGCCGCAAACATCGCGGGTGCTTGTGCGTCGATTGCTTCGTTCGAGCGCGTTGCAAGTAGGGCGCCGATCCAAACGCTCACCGTAAAGGCATAGAGCTTAGAGCGATCGTCGCCCAGCTCGTTTGAAATTGCATCGAGCTTCTCTGACGTTGCCTTGCAATCTTGATAGCGGCCAGCGAGCAGCAACGCATTGGCATAGTGGTGCATCGCCGAGACCTTGGCGAGGCTCGGCGCGTCTATCCGCGGCAGCCAAAGCTCAGCCACTTTGATGAGGTCTGGAATGTTGTAGCCGAGCTGCAGGACGAGAATGTAGTCGGCGATAAGATCTGGCAGCGCGGCATCATTGGTGCGACCCGAGAGCGTCAACGCTTCCAGTGCCAGTTTTGCAAATTCCTCAGCCTCCACCAATGAGTAGACGCGTAAGCTTTTCCGCGCGGCCATTGCGGCGAACATTAGCGTTCGATCATGCCGATCGGTTTGCCGGTAGTGATGCGTCAACAGCTCGGCATTTTCGGAAGTGCCTCCGCTTTTAGCTTCAATCGTCTTCGCGACTTTCAGATGATAGACGGCGCGGTCAGTCCGCAGCATCCCGCCGTACAGAACCTCGTTAAGCAGCGCATGGCTAAAAACGGCTTCGCCCGTCCTCCTATCAATGTGAAGCAGTTCCGATCGATGTGCTTGCTCGATCTCTCGACTTACGACGTCGGCTGGCAGCTCCAGCAGTTCTGCTAGCTGTTCGATATCGAATCGTCGGCCGAAAACGGATGCGATCTGGAGGAGCCGTCGTTGATCATCTGACAACAATTCGATACGCGCACCGAGGATCGCTTGAATGCTAACCGGAAGCCGGCCGGCGGGCTGCACCCTGGCCTGCGCGCTTTCGCCAATAAACTTTGCAATTTCTTCTGCAAAGAGAGCATTGCCGTCCGCCTGGCGGACGATCTGCTCTACAAAGTCCGCCGAAATATCCTGGACCTGCAGTCGAGAGGTCACGATCTCGACGATCTGAGCAGAATCGAGAGGCGCCAAAGGGATTGAGCTGACATTCGTTGCGTTGGCCCAAGGCGGTGCGTAGTGGGATCGCCGTGTATGAATGACGACGAGCGTTGCGATATCTTGAAGGCTGGCAATCGTCTCCAGGAGGCTTTCCGAACTGCTGTCTATCCAATGCAAATCCTCGATTGTCAGGATTGTCGGCGACATTCGGCAAGCTGCTCGCAGCAAATCGATGAGCAGGTCACGCGTGCGTAAGCCGATTTGAAGAGGATCGAGGCCCGCGAGCTGCTCGGACGCGGATTCCTGCCCCGTAAGGTTGAGCAAGATTGCAAGACGATCGGGTGTAAAAAGGCCGAGTGCATCGAGCGCTTCATTTAGCTTCTTGATGGTCTGCCTGCGGTCTTCGCCTATCGCGATATCGGCCCAACTCCGAACAATTTCGATGAAGGGGAAAAAGGCTGTTCGCTGGCCTTCGCGCGTGCACCTGCCAGCAAGATAGACAAATCGCGCCTGATCGATATTGCCCCGAAACTCATAGAGCAGACGTGATTTCCCCATACCTGGGTCGCCCGCGATATCGACGACGCTTACGCCTTCTTTGGTGGCCACAATGTCGCGTATTGTGCGCAACTCGTTCTCTCGGCCGACATACTGGCTGAGGCCGCGCGACACAGAGCGATCGAACCGGGTCGCGACATGTTTAAGAGCATCGAGCCGAAACGCGTGCTGAGCCTCTGATTTTCCCTTAAGACTGAATGCACCGAGCGGTGTGACGACCGCGATATCATCGACCAGCTGGTAAATCACATCGCTCAAGATGATGGAGCCGGCTTCTGCTCGTGCTTGCAGTCTCGCTGCCACGTTGACGGCATCGCCGACAGCCGTAAGCTGCTTACCGCCCTGTGCCTCGACGTGTCCGACCACGACCGCGCCTGAGTTGATACCGATGCGAAGCTGCACGTCGATGCCATAGCGCGCATGATACGCTGGAGCGGCCGAGACTGTGCGCGATAAAAGCGCGAGCGCCGCACGGCAAGCGCTGAGCGGCGCGTCTTCCAAAGCCTTAGGAACTCCAAAAACGGCTAGGAGGCCATCGCCGGCGAAGTCCAAGATGGTGCCCGAGAATTCCGCGACAACCTCGCGCATCATAGCGCGGATGGATTGAATGATCTCGAACGCGGCTTCTTCGCCGAGACGTTCCGAGATCGCCGTGAAGCCTGCGACATCGGCAAACAGGACCGTCGCGTGCTTGCGTTCGCCAGCGAATTCATGTCGCGCGGTTGTGCTCGATGTCGCCATAAGCCCTTGTACCTAGCCGCTTCGGCGGGACTTAGCGGCTCTTGCTTCCAGTCGTGCGATATCCTGGAACAACCGCTGGCTGATGAGCTGCAGGAAATAGAAGCCAAATGCGGGATTTTGGAAGTAGAGTTGCTTGAGCTGGCTGTAGGAAATAGTTAGCAGATCCCCCGCTTCAACGCACTCAAACGAGACCGTGCGTGTATTGTTCGGGGACACAAATCCCAGTTCGCCGACGATCTCGCCGGCAGCAACATCGGCGCCAATCTCCGTCAAACGATAGCGACCGCTGACGGTGAAAAACATTTCGGTCGACAGCTCGCCTTTGCGGAAGATGATCTCTCCCGCGGCGGCGCCGCGACGACTCATGAAAGGCTTTAGCCAATCCAAGTTCAGGTCGCCGGCTGCAGCTGCTTTCACCTTCTTAACGAGCTGCAGCATTTGATAGAGACGAAAGCTATTCAGCGGCAACAATGCAGCGTGAAGGACAAGTGCCGGATAAACGTGGTGAAAGTAGCCGTATATAACAAAGAAGATATTCGCCACGATTCCGACCGCACGAAGCGGGATCATCGTTCGCATGAGAAAAGTTGCGAACGTTAAAAGTGCAGCGATATAGCCGAATACTTCCGCCCAATGCATGAACCGCATCCGATGACGAGCCGGGGCAAGAACCTTTCAATTTTCGGTTCTGTTGTCCAGCAGCGCTCGAATACCCGCGGACAGACCGTCGTCAATTCCTGATCTAAGTCGCCATACAAAGCACTTATGGAGTTTGCGCGCTTTGTGGATCTCGCCCGCAATACTCGATCAAGAGTTCTGTCAGCGCTTTTATCTTTCGCGAGGGATGCTGTCCTGGTGGGCGGACGACGTATGCGCCGGCCGGTGGAGGCTGATGGCGCGACATGACTGGAACGAGAGCGCCGGAGGCGACGTACTCATCCGTGAGCCCATCAGGAAGATAAGCGATGCCGAGACCCGCTACTGCTGCCGCAAGAAGTGCGGTGCCGTTGTCAGCCTTGAAACGTCCGTGCGGGCGGACGTTCAAAATCTTGTCGCCGTTCGTGAGTTGCCAGGCCTCGGTGCCCTGCATGAGAGCCTGATGCGTAATGAGCTCTTCGAAAGTTTCCGGCGCCCCGTGTGCTTTGACGTAGCCGGGGCTCGCGACAAGCTTCCCATAAATCGGGCCAACACGTTTCGCGATCAAAGTTGAATCGGGAAGATAGCCGACGCGTATCGCACAATCGTAACCTTCCGCGATAAGATCGACAAAGCGATCCGTGTAGCAAGTTTGGATGTGAAGCTCCCGATGACGCTGCGCCATCTCGGCGATGATAGGCGCAAAATGGGTCGGGCCGAATGAGAGCGGGGCTGCTATTCGCAGGCGGCCGCGAAGTTCGCCGGCGGGAGAGATCATCTCTTTGGCGGCATCGACTTCCGAGCAAACGCGCGCCGCATAGTCGCGAAAGGTCGCTCCGGCTTCCGTCAAAGCCGTTCCGCGTGTCGATCGTGCAAGAAGCTGTACGCCGAGTTCTGCCTCAAGCCGCAAAAGTCTGCGGCTGACGATTGACTTGGCGACGCCGAGCCTCTGCGCGGCAGGCGAAACACCGCCGGCATCCGCCACCTCCACAAACGTCCGCAGCTCTTCGATTTCCAATGCGGTGTTCCTCTTATTGCGACACGGCGTTCCGTGATAGGGCACTATCGCAGCGTGAAGAGGAACGGCAATACCTATTGAGGCAACGACACCGCGGTCGAATGTTGCTCGGACAACGAACCCAAGCACCAGCAGCAGAGGAAAAGAATGACCTTTCGTAACGGCCTTGCTTCGCTTCTTCGCCCCGAAGACTCCGTCCTCGTCCTCATCGATCACCAGCCATATCAGCTGGCAAACCTGAACAGCCACGACCCCCACATGGTCGTGAACAATTCGGCGGCTCTCGCAAAGTCCGCAAAAGTCTTCAACGTGCCGACCATCCTGACGAGTGTAGTGGCTGACCGTGGCGGCCTTATATTCCCGCAAATTACCGAGGTATTTCCCGGGCAGGAGGTGATCGACCGCACCTTCATCAACACGTGGGAGGACCAGAAGGTCGTGGATGCCGTCAAGGCGACGCGCCGTAAGCAACTCGTCATTGCCGGTCTGTGGACCGAGATCTGCGTTGCAATGCCGGCGATCCAAGCTCTCGGCGAAGGCTGGGACGTCACCGTCATCACCGACGCGTCAGGCGCTGTTTCGGTGGAGGCGCACGAGGTTGCTATTCAGCGAATGATTGCGGCCGGCGCGAACATGATGACGTGGCTGGCATTGGCAGCGGAATGGCAGCGCGATTGGGCGCGAGTCGAAACAGCGGTCGCGTTGACCGAGGTAATCAAGCAGCACGCGGCTGGAAGTGGCATCGCATATCTGTGGGAGCAGCAGCTGCTCAATACTCCGGTGACGACTGCGGCATAAGCCGACTTCGTACTCGATGCCAAGCCGCCTCTCACACGCTCGAGAGGCGGCATGCACCCGATTTCGTTATCGTTTTATAAGACCTCAACTTGCGCTCGGTGGTTCACGAAGCTGCTCAAGGATTGCGACCGAGAATGTCCGCTTGGCGCCCCAAATATCGGTCATCTAGTGAAGCATTTCGACTTCCAGTGACATTCCGCCCAACTTCTATCCAGTCCTGGTTTGGTTGCCGGCGTTGGGGTTGCCTGCTAAGCGGTGAAGCGACGGGCTTTGGCGCAGAGCCAAGCGTTAGCGCAGCAATCGGGCGTCGGCACACGTCGTCAGATAAAGTGTCGCTCGTAGCCCAGCTCAGCCCGGCTTGACGCCTGAGAATTTCACGACCTTCGCCCATTTGTCGGACTCCAAGTCGATCAGCTTTGCGAAGTCGGCCGGAGAGCCTGCGAGCGGCGTGCCGCCGAGATCGGCGAGGCGCGCCTTCACCTTCTCGTCCATGAGGATCGCATTCATCGCCTTGTTGAGCGCATCGACGATATCAGTAGGCGTGCCTTTGGGCGCACCGAGGCCGAACCAACCGCTCGCCTCGTAGCCCGGAACGGTCTCGCTGACGGCCGGGACGTCAGGCAATGCCGCGGCGCGCGTGGTCGACGTTACGCCCAGTGCGCGGAGCTTGCCGGCACGGACGTACTCGACCGACGACGGGATGAAGTCGAACATCACTTGCACTTGACCGCCTATCAGGTCGGCGAACGCGGCTCCGGCGCCACGATAAGGTACGTGAACAAGATCAACGCCAGCCATCATTTTGAACAGTTCGCCGGTGACGTGGGGCGTTGCGCCAATTCCGCTCGACGCCATATTGATCTTGCCGGGATTGGCGCTTCGCGTAGGCAATGAATTCAGGAATTGTCTTGGCCGGTAGAGACGGATTTGCCACCATGACAAGCGGCGTGCTGAACATGCTGGCAACAGGGGTGATGTCGCGGGCGAAGCTGAAGCTGAGGTTGTCATAGAGCGCCGCATTGACGACAGTAAAGGCACCGACCTGGAGGAGCGTGTATCCATCGGGGGGCGCGCGCACGACCACCTCGGTCCCGACGCTGCCTCCCGCGCCCGGCCGGTTCTCGATGATGAATTGTTGCCCGAGCCGTTCCGAAAGCCACTGGCCGGTCAGGCGAGCGACCACGTCGGTTGGTCCACCGGCAGCAAACGGAACAACGAGACGGACCGGCCGAACCGGATAGGCCTCGGCCAGGGCCCGGCGCGAGTCGATCGCAAGTGCTGCGGCGGCCCCGGCCGCGCCGAGAAGTTGGCGGCGGGTGATGGTCGATGACATGGCGCTCCTCCAGGATCGACGTGAATGCGCCAAGAATGGCAGACAGCCTCAGCGCGCGCTTTACGGGCAGCTTACCGCGCGCTTACCGTAGCATTGAATTTTCACCGGATCGGCTATGCTAGACTGGCAGCGCGCGTAGCCAAGGTCCGGTGGGAAGCCATTCAGTTGCGCTATCTGGTCGAAGATTTTGTGCTTGATACCGAACGGCGCGAGCTGCGGCGCGGCGCGAATTTGATCGCGGTCCCGCCGCAAGTTTTCGATCTTCTCGCCTACCTGATCCGCCATCGCGAGCGAGTCGTTACTAAGGATGATCTGATCGCCGCGATATGGGACGGCCGGGCCGTCTCGGAGTCAGCACTTACGACCAGGATCAATGCGGCGCGCGTCGTCCTCGGCGACAGCGGCGACAGTCAGCGGCTGATCAAGACGCTTCTGCGCAAGGGCGTCCGCTTCGTCGGCGAAGTGACTGAGCAATCGTCGAACACACAAACACAACCGAGCGTCGAGCCTCCGGTTGGCACGCCGGCACCAACCGAAAAGCCTTCGATTGCGATTCTTCCGTTCAACAACATGAGCGGAGATCCCGAGCAGAGCTATTTCGCCGACGGCATGGCGGAAGACATCACCATCGCTTTGTCGAAGGTGTGGTGGCTTTCGGTCGCGGCACGCAACTCGACGTTCGCCTACAAAGGCAAAGCCGTTGACGTGAGAGAGATCGGCCGCGAGCTCGGCGCGCGATACGTGCTCGAAGGCAGCGTGCGCAAGGCCAGCAATCAGGTGCGGATCACGGCGCAGCTTCTTGATTCTACGACCGGGCACAGTGTCTGGGCTGAGCGCTACGATCGCGAACTCGCTGATACGTTCGCGGTCCAGGACGAAATCACCGAGCAGGTCGTGGCAGCGATAGGTCCTCAGCTCTACGCGGCGGAGGGTTTGCGCGCGAAGCGAAAGGCGCCGGAGAGCTTCGACGCGTGGGAATGTGTTATCCGCGCTTTGGCGTTACTGAACAGTCGTGCAAGGGCCGACATTCAGGCGGCGCGCGTCCTTCTGGACAAGGCTGTCCAGGTCGATCCGGGCTACGCTAAAGCGCACAGCCTCTTGGCGTTTGCGGCAACGCTCGGCGTGCACATGGGATGGGACAAGATCGGAGATGCCGTCGAAGCCGCGTCGGCTGCCGCACAGCGGGCACTGCAACTCGACGCTGACGATCCGTGGTCGCATCTAGCGGTCGGTTACGTTCTTGCCTGGAGCAGGCGGCCAACCGAAGCAGTTCCCAAATACGAAAAGGCGTTGGCGCTCGATCCCAACTTCGCCACCGCGCACTGGCTTCTCGGTCTCTCGCTGAACTATCTGGGACGCGCCGACGAAGCCTTCGCACATGCCGACAAGGCGGCGGGTCTTAGTGCGCACGATTTGTTTGCGCGCGGCAATGCTGGCGTAGCCAACAACCTTCGCTCGATGTCATGTTTTATACGTGGGCGGTACCGCGAAGGAAGCGACTATGCTCGTCTGGCCATTACAGAAAGTCCCAATCTCTCTGCCGCTTGGCGGCCACTGGTCGTCAATTGCGCGCTAGACGGCGAATTGGAGGAGGCCGCAAAAGTTCTTGGTCTGTTGAAGCAGAAGTTTTTGCCGCATCTCACGCTTAAGTGGATTGACGACGAACTGCCGTATGTGCGCGACGATGACCGGCGACGGTACCTCGAGGGGTTTAGATTAGCGGGCCTTGAATAGTATTACCCTATCAGGACAGCTTTGCGCCCCATTTCGGACGATCAGGCAGATTTGCCTTTCCCCCGAAGCGGACGTTCGCGCCGATCTTGACGAAGGGCAGCAACTCGTCCCCAGGTCAGCCAAAGAGGAGCTTCGGCCGCTCCATTGGATGGCCATCCGAAATGGGGACGCCTCGAAACAATTTTCATGGTCGAGTTTCTGTATTCGGCGTTCTAGGTCTTTCGGCTCATGCGGTCGTGTTCTGCCATGAGGAAGGTCACGTAGCTGCGTATCAAGTTGCAGTAGAGCCGCCCTTCGTCACCGTCGATCGTGAATCCGCTTTTTAGGTCGGCGCCATGGCGGACGCCACCGCCGGTCGGCGAGGATAGATAGCCGTGCAATATGGTGAGCCAGCCCAGCACCTGTTCGATGGTCTGGCCTTTCTTCTGGGTTCTCAGCTCCTGAACAATCTTGTTGAAGTACTTCCCTTCGATCGTTGTCTCGCCGGCATTGAGTCCCTTGAATGCCGTCACCACCGATTCCATGAGCCACAAAATTTCCTGGACAGCTTGCCGCGGGTGGCCTTCGGCGAGCAGCTTTTCTGACTGCTGCAATGATTCCTGCACAACGTCTTGCGCTTGCTCGTCAAGCGACCGGTATCGCTCTGGCACCGCTATGGGCTGATGTAGCCCAACTCCGACTGCGACTAACGCCGGCGGCCTGATCTCGTAGCCGACGCCATGCTCGGCAAGAATGCGGTTGATGCGCCCGGCGTCGGGCACGGCAAGACCGCCAACGTCCTGCAGCGCTTTGCAGCCTTCGTAAAAGGCTTCGATAAACAGCGGCGCGTTGTCCGCAGCCTGTCTCATCATGTTGCTGAGGTCCGACTCGGCCCAGCTCTCTGACGAACTTCGGCTGGCCGTTCCGCCCGACGCACCCGCAAAATAACTTTTGAAATGTTCGAGGATCGACCAGCGGTTCCCTTGCGCCGCGATCTTGCCGATCAGCGCATCGAAGGGCCAGACAGCCTCAGGCGGCAGCGGGCCCGGGGTGTCAAATCTCCAGCTGGCATCCAGTTTCATGAGAGATGCACTCTCCTACCAGATAGGCTGGCCATCACGCCGTCCTCCGAGCGGATTTCGGCAGGCTTGCACATTCTGATGCGTGCGCGGGGCCTATCAACTGCGACAGCTCCTCCGCGTGCTCCAAGGGCACGCGCATGCGGCCGACCTTAAGGGCGCGCACGACGGTTGCGATGTGGTCGGAGCCAAGGGCTGCGGCCACGGCTTCATGCATGAGCACCTCGGCCGTACAGCGCACGGGAAGGCTTGCGAAAGAGGTAGCGCAGAGGCTGCGCGCCTTGCGCTCGTCCAGAAGCGCAACGCCGCCCTGTTCGATAGCACAGGCAATGGTGGCGGCTTCGCCATCGTCAAGGGTCAGGCGTGCAGACCCGTCGATCAACGTCTCATAGATCGGCGCCGCCACGGCACCGATCCGGACGAGGCCAATCACGCCTGCGCTAATGAGCGCGCGGAGCCGCTCTCCATCGTCGTAGCCCCTCAGCACTCCGTTTTCGAGCTCGACGACGGTGTTGCCAGCTACAACAAGGCGCGCAGGGAGCGCCATGACAATTTCCTCAGCGCGGCCGGAGGCGTTGAGGTTGATCAGAACACTGGCGTCAGCCACCAGAACGGCGCCCGGACTAGCGAAGAATTTTGACGAGCTCATCGGCTTCGCCTTCCTCCCGCTCTGCACCGTCCAGCACTTCCCTTATCCCGTGGCGATCAAGGTGCAGAAGGCGAGCCAGCTGGCCTTCGCTGTAAAGCTCCTGTTTCCATGCCTCGCGCGCCAGAAGCGCGAGGCGGGGCGGTACCATGCCTTTCAATACGACCGAAATATTCGGCCGCGGAATGTCGCCCAGCACCTCGCGAACCTGTGCGTCGGTGATACCGCCGTTTCCCTGAAACCAATCCCACGTTCCTTCACGTGCAAGCTTCAGCTCTTCGAGCCTGCGCACTGTAGCTTCCCGTGACAAGCTTATGGCGTGAGCAATAAGAATTACGTGACGACGGGTGAGGTGAGATTGCCCCGCCGTGATTTCCGCAAAGCGTTGGCGCACGACACGCGCCGGCGCGATGAAGTTGCGCTGGAATATGTTCGCATAACGCTCTTCGCGCGAAGCGAAACGCTCGCCCTCAGTCAGAACCTCCGGCTGGTGACGCGTGGAAATAACATGCGCCAACTCATGCGCCCCCGTCTGCGTCAGGCGTTCGTGCGAATGATTCGCGTTCAGGAGGATGCAGGCGCCTGCCGCTTCGTCATAGGCGAAAAGTCCCGAGACCTTTCCGTGCAGCGGCCTCACGTAAACCCGAATGCCAAGCTGGAGGTCGAGGATTGAGACAATGTCCATGATCGGGCCGCTTCCCAACCCGAGCCAGTCCCGCAATTCTTGCGCATCCTGCTCTGCCTGCGACCGGACTTCGCCGGGCAGGATCGGCCGTTCGGGCGGATAGTTGCGGGCACGCGTGACGCCCAGGGCGTTTTCCAGCTCGACTTCAGCGCTGACTAGGTCGTTAAGGAGCCGGGTGGCGCGTTCGACATCAATATCCTTGCTGTCATCCAGTTTGCGGAAGCGCGGCACCATGTCCAGGTGAACCGCTTCCCGGCGCAGGATAACGTTTGCGGACGTTTGATACGAGGTGGCGAGCTTTTGCAGCTCGTCCATCTGGATCCGGCGCTTTCCTTGCTCGATGGCCACGATGGTGGTCCGTGCGGCTCCGATCACTTCCGCCGCCTGCGACTGGGTGAGTTTCACGCCCTCGCGGGCAAGCCGCAGCCGTTCTCCTATTTCGTGATTGCTCAGGCGTTCGCTCGTGTCAGTCATTGCTCTATCCGCGTCCATTGCCGGAGGAATGAACGGGCTCCCGTGTCTTTTATGAATGATCCCCATTCGGCAGCGTGGCGCTGGAGCATCCTTAGCAGCCGCTCCTCTGCGTTCACCGGTGCTATTTCGAGAGTGGCGGACGTGAGTACTGCATGCCTTGCGACTACCGCGCGATTGACCTCATCCGCCATATCGGCGAGGTGATCCAGGTGAAGCGTTCCGGCGATCGCATATTCTCGAAAGGCCGGGCTCATTCTTTTGAAATCATGCTGCAAGGAAGCCTCGAGCGTTGGCGCTCCCAGATCCCGGCAAATGTAGCCTTCGCCCGATTCTCTCAGGCTCGCCGCATGAATACTCATACGGCGCAGCATGCACGCCGCGCAGATGCCGCACTGGAGAAGCTTTCCGTTCAGCGCACTCCACTGCGCGCCCCGCCAGCACGTCTTGGTATCGCGCCAGGTGTCGCTGTCAGGGAGGGTCGTGAATTCTCTCAAGGTTTCGCCCTTGGTGTTCCACAGCCGCGGGAATGCGAATTTCACAGGACGGCGCAGCAAGGCATTGAGAAACTTCTCCATCCGCGACGTGAAAAGTGGATGGTTGCGGAAGTCAGGATAGGCATGCGCGGCAGTGACCAACGCCGGTCCGAAAACGCCCTGTCCGCTTTCCGGAATGATGATCCGGTCCGCTTCCGCGAGATAGGCGGCAATGCCGCTAATCAGGGCGAATTTAAATCCCCGGTTCCGTGCGGTGGGCTCGCCCGTGGCGGACACTGAATACGGCACTCTCGTGAACGGCTCGCGCTTTCCCTTGGCCGGCCGGCCCCCGGCCTTGGAACCTACACGCACCCGCACCAGTCGCTCTCCGAGGGCGGCCGTCATGATTCCCGCGACCATTCGCGAATCCATGCCGTCGCTGTAGGCAATCACGGCCTCAGTCTTGACTGGCAGCTGCAGGTCTTCCTGGGAAGGTGCGAGAGCCTTGCCGTTCCGCTGTGCAAATTCAATCATCCAGATATCGCCCGTCAGGAACTGGAGAGCTTCGTGCAGCGCATCGGTAACTGACAGGGCCGACCATCTGTCCGGCTCATGAACCGGAACACGCAGTTCAATCTTGCGGGTCCAGCCAAGCGCCGGGCGCCTCGTAGTCCGGTCAGCATACTCTACCGCCGCTGCGAGGATCAGGGCGTCGTGGATGACGGGGTCCCAGCGGGCGAAAGCGTAGGACTGAAGGCCCGCAGTTGAAAAGCGGAAGTCGCGGCCGAGATCGAACCCGGCGCGTCCATTGCGCGGCTGGCCGCCTGGCTCGACCACGTCGATGGCCGTTTCGGGAACTCGGGGCTGGAACGCGCGCACGTTCATCGTGGCGGCCCCTGATCGAGGCCGTCGCGCACAGCAAGTTTGACCGCGCGCTGCGGCGGCGGCTTTGCGGGGGACAGCAGTTCGCTGGCGAGCGCGCCGCAGTCAAACTGCTGGCGCACGGCCAGTTGCCGTTCCCGGACATAGCGGCTGCTGCGCGGGTGCGCTTCACGCTGGTAATGCTCTTCGATGCTGCGCATGGCGCTGCGCGTGGTGTCTTCGATCGCCATCGTGGTTGCGGCATGCGTGCCGGCTTGCCCGGTAAGTCCTTTGCCGACCGCCGCCACGGCGCAGTCGATGGCAAGCTGCGCGGGTGCGGACCCCGGGTGACGGCTGCGCAGGGCCTCCAGCTTCTCGATGCGCATGTAAGCAAAGAGCGTATCCGAATCCATAATTTCGCGGATGTTGCTGATCGGCGCCTGGAGCACATCGCGCTTGATCGCGTAGGCAAGCGTCTCACGCACTTCGTCTAGCGCGTAGGCAGCCTTGGCAGCTCGCTGCGCGAACGTCCTCCAATGAGGACGCAGGGGTAGGCTTTTGTGCGGTCCGTCGCTCATGGCGCGCCCTCCATGTCAGCATTTATGGCAATAACAACTGACAATGTCAAATGTTTAGCGTTTGCGGCTAACTGGGTGCGCCATTTGCCCGCACGGACTCTTTCTTGAAGTTTATTTGGAATGCACGGTCTTATCCTCGATGGCCCACTGCAGTTCCCCGACCCTCAATAGACACAAGAGAAGGATGCAGATGCGATGGACCTGCCTAAGATTGGTACGACGTACCCCCAGGAGCGCGTCGGTATTGCAGCCGTTCAGGCCTACGCGGCCACGAGCGGGCAAATCTGGCGCGAAACAGATACGGGTGACGTGGGGATCGACGGGCAGCTGGAGTATGTGAACGATGGCTCGTTTGCCACGGGCCGGACGATCGCCGTTCAGGTCAAGTCCGGGCCTTCCTTTTTCAAGCATGACGCTAACGACGCGTTCAAGTTCT
The DNA here is from genome assembly GCF_002355335.1 of Variibacter gotjawalensis. Classification (GTDB taxonomy): domain Bacteria; phylum Pseudomonadota; class Alphaproteobacteria; order Rhizobiales; family Xanthobacteraceae; genus Variibacter; species Variibacter gotjawalensis. The sequence continues at coordinate 1,982,095 of NZ_AP014946.1, forward strand.
ATCCCGAAGAAAAGCACCGCCGCTACTGGGAAGGCTTCCCGCTACCCGTGGTGCTCGTCATCCACGACCCACGTTCAGGCAAGAGCTACTGGACCGACGCGCGGCAGGAGTTGCGTAGTCCTTCTAAAGCCGGGCACGCCTATATAAGCATTCCTAAGGCCAACCTCCTGCAGGAAACGCCGCCGCAGGTCCTGTTCGAAAACGCGGGTGTTACCGATCAACCATTCATAGATGACCTAACAGAGGTGATGTTGGCGCTACTGACAATAAAGTCGGGCGAGCAATCATTCCCGCTGAGCTATTTCGATCTTTACGTGCAGGGGCTTACCAGCATTTGCCGCAGTATCTACTATGGCATGGACGTTGTGATGAATGCAGTTGAGTTTAACCTTGTCGCCGCAAAAGCAGAGTACGACATGGGCATGGGCGGGAAGGAGCAGGACTTTGTCTTCGGCTTTGTAAAATTTCTCTTGGCGCAAAACCTGGCGCAGGTCGATTATGCGGATTGCATGATCGACTGGATCGACCGGCAGATGCAGCCGACCTTTGTAGCGCCATTGACTTCCCGGGGGCGAGAGCTCGTAGCGCTCATCAATCGGGAGGAAAAGCGTCTTCTTGAATCGGGAGCGCTGGCCGACGAAGGTGGAATGCACGTTGCACAGGAAGGCTTTTTCGAAATGCTCCACGCGTCGTACTACCGACGCCAGCCGCGGATTAGGCAGTTCCAAGAAATCATGGGCGGCAAAGAAACGTAGGCATTTCGCCGCGCCAGCAGCGCGACGCATCTCGTAGTGCCACTAGATAAAGCTTAGCAAGACCTCACCGCAGAAATCGTGCAACGAGGGGAGGGATGGAATAGCCCGTGGCATTAGGTCGATCGATCCGCTCACGCCTAATTCCTCCGTTGCATTCGTCGCTGTGCACGGAAGTAGGAAAGGGTCTTCGTCCTGCTCGGGGGCGTGCGATAGCTATCGGACATTGCGAGAACGGTCGATCAATTAAAACGTGATCTTTTCTCAACCTGGAAGTCCATAGATACGTCTCCTACCGCCGCCGGCGCGTTCATAAGCTGCCGGTCCGTTGTCGGCCCCATTCAAGACACTCGCAATCTATCGCACAGTGTCTGCAAGTGCCGGCGCTCCATCTTGTTCGAGACATTCGCAATCGCGGTGTCTGGAAGAAACGGGAGGGACGGAAATGATAAGTCTACGGCCCCCGCCCATAGACCAGATCGGGTAGAAACAGTGTTATCTGAGGGAAGAGCGTGAGTGCAACGAGCACAAGGCACATTGCAGCGAGAAATGGGAGGACCTCGATCGTGTAGTCTTCCATCGGCACTCGTAACACCTGCGATGAGATGAACATCATCTGCCCGACCGGCGGCGTCACTCCCGCGATGGTGAGGTTGGTGACGAGCACGATACCGAAATGCACCGGATCGATCCCCAACTTCGCCAAAATGGGGACGAAAATCGGCGTCAGAATGATAAGCGCCGATGTGCCTTCGATCGCCGTGCCGAGTACGATGAGAAGGGCGTTGATCAACAGCAACAGCAGAATCGGGTTCGTCGTCAGCGACACCAACCAGTTCGCCATTTGCGGCGGGATGCGCTCCCAGGCGAGATAGAAGCCGAACGCCGAGGCGGCGCAGATCATGATCATGACGGAACTCGTGTCGAGCACCGTTTCCTTCATGACGCGCGGAAGGTCTGCAAAGTAGAGACTGCGATATGCGAAGCGGCCGACCAGGATCGTATAAAGCACAGTGATCGCGCCGGCTTCCGTCGGCGTGAATATTCCGTAGCGAATGCCTACGACGATGAATACCGGGATCGAAAGCGCCCAGAGAGCGTCGACGAAAGCGCGGCCGAGGGCAGGCGCGCCGGCAAACTCACGACGCCGCGGCAGGTAACCGCGTTTCTTTGCGATCACCGCAGTCACTGTCATCAGCGCTCCGGCGAGCAGGAGCCCCGGAACGATGCCGCCAACAAAGAGGCGACCGATCGATGTATCCGAGATGTAGCCGTAAATGATGAGGCCAATCGATGGCGGTATTAGCGCCGTAATGATTGCGGCGCAGGATGTGATGACGGCAGCAAATGCTGGCGAATAATTCGCGCGGACCATTTCTGGGCCGAGAATCTTTGCAAGCATCGCAGCGTCGGCACTCGATGAAGCTGTCAGGCCGCCAAGCAATGTCGCGAGCACGGTGCACATCTGTGCCAACGCACCGGTCAAGTGTCCGACAAGTGCGTCTGCGAGCACGAGCAAGCGCGCCGTGATGCCCGCTTTGTTCATGATTCCGCCCGCCAAGACGAAAAAGGGGATCGCGAGGAGCGGATAGGAATCCGTCGCCGTCACCATCTTCTGGACAAAAATATTGAGGGGGACCGAACCATCGATCAGAAAAAAAGAAAGCGCGGCGATCGCGATCGCGAATGCGATCGGAACTTCGAGCGCGAAGAGAACGAGCATCAAGATGCCGGGCAGCCAATCGACAAGCATCGGTTACCCCATTCGGTTCATATCACTTGCGTCTCGCGCTCAGCGTCGACATGCCAAACCTTCCCGGACAGCATTTGGCAGTAGCGAACGATCATAAGCGCGAAGCAAAATGCGACAGGCCCGTAAAGCCAGGCGAGCGGCCAGCGCAGAACTGGGCTTGGGTTGTCGAGCGCATCGATCGCAAAGCGTGTACCGAACCACGTCATGAAAACAAAAAATGCGAGCAGCAGAGCATGGTTGAAGAGCCGCACGGTCGTCTGCAGCGAAACGGGCAGGCGCCGCACCAACATGTCGATGCTGGGGTGCAGTCGATATTTGATGCAGGCGCTTGCCCCAAAGAAGACCAGCCACGCAAAAGCGAGCGTCGCAAGCTCGCTCGCCCAGGCAGCAGGTTGCGCCGTAATGTAGCGCGTAATAACGCCCCAGGAGACCGACAGAACGACGACCGCGAGCGCGATGCAGGCCACGAGCTCTTCGAGCTGGTCCAGAACCCACTTCAGCACAGGCGTATTATCCTCCATCGAATACGCGCGGCTACCGCAGCGTCAAAACGACTCCTCACTTCAACGTACCGAGCACGGTCTCTTGAAGCTTCGGCGTCCACTTGGGAAACGCGCTGTAGACTGGTGTGGTCACCTTTTGGAAGGCATCGAGATCGACATCCTCGACGAAGGTGATGCCGGCCGTCTTGAATTTTTGGATGTAATCCTTCTCGAGTTCGAGCGTGAGCCGCGTCATTTCGGCACCGGCTTTCTTGCCCTCCTCGATGAGGATCTGCTGAACGTCGGCCGGAAGCGTCGCGAAATATTTCGCGTTGATCGGCCAGTTGGTGAACGCGGTAAAGTGCCGCGTCAGCGAGATCACCTTGCGTGTCTCGTGCAGCTTCGACCCCCATAGCGAGCCGAGCGGTGCTTCCGCAGCTTGGACCACGTTCTGCTGCAACGCGCTGTAGACTTCCGACCATTGCACCGTGGTCGGCCGAGCGCCCATCGACTTGAACGTTTCGATCCACATTGTGTTCGGCGGGGCACGTACCGTCATGCCGGCAATGTCTTCGGGCTTTCGCACTGGCTTATCGGCGATGAGATGGCGATAGCCGAAGAAACCGTTCGCCATGATCAACTTGAAGCCTGACCTTTCAAGACGCCTCTCGACATCCTTGTACCAATCGGACGCGAGGATCTTCTCGTACTCTTGCGGAGTCTTGACGAGGTAGGGGCCGTTCAGGACACCGATGTCAGGGACGAAGTCGGACAGATAGCCCGGGTCCGTGATGTTCATCACATTGGCGCCCTGGCGGATCATTTCGTTGACTTCTTTGCCTGGGCCGAGTTGCTCGCCCGGAAAGAGTTGGATCTGGACGCGATTGTTGGTGCGCGCCGCCACGTTCTTGGCAAAGAATTCGGCCGCAAGATGCGCGGGCTCCGTCGCGGAGAGCGAGTGTGCAAAACGTATCCGGATTTCTTGCGCGGTCGCGGCGGATGCGCTGGTCAAGGCGGCGATGGCGAAAAGCCACGCGGAAAGGCGCTTCATCGGGTTTCCTCCTCGGTCCTGCGGCGCCGCTCATACGGCAGCGTCCGTCGCTCTTGGCGCTACATCGCGGAATCGCGACGAGCATCGGTTGGTGCAGGACCAAGCTTCCCAGCTTGTGATGCACCGGCGTAGAGTATCTTGAGTTGGTTATCCACGATCGCCTCGTGGCGCGCGACCGCATCGGGATGCATCTCACTTTCGGGAGCAACTTCGCGATCGAAGTGGCCGTAGCGATCCATCCCGCGGACCAGCATTGCAGTTTCACGATGCGGCGACATTTGCTTCACATGAGTCGCTACGTAGCGAATGGCAAATCCGACGCGCGGCAGCTTCGCGCGATTGCGCTCCGAGCCATGAAAAAGCAGAACGTGATGCAGCGACATCTCGCCCGGCTGCAGCTCGACATCAACGATCGTCGCGGGGTCCACCTCAACGGCGATCTCTTGCCCGCGCGACAACATGTTGGATTCCTCAAACTTGTCCTCATGCGGAACCTGGCTGCGATGCGTGCCCGGCACCACCTGAAGGCAGCCAGACTCCTTCGTCGACGGCGTCAGTGCGACCCATGCGGTGACGATGTCGGTGGACGAGAGCCCCCAGTAGGTTCCGTCTTGATGCCATGAAGTGTAGGCGTCTCCACCGGCCGGCTTGGCGAAGAATTGCGAGCCCCAACACCAGATGTCAGGACCGAGCACATCCTCGACCGCGTCCAAGATGCGTGGATCGCGGATCATTTGATCAAGCCATGGGAAAAGAAGGTGCGGCTTTTGGTTCAGCCGTCCCTTGATGATGTCGCCGTTATCTTGGAACCGCTGGGCGAGCCGGTCCGCATCTTCGCTCGACATCACACGTAGCGGATAATGGATACCGTTCTCGTGATACGCGGCGACTTCAGCCTCGGTCAGCCGTTTCGACATCGGTTTCCTCCTGAGCTGCTCTTTTTTGGCGGCCTGCTACATCTCAGCGCAAGCCCTGAGCGCTCGTCAAGCGTGCAGCCGAACCGTCCAAGCGATTTCAATACGGTTCTTCTTTGCTAACTCCGCGCCTTAAGGGGCCTCAATTGTCGGCCCGCCGACGACTCTCTAGCAGACGGAAGCTTATTGAAGCTGATGCGTCTTCGCCGACTGAGAAATTTTGATCGCCCCAAATAGCCGGCATCTCTTTCATGCTAGCAAGAGACAAACAACGCTCTGAACTGCCCGCGATGATCGCTTCGACAATCTCGGGCTTGGCGAATGCGAGATTGATGTTCATCCGGACCGAACGCTCGGTTCTATTGTCGCGTTTGGCGAGTGCCTTGAGACCGCGCACCTTTCCATCTATCAGATCGTCCACCCAGCGCCGGCTGCGCGCGATCGCATGCAGCATGCGGGCGCGTTTCTCGGACCGAAGCCTTGCAGAATTCGACGCGACGCCAGTACTGGCATCGGGATCGAGTACTTGGCGGTGCGGGATGCGGCCGGGTAACCAAGGAAGCCTGATCGATTTGGTCTCACCGAATTCTTGGTTCGTGATATCCACGATGACGTGGTCTCGCCGCAGAACGACTTTGCAGATCCTTTGGAATAGGTCGTCAACCGCAACATCGCCGCTCTCCGACCTGATAGCGGTGACGATTTTTTCTTCCAGTTGGTCAGCGGACGCGCGCATACGCTCGACGGCATTCGCGTCACCGTGCTTGCGCGCACTCGAAACGTAATACCGATAATGCAGGCCGTTCTTGCGCGCTGTGACGGCTGTCATACGATAGCCGGCGCTATCGAAAATTTTGCCGACGAGCGGATACATGCCGGGAGGCAGGCGCCGGACGCTGTAGTCGAAGCCCTGCGATGTCAGAATTTCCTGAACCTGATCGAACACCGCTTTGTCGACGATGCCGGGGTGCTCGCCAGGAAACCATTTGCCTTTGTGTCCGACCTCGCCGACGTAGAGGCGGTTCTTGAGCATGTGGTTGAGCGGGTTTTTGGCGAATGGCAGCCCGCCCTTGACGCCGCCTTTGCCACGCGTTCGCTTGGTGACGATCTCGCGGTCACGAAGCTCGATGACGGTCTTGGTCAGCGACCGTTGCCGCAGGTAGGTCGCAAAAATCTCGCGAACGGTTTCGGCCTCTTCAGGATGCGGGACCAGCTTTTTGTCGACGTTGTCGTAGCCGAGCGGCACCGGGCCGCCCATGCACATGCCTTTGCGCTTCGAGGCCGCAACCTTGTCGCGGATGCGCTCTCCTGTCACCTCCCGCTCAAATTGCGCGAACGAGAGCAGGACGTTGAGGGTGAGGCGTCCCATGCTACTGGTCGTGTTGAACGACTGGGTGACGGATACGAACGACACCCCGTGCGCATCGAAGAGTTCGACAAGCTTGGCAAAGTCGGCAAGCGTTCTGGTGAGGCGGTCGACCTTGTAGACGACGACCACATCGATCCGGCGCTGCCGGATTGCTTCCAACAGCTTTTGCAGGGCAGGACGATCGAGATTGCCGCCCGAGAAGCCGCCGTCGTCGTAGTGGCCGGGCTGTAGTCGCCACCCTTCGTGCGCTTGGCTCTTGATGTAGGCTTCAGAGGCCTCGCGCTGCGCGTCCAGCGAATTGAAAGCCTGCTCAAGACCGTACTCAGTTGAAACCCGCGTATAGATCGCGCAGCGGAGAATCTTTGACGAAGTTGTTTTGCTCATGGCGAAGCTGCCGCGCCGTTTCGCGCGGTTTTCGCGCGCAGGCCGAAAAATCTCGGGCCGTTCCACCGTGTGCCCGTGATCGCGAACGCGACTTCGCTGAGGCTCCCGAACTCTGCGCCATTCCAGCTGAAGCCATCTTTCGTCACCACGACATGATGCAGCTTCTGCTCGTGCTCGCGGACTAAAATCGTCCCGGGACGGATTGGAGCGCGCGGAGCGGGAGGAATGGACACTGAAACGTTCCGCCTGCGACCTGACGTATTAGCTTGTCCGCGCTGTTTCTCCAATTCGTCAGCAATTCCATCGAGAAGTCTGACCGAGGCGCGATCGAGGTCACCGTAGGCCGCCGCTTGGACTCGGTATGCCAAGATCCTGAACATCAGCCAGCGGGGCAGATACGGTGGCGCATCTCGTTTGATCACTGCCTTCCACCGCGCTCGCAGGCCATCGCGATCGAGGGTTTCAAGCTCAGCAATCGCCACAGCGATTTTAGCATCGGCTGTCACAGCTGGCGTTGTTGCATGCGAATGATTGAGAGGTTCGAGCATGCTCATGGCAATATCCGATATCGGCGAACGCCACGAACTTTCTCGGATAGCAAAATGAGCGCGAGCTTTTGTTTGACTTTGCCAGTTAGGAACCCGCGAGCCGAATGTGCTTGCCAACCGCTAACCTCAACGAGGCGCGCGATTGTCGAGCCGCGGAGTAGGCGGAGCGCTATCAATAGCGCCGTCTGCTTTTTGATTGTCAGAGCTATTGGATTTGTGGCCGGCTTCTTCGCGACCACCTTACCCTTTCGCCGCTGCTCCGATGCCGACGGGGCTTTCGCCGTATTCGCTAGCTTATTCATAAGGCGCTCCAGTCACGCGGGGTCTTCCCGCACGACCAAAGCCCCACCGTCGCGATACAGCACTGGCAGGGAAATCTGCGAAGCCGGCGCGTTTGGTTTCCGACCCCTAGTTCGCACACTGACGCTCCATTCTTCGAGGAAGTCCAGCAGAAGTTCCGACGATGTCTGAGCGATCAACGCGTTTGTGAGCGACCAGGGCCTCAACAATATTTCGTCGAGTATCCAGCGATAGCCGTCGATTATCGCGACCTCATTCCCCTGAAGGTGTTGGGGTGAACTTGTAGACAGCGCTGCAAGGTTGATACCGTATCGCTCAAGCATTCCCGGAGTGATGAGTGGCTGGACGTCTAAATTTCCGTCAAATCGAAGCGTTTCGCGCCGTTATGATTACTGGAACGACGATCGCGGCTGCCAACATGCTAAACACGACCCAGCCGTCGATTAGCCGCTCGCTCGCACAGATCCAAGGCGCAGCTAAACTCAAACTGTTCGAACTAGATCGCGGTCGACTGCGGCCCACGCCGGAGGCTGTGAAACTCTTCGAAGCGGTACAGCGTAATTTTCTTGGTCTCGAAACGATCGAAGAGACCATTAGCCTGCTGCGGCGGTCCGGTACCGGGATCGTTCGCATTGCATGCACGCCGGCGCTGGGCATGAGTGTAATGCCGAGCATCATCGCGAAATTCCAGCAGAGCCATCCCGACGTCAGGACCACCCTACGTACAATAGGTTCATACTACGTGCGCGAAGGGCTCGTTAATGGTCTCTATGATGTCGGGTTGACCACAAATCGGATCCAGGTGGAGGGTTCGCAGCTGCAAGCCAAAACGGTTGATCAGGTGGCGGCCGTTTGCGTGATGAGCCGTTCGCATCGTTTGGCAAAGGAACCTCACATCGCGGCACGTCATTTCCACGATGAAATCCTGTTGACCCTCGATCGCGATGACGACTTAAGCGATGAATGGCGCCGCGTCTTGCTGCATGCGGGCGTGAGGCCTGCCTCGGTGATTGAGACAACCTATTCGGCGACCATATGCCAACTTGCCGAAGCAGGAGCGGGGATCGGGATCGTCAATCCATATATCGCGTCGGTGTTTGCCGACCGCATTCGGGTTGTACCGATTAGGCCAGCACTCGCAGTCAAAGTTTTCGTCGCCTATCCGACGCATGTCGCCATGTCTTCGCTGGCAGCCGATCTAATGTCACGGATCGGCGAACATTTCGGCTCGAAGCTACGGGCGCCGCGGCAATCGCGGCGCTGACTCGCGATCCTATATCAAACATGCATAGCTAGGCGACATAATACGATTGGCCGAAATAGAATGAGGCTTCGTATGCTTCGCCATTGCCGTGCTGATCTCGCGGCAAGTGCCGGGGTTGTCGCCACTCGTTGTTTGGGAGCCAAACACTATGCGTTTTTTCGTCGTGACTGCCCTTACGATCGCCATGACTGCTCTTTCGCCTATAGCGTCAGCGCAACCTAATCAGATGAAAATTGTCGTTCCGTTTGCTGCGGGCGGCACTGCCGATGTGCTTGGCCGTATCGTTGCGCAGCAACTCGGTGCGATCAACGGCAGCCAAGTTATCGTCGAGAATCGCCCGGGTGGGGGTGGAAACATAGGTGCCGAGACTGTAGCGCGAGGACCGAGTGATGGCTCGACACTATTGCTCGGAACGATCGGCATTCACGCGGCGAGCAAGATCTACCGGTCACTTCCGTATGACCCGGCGAAGGATTTGCAGCCTGTGACGATCCTCGCTGAGGTGCCGAATGCTCTCATCGTGCATCCGTCCATCGCTGCAAAGGATGTCAAAGAATTTCTGGCGCTCGCAAAGAAGGAGCCCGGCGCGATCAATTTTGGTTCGGCCGGCAATGGATCGTCGACCCATATGATCGCTGAGCTTTTCAAGTTGAAAGCCGATGCAAAGCTCACGCACGTGCCCTATCGCGGCAGCGGGCCTGCGCTGAACGACCTCGTAGCCGGCCAGATTCAAGCGATGTTCGAAAATCTGCCGACTGCGCTTCCCTTCATCGAGAACGGCAACGTACGCGTTCTTGGTGTCACCAGTTCGACGCGATCGCCGAGCCTTCCGAACGTGCCAACCATCGCCGAAGCTGGCGTGCCAGGCTATGACGCGACTGCTTGGTTCACAATTGCGGTGGCGAGCACGGTGTCGGGTGCAGTCGTCGAGAAGCTAAATGCGGACATTCGCAGAATCCTCCAGCAGCCTGAGACGATCGAACGCTTCAAGAAACTCGGTGCCGTCATCGTCGGCAATAGCGTGACGGATGCCAGGACGTTTTTCGCTACCGAAACAACCAAATGGAACGGCGTCATTGACGCAGCTGGTATCCGGCTCGATTGATTGCGGCCGCTGATTAGCAACAGGAAGTCGGACATGCCGCTATCTCGATTCACGGTGCTCGACCTTACGCGGGTTCGCTCGGGCCCGCTCGCAGTGCGCCAACTCGCGGATTGGGGAGCCAATGTCATCAAGATCGAGCCGCCCGAAGCAATTGATGGCTCAAAGGGGATGGGCGGCGAACGCGATGGATCCGACTTCCAAAATACGCATCGCAACAAGCGCGGCATCACACTCAATCTGAAAGTGCCGGAGGGGCGAGAGCTCTTTTATTCTCTCGTCGCCAAAGCCGACGTCGTGGCCGAGAACTACCGGCCCGACGTCAAACAACGGCTCGGTATCGACTACGTGAACCTTAAGGGCATCAACAAACGTATCGTGCTTGCGAGCATTTCGGGCTTCGGACAGTCGGGCCCCTATGCGCGCCGTCCCGGCTTCGATCAGATTGCCCAGGGTATGGGCGGGCTGATGTCGGTGACAGGTCTGCCGGGGCAGGGTCCCATACGTGCAGGCATTCCTGTTGCCGACCTCTCGGCGGGACTTTACGCCGCGATTGGGATCCTCATCGCGCTGCTCGAGCGGGAGAATTCCGGTGAAGGCCAGTGGGTTCATACGTCGCTGCTTGAAGCGCAGATCGCGATGATGGATTTCCAGGCGACGCGATGGTTGATCGACAAGGATCGTCCCGGTCAAGCCGGCAACAATCACCCGACGAGCATTCCGACTGGGCTGTTCCGTGCGAATGATGGAATGCTGAATCTTGCGGGTGGCGGCGAGACGATGTGGCGTCGGATTTGCGAGGCGCTCGAACTCGGCGACGTTTTGAGTCGCTCTGATTTCTCGACTGAAGGCTTGCGGTCGCAAAACCGCGACTCGTTGAACGCGATCCTACAAGAGCGTTTCATCACGAATTCGGTCGGCTATTGGGTCGAGCGGCTTAACGCTGCCGGCGTTCCGTGCGGTCCGGTTTACGGCGTCGACGATATGTTCGCAGATCAGCATGTCGCTGCGCTCGATATGCGTCTTCCGGTCGATCACACGCGCCTCGGCAAACTCGATCTTCTGCGCAGCCCAGTGTCGATGAGTCGTGGAAAACGCCAAGCGCGAGCAACACCGGAGCGTGGTCAACATACGGACGAAGTGCTGAACGAGTTCGGCTTTACTGCCGAGAAGATCGCTGCGCTGCGCGCGCAAGACGTTGTCTGAAGGCGGAGCAAATCATGAGCACCGACTATCTGCAGCTTTCAGGGGAGGGCGGCGTTGCGACGCTGACCCTAAATAATCCGGCCAAGCACAACGCGATGAATTTCGCGATGTGGCAAGCTATGCCTGGCGTGCTGCAATCTTTCACCGAAGCGAAAGATGCGCGCGTGCTTGTGCTCCGCGGGGCAGGTGAGCGTTCTTTCTCGTCCGGAAATGACGTGTCCGAATTCGATAAAGTACGCAGCACGCCGGAGCAGGTTGCTCACTACAACAATTTGCAGCGGATCGTCTGCAATCAGCTCGGCAGCCTGACCAAGCCCACCATCGCACAAATCGATGGCTATTGTCTCGGTGCCGGTCTCGAGTTTGCGCTGCTGTGCGATTTCCGTTTCTGCACACCCACGTCACGCTTCGCTGTGCCAGCTGTGAAGCTCGGTCTTCCGTATCGCTATGAAGATATCACGAAGCTGCTTGACGTGATCGGCCCTGCGCGCACGAAAGAGATGGTGCTCGATGGTCGCCGGATTGA